>CAVTGY010000007.1:0-1340143 GCA_963734395.1 uncultured Acidimicrobiaceae bacterium | reverse complement strand
CCATCGAATTGCTCGGTGATGGCCTCGATCTGGTCGTCGAGTCCGCCGACGTCGGCGTAGGTGACGTCGGGCACCTCCTCGAGGACCAGCTCCTCCACTTCGGGCCGGTCCAGCTTCTCCACCAACAGCCCGGTGCGGGTCTCCATCAGACGGTGTCCCCGGCGCGCAGCTTGACCCCGATCAGTGCGTCGGCCAGCTCGGCCACCCTCTCCTCGTCGGCCCGACCGAAGACCAGCGCACGCCGGCCGTCCTCGAGGACCTCCTTCAGAACCACCACCTCGCCGGATCCTTCACCCTCCCGGGCCAGGATCACGTTGAGCGACTCGTTCAACACCACTTCGTTGCCCCGCGACAGGTCCTCCTCGGAGATGTCCGGGTGGAGGGACACCCGCATCTTGCGCCCTCCCGAGAACACGTCGACCGTACCGTCGGGATTGGACCCGAGGAAGGTCCCGTAGGCGGCGGGCGGCTGGGTGAGCTTCTCCACTTCCTCCCGAAGGTTGGCCACGTGCTCCTTGGCCGTCTGCAGGGTGAAGGTGAGCTTCTCGTTCTGGGAGACGGCCTGAGCCAGCTGGCCCTTGGTCTCGAGCAGCTTTTCCTCCAGTGTCTGCACGCGCCGGGGACTCTCCTGCAGACGACGGCGGAGGACGGTGACCTCCTCTTCGGCGGCTCGGGCCCGAATCCTCAACGAGTCGATGTCGTCGTCCATCGATTCGGCCCTCCGGTCGCCGTCTACGCCGTCATCGAAATCAGCCGTTGGAATCACCTCGTTCGCATCGCACCCTTCGTGGCGACCCTACACCGGCACTGGTGCTTTCACGCGTCTTTTCACCTGTGTTCGGATCCGGAATTTCTCCCTGATCTGACGGACCGTCAGCCAATCAGGCCCGGGTTGCGGATAGCATTGGGGTAACGAGGTCCGAACCCTGGTCCGTTGGCGGGCTTTGGGTGCCCGGAGCCTTGCCGAACAGGCGAGTGGCGCCCGGCCGGCATGAACGCCCCGGCGGACCGATACACGCAGGAGTGAAGTCGCAGATGAAGGTCTGGATCGATCAGGATCTCTGTACGGGTGATGGCCTGTGCGAGGAGATCGCGCCTGCTGTGTTCACCCTGCTCGACGACGGGCTGGCCTATGTCAAGGACGGTGCCGACGTGAAGAGCGAACCGGGCGGCTCCGCCGGCATGGCTGCGGTACCCGACGACCTCGAGGAGGCGGTGGTCGAAGCCTCCGAGGAGTGTCCGGGCGAGTGCATCTTCATCGAGCAGAGCTGAACCTCCAACTGACCGGGCCCGTCTGATCGGGCCCTCACCCGTCGGCGGCCGGTCCCCCGGAAGGGTCATAGGGGATCAGGAGTCTGGCGGTGGTGACGAAACCGGTGTGGCCCACCATCCGATGGTCGGGCCGGACCGACCGGACCTCGACGTGCCAGGTGCGGTGCAACACTTCGAGCGTGGACGCCATCCCGAATCCGCAGTGTTCCATGGCCGCCCGAAGTTGCGACGTCTGATTGATGGAGGGGAGGTAGGCGCAGAGGATCCCGCCGGGCCGAAGAGACTTGATGGCGTGGGGCAGGACCCGCCACGGTTCCGGGAGGTCCAGGAGAATCCGGTCCAGGCCCGATTCGTCGATGCCCTCGTAGACGTCGCGGATCTCCACCCGATAGCGCGGGTCGGGCCCGAGCATGGCGGTCACGTTGCTCCTGGCCCGTTCGGCGAAGTCGTCTCGGAGTTCGTAGCCGACCACGTCGGCGCCCGCCCGGAGCAGGGCCATCGACAGCGCACCGGATCCGACGCCGGCTTCGAGCACCCTGACCCCCGGGGCGATGTCCGCTTCGATCAGAATCACCCCGAGATCCTTCGGGTAGATGACCTGGGCCCCCCTGGGCATCTTCAGTACCGCGTCGGACAAGGTGGGGCGTACCACCAGAAAGCGGCGGCCGGTACTTCCGAGCACCGTCGATCCCTCGGGGACTCCGATCAGATCGTCGTGGTCGACGATCCCGACGTGGGTGTGGAACGAGGCTCCGGTCCGCAGCGTGATCAGATACCGCCGCTCCTTGGCGTCGACCAGGAGCACCCGCTCGCCGGCCCCGAGGATGCTCCGGTCCTCGTGGACCCCCACGTCGCTCAGCGGCCGGACGACTTGGCCGGGGTGGACCTGGTGGTCCTGACCAACAACCGCTCGCCGGGCTTGAGCTCGGTGCGGTACACCACATCGTTCTGGTGCCGGGCGCGGTTGAGCATCCACACCGCTACCCCGACGACGAACCACGCGGTGTGGTAGCCGCGCATCCCTCGCCCGAACGCCTTCACCTGGATGTAGTGAAACAGGGTGTCCATGGGCTCAGATCCGCCGGACCTCGACCACGGCCGACCGGCGCCGACCATTCCGCCGGCCGATGAGAAACACCACCGCCACCAGGGCCACTCCTAGCGCCAACCCCACGGTCACCGCCTGGGATCGGGCCGACTCGACTTCGTCGGACACCTCGCCGGTCATCTCACGGAACTTGGCTTCGATGTCGTCGCGGGTGATCCGTCCGGGCTCTGTGCTCATCGGGCCTCCTCGGGGGGGTTGCCGGATGTCCGGCCCTGACCTCTGCTCACCGCTCGAACCGACACGGCCGCCACCGCCACCACTGCCACCGCACAGATCAGGTAGGGCACCCAGGACAGATCGCCGCTGAAGGTGGTGCCCGTCTCCGCCTGGAGGAAGCGCAGGAAGGCGACCGACAGGATGACCAAGCCGATGGCCAGGGCCACTGATCCGGCCACACCGAACAAGATGAACCGCCCGAGCCCCTTGAGTGGATCGAGGGTCTCCTGCTTGACGTAGTCGATCACCAACTGGAGCGTCTCGCTCCCACTGGTGCGCAGGCCGCCCAGCCCTCTCCCTGTGCCGCTTCGACCTCGGGCCACGGTTCTCCTAGCTCCCGACAGGATGCAGATCGAGTGTGTACCCGGCCGCCACCTGCCTCAGTGTGGCCACAACTATAGGCAGCGCGTCCCCTCGCTCTCGTCCGTCCGTGTATTCAGCCCCGATCGGTGAAGAGATAGGTCGAACTGGCCCGAGCCACCGTCTTTCCCTGGTCGTCGACCACCTCCGCCTCGGCGAACGCCACCCGGCGCCCTCCCGAGACCACCGAGGCGGTGCACTCGAGCCTGGCCCCGACCTGCACCGGGGCCAGAAAGCTGACCTTCATCTCGAGGTTCGAGGAGAACACGCTCCTGCCCTCGGCCCGGGCAAAGGTCACCGTGGCCGACCCCATGGCCGAGTCGGCCATGGCTCCGATGAACCCGCCCTGGATGATCCCGGACGGATTGGCGAACCGCTCGTCGGCCAGCATCGTCCAGGTGGTGTGACCGGGCCGGCTCTTGTCGACACAGGTCATCCCCAGGGTCAATTCGCAATTGGGAGGGACTTGGATCCGCTGATCAGGCACCGTGTGACGCTACCTCTCCCCCACTCGTCGATACTGGAGGGATGGTGAATCGAACCGACGACGGGCCCGGTCGGTCCCTCCTGGTCGGGGAGGCCGTCGAGGACTGGACCGGAGAGGCGTTGTTCTACGAGTACTCGACCGCGGTCGACCCTCTCCGGATCGGCGCCATCAGCCCGGTGCCCACCCGCCGGTTCTCCCCGGGGCTCCATCGAGGAGGACCCACCCGTCTGGTTCCCCTCGACCTCTCCGAAGATCTGGGCGTCGGGTATCCCGCCACCAGTCCCGGTCTCCTGGCCTCGTTCGCGGTCATCCGCCCCGGTGACCAGCTGATCACCGGGGCCGACTCGACCAGCGAGCTCTACTACTGCATTCGCGGCCGCGGTCATTCGCAGATCGAGCGGTCGGTCGCCGACGCCGGTGTCGACCCCGATCCGGGCAGGGGGACCATGGAGTGGGCCGAGGGCGACTTCTGGACACTGCCCGCCGGGTGCACGACGGTGCACGCCGCCGACCCATCCGACCCGTCCGAGCCCGAGGGCGCCCTGCTCTACCGGGTGACCGATGCCCCGCTGCTCCGCTATCTCGGCGTGACCCCGGACACCGAGCGTTTCTCGCCCACCAGATTCGACGGGGCGGTGGCCCGTGCTCGATTGGCCGAGGTCGAGCGAGACCCGGCCGCGTTCGGACGAAGCAGGGTGAGCGTGCTCCTCGCCAGCACGGCCACTCCCCAGACCTTGACCGTCACCCATACGCTGTGGGCCATGCTCGGCGTGCTCCCGGCCGGGCGGGTCCAACGCCCGCACCGGCACCAGAGCGTGGCCCTCGACCTGATCATCGAGTGCGAACCGGGCTGTTACTCCCTGGTCGGTACCCGGCTCGATGCCGACGGCTCCATCGCCGACCCGCAGCGGGTGGACTGGGAGCCGGCCGGAGCATTCGTGACACCTCCGGGCCGGTGGCACAGCCACCACAACGAGTCAGGGCAGGCCGCCTACCTGGTCCCCGTCCAGGATGCCGGACTGCACACCTATCTCCGTTCGCTCGACATCCGGTTCGCGCCGAGCGGCGACTGAGCGGTCGTGGCCTTCGCCAGCGCCCTGTCAGAACACCCGGTGGCGTCCCAGGCCACCGGTGAGGTGGCCGGCGCGGTGCTCGAGGCCATCGGTGAACGACCGGATCTGGTGATGGTCACCGCCACCCGACCGCACGCCGGCGCGCTGGAGGACATCGTGAGCACGGTGGCCACGGTGCTCCACCCGTTGGCCATCATCGGATGCGCGGCGGAGTCGGTGGTCGGCACCGGGCACGAGATCGAAGAAACTCCCGCCATCAGTCTGTGGGCGGGTCGGGTCGGCCCCCTCCTCCAGATGCACCTGCGTGCCACCCGACTGGCCGATGATTCGTGGCACTTCTCCGGCTGGCCCGAGCGCGTCGGGTTCGAGCCGAGCGCTCTCGTGCTGGTCGCCGACCCTTTCACCTTTCCGGCCGACGAGTTCCTCGCCTGGGTCGGCCAGGTCCAGCCGGGACTCCCGGTGGTCGGGGGGAACGTGTCGGGAGGACGGGGACCCGGCGGCAGCCGCCTGGTGGTCGGCGACAGCGTGGTCAACGAAGGGGCGTCCGGGGTGCTTCTCGGTGGTGGCGTCGATGTCCAGGCGATCGTGTCCCAGGGATGCCGGGGGTACGGCCATCCCCTGACAGTGACCCGCTCGGATCGGAACGTGATCTACGAGGTGGCCGGATCGCCGGCCATGGAGTGCCTGGTCGATCAAATCAAGCACGGCCTCGATCCGGGCGACATAGCCGGGCTCGAGAACAACGGCCTGTTCGTGGGTCGGCTCATCGATGACCACATCGACCAACCCGGGCCCGGTGATTTCCTGGTCCGCACGGTGGTGGGCGTGGATCGATCGAGCGGTGCGGTGGCTGTCGACGATCGGGTTCCCCTCGGCAGCACCGTCCGCTTCCACCTGCGGGACGCGGCCACCGCACACCGGGAGCTGTCCACCCTGTTGGACGGTCGTCGGGCGGAGGCCGCACTGATGTTCACCTGTAACGGACGGGGAACCAGGTTGTTCGACGGCGCCCATCACGACGCCCGGGTGCTCCAGCGATCGGTGGGAGCGGTCCCCCTCTCCGGGTTCTTCGCTTCCGGCGAGATCGGACCGATCGGTGGCCACAATTTCGTGCATGCCTTCACCGCCTCGATGGCGCTGTTCCGCGGAAGGTAGCCGGCACCTGACCGATGTCCCGACCCCGGCGCAATCGGCCGGTAGGGTGGCCGACGATGACTGAGCCTTCAATTCGTCTCGCCGATGAATCCGCCGGGGGTGATCTCGGACAGCTGGGGATCAACGTCATTCGGGGCCTGGCCATGGACGCCCCCCGGGCCGCCGATTCCGGCCACACCGGCACCGCCATGGCCCTGGCGCCCCTGGCCCACGTGTTGTTCACCCGGGTCCTGCGGCACGACCCTTCGGAGCCGGGTTGGCCCGACCGCGATCGTTTCGTGCTCTCCAACGGCCACGCCTCGATCCTGCTCTACTCCATGCTCTACCTGACCGGATACGGACTGACCCTCGACGACCTGCGCAACTTCCGCCAACTGGGCAGCCGCACGCCGGGGCATCCCGAACTCCACCGCACACCCGGTGTCGAGGTGACCACCGGCCCCCTCGGGCAGGGAGTCGCCGACGGGGTGGGCATGGGTATCGCCGAACGTTGGCTCCGCACCCATTTTTCGCCCGAGGTCTGCGACCACCACACCTTCGTGATCGCCGGCGACGGCTGCTTCGAGGAGGGCATCTCCCACGAAGCCGCCTCCCTGGCCGGCCACCTCCAGTTGGGCCGGCTGGTCTACGTCTACGACGACAACCACATCACCATCGACGGTCCGACCGAGCTGTCCTACAACGACGACGTGGCAATGCGCTTCGCCGCCTACGGATGGTCGGTCGAGAACATCGGCGAGTTGGCCAACGACGTCGATGCCCTGGAAGGTGCTCTCCTGCGGGCCAAGGAAGAGGAGGATCGGCCCTCGTTGATAATCCTCCGCAGCCACATCGGGTATCCGTCGCCCCACCTCATGGACACCGCCAAGGCGCACGGCGACCCGTTCCCTCCCGACGAGATCCGGCTGTCCAAGGAGCTGCTCGGGCTCCCTCCCGACGAGACCTTCTGGGTACCCGACGAGGTTCTGGACATGTACCGACGGTGCATCCCCCGCGGCCAGGCGATGCGGTCCGAGTGGGACAGCCGCTTCACCGCATGGAGCGGCGACAAGGCCGAGTGGGAGGCCGCACAACGGGGGCACGGGAAGGCCGGCTGGGAGTCGACGCTTCCCTCGTTCGCACCCGGCGACGGGCCGATGGCCACACGCAAGGCGATCAAGGCCTGCCTCGACGCCTGCCGTGAGGTCGTCCCCGGTGTCATGCCCGGGGCCGCCGACCTCACCGGAAACACCGGTATGGCGATGGCCGGCGCCACCGCCCAGTCGGCCGAGGAGCCCGGCGGCGATCTCATCCACTACGGGATCCGCGAGCACGGCATGGGCGGGGTCATGACCGGGATGGCTGCCCATGGCGGCGTGCTCCCGGTCGGGGGCACCTTCTTCGTGTTCAGTGACTACATGCGGGGCGCGGTCCGGGTGGCCGCCCTGTCCCGGGTTCACGTCATCTACTCGTGGACCCACGATTCGATCGGCCTCGGCCAGGACGGACCCACCCACCAGCCGATCGAACAATTGGCGGCCGTGCGGGCCATGCCCGCGCTGAGAGTGATCCGTCCCGCCGATGCCAACGAGACGGCCCAGGCCTGGCGCATCGCCGTCGACAGTGACGGTCCGACCGCCCTCATCCTGTCCAGACAGGCCGTTCCCGTGCTGGCTGAAACGGTCGACCTGGCCGCCGCGGGCGTTCCCCGTGGCGGGTACGTCCTTTCCGACCCCGGCGGCGGCACTCCCCAGCTGGTGCTGATCGGCACCGGCAGTGAGGTCCATCTGTGTCTGGCCGCCGCCGAGCGTCTGAGGGAGACCGGCGTGGCCGTCCGGGTGGTGTCCCTCCCGTCGTGGGATCTCTTCGCCCTCCAGGATGACCAGTACCGGCGGGACGTGCTCCCCCAAGGTGTACCTCGCCTGGCGGTGGAAGCGGCGAGTTCCTTCGGATGGGAACGGTACGCCGATGCGACCGTCTCGATCGACCGCTTCGGAGATTCTGCGCCGGGTGAGGCCGTCATGGAGGAGTTCGGTTTCACTCCCGAGAACGTGGTCACCCGGGCCACCGCCCTCCTGGCCAGATCGTCGCCGTCGTAACACCGCAGTCGTAACACCGCAGTCGCAACACCGCTGTCGCAACACCGCTGCAGGGGAAAGGAATCCCGTGACCAGACTCACTGATCTCTACCAAGCCCAGGGCCAGAGCCCGTGGCTCGACAACATGAGGAGGGACTGGCTCGAGGACGGCACCATGGCCGGCCTGGTGGCGCAGGGCATCCGGGGAATCACCTCCAACCCGACCATCTTCGCCAAGGCCATCTCCGGCCAGGACACCTACGACCGGGAATTCGGCAAGATGATCAAGACCCAATCGGTGGAGGACGCCTATTGGGACCTGGTCGTGGACGACATCGAAGCGGCTCTGGCCATCCTCCGTCCGGTGTACGACTCGTCCGACGGCGGCGACGGCTACGTATCGGTGGAGGTTGCTCCCTCGCTCGCTCACGACACCGACGGGACCAATGCTGCGGCCCGGGCGCTGCACCAGCGGATCGACCGGCCCAACGTCCTGGTCAAGATCCCCGCCACCCCCGAGTGCGTACCCTCCATCCGCCAGATGATCAGCGAGGGTCGCAGTATCAATGTCACGCTCATCTTCAGCATCACCCGCTATGACCAGGTGATCGAGGCTTATCTGTCCGGTCTGGAGGCCCTGGCCGATTCGGGTCGAGACGACCTCTCCAACGTGGCCAGTGTGGCCTCCTTCTTCATCAGCAGGGTCGACACCGAAGTGGACCGCCGGCTCGAGACCGCGGCCCGCTCGTCGAACCGAGCGGAAAAACTCCGCGCCCTGTGCGGCAAGGCCGCGGTCGCCCAGGCCCGGCTGGCGTATCGACTGTTCACCGAACGGTTCTCGGGGGATCGCTGGGAGGCGTTGGCGGCCCGCGGGGCGCGGGTCCAGCGTCCGTTGTGGGCGTCCACCTCGACCAAGAATCCCGCCTATCCGGACCTCGCCTACGTGGATACGCTCATCGGGCCACACACGGTCAATACCATGCCCGACGCCACGGTCGCCGATTTCCTGGACCACGGAACCGTGGCCCGCACCGTGGACACCGATCTCGAAGGGGCGGACCAGGTGATCGAGGAATTGGCGGACGTCGGAATAGCCATGGAGGATGTGGCCCAGGTGCTCGAAGCGGAGGGGGTGGCCTCGTTCGCCAAGTCGTTCGACGAGCTCATGCAGTCCCTGTCCGACAAGGCCGCCGTCCTGGCCGCCCGAACGTGACCACCGGAGTCGTGCCGGTCGCCGAGCGTCGGCCCCGATCCACGACTCGTACATCTTCGGAGTTGGACCGGGACATACAGATCACTCCGATGACACACCGATGACACAGATCACACCGATGACACAGATGAGGAGAGCATCATGAAGATCGCCATGATCGGCCTGGGAAAGATGGGCGCCAACATGACCCAGCGGCTCATCGAACACGGTCATCAGGTTGTCGCATTCGACCTGGCGGCGGAGGCCCGTACCGCGGCGGCCGGATTCGGCGCCGAGCCGGCGGCCACCCTCGAGGAGGTCGCGGCCAAGCTGCCCACCCCCCGCGTGGCCTGGGTGATGGTGCCGGCCGGGGCGGCAACCAACCAGACCATCACCACCCTGGCCGGCCTGTTCGACAGAGGCGACGTGATCATCGACGGCGGCAACTCGAACTACAAGGAGACCGCTCCGCTGGTGGAAGAGCTCGCCGCCCGAGGCATCGCGCTGGTAGACGCAGGCACCTCCGGCGGTATCTGGGGCTTGAAGGAAGGGTATTGCCTGATGGTCGGGGGTACCAAGGAGGGGGTGGCGGCGGCCGAACCGGCGTTCCTGGCGCTGGCCCCCGAGGGCGGCTACGCCCATGTCGGCCCACCCGGTGCCGGCCACTTCGTCAAGATGGTCCACAACGGCATCGAGTACGGCCTCATGCAGGCCTATGCCGAAGGGTTCGAGATCATGTCGGAAGCGCCCGAGTTCAATCTCGACCTCCACCAGATTGCGGCCATCTGGCGCTACGGCTCGGTGGTTCGCAGCTGGCTCCTCGAGCTGGCTGAGCGGGCGCTGCGTCCCGACTCCGGCTTCGAACAGATCGAAGCCGTGGTCATCGATTCGGGTGAGGGCCGGTGGACGGTCGAAGAGGCCATCGACCGCGGCGTGTCGGCGCCGGTCATCTCGTCGGCGCTGTTCGCCCGATTTGCGTCGATGAAGAAGGACGCCTTCGGGCTTCGGCTGGTGTCGGCCCTACGCAACCAGTTCGGCGGGCACGCGTTCGTCACCGCGGAAGGCACCCAGAGCGGCGAGACCTTCACCCCCAAATGAGCGCCGATCCGGCATCGGGAAACCACGGGCAGGCCACCACCCCCAAGCGCAGTGTCCCGCCCGTGCTCTCCAAGGCACCTCCGGCGGCGCTGGTCATCTTCGGTGCTTCCGGGGACCTCACCGCCCGCAAGATCTTTCCCGCCTTGGCCCGCCTGGCCGACCGGGGCGTGCTCGACTCCGGCTTCACCGTGATCGGGGTGGCCCGCACCGTGTGGTCCGATGAGGAGTTCCGGGCCCATGTGACCGAGGCCACCCCGCAGGGTGGCCCCAAGTGGAAGGGCCTGGTCGAGCGGTTCCGCTACGTGGCCGGCGAGTACGACCACCCGGACACCTTCAGCCTGCTCAAGACCTACCTGGACGATGCCGACCGCACCGACGGGACCGCCGGCAACCGGGTCTACTACCTGGCCACCATCCCCAGCGTGTTCGGTCTGGTGGCCGGCGCCCTGGCCGATCACGCCTGTACCCGGCCACCCGACGGAGGCTCGTTCGTCCGGGTGGTGGTGGAGAAGCCCTACGGGCGCGATCTGGAGAGCGCCCTGGCCCTCGACCAGCAGATGCATGCCGCCTTCGAAGAGAACCAGATCTACCGGATAGACCACTACATGGGCAAGGAGACCGTCCAGAACCTGCTGGCCCTCCGGTTCGCCAACGCCATCTTCGAGCCGATCTGGAACCGCCGGTACGTCGACCAGGTGCAGGTGACCGTGGCCGAAAGCCTCGGCGTCGAACACCGGGGAGGGTTCTACGAGACGGCCGGGGCACTGCGGGACATCGTGCAGAACCACGTGATGCAGGTGCTGGCCCTCACCCTGATGGAAGCACCCACCAGCACCGACGCAGACCGCATTCGCGACGAGAAGGTCAAGCTTCTCCACGCCGTCGACATCCCCACCCCTGACGAGGCGGTGGACAAGTCGGTCCGGGGTCAGTACACCGCGGGGGTCATCGACGGCACCGAGGTGGTCGCCTATCGCCAGGAGCCGGACGTCTCCCCCGAAAGCCAGACCGAGACCTACCTGGCCCTCCGGCTGCAGGTGGAGAACTGGCGATGGGCCGGTGTGCCCATCTTCGTGCGCACCGGCAAGCGACTACCGGCCCGGGTCACCGAGGTGGCGCTCTCCTTCCGGCGGGTGCCGTTTCTCCTCTTCGATCAGCAGACCAGTCGCGACCTTCGACCCAATACTCTCATCCTGCGGATTCAACCCGACGAAGGAATCAGCCTCGAATTCGGGGCGAAGGT
The DNA here is from genome assembly GCA_963734395.1 of uncultured Acidimicrobiaceae bacterium. Lineage (GTDB taxonomy): Bacteria > Actinomycetota > Acidimicrobiia > Acidimicrobiales > RAAP-2 > Bog-756. Next base: position 1,328,882 of record CAVTGY010000007.1, on the reverse strand, counting down.
CCCCGGCGAAAAGTTCCACCTCCGATCGGTGGCCATGGACTTCTCCTATGCCGAGGCGTTCGCCGGCATGGAGGCGGCGGACGGGTACGAGCGCCTCATCCACGATGCTCTGGTCGGCGACGCCACCCTGTTCATCCGGTCCGACGAGGTCCAGCAGGCCTGGCGCATCGTCGATCCCTACCTGCAGGCATGGTCGCAACCGGGCGGTGCCATTCAGTTCTACCCCGCCGGTTCCTGGGGACCGCACATGGCCGAAGTACTGGTACGGGGGTTCGGAGACGAGTGGCGCAATCCGGCGATCGACCTCGAACTGAGCGGTGGCCGCTTGACCGAGCTACCCCAGTGACCCCGCCGGTATGACCGTCCGGTTCGAGGTGGTCGAGTCGGTCAGCGACGCCTTTGCCCGTCTGGTAGCGGACATGCTGGCGGAGCCACCCGTCACCGGGCTCTCCCTCTTTCTCTCCGGGGGCCCCGCCGGGAGGAGTCCTATCGCGCCCTGGCCGCACTCACCGGGCATCGGCTCCAGGCGGACCCGGGTGATGGATCGAGCCACGGGTCGGTCGACTGGTCGGTTGTGGACATCTACCTCGGAGACGAGCGTTGCGTTCCACCCGATGATCCCGACTCCAATCACCGGATGGTTTCCGAGGTACTACTCGACGCGGTCGGACCGGTTCGATCGGATCACCCCATGTACCGATCCGGTCCTCCCGACCAGGCCGCCGCCACCTATCAACGGGAGCTCGACGCATTGGACCGATTCGACTTGGTCCACCTCGGATTGGGGCCTGACGGTCACTGCGCTTCCCTCTTCCCCGACTCGGCGGCGTTGGCCGTCGACGATCCCGGTGTTCTGGTGACAGCCAATCGAGATCCCCACGCCGGCAATCCCCACGACCGGATCACCTTGACCTTCCCCGGCATCGCCCGGGCGTCCTTGGCGGTCTTCACGGTGTCGGGAGCGTCCAAGCGATCGGCGCTGGCCGGAGTCGTGGCCGGCGAGGACCTGCCGGCCGCCCGTGTCACCGCCGGAGAGGTGCTGTGGCTGATCGACGCCGACGCGGCCGGCACTACCGAGTTTCCGGGGGGCGGGTGAGCTCCAGGCTCTCCCGGTAAGGTGGCCGCGATGCCCGCCGACCCCGGCTCCGCCCCTTTGACTCGGGCTGCCCACCCACACTCCCCCCCGGTTGACGAGGACCTCCTCGACCTGCCGGTGGCCGACATGCAGGCACGGGCCCGCGCCTTGCGTCACGCTTGGCACGGCAACCGGGTCACCTTCTCGCCCAAGGTGTTCATCCCGTTGACCATGTTGTGCCGCGACCGTTGCGGGTACTGCACTTTCGCCAAGGCCCCGGCCCGGGTGGCCGCGCCGTACCTGTCCATCGACCAGGTCCTCGAGATCGCCAACGCCGGCCGGGCAGCAGGATGCCATGAGGCGCTGTTCACCTTGGGCGAGTCCCCCGAGGACCGCTACCCTCTCGCCCGCCGGTGGCTGGCGGATCATGGATACACCTCCACCGTCGACTACCTGGAGGCCGCCTGTCGGGCCGTCGTCGAGCAGACCGGCCTTCTTCCCCACGCCAACGCCGGGGCCCTGGACGGCGCCGAGCTGGTCCGCCTCCGAGCGGTAACCGCCAGCCAGGGGATGATGATCGAGTCGGTCAATCCCGACCTCCCCGCCCACCGGTCCGCTCCGGACAAGACCCCGGAACGCCGACTGGCCACGCTCGAAGCGGCGGGGGTGGCCCGGATCCCCTTCACCACCGGGCTCCTGGTGGGATTCGGCGAATCCCGGGTCGATCGCCTCGACACCCTGGCTGCCATCGCCGCCAGCCATCGCCGCCACGGCCACGTGCAGGAGGTGATCATCCAGAACTTCCTGCCCAAGCCGGGCACGGCGATGCATCAGGCGCCGCCCTGCCCGCCCGAGGAGTTCCACTGGACCATCGCCGCGGCGCGGCTGATCCTCCCCCGGAGATCCATCTGCAGGCTCCCCCAACCTCTCCGATCAGCTCGGCCCCCTGCTCGATTCGGGAATCGACGATTGGGGTGGGGTCTCGCCGGTCACCGCCGACCACGTCAACCCGGAGCGCATGTGGCCGGCGATCGGGACCCTCCGAGCCGCCACCGAAGCGGCCGGGCTCACCCTGGCACCCCGGATGACCCTCTACCCGGAGTTCGCACTCGATCCCGACCGGTGGCTGGATGGGTCGATGCGCTTCCCGGTCCTCGAAGCATCCGATGCCGAAGGGCTGGGTCGCGATCATCCATGGTGCTCGGGAGGCGACCTTCCACCTCCCCTGCTGCTCCGACCCCTGTCCCTGGACGAGAACCACCGGGACGGCGGCGTTCCTCCGGTGGCCACCGTGGCCCGGGCCGGCAGTGCGGTGGGGGACGTGTTGGCCGGGGTCGCCCTGGGGCAGGAGGTCGAAGAGGACCAGATCGTCACCCTGTTCAGTGCCCGGGGCCCCGAGGTGCGGGCGGTGGCCGAGGTCGCCGACCAACTCCGTTCCGATACCGTCGGCGATGACGTGACCTACGTGGTCAATCGCAACATCAACTACACCAACGTCTGCACGTTCAAGTGCAAGTTCTGCGCCTTTTCCAAGGGTCCCCTCTCACTCAACCTCCGTGGTGCCCCCTATCTCCTCGAAATTGGGCGAGATCTCCGATCGGGTGCGGGAGGCAGAGCGGTTGGGGGCGACCGAAGTCTGCCTGCAGGGAGGCATCCACCCCGATTTCGACGGCGAGTACTACCTCGAGGTGATCAAGGCGGTGCGCCAGGCCTCCCGAGGCCATTCACATCCACGGGTTCACCGCGCTCGAGGTGACCGAGGGCGCTCGCCGATCGGGCGTGCCACTGGCCGACTACCTGGTCCTGCTGCGTGACGCCGGTCTCAAGACCCTGCCGGGTACCGCGGCCGAGATCCTCGATGACCAGGTTCGTGCCGTGTTGTGTCCGGACAAGATCAACACCGACCAATGGCTCTTCGCCCACCGCACCGCGCACAGCGTCGGGTTGCGTTCCAACGTCACCATCATGTTCGGCGCCATTGAGCAGCCTCGGTCGTGGGCCCGTCATCTGATCAGAACCCCGACCTCCAAAAGGACACCGGTGGGTTCACCGAGTTCGTTCCGCTGCCCTTCGTGCACATGGCCACTCCGCTCTACCTCAACCGGAGGGCACGACGCGGACCGACCTTCCGGGAGACGTTGCTCATGCATGCCGTCGGTCGCATCGCCTACCGAGGAGCCATCGACAACATCCAGACCAGTTGGGTCAAGATGGGAGTCGAGGGAGTTCGTCAGATCCTCCGGGCCGGGGTGAACGACCTGGGAGGCACCCTGATGGACGAGAACATCTCCCGTGCGGCCGGCGCCAGCCACGGGCAGATGATGGACGGCGAGCAATTCGCCGCCATCGTGACTCCCCTGGGCCGGACCCTGGTCCAGCGCACCACCCTCTACGGACGGGTCCCCGATGACCAGGTGGCCGCGCTCGCCGCTGCCAACTGAGATGGGGGCATCCGATGGGGTCGGGGCGCCCTCGGGCGGTGCGGTCGACGATGCCGTCGACCTGCTGTTGGAGACGCTGTTGGCCGGAAATCCGTCGGCAACCCGACGGCGTCTCTATCGTTCGCTGTTGGAGACGGTGACTTCGCTGGCTGCCGACGACACCGAGGTCATCGACCTCAAGGTGGCCGACTCCGCTCTGGCCGAGATGGCCGAGGCCTTCCGGGTGTTCCGACCGTTCCGTCGAACCAAGAAGGTGACCATCTTCGGATCGGCACGCACCTTGCCCGACCATCCCGCCTACGGCTGCGCACGCGATCTGGCCGCATCGATGGCCGAGGCCGACTGGATGGTGGTCACCGGAGCAGGGCCGGGCATCATGGCCGCGGGAATGGAGGGGGCGGGGCGGGACAAGTCGATCGGGGTGAACATACGCCTTCCCTTCGAGCAGGGGGCCAACGCCTTCATCGCCCAGGATCCAAAGTTGGTCGAGATGCGGTACTTCTTCACTCGCAAGCTCATGCTGATCAAGGAGTCCGACGCCTACGTGGTCCTGCCCGGTGGCTTCGGGACACTCGACGAGGGATTCGAACTACTGACCCTCCTGCAGACCGGCAAGGCCGAACCGGCACCGGTGGTGCTTCTCGACGTGCCCGGCAGCAGCTACTGGCGAGGCTGGGACCGGTTTGTCCACGACGAGGTGGAGCCGCGGGGACTGGTCTCGGACGACGACCAGCGCGCTGTTCATGGTGACCGACGACGTCAACGAAGCGGCCGCCGAGATCCTGGCCTTCTACCGGAACTACCACTCGTGTCGTTGGGTCGGGGACCTGTTGGTGATTCGGGTGTCGAGGGCGCCCGATCCAGCCCAGTTGGCCGAGCTCAATGGCCGGTTTGCCGACATCATCGACCGGGGCAGCATGCGGCTGTCGAAGCCGTTGCCGCCCGAACGGGCCGACCGCGATCACCTCGAGCTACCCCGGCTGGTCTTCCGATTCGACAAGATCCACTACGGCCGATTGCGCCAGTTGATCGACGAGCTCAACCAGATCGAGTGAGGCCCGGCAACGGTTGACCGCCTGCTAGGGGCCGTCGACTACCTCGTGCGCCGGTGGCGCTCCCGCCAACAACATCGCCGCTTTGTCCACCGACCGGCGCGCCCGGGTGATCCGCTTCTCCTCGGCGGTCACCTGGGGGTCGGGCTTTCCCCCGACCCGAACGGACTCGGTGGCCTGCCGCAGCCGGTCGAGGGCCATATCGGCAAGTTCCTCCCCGATTCCGGACAGGCGGTCGGCGATGTCGGCCAGATCGGAACCCACCGGACTCAGCGCCCTGCTCTGCTCTCGATCTCGATGACCTCCAACCCACCTTCGGCGTACCGGGCCCGGAGCACCTTCTTGTCGAACTTGCCCACACTGGTCTTGGGAACCTCGTCGACGAACGCCCAGCGCTCGGGCAACCACCACCGGCTGACCCGTCCGGAGAGGAACTCGATCAGCTCGTCGGGGGTGGGGGCCGACTCCTCTTCGACGACCACCGCCACCAGTGGTCGCTCGCTCCAGCGCTCGTCGGGTACGGCGATCACTGCGGCTTCGAGCACCCCGGGATGCGCCATCACCTCGTTCTCCAACTCCACCGATGAGATCCATTCGCCGCCGGACTTGATCACGTCCTTGGTTCGATCGCTGATCTGCATGTAGCCAAGCTCGTCGAGCGAACCGATGTCACCGGTGCGCAGCCATCCGTCGTGGAATCGCTCCGGCGACGGCTCGCCATAGTAGGAGCCGGTCACCCACGGGCCCCGGACCTCGAACTCGCCCACCGACACACCGTCGTTGGGGAGGATCGACCCGTCCTCGGCGGCCACCCGCACCTCGACGCCGAAGACGACCCGCCCCGTCTTGGCCCGCCACTCGATCTCCTCCTCGGGCGGCGTGCCCCGAGGAGGCAGGGCCAAGCCGCGCACAGCGGGCTGGTTTCGGTCATTCCCCAGCCCTGTATCAACTCGACCCCGAATTCGGTCTGGTACTGCTCGATCAGTTGTCGGGAGACAGCAGCGCCGCCGGCGGTGATCATCCGCAGCGAGGAGAGGTCGACCGGGTGGGTCTGCGCGTAACGGAGCAAGTCGCTCCAGATGGTGGGCACGCCGGCGGACAGGGTCGGGCGGTGTTGGGCGATCAAGGCTGCCAGCGGCTCGGCCTGGAGGAACTGCTGGGGCATGACCAAGTCGGCGCCGGTCATGAACGCCCCGTACGGGGTGCCCCAGGCATTGGCATGGAACATGGGGACGATGGAGAGCACCCGGTCGAGCTCGTTGATCCCGAGCGATGACCCCGAGGTGATCGCCATCGAGTGCAGGGTGGTCGAGCGGTGGCTGTAGACGACCCCCTTGGGATTACCCGTGGTTCCCGACGTGTAACACATGGCTGCGGCCTGGCGCTCGTCGAAGGTCGGCCAGCCGTAGCCGGGTTCCTCGGCACCCACCAGGTCCTCGTAGGACAGGGTGTCCCCCAAGGCGGACGAGTCCCCGGCCCCGGCGACCACGATGTACTTGACCGTGGTCAGCTGGTCCCGCACCCGGGCCAGAAGGGGGATCAGCGTCGCGTCCACGATGATCACCTGGTCCTCGGCGTGGTTGATCACGTACGCCAGCTGCTCGGGGAACAGGCGGAGGTTCAAGGTGTGAAGTACCGCTCCCATGGCGGGGATGGCCAGGTACGCCTCGAGGTGGGTCTGGTTGTTCCAAAGGAAGGTCCCCACCCGATCGCTGTCGCCCACCCCGATCCGCCCGAGGGCCTTGGCCAGCCGTTCGGAGCGCTCGGCCACCTCGGTGAAGGTCGATTCGTCGAACTCCCCTCCCGGACCGGTGACGGTGATCACCTGACTGTCGCCGTAGACCTGTTGGCCGTGCCGGAGTATGTCGCTCACCAACAGTGGGGCGTCTTGCATGGTGCTCAGCACGATCGGTCCTCCCCCGTCACCTCCGGAATTCCGGATGAACGAGCATACCGACCCGGACCGGTGCTGACACCAGGACGCGGGGTTGATCGGGGTCGGGCCCGGTGGTCTACTGGGGGGCTGTCGGGTAGCCGCCGTCGTGGCATGCCGTTTCCTCGCGCCGACCGGCGCCGAATTCCCCTCGAGCCGAATCTCGCCTTGCGCAGTGCGGCTCAGTCGGTTCGGCCGGACGCCACGGAGGTGCGGCGATGGGCAAACTCGTCTCGGCGGTCGCCATCGGCTTCTTCGGGTTGATCATCGGGCTGTGCGTAGTGGCGGCTGCCGCCGGATCGGGATCGGCCGTCGGGGGTACGCCGTCGGCCGATGGAGAATCGAGTAGCGCCTCAGGCGGGCATGCGCCGGCGATCCCGCCCCAGTGGCTCGGGCTCTATCAGCGGGCCGCCACCACCTGCCCTGGGATTTCCTGGTCGGTGTTGGCGGCCATCGGTCTCGTCGAATCGGGAAGCGGCCAGTCGGACGCTCCCGGCGTGCGGTCCGGCGCCAATCCGAAAGGCGCCGAGGGTCCGATGCAATTCGAACCGTCCACCTTCGCCACTTACGCCACCGTCGGCCCCGGCGGCTCGACACCGCCATCGCCCTATGACCCGGTCGACGCCGTCTACACCGCGTCGGCGCTCCTCTGTGCGGACGGGGGCGGTTCGGCCTCCACCCTGAGGGACGCCGTCGCCGACTACAACCACTCGGATTCCTACGTCAACACGGTGCTGACCCTGGCGCTCTCCTTTGGGGTGGATCCATCCGCCCCGGGCGCGGTGGTGGCCGCGCTCTCCTTCGCCGCCGAGCAACTCGGCACCCCCTACCTGTGGGGCGGGACCACCGGCGCCGGGTTCGACTGCTCCGGGCTTGTACAGGCCGCGTACCATGCGGCGGGTATCCCCCTCCCCCGGGTGGCCCAGGACCAGTTCCACGCGGGACCGGCGATCGCATCCGGGTCGGCCGTCGCCCCTGGGGATCTCCTGTTCTTCGGCAGCGGGCCATCGGAAGTCGATCACGTCGGGTTGTACGTGGGAGCCGGCGAGATGATCGACGCACCCCACAGCGGTGCCCTGGTCCGTTTCGACAGTGCCGACGGTTCACAACTGGTAGGCGTCACCCGGCCTGGTTGAGCGATGCGGCGGTCGCTGTCAGCGGAGGGCCAGTTGCCCGGGCACGATGGGTGCGGGCAGGGCGGTCCGACCCATCAGATAGCGGTCGACCGAGGCGGCGCAGGAACGACCTTCGGCGATGGCCCACACGATCAGGCTCTGGCCGCGGGTCATGTCGCCACAGACGAACACCCCCTCCACGTTGGTCGACCACGACCGGTCGGCGACCACACTCCCCCGGGCGTCGAGCTCCAACCCCAACTCGGCCACCGCGCCGTCGCGCTCGGAACCCAGGAACCCCAGGGCCAGCAGCACCAACTCGCAGGGAATCTCGAACTCGGAACCCGCTTTGGGCACGAACTGTGGACGGCCGTCCTGGCCGGCGATCAATTCGACCTCTTCCCCGCGCAGGGCGCGGACTCGGCCCGTCCCATCGTCGAGGAATTCGGCAGTGGCCACCGAAAAGATCCGTTCGCCACCCTCCTCGAGCGCCGCGGAGGTCCGCAAGACCAGGGGCCAGGTCGGCCAGGGGTTGTCGCCGGCACGGGCGGATGGCGGCTCAGGCATGATCTCGAGCTGGCGAACGCTCAGGGCCCGTTGGCGATGCACGGTGCCCAGGCAGTCGGCACCGGTGTCACCTCCTCCGATGATCACCACGTGCCTGCCCTCCGCCGAGATCGTCGTAGAGGCCAGCAGGCCTTCTCGGACCATGTTGGACGGCTTCAGATAGTCCATCGCCAGATGGATCCCCTCCAGCTCACGACCGGGCACGTCAATGTCCCGGGGGAGGGTGGCCCCGTTGGCCAGCACCAGGCTGTCGAACTCCTCGACCAATGAGCCGACGGCGATCGTCCGGGCGTCGGGGGCAAGAGCCCGGGTCACTTGCGCTGCGCTCTCCCCCACTGAGACACTGCAGCGGAACTCGACCCCCTCGGCCGACATCTGGTCAAGCCTCCGGTCCAGCACCGCCTTCTCCATCTTGAACTCGGGGATCCCGTAGCGGAGGAGCCCCCCGGGTTTCTCGGCCCGTTCGAACACCACCACCTGATGGCCGGCCCGGACCAGCTGCTGGGCCGCGGCCAACCCCGCCGGTCCCGATCCGACCACCGCCACCCGCTTGCCGGTGGGCACTGCGGCCACCGTCGGCTCCACCCATCCCTCGGCCCACGCCCGCTCGGCGATCTCGTACTCGATCCGCTCGATGGTCACCGGATCGTCGTTGATACCCAGCACGCAGGCGCCTTCGCAGGGAGCCGGGCACAGCCGGCCGGTGAATTCCGGAAAATTGTTGGTGGCGTGCAGGCGCTCCGCCGCTTCCGACCAGTCGTCGCGGTAGACCAGGTCGTTCCACTCGGGGATCAGGTTGCCCAGCGGGCAACCCTCGTGGCAGAACGGGATCCCGCAGTCCATGCACCGGGCTCCCTGCTCCTGCGCCGACTCCACCGGGAAGGGCTCATAGACCTCCCTCCAGTTCGCGGAGCCGTACCGGAACCGGCCGACGCTGAGGAAGCTGGCGTTGGTATTTGCGGAAGCCCCAGGTATCACCCATGAGCCGCCTCCATGACCGCCTCGTCCACCGAGCGGCCTTCGGCCACGGCCCGCTCGGTGGCTTCGATCACCCGCCGGTAGTCCTTGGGCATCACCACCACGAATTGCTCCGATGCGCTGACCCAGTCGGCCAGGATCCTGTCTGCCAGGTCGGAGCCGGTCTCCTCGCGGTGCATGGTCACCCGGTCCTTGAGCCAGGTGCGGTCGTCAGGAGACGGGAGCTCGAGGTCGACCGTCTCCCGGTTGACCGAACCGGTCAACCGCCCGTCCGGATCGAAGACGTAGGCCACGCCGCCCGACATCCCGGCCCCGAAGTTCCGGCCGGTGGGACCCAGCACCACCACTCGACCGCCGGTCATGTACTCGCAGGCGTGGTCACCCACCCCTTCGACCACCGCGATGGCACCCGAGTTGCGCACGCAGAACCGTTCCCCGACCTGACCTCGCAGGAACATCTCCCCGGCGGTGGCGCCGTAGAGGATCACGTTGCCGGCCACGATGTTGTCCTCGGCTGCGAACGGCGAACCGTCCGGAGGCCGGACGATGATGCGGCCGCCCGACAGCCCCTTGCCCAGGTAGTCGTTGGCGTCACCCATCAGGCGCAGGGTCACGCCCCGGGGCACGAACGCGCCGAAGCTCTGTCCGGCCGAACCGTGGAAGGTCAGGTCGATGGTCCCCTCGGGTAACCCCGTGCCCCCGTGTTTCCTGGTGATCTCATAGCCGAGCAGGGTGCCCACCGTCCGATCCACGTTGGTGATGGGCAGCACCGCCTTCACCGGCGTGCCCGCTTCGATGGCCGGCCGACAGGCGTCGAGGAACGAGTGATCGAGGGCGCGCTCGAGCCCGTGGTCCTGCTTGTTGATGCAATAGCGCACCGCGCCCTCGGGCACCTCGGGGTTGATCAGGATGGGCGAGAGGTCGAGTCCGGAGGCCTTCCAGTGGTCGACGGCCGGCGCGGCATCGATGAGGTCGACCCGACCGATGGCCTCCTCGAGCGAACGGAGGCCGAGGGCCGCCAGGTGCTCGCGTACCTCCTCGCCGATGTACTCGAAGAAGGTCTCGACGAACTCCGGCGTTCCCGAGTAGCGGGCCCGGAGCGCCGGAACCTGGGTGGCGATGCCGACCGGGCAGGAGTCGAGGTGGCAGACCCGCATCATGATGCAGCCCGATACCACCAACGGTGCAGTGGCGAACCCGAACTCCTCGGCGCCCAGCAGCGCGCCGATGACCACGTCCCGGCCGGTCTTCATCTGGCCGTCGACCTGAACCACGATGCGGTCGCGCAGGTCGTTCGCCAACAGGGTCTGCTGGGTTTCGGCCAGACCGAGCTCCCAGGGGATCCCCGCGTGCTTCAAGGAGGTGAGGGGTGCGGCACCGGTCCCCCCGTCGTGCCCCGAGATCAGCACCACGTCGGAGTGGGCCTTGGCCACTCCTGCAGCCACTGTTCCCACCCCCACCTCTGCTACCAGCTTCACGTGTACCCGGGCCTCGGGGTTGGCCGATTTGAGGTCGTGGATGAGCTGCGCAATGTCTTCGATGGAGTAGATGTCGTGGTGGGGCGGAGGCGAGATGAGACCGACGCCGGGGATCGAGAGCCGGGTCTTGGCGATCCAGGGGTGGACCTTGACCCCCGCCAGTTGCCCTCCCTCGCCCGGTTTGGCGCCCTGTGCGATCTTGATCTGGATGTCGTCCGCGTTGACCAGGTACTCCGAGGTCACCCCGAACCGTCCCGAGGCCACCTGTTTTATGGCGCTGCGCCGTAGGTCACCGTTGGCGTCAGGGGTGTATCGCTCCGCGTCCTCACCTCCCTCGCCGGTGTTTGAACGCCCTCCCAACCGGTTCATGGCGATGGCCAGGGTCTCGTGGGCTTCGGCCGAGATGGATCCGTAGGACATGGCGCCGGTCGAGAACCGGGTCAGGATGGCCGACAACGGTTCGACCTCGTCGATGGGCACCGCCGGCAGCAGACCGGTCCGGAGCCGCATCAGACCGCGCAGGGTGGCCAGGTGGGCCGACTGGTCGTCGACCGCCTTGGTGTACTCCTTGAACACGTCGTAGCGCTTGGCGCGGGTGGAGTGCTGCAGCTTGAACACGGTCTTGGGGTTGAACAGGTGGATCTCGCCTTCTCGCCGCCATTGGTACTCGCCCCCGACCTCCCGCTCCCGGTGGGCCAGTTCGGCGGGTCGGTCCAGATGGGAGAGCCGGTGGCGGCGGGCCACCTCCTCGGCGAGCACATCGAGCCCGACCCCCCCGATCCGCGACACCGTGCCGGTGAAGTACTCGTCGATCACCTCGCCGGTCAGGCCCACCGCCTCGAACACCTGGGCTCCGGTGTAGGAAGCCACTGTCGAGATGCCCATCTTGGACATGACCTTGATGATTCCCTTGGAAGCGGCCTTGATGTAATTCTTCTGGGCCTGTCGGGGGGTCACCCCGGTGAGGATCCCCGAGGCGATCATGTCGTCGATGGTCTCGAAGGCGAGGTAGGGGTTGATGGCGGCGGCGCCGAAACCCTTGAGCAGGGCCATGTGGTGCACCTCCCGGGCGTCGCCCGACTCGACCACCAGTCCGACCCGGGTCCGAGTCTTGTCACGGACCAGGTGATGGTGCACCGCCGACACCAGCAGCAGAGAGGGGATCGGCGCCATGGTGGCCGTCGAGTTTCGATCGGAGAGGACGATGACGTCGGCCCCGCCGGCAATGGCCGCACTCACCCGCATCCGTACGTCATCGACTGCCACCCGCAGTGCTTCTCCCCCACCCGCCACCTCGAAGAGCCCGTCGATGGCGAACGCGGAGAAGCCGGGTGTGCTCCCGTCTTCGTTGACATAGAGCAGCTTGGCCAGGTCGTCGTTGTCGATGACCGGCATGGGAAGGAGGATCTGACGGCAGGACTCCGCGGTGGGCTCCAGCAAATTGGCCTCCGGACCCAAGGTGGACATCAACGAGGTGACCAGCTCCTCGCGGATGGCATCCAGCGGCGGATTGGTCACCTGGGCGAACAGCTGGGTGAAATAGTCGTACAGGAGGCGTGGACGTTCGGACAGCACCGCGATGGCGGTGTCGGTTCCCATCGAGCCGATCGGCTCAGCTCCGGATTTGGCCATGGGCTGGAGGATGAGGCGCAGTTCCTCGTTGGTGTAGCCGAACAAGCGCTGGCGTCCGACAACCGAGGCATGTTGCGGGGTGAGCATGGCCCGCGGGGGAAGGTCCTCCAGCTCGATCTGCCCGGCGTCGAGCCACTCCGCGTACGGCTCCTCCGAGGCCAGGGTGTCCTTGATCTCGTCGTCATCCACGATCCGCCCCGACGCGGTGTCCACCAGGAACATCCGACCGGGCTGCAGCCGACCTTTGCGGACCACCTTGTCCGGGGGGACATCGAGGACGCCGACCTCGCTGGCCAGCACCACCAGACCGTCGTCGGTGACCCAGTAACGGGCCGGCCGCAGGCCGTTTCGGTCGAGCACGGCACCGATCACCGTTCCGTCGGTGAAGGCAATGGCGGCGGGGCCGTCCCACGGCTCCATCAACGACGCATGAAACCGGTAGAAGGCCCGGCGGGCTGGATCCATGGTCCGGTGGTTCTCCCACGCCTCGGGGATCATCATCAGTACCGCGTGGTGCAGGGGTCGGCCCCCCAGGTGCAGCAGTTCCAGCACCTCGTCGAAAGAAGCGGAGTCGCTGGCCCCCGGCGTCACGATGGGAAAGGCACGCTCGAGCCCGGGGATCAGCTCGGTGGAACAGAGCGCCTCGCGTGCTCTCATCCAGTTGCGGTTACCGGCCAGGGTGTTGATCTCCCCGTTGTGGGCCACGTACCGGTAGGGGTGGGCCAGCGGCCACGAGGGGAAGGTGTTGGTCGAGAAGCGCGAGTGCACCAGGGCCAGGCCGCTGGTGACCCGCTCGTCGGCCAGATCCGGGAAGAACTCGGCCAGCTGGTGGGAAGTGAGCATCCCCTTGTACACGATGGTCCGGGCCGACAGCGACGCCAGATAGCAGTCGTCGATCTCATGTTCTGCCCGTTTGCGGAGGACGAAGGCCAGCCGGTCCATGGCCAGGGCCGGGTCGTCCCCGGCCAGCGCCGTGCCCGGCGACGTGGTCACGAACAACTGGTGCATCGAGGGCATGGCCGCCTCGGCCATCGACCCGAGCGCCGCGTCGCGAAAGGGCACCGCTCGCCACCCGATCACCACCAGCCCTTCCTCGCCGGCCAGCTTGCCGATGGCCCGGCGGGCGTCGGCGGCCTCGCCCGGATCACGGGAGAGGAAGGCGATGCCGGTGGCGTAGTGGCCGGGCGGGGGCAGCGCGAATTCCACCGATTCGGCATAGAAGGAGTGTGGGACCTGCAGGAGCAAGCCGGCACCGTCGCCGCTGTCTTCCTCGCTGCCGGTCGCGCCCCGGTGCGCCAGGTGCTCGAGGGCGGAGAGCGCCTGGCGGACCAGGGTGTGGGAGCGCCGGCCGTAGAGGTCGGCCACCAGTGCCACACCACAGGCGTCGTGTTCGAAACGCGGATCGTACAAGCCGCTTTTGGGGGCCTCGGGCCGGGTGAAGCCGGTCCTCGCCCGTCGACTCGGGGACGCCACCGGCACCGCACGCGCAGGGAAGGGTCCCTCGGGCTGTCTTCGGCGATCGGTCGTCATCAGGTCGCTCCAACGGGGGAAATGGATCTGTCCACCGGGACGACGCTGGCCCATGTGTGTCGGAATATTCTACACGCGCCCGGAGGATTCCCGAATGACCGGGCGTGGCCTCCATCCACGACGCCCGTAGCATGGGCGCATGGCCACCCGGACACCGGTTGACGTCGTCGTCGTGGGTGGCGGGGTCATCGGATTGTCCGTGGCCTGGGAGGCTGCCGCGGCCGGTATGGCCGTCACCGTGGTCGATCCCCTCCCCGGCCGCGGCGCCAGCTGGGCGGCGGCCGGTATGTTGGCCCCGGTCGGCGAGGCGCGGTTCGACGAAGACGCCCTGACCGCGCTCAACCTGGATGCGGCGCGAGCCTGGCCCGCGTTCGTTGACGCCTTGGAGGAGGCTTCCGGTCAGTCGGTCCACTATCTGGCCCGCGGCACCCTGATGGTGGCGGTCGACGCCTCCGACCAGGCCGAAGCGGACGATGTCCTCGCCTACCAGCGGACGCTCGGTCTGCCGGCGCGCCGGCTCTCGGCGCGGGAGTGCCGGGAATCGGAGCCGCTGCTGGCCCCCGGGATCCGCTCAGGCGCCGAACTACCCTCCGACCACCAGGTCGACAACCGCTGCGTGGTGGACGCACTGATCGAAGCCTGCCGCGCGTGTGCGGTGAAGTTCGTGGATGACGACGTCCTCCGCGTGGACATCCACGACGGGCAGGCCGCGGGCGTCGGTCTGCGGCACGGCGGCAGCGTCTCCGCTGGCGGAGTAGTAGTGGCCGCCGGCTGCCGATCCGGTCAGCTGCACGGCCTCCCCGACCGGGTGCTGCCCCCGGTCCGTCCGGTCAAGGGGCTGACCCTCCGGCTCCGGGTTCCCGAGGACTTTCCCGCCCTGCGGCGGACGGTGCGGGGGCTCGTCCACGGGCGCAGTTGCTACCTGGTGCCGCGAGAGAACCGAACCGTCGTGGTCGGCGCCACCGTCGAGGAAAAGGGATTCGACCTGACCGTGTCGGCCGGTGCGGTGGGCGACCTTCTCGACGACGCCCGTCGGCTGGTCCCTTCACTCCAGGAGTACGAGTTGGTCGACACCACCACCGGACTGCGGCCCGGATCTCCGGACAACGCCCCCATTGTGGGCGCCACCGACATCCCCGGACTGGTCGTGGCCACCGGGCACTACCGGAACGGATTCCTGTTGGCGCCCGCCACCGCCCACGAGGTGGTCGGGCTCCTCCGGCGCGACGACGCCGAGCGCCGGCAATCGCCGCTCGCCCCCCGGTCGACCATCGATGCCTTCTCGTCCTTCCGGCCGGATCGCTTTGCCGGCCTTCAACGACCGCCGATGAGCACCTTCCGCCGATGAGCACCGTCGAGGTCAACGGCAACACTTGGGTGGGTCCCGCCGAAGGCACCGTCGCCGACCTGGTCGCGCAGTGGTGCCCCTCCCCACGCGGCATTGCCGTGGCCCGAAACGGGGACGTGGTCCCCAAGACCCTGTGGGATCGCACCCGTCTGGTGGACGGCGACCGGTTCGAGATCGTTACCGCAGCGGCGGGTGGCTAGTCACTGCCCTCGTCAAGGGTCACTGACAGTACCGTGGAGGCGATGGACGTCTCCGCCCACCAACTGATCACCCCCGAAGACCCAGCCCCTGCCCCGCTGGTCATCGCCGATCGGACCGTTCCCTCGAGACTCCTGATGGGTACCGGAGGAATGGTCAGCCTGGAGTCGTTGCGCGGGGCCCTGGCCGAGTCGGGTGCCAGCCTGGCCACCGTCGCCGTCCGCCGGGTCGACCCCACCACCCGGCACTCGTTGGTCGGCCTGCTCGACGAGCTCGATATTGGAATCCTCCCCAACACCGCCGGCTGCTTCACCGCCACCGAGGCCGTCCTCACCGCCAAATTGGCCCGTGAGGCGTTCGAGACCGACTGGGTGAAGCTCGAGGTCATCGGCGACGACCGCTCGCTGCTCCCCGACACGGTGGAACTGGTCAGCGCGGCCGAGGAGCTGGTCGACGCCGGCTTCGTCGTCCTTCCCTACTGTGCCGACGATCCCATCGCTGCCCGCCGCCTCGAGCAGGCCGGCTGCGCTGCGGTCATGCCTCTCGGCTCTCCCATCGGCAGTGGCCTCGGCATCCGCAATCCCCACAACATCGCCCTCATCGTCGAGCAGGCCAACGTACCCGTGGTCCTCGATGCAGGAATCGGTACCGCGTCAGACGCCTGCACGGCCATGGAGCTGGGGTGCGACGCGGTCATGGTGGCCTCGGCGATAACCCGGGCTCGTCAACCCGCCCTCATGGCCCGAGCCATGCGCGACGCGGTGCACGCCGGCCGTGCTGCCCGGGAGGCCGGACGGATCACCCGGCGGTTCCACGCCGAGGCGTCGAGTCCCTTCGACGGCATGATCGATCGGTGACCGAATCGAGTCATCCCCCGGTGGTCCTCACCATTGCCGGCTCGGATTCGGGCTCGGGAGCCGGCATCCAGGCCGACATCAGGACGATGGCGGCGTTCGGGGTCCTGGCTACCACGGCGGTGACTGCGGTCACCGCGCAGAACACGACCGAGGTGCGACAGGTGCACCCCGTGCCCACCGACGTGGTCATCTCCCAGATTCACGCCGTAGTCGACGACCTTCCGGTGCGCGCCGTGAAGACAGGCCTGCTCGGAGACCCAGCCGTTGTCCAAGCAGTCGGGCTGCTGGCGGCCTCGGGAACGCTGCCCCGACTGGTCGTGGATCCGGTGATGGTTGCCTCCACCGGCCGGGTTCTGCTCTCCGACCGCGGCGTGGATGCCTACCGGACCCAACTACTTCCCCACGCGTTGGTGGTCACTCCCAATCTGTTCGAAGCGGCCCTCCTGGCCGGCATGGCGACCCTCGAGATCCACGATGTCGACGCCATGGCCGATGCGGCCCGGGCCATCCATGGTCTCGGGGCCACCTGGGTCCTGGTCAAAGGCGGCCATCTTCCCGGTGTGGCTTCCGCCGACGCCGACGTCGCCCCCGACGAGGTCGCCGATGTGCTGTTCGACGGGACCCGGATCACCGTCCTCCGTGGTGCGCACGTCAACACCTCGAACACCCACGGGACGGGGTGCTCGCTGTCTGCGGCCATTGCCGCGCAGCTCGCCCGGGGGGTCGACGTACCCACCGCGGTGGCGACCGCAAAGCGATTCGTGCATGGTGCCCTGCTCGGCGCCGCCGGTTGGCGCCTCGGGAAAGGCCACGGACCGATCGATCACCTCGGCTGGTCGGCGGAGACCACCGGGCCCGACGGTGGTCCACCCGCGAAAGTGGCCGGGTCGTAGCGACCCGGCCACTCTGCCCCCCCAATCACAGGATCGTTACCCGAGTTGGATCGGGATCCCCTCCGCATGGCGAGCCGTTACGGCTCGACATTGCTCATCGCATTGTGAAGTATCGGGCCACGGAAGTAAACCGCTGCTGAACAGGTCGTATCACACTAAGAACTCCCATCATCACTGTCAGTGGCGAATTTGACGACGCCGAGGCCGTCATTTTCGTCGGTCTTCGGATGGCCGGCCCGGGTCGCGTCGACTCGGTGTCCGGTTGGCCGTCTCAAATCGGCGTCAGGGCCTGTTGTCGGGGCAGAGCCCCGGCTCAGCCTTCTGGCAACTTAGTTGGGATGTAATGCCCAGTTCAGAGGTACACGGTAGGCGCGGCGCAGCGGAGGGGCGGGGCCCCCAGATGGTCAGAGACCTCAGGGAATATCGGGAACTATGCGGCGGGAGTGAGTGCGACGTCGTGACCGAGAGCCTGGAGGCGGTGGACCAGCCTGCGTGTCTCGGCCTCTGGGTTACGACGTTGGGCGAAGTAGTCGGCGCCCAGATCTTCGTAGAGCTGGCCGGTGGAGAGCATGTGCCAGACCGCGACCATGATGGAGTGGGCCACGGCGATGGTTGCCTTGTTCGGTCCGCGCCGAGCCGCGATCTGGCGGTACTGGGCGCCGAAGTAGCTCCCTTTGGTCCGCGCCGTCTCCCTTGGCCGCCTCGACGAGGGCCCGGCGGAGCCAGATGCCGCCCTGGCGGGTTCCGGCCGGCCGGCGCTTGCCGGCTGATTCGTAGTTGGCCGGGGCCACCCCCGCCCAGGCACAGAGGTGGCCGGCGGTCGGGAAGCGGGACATGTCCGCCCCCGTCTCGGCCACGATCACCTCGGCCACGGCCTGTCCGACTCCGGGGATGCTCTGGAGCAGCACTACGGCTCCGCGAAAGGGTTCGAGACGAGCGGCCACCTCCGCGTCCAGGCGGGCGATGGCCGCATCGAGGAAGTCGATGTGATCGAGGATCGACCGGGCGATGGCCCCGTGATGGGCGGCGAAGCGGCCGACGAGGGCTTCGACCAGGTCGGGGATCTTCGGACGCATCTTGCCGAGGGCCATGGACGCTAAGACGGCCGGGTCCCGCTCGCCGGCGATCAACGCCTCGATCATGGCCCGCTGGGACTTGCCCAGCACCTTCGAGGCCACCGAGGAGATCTTGATCCCGGCATCTTGGAGCACCTTGTCGAGGCGCTGGACTTCCTGGCCCCGGATCGTCACCTGGGTCCGGCGATAGCGGGTGAGCTCGCGCAGTTCACGCACCGGAGACGGCGGGACAAAGGAAGGGCGGACCATCCCGTGGGCGGCAACGTCGGCCAGCCATTCGGCGTCGGCCATGTCGGTCTTTCGTCCCGGCACGTTCTTGACGTTTCGAGCGTTGCAGAGCCACAGCTCGTCAAAAAGGCCCTCTAAGGGGTAGTACACCGGTTTCCAGTAAACGCCAGTCGACTCCATCACCACCCGGGTCACCTCGAAGTCGGCCATCCAGGCGGCCAGCTCGGACACCCCGGCGGTAGTGGTGCCAAACGACGCCTTGTGGACCTCGGGCTCGTCACCACGTCCGAGCCGCACACAGGGCACCACCGTGTCGCGATGCACATCGAGACCGCAGACCCGATCGGACTGTTGTTTCATGCGCACTCTCCTTTCTTGGCTGATGGGTCGGCAATGACAGGGACCCTCAAACAAGAAGTTGGGTTTCGCGCTCGCAGCGGCACTCGAGGGTCCCGCAGGTTCCCCGCACCACGTTTTTGACGTACTCACAGGTATCAAGCAAAAGGCGGTGTCTGCCAGAACCGACCCGTCAAAAGCATTACATCCCCCGAGGGTGGCCTGCGTGGTCATGTCCGTTTTTCAGAATTGGCCGATTTATCACCTATAGACGATAACTGGGGTGCACAGTATCGTATGTAGACGATAATTATGCCGATTTCGCGAAACTAAAGTGCCGAGGTAGAGCGAGCCGGGCGCAACCTGAACGTCCGACGGAACCCCATACGAAGCCACCAGTGGACACCTGATTCTGGCGGCTCGGAAGCGACCGGTACCATGGCGGTGGCATGGTCGACACTGCACCGGAGCTCTCGGCACCGTCCCCCCCCGGCACGGTGCAAGGCGATGCCAGCAGCGGGACCATCCGGTCCCCGTCGGCGAAGGGCCCCGCACTCATCGTGCTGGGAATCGCCGTGTTCATCGTCATCGTCGGCACCGTAGGTTCCGCTCTCGAATCGGGGAGCTCGCCGACCCTCTCCATTCACAGCGTCACCGTCCCCGGTGGCACCGTCGTCCATCTGACTCCAGCGACAACGGCGATGAAATCGGTGGTCAGTGAAGGCCAGCCCCCAGCCGACATTCTTGGCAATCTGGCGGTGCCCTCGGGCAGTCCCGTCGTCCGCACGGTCAATTCGGATCAGGGTGCCGGCCAGTTCGACCGGACGGTCTACTTCACCAGTGGTCTGTCTTCCGATCAGGTGGTCGATACCTACCTCACCGTGCTCCCCGAGCTCGGCTGGAAGGTGATCTACGACGGATCCGGCGCCCAGCGTTCAGGTCAAGGGACCGAGGTTCTGGCCAAGCGGGGCAGTGGTGACGGGTACTACTGGGAGGTGGGTGCGGTGGTGTCGCCGACCACCTCGACCGGCTCCACCCCCTTCTTCCTCGAGCTGTACGAACTCCCCGACGACAGCTGATCGTTTGCCGCTCCGAGGCCGGCAGCGCGCTCCGGTGCTGTGATGGTGGCCGGATCGTCGGCCCGGCTGAGCATCCAGGCCCACACGAACAGGTTGATCGGGTACAGCAGATAGCCGACTCTGGTCGCCGGGGCGAGAACGATGGCGATCAACATGACCCATCCGGTGAGCGCCGCCACCCGAGCCGCATCGCCGGGAGGATTTCTAACCAGGTGGCGGACCAGGATCGTACCCATCACCAGACCGACCAGCACCACATACGGCCCGTGGGCCCTGGGAAGCAGGGACACCAGGATGTGGCCGGGTAGCGCGCTGGCCGCCGGCGAGGACACCGCGGCCAGCCCCAGCGGGAATCGGACGACATTGTCGATGAACGCGGACGGGTTGTCGAACGCCAGCGGGAGCACCACCGGCACCACCACCGCAGCGGCACCCAGGAGATAACGCCCGATCGCCCGGTGCAGCTGGAGGTCCCGGATCGCCCACAACGCGAGGATGGCCAGTGGCCAGGCGGTGAACTTGAGGGAGGACGCGGCGCCCAGGGCCAACCCGCAGATAACCGGTCTTCGCCGCTGGAGCGCGGCCAGGCCCAGGAGCATCAAGGCCGCCACCGGCATGTCGTCACCGCCGGTGGCCAGGGGAAGGGCTGCCGTCGGCAAGACGGTGAGCACCTGGAAGGCCCGTACCCGGGCATCCGTCGGGGGGCGCAGCCGGCTGAGAGCCACCAGGGTGATCACCAAGGTGAAGATCAGGAATTGGATGCGGGCGTCGGTCAACCCGGACTCGATCCCGCTCCCCGTCGAGAAGCCGAAGAGCACCATCCCCGGCAAGTACGGAAAGTAGAGCTCGTAGGTCGGCTCTTTGTGCTGATGGATGAGGACGCGACTACCTCGGTCCACCAACTGGTACGGGTCCTGGCCGTGGGCAGCTCGGTCGCCGGCCTGTTCCACAACCACCACCTCGGGCTGTACGTGGGCGGCAACGTTGCCCTCCGAACGCCAGATCACCTCCAGCGAGAGCGGCGCCAGGGTCGCTCCACACAGGACGATCAGAAAGGCGGTGACACGAGCCACCCGCACCCGGCGCGCCACCACCGCTGATCGGGTCCGGTCGGTGCCGGACCTCGACCATCGTCCCCGTCTGCCGGCCAGCACTGCCACCACGGCCATCAGCCCCGTCGCCAACGCATAGGGCCCGAACGCCATCTGGCCCCACTGTCGGTAGAGGGAGATGCTCATCACCAAGCCGGTCACACCGGCAAACAAGGCCGAGCACCCATACAGGAGAGCGTCTCTCCACTCCGGCGACAGACCGCTCAGCAGATGCCGGGTCCGACCGACCGGGGAGGAGGACGACGCCGTCCACCGACCACCGTGCGGCGGCGAATCGCCGGGGCGAGTCCCCATGCGGTCGGTCGGCACGGTCGAGGGTATCACCGGGCCACCAGGGCATCGGCGTCAATTGAGGAGGTCTTAGGGTGGCCCGCCGGCGGTCGGTGTCTGTGGCTCCCCGAACACCCAGCGGTAGAAATCGAGTTCCGCGGTCAGGCTCGCCTCGATGGTATCGGCACGACGGAACCCGTGGGACTCGCCGTCGAAGACGGTGAGTCGGCACGGGATGGCGTGCTGCTCCAGCCGCTCGGCGAAACGTCGCGACTGGGCGGCGGGCACAACCGGGTCATCCTCGCCCTGGAGCAGGAGCACCGCTCCCGACACCATTTCGGGGTGGTGCAGAGGTGATCGGGCCCGGTACACCTCGGCGCAGCCGGGCCATTCCCCCACCAACGTATCCAGGTACCGCGACTCGAAGTCGTGGGTGTCGGCGACGAGGGATTCAAGGTCGGTGACGCCGTACCAAACCGCGGCTCCCGCAAAGCGGCGCGACCGGATGAGGGCGTCCAGCGCGGTCAGCCCCCGGCACTGGTGCCTCGAATGGCCATTCGACCACCGTCCACCCATCCCATGCCGGCCAAGGACTCGGCGTACTGCACGCAGTCATCCACGTCCGCTTCGCCCCACAGCCCGTCGAGGGCGCGCCGGTGAGCCCGGCCGTATTCGCTGCTGCCCCGATAGTCGACGGCGGCCACCGCCAGGCCGCGACTGGTAAAGAACTGCACCACCGGGTCGAATCCGACTTCGGCCGCCGAGGTCGGGCCGCCGTGGCAGAAGACCACCAGGGGAGGCCTGCTCCCGGAGGGCCCGGTGAAACGGGAGCTAGCCGGCGCGAAGAAGTGACCGGGCACCGGTCCCGTCGGCGAAGGAGCCGAGAATGGCCGGGCCGTGGACACGTCACCGGCTCCGGTGACCATGCTGGGGCGGAGGCAGAGTCTCCGGGCCGGCGCCGCCGTCGTCCGGTCTGATCTCCAGGACCAGATGGGCCTCGGTGGCGGTAGACCCGATCACCAACACGCGGTCGTGTTCGAGTGAGCTGCCCCTTGGACCCTCCGGCCCTCCGTCGGGAGACAGCACCGCCAGACCGGAGATGCTCACACACGGCTGGTCGATGGTCTCCACGGTCCATCGACGTCCCCCCGACAGATGGTCAGCGAGCCCCGCTGGGCAGAGACGGACCAAACGGTCCCGACCGCCTTCGTGCATGCGGCAGACCCAAGAGCCGTCCGAAGAGCTCGGCCATGGTCGACTGACCCACCACCCAGTCCGGCGCATGGAACTCCGACTGTCGGTCGACCAGGCGGTCGGGGGGTCCTCCGCGGAACAGTTGCTCGGGAGTCAGACGGTGGGGCATCCACCATCCACTGCGATCGTCGACGAACAGCAGGCACCCGTCGTGGCTCCAGCGCGGCTGTCCGACCGAGACGCCATCGCCCCCGGCCACCGGGTGTCCCGCACCGAGGTCTACGACGCCTGGACGGTCAGTGAGGGGAGCAACCCAGACCTGCGAGTTGTCCCAGGGCATCGACGGGTGGTCCCAGGTCACCCAGGTGAGCCAGCGGCCGTCGGGCGACGGGCGCGGCGCGGTCACGAAGTCGCCGCGGTCGACCAGGGACACCACCGACTGGGACCCGTCGGTCGGCAGCGCCACCAGCCGGTGGGCGGCTGAAGAACCCTCTACCCGCTCTTCGATCGAGACCAACCAATGGCCCGATGGCGTCACCCGACCGTCGGCGTAGCGAACCGTCGCACCGCCGTGAGGGGATGCCGGTGAGAGAGCAGTCGGGGGCGACTCCTCCCCGACCGCTATCCGGTACCACCGCTGGTCGGCCTGGTTGACGTAGAACAGCGTTCCGGCAGAGACAACTGCGGCGCCTCCGCCGTATTCGTGCACCCGGCTGCGCACGCTCACCTCCGCCGGGGACACGTCGACCGGGGCGGTACCGGGCTTGGCCCGCACCACCACCTGACGCCCGCCTTCGTCAGGACGGCTCTCCAACCAGTACACCCACCCGCCGTCGGTCTGCAATCCGCTGCGACTGATCTTGCCCGCCGCCACTACCGAGGCCGACCAGGGCGACGGCCACCATCCGAAGGCCCTTTCGGTGGAATCGTCCGTTGACGCCCCACCACGAGGCCCACCCACGTCGCTCATCGACTCTGTACGGTACCGGCAATGACCTCGGCCCCCACACCAACCGGTCCACGTTCCACCCCCGGCCACTCAGGCGAGATTCCCTCGACCTTCTCCGCCTTTGTGGTCACCCGGGTCGGCGACAGCATCGAGTCGGGGGTGCAGACCATGTCGGTCGACGACCTGCCACCGGGTGAGGTCGTCGTGCGGGTCGACTGGTCCGCTGTCAACTTCAAGGACGGGATGGTCACCCGACCCGGCAACCGGGTGGCCCGCATCTCACCCCTCATCCCCGGTGTGGACCTGGTGGGAACCGTCCTGGCCACCGCTGACTCCTCGGTGACCATCGGGGAGCAGGTGATCGTCCACGGGTATGACCTCGGTGTGGCCAGGCACGGTGGGTTCTCCCAGCTGGCCCGGGTGCCCGCCGAGTGGGTGGTGCCCCTGCCAGTGGGACTGGAAGCCCGCCAGGCCGCCACCATCGGCACGGCGGGCTTCACCGCCGCACTCTCGCTCCACCGGCTCGAGCACCACGGCCTGTCCGTCGACGACGGGTCGATTCTGGTCACCGGGGCATCCGGTGGGGTCGGCAGCATGGCGGTGTCGCTGTTGGCGGGGACCGGGGTACCGGGTCGTGGCCTGTACGGGAAAGATGTCCGAACGGGACTACCTCGTCGGTTTGGGCGCGTCAGAGGTCATCCCCCGCAGTGAACTGCAGAGTGCACCGGAACGGACCTTGGGGCCCGAGCGGTGGGCGGGGGCGGTGGACTGCGTGGGCGGGGCCACGCTCACCTCGGTACTCCGGACCCTTCGCTACGGAGCCGCGGTGGCGGCCAGCGGGCTCACCGGAGGAAACACGTTCGAGTCTTCCGTCTATCCGTTCATCGTGCGTGGCACATCCCTGATCGGAATCGACACCGTCCAGTGCCCGATGGCGGAGCGGCGAGCGGTGTGGAGCGAGATGGCCACCGAGTTCCCGCCGCACCTGCTGGAGGACATGGTCCATGCCGAGCTGGGTCTCGACGAATTGGGTCCTGTCTTGGAGCTCATCCTGGCCGGTGGCATCAGGGGCCGGGTACTGGTGGCCCCGGCGGTCTGACCGCGAATCCGACCGACCTGTCCACGGGCGCCGTTCGACGCCGTTCTACGGTGCCGTCGTCTGGGTGTTCGACCCGACCGACAGGAACACGGGCGACACCACCAGTGTGCCCCCACCGCACGGTGCCATGGTGGCCTTCACCGCCAAATGGTCGAACTGATTGGGTGGCGTGACCTCGACCGCTGCCGAAGTCGGGCAGGTGGTCTGCCCTCCCACCGGGACATCCGAGTACCCGACGTTGAAGTAGGCAGCGCCGCCGGGTACCACCGTCACCGTGGTCGGGGCGATGGCTGTGAAGCCGTAGGTGCCCTTCCGCACCACCGTCGTGGGAAGGCCGCCACCGGCCTCGTCGAGGAGCAGCATGCCGGGGTAACCGCCCAGGGTGCACGATTTGGCCGTCGTATTGGTCAGGGCCATGGTGGTCTCGATGGTCCCGGCGGCGCCGCTGCTCCCGACGACGCTGCCGGCGAGGCCGGCCGTTGTGCACGGCGACACCCCCGATGTCGTGGTGGGGGGCGAGGTCGAACTCGTCGACGGGCTCGAGGACGTGCTCACCGACGATCCGCTCGTCGACGAAGGGGATTCGGTGGTCGTCGGGGACGACGACGTGGATGAGCAGGCCCCCAGAACGACCCCGCAACACAAACCCCCCGCCACCAAGGCCTTCCGGCACGTGCTGATTCCCATGGACTCTCTCTCCTCCTCGGCTCCTGTTGGAGGCTAGGCGATCGAGCGTTCGGGGGCAGCTGCCGGCGGGTGAACCACCGGTCGGTCGGGCGTCGAGCGGCGACGTCTGGCGTCTGTGTCGTTTACGAGGAGAAGTCCTCAGGACGGATGGAGTCGAGAAAATTCCTGAACTCGCCGACCAGCTCGTCGGGGTTGGCCCCATCGTCATCGGAGTCCTCTTCGTCCTCCTCGTCGACGGCCAGCATGATCCCTTCGGTGTCCATGAGATCGTCGGACACGAAGAGGGGTGCTCCGGTACGGACCGCCACCGCCACCGCGTCCGAAGGTCTGGACGACACCGGAATCTCTCGTTCACCATGTCGGAGAACGATCTCGGCGAAATAGGTAGCGGTCTTCAGCTCGGTGATCACGACTCGGATCAAGTCAGCTGCCAGCACGTCGAGGAGGTCACGGATGAGGTCGTGGGTCATGGGTCGGGGGGTGTCCATGCCCTGGAGGGCAAAGGCGATGGCGGTGGCCTCGGGTGCCCCGATGAATATGGGCAGGGTGCGGCCGAGCCCCTCCGATTCCTGAAGGAGCAACACGGGCGTGTTGGACTGGAGGTCCACACGCACCGCCCGAAGCCGCACTTCGACCATGGGAGCAAACTTACTCGGCGGAGGCCAAATGTGCGATCAGGGCCTTTGCCCCGATTCCCTCGAATACTCGGCGCCCGACGACCGGATCGTGGGTCCGTCAGCCGTGGTGGATGCCGGTCAGCCGTCGAGGAGGTCGGCCAAAGCCCGTCGGAGCAGAGCGGCGCGCAGCTGTTGTCCCAGCCCGGCGAGCTCGTCAGCCGTTTGCTGTGCCCTGGCCAGGGCCTCGGGGTTTCGCTGCCTCACCAGCGGGAGCAGAATCTGCTCGACGAAACCGGCCTCCCGGTCGGCGGCGTTCTTGTAGAGCCGCAGATGGCGGGGCTCGATGCCGAACCGGGCGAAGTTGGCGGCCAAGGTGGCCACGGCCAGACTGGCTTCGTCGAAATACTCGAGGCCGGCGACGTTCTTCGGACACAGGAGCCCGAACTCTTGGAGCTCGAGGAGGACGGCGACATCCAGGTCGCAGGCCGACGACAGTTCTTCGATCGACAGCCGAGCGCCGCCGACCGGTGGATCCCCATCCTGGGCCGCGGGAGTGGGCGACGGCCGAGCCGGCGACTTTGGTCCCGGCTTGGCCGCTTTCGACGGACGATCGGCGGCGGGAACTACAGGCCCATCGCCTCGGTGGCCAGGAGAGGACCGACCCGCGGCCGACTCGGACCCTGGCCTACGAGCGGGAGACTTCGGTCCTTCCGTGCCGGCAGTTGCCTTCTCTTCGACCCGACCGGGCGGCACCGATCGATCCGCCGACGACGAGTGCAATCCGCCGGCGACACCGAATGCATCAGCGTTGGGCGCGTTCGGTGAAGACGCGCTCGTCGTATGGGATGGCCTCGACGGTCCGGGGCTCGCCACCGCGCGCAGCCCTGTTTCGATCCCGGGAAGGGTTGCGCCTTCAGCCGCCAGCCGTGTCGTCACTACGGCGGCTCCTGATTCAGGTCTGGCGCCGTGGGCTACCAGCGCGGCCTCGTCGACCAGATCGGGTGCATGATCCTCCGACGGTTGGCCGTCGGCGGAGTTTTCCCTTTGTGCGGATCGGCTCGGCGCGGAGAGATCAGGTGAATCGGGGGCTGACCCTGAATCCTCGACTTCATCTCCCAACCGGTCCTTGATGACCTTGAGGGGTAGGAAGTGTTCCCTTTGTTGCCGGAGCACCCAACGAAGGCGCTCCACATCCTGCTCGTAGAACTTGCGATAACCCGACGGGGTTCGTTCGGGATTGACCAGTCCCTGGCTCTCCAGAAATCGGATCTTGGAGATGGTCACGTCGGGAAACTCCTGGCGGAGAAGGGTCAGCACGTCCCCGATGGACAGATACGACCTGGTGGTCATCTGCCCGACCCATCGTCCGAGATCGCTGCGATCGCCATGTTCATTCGCCCGTTGCCACCAGATAGAGGAGTTTGAACTTTCCGATCTGTACCTCGTCGCCACTCGACAGCCGCACTTCTTCGATCCGCTCGCGGTTGACGTAGGTCCCGTTGAGCGAACCGACGTCCCGTACGGTGGTGATCTGCTCCTGGGTGACGAACTCCGCATGGCGACGGGACACCGTGATGTCATCGAGAAAGATGCCACTCTCGGGATGCCTGCCGGCCTGGGTTATCCCGGTCTCGAGCGTGAAGCGCACTCCCACGTCGGTACCGCGCTTCACCACCAGCAGTCCGACTCCGCGGGGGAGTTCAAGGAGACCGAAGGAAGTCTCGTCCTCGGTGCCGTCGCCCTGTTCGTCGATCGGAGTCATGGACACCGACGTATCCGGAGCCGAGGTCATCAACGACGTACCGCACGACGAACAGAAGTTGACGCCGGCGGGATTGCGATGACCGCAACTGGGGCAGAACACGACAACCACGGTAGCCGCTCCCATCTCCTCGCTCGCTAGGTCCGCACGCCGAGTCGCAGCGATCAACCGTCGGTCAGTTGACGATAGCCACTCGAATCGAGCAGGGTCTCCACCGAAGTCGGATCAGCCGGCACGATCTGGCAGATCCAACCCTCACCGTAGGGATCGGTATTGAGGATCTCAGGGGCATCCGCCAGCGCCGTGTTGACCTCGACCACCTCACCGGCCATCGGAGAATAGATCTCGGAGACCGACTTGGTCGATTCGACCTCGCCCAGTACGCCCCCGGCCTCCACGGTCGCACCCACCATCGGAAGATCGACGAAAACCACGTCTCCCAGGGCATCCTGTGCGTAGTCGGTGATTCCCACCTTGACCCGGTCGCCCTCGGTCCGGACCCATTCGTGGTCGGCCGAGTATCGCAATTCGTCGGGCACATTCATAGCTGCGGACGATACCTGACCCGGCCGCCAGGCGCCGAGGCCGCGGCATCCCCGACACCGGGCACCTCTCCTTTGGTCGCGGCCGGGCCGCTCAGCGCAGAAGGTGTTCGAGCCGGACGGCGTTCTGCTGGACTCGGGCCCGTGCGGCGGCGTCACTGCCTGCTTCGGCCCATACGTGGGTGACCGGCTCTTCCGGATCGGGTAGAACCAGGACCCATCCGTCGTCCTCGATGATCTTTACGCCGTCCACCAATACCAGGTCACGGCCCTGTGAACGTTCCACAAGGCTGCGCATGAGCATCCCCTTTTGATCCCACGGCGTCCGAACCTCCTGGTGGACGATGTGCACCGGGGGAAGAGCGGCGACCAGATCGGAGAGCTTTTCACCGGTGGCGGTCAACAGCGCCAGCAGGTTGACCAGCGTGGCCGCGGCATCGTAGGCGGGAAGGAAGCGGGGGAAGATAAATCCTCCCGACTGGCTGGCGGCGAGGGTGACGTGCTCGGATCTGGCCACCTCCATCAGATGCGAGGCGGAAAGCTTGGTCCAGACGATCTCGGCACCTGACTTGGTGCAGATCTCCTCTGCGGCTCGGCTGGCAGCCACAGGAAGCGCCACCCTCGCGGAGGGATTGGCCTCGGTCACCAGCGTCAACAGGACCAACAGGGCTTCGTTGTCAGTGAGGGCATGTCCCAGGTCGTCGACCACCGACAGATACTCACCACCAGGGTCGAGAACAGCACCCAGGTGGGCACCCGAGGCGCGGACCAGCTCAGAGACCCGGGCGGCACTTCTCTGGTCGTCGAAGGTCAGCACATTTGCCGTATTTGCGTAGGGATTGACGACCAGGACGTCGGCCTCGAGCTTGGCCAACAAATTGGGCATGACGAAGCTGGTCGTCCCGAATGAGTAGTCGAGGACCAGTTTGAGGTCGGCAGCCGGCGCGTGGCGACAGATCAACCGAATCAATGAGAGCGGCCGTATAGTGCTCCACCAATCGCGGCGGGAACCCGATGTCGCCGATCTCCGAGGCCAACACACGGCGGAAATCCTCGCGATGGTAGAGCCGTTCGATCTTCCGCTGGGTCGTTTCGTCGACGTCTATCCCCTCTTTGTCGAAGAACCGGAACACCACCGATTGCGGGTCGTCGGGTGCCAACCGTACGGTGACACCCGCCTTGCTGGGCGATGCGGCAGTCTCGAATCGGGTAACCGGTACCGTGGCTGCTTCGAGGTCGTCGACATTCACGCCGGCGGCATTGCAACCGACCATGATCGCCCGCTTGATCACCCGGGCCGCCCGACTGGTATCCCGCGAGGTGGTGACCGTGGCCCCCTTTTCGAACGTGGACGCCCAGGCCATCGAAAGGCGGACCGCCAGTTCGGGGCTGATGTCCACATTGGCCAGTCCCCGTACTCCGTCCCGGCCGAAGAGCGAGCGAGCTCCCATGGACTCCCAGACAATCGACGAGTTGACGGTGGCTCCCGCTTCCACCCTCTTGAACGGGTAGACCTTGACACCGGCCTTGATCTCGGCGTGGGCTCCGATCAAGCACTCATCCCCGAGAACCACGCCTTGTTCGCATCGGACCCCCTGCCGTAGATCCGAACCGCGACCGAGCGCACTCCCGTCGATCCGGACGCTGGATCCCAGGTAGGCGTTGTCGTGGACGACCGAGTGTTGCAGAACCGCGTTGTCACCGATCCGAACATTGCGCCCCAGCGTGCAGTACTCGCCGATCCGTGCCCCCGGTCCGATCACGCAGTTGTCGCCGATGACCGCGGGACCGTCGATGACCACGCTTGGGTCGATGTCTGCGCCCTTTCCCAGCCACACCCGAGGACGGAGTTCGAATCCCTTGATCTCCACTTGGACACGCTGATCGAGGATGTCCTGGTGGGCCTTCAGGTAGGCCTCGAGCGTACCGACGTCCTCCCAATAGCCGTCGGCAACGTATCCGAAGAGGGGCTTGCCGGCAGCGAGCGCCTCCGGGAACGAGTCTCCGGAGAAGTCCACCGGGAGACCTTCGGGAATGAAGTCGAAGATCTCCGGCTCCAGTACGTAGATGCCGGTGTTGATGGTGTCGCTGAACACCTGTCCCCACGTCGGCTTTTCGAGGAATCGTTCGATCGATCCGTCTTCGCGGGTGATCACGATGCCGAACTCGAGGGGATTGTCCACCGCCTTCAATGCCAGCGTGGCCAGTCCACCTCGAGCGTCATGGAAATCCACCACCTGGGCGAGGTCGATGTCGGTGAGTACATCGCCGGAGAGGACCAGGAATCGCTCATCGAGCTCGTCGCGGGCATTCCTCACCGAGCCGGCGGTGCCCAATGGGGTGGACTCGGTGGCGTACACCATACGGACGCCGAATTCGGAACCATCTCCGAAGTAGGTCCGGATGGCGTTGGCCATGAAGGCCACGGTGACCACGATGTCCTCGAATCCGTGCTGCCGCAACAAATTGACCACGTGCTCCATCATCGGAATGTTGGCCATCGGCAACATCGGCTTGGGCTGGTTCGAGGTCAGCGGGCGAAGCCGGGTGCCCTCACCTCCAGCCATGATCACCGCCTTCATGAATCCCCCTTTTGCACCCGCGACCGCTGGCCTTCGGCCAACGCCTTGCGGGCCACGGGGATGTAGGAACCGGCGGCAATCCACGCCAGCGTGAGCCCGATGATGCCGGTGATCCATGCGATGGCTCGGATCGGATCCTGCCAATCAGCGGTGCCATAACCGAGAAGGAATGCCGGATACGAGAACATCAGGGCGAAGGTACCGGCCTTGCCCACCCAGAGCACGTCGATCCGGGTCGCCCCCAGCGACGCCAGCAGGAGCACCGCCCCTGACACCACCACCTCTCGGGCCAGCGTGGCAATTCCGAACCAGAGCGGCACCGCCCCGTAGACGATGATGGCGATGACTGCGGTGACCACCAGGACCCGATCAGCCACCGGATCGAGCACCTTCCCGAGCGTAGAGACCTGTCGGAACCGGCGGGCAACGAAACCGTCAACCCAGTCGGTCGCGCCGAGGACCGCCAACAGGACGGCCGCTTCGCTCTGATGGCCCACTCCGAACAGCAGCCACAAGAACAACGGGATGCATGCCAGCCGCACCAAGGTGATCGCATTGGGAACGGTTGCGATCCGGTCGAGACCCTCTTCCTCAGCGGTGGTCGGGTCAGCGATCGAGCTCCCCCTGGTCTTCTCGCCGATACTCCTCACGGCCTGAGTCTACGAGGAGGGTCGGTAGCGGCGGGAACCAATGTCGTGACCACCAGTTCCACGCCCGATCTGGCCCGGCGCGCTCGGTGCCTCCCTCCTAGCATGGCTCGGATGTCACCTGGTGCGCCGTGGTCAGCCGATCGGCCCTGATGCCCCCACCCCGGCCCAACCCCACGATGACCACGGGGATGGTGGCGATGTTCGCCGTCGCCTGTGGAATTTCCGCCGCCAATCTCTACTACGCCCAACCCCTCCTCCCGTTGATCTCGCGGGATCTGCACGCAGGCGCCGGCGCCACCGCGTTGGTAGTCACCGCCGCTCAAGTCGGCTACGGAGTGGGTCTGGCGCTCATCGTTCCCCTGGGAGACATCCTGATCCGGCGCCGCTTGGTTCCGGCAATCCTGTTGGTGGCGGCCGGCGCGCTCTTGGTGGGGGCAGCCGCGCCGGACCTCGTCGTTCTTCTGGTAGCCGTCTCCATCGCCGGCCTGTGTTCGGTGGCAGCACAGATACTGGTGCCCTACGCCGCCGAGCTGGCGACCGATCAACAGCGGGGACGGGTGGTGGGCACGGTGATGAGCGGCCTGCTTCTGGGGATCCTTTTGGCGCGCGCCTTCTCCGGGGTGATCGCCGAAGCCGCCGGTTGGCGCGCCGTATACGTTGTCGCCGGCGCGGTGGTGTTGGCTCTCGCCGGCGTACTCAATCGACGGCTGCCGGACGAGCGAAGTCGGCCGACCCTCGCCTACTCGCAACTGCTCGCATCAGTTGTTCACCTGATGCGCACCCAGCCCCTGCTCCGCTTGCGGTCTGCCATCGGCGGCTTGGTGTTCGCAACGTTCAATGTGATCTGGACCAGCCTGGCCTTCTTGCTGGTCGCCTCTCCCTACCACTACCGCGAAGCGGTGATCGGCCTGTTCGGGTTGCTTGGCGCCGCGGGTGCCCTGGCTGCCTCCTTCAGTGGCCGCCTGGCCGATCGGGGCCTCGAGCGCTGGGTGACCGGCACGTCGCTCGCCCTCGTCGTCGGGTCGATGGCCCTGCTCGGCCTCGGCACGCACCACCTGTGGGCCCTGGTTGCCGGTATCGTGCTCGCCGACCTGGGTATCCAGGCCGTGCACATCCAGAATCAGCAGTTGATCTTCGCCATCGACCCCTCGGCACGTTCGAGATTGAACACCGGCTACATGGTCACCTATTTCATCGGTGGTGCTATCGGATCGGCCGCCACGGGAATCGCCTATGGCGCCGGCGGGTGGCCAGCCGTGGTCCTGCTCGGCGTGTCCTTCTCCGGTGCCGCACTGGTGGTTTGGGCGGTCAGCGAGGGCGTTCGGATGAGGAACGCGCTCCACCCTGGCAGATCCACGGTGAGCCGCCGTGCACCGTCATCGACCTAGGGCGAACCGGCGTTGATGCAGGACATCAGGCGGGTCGGTCGGATCATTGCCCTGGGTCTGGTGCTCCTGCTCCTGGTGCCGTCGGCCGTCGCCGGGTACGCCTGATCACCCCGGTTACGACCGGGATGCGACGATGTGATACGCAGTTGGCCATGCCTCGATTCGAACCCTTCGCCGGGCTCCGCTACGACACCGCCCGGGTCGATCTCTCCATGGTCGTCGCACCCCCCTACGACGTGATCGGACCCCCGGAGCGGGAAGCGTTGGCCGACCGGCACAGCCTCAACGTGGTCAGAATCGATGTCCCCGAGCCCGACCATCGCGCCGAGCTGGACCGTTACGCCAACGCGGCCTGCCTGCTCGAGCAATGGCAGGACGAAGGCATCCTCCTCCAGGACCCGGAAGCCGTCCTTCTATGCCTACCGGATGACCTCGCCGAACGGGCACGCCACCAACGGTGTGATCGGCGCCCTGGGGATCGACGAACAGAGCACCGGCGAGATCCTCCCCCACGAGCAGACCCTGCCCAAAGCCAAGAGTGACCGGCTCGAGCTGATGAGAGCGACCGAGGCCAATCTCTCACCGATCTGGGGCCTGTCGCTGAGTGCCGGACTGACCAAGACCTTCGTGCGGGACGGCGCGCCGGATGCGTCAGCGACCGATGACGACGGGGTTCGCCACGAACTGTGGACGATCGAGGAGCCCTCGATCATCCGCGCCGTACAAGAGACGTTGGGAACCGCCCCGGTGGTGATCGCCGACGGTCATCACCGATATGAGACCGCACTGACCTATCGCAAGGAGGCAGGACCGGGTGAAGGGCAGAGCGGTCAGCACGGCGGTGCCGACTCGGTCATGGCGCTGGTGGTCGAGTTGGCCGAAGACGAGCTCGAAGTGGGACCGATTCACCGCGGCCTTTCCGGGCTCCCCGACGGACTCGACCTGGTGGATGCCTTCTCCTCCTGGTTCGACGTGACCCGCGCCGGCGATTTCGATGATCGCACCACCGGAGCGCTGGGAGAATCCGGCGGCGTTGGCCCTGGTGATGCCCTCGGGCGCCTGGTTGCTGACCCCCAAGGACGGGACCGAGGAGGCAGCTGGAGCCGACCTCGACTCCTCGATGGTCGCTCTGGTCATCGCCGAGCTGCCCGATCACACGCTCGAGTTCTTCAATTCGTGGGCTGCCGCGATCGGCGCGGTGACGGCCGAGCAGGCCCAGGCAGTGATCATGCTGCGCCCGGTTTCGGTCGATCAGATCGCCGAGTGGGCCCATGCGGGAAGACGAATGCCACCGAAGAGCACCTACTTCCACCCCAAACCACGCACGGGAATGGTCTTCCGGACGCTGGTGGGTCGAGACAACTGAGGCAGGCGGTCGATTCCGGTCATTGGTGAGGCTCCTGCATCGGAGAGGCTGCCAACGGCTGGGCCGGGTGATGGCTCATGGTTCCCGATTCGCCCGGTTCCGGCCGGTACGCTTTGGCGTCGGTCAACCCGATGGGGCAAGACGATCCCGGACGAAGGGGGCATGTGGCTCCGAGGCGATTGGCTGTGGGACTGGGCGCCGCCCTGCTGATACCGGCCGTCTGCGGCTGCTCCGGATCGGCCTCGACGGCGCCCGCGGTTGCCCACAAGGTGACACTGCCGCCCCCCCGGCCCACCCCCACCACCAGGGTCGTAGCTCCGGCGCCGACCACCACCGGGGCCCCCTCCGCCATCCCCACCACCGTGCCGATCCCCGCCCCCCTGACGCCAGGGTGGAGCATTTCGCTGACGACCCTGCCCCCTGGTGGAGGCTTCACTTCGGTCTCCTGCATCTCTGACACCTTCTGCGTGGCCTCC
Source organism: uncultured Acidimicrobiaceae bacterium (assembly GCA_963734395.1). Classification (GTDB taxonomy): domain Bacteria; phylum Actinomycetota; class Acidimicrobiia; order Acidimicrobiales; family RAAP-2; genus Bog-756. The sequence continues at coordinate 1,294,372 of CAVTGY010000007.1, read as the reverse complement.
GGCGGTGGTGCCAGCGGCAGTGGCACCTCCCAGACCTCGGGGTCCGGGGTGGCGGTCTCCTGGGACGGTGCCGCATGGTCGGATCCGTCGGTGTACTACCCGGCGCCTGCCGGTGCGACGGTGTCCGCACCGGTACTTCCCGCCATCAGCTGCACGTCCGGACCGTCCTGCGTGATCGTCGACGGATCGGGTCACCTGAGCGAGGGTAACGGTACCGACTGGTCAGCGCCGAGCCCCATCCCGTCGGCACCCGTGCTTCCCCCGAATCCGTCGGACCCCGGCAACGGAAGTCCCGATTCCCAATCCACCGCCGTTTCCTGCCCATCGCCTGCTCTGTGCGGCATGGTGGACAACACCGGCCACACCTACACGTTGCGCAACGGCAGTTTGGTCGGCCTCCCAGTCCTTCGGCGAGCCTGCCGGCGCCAATGGCTCGACGGTGTCGCTCTATCAGTCCGGTCGTGTGGGAATCTCGTGTCCGACCAGCTCGTCCTGCACAGCGGTAGTCGGCACATCGGTGCTCGACTGGAACGGATCTTCCTGGACTCAGGAGCCGTCTCCATGGACGTCATCGTCACTGTCGGCATCATCGGGCACGGCCATCTCCTGTCTGCCCACAAGCCAATGCCTGATCGTGAACGGTACCGGGGTGTCGTTGCGCATCGGCGGATCAGGATGGTCCCCCCAACAGAACATCGACCCACGCGGCGGGCTCGACGCGATCTCCTGTGCCTCCCCCTCGTTCTGTGTAGCCACCGACCAGGGCGGGGCCGTCGTGCAATGGAACGGAACCGTATGGTCGGCGCCGCAGCAAGTCATACCCGCCGCCAGCGAGTACCCGGGGATCGGGACCTCGGTGACCTGTCCCTCGGTACAGTTCTGCATGATCATGAACAGCGACGGTGACTACGCCACCTACTCGGGACCGGGTGCTCGCTGAGCTCGCCGCCACCCGCGTTTCACTGCGGCCCGTCTCCCTCTACCATCGGACCACGTGAACGGAGATCGGGCAGGGATCAGGTTGCTCCTGGTCTGTGTGGGACTGGCGGGCGCCGCCTTTGCCATCACCAGTCTGCTGGTGGCATTGCCACCGGTGGCCGGTGGCACCTGTGGACCGGGACAAGGCTCGGAGGCACCCATCGTCGCCCTGTTCGACCCGGTCACCATAGGAGCAGGCCCGGAGCCCCCGGCCGCCGACAGAGCGGGCCGGACCCAGTGGTTTGCGTTCGTTGACGCCTGCCAGTCGGCAACCGACGACAGGGCGGTCATCTCCTTTCCCATCCTGGTCGTCTCCCTCGGAATCGCCCTCCTCGGAGCGGTGGTCGTCGGCAGGAAGTCGAGACGAGCGAGGAGGGTCGGCCCGGCCGGATGACCCGCATCCACCTCCGTGTGGTGCGTCCCCGTGGGTCCTATTGCATGGCCATGGCGGCCAACGTGGTCACTGTTCGCCAATTCCGGGTGGTGGCGGTCACGCCCAGACGCCCCTCGAGGTAGGAGTTGTTGAGCTTGGTCTCCCCGTAGCCACCCGGACAGTGGAGATAGACGTGGCTTCCGATCACCTCGAACCGGTCCTTCCCGAACTGACCGGCACGTTCTTGCAGCTGGGCGACCTTGTGGGCATTCGGCCGATCGGCGAGAAAGGTTACGTGCACCTTTTTTTCGTCGAGGTCTGCGTGTGCAAACGGATTTTCCCGCAGGACCCGGCCGAGTTGCAGCTTGGTTCTCACCACGACGGGCACGGTCAGGCCCAGGTCAGAAGCAATCCGCTCCTCGATGGCTCGGCCAACTGCCGCCGGCGAACCCGATCCGGTGAACAGGAGGTTCCCGCTCTGCACGTAGGTGGACACGTCTCTGTATCCCAGTGAGCCGGCAACATCGCGGAGGTCGGCCATTGCCACCCGGTTGCGACCGCCGACGTTGATGCTCCGCAACATCGCCACGAACATGGTCACGGGAGCCCGAACTACCCCTGGCTGTCGTACGGTCCGGTCAGCCCTTGACTACTCGACGGTCCACGACGATCCCGACCGGAGCAATGCGTGGAGATCGCCGGCACCGCGCCGGGCAATGGCGTCGTCGATCTGGCGGGACATTTCCGCTCCATAGTCGGGCCGCTCGACGTCTCGGAACACCCCGATCGGCGTGGGTTCGTACGGCCCCCGGGACAGCCGGCTCAGCTGGAAGGCGAGCCCGGGATTGTCGCGGTGCTCGTCATGGACAAGCAGTTCCGATGCGCCCACATCGTCGACTTCGACAACGTCGATCGAGCCGTCGCGCCGGAGCACGACTCCGTGTTGGCTTTCAGCGCCGAATCGGATGGGCTCTCCGTGGACCAGCGGGATCAACATGTCGGCCCGATGCTCCTTCCCGGTGATCTGCTCGAATGCACCGTCGTTGAAAACGTTGCAGTTCTGATAGATCTCCACGAAGGACGCTCCCCGGTAGGCGTGGGCCCTTCGGAAGACCTCCATCATGTGCTTGCGATCCATGTCGTGCGTGCGAGCGACGAATCCGGCCTCGGCGCCCAGGGCCAGGCTCAGGGGGTTGAACGGCTGCTCCAGCGACCCGAATGGAGTCGATTTGGTCACCTTGGCCACCTCGGAGGTGGGTGAGTATTGGCCTTTGGTCAAGCCGTAGATCTGGTTGTTGAACAGCAGAATTGTGATGTTGACATTGCGACGCAGGGCGTGGATGAGGTGGTTGCCGCCGATCGACAGTGCATCGCCGTCACCGGTGACAACCCAGACGTCGAGGTCGGGCCGGGTTGTGGCCAACCCGGTGGCGAGGGCCGGGGCCCGGCCATGAATGGAGTGAAGACCGTAGGTATTCATGTAGTAGGGGAACCGGGCGGCGCAGCCGATGCCGGACAGGAAGACGGTGGTCTCCCGGCGTACGCCGAGCTCGGGCATCAGCATCTGCACGGCGGCCAGGATCGAGTAGTCCCCGCACCCTGGGCACCACCGGACCTCCTGGTCAGAAGACCAGTCCTTACGAGTGGTCACCGGGATCGACGTGGTGGTCTCCCCGGCGTCAGCGAGATCGGTCATCAGCCGGCCGCCTTCACCGAAGCGGTGGACCCCACCAGGACCTCGTCGGATCCCTCTATCTGTTGGAGGATGGCGGCCTCCATCGCCGCCGCCCGGAAGGGAATCCCTTGGACCTGGGTGAACGAGATGGCATCCACCAGGTACTCGGCGCGCAAGAGCCGGCTGAGCTGGCCGAGGTTGACTTCGGGGACCAGGACCCGCTTGTAGCGGCGCAACACCTCGCCCAGGTCGGCAGGAAACGGGTTGAGGTGGACGAGATGGGCCTGGGCCACGTGGTGACCTCGGGCCCTGACCCGTTGCACCCCGGCGGCGATGGCTCCGTAGGTCGAGCCCCAGCCGATGACCAGCACCTCGGCGCCTTCCTGGTCGTCGACCTCGGTCGGGGGGATGTCGTGGGCGATGCCGGCGATCTTGGCCGCCCGCAGACGGGTCATCCTCTCGTGGTTGGGACCGTCGTAGGCGACGTTGCCCGAACCGTCCGCCTTCTCGAGGCCTCCGATGCGGTGTTCCAGGCCAGGCACACCCGGGGGGGCCCAGGGTCGGGCCAGCGTCTGGTCGTCACGGATGTAGGGCCAGAACACCTGCGTGCCGTCGGGATCGGTGTGATTGGTAGCCACCGCGAAATCCGGGTCGATGTCGGGCAGATCGTCGAGGTCGGGCAGCCGCCACGGTTCGGCGCCATTGGCCAGGTAGCCGTCCGACAGCAGGATGACCGGCGTGCGGTACTTGACGGCGAGCCGGACGGCCTCCAGTGTCGCCTCGAAGCAATGCGAAGGCGTCCTGGCGGCAACGATGGGGAGGGGAGCTTCGCCATGGCGGCCGTACATGGCGTGGAGCAGATCAGCTTGTTCCGTCTTGGTGGGTAGACCGGTGGACGGTCCTCCCCGTTGGATATCGATGATCAGGAGCGGAAGTTCCAGGCTGATGGCGAGACCCACGGTCTCCGATTTGAGGTCGATGCCCGGCCCGGAGGTGGTAGTGACGCCCAGGGCCCCTCCGAAGGCCGCCCCCAACGCGGCGCCGATTCCGGAGATCTCATCTTCGGCCTGGAAGGTCCTCACCCCGAACTGCTTGTGCTTGGACAGTTCGTGAAGGATGTCGGATGCCGGGGTGATCGGATAGGTGCCCAGGAACAACGGCAGTCCGCTTCGCTGGGAGGCGGCAATGAGACCCCAGGCGGTGGCGGTGTTTCCGGTGATGTTGACGTACTCCCCCGGTCCCAGCTTCGCCGGCTTCACCTCATAGTTGGACTCGAACAGCTCTGCGGTCTCCCCGAAATGGAACCCCGCCTTGAAAGCCCGGAGATTGGCCTCCATGACCAGCGGCTTGCCGGCATATTTCTCGGTGATCCACTCGATGGTGGCATCGATGGGCCGGGTGTAGAGCCAGCTGATCAGGCCCAGGGCGAAGAAGTTCTTGGATCGCTCCGCGTCCCGAGGCTTCACCCCGGCGTCCTTGGATACCTCGGTGGTGATCGAGGTCATCGGAACCTCGTAGACGGTGTATGCGGACAGGGAGCCATCGGCCAACGGGCTGGTTTCGTAGCCGGCCTTGACCAGGTTCCGCTCCTCGAAGGCGTCGACGTTGACGATGAGGATGGCGCCTTTGGGAAGAGAGTCGATGTTGGCTTTGAGGGCGGCCGGATTCATGGCCACCAGTACGTTGGGCGAGTCACCCGGCGTCGATATGTCGTGGTCAGAAATGTGCACCTGATACGCCGACACCCCCGCGAGCGTCCCGGCAGGCGCCCGGATCTCCGCCGGGAAGTCGGGGAAAGTGGCCAGGTCGTTTCCCAGGAGCGCTGACGTGGTGGTGAATCGGTCGCCGGCCAGCTGCATGCCGTCTCCCGAATCTCCGGCGAACCGAATGACGACGCGGTCCAGCAACTGGGGGGATGTCGGGTCGGTCGTGGTGTTGGACACCGTGCTCCTCTTCGTACTGTTCGGCTACGAGTCTACCGCCGGTCCTGGTGGCCGCAGCGACGACGCCGGGCCGGCATCCAGACCCACCTGGAGGCGCTCGCCCATCGGTGTCGGTTCGCGGAGGAAGACCCGGTCAGGCGATGGTGACCGACGGATCGAGGTAGACGTCCTGGACCGCATGGATGAGTGCGGCGCCCTCCTCGGTCGGCCGCTGGAAGGCCTTTCTGCCCACGATGAGTCCCGCTCCCCCGGCCCTCTTGTTGATGACCGCAGTGCGGACCGCCTGGGTCAGGTCGTCAGCCCCCTTCGACTCCCCCCCGGAGTTGATCAGGGGAATCCTCCCCGCATAACAGTTGACCACCTGCCACCGGGTGAGATCGATCGGATGGTCGGTGGTGAGTTCGCTGTAGACCAAGGGATCGGTCTTCCCGAACTGCAGCGCGTTGTAACCACCGTTGTTCTCCGGCTGCTTCTGCTTGATGATGTCCGCCTCGATGGTGACCCCGAGGTGGTTGGCCTGTCCTGTGAGATCGGCCGAGAGGTGGTAGTCGGTGTCCCCTTGCTTGAACGCCGCATTCCGCAGATAGCACCAAAGCACGGTGAACATTCCCAGGCGGTGGGCTTCGGCGAACGCCCGCGACACCTCCACGATCTGACGGTCGGCACCCTCCGAGCCGAAGTAGATGGTGGCGCCCACACCCACCGCCCCGAGGTCGAACGCCTGGGTCACGCCGGCGAACATCACCTGGTCGTAGGTGTTGGGGTAGTTGAGAAAGTCGTTGTGGTTGAGCTTCACGATGAAAGGGATCTTGTGCACATAGCGCCGCGAGACCATGCCCAGCCCGCCGAGGGTGGTGGCGATCGCATTGCAGTCACCGGCGATGGCCAGATCACAGAGCTTGGCCGGATCGAAGTAGGCGGGGAATTTGGCAAAGCTGGCCGCCGCCGAGTGCTCGATACCTTGATCTACGGGGAGGATCGACAGATAGCCGGTTCCGGCCAGGCGGCCGTTGTTGTACACGGTTCCCAGGTTGCGGAGGACCGAAGGGGACCGGTCCGACTCGATGAAGATGCTGTCCAGGTGGTCGGGACCAGGGAGGAGCAGGTGCTCGGCTCCGAACGCCTTTGCGGTATGTCCGAGCAGCGACTCCGCCTCATCACCGAGGACCTGTTCGAGATTCATGGTCGTAGAGCCTACCGGGCGCCAGAAGAGCGGTTTGGCGACTTCCGTCCTCTGGTCGGTGGCCCCAGTGACTCGAGTCGGTCGGCCACGTCGTAGGCATCCGGCTCCACGGCGAGGATCCGGAGGAACAGCTCGCGGGCCTTGGGCAGGTCTCCCGACCGTTCGGTCAGATCAGCGAGCACGTACCACTGGCGGAGGTGGCGGGGGGCTGGATTCCGCACCAACCGCCCGGCCCCGGCCTCGACCAGCAGGTTGATGGCCCCGCCGAGGTCACCGTTGTCGGCGCGGGTGCCGGCCAGGACCAGCCGACCCTCGGAGAGGATCTCGGGGTCGGGCGATCCCTTCCTCAACTCGTCGAACAGTGCCTCCACCCGCTTTGGACGACCCAGTGCCCGGTGACAGTCCATGCGCACCGGATGCTGGTCGACGGAGCCGGTCAGCGCGGCAAACGACTCGAGGTTGGGCAGGGCGGCTTTCCAATAGCTCTGCTGGTATTGGCTGAGGCCGAGGAGTTCGCGTGCCGAGGCCGAATTGGGGACGGCGTCCACCACCGTCTTGAGGATCCGGGAGGCATCCCGGTAGCGTTCTCGCTGGTAAGCGCCTATGCCGGCTGCCATCCGTTCGGTGATCCGGTCCCGCAGGTGGTTCCAATCGGGCCCGGCCGCCGTGGCCAATTCGTTGGCGATATCCGGTGGCAGTTCCGCCGGTGCCCGCACCGCGCGATGAGCCGGTGAAGGCGTCCTCTCTGTCCCCGTCGCCGTCGACCGGCGGCGGTTGTCGGTACGGACCCAGCGTTCGGCGACGAACTCGTCCGCCCGGGTCTTCGAACGGCGGCGACCCTCGGGGGTGTCTTTGTCGGGTCCATGGCCATCGGATCCGGCCCGCACCGTGCTCGCCCCCCTGCGAGCGACGCTCCCCCACCCTTTGCGGACCACCTGGGCTCGGGAGGGGGGCTTTTGTGCGCTGTCTGTCCTGTCGGTCCCGTCGGTCCTGCCGCTGCTCCTGCCGGCACCACCGGTGTTGGTGCCGGGTCTGCCGCTACCGCTGGTGGTCCTGGCGTTCTTGCTGTTCTTGGTGGTCCTCGGGGGCCGGGTGCCGCCGGTGGCAGACCCCGAACCGCGGCCGCCATCGGTCCGCGAGGTTCGCGCCGGTCCACCTGGGCTCCGTGGGCGCGCCGAACCAGGGGTGGTGCGCTTGGCCATGGTCGGAAGTGTAATCGGTCACCAGCCGACCCCAGGGTGCGCGAAGTGGCTCCGACTCAGTCGAAGACCACCGTACGGTGATCGTTGAGGAGCACCCGATCTTCGAGGTGCCAGCGGAGTCCGCGGGCCAGCACCGAGCGTTCTATGTCCCGACCGATCCGTAGAAGATCCTCCACGTTGTCGCCATGGTCGATGCGGCTGGTGTCCTGCTCGATGATCGGACCGGCATCCAGCTCCGCGGTCACGTAATGGCAGGTGGCACCGATCAGTTTCACCCCCCTCTCGAACGCCTGATGGTAGGGCCGCGCCCCGGCGAACGAGGGAAGGAAGCTGTGATGGATGTTGATGATTCGACCGGAGTACCGTTCGCAAACGTTGCCCGGAAGGATCTGCATGAATCGGGCCAGGACGATCACATCGGCCCGGTTGGCGTCGAAGACCGTGGTCATCTCCTCGAACGCTTCGGCCCGTCGACCGTCGCCCATCGGGATATGGACGAAGTCGATACCGTGCCATTCGACCAACGGCCGTAGGTCGGGATGGTTGGAGACCACGGCCGGGATGTCACAGTGAAGGCTCCCGCTGCGCCATCGATGCAGGAGGTCTGCCAGGCAGTGGTCCTCACGGCTCACCAAGATGATCACCCGCTTCCGGACATCGGTATCGCTCAGGTGCCAGTCCAACTCGAACTCATCGGCCACCTCGGCGAATCGCTCGCCGAACTCTTCGGCGGCAAAGGAAAGGGTGTCGGCCAACACCTCGATCCTCTGGAAGAACTGACCGGTGGACAGGTCGCCGTGCTGGGCCGCCTCCACCACCCATCCCCCGTGGGCGGCGATGAACCCGGTGACTGCAGCCACGATTCCGGTGCGATCGGGGCAGGTGACGGTGAGGATCAGCCGGCGCATCCCACCATCATGGCTTCGGCCGACGCGACAGACCGGCGAACGCCGTCCGATCCAGTGGCAAGGGCCGGCACTCGACCTCCCGGTGACGCTTGGTGACGCTTGGTGACGCGACAATGCCCCCCGCCGAAGCGGGAGGCATTGTCTGGAGAAATCCCGGCGGCGTCCTACTCTCCCAGGGGGCTACCCCCCAAGTACCATCGGCGCTGGCGGGCTTAACTGCCGTGTTCGGAATGGGAACGGGTGTCTCTCCGCCGCCATGGCCACCGGAAACTGTGCGCTCCCCTGAGCTCGAGGACACCCCCGGTCCAACCGGGACCTGCGTCCGAACCCGGCGTGACCGACGAGCGGTCACCCTGAGCGTTCCATAGCGAGCACGAGCAAGTTCCCAAGCCCTCGGCCGATTAGTACCGGTCAGCTGAATGCGTTGCCGCACGTACACTTCCGGCCTATCAACGTGGTCGTCTGGCCACGGGCCTTACCAGGTTAACCCTGTGGGAGATTTCATCTTGGAACGGGCTTCGCGCTTAGATGCTTTCAGCGCTTATCCCACCCGAAGGTCGCTAATCAGCAGTGCCCTTGGCAGGACAACTGACACACGAGAGCTTCGTCCATCCCGGTCCTCTCGTACTAGGGATAGCCTTCCTCAAATCTCCTACGGCTGCATCGGATAGGGACCGAACTGTCTCACGACGTTCTAAACCCAGCTCGCGTACCGCTTTAATGGGCGAACAGCCCAACCCTTGGGACCGGCTTCAGCCCCAGGATGCGACGAGCCGACATCGAGGTGCCAAACCTTCCCGTCGATATGGACTCTTGGGGAAGATGAGCCTGTTATCCCCGGGGTACCTTTTATCCGTTGAGCAACGGCGCTTCCACAAGCAACCGCTGGATCACTATGCCCTGCTTTCGCACCTGCTCGACTTGTAGGTCTCGCAGTCAAGCTCCCTTGTGCCATTGCACTCGACGGCTGATTGCCAACCAGCCTGAGGGAACCTTTGGGCGCCTCCGTTACGTTTTAGGAGGCGACCGCCCCAGTCAAACTACCCACCTGACGCTGTCCCTGATCCGGATAACGGACCGAGGTTAGGGTTCCGGCACATAAAGGGTGGTATTTCAAGGTTGACTCCACACTGGCTAGCGCCAATGCTTCAAAGTCTCCCACCTATCCTACACAATAAGTACTAAAACTCAACAGCAAGCTGTAGTAAAGGTCCACGGGGTCTTTCCGTCCTGATGCAGCTAACGAGCATCTTTACTCGTACTTCAATTTCGCCGGGTCTGTGGTTGAGACAGTAGGAAAGTCGTTACGCCATTCGTGCAGGTCGGAACTTACCCGACAAGGAATTTCGCTACCTTAGGCATTTTTGTTACTACTCATTCGACTCGTAGCAGCTTCGCTATTGATCTCACGAGCGGCCAGATCATTTCTGCCTGGCTCCCCATGTCGCCATGGGGGTCGGACTGTATCTTCATCTTCGATCGCCATCCCGGAAACACTCTGGGATTTCATCGAACGAAGAGCCTCGCGTGCAGTCTCTGAGGATCCCACCAACTTCTGGCAGTTTCCTGCTGATTGTCCGCACCGGATGGATTTTCACTACCCATGCCCGTACCCTAAACAACGGGTATGACATGAATGAGTACCACCGGATACTCGGATGTTCCAGCATATAGCGGGGTTTTATAACGGCCCTTTTACAAACCGTTATAGTTACGGCCGCCGTTTACCGGGGCTTAGGTTCAGAGCTTCGCCCGAGGGCTAACCCTTCCCCGTAACCTTCCGGCACCGGGCAGGCGTCAGAGCGTATACATCGTCTTTCGACTTCGCACGCTCCTGTGTTTTTAGTAAACAGTCGCTTTCCCCTATTCTCTGCGGCCCCTTCAGACTCGGAACGCGAAGTTCGTCATCCTAGTGAGGCCCTCCTTCTCCCGAAGTTACGGAGGTATTTTGCCGAGTTCCTTAACCACAGTTCTCCCGATCGCCTTGGTATTCTCTACCCGCCCACCTGTGTCGGTTTGGGGTACGGGTTCCGTGCCAGCTCGCTAGAAGCTTTTCTCGGCAGCATGGGATCAGTGACTTCACCTGGTGTGGCTCGGCATCGCGCCTCAGAGTTGATGAGGTCCGGATTTGCCTGGACCTCCTCCTACACGCTTACCCCAGGACAACCAACGCCTGGGCTCACCTACCCTCCTGCGTCCCTCCTTCGCTTTCCGCCTCCGGGTCGGTCGGTTCGCCCCGAAGGACAGCCCCTTAGGACACCGGTATTGGAATTGGCGCGGACACGGAAGTACTGGAATATCAACCAGTTGTGCATCGACTACGCCTCTCGGCCTCGCCTTAGCTCCCGACTTACCCTGGGAGGATTAGCCTTCCCCAGGAACCCTTGGGCTTACGGCGGAGGGGTTTCTCACCCCTCTCTCGCTACTCATACCAACATTCTCACTCGACCTCGCTCCACGACGGTTCACACCGCCGCTTCTCAGCAGGATCGACGCTCCCCTACCACTCCCACTCCGTGACTCCCGAGCGGATTACGACATCGTCCGCGGCGAACCGCTTTCAACATCGAAACTCGGGCGGAATGGAAATCCGCAGCTTCGGCTTTTGACTTGAGCCCCGTTACATTGTCCGCGCAGGACCACTCGACCAGTGAGCTATTACGCACTCTTTCAAGGATGGCTGCTTCTGAGCCAACCTCCTGGCTGTCTTCGCGTTCCCACATCGTTTTCCACTTAGTCAAAAATTAGGGGCCTTAGCTGGCGGTCTGGGCTGTTTCCCTCTCGACTAACGAAGCTCATCCCTCGTAGTCTCACTGCCAGGCTCTAAAGCATCGGCATTCGGAGTTTGATTGGGGTCAGTAAGCTTGTAGGCCCCCTAGCCCATTCAGTGCTCTACCTCCGATGCTGAACGCCCGACGCTGCACCTAAATGCATTTCGGGGAGAACCAGCTATCACCGAGTTTGATTGGCCTTTCACCCCTAACCACAGGTCATCCCCCCTGTTTTCAACCAGGGTGGGTTCGGCCCTCCACGGGGTCTTACCCCCGCTTCAGCCTGCCCATGGCTAGCTCACTCGGCTTCGGGTCTACAGCATGCGACTAATTCGCCCTATTAAGACTCGCTTTCGCTTCGGCTCCTCCCTCGTGGGTTAACCTCGCCACACACCGTAACTCGTTGGCTCATTCTTCAAAAGGCACGCCATCACGGCCGGCACAAGTGCCGACGACGCTCTGACTGTTTGTAAGTCAACGGTTTCAGGTACTATTTCACTCCCCTCCCGGGGTACTTTTCACCTTTCCCTCACGGTACTAGTTCACTATCGGTCGCCTGTGAGTACTTAGCCTTACGAGGTGGTCCTCGCAGATTCACGCCGGCTTTCCCGGATCCGGCGCTACTCGGGAAATCCAACCGGAGTCCAATGTCTTTCGTGTACGGGGCTGTTACCCTCTGCGGCGCATCTTTCCTGGATGCTTCCACTAGACCATTGGTTTTGTAACTCCGTGAAGGTTCTGATGCACCCTCTGTCGGCTCCCACGACACCGGGTTGGCAACGCCATCAGGCTTTACCACCAACTCGGTTTAGGCTCATCCCGTTTCGCTCGCCGCTACTCAGGGAGTCACTGTTGTTTTCCTCTCCTCGGGGTACTGAGATGTTTCAATTCCCCCGGTTCCCTCCGCTGGTCCTATGCGTTCAGACCAGGGTGGCACCCCATGACGGGTGTCGGGTTTCCCCATTCGGACACCCACGGATCAAAGCTTGGTAGGCAACTCCCCGTGGCTTATCGCAGCCTCCCACGTCCTTCTTCGGCTTCAGGCGCCAAGGCATCCGCCGTTGACTCTTTATAACTTGGAGAACATAGATGCTCGTGCTCGCTATGGAATTCTCAAGGTGCGCACAACGTGCGCACCGGACCACACCATCAAAGAACAGACCGATGCGTGGGCGGGGTGCACACGGGCGAGCGGCCTGCCGACCGCTAGGGCTGGCAGGCATCGCGACGGAGGGCGGAATCCCCACGGGCTGCCCAAAGGACAGGAAACCGTGGATCACTCCCTCAAAACGGAATAGTGATGCCCGCGGTCATGCCCAGAGCCCACAGGCCTCACGGACGGGACATCCACGAAGGATGTGCGGTCCGCCAGGGGCGGGATGGGTGCGACAGCGAATAGCCAGTGATCGACTAGGAGTATCCGGGCCGGAATGGCCCAGACAGTGACTCCTTAGAAAGGAGGTGATCCAGCCGCACCTTCCGGTACGGCTACCTTGTTACGACTTCACCCCAATCACCGACCCCACCTTCGACGGCTCCCTCCTAAAAGGTTGGGCCACCGGCTTCGGGTGTTGCCGACTTTCGTGGTGTGACGGGCGGTGTGTACAAGGCCCGGGAACGTATTCACCCCGGCGTTGCTGATCCGGGATTACTAGCGACTCCGACTTCACGCAGTCGAGTTGCAGACTGCGATCCGAACTGAGACTGGCTTTGGGGATTAGCTCCTCCTCGCGGATTAGCGACCCGTTGTACCAGCCATTGTAGCATGTGTGCAGCCCTGGATATAAGGGGCATGATGACTTGACCTCGTCCCCACCTTCCTCCGAGTTGACCCCGGCAGTCTCCTACGAGTCCCCGCCATTACGCGCTGGCAACATAGAATAAGGGTTGCGCTCGTTGCGGGACTTAACCCAACATCTCACGACACGAGCTGACGACAGCCATGCACCACCTGTGTAGGACCCCGAAGGACACCGTATCTCTACGGCTTTTCCCTACATGTCAAACCCAGGTAAGGTTCTTCGCGTTGCATCGAATTAAGCCACATGCTCCGCCGCTTGTGCGGGCCCCCGTCAATTCCTTTGAGTTTTAGCCTTGCGGCCGTACTCCCCAGGCGGGGCACTTAATGCGTTAGCTGCGGCACAGAAACCGTCGATAGGTCCCCACACCTAGTGCCCAACGTTTACGGCGTGGACTACCAGGGTATCTAATCCTGTTCGCTCCCCACGCTTTCGCTCCTCAGCGTCAGTATTGGCCCAGACCACCGCCTTCGCCGCTGGTGTTCCTCCTGATATCTGCGCATTTCACCGCTACACCAGGAATTCCGTGGTCCCCTACCAAACTCTAGCCATGGCAGTATCGAATGGCGACTCCAGGTTGAGCCTGGAGGTTTCACATCCGACTTGCCAAGCCGCCTACGAGCTCTTTACGCCCAATAAATCCGGACAACGCTTGCCCCCTACGTATTACCGCGGCTGCTGGCACGTAGTTGGCCGGGGCTTCTTCTGCAGGTACCGTCATAATCGTCCCTGCTGAAAGAGGTTTACAACTCAGAAAGCCTTCGTCCCTCACGCGGCGTTGCTGCATCAGGCTTTCGCCCATTGTGCAAGATTCCCCACTGCTGCCTCCCGTAGGAGTCTGGGCCGTGTCTCAGTCCCAGTGTGGCTGATCGTCCTCTCAGACCAGCTACCCGTCGAAGCCTTGGTGAGCCGTTACCTCACCAACAAGCTGATAGGCCGCGAGCCCCTCCCGAAGCGGAATCCATTTCCTCACCGGGCCATGCGACTAGGTGGGGGTATCCGGTATTAGCACCGGTTTCCCGGTGTTGTCCCGGTCTTCGGGGCAGGTTGCTCACGTGCTACTCACCCGTTCGCCACTTGGTCTTCACCAGTATTGCTACCGGTTGGACCTCGTTCGACTTGCATGTGTTAGGCACGCCGCCAGCGTTCGTCCTGAGCCAGGATCAAACTCTCCATTGAGACCCCAATCAGACCCGGAGGTCCGACCGAAATCGAAGAGCTGACCTCGAGGACACTGATCCTCTCGGTCAACTTAATACTGGCAAAGAACAGACATTGTCCGTTCCAATGCTCATTGACTTGGCAATCGTGGGTTTCCCCGCGATTGCCCGCACTGACTTTTGGCTATCACTATTCCGTTTTCAAGGAGCGATCGGCACTCGTCGCAAGCCGTCGGTGCCGGTATTTCCACATGCAGGAGCCAAGGCCCCTTTGTGTTGGTGCCTGGCGTGACCCTTGCAGGCCGTTCACCAGGGCTAGTTACCTTAACCCATGGGTCCCAGGGTGTCAATCAGGGCTCAGGGCCGACCAATCGCCGGCGGCTCCGGATCCGACACCGATCCTTCAGCCCTTGGGGGGTGGGTGCCGGTCAGCTGACGTACCCGTTCAACACCGTACGGCCGCTCTGGTCGCTCACCCACACATCGGTGATCTGGTCGGAGCGCGCCGCACGGAGAGCTGCACCTGAAGGGTACCCGGCCGGCCTGTCGTCCGATAGCTGCCCGCCACCCACCATCGACCCGAGTTGGTCCGCATCGACACGGTGAGCACCTGTCCCCCGGCCTGCCCGGACTCCTTCAATGTGGCTCTGGTGCCCCACGACTGGCTACTGAGCGCCACCGATGCGGTGACGCCGGGTTGACCGGTCAGGGCCACCGTCCTGGTCGGTGGGTTGGACGACACCCCGAGGGTGACCAGGGAGATCGCCACCGCCGCCGCCGCCACCGCCACGGCCGCCGTCGCCGCCACCCACCGTCGCCGCCCTGGTCGCGCCGTTTGCGGGGACGTAGCGAGAGCGACCACCACCGGTTCGCTCGCCGGGCTCCCCAGCTGACCGGTGCCCACCGGGTCCCCCTGGAGCTGTTCCACCTGTGCGTTGTCCAACAGCGCCAGGGCCGCCGCCGCGGTGTCCACCTCCTCCGCATCGGCACGGCACTGATCGCACTGTTCGAGGTGGTCGGTCAGGCCCTCGAGGTCGGCGTCGCCGCTCCTCCCGATGGCTCGCAAGGCCAGAAGGCCGCGCCATTCGGAACACCCCACGGCGGTCATGACTCCCACCCCATCTCCTCGAGGGTCAGTTTCAGCGCCTTGAGCGCGTAGAAGAGACGGCTCCGCACCGTCCCCTCGGGAACCGCGAGCTCCACCGCGAGCTCCTTGCTGGTGGTGCCCTTGAAGTACATCTCGACGATGACCGTTCGATGGGCCTCGGTGAGTTGACGCACCGCCTCTTCGACCTGCCAGGAGGCGATGGCATTCTCCACATGATCGACGATCGGCTCGGAGCTGTTCTCCAGCAGGCTGTCGCGGATGTCTTGGCGTTGGCGGCTCCGGGCCATGTCCACCAGCAGGTTGCGTTCGATGGCATAGAGCCAGGTCTTGAGGGATCCGCGGGATGCATCGAACCCCTGGCGCGAACGCCAGGCGCGGGCGAAGGTCTCCTGAACGGCGTCCTCGGCCAGATGGGTGCTCCCCAGCGCCCTCCGGGCCAGACCGGCGAACTCGGGGCGATGGGTGACGAATGCGTCTTTGAGTGCCTCTTCGTCGGCGGCCGAATCGCCACCGTTCGCTACCACCCGAAGAACCCTATCGAACCGTGGCCCGCCGCCGTGACCCTCGAGGGTGCTCGGCTCAGTACCCGTATCCACCGGAGGAAGGGGCTGTGGTCGACGTCGATGAGGTACCGGTTGCCGCCGACGGGGCCGTCCCGCTCACCACGAACCAGGTGCCATCGACACCTTGGCCGGAGGCGACACCGGTCTTGGTATCACCGGTATAGGTGTACAGGGGCATTCCCTTGAAGGTGACCTGGTGCGAGCCGTCCGAGCGGGAGATGGTCCCCAGATCAGCACTGCTGACACCGGTTCCCGCCAGGACGTGGGCGGTTCCCGCCGGCACCGTCAACGGAGTCCAGAGGGAGGCGCAGGTTCCCGTGCAGGCCGATGTTCCGCCGGTGTCCAGGGTGTAGCGGTAGAGGGTCTGGCCCGAGGCGTCGACCAACACCCCACCGAGCGAACCGACGCTGGCCACCTTCACCACCGCCGAACCCGGAGAAGAGGTAGCCGATCCGCCGGCCACCGTGGACGTGGTTCCAGCGGTGGTTCCGCCCGAGCTGCACGCAGCAGCCACCAGCACCACCACCAGAAGGGCGCCGCCGGCCAGCCACCGTGGCGACGCCGGCCGAGGATGTCTTGCCCATCCGGGTGTGCTCATGGGATCCACCCCTTTGCCGCCGGTTCCTGATTGTTCCACCATTGACTCCTGCACAACGGGTACTACGCCCGACACGGAGCAGTTGTTCATCCGAGCGTGGAATGATCCAGCGGCGACCGCGGACCGGTCAGCCGAAGGTGAAGTCGTAGGCCTGTATCCCGGGGGAGACACCCAGGGTCAGCAGTCCCTGCTGGTAGGGGCCCGGACCCACCAACTGGTAGAGCTTGGGCTCCCCACCGACCACCACGGTGTGGGTGGGGGTCCCGTCGACGGTCACGGTGACCGTGCCGGTGCCTCCCAACACCAGGTACACGTCTTCGGCCTCGAATTGAAGGCTGAGGGTCGCCCCCTTCCCCGCGGTGGCCGCCTCACTCCCGATGCTCCACTGGCCGTTGTAGGCGTACTCGTCCTGAGGGATCGATCCCGGCGACTGGTAGGTGCTCATCTGGTCCTCCTCCACGGTCTGCCCGGCCAGATTCTGCGGGTGCTCGTAGCCCAGATACGACTCGGGAGTGGTCTGCTCGGTCGGGGTCCGATCGGCCACCTCGGTGGGCTGAGGAAGGTCCACCTCGGGGTTGGCGGCGACCAGGAGGTCTCGGATGAAGGACTCGGTCTGGCTGTACAGTCCTTCACCGAAATCGACATGTCGGATCTGCCCGGTGGCATCGATGAGGTACTCGGCGGGCCAGTACTGGTTCTCATAGGCGTTCCAGGTTGCGTAGTTGTCGTCGATGGCGATGGGATAGGTCACTCCCAATTGCTCTGGCCGCCTGGGCAACGTTGGAAGGCACATGCTCGAAGGCGAACTCGGGTGTGTGGACACCGATGACGGTGAGTCCGTCGTCCGCATAGGCCCGGTTCCACGCCTCGACGTGGGGGAGGGATCGCTGGCAGTTGATGCACGAGTAGGTCCAGAAGTCGATCAGTACGACTCTTCCCTTCAGGCCGGCGAGGGACAGCGGTCTTCCGCCCGGCGTGTTCAACCAGGTGGTGATCCCCCGGATGGCCGGCGCGGGGCCGCATTCCTGCAACGTCGGGTTGCCGGCGCTGCAGGATGCCAGGGTGGGGTCGGACCGATTGCCGGTCACTCCCGCCAGGGCCTGCTTGGCCGAGGCATTGCCTTCGATGTGGTTCTGCAGGGCGTCGGTGTAGCCCGGCACCAGCGTCTGCAGCCCGTCGGTCAGGTTGAGGGCGAGGATCAGCGCGGTGGCGACCAGCACCACGCCGACGATTCGGCGAACTCGTGCCGCTCGGGCCCGCACCAGGTGCATCCGCATGGTGAGTCGTTGCCCCAGGATGG
Source organism: uncultured Acidimicrobiaceae bacterium (assembly GCA_963734395.1). Lineage (GTDB taxonomy): Bacteria > Actinomycetota > Acidimicrobiia > Acidimicrobiales > RAAP-2 > Bog-756. The sequence goes on along the minus strand of CAVTGY010000007.1, from coordinate 1,276,811 downwards.
CGAAGACCAACAAGGGACGGAACCCCACCGCGAACGCCGCGGTGAGCACGAAGGCCTCGACACCGAAACGGTGGGTGGCACTGACCACGGTGATGGCGGCCAGGACCGGGCCGGCGCACGGCACGAAGACCAGGCCGAGACTGAGACCGAGGACGAATCCACCGCCCTCGGCATGGTGACCTCCTCGCCCGATGCGGGAGAACGGGATCTCCAGGACATCACCCACCGCAGGGACGATCAGTCCCAGCCCGACCACGCCGAGGACGATCAGACCGATCCAGCGCAGGGCGTCCTGGGGCAGGCCCAGGGCGCTGAGCAACCACGATCCGGTGAGGGTGAACACCGAGAAGCTGAGCACCAGTCCTCCGACCACGGTCAGCGGTCGTCGATGGCGAAGTCGCCTGGCCGGCGACGACTCCCCGCCGGTGCCGGATCCGGTGACGGCGGGTATCGGCGGCGGCACGGCCTCCGCGGCCCCGGTGGCCCCGGCGGTGGCCGCCACGGTTGCGGGCACCGGCGGTTCGTCCACGTCCTCGTCGATCCCGCTGGCGGCGCCGGCGGCGAAGATCACCGGGAGTACCGGAAGGATGCACGGCGAGATACCGGTCACCAGTCCCCCGAGGAATCCGATGAGGATGAGGACGATCACCGCCGTAGCTTTCCACCGGCCACGGCCCCGCAGTGGTCAGCCCGGGAGGCGACTCCGATCCGATTCCAGACGGTGCCCGAACCGGTCCATCTGGACTTTGACCGCCAGAGGTCCCGCACTCCCCGGCGTCGTCCGTCGGGTGACCGCCACGCCGGGTTGGAGAAGGAGCACCGCGTCGGCGCCGAGGGCAGGGTGGGCCTCGACCAATTCGACCAGGGGGACGTGCCGTTCGATCGAATCCCGGACCAGGCCGCCGACCACCTCATGGGCCTGACGGAAGGGCATCCGCTGCTGCACCAGCCACTCGGCCAGGTCCACCGCGGCCACCGAGGACCCGTCGGCGGCCTGTTGCATCCGGTCGGTGTCGAACCGTATCGTCGCCATCAGGCCGGCCAGGGCGGCGAGGGCCAGATGGGACTGGCGCACCGAGTCGAACAGGGGTTCCTTGTCCTCTTGCAGGTCGCGGTTGTAGGACAGCGGAAGGCCCTTGAGGGTGACCAGCAACCCGGTCAGATTGCCGATGAGGCGGCCCGACTTGCCCCGCGCCAGTTCGGCCACATCGGGGTTCTTCTTCTGCGGCAGCATCGAACTTCCCGTGGCATAGGAATCGTCGAGCACCGCGAATCCGAATTCCTCGGTCGACCACAGCACGATCTCTTCCCCCGAGGCGAGACAGGTGGACGCCGAGCAGAGCCAGATCGAACAGGGCTTCGGCCACGAAGTCCCGGTCCGCCACCGCGTCGAGTGAATTCGAAGCGGGCGCGGAACCCGAGGTCTTCGGCCACGCCGTCCGGGTCGAGCGGCAACGACGATCCGGCCAGTGCCCCTGCCCCCAGGGGCGACACGTCGAGCCGGTCGACCGTGGCCAACAGACGGTCGACGTCGCGGGACAACGCCCACCCGTGGGCAAGAAGGTGGTGGGCCAGAAGGACCGGCTGCGCACGCTGCAGATGGGTGTAGCCGGGTAGGTAGGCGTCACCGGCCTCCTTGGCCCGGGTGAGCAGCACCTCCTGGAAGGCAAGGATCTCCGAGGCCACCGAGGTCAGCTCGCGCTTGGCGTACAGCCTGAGGTCGACGGCGATCTGGTCGTTGCGACTGCGCCCGGTGTGCAGCTTGGCACCGACCTCACCGGCGATCTCGGTGACCCTCCGTTCGACTGCGGTGTGGATGTCCTCGTCGCCGGGGGCGAAGGAAAACGTCCCCGAAGCCAGCTCGCTCTCGACCCGGTCGAGGGCGGCCACCAGCGCGGTCACCTCGTCGGCTTGGAGCAGGCCTCCCCGGCCCAGTCCGCGGACGTGGGCCCGCGAGCCGACCAGGTCGTCGAGCGCCAACACTCGGTCGTACGCCAGGCTGGCGGAGTACTCCATGACCACCTCGGCCGTGCTGGTCCCCAGCCGACCGTGCCACAGGGTCATTTGTGTCGGCCGTCGGACGCCGGTCGGTCGCCAGGGGTCTCTTGGACCGCGGACCAGGTGGCCACGCCCAGTCCCCACAGTTTTACGAATCCTTCGGCATCTTGATGGCGGAAGGTGTCGGTGGCGTCGTAGGTGGCCAGGCCATGGTCATAGAGGCTCACCGGGCTGCGCCGGCCCACCACCCAGCACCGGCCGATGTCGAGGGCCAGACGGACCTCGCCGGTCACATGGCGCTGTGACTCCGCAAAGAAGGAGTCGAGGGCCTGCTTGAGCGGCGAGAACCAGAGACCGTCGTAGACCAACTCCGACCACCGGGGCTCCAGCCGCGCCTTCTCGTGGTGCAGATCGCGTTCGAGGGTGAGGTCCTCGAGATCCGCGTGGGCCAACAGCAGCGCCAGGGCCGCGGGGCATTCGTAGGTCTCCCGGCTCTTGATTCCCACCCGGCGGTTCTCCACCATGTCCAAACGACCGAAACCGTACGAGCCCACGATCCGGTTGACCAGCGCGATCAACGGTTCGGGGCGCAGCGCGGCGCCGTCCACCGACACCGGCACGCCGGACTCGAATCCGATGACCATCTCCGTCGGTTCGGTGGCCGTCGCCCGGGTCATCGTGTAGACCTCCTCGGGCGGCTGGTTCCACGGGTCCTCGATGACCCCGCACTCGATGGCCCGGCCCCACAGGTTCTCGTCGATCGAGAACAGCTTCTCCTCGGTCACCGTCAAGGGGATGTCCCACTTGGCCGCGTAGGCAACGCATTCCTCACGGGAGAGACCCCACAGGCGGGCCGGGGCGATCACCTCGAGATCCGGTGCCAGGGCCCGGGTGCCCACCTCGAAGCGGACCTGGTCGTTGCCCTTTCCGGTACATCCGTGGGCAACCGCGGACGCGCCGTGCCGGCGGGCCTCTGCTACCAGGTGCTTGACGATCACCGGACGCGAGAGAGCCGACACCAACGGGTACTTGCCCTCGTATCTGGCGTTGGCGGCCAGGGCGGGGACACAGAAGTCCTCGGCCATCTCGGCACGGGCATCCACCACGGTCGCCTCGATCGCCCCGGCAGCCAACGCCCGGTGGCGGATGGCCTCCCAGTCCTCCCCCTCGGCCTCGGCTGCCTGACCCACGTCCACCGCCACCGCGATCACGTCGAGATCCATGTTCTCCTGCAGCCATCGGACCGCCACCGATGTATCCAGCCCGCCGCTGTAGGCCAGCACCACTCGTTGCCTCATGCGTTACCCCTTTGCCTTTGCTCCGCTGCTCTCGGTGGTCGTGCCGGTGCATCCCGACCCGACCCGGTCGCCCAGCCCGGCTCCAGTCCGGCCACCGCCGCCAGTCGTGTGGCGACGGCCGCCCCCCCGGCGGATTCCGAGGCCACCACCAGCACGGTGTCGTCCCCGGCGACCGTGCCGATCACCCCGGGAAAGCCGCTGCGGTCAAGGGCCGAGCCTACGACATGGGCAGAACCGGGAGGCGTGCGCAGAACGACCAGGTTGCCCGAATAGTCGGCCTCCACCACCCACTCACCCAGGACCCGCCGGAGGTGGTCCTCGGGTGCCACCTGATGGGAGGGGAGCTCGGGGAGGGCATAGGCGGTGTCCCCGCCGGGGAGGCGGACCTTGACCGCGCCCAGTTCCTCGAGGTCGCGGGAGACGGTGGTCTGGGTGGCGTCGACCCCCTCGGCGGCGAGCAGCTCGACCAGATGGGACTGGCTGCCCACCGCCTTGGTCTCCAGGAGTTTGGTGATCCGGTGCTGTCGTTGGTGCTTGGTCATCGACCGCTCGTCGCTGTTCCCGCGCCGATGCCGCTCACCCAGGCCAACAGCCCGCGCATGGCGTGCATGCGATTGGCGGCCTGGCGCCATACGACGCTCCGAGGGCCGTCCACCACCGCGGCACTGATCTCCTCGCCGCGGTGAACGGGGAGGCAGTGGAGAACCACCGCGTGGTCCGCCGCCATGGACACCAACCTGTCGTCGACGGTGAAGCCGGCGAAGGCCGAACGTCTGGCCTCCGACTCCTGCCTCCTGCCCCATCGAGATCCATACGTCGGTGTAGACGGCGTCGACCCCGACGACGGCCTCGGCGGGATCGGTGGTCACCGACAATCGGCCACCGAGCGCCTCGATGGCGGCCACGTCCCCGGGGGATGGTCCATACCCCTCCGGCGAGGCGAGCCGGCTGGCCACCCCGCACATGGCACAGGCGATGGCCAGAGAACGCCAGACGTTGTTGGCGTCCCCCACGTAGGCAACCGTGCGACCGGCAAGCGAGTCCGCGCCGAACACCTGGCGGAGGGTGAGCACGTCGGCGATGGCCTGGCACGGATGGGCCCGATCGGAGAGGAGATTGACCACCGGCATCGCCACGCCGGCATCGTCGAGGGTGTCGGCCATGGTGACCAGCGCGGCGTGGTCGAACACCCGGGCACACAGGACCGAGTGGTAGCAGGCCAAGGTGCGGGCCACGTCGGCGGCCGACTCGCGGGTTCCGAGCCCTACCTCGGACCCCTGGATGTAGACGGGGTGGCCACCGAGCGCCACTGCGGCCATCTCGGTGCTGTTGCGGGTGCGATTGGAAGGCTTCTCGAACAACATGGCCACGCCCCGGCCGTCGAGCACCGGTGGCAGTTCACCCGGGGCACGCTCGGCCAAGTCCAGCACCGAGGCCAGGCCCTCGTTCCCCAGGTCGTCCATGTCCAGGACGTGCCGGTTGGCAACCGGTCGGAGGGAACTCCCGCTTCGCCGATCCTCGGCGTCGGTCACCGTTCACCGCCTTCCCGTCCGGTCAACACCCGGCCCACCATGGCCACCGCCTCGTCGATCTGCCCGTCGTCGACCAGCAGCGAAGGAGCGAACCGGAGCAGCGAGGGCCCCGGCGCGTTGGCGACCAGACCGGCCTCGAGCAGTTGACCACAGACCGGGGCCGCCACCGGGTCGCGGAGGACGGCGGCGAGCAGGAGACCCTCACCGCGTACGTGGTCCACGCCGGCGAGCTGCTCCAGACCGGCCCTGAGCCGGGCCCCGGAACGACGGGCCCGCGCCGGCACGTCCTCCTGCTCCATCACCGCCAGGGTGGCTCGGGCCGCGGCCATGGCCAGGGGCTGCCCCCCGAAGGTGCTCCCGTGATCACCCGGTACGAAGGCCGCCGCCACCTCGGCCCGGGCCCAGCACGCCCCGACCGGCATCCCGTTGCCCAGGGCCTTGGCCATGGTCACCACGTCGGGTTCGATGCCCAGGTGTTGGAACCCGAACCAGCGTCCGGTACGGCCCAGCCCGGTCTGGATCTCGTCCACCATCAACAGGATGTTCCGTTCGGTACACAGCTGTCGCAGGCCGGCCAGGTAGTCCGACGAGGGAACCACCACTCCGGCCTCCCCCAGGATGGGCTCCACCAGCACCGCCGCCACCCGGGTCGGGTCACACGCCGCTCCCATGGCGTCGAGGTCGTCGAAGGGTACGTGCACGAAGCCCTCGGGCAGGGGCAGGAAGGGCGCCTGCTTGTCGGGCTGTCCGGTGGCGGCCAAGGTGGCCAGGGTCCTCCCGTGGAAGGCGTCCCAGGTGCTCACCACCTCGAACCGCCCCGGTCCGGCCCACCGACGGGCCAACTTGAGGGCGCACTCGTTGGCTTCGGCCCCCGAATTGCCGAAGAACACCTGTCCGCCGGCTCTGACGGTTCCGCCGCCGATCAACCGATCGAGGGTGGCCGCGACCTCGGGGGCAATCGGGTTCCCGAACAGATTGGAGACGTGGGTGAGGGTCCGGGCCTGTTCGGCCACCGCGTCGGCCACCGCCCGATGGGAATGGCCCAACGAGGTCACCGCCAGACCCGAGAGGAAGTCGAGGTACTCCTTGCCGGCGGCGTCGTACAGCGAGCACCCCTGGCCCCTGACGAAGGTCACCGACGGCTCGGCATAGGTGTGCATGAGCGCGGACCGGTCGATCGGTTGGAGCCCGGTCATCCTGCCGCTCCCACCATGGTCCCCACGCCCTGGTCGGTGAACACTTCGAGGAGGAGCGCGTGCGGGGTGCGGCCGTCGAGGATGTGCGCGTGACCGACGCCGGACCGAACGGCCCGGGCGCACGCCTCGACCTTGGGGATCATCCCTCCGGTTGCGGCCCCTTCCGCCACCAGCCGGTCGAGATCATCGGCGGTGGCGCGGCTGATCAGGGTGGTGGGGTCGTCGGGCACCGACCGGAGGCCGGCGACGTCGGTCAGAAAGACCAGCTTCTCCGCTTGGAGAGCACTGGCCAGCGCGCCCGCCGCCGAGTCGGCGTTGATGTTGAAGGCCTGTCCCGACTGGTCGGTCCCGATGGTGGCGATCACCGGTATCAGACCCTGGGCCAACAGTTGCTGCACGATGAGCGGATCGACCCGGACCACATCGCCCACGTACCCCAGCGCTTCCGAGCGGGCGGTGGCGGTGATCAGGTTGGCGTCCTCGCCGGACAGGCCGACCGCCAGCGCACCGTGCACGTTGATCGAACTGACGATGTCGCGGTTGACTTTGCCGACCAGCACCATCCGGACCAGGTCGATGGTGTCGGCGTCGGTCACCCGCAAGCCGTCTTGGAACTCGACTTCCTTGCCCACTCGGGCCATGAGCTCGCCGATCTGCGGTCCGCCCCCGTGGACGACCACCGGGAGCATGCCCACCGACCGCATGAGGACGATGTCCTCGGCGAACGAGGCCAGCGCGGCGTCCTCGTCGATGTCCTCGGCCCCCGGTTCCGGCCTGAGCGCGTTGCCGCCGTACTTGACCACCACCACCTTGCCCCAGAAGCGCCGGATGTAGGCCAGGGACTCGACCAGCACCGAGGCCTTCTCTCCCGGGGCCAGGGACTCTCCGGCGCCGGGCGCCGAACCGGCTGGCACCGCGGTCGGATCCGATGGGTTCGGTTCGCTCACGAGGTCGTCCTGTTCTCGTCGATGTAGCCGTATCCCAGGTCGACCCCGAGAACCACCCCGCTGCCATCACCCAGACCGAGCCGACAGTGGATGTCGACGAGGGCGCCGGCCAGGTGCCGGTCGACGGCGGCGGCGTCGTGGTCGGCCGCCACCCCGTCACGACAAACGGTCACCCCGCCATAGTCGATGGCCACCCGGTCGATGTCGAAGTCCACGCCGGCCGATCCGAGGTCGCTGACCAGCCGTCCCCAGTACGGGTCACCGCCGTTGAGCGAGCACTTCACCAGCAGGGAGTCGGCCACCGCCCGGGCCGCCTGATGCGCCTCACCGTCGGACCGGGCTCCCGACACCCGGATCTGGACGATCTTGGAGGCGCCTTCGGCATCGGCGAGCATCAGGCCGGCCAAGGTCGAGCACGCCTCGGTGACCGCCTCGGACAGGCGCTCGGGGTCGGCGGCCCCGGCTCGGCCCGATGCCATCAGCACCACCGTGTCGTTGGTCGAGGTACAGCCGTCGACGGTCATCGAATTGAACGACTCGCGCACCGCCGCACCCAGGAGGTCGGCCAGGGGACCGGGCTCCACGGCGGCGTCGGTGGTCAGGAAGGCCAGCATGGTGGCCATGTCCGGTGCCAGCATGCCTGCGCCCTTGGCCATCCCGGCCACGGTGAAGGTGGGACCGGCGACCAGCACCTCCTTGCGCCCCGAATCGGTGGTGAGGATGCCGGTGGCGGCATCGTGGGCGGCCTCCTGCGAATCCGACCGCGCCGCCACCAGGGCCGGAATGCCCTCGGCGATCGGTTGCATGGGCAGCGGGACACCGATGAGCCCGGTGGAGCAGACCAGGACCTGGTGGGTGGCGACGCCGAGTCCCGACGCGGTGAGCCGGCACATGGTCAGGGCGTCGGCCCGTCCGCGGTCGCCGGTGGCCGCGTTGGCGTTCCCACTGCTCACCACCAACCCGACCGTCCGCCCACCGCCGGCCGCCAGATGGCCGCGGCTGACCTGCACCGGAGGGGCGGCCGCCCGGTTGGTGGTGAAGGTGGCCGCGGTGGGGACGGCCACCGCGTCGTCGGTGGCCAACAGGGCGAGGTCGAGGGCGCCCGAGGGTTTGATCCCCGATGCCAATCCGGCGGCCACGAAGCCCGCCGGTGCGGTGATGCTCACGGGTAGACCCCGGCGAGCGGCAGTCCGGTGTCCTCGGGCAGCCCGAGGGCCAGGTTGGCGCACTGGACGGCCTGGCCCGCCGCCCCCTTGATCAAATTGTCGATGGCGCACAGGGCCACCACCCATCCCGTCCGCGGGTCCACCCGAACCGTGAGGTGGGCGCAGTTGGACCCGCTGGTGGCCTTGGTCGACGGCGGGCCATCGGTGACCACCACGAACGGCTCGTCACGGTATGCCTGCTCGAGGATGTGCATGGCGGCAGCGGTGGTCGGCCGCGCGCCTCCGCCCCCATCGGCAACCCGCCCGTAGCAGGTGGCCAGAATCCCCCGCACCATCGGGGCCAGGTGGGGCGTGAACAGGACCGGGCACCCGAGGCTCTGTTCCATCTCGGCGGTGTGGCGGTGATCGAGCAGTCCGTAGGCGGCGAAGTCCTCGTCGGCCGAACCGAACTGCAGTTCCGGCTTCGGCGCCCGACCGGCGCCGGAGACGCCGCTGGCTGCGTCCACGATGAGCGGGGGGCCGGCGGCTTCGACACCCGAGGAGCCGTCATGGTCCGGGAAAGCGACGACCCCGGCCCGGACCAGGGGCTCGAGGGCCAGAATGGCCGCCGTCGGGTAGCAACCGGGGGCGGCGATCGCCGTGGCTCCCCGTAGCTGGTCGCGGTGCAACTCGGGCAGGCCGTAGACGAACTGCCCCAACAGGTCGGGAGCGACGTGCTCTTCCCCGTACCAGACCGGGTACAGGGCAGGATCGCGAAGCCGGAAATCCGCCGCCAGATCCACCACCACCCCCACCCGTGACCGCAGGTCGGGGACCATCAGTTGCGACCGTCCATGGGGAAGGGCGAGGAACACCAGGTCGAGCCCGTCCAGTTCGGTGACCGAGCTGGACGAGTAGACAAGGGTCGGATAGGCGGCAGCCAACGACGGGGTGTGCCGGGCCACCGCCTGGCCACCATGGTCGCCCGCGGCGGCCACCACCACCTCGAGATGGAGGTGGGCCGCACACAGGCGGAGCAGCTCCACGCCGGCGTAGCCCGACGCACCGACCACTCCGACCTTCATCGCCCTTCACCCATGACTCGCCTTCCGCGGCTCTCGGATTGCAAGTATATGCATACTATCGCATGACTATGCAACATCCTCTGCGGCCGGCTGCCGGCGGAGAGCCGAGCCGCTCACCGGAGGCGGGCCCGGTGGGCGGCGGCCACCGCGTCGATGCACGCCTCCCGCCCGCGGCCGATCTCCTCGTCGGTGAGGGTGCGGTCCATGGCACAGAACCGCAGGTGAAAAGCCAGACTCCGCGACCCTTCGGCCACCGACGGCCCCCGATAGACGTCGAACAGCTCCACCGACTCCAGCAGGTCACCGCCGGCGTGCCGCAGGGTCCGTTCCACCGACCCGGCCGGCACCGTGTCCTCCACCACGAAGGCGAGGTCGACGTCCGAGGAGGGGAACCGGCTGACCGGCCTGGCCTGCTCGGGCCGGCGGGGCACCGCCCGGCGATCGAGGAGGACGCCGATGTCGAGGTCGAGCCAGCCGACCCGACGGGGGCGTCCGTCCGGGTTGGCCAGCCCGAACTGTCCCACCAGATACGGATGGAGCTCGCCGACCACCCCGAGCTCGGTGACCTGCTCGATGCCCCCGCCCTGGTCCGGCTGTCGGGCGGCGACGCTGGACACCGAGGCGGAGCGGTGGACGTGCACCGCCCTGGCCACCGGGTCCTGCGGCAAGACGTCGCCCATGGCCCAGTCGGCGATCCCCAGTGCCTCGGCGATGGTCCGCCAGGCGGCCACCACAGTCCAGGCATCGTCCCCTTCCAGGGCGAACACGGCGCTCAGACGCTCGGGGGCGTCCACCAGCGGGCCGCCCTCCAGCTCGGCAGAGGGATCCCTGCGGTGGAACACCGACCCCACTTCGAACAGCCGCACGCCTCGCTGGCGGCGCTCGGTGTTGTAGACGATGGCCCGGATCAACCCGGGCGCCATCGAGGATCGCAAGTAGCGCTCGGACTCCACCAGTGGATTGGTGACCTCCACGTAGGGCGGGTCGAAGCCGGCGCTGATCTGGTCGGGCTCCGATACGAACGTTGCCGTCCACGCCTCGGAGCACCCCAGCCCACCCAGTACCTCCTTGAGCCGCCGCCGGTCGCGCTGGTAGGCGGTGAGGCCTCCTGGCTGTGGCCACGAAGGCGTGGTCCGGGCGATCCGCGCGTAGCCATAGGTCCGGGCCACTTCCTCGGCGATATCCGCTTCCCCCATCGGACCGGAACGGATGTCAGGACGATAGGTGGGTACGGTCATCTGCAGCGGTGCCTGCCCGTCCGCCGGTCCCCGCCCTTCGGTCTCGATGCCCAGGGGTGCCAGCAGGCCTGCGATGTCGCCGGCGGCGAAGTCGGTGCCCAGCAGGGTGTTGATCCGCTGCGGCCGGATGGTGAGCTCGACCGGGGTGGGTACCGCGCCCCTGATGTCGATGGCACCCTCGGCGACGGTCATCGCCTCGCCGGCGGTGAACGACAACAGCTCGCAGAACCGCTCCGCGGCCCGATCGATCCCCGCCGGGTCACATCCCCGCTCGAACCGGGCCGAAGCCTCGGTCCTGATCCCCAGGCGCTTCGAAGTTCGGGCCACCGCCATCGGCACGAAGTAGGCGGCTTCGAGAAGCACCCGGGTGGTGGTGCCGTCGATCTCCGATGAGGCACCGCCCATCACCCCGCCGATTCCCACCGGCGCCCCTTCGGCATCACAGATCAGGCAGTCCTGGCCGGTGTCGCCGAGGCCAGGGCCGGCGCGACCCATGGTGCGCTCCACACCGTCGAGGGTGATCAGCGTCTCGCCGGGTTGCGCCCGCCGGACCACCACGCCGCCGCCGGCCAGACGGTCGAGGTCGTAGGGGTGGGTGGGCTGCCCGACCTCGAGCATCACGTAGTTGGACGCATCGACCACATTGTTGATCGGTCGCACTCCGGCCAGCACCAAACGTCGAGCCAGCCAGTCGGGCGACGGTGCCACCCCCACACCGGTGATCACCCGAGCGGTGAACCGCGGGCACAATTCGAGGTCGTCGACCACCACCGTGGCCAGGGTGTCGACCGGTGCACCGACCGCACCCGCCGCGGTGCGAACACCTGCCCCCCTCTCGGTCTCCGCCGCCCGACCAGGGAGCTCCTCGACGTCGGGAATCGAGAACGGAAGCCCCAGGCGTGCGGCCAGATCCCGGGCCACCCCGGCGATGCACCAGGCGTCGGGTCGGTTGGCCTCGACGGAGACGTCGAAGACCACGTCGGGCCGGATGCCCAGCACGTCGACCAGGGGCCGGCCCGCGGCGGCGCCCTCGACGTCGTTGAGACGGAGAATTCCCTCCTGGTCCTCGGAGAGGCGGAGCTCGCGACCGGAGCAGAGCATCCCGTTGGAGACGACGCCCTTCATCTTGCGCCTCCCGATCTCGAACCCACCGGGGAGGACTGCTCCCACCGGTGCCAGGGGCACCAGGTCGCCGACCTCGAAATTCCAGGCCCCGCACACCACCTCGACCTGGCCACCGCCGTCATCGACCGACACCTGTCGAATTCGGTCAGCCCCTTCGATGGCTGCGATCCCTTCGACCCGTACGACCACTACGTCGCCGAGCCCGTCGCCCACCAACTCCACTTCTTCGACAACCAGCCCCAAGTCGTCCAGGGTGGCGGCCAGGTCGGCCGGAGGCCCAACGAAGGGGGCAAAGTCTCGCAACCACGACAGCGGTACTCGCAACGGATCCTCTCAGCGTTCGAGCGTCAGAATTGACGCAAAAAGCGGATGTCGTTCTCGGTCAGGGCACGCATGTCGCCGATCTGGTGGCGCATCTGCGCACAGCGATCGATCCCGAAGCCGAAGGCGAAACCGGTCCATTCCTCGGGATCGATCCCCACCGCGCCGAACACGGCCGGATCTACCAGCCCGCAGCCGCCGAGCTCGATCCACCCGGTCTGCGAGCACGTTCGGCACCCGTCGCCATGACAGATGGTGCAGGTGACCTCGAACTCGGCAGACGGTTCGGTGAAGGGGAAGTACGCCGGTCGAAGCCGCGAGTGGATATCCGGGCCGAAGTAGGCGGTGGTGAACACTTCGATGGTGCCGGCCAGGTCGGCAAAGGTGATCCCCCGGTCCACCACCAGGCCCTCGATCTGATGGAAGACCGCCAGATGACGGGCGTCGGGCGTGTCTCGCCGATAGCAACGCCCGGGCATCACCACGTGGATGGGAAGACTCTCGTTCTCCACCGCCGCTTCCATCAGGTGGATCTGCACCGGAGAGGTATGGGTGCGCAGCAGTGTGGTCTCCGGCGCACCGAGGTCGAGATAGAAGGTGTCGAACATCCCACGCGCCGGATGGGCCGGTGGAATGTTGAGCGCCTCGAAGTTGAACCAATCGGTTTCGACCTCCGGACCCTCCGCCACTTCGAAGCCCATTCCGACGAAGACGTCCTCCAGCGCATCACGGGTCTGTGAGACCAAGTGCAGATGGCCCGGCGACGGGGCGCGGCCACCGTTCCGCTGACGAATTCGGTGAGGTCGATGCGGTTGTCGGCCATTTCGCGGGCCAACTCGTCCTGGCCGATCTGTATCCGGCGTTGCTCGACCAGTCCTTCGATGATCACCCGGGCCTCGTGCAGACGCTGCCCGAGCGCCTTGCGGGCCTCGGGCTGGAGACCGGCCAGACCACGGGAGGCCTCGGCCAGCAACGACTTCTTTCCCGAAACCGAGGCGGCAACCTGGCGGATCTCCTCGGTGGAGCGGGCACCGGCAACCGCCTCCCGCGCCTGTGCCACCAGGGCATCGACGTCGACGGAATCGTTCATCCGGCGACGCCGCCGGTGCCGGGTCTCCGCTGCTGTCCGGGTCCGGGTGATGCTCCTTCCATTCCCGGCATCGTAGAGCGAAGGGTCCCGGACCCCCGGGAAGGCCACCCGACGTCGACAGAACCGCGACGCTGGCGCAACGCCTCGAAGCAGAGAACGGCGGCAGCGATGCTCACGTTGAGCGATTCGGCACCGCCCGCCATGGGGATCGAGACACTGTCGTCAAGACGGCTCCTGATCGACTCCTCCAGACCCGACGCTTCGTTGCCGAACACCATGGCGATGCGCCGGCGCCAGTCGAACCTGGTGTAATCGACCCCATCTCGTACCTGGGTGCCGACCACCGTCATGCCGGAATCCTGCAACCGCTCGACGATCGTCGCCGCACAGCCACCGACCACCACCGGCACATGGAAGAGCGACCCTGCCGATGCCCGGACCGTCTTCGGATTGGTGGGGTCGACCGTTCCGTCACAGCAGACGACCGCGTCGACGCCGGCGGCATCCGCGGTCCGGATCATGGTTCCCGCGTTGCCGGGATCCCGGACATCGACGCATACGACTACCAGTGACGCCTGCTCTAGATCGGCCAGGGTGGCGGGGGTGAAGCCCACCACGGCCACGACCGGCTGGGGGGTGACCGTATCTGACACCCGCTCGATGACCCCGGGGGCGAGGTCGAACACCCGGGCACCAACCGCCAGTCCCCGCGCCACCACCTCGGTCACCGACGGGTTGCCCTGTCCCTCGGGAGCGACATACACCGATTCGACGGGGGCACCCGACGCGATTGCGGCCGAGAGGAGTTCGGCCCCCTCCACCACCAGCGCCCGCTCGGAGGCGCGCAGGCTGCGCTTGCGCAGCAGCTGCCGGACTCGGCGGACCCGGTGGTGGGTCGAAGCGAGTTGCTGGGTCAGGAACCGACCTCGGCATTGGCCTGGGCGCTGGCCAGCGCGTCGTTCGCCACCACCACCAGTGACGCGAAGGCTTCCGGCTCGCTCACCGCCAGGTCGGCGAGCACCTTGCGGTCCACTTCCACCTCGGCCCGGTGGAGACCGGCGATGAAGCGGCTGTAGCTCGATCCGTTCAGACGGGCCGCCGCATTGATCCGCTGGATCCACAACTGGCGGAAGTCACCTTTCCGAGCCCGACGGTCCCGGTAGGCGTACTGCATCGAATGCATGACCTGCTCGTTGGCGGCGCGGAACGAGCGGCTCTTGTTGCCGTAGTAACCCTGCGCCTGTTCGAGAACGGCGCGATGGTGCTTCTTGGCGTGTACTGCGCGCTTTACACGGGCCATGGTGAGCTCCTTTTCGTGATAGGGCCTGTCAAACGTTGTCGTGGGTGGCGAAGCGGCGAATGCCGGCCTGCCCGGTGGTACGCCGGTTCCGGCGTGTCTTCAGTGGGGCGGATGGTTGTCGCCACCGGGTATGCGGTGATCCCGCAACCGTGGCCGGCCACACCCAGCCGCCGAGCGGCCGACCGTTGGTCTAGAGGCCGAGCATTCGTTTGGCCTGTCGGGCGTCTCCCGGGGCAAAATCCGTCTCCCGACCGAGCCGGCGCTTACGGACGCTCGACTTGCCCTCCAACAGGTGAGAACGGAATGCCTTGCGGCGACGCAGCCGGCCGGATCCGGTGACCTTGATCCGCTTCTTCGCCCCACTGTCAGTTTTCATCTTCGGCATTGCGCTCTCCCTCTGCCTCGCTCGATTCTGTCGGCGGGATCGGACTCCCCGCCGCTGCTTCCGGCTCCTCGGTCGAGGCCGAGCCGTTGCTCTCCGGAGCCGTCCCCTTGGACGCCGCCGACTGCTTCGCCCGCTTGTCAGGAGCCAGCACCATCACCATGTTCCGGCCGTCGAGGCGGGGAACCGCCTCCGACTTGCCCATGCCGTCCATCTGTTCTGCGATCCGATCGAGGATCCTCTTGCCCAGCTCGGGGTGGAAGACCTCTCGTCCTCTGAACATGATGGTGATCTTGACCTTGTGGCCTTCCTCCAGAAACTTGGCGACCTGGCGGGTCTTGGTGTCGAAGTCACCCTGACCGATCTTGGGCCGGTATTTCATCTCCTTGATCCCTACATGAACCGCCTTGCGTCTCGATTCCTTGGCCCGCTGGGCTGCGTCGAATTTGAACTTTCCATAGTCCATGATTCGGCAGACCGGCGGATTGGCCCCGGGTGCAACCTCGACCAGATCGAGATCGAGTTGGCGGGCGATGGCCAGAGCCTCTGGCAACAGCTTGATTCCCAGCTGCTCCCCCTCGGGGTCGACCAGTCGCACCTCGCGGGCGCGGATACGGTCGTTGATGCGAGTTTCATTGGTGGTGACGGTGGCTGCTATTCGATTCGCTCCCTGTCTTCGGGTTCACGGACCTCCCGTGCCCTACATATAAGGAGCGGAGCCACCACCGGCCTTGCCGACTTGCGTCGGCATCCGGTCCGTCGACCCGGCGCACACGTCCGAATGGGACGGTGGCCGGGTGGGTGCCTCTCCTGGGAGACTCCGCTTCCTCGTCTATCAGTGCTTTAGGCTACCAGTCGTGAGCTCTCTGTGGACGCCCGACGGCGAACGACCGGTCCGACCGCCGGCCTCGGAACCTGGCGACACCCCTCCAGCCGGTGGCGCGGTCCGCGACACCGATGGCGAGATGGACCCCGAAGAGCTGGCCGAACAGATGGCGGCCATGCGCGCCGAACTGGCCAGTTCCCCCGTCGAGGTGGTGGTGGCCAACCACTGCTACGGGCTCTTCGAGTTGGCCGCGGTCTACCTGTCCCAGCAGCCGCCGCTGCTCGAGCAGGCCCGCCTGGCCATCGACGCCCTGGGGAGCCTGGTCGGTGGCCTCGAGCATCGACTGGGCGACGCCGAGGATCAGCTCAAAGACGGCCTCAGCCAGCTCCGGCTGGCCTACGTGCAGATCGAGGGCGCCCAGCGCGCCGGAGCCGATGCGGCATCGGCGGCGGGAATCAACGGCGACTCGATCAGCGACCCGGACCCCGACGGGGTCGGGGCCCCTTCCTCTCCCGATGATTCCGGCGCCGGCGCCGGCGGGTGACCGAGGAGGCCGCGTCTGAAGGCGTGTCCACCGGGATAGACGCCTCCCGGGTCCGGAGCTTCATCGGCCTGTCCATCGGTTTGGTGGGGCCTCGGGCCAATCTGGCGATCTCGGGAGTGGTGATCACCCTCTTCGTGCAACAGCGGGCCTCGGGAGCACTGGCGGTCACCTTCGCCCTGACCGCGGACCGCCTGGTCAGTTGGCTCACCTATCCCGTGGTCGGAAGGCTGAGCGACCGGACCCAGAGCCGGGTGGGACGGCGCATCCCGTACATGGCGTTCAGTCTCATGATCATGGGCGCGGCCACCTGGATGTTCACCGTGGTCGGCGGGTACTGGCTCTTGGTGCTGATGATCCTGATCGCCGGACAGGCATCGGCCGTCTTCACCCTCACCAACGTGGCCGTGGTACCCGAGGTGTTCGGGCGCAGCCGATGGATCAAGGCGCTCCTTCTCACCACCGTGTTGGGAACGCTGGCCAGCCTGACCATCAAGGGGACGGTCATCGCCCACTGGAAGCAGAATGACCCCTCCACCTGGAACCTGCCCTTTCAGGTGGCCGCGGTCATCCTGGTCGCCGTGGGCATCGCCGTGCTCATCCTGGTCCGTGAGGCTCCCACCGCCACCTACGGTGCCGAGGCCGATCGCAACCGGCGGGCCCGACCCACCCGTGAGGAGTTGGCGGAGATCCTGTCCGGGCCCAACGCCAAGGTGCTGATCGGCGGCTCGCTGCTCTTCTGGTCGGGCGTCGGGTCGACGGCGTACGTGGCCATCCTGTTCTTCCAGCGGGTGCTCCATGCCGGAGCGAGCGCGCAGACCATCGCCGGCCTGGCCACCAGCCTGCCCATCTTCTTCGTGGGGATCGGCCTCGGAATCCCTCTCAGCCGCAAATTGTCGCCCATGCAGTTGGCGGTGGGCGCGCCCCTGGTCGGGGCCGTCCTGGCCGGGGTGCAGTACTTCGACACCCACCTCTGGCAAGCGGTGGTGTTGAGCTACATCGGCGCGCCGTTCGTAGGCGCCTACCTCATCGTGATGGCCCCGTTGCTCCTCCAGTTGCTCCCGCGAGCCGGTGGCCTCGGCGAGCGGCTGGGCGTGTTGTTGGCTCCGTTCAACCTGTGCAGCGTGATCCTGGCCTACATCGCCGCGGTGGTCATCGACGCCACCGGCAACTACCGGCTGATCTGGCTCTTTCCCGCCGCCACCGGACTCGCCCATGCGACGGTCAACTGTTGGCTCAAATATCCGGACCGCCGCGCCTCCAGCCCCGACATGGTCAAGCGGCTCTGGGAGTGGAGCGTCGTCCAGGCCGAATCGATGGCCGATACCGGCATCGTCACCGGGCTGTTGGCCGCCCCGCTCCTGGGCGTGGTCACCGAGGAGGACGCCGACAGCGCCGTAGTAATCGATATGGCCAGGAACATCCTCGGAAATCCCTACGAGGACCAATCGGACGACGCGCCCGCCGGCCTGCCCGCCGACGAAGACAACGCCGGTCCCGACCGGCCTCAGTCCCCCGAACCGCCGGAGGGTGGGCCGATCGTGTCCGAAGACACCCACTCGGGGGTTCCCGACGGCGGGGTGGACTCATCCCCGACGACTCCACCGGAGGAGGGCCCGGTGGGATCCGAAGCCACCGGAACCGAAACCTCGCTGGAGTAATCCGATGGGTACTCCCCCACCGGGGAGGAGTAGGCGTCGAGTGTCGACCCGGGCGGCACCACGCCGGGCAGCGGCCGGACCGATCGTGCTTCGAGGTGCCCGAGGCGGCCGGCGGCAACCACGAAGGCCGCCACCGTGCCCACCGCGATCTGCCGGGAGCCATCGGTGATCGCGGTGCAGTGGAAGGGCAACCTCTCACCGGGGCCGTACTCGATGGTGCCCAGCCCCCTGGGTTCGTCGAATTCGACCACGTCGCCGACCAGGGGTGCATGCCCCACCGGCACCAGGTCGAACGGTCCGGTCCCCGGTGTCAGCGCTGCCATCCTCAATGGACGATCTTGCTCAGGGCCAGCTCGATGATGTCGGTGGCGCCGCGGTCCTTGAGCGCGGGGATGAGGGTGTTGATCTCGCACTTGGCCACCACCGTCTCCACCGCGAAGCCACCGCCACCGAACAGCTCGGAGACCGTCGGGGACCGCAGGGAGGGAAGTACCTCGATGACCCCGGGGAGCTGTTCGGGGGTGACGTTGAGCTTGACCAGTACTTTGCCCCGCGCCTCGAGGGCTCCCTGGAGGAGGGTCAGCAGCTGGTCCATCTGGTGTCGCTTGACCGGGTCTCCGGCCGCCTCCGGGTTGGCGATCAACTCGGTGTGCGAGACGAGGAGGGTCTCCACGATCTCGAGCCCGGCGGCCCGTAAGGCCCGACCGGTCTCGGTGATCTCCACCACGCAGTCGGCGATATCGGGCACCTTGGCCTCGGTGGCGCCGTAGGAGAGGCTCACCTCGGCCGTCACCCCGTGGCCCTCCAGGAAACGCTGGGTCAGCTCGGGATACTCGGTCGAGACCCGCAGTGTCCCCGCGGGCCCGGTGGCGATCCGGGCCAGATCGGACACCGAGGACACCGACGAGCCGACCGGCACCGCCAGGACCACCCGGATCGGGTTGGGTGTCTCCTTCGAGTACGCCAGGGCGCCCAGCGAGGTCACCTGGCTGCCCCGCTCCTCCACCCAGTCGCGTCCGGTGATGCCGATGTCGAACAACCCGTCGGCCACGTACAGGGGGATCTCCTGGGGGCGGAGGATGCGAACCTCGGCGATCCGGGGGTCGTCGATGGTGGCCCGGTAGTCGACGTCGGACGACCGGATCACGGCGAGATCGGCCGAGGCGAAGAGATCCAGCGTGGCGCGTTCGAGCGACCCCTTGGGCAGGACCAGACGGAGCATCAGCGTTTTCCGACCGCGAAACCGACCCGGCTCCCCAAGGTGATGGACCCGGCAAGGTCCAGGACCGTCACCATCCTCATCGCCGTCACCGCTGCTTCCCGCCCCTTGTTGGCATCGCCCTGGCCCGAACGTTCGAGCGCCTGTTCGATGGTATCGGTGGTCAGCACTCCGAACACCACCGGGATGCCCGTGTCGAGCTGCACCCGCTGGAGACCCGTCGCACACTCCCCGGCCACCAAATCGTAATGACCGGTTTCCCCCC
Source organism: uncultured Acidimicrobiaceae bacterium (assembly GCA_963734395.1). Classification (GTDB taxonomy): domain Bacteria; phylum Actinomycetota; class Acidimicrobiia; order Acidimicrobiales; family RAAP-2; genus Bog-756. Next base: position 1,257,642 of record CAVTGY010000007.1, on the reverse strand, counting down.
GGATCACCGCACCCAGGCAGATCACCGCGTCCACCGCGCCGGATCGGGCCAGTCCCTGGGCCACCACCGGGAGCTCGAAGGCACCCGGGGCCCAGGCCACGATGGTGTCGGCCAGATCGCACCCGACCTCTTCCAACTGGTCGAGTGCCCCGGTCAACAGGCGGTCGGTGATACCCCCGTTGAACTCGGCACACGCAATTCCCGTGCGCAGTCCCTGTTTGGGAACCAACTCGCCGTCGCCGGCGTCGAGGACCACGCCGACCCGGGCGGCAGCTCTGTGTTTGGCGTCAGCGGGAAGCAACGTCCGATCAGAGGACGTCATCGAGTCCCTCGAGCAGATGACCCATCCGCTCTCGCTTGGTCCTCAGGTACTCGATGTTCTCCGGTGTGGGCGAGGGTTGGAGATGCACCCGCTCGACGATATCGAGGCCGAACCCCTCGAGGCCGCCGTACTTGGTCGGGTTGTTGGTCATCAGGCGCATGGTGGTCACCCCCAGGTCGACCAAGATCTGCGCGCCGATCCCGTACTCGCGCGAGTCGGCCGGCAGGCCCAACTCGAGATTGGCGTCCACGGTGTCGAATCCCTCCTCTTGGAGGTTGTAGGCGCGGAGCTTGTGGGCCAGCCCGATGCCCCTGCCCTCATGCCCCCGAAGGTAGACGATCACGCCGGTCCCCTCCTCGCTGATGGCGGCCATCGCGGCATGGAGCTGGGGTCCACAGTCGCAGCGTGCCGAACCGAAGACGTCGCCGGTCAGGCACTCGCTGTGTACGCGGACCAAGGTGTTGGCCTTCCCGTTGACCTCTCCTTTGACCAGGGCCACGTGGTGTTCCCCGTCGAGCACCGATTCGTAGGCGTACACGGTGAAGTCCCCATAGTCGGTAGGAATTCGGGCATCGGCGATGCGGCGCACCAGCTTGTCCTTGTGCCTGCGGTAACGGATCAGATCGGCGATGGAGATGAGGTGGAGACCATGCTTTCTGGCAAACCCGGTCAGCTCGGGCAGGCGGGCCATCCCGGTCTTGTCCTCGCTGACCACCTCGCACAGCACCCCGGCCGGTGACATGCCGGCGGCCCGGGCCAGATCGACCGCAGCCTCGGTGTGGCCGGCCCGCTTGAGCACCCCGCCGGGCCGGTACCGCAGGGGGAAGATGTGACCCGGCCGGTTGAGGTCGGTGGGGCGGATGTGAGGGTCGACGAGCGCCTTGATGGTGGCGGCCCGATCCGAGGCGGAGATTCCGGTCGAGGTCCCGTGCCGATAGTCGACGCTCACGGTGAAGGCGGTCCGCTGCACCTCGGTGTTCGAGGTCACCATCAGAGGGAGGTCGAGCTGTTCGACCCGCTCGGGGGTGAGCGGCACACAGATCAGACCTGAGGTGTGGGCGAGGAAGAATGCGATCTTCTCTGGGGTGACCGCGTCGGCGGCCATGATCAGGTCGCCCTCGTTTTCGCGATCCTCATCGTCGACGACCACGACGATCTCGCCGCGTCCGACTGCAGTTATCGCATCCTCAACCGATGAAAAGGGCATGGACCCTTTCTCTCCCTCTGTTCGCTGTGCACGGCTGTGGGCGGCGTCACCGGCTCACGAGCCCAAATACCGGTTGTTCTTATGTCGGCCGGCGGGGCGCCGGCCTTAGGCAATTTCTGAGATCAGGTGGGGTGGCCTAGCCGTCGGAGGAGGCCAACTCCACCCTCAAATCGCCCTCCAGGCTAGTCACCGACAGCACCCGGCCCCGCCAGAGCTCCCCCAGTGTGGACGCGCCGGGTCCGTCGAAGAGCGGCCGGGCATCGTTCCCCCCGAACAGTGCGGGCGCCAGGTACAAGACATACCGGTCGACCAGACCCGACCGATGGAAGGCGTGCGCCACGGTGGCCCCGCCCTCCACCAGAACCTGCACGATCCCGCGGCTCCCGAGGTCATCCAACACCTGGCCGAGGTCACCGCGGAGCTCGAGGACCGGCCAGACCGCGGCCCCGGTCGGTGCCTTTCCGAGGACCACCCTGATCGGCTGTTGGGCGGGAGACCGGAAGTAGGGGTCATCGGGCGACAGGCGAACGGTGAGCGCGGGGTCGTCCGCCCGGACGGTGCCCGCGCCGACCAGCACGGCATCGGATCGGGCCCGGAGCCGGTGGGCGTCCGTTCGGGCGGCGGGACCGGTGATCCACTGACTGGTCCCGTCTTGCGCCGCCGTTCCCCCGTCCAGCGTGGCGGCCATTTTGAGGACCACCCACGGTCTGCCGGTGCGGCGGTGCTTGAGGTAGGCGACCAGTTGTTCGTTGACGGTCTCCGCCTCCACTCCGATGTCCACCTGGATACCGGCGGCCCGCAGCGCCGCCATGCCTCGACCGCTGACCTGGGGATCGGGGTCCTCGATGCCCACCACCACCCGCCGGATCCCCGAGTGAATGATGGCCTCGGTACAGGGCGGGGTGCGGCCGTGGTGCGCGCATGGCTCAAGGGTCACATAGAGCGTGGCCAGATCGGCCAGCGGACCGGCGGCGGCCAGCGCGGCGGCTTCGGCGTGCGGTCCTCCCGGAGGCGAGGTGGCCGCCGAAAACCAGGTGTCTCCGTCACCGGTGGCCGGGACGACGACCGCACCCACCCATGGATTGGGGGCGGTGAGCCCTTGGACCCGTCCGGCGGCCTCCAACGCGCGGGTCATCCACTCGCCGTCCTGGGGGTCGGACGCGGTCACCGACGGGTCGGGAGTGGATCGTTGGTCACCGCTTCCTCGGCGGCACGCAAGATTCCCCTGGCTGCCACCAACGGGTGCGGTCGTCCGAACACCGCCGAACCGGCCACGAACACGTTGGCACCCGACACTGCCGCCTCGACCACGGTGTGCTCGTCGATCCCCCCGTCCACCTCGACGTCGAGGGACAGGCCGGCTGCGGCGGCCGCCCGCCGGACCTGGCGCACCTTGGGCATCACCTCGCCGATGAACGACTGCCCGCCGAATCCGGGGAACACCGTCATGCACAGGACCAGGTCGACCTGGTCCAAAAACGGCTCCACCGCCTCGAACGGGGTATCGGGGTTGGCGGCCAGGCCCACCCGCAGACCCAGATCGCGCATCTGGGCGACCAGCGCCCCCGTGCGTCCCACCTCGACGTGCACCGTGCACCCGTCGGCGCCAGCATCGCGGAACGATTCGAGGTACCGGGCCGGGTCGGTGATCATCAGGTGGGTGTCGAAGAACAGCTCGGTGTGCTCACGGAGGGACGCCACCACCGGCGGACCGATAGTCAGGTTGGGGACGAAATGCCCGTCCATCACGTCGAGGTGCAGCCAGTCGGCGCCCGGGGTGACCAGGTTGACCGCTTCGGCCAGACCTCCGAAGTCGGCGGAGAGGATCGATGGCGCCACCCGCATCGGAGGCACGGTCGCTGAGCTCACCATCACCGGTGAGCCTATCGGCGGGTCAGGGCGGGTCGGCGGCCGATGGTCCGCCGGGTCACCCACCGAGTCGCTCGTCGGGGCCCGGCCGCACACCGCGCCGCCAGGCTTCTGCATCCATGGGACGCCTGCCCTCCACCTGCACCGTGACCAGGCGGACCCGGGTTCCACCGCCGGCCACCACATCAGTGCCGACCAGCGCGCCCGGAGACACGCCCAGCCGGTCACCACGGGTGTCGACATCCAACGGGGACGGCTCCGCCGCCCGGTGGATGGTCAGCCGGCGCCCGCGGAACGTGGTCCAGGCGTGACCCAGACGAATGACCCGGCGGATCTGCGGACCCGGCTGCTCCCATCGGAGCTCGAGTTCGGAGGCATGGATCTTCTCGGCGTACGAAGGCTCGCCGGATTGTTCCCTGGGCACCGGCAGGCCGCGGAGGCCGTCGGCCAGATGATCGACCAGGAGGTCGCAGCCCATGACGACCAGGCGGTGTCGAAGCTCGTCCGCGGTCTCCTCGTCGCCGATCTCGGTCTGGGCCTCGGCGTAGACGGCACCGGTGTCCAGCCCGGCCTCCACCGCCATCAGGCAGACACCGGCCTCGGCGTCGCCCTCGAGGATTGCCCGCTCTACCGGCGCCGCGCCGCGCCACCGGGGAAGCAGCGAGAAGTGGAGATTGACCATCGGAACTCGGTCGAGCACGGCCACCGGAATGATCCGGCCATAGGCCACCACCACGCCCAGTTCGGCCCCCACGCCGACGATTCCGTCGAGCGAGTCGGTGACCGGCAGGCCCAGTTCGGCGGCGGCGGCCTTCACCGGGCTGGGGACCAGCCCCGGACCCCTTCCCCGTCGTTTGTCCGGCCGGCTGACCACCAGGGCCATGTCATGGCCGGCGTCGACCAGCATTCGCAACGGGGGCACCGCCGACTCGGGAGTCCCCAGAAACACCAGTCGGGCCATGGACGGTGACGCTACCGGTCGCGCGCTCGAGCGGTCAGACCTCTTGCGCTCAGACCTCTTGCTCGCTGCCGGCCGACACCAGCTTGGCCTCCATGGCCGAGGTGTCGAAGCCGAGTGCCCGGTCCCGAAGGACACGGAGGGCCAACTTGCGAGTGTCCTCCTCGAGCCGCTCGACCATCAGCACACCATCGAGGTGGTCGACCTCGTGCTGGAACACCCGGCCCAGGAATTCATCGCCCTCCACCGAGATCTCGTTGCCGTCGAGGTCGTAGCCCACGATGTGCACCCGGTTGGGACGCACGATGCCCAACCGAAGTCCGGGGATGGAGAGGCACCCCTCATCGTGATACCACTCGCCGTCGGACTCCACGATGGTCGGGTTGACGATCGCCTGCGGCCCTTCGCCCACGTCGTAGACGAACAGCCGCTTCTGCACGCCGACCTGTGGTGCGGCCAGGCCGACGCCCTCGGACTCGTACATGGTCTCCACCATGTCGTCGACCAGGCGGACCAGCGACCCATCCACCTGATCGACCTCGCGGGCCCGCTGCTTCAGCACCGGGTCGCCGTAGACGCGCACTGAGTAGGACGACATGGTTGCCAGTGTACGAGGTGTTGGGGTGGCCGGAGCCGATCTGCGCCCGGGTTGCGGGCATCGCCGCTGGTAGGGGCGCAGGTCACCGGCGTGGTTCAGGTGTCGGTCGGATCCACCTCCACTCGCAATCGATCCGGCGGCCGGGGTACCGCGGCCAAGCCGTTGCACAGCGCGGCGTGGTCGGCCGCTCGCACCAACCACCGGTCCCCGTCCACGTGGGACACCGACACTCCGTCGATCGACCGGAGTCCTTCGGCGAACCGAGCTCCGCCCGGTCCCCCGACCGCGGCCAGGGCGCAGAAGGGTGGGAGTCCGAGCGCCTGGCGGAGCTCCCGTTCCGGCGCCGACACCAGGGTGGGATCGGCATGGGCCGCGGCCCGCAACACCTCGTGATCGGGAATCCGGGTCTGAACCAGTAGTCGCCCCCCCCGGCTGCGGGTGCCGACCAACCGGGCGGCGCGGGCCAACAGGGCGAGCGCCTCCTCGCCCGCCGCGAACCTCGCCGCCAGCAAATGTTGATCGATGTCCAAAAAGGCCACCGTGTCGGCCTGGTTCACCCGATGGAGCACGGCTTCGGTGCCGACCAGCAGGCGGACGCCGGCCGGGTCCAACGGTCCCGACTTGGCGGTGACCTCGACCGCTTCGGTTCCGGTCAACGCGGTCAGCTCCTCGGTGGCCCGGGTCACCCCGATCCGAAGCGCCTTCAAACGGGTGGAGTCACATGCCGCGCACACCGGCGGACGGGAGTGATCGCAACGACGGCAACGCAGAGCCGCCGACGCTTCGGGTTGGGCCACCGCCCCCCCACACCGCGTGCAAAGGGCCAGCGACCCGCAGGCACCGCAGGCCAGGAGCCGGATGCGGCCGATCCGGTTGAGCACGCACACCACCCGACCCTCGGGACGTTCGAGCACCGACCGGAGGTTCACGACCAGTCGCTCCGAAAAGAGCCCGGTGCGGGGATCATCGCCGGTGCGGTCGACCACCTCGACCGTCGGCCACCCTCGGCGCTCGACGGCCCGCGGGGTGGTGACCACCGTGCGCCCCTCGGCCAGCACCACCGGCGGGCAAGGAGTCACCAGCACCACCGGGGCCAGATCGCGCCGGCCCCGCTCGGCGATGACATCGACCGCCGACCAGGTCGGGGACCGCTCCTCCCGGTAGGACTCGTCGTGGGCGTCGAGGACGATGGCGGCCCGGACCCGGGGCAGGGGGGCCCACGCCGCGGCCCTGGTTCCGACCACCACACAGGTTCCCGTCGATGCCAACTCCCACATGTCGGGGAGCAGGGCCACCGTCACACCGGCCCGCCGCAGCCGGTCGGCCACCCGGTCGGCGCGTGCGTGGGAGGGCACCAGGACCAGAGCCCCGGCCGGTCCTGTCCGATGGATCACCTCGAGGACCACCAGAGTGGCGTCGAGCGCGGGAGCCAGCCGGACCACCGAGCACCCATCGACGCCGGAGAGCGCGTCGTCGACGATGGACACCGAACCACCGCCGGGCGAGAGCGGTGGGCGGTGGCTCTGGTCATCCGTTCCGGCCACCCCCGGTCCCCGCGCACGGCTCGATGGCGACGGGTCGGACCACCCGGGGCGGAGAGGCGGTACCCAGGAACGAGGACAGCGGCCCGGCCCATCGCCACGCCGCCCATTCGGCCAGGGTCACCACCGACGGAGGGGGACCCAGCCCGCTGGAGGCGGCCAGGGGCTTGACCGACACCCGGGCGGTGGGCTCGACGTCGTCCTCGACCACCCAGGCACCGACCCGTCGGCCGTGCAGGTCGATACGGACCCGGCTGCCCACACCGATGTCCCCGCTCATCGACGGCGGGACCGAATAGTCGAAGCGGCGGTGGATCGCCGCCACGTCCGGCACCACTCGAACGATGCGGTCCCGGGAACCGTTCGGCTGGGGAGGTGGCGTTGCCGGCCGAGAGGGAGGGCTCAGAGGCCGAGTGCCTGTTTCACGTCGTCGGCCCTGGAGGTGTCCTCCCAGGTGAACTCCTTGTCGGCCCGACCGAAGTGGCCGTAGGCGGCCGTCTTCCGGTAGATCGGTCGCTTCAGATCCAGGTCGGCCACGATGGCGGCGGGACGCAGATCGAACACGTCGTCGACCACCGCGGCGATCCGTCCCGGGTCGACCCGTTCGGTCCCGAAGGTCTCCACCAACACCGAAACCGGTCGGGCCACGCCGATGGCGTAGGCCACCTGGACTTCGCACCGGGTGGCGGCGCCGGCCGCGACCAGGTTCTTCGCCACCCAGCGGGCGGCATAGGCGGCGGACCGATCGACCTTCGACGGGTCCTTGCCCGAGAAGGCACCACCCCCGTGGCGGGCCATCCCGCCGTAGGTGTCCACGATGATCTTGCGACCGGTGAGACCGGTGTCGGCGTGGGGCCCACCCAGTTCGAAGACCCCGGTCGGGTTGGCCAGGATGCGCAGATGCCCGCAGTCCAGGTCCGGCGGCAACAGCGGGTTGATCACGTTGTCGCGGAGGTCGGGCAGTAGCAGGGTCTCGAGATCGACGCCCGGATCGTGCTGGGTCGAGATGAGCACCGTCTCCAGCGCCACCGGCTTGCCGTCCTCGTACACCACGCTCACCTGCGTCTTGCCGTCAGGCCGCAGGTACGGAAGCACCCCGACCCGCCTGACCTGGGCCAGACGCTGGGCCAGCCGGTGGGCCAGCCAGATGGGCAGCGGCATCAGATCCGGTGTCTCGTCGCACGCGTAGCCGAACATCATTCCCTGGTCCCCGGCTCCCTGCGCGTTGAGCAGGTCCTCGCCACCGGTGCCTGCCCGTACCTCGAGGGCGTTGTCCACGCCTTGCCCGATGTTGGGCGACTGCTCGTCGATCGAGACGATGACGCCGCAGGTATTGCCGTCGATGCCGTAGGCGTCGTCGTCATAGCCGATGTCCAGCACCGTCTTGCGCACCAGTTTGGGGATGTCGACGTAAGTGGTGGTGGTGATCTCTCCGGCCACCAGTACCAACCCGGTGGTCAGCAGGGTCTCGCACGCCACCCTGCTGTCCGGGTCCTCGGCGATCATGGCGTCGAGGACCGAATCGGAGATCTGGTCGGCCATCTTGTCGGGATGACCCTCGGTCACCGACTCGGAGGTGAACGTGTATCGGGTACTCACGGGTGGATCCAATCTGATCGGGGGCATTGGCCCATGTCGGTGGAGGAACCAGGTGGGCTCCTATGAGGTACGACCGGTCTCCGCCAACAACTCGTCCGGTTCACGTGGGGCCCAACAGCGCGCACACCCTATCCAAAATGGCGTCGGCCACCTCATCCTTGGTCCGCAGGGGGACGGCGGAGGCCGATCCCCCGGCCCCGAAGATGGTCACCGCGTTGGTGTCGTGGTCGAATCCGACCCCGGCCGCCGATACGTCGTTGGCCACGATCAGATCCACGCCTTTTTCGTCGAGCTTGGACTGCGCCCGTTTGGCGACCTGGTCGGTCTCCGCCGCGAACCCGACCAGGACCTGACCCGCGCGCCGGCGCTGGGCCAGCCCGGCCAGGATGTCCGGCGTCGGCTCGAGGACCAGATCGGGGACGCCGTCGGCCTTGTGCAGCTTGGACTCCGTGGCCACCTTGGGGCGGAAGTCGGCCACCGCGGCGGCCATGATCACCACGTCGGCCTGGGGGGCCCTGGCCATCAGCGACGCCTCCATCTCCGCCGCCGTCTCCACCGGATCGACGACCACTCCGGGGGTCACCGGCTGGGTGCTGGTGGTCACCAGCACCACATCCGCCCCCCGACGAGCCGCAGCGTTGGCCACCGCGTGCCCTTGCTTCCCCGAGGAACGATTGGTGATGTAGCGCACCGGGTCGATCGGTTCGCGGGTTCCCCCGGCCGACACCAGGACCCGCACGCCGGCCAGGTCGCCGCCGCGGTGCCCGGGGTCACCTACACCGAGCAACCCGAGCACGGTGGCGACGATCACCGATGGTTCGGCCAGCCGGCCCGACCCGACGTCCCCCCCGGCCAGGCGCCCCTCCTCGGGTGGCACCACCGTGACCCCCCGCGAGCGCAGGACGCTCAGATTCTGCTGCACGGCCGGGTGTTCCCACATCTCGGTGTGCATCGCGGGACACACGACCACCGGGGCCGCCGTCGCCACCAGGGTCGAGGTGAGCAGATCGTCGGCAAACCCGCCGGCGTATCGGGCCAACAGGTCGGCGGTGGCCGGTGCCACCACGATCAGATCGGCCGACTGGCCGAGGCGGGTATGGGGGATGGCCGACGCCCCGTCCCACAGGCTGGTCTGTGCCGGTTCGGAGGCGAGCGCATCGAAGGTGACCGTGCCCACGAACCGAGTGGCCCGCTCGGTGAGCACCGGGGCCACGTGGATGCCGGCATCGACCAGGCCCCGGCAGACCTCCACCGCTTTGTAGGCGGCGATGCCGGCGGAGACGCCGAGCACCACAAAGGGCGGGTCACCGGCCTTGTGTGCCATCACCGGGTGTCCTCGGTGGTGGTGTCCCCGGATGCGGCGCTGTATGCGGTGGCCCCCATTGTGGTTGCGCCCCCGGGTCGTCGCCGACCGGCTACTCGGCGCTCTCGTCCGGTTCGGGCGAGTCGGCCTCGGTGCCTTCGCTCTCCAGGAGGGCCAGCGCGGCCGCTTCGGCCAAGGCCAACTCCTCGGGATCCGGCCGGGTGTAGGTGGCCTTGCCCGCCGCCACTTCTTCGAAGGCAATCGAGAGCGGCTTACCCGACGCCGAGGCTACCTGGGGGGGCACCACCACTCCGAGTCCCTCGCCGAGCGAATTGTAGTAGCTGTTGACCTGACGGGCCCGGCGCGACGCCAACGCCACCAAGGTGAACTTCGAGTCGACCTTGTCGAGGAGATCCTCGATCGGCGGGTCCATCAGTGCGATCTGATTCTGGGCCATCACGGTCCTTCGGGTCGGTGGGGCAACGGGTATGGGTGAGGGGATTCGCCGGCACCGCCGGTTCCTCCGACGGCCGCATCTCCCCGTAGGGCGGCACGACGACGATCCTCCACTATACCGGCCACCTCGGCGGTGGCCTGCGTCACCTCGCCATTGATCACCACGGCATCGGCGATGTCCCTGCCCAGTCGCTCCTCCTCGGACCCGGTGCGCAGACGGCGGGTGATGGCCGACTCGTCGTCCCCTCGGGCCCGGAGCCGGGCCTCCTGCGCCTCGAGCGACGGGGGCAGGAGCAATACCAGCGTGGCGTCGGGGCGGCGCTGCCGCACCTGCATCGCTCCCTGCAGGTCGATCTCGAGCAGCACGTCCAAGCCCGGATCCGGTTCCGGGACCGGGGTTCCGTACAGGTTGCCCAGGAACTCGGCCCACTCGAAGAAGCCGCCCGCTGCCTCCATGGCCTCGAATTCGGCTCGATCGACGAAGAGGTAGGCGTCCTCCGGCTCACCCGGCCGCCGCATCCTGGTGGTCCATGATCGGCTCAGCCAGAGGCCGGGGACCTCTTCGACCAAACGACTTGCGATCGTTCCCTTCCCCGCGCCACCCGGACCGAAGAGTACGAAGATCAGAGGATTGGATCGACGAGGGGCGTGACTCGGAGGGGTGCTGTTCAGCGAGCGGTCTCGCGCAAAAGGGATTCGCGTTGGTTGCTTCCGAGGCCTTGCAGGCGGCGGCTCTCGCTGATCCCAACCGAGTCCATCAACCGTCGGGCCTTGACCTTGCCCAGTCCCGGAAGCGATTCGAGGACCGAGAGAACTTTCATCTTCCCGACCGTTTCGTTGGAGTCGGCGGTCTTGAGAAGTTCGGAGAGGGTGATCGAACCCAGTTTGAGCTTCTCCTTCACTTCGGCCCGCTCGCGGCGGACCTTGGCTGCCTTGGCCAGGGCGGCCTGGCGCTGTTCGGGTGTGAGTGCGGGCGGTTGCGGCATGGTCGAGACGATAGCGCCTCCGCAGGCCCTGGTCATCCTGGGCCCCGGCGGGGCCGGGCCGGGACGGCGGACCCCACGTGGGAGCCAGTCCGGTCGTCCCCGTCGCCGGACGCCGGCGGGACTGCCGGATGTTCGATACTGGAAGCGTGGTGTCGATCGACCTCAATGCGGATCTTGCCGAAGGCAGTGCACTCTCTCGGTCCGACGTGGCGGTGCTGGCGTCGGTCACCAGCGCGAGCCTGGCGTGTGGATTCCACGCCGGCAGCCGAGGTGTCATGCGGGACACCGCGGCGGCCGCGCTGGCTCATGGTGTGGTCATCGGCGCCCACGTCTCGTTTCGTGACCGGGAGGGATTCGGTCGGCGCGCCATCGAGGTGGGTGCGGTGCAATTGGTCGATGACATTCTCGAGCAGTGCCAGGCACTCGACCAAGAGGTGAAGTCGGTTGGGGGAACGGTGGCGTTCGTCAAGCCGCACGGCGCGCTGTACAACATGATGGGCACCGACTCCTCCACCGCTGCCGCGGTGGTCGACGCCGTCGCTCGGCATGGCAGCCGGGTCCTGGTGGCACAGGCCGGGTCCGCGGCGGTCGACCCGGCGCGACGCGCCAAGATCCGGCTGGTCCCCGAGGGATTCCCCGACCGCGCCTACCTGGCCGGAGGTCGGCTGGCCCCTCGTGATGACCCCGGGGCGGTGATCGGGGATCCCGCCGCCGTCGCCCGGCGGGCGGTGTCGCTGATCGGTCGGGGTGGCGTGGACGCGGTCGACGGCATCTGGACACCGGTCGAGGTGGAGACACTCTGCATCCACGGCGACTCCCCCGGTGCACGAAGAGTGGCACGAGCGGTTCGGGTGGCGCTCGAAGCCGAAGGAATCATCCTGGCTCCGTTCGTCCCGCAGGTGGCAGCCGGCCGACGGTCACCGCAGTGATCGCGGTCGGCTGGTTTGGTGACTCCGCATTGCTGTTCGACGTCGACGACGTCTCCGCCGCGCACCGGTTGGCGGCCACCATCGCACGAAGCAGGCGGGAGGGACAGGCGCCCGACGGCATCGTCGACACCGTGGTCGGATTTCACAGCGTGGTGGTCCACCTCGATCCACACGCGGAACGGCCCGACCTGATCGAGCGGTGGTTGACACGATTGGCCGCCGATGACGATGACACCGCGATGGACCGGGAGCGGTCGCACCCACACGGGCCGGCGGGCGGCGCGCCGGGCGATGGGCTCCACCTCGACATCCCGGTGACCTTCGACGGACCCGACCTCGTTGAAGTCGCAACCATGGTCGGCTACTCGCCGGGCGCCGTCGTCGAAGCAATGCTCGGGGCCGAACTGCAGGTGGCCTTCGTCGGATTCGCCCCCGGATTTCCCTACCTGGTGGGTCTGCCCCCCGAGTTGGCCGCGATCCCGCGGCGGGCGTCGCCCCGAGCCGTGGTGCCCGCCGGCTCGGTGGCGGTGGGTGGCGGGTTCGCGTCGGTCTACCCACGGTCCACACCGGGTGGGTGGATGCTGCTCGGACGAACCTCGGCGTCGCTCTTCGATCCCGACCGCCCTCCCTATGCACGCCTGTCCCCCGGCGATACCGTTCGGTTCACCGCCGCGCCTGTTCCGGCGTCCGATCCCCCACCCTTTCCGCGCCGGCGCCGTGCACCGTTCGCCGCGGGTGGTGATCGCTTCGTCGAGGTCCTCGATCCTGGCCTGCTCAGCCTGGTCGAGGACGGCGGCCGGTCGGCCACCGCCGGCATCGGGGTCCCCCCGGCCGGGCCGGCCGACGGCGAGTCGATGCGACTGGCCAACCGGCTGGTGGGCAATCCCGACCCGACCGCCACCATCGAGGTCACCGCGGTCGGGCCCCGGCTTCGGTTCACCGGCGATGCCCACGTGGGGGTGGTGGCCTCGACGGCCGACGGCGTGGAGATCCGCATCGACGACCATCCGGTGGCCGACGGCGCGGTGTCGCCGGTCTTCGACGGACAGGTGATGACCATCGGACGGGTCCTCGTCGGGCTCCGTGCCTACCTGGCGGTGAGCGGCGGTTTCGAGACTCCTCTGGTGGTGGGGTCCCGGTCGACCGACATGCTCACCGGCCTGGGCCCCGGTCCGCTGGCCACCGACGACCGACTGGCCATCGGGGCCCCCTTCCGACCCCATGGGCAGGTGCTGCACCCTGTCGTTCCCACCGATGGCAGGCAGCCCGCCGAGCTCCGTGTCCTGGCCGGGCCCCATCGCCACCCGGCCGGCGATGCCATCCGGCTGGGTTCGGCGCCGTGGACGGTGGGAAACCAATCCAACCGGATCGGCGTCCGTCTCACCCGGTCCCCGCCGCCTTTTTCGCCCGCTGATGCCGGCATCCCCTCGGTCGGGATGGTCACCGGGGCGGTGCAGCTCCCTCCCGATGGAAATCCGATCATCCTCGGCCCCGACCACGCCACGGTGGGCGGCTACCCGGTCATCGCCTGTGTGATCACCGCCGACCTGCACGTCGTGGGCCAGCTGCAGCCTGGAGACACCGTGCACTTCACCATCGTCGATCGGATGACCGCACGAAAGGCCCGCCTCCATCGGGAGCGCATGCTGGACACCCGGGTGACCGGATGGTTCCCCACGGCTGCGGCCACCTGAGGCGACGGCCGCACGTGGCACGATGGATGGGACAGTGAAGGCGATCAGCGGGTGCCGCGGTACCTGCTCTGACGAGAGGAGCCCGTCGTGGGCGACGCGAACCGACCCGGGGATGGGACGACCGAGACCGGCCAGGAGGGGTTGATCCAATCGAGGGACGACGGTCAGCTCCACTTCACTCCCGGAACCATGGGTGCGACCTTCCCGGTCACCGCTCCCGCCGACGCCACCCCACTCGAAGAGGATGAACCCGAAGGAGTGATCCCGGCCAGCCCCCTGTGGGCGATGAAGGAGCGCCGGCACGAACAGTGGCCCCACCTCTTCGGTCATCCGGACCGGGTCCGGGTGTGCCTGGGAACCGGCGACGCCGCGGTCTACCTGATCGACGACGGCAAGCGTCACTGCATGATCGGGCGCCGGGTCGGCGGCACCTCTGACGGCTGTATCTACAGCCTGGTGGCCCGTGTGACCAAGGACACCTACCTCTCGCTGTCGACGGGATCGATCGACGGGCGACAGGCGTTCCTGGCCGGCACCGACGCGGGACTGTGCGGCACCATGGAGACCCCCGGCGTCGGCAATGTCTTCGACGTCGACTTCTACCAACGACCCGAGGACATCCCCGCGGCCTATCTGCCGCCGGCGCCGTTCATCCAGTTCGCCGAAGACCTCCCGAGCGCCGATCGCTGAACTGCCCCCAGCGGGGACCTGCGACGCCACCGCGGCGCGGGACAGGCGGGCCGGTCTCAGGCGAGGGCGTCGACCATCTCGTCGCGAGTCCGGCGGGCGGCTGCTCCGAGGGACCTCACATCCGGTCCCTGGGTGAGCAACGAACGCGACGAGCTGGCCAGCACCGAGCCGGCCGGACAGTCCGAAAACAAGCCGTGCACCTCGTCGGCGGTACCTCCCTGGACACCGACGCCGGGCGCCAGGACGACCCCGCCCAGATCGGCGAGCCGGTAGGCGGAGGCGGTCAGCGTGGCGCCGATCACCGCACCGACCGTGCCCGGAGGAACCCCGCCCCGACGGTTGAGCTCGGCGATGGCGCTCAGGATCATGTCCTCGACCGCGGGACCCCGACCGTCGTCGGTCCTGGCCCGCTGCAGAGGACGGCCCTCGGGATTGGAACTACGGGACACCACGATGACACCCCTTCCGGTGGCGCCGGCCAGGTCGATCATCGGCTGGAGCGCCCCGACCCCAAGATAGGGATGGGCGGTGACCGCGTCGACGGCCAGCGGGCTGGCCGGATCGAGCCACGCCGACGCGTAGGCCTCCATGGTCGACCCGATGTCCCCCCGTTTTGCGTCGGCGATGACCAGAAGCCCGGCATCAGCGGCCGCGGCGATCACCGATTCGAGGGCGGCGAAACCGGCAGCGCCGCACCGTTCGAAGAATGCGACCTGTGGTTTGACCACCGGGACGGCACCGGCGAACGCTTCGACGCAGCGGAGCCCGAAGGCGCGAAGGCCGTCCGCCGAGTCGGGCATGCCCCACTGGGCGAGGAGGGCGGGGGACGGATCGATGCCGGCACACAGCGGTCCCGAACCGGCCACCGCGGCGACCACCCGGGCCAGAAACCCGTCGGTGTGTCCTCGGTCACCCATGGGCTGCTCCTCTCAGGTCGCGTAGTCGCCGGACACCCCTTGTCCGGCACCACCCCTCGATCTCCCGTAGGACGGTGAGCGGCGCCCACGGGTCGCGGAACGTCGCCGTCCCCACCTGGACGGCGCTGGCACCGGCCATCATCAGCTCGACCGCATCGGCGCCGCAAGTCACCCCGCCCACTCCGATGATCGGGGCCTGTGGATGCGCGGCGTGAACGTCGAACACGGCGCGCACCGCAATCGGATGGACCGCCGGGCCGGACAGGCCACCACCGACGCCGCCCGAGCCCAACACCGGTCGTCGCCGTTCGACATCGATGGCCATGGCCAGAACGGTGTTGATCAAGGTGACCGCCTCGGCCCCGGCGCCGATTGCCGATCCGGCCACCTCGGCCACGTCGGCCACGTTGGGGCTCAACTTGACCCACAGCGGGAGTGTCGGGCAGGACTCGGCCACCGAGGCGACCACGTCGGCGGTGGCCGCCGCCGAATGGGCGAACATCCGTCGGCGGTCCTCGAGGTTGGGACAGCTCACATTGACCTCCAGCGCGGTCAGTCCCGACACGCCGGAGAGCACCGATCCGGCCTCGGCGAAGTCGGCCACCCGTTGGCCCCAGATGCTCGCCACCACCCGCGCGCCGGAAGCGGTGAGGCGGGGGAGGTCATCGCGGATCCACCGGTCCAGCCCCGGACCCTGCAGCCCCACGCTGTTGAGCATCCCCGACCCGCTCTCGTGCACCCGGGGCGCCGGATTGCCGGGCCAGGGCTCCACCGACAGGGACTTGACCACCACCGCGCCCAGCTCGTCGAGCGGGAAGTAGGCCCCGAGCTCGTCGGCATGGCCGGCGGTACCCGACGCGGTCATCACAGGATTGGGGAGCTCGGTGGATCCGACCGACACCGACAGGTCGACCTCACCGGCGGAGTCATCACGCCACTCACCGTGCAGGCGGGTGCGGGAGGCGCCGGTTGATGGGCGGCTCATCGGCCGTGGTACTCCTGGAGGGACCGGACCGACAAGGGGTGGCTGACCCAGTCGGCGATGCCGGCGGCCGCGGCCCGGGCCGCCGCAACCGTGGTGAGGCAGGGCACCAGATGGGCGAGTGCGGTCGCCCGGATGTGCAACCCGTCGGCGCGCGGGCCCCGGCCCCGGGGCGTGTTGACCGCCAGCTGCACCTTCCCCTCGGTGATCAGGTCTACCGCATTCACCACTCCCGGGCCGGCGTCGCCCACTTTGGCCACGACGGTGGCCACCGCGATGCCTTCCCCCTCGAGCATGGCCGCCGTCCCCGATGTGGCCGCCAGCTCGAATCCCAGGGCCTCGAATTGGCGGGCAACACCCAAACCGGCCCGCTTGTCCCGATCGGCCAGGGACAGGAACACCGTTCCTCCCACCGGCAACCGGCTGCCGGCGGCGATCTGGCTCTTGGCGAAGGCAAGCCCGAAGGTGGCGTCGATCCCCATCACCTCGCCGGTCGAACGCATCTCGGGACCGAGCAGGGTGTCCACCCCGGGGAACCTGTTGAACGGGAGCACCGCCTCCTTCACCGACACGTGTCCGGTGACCGGCTCGCGGAGGAGACCCTCGGTCCGAAGCTCCTCCAAGGTGGCGCCGACCATCACCCGGGCCGCCACCATGGCGACGGGCACCCCGGTGGCCTTGGCCACGAACGGCACGGTCCGGCTGGCCCGCGGGTTGGCCTCCAGCACATAGGCCCGGTCGTCCTTGATCGCGAACTGCACATTGATCAGTCCGCAGACCTCGAGCGCGTCGGCGATGGTGCGGACCAGGCGCTCGAGCTCGGCGACCAGCGAGCCGGACAACGTCTGGGGGGGAAGGGCGCAGGCCGAGTCCCCCGAATGGACCCCGGCCTCTTCCACGTGTTCCATCACCCCGCAGATGACCACCTCCCCGGTGGCGTCGCGCACCGCGTCGACATCCACTTCCACCGCATCTTCGAGGAACCGGTCCACCAGCACCGGGCGGTCCTTGGTCACCCCGCCCTCGCGGCCCAGCGTGCCGCCCACGCCGGACATCCCCTCCACCGCCGCCAGCAACCGCTCGTCGTCGTAGACGATCTCCATGGCCCTTCCCCCCAGCACGTAGGAGGGTCGCACCAGCACCGGATAGCCCACCGAGCCGGCCACCGCCACCGCCTCGGCCGCGGTGGTGGCAGTCCCCCCCGGGGGTTGGGGGACCCCGAGCCACGCGCGCACAGGTCGTTCCACCGCTCCCGGTCCTCGGCCAGATCGATCGACGACGGAGAGGTGCCCAACACCAGCGCCTCGGGGATACCGGCAGCCAACTTGAGCGGGGTCTGCCCGCCGAGGCTGACGATGACCCCGACCAGCCGGCCGTTCCCGATCGATGCCTGCTGCTCGGCCTCGAGCACACGGGCCACGTCCTCGTGGGTGAGGGGCTCGAAGAAGAGCCGGTCCGATGTGTCGTAGTCGGTGGAGACCGTCTCCGGGTTGCAGTTGACCATCACCGTCTCGTAGCCGGCCTCCCGCAGGGCCAGTGACGCGTGCACGCAGCAGTAGTCGAATTCGATGCCCTGGCCGATCCGGTTGGGCCCGGATCCCAGAATGATCACCCGTGGACGGTCCGATGGCCTCACTTCGTTCTCATCCTCGGTGGTCGAATAGTGATAGGGCGTATGTGCTTCGAATTCGGCTCCGCAGGTGTCGACGGTCTTGAAGGTGACCTCGACTCCCGAAGCACGAAGCGCAGCACGTATGTCCTCCTCGGTGACCGGGTCACCGAACAGGTAGGCCAGCTGTTGGTCGGAGAAGCCGAGCCGCTTGATCCGGCGCCACGCCCTCCGGTCCAGATCGTCGACGGTCACCCCCAGGGTCACCTGCAGATCGAGGGCCATCCGGGCGTCGCTCACCTCGGCCATCGCCGAGAGGAACCAGGGGTCGATGCCGGTGACCGCGGCCAGATCGTCGACGGCGATCCCACGGCGGAGCAGAGTCTCGAGCTGAAAGATGCGTTCGGGCGTGGCCCGTTCCACTTCGGCGAGCAGTTCTTCGGTGGACAACGGCTCCCAGGTCGCCTCGGCGGGATCGGCGTTGAGGCCGTACCGCCCCTGTTCGAGTGAGCGCACCGCCTTCTGCAGGGATTCGGGAAACGTCCGCCCGATCGCCATCACCTCGCCGACCGATTGCATCCGGGTCCCCAGCCGGTCGGTCGAACCGGGCAGCTTCTCGAACGCCCAGCGCGGGATCTTGGTGACCACGTAGTCGATGGTCGGCTCGAAGGACGCCGGGGTGGCACCGGTGATGTCGTTGGCCACCTCGTCCAACCGGTATCCCACCGCCAGGCGGGCCGCGATCTTGGCGATGGGGAAGCCGGTGGCCTTCGAGGCCAGGGCCGACGAGCGCGAAACCCGGGGGTTCATCTCGATGACCACCTGGGTCCCGTCGACCGGATCCACCGCGAACTGCACGTTCGATCCACCGGTCTCCACGCCCACCCGGCGGATGCAGGCGAACGCCGCGTCCCGCATGGTCTGGAGCTCGACGTCACTCAGGGTCTGGGCCGGGGCCACCGTGATCGAATCGCCGGTGTGGACCCCCATCGGGTCCAGGTTTTCGATGGAGCAGATGACCACGCAGTTGTCCGCGCCGTCCCGCATGACTTCCAGTTCGAATTCCTTCTGCCCGGCGATCGATTGCTCGACCAGCACCTCGTTGACCGGCGAGGCGTCCAGGCCCTCGGCGGCCAACTGGATCAGCGCGTGGCGGGAGGTGGCGATGCCGGTGCCGGCCCCACCCAGGATGTAGCTGGGTCGCACCATCAGCGGATAGCCGATCGAATCGCCGATGGACAGCGCCTCGTCCAGGGAGTGGGCGAATCCCGAAACCGGAACGGCGAGCCCGATCTCCTGCATCGCCGCCTTGAACCGGTCACGGTCCTCGGCGGTGGCGATGGCCTCCGGGTTGGCTCCGATCACCTCGACTCCGAACTGGTCGAGCACTCCTTTTTCGACCAGGGCCATGGTCAGATTGAGTGCGGTCTGCCCGCCCAGGGTGGGAAGGAGCGCGTCGGGACGCTCACGTTCGATGATGGCGGTCAGTACGTCGGGGTCGAGGGGCTCGACGTAGGTGCGGTCGGCCATGGCCGGGTCGGTCATGATGGTCGCCGGATTGGAATTGGCCAGCACCACCCGGAACTGCTCCTCGGCCAACACCCGGCAGGCCTGGGTGCCCGAGTAATCGAACTCGCAGGCCTGGCCGATCACGATGGGACCCGACCCGATGACCAGGATCGACTCGATGTCGGTGCGTCGGGGCATCAGCCGCCACCCGTGGCGCCGGTCGCCTCCATCAGCGCCCGGAACTCCTCGAACAGGTAGCGGGCATCGTGCGGGCCCGGGCCGGCCTCGGGGTGGTACTGGACGCTGAACACCGGGACGCTCCGGCTGCGCAGTCCCTCGATCACCCCGTCGTTGAGGTTGATGTGGGTGATCTCCTGGGAAGCCAGCGTTCCCTCGGCCACCGCGAAGTTGTGGTTCTGCGAGGTGATCTCGACCCGACCGGTGGCCAGCCGTCGCACCGGGTGGTTCCCGCCGTGGTGGCCGAAGGGAAGTTTGAAGGTCGACCCGCCCAGTGCGGTGGCCAGCAGCTGGTGGCCGAGGCAGATCCCGAACACCGGCGTGGTACCGCTCCCGGCCAGCACCCGGATCTGATCGACGATGGCGGGGAGGCCGGCCGGGTCGCCCGGTCCGTTGGACAGGAAGATCCCGTCGGGTTCCATCCCCAGCACCTGGTCGGCGGGCGTCGACGCCGGTACCACGGTGATGGTGGCCATGGCACCCAGCTGGCGCAGCATGGCCTCTTTTATCCCGAAGTCGTAGGCCACCACCCGATAGGGGCCGGTACCCCTGGTGAACGGTTCCGAAGTCGTCACCGTCGACACCAGATCCCGTCCGTCGGTGGGTGGCGCGGCGGCCGCGGCGGCGGCCAACGCCGACCGGTCGGCGGTGCCGAAGGCACAGGGCATGGCCCCCTGGTCGCGCAGGTGCCGGGTGAGCCGACGGGTGTCGACCCCGGCGATGCCCGGAATCGAGAACCGGAGCAGGAACTCCTCGAGGGAACCGGTCGAGCGCCAGTTGCTGGGGCGATCGCAGAGGTCACGGACGATCACACCGCGGCAGTGGGGCACCGTCGCCTCGTGGTCGGTGGGGTTGACCCCGTAGTTGCCGATATGGGGCGAGGTGAAGGCGATGACCTGCCCGGCGTAGGAGGGATCGGTGATCACCTCCTGGTAGCCGGAGAGCACGGTGTTGAACACCGCCTCGCCGGTGGCCAGTCCCGCGTCGGGATGGGCCCCGATCGCCTCACCCTCGAACACCGTCCCGTCGGCCAGTACCAACGCGGCTTCCGAGCGGTGGACCGTTCCGTTCCGGCCGCTCACCGCTGGGCCTCGGCATCGATGACCACCGGCTCGCCGCGGAACACCGTGTGTCGGACCTGCCCGGTGAGTCGCCGACCCCCGTAGGGCGTGTTGCGACTGCGGCTGGCCAGGGCGACCGGGTCCACCGTCCACCGGGCGGTCGGGTCGATGACGCACAGGTTGGCGGCGGCTCCCGGCACGATCGGCCCACCCTGTCCGCCGCCCCGGGCCCCGTCGAGACCGGCGATGGCCGCCGGTTGCCAGCTCATCAGGGCCAGCAGGTGGCCCAGGGGCAGGGCCAGCTCACCGATGGCCAGCGGCAATGCGGTCTGCAGGCCGAGCATGCCCGGCGGTGCCTGATCGAAGGGGAGATCCTTGAGCTCCGGCGCGTGGGGAGCATGGTCGGTGGCGATGGCGTCCACCGTCCCGTCGGCCAGCCCCGCCTTCACCCCGTCGACGTCCGACTGAGGGCGGAGCGGAGGGTTGACCTTGAACACCGGGTCGTAGCCGGCGGTGCACCCGTCGGTCAGGGTGAAGTGGTGGGGCGCCGCCTCGGCGGTGACCGGCAATCCCTCGCTCTTGGCCTCGCGCACCAGCGCCACCGATGCCGCCGTCGACAGGTGGAGGAAGTGGAGGGGAGCGCCGGTGTCCCGCACCAGCGCAATGTCCCGGGCCACCATCACCTCCTCGGCCACCGCGGGCGCGCCGGGGATCCCCAAACGGCTCGACCACGCCCCCTCGTGCATGGCGCCCCCGCCGGCCAGCGAGCGATCCTCACAATGCTGGGCCAGGGTGACCCCGAGCCCGGCGGCGTAGTCGAGGGCCCTGCGCATGAGGCCCGACGACTGCACACCGTCGCCGTCGTCGGTGAACAGATGGACGCCGAGGGCGGCCATTTCTGCCATGGGCGCCAGCCGCTCGCCGGCCCGGCCCACGGTGATCGCCCCGGCCACGGCGACCTCGGCGGTGGCCGGTTCGGACAGCTCGGCCACGCTGCGGACGGCCTCCGCCGAGTCGAGCGCCGGCTCGGTGTTGGGCATGGCCACCACCGCGGTGTACCCGCCCAGTGACGCGGCGCGGGTGCCCGTCTCGATGGACTCGGACTCCTCCCGACCCGGCTCGCGCAGATGGGTGTGCAGATCGACCAGTCCGGGTGCCACCACGCAGCCGCCGGCCTCGAGCACCAGCGCTCCCCGCGGGGCGTCGACCTCGTCGCCCACCGCGGCCACCCGGCCGTCGACGCACAGCAGGTCGGCGCGGCGCTCTCCGGCCTGATCGATCAGCAGGCCGCCCCGGATGACCACGGTCGGTGGGGCGCCGGTTGCCGGGCCGCCTCGATCACCCACGGCCATCTCCCACCATCGGTCCCTGGCCCAGCAGCAGGAAGAGCACGGCCATCCGGATGGCCACCCCGTTGCTCACCTGTTCGGTGATCAGGGCAGCCGGGAGCTCGGCCACCTCCGAGGCGATCTCCACACCGCGGACGATCGGCCCCGGGTGCAGGATGATGGCGTCGGGCTGGAGCATGGCCGCCCGGCGGGAGGTGAGCCCGAAGCCCGCGGTGTACTCGCGCAGCGAGGGAACGAACTCGCCGCTCCCCCGCTCGGCCTGCACCCGGAGCAGCGAGACCACCTGGGCCTTCTCCAGCACGTCGTCGAGGCGCTGGGTGACCGCGGCGATCGGCCACCCTTCGAGTGAGGGCGGGAGCAACGTGGCCGGCGCCACCAGGGTGACCTCGGCGCCGAGGGCGGCGTAGGCGCCGACCTGCGACCGGGCCACCCGACTGTGCCGGATGTCTCCCACGATCAGCACCTGGAGACCCTCGAATCGCGCCAGCCCCGCGTCTCCCCCTCCCAGTGCATGACGCACGGTGAACAGGTCGAGCAGCGCCTGGGTCGGGTGCTGGTGCCAGCCGTCGCCGGCGTTGATCACCACGCAATGGTCGACCCACGCCGCCACCTGGGCGGGGACCCCCGAGGAGGCGTGACGGACCACCACCGCGTCAATGCCGATGGCCTCGATGGTCTCGATGGTGTCGCGCAGGGACTCGCCCTTCTTGACCGACGAGGACCCGGCGGCGAAGGAGAGAACGTCGGCGGACATCCGCTTGGCCGCCGTCTCGAACGACATACGGGTCCGGGTGGAATCCTCGAAGAACAGGGTGGCCACCGTTCTGCCCCGCAGCGTGGGCACCTTGGGGTTGGCCCGCCTTCCCACCTCGGCAAAGGAGTCGGCCACCAACAGCACTTCGGCGATCTCCTCGGTTCCCAGGTCGTCGATGCTCAGCAGGTGGGTGGGGAACGGGCTCACCGGTTGACCAGGTCCCCCAACGACACCCCGTCTTCGGAGACGTCCACCATCTCGTCCCGCCGGGTGGGCAGGTTCTTCCCCACGTAGTCAGGCCGGATGGGCAGCTCCCGGTGGCCGCGGTCGACCATCACCGCCAGCTCGACCCGTTGCGCCCGGCCGTACTCCCCCAGCGCGTTGAGTGCCGCTCTGATGGTCCGCCCGGTGAAGAGCACGTCGTCGACCAGCACCGCGGTCACTCCGGTCAGGTCGAAACTGATGTCGGTGGCGGCTTCGGGAAGTACAGGACGCAGCCCGATGTCGTCGCGGTAGAAGGCAACGTCCAGGGTACCCACCGGGATCACCGCACCCTCGACGTCGGCCAACGCCGCGGCCAGCCGCTCGGCGATGCCCACCCCCCCGGTCTGCAGTCCGATCAGCACCACGTGCCGGAGGCCACGGTTGCGCTCGGCGATCTCGTGGGCCATCCGGGTGATCGCCCGGTGCACATCGGCAGCCGACATCACCTGGGCCCGGGGAACGAACACAGCACCCCGCGGGCGGGTGTGACTGCGCTCTCGTTCGGCCACCTTGTCCTCCTGTCCGTTCGGGCCTCACAGGACCCGCTTCACGGTCAGAGCCGAAGTATACCGCTTCTGTTCGTCTACTCCCTGACCCGCGCCGCCACCGTGGCCAGCACGCCGTTTACGAACCGACCCGAATCATCGGTCGAGTATGCCGACGCCAGCTCCACCGCCTCGTTGAGGATGACCGCGGTGGGGATCTCCGGACGGTCGAGCAATTCGGCCACGGCCAGACGGAGGACGTTGCGGTCCACCACCGCCATCCGGTCGACGTCCCACCCGATGGCCGCCTCGCCGATGATCCGGTCGATCTCGGATCCCCGCGACTCGACCGTCTCCACCAGTGCCGCGGTGTAGGGGTCGGGGGCCACCACCAGCTGGTCGAGGACCTCGGTGGGTCTGGCGCTCTTCAGATCCGCTTCATAGAGGAGCGCGACGACCCGTTCTCGGGCTTGGTGGCGGGGTGCGGGATCCATGGTGGCTGTCGATCTGGCACACGACCGGTGTCTCGAGTCCGCGGTGGTACCGCGCCGGGCGTTCAGGCCCGGGTGAGGTACTCGCCGGTGCGGGTGTCCACCTTGATCTTCTCGCCCGGGTTGACGAACAGGGGAACCGAAACGACCAAGCCGGTCTCGACCGTGGCCGGCTTGCGCGCGCCGGACACCCGATCTCCCTGGAGCCCCGGCTCGGTCTCGGTCACGGTCAGCTCGACGGCTGCCGGCAGGTCCACGCCGACGATCTCCGCGCCGTAGAACTGGAGGACGGCGTCGTCCCCCTCCTTCAGATAGTTGGCCGAGTCACCCAACAGGGCGGTCTCCACCTGGAGCTGCTCGTAGGAGGCGGTGTCCATGAAGACATACTCGGAGCCGTCCCGGTACAGGAACTGCATCTCCCGTTTGTCGATGATCGCCTGGTCGAGTTTCTCGTCGGCCCGGTAGGTGCGTTCGATGACCGCGCCGGTCCTCTGGTTCTTGAGCTTGGTGCGCACGAAGGCGCCACCCTTGCCCGGCTTGACGTGTTGGAACTCGACCACCGCGAACAGGCCTTCGGGAAGGTCGAGGGTCATGCCGTTGCGGAGATCGTTGGTCGACACAGCCATCAGATGGCGACTTCTTTCGGGAACTGGGTGAGCGGTCGGCTGCCGTCCTCCGTCACGACCAGGGTGTCCTCGATGCGCACGCCACCCGTTCCGGGAAGATAGATGCCCGGTTCCACCGTGACCACGGTGCCGGGCCCGAGGATAGCAGTCGACCCCGGGCCCACCGACGGCCCCTCGTGGATGTCGAGCCCGACACCGTGCCCGGTACCGTGCTCGAACCGATCGGCCCACCCGGACGCGCCGATCACCTGGCGGCAGGCTTCGTCGACGGCGCCGGCAGTGACCCCGGGCGCCACCGAGCACACCCCTACTCGCTGCGATTCGGCAACCACCTCGAAGATGGCGGCCAAGGTACCGGTGGGAGGGCCACCCACGCAGAAGGTGCGGGTCATGTCCGACCGGTAGCCGTCGAAGACGGCGCCGAAGTCGACCACCACCGGATCACCGGCGCCGATGAGGCGGTGACCGGGGCGGGCGTGCGGCTTGGCGGAGTTCTCCCCCGAGGCCACGATGGTCTCGAACGCGCTCGCTTCTGCGCCCGCCTGCCGCATGGCGTGATCGAGGGCGGCGGCGAAGCCGGCCTCCGACAACTCGGGCGCCCGTCCCCGCACCGGCCTCGGCCAACAGTGGCAGCACCGCCGCCAACGCTTCGTCGGCAATGGCCGCCGCCCGCGCCATGCGGGCCACCTCGGCGGCATCCTTGGTCACCCGCAGGCGCTCCACCAGTCCCCGGGTCGGAATCAGCTCCAGCGCCGGTAAGGCCGCTGCCCATGTCCGCTGCGCCGACCAGGTGACGTGATCGGCTTCGAGCCCCAGCGAGGCGGCACCGGCCACCGCCGCCTCCAACGCCTCACGCTGCGCCTGCACTCCTCCGATGCTGACGTCGATCTCCCGGTCGCTTCCGGCCGCTTCCAGCTGCTCGGCACACTGGGTTCGGTATCGCCCGTCGGTGGTAAGGGTGGCCCGCTCGGTGGTCACCAACAACGAGCCGGCCGATCCGGTGAACCCGCTCAACCAACGGATGTTGGCGGGGGTGGTCACCAACAGCCCCCCGATGGCCTGCCCGTCGCCGCCGGCATCGACAAAGAGTCGCCGCAGACGATCGATGCGACCGGTCACCTGCAGGGCGGCGATCGGGTCCCCGGTCGGCGCCATCAACGCTGGGGGCGCGCGTCGAGGAGTTGGCCGACCGCATCGACGGCCAAGCGGTAGCCCAGTCCTCCGAATCCGGCGATGCAGCCGTCTGACACCGGGGCGATGACCGACGTATGGCGGAAGGGCTCGCGGGCCGCCGGGTTGGACAGGTGGAGCTCGACCACCACCCCGTCGAAGGCGGCCAGGGCATCGTGGAGGGACCAGGAGGTATGGGAGAGCGCGCCGGCGTTGACGATGATCGCATCGGCCCGGCCTCGGGCCGCGTGCACCGCCTCGACCAGATCGCCCTCGTGGTTGGTCTGCGAGTGCTCGAGGGTCATGCCGGCCGCAGCCGCGGCCTCGGTGGCGGTGGCGACGTGGTCGTCCAGGGTGCCGAGCCCGTAGATCGCGGGCTCGCGTTCACCGAGCAGATTCAGATTGGGCCCGGAAAGCAGCACGATCGAACGGGCCGTGGCGCTCATGTGCTCTCCCCCGACTCGCTACGCCGCATCTCCGCAAGGGTAGCGACCACGTCGGCCTCCTCGACGCCATGCACCACCTCGACCCCGTCCGGCCCGTCGAGCACGAAGGTCAGGTCGTGTCGTGCCTTCTTGTCCCGGCCGATGAACGTGAACAGTTGCTCCGGGTCGACCGTGTCGGGCAGCACCGGCGACAGGTCGAAGGCACCGATCACCTGCCGATGCCGTTCCACCTCTCGATCGCCGATCCGCCCGAGCCGGCGGGCCAGGAGGGCGGCGAACACCAGGCCGATGGCCACCGCCTCCCCGTGGCGGAGATCGAGGCCGGCGTCGGGATCGAAGGCGATGGCCTCCAAGGCGTGGGCCAGCGTGTGGCCGTAGTTGAGGATCATCCGCCGATCGCCCTCCCGCTCGTCGGACTCCACCACATCCGCTTTGATCGCCACGCAACGGGCCACCTGTTCGGCGAGCGGTAACTCGAGGAGGGACCCCCCGGGTCCCGCTCCCACACCCAGAAAGGCGTACTTGGCCATCTCGCCGCGGCCCGACGCCCACTCGCGCGGCGGCAGGGTGGCGAGCAGTTCGGTGTCGCAAAAGACGGCCTTGGGCTGCCAGAACGCACCCACCAGGTTCTTCCCCTCGGAGATGTTGACCCCGGTCTTGCCCCCGATGGCCGCGTCCACCTGCCCGAGCAGCGTGGTGGCCACATTCACATAGGACGT
The DNA here is from genome assembly GCA_963734395.1 of uncultured Acidimicrobiaceae bacterium. Taxonomy (GTDB): domain Bacteria; phylum Actinomycetota; class Acidimicrobiia; order Acidimicrobiales; family RAAP-2; genus Bog-756. Next base: position 1,230,871 of record CAVTGY010000007.1, on the reverse strand, counting down.
GCCCCGGTGGAACGACGCCGCCGCAAATCCCGCCAGGTCGGTGACCACCCCACCGCCCACCGCAATCACCACATCCGATCGGCCGAGCCCGGTCCGGGCGAACCCCCGGCAGAGACGCTCGACCTGCCCGAGCGACTTGGCCCCCTCCCCGTCGGGCACCTCGAACACCTCGGCGGGCAGTCCGGTGTCGACGGTCACCCCGATGCCCGGCTGGGTGACGATGGCGGCCCGTCGGGCACCGGGCACCACCTCGGTCAGCGCCGCGGCCAGCTGGTGGCGGACGCCCTCACCCACCATCACCTGATAGCCGCGCTCTCCCAGGCGCACCGGGACGACTCTCATCGGACCTCGCCGGTCTCGATCCCCCGGGCGACGACCGTCGGTTCGGCAAGGACACGGTCCACCACCTCGCCGGGGGTGAGTGCGTCCACGTCGACCGCCACATGGGCCACCGCCTCGTACAGCGGACGTCGGACCGCCTCCAGATCGACCAGCGAGGCGGCAGGGTCGCTGTCCAGGAGCGGCCGGCCGATGCCGCTCCCCACCCGCCGGGCGAGTAGTGCGGGGTCGGCCCGCAGCCACACCACGATGCCCGAGTGGGTGATCAGGTCCCGGTTGGAGGAGGACAGCACCACCCCCCCGGCCGCCGACACCACCACCGGTTCGTCGGAGGTCAACGCCTCGGCCAGTACCCGCGACTCCTCGGCCCGGAAGGCGTCCTCACCCCGCTCGGCGAACAGCTCGGGCACGGTCCGGCCGGTGGCGGCCACCACCTGGGCGTCGGAGTCGCAATGCCGCCATCCCAAACGCTGGGCCAGCCCGCGGCCCACCGTGGTCTTCCCTGCCCCCATCATGCCGACCAGGATGATCCGGTCAACCATCGCCGTCAGGCGGGACCGCCGCCGAAGGGGTCTCGCCCAGCGCGGCCAGATACCCTTCCCGGTTGCGTTTCAGCTCCTCGACCGAATCGCCCCCGAACTTCCGTACGGCCTCGGAAGCCACTACCCAGGCCATCATGGTTTCGGCCACCACGCCCATGGCCGGCACCGCGGTGACGTCGGTCCGTTCCTTGAACGACACCGTCGCCTCCTTGGAGACCACGTCCACCGTGCCCAGAGTCGGGCGATTGAGTGTGGCCAGGGGTTTCATCGAGACCCGGGCCACGATCGGGGCGCCGGTGGAGATGCCGCCTTCGATGCCCCCGGCGTGGTGGGTGTCGCGGACGTAGCCACCACTCAGGAATCCATCCGCACCCTCGGCCGCAGCGGCGTCGCCGGTGGACGCCACCCGGATGGCGTCATGAGCCTGGCTCCCCCGCCGACCGGCCAGTTCGGCGTCGTCGCCGAACTCGACCGCCTTGATCGCCTGGATGCTCATCAGGGCCTGGGCCAGCAGGCCGTCGAGACGCCGGTCCCAGTGCACGTGGCTTCCGAGACCCACCGGCACTCCGTAGGCGATCACCTCGGCCACCCCTCCGAGCGAGTCACCCTCCTTGGCTGCGGCTTTCACCGCGGCGATCATCCGTCGCTCGGCCTCGGGATCGGCGCAGCGCACTTGCGACTCGTCGATGCGGGCCAGGTCGTCCGGTCGGGGGAGGGTGATCGGCCCGACCCGTTCGGGGCCGAGCTGCACGATGTGGCTGAGGATGTCGACACCGATCTGTCCGAGGAGAAGCTTGGCCAACGTACCCGCGGCCACCCTGGCGGCCGTCTCCCGGGCCGAGGCCCGCTCGAGGACGTCGCGGGCATCGCCGAATCCGTATTTGAGCATGCCCGACAGATCGGCGTGGCCCGGCCGGGGCTGGGTGAGGGTCTTGGAGGGAAGGCCGGGGTGGGGCGACATCTCCTCCTCCCACTTCGGCCATTCGGTGTTGGCGATCTGGATGGCGATCGGCGATCCGAGGGTTCTCCCGTGCCGGATCCCGGCCACCAGGGTCACCTCGTCGGCTTCGAATCGCATCCGGGGACCCCGCCCGAATCCCAGGCGGCGGCGTGCCAACCCCCGCTGGATGTCCCCCTCCACCACCACCAGACCGGCGGGCATTCCCTCGACGATCACCACCAGGGCGCGACCGTGTGACTCGCCGGCGGTCAGGAAGCGCAGCATTGGGCAAATCTACTCGGGGCGGCCGCGGTGCCCGCCTGGGTCAATCAACCGCCGTGGAACAGGGTCTGGGACAGATGTCCACCCCACAGGACGGCGAACGCTGCACCCAGCGCCAATGACGGTCCGAACGGAATCCGGGTCTTTCGCCCCGAAGAGGTCACCGCGGCGATGATCAGCCCGAAGACCACGCCGATCACGAAGCCGACCAGGAAGGCCACATAGGCGTGGAGCAGGCTGAGATACCCGACGGTCACGCCGATGGCCCCGGCCAGGCGTACGTCGCCGAAGCCCATGCCCTGGGGGACGAACCACCACACGCCGAAGAAGAGGCCGAAGGCCACCGCCCCGGCGATGGCCGAACCCCCCAGGCTGTGCCAGCGGTGGTCGACTGCGGAGGTGGCCACCAGCAGGGGCACGACGATGGCCATGGCCGGGTAGATCAGGCGCCGCGGGACCAGGCCGTGGGAGAGGTCGGTGACCGACACGACGACCAGCATGGCGAAGAACACGCAGAATGGGACCGCGATGAGGTGCGACCCGAAATGGGAGGCCGCTGCTCCGAACAGGGCGCCGGTCACCACCGCCGCCGCCAGCCGGCGAGCCGGCGACCGGCCGGCAGGCACCAGACCGGTGAGGGTTCCGGTGGCCGGGCCCCCGGTTGCCTCCTGGTTCTGCGGAGCGTGGGCACCGACGGTGGAACCGTTCAATTGATCCGGACCCGGCCCGTGGTCGTGGGCGGTCCCCGACCGGTCCGACCCCGCCGCCTCTGCCTGCTCCGACCGCCGGCGCTCGTCCTCGGCCCGGCTGTGGTCGGCCAACCGTTGCCCGACCGGATCGAGCGCGAACCCGATGATCACTCCGGCCACCGTCGTCGCCGAGACCAGCGCTGCGTCCACGACACGCAACGTACTGGACGCACCCGTTTTGGTCGGGCATCACCACGGTTCGGTGGACGCCGAGGTGGTCAGCTGTCCACACCGCGGACCGAACCGGTCAGCTGTGTGCCGGCTCGTAGTAGGGGTTGGTCCCGTCCGCGTGGTCGGTGACATCCACGATGTTGGCGATCTCCGGGATCGCCTCGCGCAGGATGACTTCGATCCCCTGGGACAACGTGGCCTTGGCCATCCCGCATCCCTGACAGCCTCCACTGAGGCGGAGGTACACCGAGGTGTCCTCTACCGCCACCAGATCGGCCCGACCGCCGTGGGCGGCGATGCTCGGGTTGACCTGCTCGTCGAGCACACTCACCACCCGCTGGGCCAGTGGATCGGAGAGGTCGACCTCGGGCCCCGGGGCGCGGTCGCTCGATGGTTGCGCGGGCGGCGTGTTGGGATTGATGATGACCAGCCCGCTCTCCCCGTCGGCGTCGGCGACCAGGTCGAGGGTCGCACCCTGCAGCCGCTCGACGCTGGCCTGGGGAATGACGATGGGCAATTGATCGTCCTGTTGGACGACATCGCCCCCGCTGGCATCGGCGAGCGCTTGGAAGTACATGTCGTAGGCGTAGGCGCCGCTGCTCACCCCGTTGATCTCCAGCCAGAGCGCGAGGGCCTCCGACTCGGACTCGTTGGCCAGCACCTCGAGCACGGTGGCTCGTGCGTCCGGGGTGACGGTCAGCACCGGACGGATGTCCTCACGGTCTTCGCTCATGCCTGTCATCATAAGGGGGTGTCAGCTGGTCACGGTCGCGTTCCTCCCGAAACCCATGAATGGGTCAGTTTCGACGACCCCGACGAGGAACGGACCTGGCAGTTCGACGTCACCTTTCTGGCCAGCTCCTGGATGTGCATCTTCGGGCAGGGGTGCAAGGGTGTGCTCACCGGGCCCGCCGAGGAGCTGATGGAGGGATGCTGCTCGTACGGCGCCCACTTCACCGGCAAGAAGGACGCCCGACTGGTCGAGCGGGCGGCGGCGGCCCTCAGTCCTGAGATCTGGCAGTTCCACAAGCAGGGCCGCAAGGGAGTGGTCAAGAAGCTGTCCGACGGCGACCTGGGGACTCGTCTGGTCGACGGCGCCTGCATCTTCCTCAATCGTCCCGGATTCGCCGCCGGTGCCGGGTGCGCGCTGCACAAGGCGGCGGAGAAGGAGGGGCGCAGCCATGTCGAGTTCAAACCCGAGGTCTGCTGGCAGCTACCGCTCCGCCGCGAGGACGAGACCGCGGCGGACGGCCGGGTCACCTCGGTGGTCCGGCAGTGGGACCGCCGACACTGGGGAGAGGGCGGCGACGAGTTCCACTGGTGGTGTACCGAGGACCCCGACGCCTTCGTCGGCCACCAGCCGGTCTACGTCAGCATGCGCACCGAATTGGAGACCATGGCCGGCAAGAAGGTCTACCGGCGGTTGAAGGCGTACCTCGACCAACGGACCGCGCCGCGCACCCCGGTCACGCTGCTCCCCCACCCGGCGATGCGCCGCTGAACCTGTGCTCTTCCCCGTCGGCTACTCGGCCAGGGGATCGTCTTCGAAGAAGGATGCGTCCTTCGGAGCGGTGCCGAGGATCTGGTCGTAGTCATCCTCGGTGGCCAGGCACCACGAGGCGTGCTTGTCATCGGGCTCGGCACCACACTCGGGACAGGGCCGGTTGGCCGTCGCGACGGACCGTTTCAGACTGCGCGCTTCCTCGAAGCGGCGATGGCGTCCCTTCTTCACGGAAACAACTCCTTGCCCCACCAGGGGTGGCATGCCACCCGGCGGTGGACTCACCGGGTTGACCACCGATCACCAACGGCCTCCAGTGTAGTGCGGGGGGACCCCATTGGTGGCACCCCGGACGGCGCCGGTACCATCGGAGCGTGCCCGATCAATTCGATCCCCGAGCCATGGTCGAGCGGTTCCGGAACAGGGCGGAGGCGGTCCGATCACGCGGCCTGCCGCCCATCGAGGGGCCGGACCGGGAGCGGTTCAAAGAGCAGGCCCGGGCCGATTTCATGGACTTTGCCATGCTCGCCGACGCCGAACCGTCACTCGACGACGGGATTCTCACCCTCCGGATCGACCTGCGGCCGGCACCAGAAGGCGGCGACTGAGCCGGTCGGGACCTCGGTGCCCGACCCGACCAGCGGGTTCGGGTTCAGCCGCCGTAATTGAGGCGGGTGTCCTCCATCCGGAGTATCCCGGTCTCCTCGCCACCGGCCTCCCCGGACGGACCGGTCTCCGACTCCCCGATGTCGACCACCTCTCCGATGACCAACACGTGGCTGGCAGCACCATCGGGAACGTCGTCGTCCCACTGCAAGAGGTGTCGCACCTCACAGGCCAACCACGATCGCGCCGCTACCAGGCAGGGCAGGCCACCGAACACCTCGTGTACCGCCTGGCCCTGTATGGATACGGCCACCCCATCCTGGTCGAGGACGACTTCGCTGCTCGGTTTGACGAATCGTCGCACCAACGCCCGCTCCGATCGGGGCAGCAGGCTGACCGAGAATGCTCCCCCTTTCTCGATGAGGCCCCGGGTGACCGAGCCGTGTTCCACCGACACCGCCACCAACTTGGGCTCGGTTGCCACCTGTATCGCCCAGTTGCAGGTCATCAGATTGCGCTGGGTGCCGAACCGACTCCCCACCACGAAGAGACCGGTGGGCATCGACCAGAGCACCCGGCGACGGGTGCGGTCGTACTCGTTTCGATCGCGGCCCTGCGGAAAGGGCCCGACGTCGGCAGAGGGGATGGGCATCGAGCGGTTCAGGTGCCGCCGAACGGGTCGCCGTCGGCATCGCTGGGTTGGGTGGTGGAGGTGGACGGGGTGCGACCGGTGGTGACCACCACCCGGTCGATGGCGGTGTTCAGGAGCGGCACCAGCTTGGCCCGTTCCGACGCCGACCGGCGCAGGAGCGCCCCGCCGGATGCACCGTTGTAACAGTCGGTTCCGGCACTGGCGGCCTCTTCGTAGGCCTGGTTGAGATCGTTGGTGAGTTGGCTGTCGGGGGTGGGGAGGTTTCCGATGGCGGTCTGGGCATCGGTGGTGAGCAGGGCACAGACCGTCCGGATGTCGGAGGCTGGATCGTGGCGGGAAAGGGCGAGGCCGACGTTGCGGCTGTCCACTTCGACTTGGCCTATTGCGGCACCGGCGGCGGACGTGGTCATCCAGTCGGACACCTGGGTGGCCACAGGTCCGGACTGGTCCATGGTGCATCCGGCCACCAGCAGGGACGACACCAGGAGTGTCACCACTGCTGCACCTGGGGACGGCACTAGGCGGGGATGCCTGTCCAGTCAGGACGCCACGTCGGATCGAGTTGGCGCAGGAACTGCGCGGATCGCTCTTCCTCGCCGTGCTCTCCGATGGCCCCCGCCGCCGACCGGAGACCGTCCAGGCAGCGCAGGAACCCGCGGTTCGAGAGATGGTCCCAGCGGACCAGACCGGACCCCTTCCAACCTGCTGCTCGCAGGGCGTCCAGGCCGCGGTGATAGCCCACCCGGAAACAGGCGTACGCCTCGACGTCGTCGCGGGCCAGCGATCCGAGCGTGGCCCACGCGGCCATGGATCCCGGCTGGGTACGGACCAGATCGGACACCGCGTGCCGGCGGCGTTCGCTCGGCTGGTCCATGGCCGCTTCGAGCCCGGTGACCACCACGTCCGACTCGGAGGGCAGAATCGTCTCGGGAAGCCCGGCGGTCAGCCGGACCGACGACACCTCGGCGGGACCACCTGCCGGTTCACTCATGCCGCCAGTGTAGGACCCGGCCCGCTCAGTCGAAGATCACCAGGTGGTATTCGCGCTCTGCCTCGGCGCAGCACCACGAATCGCCCGGCCACCAGGTCGTCAGATCCGATCGTTCGTGCGATCTCGCCCTCCCGGCGATTGTTGACGTAGGCCCCGCCCCCCTCCACGTTGGCCCGGGCCTGGCTCTTCGACCCGGCCAGGCCGGTCTCGACCAACAGGTCGACCAGGGTCAGATCAGGGTCTCCCAGCCGGCTCTTGGACACGGTGGTCGACGGGGCGCCGGCGAAACCATCGAGGATGGCCCGCTCATCGAGCTGGGCCACCTCTTCGCCGAACAGCGCCGCCGCCGCGTGTTCGGCCCGCGCCGTTTCGGCGGAGCCGTGGACCAGCGTGCAGACCTGGCGGGCCAGTTCGCGTTGTGCCTCGCGTCGGTCGGGATGGGAGGCGGTGGAAGCATCGAGCCCGAGGATCGCCTCGTGGGAGAGGAACGTGAAGTACCGGAGGTAGGTCCCCACCACGGCGTCCTCGGTGCGGAGGAAGAATTGGTACAGCTGGTAAGGGCGGGTTCGGTCCGGGTCGAGCCAGACGGTGCCCGACTCGGTCTTGCCGAACTTGGTTCCGTCGGCCTTGAGGACCAGCGGCGTGGTCAAGCCCCACACGTCCTGTCGCCGCACCTTGCGGATCAGCTCGATGCCCATGGTGATGTTCCCCCACTGATCGCTGCCCCCCAGCTGCAGCCGGCATCCGAACGCGTCGAACAGATGGAGGAAGTCGTAGGCCTGCAGCAGCATGTAGCTGAACTCGGTGTAGGAGATGCCCTGATCCGCGCGTGACAACCGGGATTTGACCGAGTCCTTGGCCACCATCTGGTTGACGGTGAAGTGCTTGCCCACCTGGCGGAGGAAATCGAACAGGGGCAACGGGGCGAGCCATTCGGCGTTGTTGACCATCAGCGCGCCGGAGCCGCCATCGTCTGCACCGAATTCCAGGAACCCTTCGAGCTGCTGACGGATCCCGGCCAGGTTGGCCTGCACCTGCTGGTCGGAGAGGACGGGGCGCTCCTCCGACTTGCCACCCGGGTCACCCACCAGACCCGTCCCACCACCGGCCACCGCGATGGGCCGGTGGCCGGCCAGTTGCATGCGCCGAAGATTGCAGACCTGCAACAGATGGCCCACGTGCAGGCTGTCCGCGGTCGGATCGAAGCCGCTGTAGACCGTGATCCGATCCGAGTCCAACCGATCCTCGAGGGCGGGATCTGTCATCTGGTGGACCAGGCCGCGGAAACGGAGATCGTCGGCGAGTTGGGCCACCGCCTCAGCCTGCCACGTGGAGCGGTCCCCGCTCGAACATCCACCACTACCATCGGCACCGGCCCGAGCGTTCGGACCCGTTCACCTGCCGAGGACACCCGATGCTCAACCCGTATCTCCACGGAAACTTTGCGCCCGTGCACATCGAGCGCAGCGACGACCACCAGCTGGCGGTGACGGGGGTGATTCCTCCTGATCTCGAAGGCCGCCTGTTGCGAAACGGGCCCAATCCGGCGGTGGTCCCGACCGAGGAGACCGACTACCACTGGTTCGCCGGCGACGGCATGATCCACGCCATCTCTCTGGCCGGAGGCAAGGCGACCGGGTATCGCAATCGCTGGGTACGGACCAGGGCTCTGGCAGCCAAGTTGGAGTCAGCGCCTCCCACCGGTCCGAGCGAACCGGTGGACGGCAAGGCCAACACCCATGTCATCCGCCATGGGGGCACCACCCTCGCCCTGGTGGAGTCCGGATTTCCCCACGCCGTGTCGGCCCAACTGGACCGGGCCCGTGTCCATGATTTCGACGGCCAGTTGGCGTCACCGATGACCGCCCATCCCAAGGTCGATCCGATCAGCGGCGAGCTGGTCTTCTTCGGTTGTGACCCGTTCGGACCACCCTTCCTCCGCTATCACCTGGCCGACGCCGCCGGGGTGCTCGTCCGCACCGAGGAGGTCGACCTACCCCGAGCGGTGATGATGCACGACTTCGGGGTGACCTCGACCCGGGTCGTCTTCCCCGATCTCCCGGTGGTGTTCGACCTCGGGCTGGCAGCCGTCGGGCGCTCGGTGCCCTACCGGTGGATGCCCGAAGCGGGCGCCCGGGTCGGCGTCATGCCCCGCAACGGTGGCAACGCCGACATCCGGTGGATCGACGTCGACCCCACCTACGCGTTCCACATACTCAACAGCTATGACGACGGCGATGCGGTGGTCATGGACCTGATCCGCTATGACCGGGCGTTCGACACGGATCCGGGCCAGGCGATCGCCTCGGGGCTACCGACGCTGGCCCGATGGAGAATCGACCCGGATGCCAATCGGGTACTCGAGCAGCGTCTCGACGACCTCCCGGTCGAATTCCCCCGTATCGACGGGGCGGTGGCCGGTCATCCCCACCGGTACGGGTACTGCACCTGGCTGGGTGACCGCCCGGAGGATCCGACACCGGTCGGGTTGATCAAGTACGACCTGGTGCGCAACGAGTCGACCCGGTTCGAACCGGGCGAGCACCGCTCTCCGGGAGAGCCGGTGTTCGTTCGGGCCGCCGACGGGAGGGCCGAGGACGAGGGCTGGATCCTCAGCGTGGTCTACGACGCCACCCGCGATGCCAGTGACCTGGTCATCCTCGACGCCACCTCGTTTGCCGGCCCGCCGGTGGCCACCGTGCATCTGCCGGCCCGGGTCCCCTTCGGGTTCCACGGGTCGTGGGTGCCGTCCACCGGGTGACCGGTCACTTCAGCGGGTGCCACCACCGGCCGCACGGTCGGTGCGAAACTGTGCGCTGAGGGACGCCGACCCCGGCCGACCGGCCGCACGGTCGGTCGGAAGTTCCCCACCTAACTGCCACCTTGCCACCGACCCCCACTTCCCCGCCCAGAGGAGCCCGCCCCTACGGGCGCACCCCGAGGAGACACGACGGACCACCCATCGGGTCCGCGCCAAGGGCCACCCACCGCTCTGTCGCAGAACCCGAGTTTCCCGGACCGATCCTCGGCGGTCGAGTGGTGGTCCCCACCCGGCGGGAACGGCGCAAATCCAAGCGACGCCGGCGGCCGCCGTTGGTCCGAGTCATGCGAGCGGGCATCGTGGCCGTGGTCCTGTTGCTGGTGTTGGTGGCCGTCGGGTACGGGTACTTCCGTTACCAATGGGGCAAGGTTGCCTCCAGCCCCTGCACCACCTGTGTGGCGGTACCCGCTGGCCAGCCCTACAACGTGCTGCTGATCGGTTCCGACAGCCGCGAAGGGGAGACCACGGCCGAGGCCCAGCAGTTCGGCGGCGCGACCAGCGTCTCAGGCCAACGGAGTGACACCATCAAGATCATCCGGGTGGATCCGGCCAGCGGCACCGCGACGTCGCTCTCCATTCCCCGTGACACCTATGTGACCCTGTCGGGGATGCCGGCCAACAGCCCGCTCGACAGCCAGAACAAGATCAACGCCGCATTCGGCGCCGGGCCCGACGCCTTGGTGCGAACCATCGAGAGCACCTTCGGGATCCCGATCAGCCACTTCATCGTGATCAACTTCTTCGGCCTGCAGGACGCGGTCAACGCCCTCGGTGGCATCAACATGGACTTCCCTTACCCGGTTCGGGACCAAGACTGCTCGGGCGGCGTCTGCAACAACAACTCCGGGCTCAACGTCCCCACTACCGGTTGCCAGACACTCAACGGGACCGAAGCCCTGGCCCTGTCCCGCTCCCGCTATTTCCAGTACGACGACAACGGCCAGTGGATCTCCGACCCGACTTCCGACATCGGCCGGATCCAGCGCCAGAACCTGATCATCGCCGCGGCCCAGGACAAGGCCAAGGCGACCTACAACCCGCTGCGGTTGAACTCCCTGTTCTCGTCGGTGGTCCACGACTTCAGCAAGGACAACGCTCTTTCCGCCGGCGACCTCTTCTCGCTGGCCGAGCGCTATCACGCCTTCTCCGGTTCGTCTCTTCAGTCCTACCTGCTGCCGACCACCGGTGCGACCTCGGCGACGGCCGGAGACGTCGAAGTGGTCGAGCCGACCGCGGCGTCGGCAGTGATCGCCCAATTCATCGGCGACACCGCCCAACCGATCGTCACCCCGCCGATCGACGCCTACGGCAATCCGATCGCCCTCCAGCTCCCGGCCCCCACCACCACCACCGTGCCGGCGTCGGCGGCATCGGCGGCATCGGCGGCCGCCGGCCGGGTGCTGCTCACCGCCAGCGTCTCGACCACCGCGCCGGCGCCCTTGGCGATTCCCCCCTACGATCCGCGTCCCTGCTGAACGAGTCAGCCAGTCGGTCCACACTTGTGGGGTCTCAGGTGAGATAAACCTACCGGAGCCGCTGGGTGCACACCCCTTGGCTCCGGGTCTGCAGGCGAGGAGAAATGTGAACGGCGAAGGAACGTCCAGCAAGGGCTGGCTGGCACTCATCGCCTTGGCATCGGCGCAGTTCCTCATGGTCCTCGACCAGTCGGTGATGAACGTCTCCATCAGTGCACTGGTCGAGGACTTCCACACCACGGTGACCACGATTCAGGCCGTCATCACCCTCTACTGCTTGGTGATGGCCATGCTCATCCTCACTGGAGCAAAGATCGGCGACATCATCGGCCGACGCCGGGCGTTCGTGATCGGGTTGATCATCTATGCCTGCGGCTCCGCCCTTACCGCGGCGTCACAGTCGGTGGCGGTTCTCGCGCTCGGGTGGTCCTTGCTCGAAGGCATCGGTGCCGCCCTGGTCCTTCCCGCGCTCGCCGCCCTCATTGCGGGCAACTTCGAGGGTTCCCGTCGCAAGGTCGCCTACGCAATCATCGGTGGAGTTGCTGGAGCGGGAATCGCCATCGGACCGATTCTGGGCGGCTGGGCGACCACCGAGGTGACCTGGCGCATCGTCTTTGTCGGTGAGGTGATCATCGTGGGTTTCATCCTGGTGATGACCCCCAAGGTTAGGGACGCTCCACGTCCCGATCCCACTCCGAGACTTGATGTGGTCGGCTCGGTGCTCTCCGCCTCTGGTCTAGGGCTCTTGGTCTATGGGGTCTTGCAGTCGAGCACCTGGGGGTGGCTCAAGCCGAAGAACTCTCCGATCACCATCTTCGGGTTCTCGCTCACTGTCTTCGTCATCGCCGCAGGTGGGGTCCTGATCTGGGGATTCGTGACCTGGCAGCGTCACCGAGAAGACAGAAATCTGGACCCGCTCGTCCACCTCTCCCTGGCCCGGATCCCTCCGGTCAGATCAGGGTTGATCGGGCTGTTCAGCCAGAACCTGATCCTGATGGGCATTTTCTTCGTCGTGCCGCTCTACCTCCAGATGGTCCTCGGTCTCAACGCCCTCGAGACCGGGATCAAGATGTTGCCCGTCTCGATCACGATGTTCGCCACCTCTGCCATCGGATCCAGGCTGTCGAACCGGTTCCCCGTTCGTGCCATCGTTCGGACTGGGCTGGTTGTGATCCTTGCTGGTGCGCTCATCCTGCTTTCGACGATCCAGCCCACGCTCTTCGACGCAGGATTCGCCATCGGTATGGCCGTGCTCGGCATCGGGATGGGCCTGATGGTTTCCCAGCTCGGCAACGTCGTCCAGTCCTCGGTCGAAGAGTCGGGGCGGAGCGAGGCAGGTGGACTCCAGTACACCGGGCAGCAACTCGGCTCATCGCTCGGTGTCGCGCTCATCGGAGCCATCGTCCTGATGGGTTTGACCAGTACCTTCATCTCCAACATCGAACACGATCCCCGCATCAGCCCAGAGGTTTCGGCCCAGGTGGGCGTCGCCGCGGGTTCCAACACAAACTTTGTCTCCTCGACGCAGATTGAAAGTGCAGCGAAGAAGGTCAGGGCTCGATGAGGCATCCACTGCGGCACTTGTGGAGGACTATGAGTCGGCACAGCTCCGATCGCTCAAGGCGGGGCTTCTTGCCGCCGCCCTCCTTGCACTTCTCTCCCTTGGCTTCACAAGGGAGCTTCCACACGATCGACCGGTATCCGGGAAGAGGGACCCCGCCGACATATCGGCCTGACAGACCAACCCGGCTGAGGGCCCGACAACACCGGGAGCGGACCTACATCCGGAGCGCCACGGAGTCGACAGCCTTCACGACGGCGGCGTTGATCCGATGGTGCACCTCCACGTTGTCCGCCCGGGTGGGAAGCCGGACCCGCATCACCGACGGGGTCGCGTGGTCCAACCGACGGGACAGCGCCTCCTCCAGCCGGTCCGGCCCCCGGTCGTCGACCAGATCGTCGACCGCCCATCCGAACCCGGCGGCCACCGCGGCCACGTCGGATTCCTGCGGAGTCCCGAACAGCCTGTCGAACGGTTCGGCGTCGAGTGTCGACGCCTGTTCGAGGAACGAGAAGATACCGCCGCCGCCATTGTCGGCCACCACCACGGTGAGCGCCGGCTGCTGCCCCTCGGCCCGCACCAGCGCCGAAGCGTCGTGGAGGAAGGCCAGGTCGCCGACCAGGGCGACGGTCGGGCCGGGCGAGGCCATGGCCACACCGAGGGCGGTGGACACCACGCCGTCGATACCGTTGGCACCCCGATTGGCGATCACCCGGGGGGGATGGCGACGGGGCGCGGCGAACGCCTCCAGGTCGCGTACCGGCATCGAGGAGGACACCACCAAGGTGGCGTGACCGGGCATGGCCGCGAACAGCCGGTGGGCCAACGACGGTTCGTTCACCGGGCCGGCGACCTCCGGCGCGGCGTCCGGACCCAGGGCGGCGCTGATCACTTCCCGTGCCGCCGCTTCAGCGGTACACCACGACTCGATCCACCCTCGCCCTTCACCGGAACCGGTCCCACCCGAACCCGACCGCTCCAGGTACTCCGCCACTTCCCGGCAGAACAGCCCCGGGTCGGACCGCACCAGGGTGGACGACTCCCGTTCGGGGTCGGCCCACCGTCCCCAGGGGTCGACCACCACCGCCCGGGCGCCTTCGCCGACCGCGGCGGACAGGAACCCGCCGACCACCTTGGACACCCAGGGCTCCCCCAGTCGGAGGACCGCATCGGGGAGGTGAGCGGCGGCAAAGCGCTCGGAGCGCAACAGACCGTCCGCGGCCGCCACCACACCGGGCTCGGGCCCTCGGAGACCCGACCGGGGGTCGGCCAGGATCGGCCAGCCCAGCGCAGCGGACAGGGCGAGCACGGGCGCAGGTTCACCGCACCCGGCGCCGGCCACGATCACCCCCCGCCTGGTGGGGTGTACCAGCTGCTCCTCCACCAGGGAGGACACGCATCCCGGCCCGGGATGGGCGGCGGCGGCCACCGCCCTGTGCCACGGCGCTCCCCCCGGCCGGCCCGGGGGAAGCTCACCGGCCTTGGTCGGGTCACCGAGCAGGGGATCCCGGAAGGGCAGGTTGAGATGGACCGGACCGGGTCCGGCGACACCCGAGGTCGCCTCGGCCACCGTCCTCGCGGCCAGGGACCGCCATGACCAACCGGTGAGGGCGTCGGGCACCCCGGGATCGGAGAACCATCGGGGGGAGCGCCCGAAGAGATGGCTCTGTTCGATGGTCTGGGGAGCGCCCACGCCCTGCAACTCGGGGGGCCGATCGGCGGTGCAGGCGATGAGCGGGACCCAGGACAGGTCGGCCTCGACCACCGCGGCGTGGAGCTCCGCCGCCGCCGTGCCGCTGGTGGTGACCACCACGGCCGGACGCCCGCTGGCCCACCCGATCCCGAGTGCGGTGAATCCGGCCGACCGCTCGTCTAGCCGGACCCGGAGGTCGATCGAGGGGTGGGCGGCCAGGGCCAGGACCAGGGGCGTCGACCGCGATCCCGGGCAGACCACCGCTCGGGTCACACCACCCCGCACCCACTCGTCGACCAGGGTGGCGGCGAACGCCGCTTGGCTGTCGGTACGCTCACCGAGGTCGCTCATGCCCACGCCTTCCCCGTCGTCTCCCGCCCGCGTCGCCGCAACCGACGGGGGCCTGGCCGTCGACACCGTCGGGAGCGGTCCGCGCCTGGTGATGGCCCACGGCTTCACCCAGACCGGTCGGCTGTGGGGATCGATGGACGGCGACCTGGCCAGCGATCATCAGGTGGTGCGGGTGGACATGCCCGGGCACGGCGGTTCGTCGGACGTGGCCGCCACCCTGACCGACGGCGCCCTGCTGCTGGGTGACGCCGGCGGGACAGGTGTCTACCTCGGCTATTCGATGGGGGCGCGGTTCTGCCTGCATCTGGCGTTGGCCCGCCCGCAGTCGGTCGTCGGCCTGGTGCTCATCTCGGGCACCGCGGGGATCGACGACATCGACGAGCGGCGACGGCGTCGGGAGTCCGACCAGGACCTGGCCGACCAGCTCGACCCGCCCGACGGCCGACAGCCACTGCCGGTGGCCGCGTTCCTGCGCCGCTGGTTGGAAAACCCGATGTTCGCCGATATCAATCCGGCGGCCACGGCATTCGAAGAGAGGCTGCGCAACACGGGTCCGGGGTTGGCGTCGAGCCTGCGACTGGCCGGGACCGGTACCCAACGCCCGCTGTGGGACTCCCTGGCCGAACTGGCGGTGCCGGTCCTGATCATCTCGGGGGCCCTCGACCACAGATTCACCGACCTCGGACGCCGGCTGACCGGATCGATCGGGACCAACGCCACCCATGTGGTGGTGGCCGGCGCCGGCCACGCGCCCCATCTGCAGCAGCCCGCAACCGTGGCCGGATTGGTCCGGTCGCACCTCGGCTCTTCCGCCCGACGCTGATTCCCGCCGGCCGATCATCGGATCCAGAGCCACAGCGACGCCGACAAGAGCACGCCGAACGCCAGCTGCAGCCGACCGGTCGCCGCCAACACCGGGAGCAGGGCCCGGCCGGTGGCGTCACCGGAGACGGTCCTCACCGGGTCGACGACCAGCGGGAGCGCCAGCAGCGGAAGGAGGGCGGCGGCGCGCCATGCCTGGTTGGCGCCCCCCACCGGCGTCAACGACCAGAGCACGACGGCGGCAAAGGGGACCAGCACACAGGCCACGTAGCACCGACCGGCCCGGCGCCGGCCCAACCGAACGGCCAGCGTGCGTTTGCCGGCCACGGCGTCGGTGTCGATGTCCCGAAGGTTGTTCGCCATCAGCAAGGCGGTGGCCAACAGTCCGACCAGCACGGCGGCGAACCAGACCACCGCCTGGTCCAATCGAAGCGTCTGCACGTAGTAGGTACCGACGGTGGCCACCAGTCCGAAGAAGACGAAGACGAACACTTCACCCAGGCCCACGTAGCCGTAGGGGTGGGGGCCACCGGTGTAGAGCCAGCCGGCGGCCAGACAGGCGGCCCCCACGATGAGGATCCACCACGAGGTGGCCCAGGCCAACCCGAGACCGACCACCGCCGCCAGCCCGAAGGCCCACAACGCGGCGCGCCGTACGGCGGCGGGTGACGCCAGTCCGGAAGCCACCAGGCGAACCGGCCCCACCCGGGCGTCGTCGGTCCCCCGGACCCCGTCCGAGTAGTCGTTGGCGTAGTTGGTACCCACCTGCACGGCCAGGGCGACCACCAGCGCCGCCAGGGCGCACAGCCACGAGCTCACCCGGGGGCTGTCGACCGCCCCGATCCGGGGACCGGGCCGCCAGGGATGGGCGGCGGCGGTGCCCACCAGTACCGGGACCAGGGCGGCCGGAAGGGTCCGGGGCCGGGCACCGAGGACCCACCGCTTTACCGAACCGGGAAGGATGGCGGCGTCGACGCCGTCGCCGGTCACCCGGACGGCCTGCGCCGATCGAGGCTGGTCACGGACGGCGTGGGAAGCGCTCGAAGTCGGGACGTCGGTGCTCCTGGAAAGCGTTTCGACCCTCTTGGCCCTCTTCGCTCATATAGAAGAGCATGGTGGCGTCACCGGCCAACTGCTGGAGGCCGGCCAAACCGTCGTCGGCGGCGTGGATGCCCCCCTTGAGCATGCGCAGGGCCAGCGGCGAGAGGGAGATCATCCGCCGGCACCAGGCCACGGTCTCGCGTTCCAGGTCGGCCAGGGGCACCACCTGGTTGACCAGGCCCCAGTCGAGCGCGGTGTCGGCGTCGTACTGACGACAGAGGAACCACACCTCTTTGGCCCGCTTGAGTCCGATCGTGCGCACCAGCAGGCTTGCGCCGTACCCACCGTCGAAGCTGCCCACCACCGGTCCGGTCTGGCCGAACCGGGCGTTGTCGGCGGCAATGGTGAGGTCACACACCAGGTGGAGGACGTGTCCGCCGCCGATGGCGTAGCCGGCCACCATGGCCACCACCGGCTTGGGCAGCCTCCGGATCTGCATCTGGAGATCGAGCACGTTGAGCCGGCCGATTCCCTGCCTGGCCACCTCGTCGTCCCCCAGGTACCCGTCGTCCCCGCGGACCCTCTGGTCGCCGCCCGAGCAGAACGCGTCGGGTCCCTCACCGGTGAGGATGACCACGCCGATCGAGGGGTCGTCGCGGGCCGCAGAGAAGGCGTCGGCCAACTCGAAGAGGGTCTGGGGTCGGAAGGCATTCCTGACCTCGGGCCGGGCGATGGTCACTTTGGCAATCCTCTCGGCCACTTCGACATGGATGTCGGCTGTAGTCGCCGCGCCGCTCCCAGGCAGGGAGGGGACCGTCCCGGAATTGGTCGACCGGATCGACGGGAGGACCGGTGATCACCGTGCGGGTTCCTCCGCCATCGACCCCTACCGTCTTTCCTGGCGCAACCATTCGACCATCCACTCCTAGAGTCCGCACTCGTACGGTCGCTAGGCTACCGCCATGCCGGAGTTGGTAGCGCTCGACCTACCGGCCGGTGAGGCGTTCGTGGCCGCCCTGCGAGGGGCCTGGGACGGCGGAAATGCCGTGCTGCCCATCGATCCGAGACTCCCGGGCCCGCCGTGGCGCGACTGGTCGAGGCCATGGCTCCCACCGTGGTCGTCGACGCCGACGGGCGTCATCGGCGGCCCTCCGGCCGCCCGACCGAGCCGGGCGATGCGCTGGTGGTGCCCACCAGCGGGACCACCGGTGCGCCCAAGGGCGTGGTCCTCACCGAGGGTGCCGTGCGGGCCTCGGCGTTGGCCACCTCGGCTCGGCTGGGGGTCGACTCCCGGTCTGACCGCTGGTTGGCCTGCCTACCGCTGGCCCACATCGGGGGCTGTCGGTGGTCACCCGGTCGCTGGTCACCGGTACCCCCTGCACCGTGGTCGACCGGTGCGAGCCGGCGGAGATCGAGCGTCAGGCGCGGGCCGGGGCCACCTTGGTCTCGCTGGTGGCCACCGTCCTCGGCCGGACCGACACCTCGGGGTTCCGCACCGTCCTGTTGGGCGGGGCCGCTCCTCCCGAGGAGCTCCCGCCCCAGGTGGTCACTACCTACGGCATGACCGAAACCGGCTCCGGGGTGGTCTACGACGGAAGGCCCCTCGAGGGAGTCGAGGTTCGCATCGGGGACCCGGCGGTCGGTGTGCCGGGAGAGGTGCCGGAGAGAGGTGATGGTGCGGGGCCCGATGCTGCTGCGGGCCTACCGGGACGGGATCGGATCCGTCCCTGCCCGGGGGTTGGCTGCCCACCGGCGACGGCGGTCGGCTGGAGGTCGACGGCACGCTGCGGGTATTCGGACGGTTGGCCGAGGTGATCGTCACCGGCGGCGAGAAGGTCTGGCCCGCCGCGGTCGAGGAGGTGCTGGTCGGCCATCCGGGGATCAGCCAGGCGGCGGTGTGGAAGCGTCCCGATCCGGAATGGGGTGACCGGTGGTGGCCTGGGTGGTCCCCGACGACCCGTCGGCACCGCCAACGCTCGGCCAGCTCCGTGAACTGGTGGCCGCCCAACTCTCGCCCTGGGCGGCCCCACGGCAGCTGGTGGTGGTCCGGGTCCTGCCCCGGACCGATACGGGAAAGGTGATCAGGACCGCCCTGGCCTGAACGTGGGCGGGGCCGAGTCCTCCCGGTGGGCACCGGTCAGGTGACGCCGCCGCTGGCGATGGACAGCGCCCCACCGTCGATGACCAGGGTGTGCCCGGTGATCCACGAGGCCGCGTCCGAGCACAGGAACAGGGCGGCCTTGGCGATATCGTCCGCCTCGCCCAGCCGGCGGAGGGGCAGGCGGCGGGCGATGGCATCCTCCCCCGGTTCCCACAGGGCCCGTGCGAAGTCGGTTTTGACCAGACCCGGGGCCAGCGCGTTGACCCGCACCTTGGGACCCAGCTCACCGGCCAGTTGGCGGGTCAGATGGATCACCGCCGCCTTGGTCACGTTGTACCACCCGATGCCACCCTCCATCGAGAGCCCACCCACCGAGGCCAGGTTGAGGACGACGCCCCCCTGTTCGGACATGCCGGCCCGCCAGACGGCCTGCACCCATTCGAGATAGCCGGTCTGGTTGACCCGGACCGTCTTGTCGGCCCGGGCGGTGTCGAGCTCCATGATCGGACCGAAGTACGGATTGGTCGCCGCGTTGTTGACCAGGATGTCCACCCGGCCGAAGCGCTCGATGGTCCGATCCACGCACGCCGAGGCCTGCTCCGGGTCGCCGGCGTTGGCCACCTGCCAGTCGACGTCGCCGGCGTCGGCCCCCTTGGCCGCGTTGATCTCGTCGGCCGCCCGCTCGAGGCCCTCGGCTCTTCGGGACGAGATCATGACCGAAGCCCCGGAAGCGGCGAAGGCAAGCCCGATCGCCTGCCCGATCCCCCGGGATCCGCCGGTGATCAGCGCGGTCCGTCCATCGAGTCGCAGTTCCATCGCTCGGTGCCTTTCGGATCAGCCCTCGGACCGGAAGAGGTTGGCGGGCAACCCGCCGCCAGGGGCACGGACCTGGAATCTCCCCTGCACGGCCCGCACCCTATCGGTGGTGGTGGACCCACCGGTGGGAGGCGTGACCGGGGACCGGGCGGCCAGGGCACAATGGTGCCGTGGACGCACACGCCGACGCCGAGCGGACCCCCGGCGCCACCTGGGCTGATGCGGACCGCGTCGACTGGTATCGGGAACGGATCGGACGAGCGGCGCCCGCGCGCCGCCGGGCGAGGACGTGTTGTGCTCACTGCTTCCGACCGATCCCCACTCCCTCCTCGACCTCGGATGCGGTGACGGGCGGCTGGCCGCTCTCGCCCTCGAGGCGCGACCGGCGCTGCGCCGAGTGGTTGCCGTGGATGCTTCACCGCCCATGTTGGCGCACGCCGGCCGGGCACTTGGTGGGGACCAGCGGGTCACCATCGAGCAGTGGGACCTGACCCGCTCCATCGAGCCCCTGGGTGAATTCGATGTGATCGTGTCCGGATTCGCCATCCATCATCTCGAGGATGACCGCAAACGGGGACTCTTCCGCGAAGTCTCCGGTCAGCTCCTCCCCGGGGGCTTGTTCGCCAACCTCGAGGTCGTCGCCTCTGCCACCCCCGAGCTCCACGCCGAGTTCCTCGAGCTGATCGGACGACCGGCCGACGATCCCGAAGACCGACTGGTCGATGTCGACGTGCAATTGGCCTGGATGCGGGAGGCCGGACTGGCCCAGGTCGACTGCCTGTGGCGGTGGCGCGGATTCGCGCTCCTGGCCGGTCGCAACGGGGATCCCCGTTGCCCCTGATCCGGGAGATGCTCCCCGGGGAGTTGTCGCCCTACCTGTTGCAGCACGTTCGAAATCCGGTGGACTGGTATCCGTGGGGTGAAGACGCCTTCGAGACGGCCCGCAGCTTCGACCGACCGGTCTTCTTGTCCGTCGGGTATTCGGCCTGCCACTGGTGCCACGTGATGGCCCACGAGTCATTCGAGGATCCGGACAGTGCCGGCCGGCTCAACGCGTCGTTCGTGTGCATCAAGGTCGACCGCGAAGAGCGACCCGACGTGGACGCGGTGTACATGGAGGCCGTGCAGGCCATCACCGGCTCGGGGGGATGGCCGATGAGCGTGTTCCTGACCCCGGATGGTCGCCCGTTCTTCGGTGGTACCTATTTTCCTCCTGATGATCGACCGGGAATGCCGTCGTTTCGGAGCGTGCTGGCAGCCATCCGCGATGCATGGGACAACCGCCGGGGGGAAGTCGAAGAGCAGGCCGACCAACTGTCGGAAGCGATCGCCTCGCGCTCGGTGGTGGAGTCCCCGGGCCGGGCTCCTTCCTTTCGTCCGATGTCGGGGTCGTCCGAGGCGCCGGCACCCGATCTTGTGGCCACCGCGGTCGAGGAACTCTCCCGGCGTTTCGATCCGCAATGGGGTGGGTTCGGTCACGCGCCAAGTTCCCCCAACCCACCTTGGTGGATCTTGCCCTGCTCCACTCGCTCGTCCAGCCCGATGAACACGGCGCCCGCTCCCGCCGGATGGCCACGGTGACGCTGGACGCCATGGCCGCGGGCGGCATCCACGATCATCTGGGCGGCGGGTTCGCCCGCTATTCGACCGACGACCAATGGCTGGTCCCCCACTTCGAAAAGATGCTCTATGACCAGGCCGGCCTCCTGCGGGCATTCCTCCATGGATGGCAGGTCACCGGCCGGGGGGACTACCTGTCGGTGGTCGAAGGGATCGTCGACTACGTGGGGCGCGACCTGACCACCGCCTCCGGCGGCGTGTGTTCGGCCGAGGACGCCGACTCCGAAGGGGTCGAGGGTCGGTTCTATGTGTGGTCCCCGGCACAGATCGCCGCCGCCGTTGCCAACGGGGGCGAGAACGGTGCGCCTCTCCGATCCGGACTGCAGGCCTCGGACCTCGACGCCGCGGTGACCGAGTGGTTCGGAGTGACGGCCGGGGGCAACTTCGAAGGCAGCAACATCCTCCGGAGACCGATCGGACAACCGCTGATCGGCCCCGAGGTGGTGGAGCTGGGCCGGGGGCTCCTGTTCGAGGCGCGCCGCACGCGGGTCCGGCCGGGCCTCGACGACAAGGTGCTGACCGAATGGAATGCCATGTACGGGTCGGCCCTGGCCGAGGCGGCGGGGGCGACCGGCAACCGATCGTGGGCTGACTCCGCCATCGCCATCGGCGAGTTCCTCTGCAGCCACCTCCTCGGCGCTGACGGCCGGTGGCGGCGAAGCTGGCGGGAGGAGGGCGGGGCACGGCATCTGGCCTACGCCGCCGACTATGCGTGGCTGATCGACCTGTTCACCCGTTTGGGGGAGCTCACCGGTCGCGCCGCCTGGACAGAGCGGGCCATCGAGGCGGCGGACGGGTTGATCGAGTTGTTCCATGACCCGACCGGGGGCGGTTTCTTCACCACCGGTAGCGACGCCGAGACGCTGATCGTCCGCACCAAGGACATCTTCGACGGCGCCACCCCCTCGGCCAACACGGTAGCCGCCCTTTCCCTGGGCCGGCTCGGTGCCCTCACCGGCTCCGCCGGTTACGCGGCGTCGGCCTGGGAAGTGGTCGACCTGCTCGGTGAGCTCCTGGTCCGGCACCCCACCGCCTTTCCCCACACCGTGCTCACCGCCACCTATCTGATCGACGGGTGGACCGAGGTGGTGGTCACCGGCGATCGACCCGACCTGGTGGAGGTGGTGGCCAAGCGTTGGCTCCCGGCTGCCGTTCTGGCCTGGGGCGAGCCGACCGGGTCTCCCCTCTGGCAGGACCGGGATGATTCCCGTGCCTACGTGTGCCGGAACTACGCTTGCCGGCTGCCGGCCGACGACGCCGACATCCTGTCGTCTCAGCTGGCCGAGGAGATCAGGTGAGCAGAAGTTCATCCCGTTCGCCCCGCAGCGGTACCGCTCGCGACGTGGTCCGCACCCTCAAACCGCGACCACAGATCGACGTGGGCGGCGGCACCGCGCTCACCATGCTGGTTCTGTCCTGTCACCCCGAGGACACAATCGGTGTGGATCTGGCATCCGGCGCGTTGGTCCGGGTGCGGGTGGCATGGCCCGACGACCACGGACCGGATCTCGCCCCGTTCGACGTGGTCGAGGCCCGGCTGGCCGACGAGCCCCGAGCGCGACGACCTGGCCCAGCCCGAAGCCGTCACCGCGGTGGGGCTCCCCCGCCAACTGGGGACCCTGCCGCGGCCGGCGGGTCCGGCGTCTGCTCCAACAACTGACCGCGCCGGTCGAGGAACACGTGCTCGGGTTCCCCGGTGCATCGGCCCCCTACTGGGAGTTCCGAGGGTTGCGACCGTCCCTGGCCCTGGTGGTCCCCACCAAGGGTCCGGTTCTCTTCCGGCGCACCACCGATCGTTCGGTGTGGGTGCGGTTCGGTTGGGGTCGAAGTGACAACTGGCTCCCGGTGGAGGATCCACGAGCGGAACGCTCCCTCGACGTGGCCCGGCGGGACCGACTGATGGGAAAGGATCTCTCCACCGCTCTGGGATTCAAGACCCACTACGTGGTGGCGTCCCTGTCCACCCCCCGCAACGGCCACTGCTACAAGACGGTCCGGGCCCTGCTTCCGCGACGATCGAGCGCGGAGACGTCGCCTACAGTCAGCAGCTGATGTCCGCTCCCTCCGTCACTCCGGCTTCTTCGACGCCCTCTTCGGTCGCTTTCACCCCACCCGCCCCGGTGCTTCCCGACTACGAGAACGCCTGCATCACCAACCTGGTCCCCACCCTTCTGGCAGATGCGGGCTCTGACCGAACCGGTCCCGACTGGTTGCCCATGTCGGCTTCCCACGCACGCCAGGTGGTGCTCCTGGTCGTCGACGGACTGGGATGGGAGCAGTTGCGCGCCCGTTCCGTTCTCGCCCCCACCCTGTCGGCGTCCGAAGGGATCGACCGGGCGATCACCTCGGTGGCTCCGTCGACAACCGCGTGCGCCCTCACCTCGCTGACCACCGGGTCCCGACCCTGCCACCACGGACTCCTCGGTTACCGGCTGGCCGTCGATGACGAGATCCTCAACGTGCTGCGGTGGACGCTGGGGAGCGGCCGGGCCTCCGACGCCCGACGCTCGGTGCCGGCCCGAGCCTTCCAGCCTCGTCCCCCTTTTACCGGCTCGTCACGGCCGGTACCGGTGGTGTCCCGCGACGAGTTCGGGGGAACCGGCTTCACCGCCGCCCATCTGGGCGACTCCCCGCTGAAGGGATACAAGGTCCTCTCCTCCCTTCCGGTCGAGGTAGGCCGGTTGCTGCGGGCAGGTGAAGACTTCGTCTACGCCTACTACGACGGGATCGACAAAGTGGCCCACGGAAGCGGGCTCGGTGACCTCTACGACGCCGAGCTCCGGGCGGTCGACCGACTGGTGGGCGACCTGGCCGCAGAGCTCCCCCGGGCGCGGTCCTGGTGGTGACGGCCGACCACGGCCAGATCGACGTCGGCCCGCGGGTGGAGCTGCTCGGGCGCGACATCATGTCAGCGGTGCAATTCATCTCCGGCGAGGGTCGCTTCCGCTGGCTGCATGCACACGCCGGTGCGGTCACCGACCTCGCGGCGATTGCCACGGAACGCTACGGGGACACCACCTGGGTGATGGAACGAGATCAGCTCATCGATGCCGGCCTGTTCGGCGGACCGGTGCCCGATGAATTCCTCGGCCGGCTCGGCGATGTGGCCTTGATGCCCCACGCCCCGATCGCATTCGTCGACCCGGCGGACGCCGGAGAGAACCGGCTGGAGAGCCGCCACGGATCGCTGACCGGTGACGAGATGCTGGTCCCCCTGGTTGCCTTGACAGGAGATGGGAGCACGTGACCATGGAAACCGACCCGCCCGACCTTCCCCCGATGGTCGACCCGGCACCCCTCAAGCCCGAGCTGGTGGATCCCGGGAACGCCGGTGCCGATGCACCGGTGGCCACACCCGGTGGCCCCGACTCCCCGGGGGAGCCGCCCGACCCGAGTGGCGGCGACGACGGCCCCAACGAGTCGATCGAGCACCCGGCCAAGTTGTTGCGCATCGGCTCGATGGTCAAACAGCTCCTGGAGGAGGTCCGCTCGGCGCCGCTCGACGAGGCCAGCCGGGGCCGGCTCCGCGAGATCTACGAGCAATCCATCCGCGAGCTGGCCGAGGGGCTCTCGCCGGACCTGGCGGCCGAGCTGGACCGGGTGTCGATACCGTTCGACTCTCCGACGCCCTCCGACTCCGAGCTGCGGGTAGCCCACGCCCAACTGGTCGGATGGCTGGAGGGGCTGTTCCACGGCATCCAGGCCACACTGGTGGCCCAGCAGGTAGCGGCCCGGGCCCAACTGAACGAGATGCGCCAGGGCTCCCTGACCCAGGGAGGCGATCCGTCGATGGGTCGTCCGGGCACCTATCTGTGATCGCTCCGTCGCCCACCAGGACCGATGGACAACCTTCGCGGGACGCCCGGTCAGGGGCTATCGTCGGAATAACATCGCTGTAACTCATCCACAGCCGCGGTGAATGCAGCCGCTGAAGGTAACGGCGCTCGAGGAGGGTCTGCTCGTTGGTCACACGGTCGTTCGCACACCTTCACACCCACACCGAGTTCTCGATGCTGGACGGGGCCGCCCGGGTCGGTGAGCTGGTCCAGGCGGCGGTGGCCGACGGCCAACCGGCGCTGGGGATCACCGACCACGGCAACATGTACGGCGTCCTCGACTTCTACGCCGCCTGTCGGGCCCAGGGAATCAACCCGGTCATCGGGACCGAGGCGTACATGGCGGCCGAGTCCCGGCACGAACGACCGGTCCGCAAGGGAAAGATCGACGATACCGGAGGTGATGTCGCCGGAGGCGAGAAGCTCTACTACCACCTCACCCTTCTGGCCGAGACCACCGAGGGATATCGGAACCTGCTCAAACTGTCGTCGGCCGCCTACCTGGAGGGCTACTACTACAAGCCGCGGCTCGATTGGGAGTTGCTCGCCCGTCACAACACCGGTCTGATCGCCACCACCGGCTGCCTGGGCGGGGTCGTGCTCCAGGCCCTACTGGCCGACGACCGGATCAAGGCCGAGTCACTCGCCGCTCGCCTGCAGGACATCTTCGGCAAGGGAAACCTGTTCGTCGAGTTGCAGGATCACGGACTTCCCGAGCAGCACAAGACCAACCCGGCGCTGGTGGAGATCGCCCGCCGGATCGGCGCCCCGCTTCTGGCCACCAACGACAGCCACTACACCCATCGGGAAGACCACGTGGCTCACGATGCGCTGTTGTGCGTCCAGACCGGCGCTCTCATCGACGATCCCAAACGGTTCAAATTCCAGGGTGAAGAGCACTATCTCAAGTCGGCGGCGGAGATGCGGCACCTCTTCGCCGAGCTCCCGGAGGCGTGTGACAACACCCTGCTGATCGCCGAACGGGCCGCGGTCGAGATCGATTTCGGCAGAGTCAGCCTCCCCCGCTTCCCGGTGCCGGAGGAGTTCGTGGGCGACTCCTATGAGGAGCGGGCGGCCGCCTACCTCCGGCATCTGAGCGTGGAGGGGGCCAAGGAGCGCTACGGGATCTCCATCCCCACCGAGGTGATGGCCCGGCTCGACTTCGAGTTGGGCGTGATCGCCGACATGGGGTTCGCCGCCTATTTCCTGGTGGTCTGGGATCTGATCCGGTTTGCCCGCACCCGGGGGATCCGGGTCGGGCCGGGGAGAGGCTCGGCCGCCGGATGTTGCGTCGCCTATTGCCTCCGGATCGTCGACCTCGATCCCATCCGTTACGACCTGCTCTTCGAACGGTTCCTCAATCCCGGTCGGCGCCAGATGCCCGACATCGACATGGACTTCGACGAGCGGTACCGCGGCGAGATGATCAAGTACGCCGCCGAGCGCTACGGCGCCGACCACGTGGCCCAAATCGTCACCTTCTCCACCATCAAGGCGCGTGCGGCGGTGCGAGACGCGGCTCGGGTCCTCGGCTATCCCTACGGGGTGGGCGACAAGATCGCCAAGGCCATGCCCCCGCTGTTGATGGGCCGGGACACCCCACTGGCCGCCTGCCTGACCCGGACCGAAGGGCACGAGGACGGGTTCGCCGCCGCCGGCGAGCTCCGGGGCATGTACGACACCGAACCCGACGCCAAACGGGTCATCGACGTGGCCAAGGGTCTCGAGGGGCTGCGCCGGCAGGACGGCATCCATGCCGCCGCGGTGGTGATCACTGACGAGCCGCTGACCGAGTACGTCCCCGTGCAGCGCAAGCCGGACGGGAGCGATCCCGAGAACGCGCCCATCGTCACCCAGTACGAGATGCACGGTGTCGAGGATCTGGGCCTTCTCAAGATGGACTTCCTCGGGCTCCGAAATCTCTCGGTCATCGAGCGGTCCCTCGACCTCATCGAGGTGTCGACCGGCACCCGACCGGACATCGATGCCATCCCGCTCGACGACCCGGATACCTTCGCCATGCTCTGCAAGGGCGACTCGATGGGCGTGTTCCAGCTGGAGGGTGGGCCGATGCGCTCATTGATGCGCTCACTCGCCCCCACCACCTTCGACGACGTGGCCGCCCTGGTCGCCCTGTACCGCCCGGGGCCGATGGCGGCCAACATGCACCGTGACTACGCCGACCGCAAGAACGGGCGCCAGAAGGTCACCTACCTGCACCCGGACACCGAGGACATTCTGGCCGACACCTACGGCTTGATGATCTATCAGGAGTCGGTCATGCGGGTTGCCCAGAAGATCGCCGGATACGACCTGGTGGAAGCGGACAACCTGCGCAAGGCGTGCGGTAAGAAGATCCGCGCCCTGATCCAGGCCGAGCGCAAGAAGTTCGTAGCCGGCTGCGTGGCCACCGGCTACGACGAGTCCCTGGGCACCGCCCTGTTCGACATCATCGAGCCCTTCGCCGACTACGCCTTCAACAAATCCCACGCGTACGGCTACGGGTTCATCGCCTACCAGACCGCGTGGCTGAAGGCGCACCATCCGGTCGAATACCTGGCCAGCCTGCTCACGTCGGTCAAGGACAACAAGGACAAGACCGCCGTGTACCTCGGCGAGTGCCGGTCGCTCGGGATCGAGACCCTGGTGCCCGACGTCAATCGGTCACTGGCCGAGTTCGCAGCCGACTACTCCGGGGGGCAGGGGACGGTCGGGGCCGGGGGGGACAGCCCCGGTGCCATCACCTTCGGGCTGGCCGCGGTACGCAACGTGGGGGAAGGTCTGGTCGCCCACATCGTGGCAGAACGCGAGCGCAACGGATCGTACGCGGACTTCTACGACTTCTGTCAACGGGTCGACCCCCAGGTGCTCAACAAACGGACCATCGAGTCGCTGATCAAAGCGGGGGGATTCGACTCCCTCGGCCACCCGCGCCGCGGATTGATCCTGGTGTTCGAAGAGATAGTCGACCGAACCCTCGAACGACGACGCGAGCACGAGGCCGGCGTGGTCTCTCTGTTCGCCACCCTCGAACCGGAATCGGCCGGCGGAGCCGCCGGATTCGCCGACACCCGGATCCCCATCCCCGACACCGAATTCGACAAGGCGCAGCGGATGGCCTTTGAAAAAGAGATGCTCGGGCTCTACATCAGCGACCACCCGTTGATGGGCCTGGAGGGATCCCTGGCCCGGTTGACCGACTGCACCCTGGCCGAGCTGCGTGACAACGACCCCGACGACAACGGGGCGGCCGGTGGGCCGAGCTACGGCGGGGAAGGCCAGATGCGGCTCGTCGGGGGGGTGGTCACCGACCTGTCCCGGCGCTACACGAAAAAGGGCGAGCTGATGGCCACCTTCGTCCTCGAGGATCTCAATGCGTCGATCGAGGTGTTCGTGTTTCCCAAGGCGATGGCCGAGCACGGGGCCCTCCTCGACGACGACGCACTCGTCTTGATCAGGGGCCGGGTCGACATGCGGGACGACCGGCTCAAGGTGGTGTGCATGGAGGTGCAGCGCCCCGAGCTGTCGATCGAGGGTTCTACCGACCTGCGGATCACCCTGCCCATCAACACCCTCACCGACCACACTGTCGACCGGCTCAAGGGCCTTCTGGCCGAGCACCCCGGCGACTCCCCGGTGTTCCTGTACGCCGGTGACAAGGTGCTTCGCCTTCCTCCCGAGTTCAACGTGGACAGCCGGCGGGGTCTGATCGGCGAGTTGCGGGTGCTGCTCGGGCCCAACGCCATACGTCCCTGAGCGGCGGCCTCGCCCTGGCCTGGGTCGCTGCACAACCGGCCGGAGACCTCCCCTTCTGCGCCCCGGAACCGAGCCATCGGAGCGGTCGGGAGGCACCGGATACGACAGACGCCTCCAAATCCCGTAAAATCGGGGGACGGCTCCTGGCGTGGAGGCCCAGATCCTCAGACCCCCGGGCTCTGCGGACCACGGGTTTCCACGGCAGACCCGGGCCGGCGGTTCGCACCGCAGGAAGACCGAGGAGTACGGAACGGCATATGTCAATCCAGGTGGAGACCAAGGACTGCACATCGATCAGCGACGCCGAGTTGGCCGAGATGGCCGACCTCTGCGCGGAAAGAGAACCGCGATTCGACATTGGCTTCCTGTCCAAACAGCGAGAGGAATGGGTGCTGGTCACCCGGGTCCGCGAGGGCAACAAGCTGAGGGGCTACTCGTTCTCCACCCTCGAGCGCATCGGGGGCACGCCCTCCCTGCTCATCGGTCTGGCCACCGTCGACCGCACCTCCCGGGCCGACACCGTCCTTCGGGCCATGATGGGTGACAAGTACCGACGGGCGCTGCTCGCCTTTCCGGACGAAGACGTGCTGGTGGGGACCCGCCTACTCGGACACGAAGGCTTCCGGGCCTTCGCCGGGCTGAGCGACGTGGTGCCCGGCCCCGGGCACAAGGCGACCGGCGAGGAACGGGCGTGGGGGCGACGGCTGGCCAAGCGCTTCGGCGCCGACGGTCGGATCGACGACCGGACGTTCCTGGTGGCGGGCGACGGGGGCGAAGCAGGCGGCTTCGACTTCATCAGCCCCAAGCCGTCCACCGAATCGGAGAGGGTGGTCTTCTTCGAGGGCATCGATGCCGAGGCCGGGGGTCGACTGGTTGCCTTCGGATGGGCCATGGCCGAGGACCTGGCGGCGGGACGACTGGGCGGACGCTGAACCTGAGGGGACCGGGCCGGGCGGGCCCGCTCATCGGGCCGAACAACCCTCTCCGGTGCCGGACAGGCAATAGCATGGGCCTGTGAAGGTTTCGACCCGAGGTGACTACGCCAGCCGGGCGCTGCTCTCCCTGGCACTCCACACCGACGGGGAGGGTCCGACCGCGGTCAAGGACATCGCCGAGCGGACCGGTCTTCCCCAGCCTTACCTCGAGCAGATCCTGTTGGCGCTCAAGGGTGCCGGTCTGGTGCGGTCCAAGCGAGGGGTGGGTGGCGGGTATGTGCTGGCCCGTCCCCCCGAGGAGATCACCCTGTCCCAGATCGTCTCCGCGGTCGACGGGCCCATCGTGGCCGGAGACTTCGGCCTCCCCCACGAGAACGGGGCGTGCGATCACGAGGGCCAGTGCGTGCTGCTCACCGTGTGGGCCGAGCTCGGCGAACACATGCGCACCCGCCTCGACTCCTTCAATCTGGCCGACATGGTCGCGCAGGCCCAGGGCCGGGTTCCGACGCTCCGACAGAGCGTCGGCTGAACCTCGAACAACCGCCGCCCCGTGCTCCACTGATGCGGCGACACTGATGCGGCGATGAATTCCGCCGCGCCGCGGTGCTGGTGGTAGGGGTGGTGATCCTGGTCGCCAATGGCGCCGGGGTCATCGCCGTGCTCATCGTTCCCCGGTCGACCTCCGGACCGGCGCAGTACCCGATGCGCGCGGTACGGGCCGGCTTCCGAGGAGCGGCCTCGTTGGCCCGATCGTACGCGACCATGGACCGGATCCTGGCCATCAGCGAGCCGGTGGCCCTGGTGGCGCTCCTGACCACCTGGCTGACGGTCGCCATGATCGGGTTCACCCTGATCAATTGGGGAATGGGGAACTCGACACTGACCGGGGCGTTCTCCGAGGCCGGATCCAGCATGTTCACGCTCGGATTCACCCTCACCCCGAACACCGGTGCCCACGTAGTCGACTTCATCGCCGCCGGCACCGGATTGGTGCTCGTGGCGCTGCAGATCGCCTACCTCCCCACGATCTACGGCTCCTACAACCGACGCGAGACCCTGGTCACCCTGCTGGAGAGCCGGGCCGGAGCGCCGGCGTGGGGCCCCGAGCTCCTCATCCGCCATCAGCTGGTCGGGCTCATCGACAACCTGGGCAACCTGTTCGCCGATTGGGAGCGTTGGGCAGCCGACGTGGCCGAGAGCCACACCAGCTATCCCTCCCTCTTGTACCTGCGCTCGCCCCGGCCCCAGAATTCGTGGATCATCAGCCTCATCGCGGTGATGGACTCGGCGGCCATCGCGCTGGCCATCGACCCGGAAGGAGCACCCATCGAGTCCCGGATGGCGGTGCGGATGGGCTTCACCTGCCTGAGGGACATCGCCCAGGTCACCCGCATCCCCTTCGACCCCGATCCGAGCCCCGACGACCCGATCGCCCTGCCCCGGGAGGAGTTCGACGCCGCCTATGCCCGACTGCAGGAGATCGGCTATCCGGTGAGCCGTTCGGTCGACGAGGCCTGGCCCCACTTCCAGGGCTGGCGGGTCAACTACGAGGGCGTCGCCTACGCCTTGGCCGCCGCCCTCAACGCGCCCCCGGCCCGGTGGTCCGGTCCACGGCGCCTGTTCCGGGCCGAGTCCCTCGAGCCCACCCGTCCGGTCGACCGCCAACCGGTGACCAAGGGCGGGCCGGCCGTCTGACCCGTCGGGAGCCGGCCGCCGCTCCGGGGCGGGCGGTCAGCGCCGGTTCCACTCGCCGATGACCGGCTGTTCCCGTTCCCATCCGAGCACGCTGACCGAGGCCGGGTCCAAGGCGAAGTATCGGGCCGAAGACGCCGTCAACCCGATCCAGCGGGCACCCAACACCCGCAGGACATGACCGTGGGCGACGCAGGCCACATCGCCGGGCGCGTTGCGCACCCGCCGGATCACCCGATCCACCCGGACGCCCACCTGATCAGCGCTCTCCCCGCCCGGCGCCCCGTCGTCGAACAGGTCCCATCCGGGGTGGTCGAGCCTGATCTCCGCCGTGGTCAGACCCTCGAAGCTGCCGTAGTCCCACTCGACGAGGTCTGGATCGACCTCCGCTCCCTCGTCGAGGCCGGCCAGTGCAGAGGTCTGGCGGGCCCGGAGCAAGGGACTGGTCAGGACGGTGGTGAATTGGTAGCCGTCCAACCTGGCCGCCAGGCCCGCCGCCTGGGCCTCCCCTTCGGGGAGGAGCTGGATGTCGGTGCTTCCGGTGTGCCGACCGTCCCGACTCCATTCGGTCTGGCCGTGGCGGATGAGTACACAGCGATGCCCGGTCATCCGGATAGCCGACCACTCCGAACAGGGAAAACGCAAACCGGTTTGGCCGGCGCAGCCCTTGGGCGGCCGCTCCCCTCCCCCGAATGACAACGGTGGAATGTCGCGGGTCGATCGGGCGTTGAACGAACTGTCGATAGAGACGATGAGTGAGGAGAGGGATGACGACTGGCACCCTGAGCACGGACAAGGACCGAGCCGGTCAGGCCCAGATGGCCCGTGGCCCGGGAGGGGCTTCCCGCGAGCGCGAGGCGACCGGCGGACGCCGGGCGATGCCCAAATCGGGCGCGGCACGAACCAGGAGCGCGGACGCGGACAGCCTGGGGCTGTTCCTCCGTGACCTCGACCACCACCCGCTGCCCGATCACGATGCCCAGACCGAGCTGGCCAAGCGGGTGGCGGCGGGTGACGATGAGGCCCGGCGGGAGATGGTGGCAGCCAACCTGCGCCTGGTCGTGCACTGGGCGCGGCGCTACCAGGACCGCGGCGTCGATCTTCCCGACCTCATCCAGGAGGGCACCTTCGGTCTGATGCGGGCGGTCGACAAGTTCGACTGGGAGCGCGGATTCCGATTTTCGACGTATGCGACCTGGTGGATCCGACAGGCGCTCCAACGGGCTGTCCAGCAGAACGGTCGCACCATCCGGCTCCCGATGGAGGTGGCCGAACGCAACCAGCAGGTCGACGCGGCGATGTGGGAGCTGACCCACCAGTTCCAGCGGGCGCCGACCGACGACGAGATGGACAACGCCACCAACACCACGGCGGCAGTCCGCTCCGACCTGGCCCAGGTGGCCCGGGTGGTGGCCAGCCTCGATCAACCGGCCACCACTGATTCGACCGCCACCCTCGGGGATCTGGTGTCGACCGATCTCAACGACTTCGAGGACGAGGTCGCCGCCGAGCTGACCCTCGAGCTGGTGCGCCAGGCGGTGGATCGACTCTCCGACCTGCAACGTGAGGTGATCCGGCACCGGTTCGGCTTTGACGGGAGCGAGCCGGCGTCGTTGCAGACCACCGCCGAGCGGATGGGAATCGGGGTTCGCAAGGTGCGCCAGGCGGAGGCCGAGGCCCTCGAGGTCCTGGCCGACAGCCAGACGCTCGAAGCAGCTCACGAAGCGGCGTAGACGCCGGCGGCCAACCATCCTCGGGGCGGCTCAGCCGAGCCGGTCCAACTGCCGAGCGAGGTCGTCGGGGAGATCGGAGACCCAGGACATGGGCTCGCCCGTACGGGGGTGGTCGAAGGCCAGCGCCCGGGCGTGGAGGAACGGTCGGGCGAGGACCACGCCGGGGAGCGACCGCCCTCGCCCGTAGACCGCATCACCGGCCACCGGATGGCCGATGGCGGCGAGGTGCACCCGTATCTGGTGGGTCCGTCCGGTCTCCAGGGTGGCAGCCATCAAGGTGCTGGGGCCGGGCACAGAGAAGCGTCCCTCGACCCGGTAGCGGGTTCTCGCCTCCTTGCCCCGGCGGGACACCGCCATCCGGGTGGGAGCACTGGCCGATCGGCCCACGGGGGCGTCGATGAGCCCGGACTCCCCGTTCACCGTGCCGAGGACCAGGACCTGATAGGTCCGGGACACCCGGCGCTCCCCCAGTCTGTCCACCAGGAACCGGTAGGCGTCGGGGGTCCGGGCCACCACCATCAGTCCGGACGTGCCCCGGTCCAGCCGGTGCACGACACCCGGTCGATCGGGATCGGCACCGGTTGCCTCGGCCACCCCGGACAGCTCGGGGTACCGGTGGAGCAGACCGTGGACCAGGGTGCCGGTCCGGTGACCGGCGCCCGGATGGACCACCAGCCCGGCCGGCTTGTCCACCACGATCAGGTCGGGGTCTTCGTAGACCACGGTGAAGACCACCGAGGGGTCGGCGACGGGCGCAGCACCGGCCGGCCCGACCCGAGGGTCGACCCGCAATTGCTGGCCGCTTCGCAGGGTCGTGCTCCGGCTCCGCACCGCGTTCCCGTCGATCGACACCCTCCCCTCTTGGATGAGGGTGTCAACCGAGGACCGGGACAGGTCGGCCAACAGGGCGACCGCCTTGTCCACCCGCACCCCGTCGAGGGACTTGGGGACCTCGACGGTCAGCATGCTCACGTGGCGCGCGACCCGCGGGCCACCGAAACCAGCAGCAACAGGCAACCGACCACGATCGACGAGTCGGCGACATTGAAGGTGGGCCAGAAGTGCAGCGCCACGAAGTCGACCACCGCGCCGTGGTCCCCCCGGAACAGGCGATCGGACAGGTTGCCCAGTGCGCCGCCGATGATCAGCCCGAGCACGGCGGCTCGTCTGGTGGTCGGGGCCCGCCACACCATGACCCCGAGGACGACGATCAGCACCACCGCCACCGGGACCAATTCGTACGCCTTCCCCTGAAAGAGGCTGAAGGAGGCGCCGGTGTTCCGGGACAGTTCCAGATCGAGGGTACCGATCACGTGGATCGGACCGGAGGACAGACGGGTGACCGCCCACCACTTGGTCAGCTGGTCGGCCAGGACGACGCCGGCCGCGACCGCAGCGGCGATCACCGACCGGCGGAGGCCGGAGGAGTCGGCCCGGTGGTCCGCTACCACCGACGCCTCATCGGTCAACGCCGTGACAGCCCACCGCTCTTGCAGGCCACGCACAGTCGGGCGAACGGCAACGCCCTCAGGCGGGCCTTGGGGATCGGATGATGGCAGCGCTCGCATCCCCCGTACACCTTGCGATCGATCTTGCGCAATGCGTCGTCGATCTCCTCGACCGCGGCGGACGCCTGCGCCGACAGTGCCAGGTTGCGCTCACGATCGACGGTGACCGTCCCACCCTCACCCGACTCCTCGTCGAACTGGACGTCTCCGGGCTCGCGCTCCAGCGCCAGGGAATCCGCTTCGGCCCGGAGATCCACCGCCTGGCCCGAGTACACGGCTCGCTCCTCAAGCAGCAGTACACGCTGCTCGTCGAGGAACTTTGCATCCTTGGCATAGGGTCCGACGGTGGGGCCCTTGGAGGGGGTCCGAGCTTCGGCCTTGACCGCCGCCTTCTTGGCCGCGGGCGCCTTCTTGGCCGCAAGCGCTGATTTCTTGACCGGGGGCGCGGCCTTCTTGGCCGCGGGCGCTGATTTCTTTCCGACCGGGTCGGACCGCTTCGCCCGGGATGCGGTGGTCTTGGTGGCCTTGACCGCCGCCGCGGGCTTCCTGGCCGTCGGTCTCGGCTTCTTGGCCGCCGACTTGGGGCCGGACGCGCTCTTGGAGGCCGCCTTGGCCGAGGAGCGCCTCTTGGACGCCGACGCCGGCGCCGCCTTCTTCGACGAGGCTGCCGTCGCCTTCTTTGCTGCCGTCACATCGACCTCCTTAAAAGATGCATCCCTATCGGCGGTCGCGACCGCTCCGATCCGGTGGACCAGGACCGTGGACCGACATCCGATGGGCGGGTGACCATACCGTGCCCAGCTGGATGCGGCAATCCGGCGGACGTGGTGCGAGAGACCATACCGGCGCCGGCACCGTCATCAATCGCCCAGCCGAGGCGATGTCGGGGCGGAGAGGAGAGAAGGGCTGCGGAAACGCTAGAGGGGGAGCGGCGCGTTGGTGTTGGCCGGCCGGGTGGTGACCCCGGCGGGCCGCATCTGGGTGACCTCACCGGTCGGACCGGTACCACTGCCCCGCTGGGCCGGCGCCCCCTGAGCGGCCACGGTGGGGCGATTCCCCCCCTGGGGTGTCGGCGACGGCGACGGCACCGATTCCGGCGCGTTCCCGTCACTTCCGGCCGACTCCCCCGCCGACGGCACGTCGGTGGTGGCGCGGGCGGGCTGTACGTTCTCGTCGACCCACCGCAGGATGTCGCCGAGCGCAGCGCGGAGCCGGTTGCGCTCACCCTCGAGATGACGGGACATGGCCTCGACCTCGTGGGTGAGCTTGGATCGGGACGTCTCCAGCCGGTTGATCTCGTCCCGCAGCCGCTGTTCTGCTTCGGCGGCTATCTGGGAAGCCTGGGCCTGGGCCTCCTCGGTCATCATCCTCGCTCGGGTCTCGGCCTCCGAGATGGTCTGTTCCGCCTGCCCCTCCGCGTCGGCCCTGGTCTGGTCGACGAACTTCTGAGCCAACAGCAGCGTCCTCTGCAGGGTGTCATCGGCAACCGCCGGCTCCGCCGGGGCCGGCTCGGGCTGCTGTTCGAGTGCGGTCTCCAGTTGGGAGATGCGCTCCGCGGCCTGGCGTAGCCGCTCGCCGCCTTGGCGAAGCTGCTCCTGCAACCCCTCGGCCTCGACGGCCGCCTTTTCCAGATACTCGTCGACGTCGTCCCGGTGATAACCCTTGAGGGTCTCACGGAACTCGACTGTCCGAAGCGAATCGAGCGCAGACTGAGAGGCATCCATGCTGACCATGCTAGCGGCGCAATCCAGGCGGTCCAGGGATCTTCGGCGCGCCGCCCGATGGCCCAGGATCGGCGGTGCGACGCCGCCGGCGGCCTCAGGAGGAAAACAAAGGGATGAGCACCACCGAAACCAGCAGGAAGACGATCAGCACCGAAAGATCGAGGCCCACCCCCCCGACCCGCACGGGCGGGAGGAGTCGGCGAACCGGCCGCAACACCGGCTCGCAGATGGCCGAGAGCACGTTTTGGATCTTGCGGACCGGCGAATCGTAGGCCATGCGTCCAGAGGCGATCACCCAGCTCAGAATGGAGTACGCGAAGAGGACCACCAAGAAGAGATACAGGATGAGGACGATGATTTCGAACACCGCCGCTCACACCTCCGGCGACGAGCCGGGCGAGACCAGGTTCTGGCTCAGGGATTCACCAACCCGCGATCGGCGAGGCGTTGGCGCTCTTCGTCGGAGACCTTCACGTTGGAGGGTGTGAGGAGGAACACTTCGTCGGCAACCCGCTCCATTCCTCCCGAAAGTGCGTAGGTCACGCCGCTGCAGAAGTCGATCATCCTGCGCTGCAGGTCCGCGGTCGGCACTCTGCATGTTGACGATCACCGGCTGGTTGTTCATCAGCCGGTTGGCGATCTCCTGGGCGTCGGCAAACCGACCGGGGGCCACGATGTGCACCCGCGCCCCTGCGGTGTCCTGGGAGATCGGCCTCACCGATGACGATCCCACCCCGCTGCGGGGACTGGCCGGTGGTGGGGACGGTGCCATCGAGGCACCCGCCTCGTCCCGGGTCAACGTGCGGATCCTCGGACTGGGCATCGACGTGGTGGGTTCCTCGACGTCGTCGATCGCACTCATCGGACGCTGACCGGTCCGACCCGCCGCCACCGGTGATCGCGACTCGTAGTCGTCGTAATCGTCGTAATCGTCGTCGACCAGACCCAAGTAGGCCATGGTCTTCTTCATGAACGAAGCAGGCATCGTTCCCTCCTGGCGACAGCGTAGTGCGTGGGTCCGGAGACCGGTGGACAGCCCCGCCCGGGGCACCGAGTCGACCAGGCCCGACGGCGGGCGGCTCGGCTCTCAGCGACCACCACCACCCGGGTCGTCGGGGAGCCCACTACTTCCGCCGTGGAGAACCCGGTCGCCGAACAGGGCACGGCCCACCCGCACCATGGTCGATCCCTCGGCCAGCGCCACCTCCAGATCGTCGCTCATCCCCATCGACCGGACGGGGAGATCCAGGGAGTCGGCCAGGGAGGAGACCAGGGTGAAACCCGGGCGCGATCCCTCGGCCGGACCCAGCGGGCCGACGGCCATCAACCCGGCGACGTCGAGATCCTCGTCCCGCAGTGCGCCGACCAGTCCGGACACGTCGGCCGG
Source organism: uncultured Acidimicrobiaceae bacterium (assembly GCA_963734395.1). Taxonomy (GTDB): domain Bacteria; phylum Actinomycetota; class Acidimicrobiia; order Acidimicrobiales; family RAAP-2; genus Bog-756. The sequence goes on along the minus strand of CAVTGY010000007.1, from coordinate 1,193,226 downwards.
CGGGCAGCCGCCGCGCCCGGACAGGCCGGTCACGTCCACCTGCACCAGCACGGTGGCACCCGGGTGCCGCTTGGCGATGGCACTGCCCTCGGCGATCCTGCTCACGGTCTGCCACCAGGTCACCAGGGGGGCCAGGCGGGCCACCTTGTTGCGTTGCACCGCGCCCAGAAAGTGCCAGACCGGCGAAGGGTGGGCGGTCAGGGCCAGCTCCTCCGCCTTGGACACCAGCTCATCGGCATAGTTCTCGCCGACTTCGGTGAGACCGGCAGCTATGGCGGCCCGCACCGCTTCGACCCCGAATCCCTTGCTGACCGCCACGATACGTACACCCGCCGGATCCGCCGAGGCCGACCCGATCCGGTGGCGCAGCGTCTCGACCCGATCGATGAACCCGCCGGCGTCGAACCGGTTCGGCGTCCGCTCGACCGGGGTGGTCACCGTGGGCCCGACCGACCCTGCGACCACACCACCAGGGCCTGGCGCCCGGTATCTCCCCGGCCGCGATGGGAGAAGTAACCGCCGGCGCACGCGGTGCAGGCGTCGACCCCGGCCGTCTCGATGGCCCCGCCGACGGCCAGGGCGGCGGACACCGCGGCGGGGAGGTCCAGTGCGGGCCGCCCGGCGGAGGTGGTGCCACGGACGCCGTCGCCGTACGCGCCGGCCACCGTGGCCAGATCGGTGTCGGAGAACTCGTAGCATTCGGAGTGGATACAAGGCCCGAGAGACCCGAAGACCTGGCCCGCTCCCATCGACCTCATGGCGGCGACGGTGGCCTCCACCACGCCGCCGACGATGCCCCGCCACCCGGCATGGACGGCGGCGAAGAATCCCTCCTCGCTGCCCAACGCCAGTGGTGCGCAGTCGGCGGTGAGCACGCACAGCGAACGACCGGTCTGGTCCGAGGCCAGGCTGTCGCCCCGACCGGCAAGGACCGCCACCACACCGGACGGTGATGACCCGAGCAAGGTGTCGGTCACCGGTCCGCCCACCGTCACCACCGTGGCCCCGTGGACCTGATCCAGCCAGTGGACCCGTTGGATCAGGCCGGGACCGGAGTCCGATCCGGTGACCTGTCCCACCCACCGGGTCAGAGGGGTGGCACCGTCGGCCGAACCGTCCACCGGCCGGAGGTCACCACAGGCCGCGTCGCTCCATGCGGCCCGGATGGAGCCGGCGATGGGGACAGGATCGACCGGGCGCCTCAGCGCAGGAACGAGGGCACGTCGAAGTCGTCGTCGCCCAGGTCGAGTTCGTCGTCGGGCGGCGTGGCGAAGATGTCCTCGTGTGCGTTCTCGGTTCCGAGCACCCGGCTGCGGGTCTCGTCGCGGCCGGTGGAGTCGGCGTGACCCGCACCCCGGGACTGGGATTCCCACCGCTCGAATCCGGCAGCGATGACCGTCACCCTCACTTCTTCCCCCATCGCCTCGTCGATCACGCTTCCGAAGATGATGTTGGCATCGGGGTGGGCCACCCCGTGGATGATCTCCGCAGCTTCGTTGACCTCGAACAGTCCCAGATCGGGTCCGCCGGCGATGTTGAGCAGGATGCCGCGAGCACCCTCGATCGAGGCCTCGAGCAGGGGACTGGTGATGGCGGCCCGGGCGGCGTTGACCGCACGGCCCTCGCCGGTGGCGGAACCGATCCCCATGATGGCGGTTCCTGCGTTGCTCATGATCATCTTGACGTCAGCGAAGTCGGTGTTGATGAGGCCGGGGACCGTGATCAGGCTGGTGATCCCCTGCACCCCCTGCATCAGCACCTCGTCGGCCATCTTGAAGGCGTTGACCATCGACGTCTTCTCGTTGGACACGGTCAACAACCGGTCGTTGGGGATGATGATCAGTGTGTCGACCTTCTCCTTGAGGTTTTGGATTCCCTGCTCGGCCTGGACCGAACGGCGGCGACCCTCGAAGGTGAACGGACGGGTGACCACCCCGATGGTCAGCGCGCCGAGGTTCTTGGCGATCTCGGCGACCACCGGTGCGGCTCCGGTGCCGGTCCCACCCCCCTTTCCCGCGGTGATGAACACCATGTCGGCACCTTTGAGTGCCTCCTCGATCTCGGAACGGTGTTCTTCCGCAGCCAGACGGCCCACTTCGGGATCACTTCCGGCTCCCAACCCCCGGGTCAGCTGGCGCCCGATGTCGAGCTTGAGGTCGGCATCACTCATCAACAGGGCCTGGGCGTCCGTGTTGGTGGCGATGAACTCGACACCCCGCAGGCCGGCATCGATCATCCGGTTGACGGCATTCACACCACCCCCGCCCACACCCAGCACCTTTATGACTGCGAAATAGTTATTCTGTGCCGGAACGGTCATGTAATCCCTTACCCTCGACCAAAGGTTGAAACCGTTCCAACCGGCGAGTTGATGACCACGATACGGTCAGCGGAGTACCTGGTCAAGCACTGTCGACACCCGGAAGACACCTTGCGGTCCCGACCCGGACAGGATCACCCGGTCACCGCCGGTGACTGGGGCACGGTCACGTCGATGACGGTCGCTCCCTGCAACGAGGCGTGGGCGATGATGGCGGCCACATCTTCGTACTTGGCACCAAGATCCTCGTCCCCCCCCAACAGCACGGTGATCCCCGAATTGAGGGTCATGCTCACCGTGCCGTCCACCGCCCCGGTGACCGAGGTCACCTGGGCAACGTAGGCGGGGGGAAGCGTGCGACAGACGGTGAGTGCGAACGACCCCCCGGCCAAGGTACCGCCCACCGGCGCCGGCTGGGCCACCCCAGCGGTGGTGCGCACCGCCAACACCACCAGGCCGGCGGGCTGCGTGGCCTGTACCGCCAGGGTCCGTCCGTCACCATCGAGGACCGACCACGACCGTCCGGGTCCGGCCATCGTCGCCACCGGCACGCGTTCGGTCACCGCGATGGCCACCCCGTCCGGCCAATGGCGGTGCACCTGGGCAGTGGCGATGTACGGCAGTGTTTCCACCTTCTGGGCGGTCGGCCCCGGGTCCACACTGATCAGCGAAGGATGGTGTTGGAGGCCGGCCGCGTCCACGATGGCGGCCTCGCTGGTGTTGGGATGGACGCCGGTTACCGTGACCACCCGAGCGCTGAACCACGGCGTGTGCAACAGGGCCACCGCGGCGGCCGCCACGGCCAGTGCGAGGAACACCCCGGCGATCCACCACAGCCGACGGCGGCCCCTCCTCCGCTGGACGGCCACCCGGCGCTGGCGTATCCGGGGGTCGATCGAGGGGCGGCCTCTCACCGCGGTCCGGGTGGGAGGGGTCATCCCGCCACCGAACCGGCGTCGTGGAATCCGATCATGCGCACCTCGGTGCGGAGGGTCACCCCACTAGCTTCCGCCACCGCCCGCTGCAGGTGGGTGATGAGTCGGCGAACGTCATCGGCCGATCCGTCCGGGTCGGCCTGGATGAAGTTGGCGTGCTTGGTGGACACGACGGCGGTGCCCATCCGAAAGCCCTTCAACCCACAGGACTCGATCAGCCTGCCCGCCGAGTCGCCCGGCGGATTGGTGAACACCGATCCGGCATTGCTGCCCCCGGGCTGATTGGCCCTCCGCCAGCGCACGATCTCGTCGATGGCTCCCTTACCCGTGTCGGGATCGCCGGGGTCGAGCTCGAAGGTGCCGGCCACCACCACATCGGTGGCGGTCAGGGTGGTGTGCCGATAGGCGAACTCGAGCCGTTCGGCGTCGGACTCTCGAACCTCACCCGAGGTCAGGTCGACCCACCGGTACGAAACCAGAACCGCGGCGGTGTCCGACCCGTGGCCCCCGGCGTTCATCGCCACCGCGCCTCCGACCGATCCGGGCACCCCGACCGCCCACTCCAGTCCACACAGGCCGGCGGCCGCCGTACGCCGTGCCAGCACCGGAAGGCTCACCGCGCCTCCTGCCCTCACCGTGCGCCCGGCCATCGACAACACGTCGAATCCGGTCCCGAGGGAGACCACCAGTCCGGGAAAGCCGCCGTCGGCAATCAGCAGGTTGGAGCCCTTCCCGAGGACCAACACCGGCACCTGGAGACCGGCAAGGCCACGGGCCACGGCCAGCAGCTGCTCCTCGTCGTCGGGCTCCACGAACAGGGCCGCCGTGCCCCCGACCCGATAGGTGGTGAGCGCACCGAGCGGGTGGTCGCGCCGGGCTCGCACGCCGAGGGATCGACCCAGCGCGGCCAGGTCGTCGCTGCGGGTGTTCGACGGCCCGGTCACCAGCGTGGATCAGCCATCAGCTCATCGGGGAGCGAGGTGAGGTCACCGGCCCCCAGGGTCAGACAGAGGTCGCCTTCTTCGAAGATCCCTTCCACCGCCTCACGCAGCGCGGCGCGTCCCGGCGCATAGAGCACCGACAGGTCGGGGAAAGAACGGCGAATTGCGTCGGCCACCAGCTCGCCGGTGACGCCGGGCACCGGGGACTCACCCGCGCCGTAGATATCGGTGATCACCGCGACGTCGGCGTCGCCGAACGCCCCGCCGAATTCCTCCCCCAACTCGGCGGTACGGCTGTGGCGATGGGGTTGGAACACCACCACCACCCGCCGCCAATCACCGTTGCGAGCGGCGGCCAGCGCGGCGCTGACCTCGCCGGGCAGGTGTGCGTAGTCGTCGACGAAGGTCACGCCGCCAACCTCGCCCCGGAATTCGAATCTCCGTGCCACGCCGGCGAAACGGGCCAGAGCCCGAGCCGCGGCGTCGAAGGTAACCCCCGCGGCCAGCGATGCGACCGTGGCCACCGCGGCGTTCCTGGCGTTGTGCAGTCCCGGTACCGGCACCGCCAGACGTCCCAGGGCGGTGCCGTCCGGCCCCACCAAGCCGAAGGCAACCGAACTACGGGCCAGCCCGAGGTCGACCATCCGGTGGGTGCAACCCACCGTGGTTCCCACCACATCGGCACCGCTCGCCTTTCCGATCGCCGCGGCCACCGGGTCATCGCCCCCCACCACCGGGTGGCGGGCGCGGCGCACGAACTCCTCGAATGCGGACTTCGAGCGCGGCAAACGAACCGTAGTGATCGAGATGATCGGCCTCGACGTTGTTGACCACGGCGACGTCGGCATCCAGCGAGAGGAACGTGCCGTCGCTCTCATCCGCCTCGACCACCAACCACTCACCGTCGTCCCACGCCGCATTGGTGCCGATCTCGTTGACATCACCCCCGATGAGGAAGGAGGGTTTGCTTCCGCCGGCCACCAGCTGCAGGGCGATCATCGATGCAGTGGTCGTCTTGCCGTGCGTTCCGGCCACCGCGATGCACCGCTTGAGCGACGCGATGGAGGCGAGGGTCTCGGCCCGGGACAACACCGGGATACCCCGACGCCGAGCTGCATCGATCTCGGGGTTCCCCGCGGCGATGGCCGAGGAGGCGGTGACCAGGTCGGCGGCAGCGACGGCGGACGCGTCGTGGCCAATGGTCACCGGCACCCCGGAGCGGGACAGCCGCTCGGTTACCGCCGACGCCTTGAGATCGCTGCCGGTGACCGTATGACCCATGGCGTGCAACACGGTGGCGATGGCGCTCATGCCGGCACCGCCGATCCCGACCACGTGCACGGCGAGCCGTCGGCTCGGATCGCCGAACGGCCCGGCGGCGCTCACCGCTCCCCCCGCTGGGTTGGCGGCCGGGCATTGGCCTCCACCACCCGGGCGCCGGCGGCGGCGGCGTCCGGCCTGCCCATCGAGGCGGCGGCCCGCTCCATCGCCGCCAGTTCGGTCGGATCGCCGAGCAACCGATCGAGACACCGGCCCAACGACCACTCGTCGAATTGGGCATCGGGGATCAGGACCGACGCCCCCGCCCGCTCGAGCACACCGGCATTGGCGGTCTGGTGGTCGCCCGGCGCACCGGGCAAGGGCACCAGCACCGAAGGCACTCCGGCCGCGGCCAACTCGGCCACCGTCATCGCTCCCGCCCGGCATACAACCAGGTCAGAGGCGGTGTACACCACGTCCATCCGCTCCTCGTAGGGAACTCGAACCAGTCGGAGGCCGGTTCCTCCTCGCTCGCCGGTCGCCTGGGTCGCGGGTGGTGTGCTGCACTCCTCCCAGTCCCGCCGTCCGACGATATGGTAGATCGAGAGGTCGTCGCGGTCCTCCCTCCAGCGGGCGACCAGACCGGCCACCGCCTGGTTGATCCGTCGCGATCCCAAGGATCCGCCGAACACGCTCACCGTGACCCGATCCTCGGGCAGTCCCAGAGCCCGGCGGGCCCGGCGTCGGTTCTTGGGCCTCCTGTCGACGGCCTCGATCTCGGGGCGGACCGGCGTACCGGTGACCACCGAACGGGGCAGCGACGTTCCCTCCCATCCGACCACACTGGCTCGGGCGAATCGGGCAAAGAGCCGGTTGGCCGCCCCGGGGACGGCGTCCACGTTGACCAGCACCAGGGGCACACCCAGCATCACCGCGGCCAGCGAAGCCGGAAGACTGGCGTACCCCCCCACCGACACCGACCACCCGGGGTCGGGACCGGGCCACCAGTCCGAAGGCGCGGGCCGCCGCCGCGGTCAGGCCGGCCACGGCGTCGAGGTTGCGCGCCGTGTCACCCAGGGACAGGCCGCGGACGATGCCCCGCCCGGGCAGCAGGGTGACCGGGAATCCCCTCCCGTCCAGTGTCGCCCGGTCCTGCCCGTGTCGTGACCCGACGAACTCGATGGTGTCTCGCCCGTGCCCGGCCTCGACCAGTGCTTCGGCAATGGCCAACGCCGGCTGGAGATGGCCGGCGGTTCCGCCCCCGGCCATCAGTGCGTACCGCGCAACGCTCACCGTTGAGGCGGTCGTCGCCGGGCCGGCGCGGCGACGGGCGTCGTGCGCTCGTGGGCGGCGATGTTGATCAGGATGCCGACCGCGGCCAGGGTGATGACCAGGGAGGAGCCGCCGAATGAGATGAAGGGAAGGGGAATTCCGGTCACCGGCAGCACCCCGATCACCGCGCCGATGTTGATCACCGCCTGACTGGTGATCCAGGTGGTGATGCCCACCGCCATCAGACTCCCGAACCGGTCGGGTGCCCGAGTGGCGGCGCGTAGCCCGAACCAGGTCAGGGCGAAGAACAAGGAGAGCAGCACGATGGCGCCGACCAGGCCGAGCTCCTCGCCCACCACCGAGAAGATGAAGTCGGTATGGGCGTTGGGGAGGGTGCCCCATTTCCGCGCCCACCCCCGAGACCAAGACCGAAGATGTGCCCCGAACCAAGGCCGATCAGCGACTGCCACACCTGGTAGCCGGTTCCCGATTTGTTGGCGCCAGGGTTGAGGAACGACAGGATCCGATCGCGTCGGTACGGATCGGCCAGCCCGACGACCACCGCCATCCCGGCGAAGAGGCCGATCACCTTGAGAATCGGCACCATCGGCACCCCGCCCATGAACAACACCCCGAAGGCGATGCAGCACAGGACCAGTGCCGTCCCCATGTCGGGTTGCTTCAAGATGAGAACGACGGCGACGACCAGCACCGCCAGTACCGGCACGATGACCTTCTTCGGGTCCGACGAGCAGTCCGCCCGGCGGGTGAGGAGATCGGCGGCGAACACCACCAGTGCCAGTTTCATCAATTCCGACGGCTGCAGCTGCAGCATGCCCAACCCGATCCAACGCGACGAGCCCCCGGCCGACACGCCGATGTGGGGGACCAGCACGATCACCAGCAACCCCATCGACACCACCATCAGCGGCGCCCGGAACTTCCGCCACCGGCGGTAGTCGATCTTTGCCCCGAGGAACAGGACGCAGCCGCCAACCCCCATCCACAGGGCCTGGCGGATGAGGATCGTCCACGGCGACCCGTAGAGCTGCAGGGAGATGATCGGCGAAGCCGATCCCACCATGATCAGGCCGAATATGCAGAGGACCCCGACCAGAACGATGATGGTGGGGGCCGTCCTGACCCGCAGTCCGGCGGTCCGAGTCGTCGCGGCACCCGCCGCCGGCCGCCGGCGGGGTGTCCCCATAGTGGTGGGGCGGGTCTTTGCCACCCGGGTGGCGACCGCGCGTTCAGCCACCGGGTCCCCCGACCGGGGAAGCCACCCGGATCGCATGGTCGAGGGCGTGTACCGGCGTGGCCATCCCCCTAGCCTCCACCACCGGGCCTCCGGGGTGGTGGAGGCCGACCGGGACCTGTCCTCTACGGTGCGGGCGCATCCGCATCAGACCACGCCCACCGAGAGGAAGTCGCCGTAGAAGATGCCCAGGCCGAGGGCGGCGAACAGTCCGGCCAGGATCCAGAATCGGACGATCACCGTGGTTTCCGGCCATCCGAGCAGTTCGAAGTGGTGGTGGAGCGGTGCCATCAGCAGCACCCGTCGGTGGAAGACCCGGAAGCTCACCACCTGGACCACCACCGAGAGGGTGACGATGACGAAGAGGCCACCGATGATCACCAGCAGGAGGTCGAGGTTCATCAACAGGCACAGCGCCGCCAGTCCCGACCCGATGGACAGGGAACCGGTGTCGCCCATGAAGATCTTGGCCGGCGCCGCGTTCCACCACAGGAAGCCGAGGCAGGCACCGGCCAGGGCCACCGAAGCCAGCGCCAGATCCAGTGCGTCCGCCACGTGGTAGATGGCGAAGTGGCGGTACTGCCAATACCCGATGATGGCCAGGCACGCGAAACAGAACGTCGAGGAGCCGGCGGCCAGTCCGTCCAGCCCGTCGGTGAGATTGACCGCATTGGCCGAGCCGACGATGATCAGCGTTGCCCACACCACCCACAGCCCGGTCCCCATGTGGAGGCCGATCGAGTCGTAGCGGGTGAAGGACAGGGTGGTGCTGGCATGCGACCAGTACACGGCCAGCAGCGCGAACGTCACACCCAGGCCGATCTGGGCGCCGAACTTGGCCCGTTTGTTGAGCCCCAGGCTCCGCCGGTGACGGACCTTGATCCAGTCGTCGGCAAACCCGATCAGTGCCGCGCCCACCAGCGCCAGCATGATCAACGCCCCTGAGCGGGAGAAGGTCACCCCCGGCACCGCATGGGCAACCAGGTAGCCGATGACCACCGCGGCAACGATGCCGATGCCGCCCATGGTCGGCGTGCCGGCCTTGGAGATGTGGACCTGAGGGCCATCCTCACGGATCTGCTGGCCGATGTTGTTCTTGATCAGCCAGCGGATGAGGACCGGCGTGGACAGCACCGCCACCCACAACGCCACCCCCCCGGAGGTCATCAGCGAGATCATGGCTGCGCGGATCCGGAGCCGCGCCGACCCGAACCGGGCGGCCAGCGCCTCGCCGGCCACGTGGCGGTCGTCGAACGGTAACGACCGGTCCCCCACCACCTGGGTGGTCTCGTGCCCCTTGCCGGCGATGATGACGACGTCCCCGGGGCCGGCCAGATCCACGGCCATGCCGATCGCCTTGGTCCGGTCGGGCTCGATGGTCAGTTTGGCGGTGTCGGTGATTCCGCCGCGGACCTGGTCGATGATGGCCATCGGATCCTCCGAACGCGGGTTGTCCGACGTCAGCACCACCAGGTCGGACCACTGCGATGCCGTCGCGCCCATCTCGGCCCGTTTGCCCTGATCCCGATCGCCTCCGCACCCGAACAGGCTGATCACCCGCCCGGCTCCGGCCAGTTGGCGGGCCGCGGTGAGGGCCGCTTCCAGCCCGGCCGGGGTGTGGGCGTAGTCGATCAGCACCGCAAAGGGAAGGCCGGGCGAGACCACTTCCATCCGGCCGGGCACCGGCGGGGCAGCCGCCAGTCCCTCCGCCACCACGTCCGGATCGATGCCCAGCGTCGTGGCCACCGCCGCCGCCACCAGGGCGTTCTCGACGTTGAACATTCCCGACATCGCCAAGGAGACCGCCCGGCCGCGCCATCGGAACGACGTCTCGCCTACCGAGAACGCCACATCGGTGGCTTCCGATCGCCGCACGGGTACCACCTCGATGCCCCGCCCGGTTTCGGCCAAGCGTCGGCCCCAGGGATCGTCGACGTTGACCACCGCGCACTTCGACTTCGATGGATCGAAGAGGCGCGACTTGACCGCGAAGTACGCCTCCATGCTCCGGTGGTGGTCGAGGTGGTCACGACTCAGATTGGTGAACGCGGCCACGTCGAACACCATGCCGTCCACCCGGTGCTCGGCCAGACCGTGTGACGACACCTCCATGGCCACCGCCCGGCGGCCCGAGTCGCGCAGGTCGGCCAGGAGGGCCTGGAGAACCGGTGCCTCCGGCGTGGTCCGCTCACCGTCAAGGGTGCCGAGCACACCGGTGGCCAGTCCTGAGGCGCGGAGTATGGAGGCGACCAGATGGGTGACCGTGGTCTTCCCGTTGGTCCCGGTGACCCCGACCATGCACATTGCCTCGGCGGGATGGCCGTGGAAGGCGGCGGCCACCCTGGCCATGGCCGGCCTCACCGAACCCGGCGTTACGCACACCTGGGTCACCTCGAGGTCGAGAGGTCGCTCGCACAGAAGACTCGACGCGCCGGCGCCCACCGCCTCCGGGGCGTGGAGATGGCCATCGGTGTGGACGCCGGGCACGCAGCAGAACAACCAACCTGGTCTCACCCGTCGGCTGTCCATGGCAACCCCGAGCACCTCGGTGGAAGCGGGGTCGCCGTGCACCGCGGTCACCCCGATGTCGTCGATCAACTCGGTCATCAGCACGGGGAGGGATCCACCGGCTCGGGATGCGGAGAATGGGCGGGTTGGCGGCGGCCCGGGCCCACCTAAGGGCCCTCGGTGGTGGCTCCGGCCGGAACCGAGATGGTACCGGTGGCCCCGATGGCCGAACTGGAAGAAGCCGCGGTGGCCGCGGTGGTGGTCGGGATCCCGTAGTGATGGAGGGCGTAGGCCATGATCGTGGAGAAGACGGGAGCGGCCACCGCCCCACCGTAGATGGGCGTGGGGTGGTCGAGGACCACCACCGCCGAGAGCACCGGGTCCTGGGCGGGGGCGAATCCGGCGAATGATCCCACGTAAGCGCCGGGAATGTAGCCCAGGTGGCTGGGATCGGGGATCTGGGCCGTTCCCGTTTTCCCGGCCACGGTGTACCCGTCGATGGCGGCGCTGGTACCCGTACCCGAGGTGACCACGCCCTCGAGCATCGACACCAGCTCGGAATTGGTGGTCGGGTCGATCACCCGGCGGGTGGAGGATGGCGGGGCAGCGGTCACCGTTCCGGAGGGGCTGACCGTGGCCCGAACCAGGCGGGGGGCGACGAAGACTCCCCGTTGGCCACCGAGTTGTAGGCGTCGAGGATCTGCTGGGCGGTCACCGCGTCGTCCTGTCCGATCGGTGTCGAACCGATCGACGTGCCCGTCCATGCGTTGGCACCGGGCACCAACCCCTCGGACTCACCCGGAAAATCCAGCCCGGTGGGCTTGCCGAATCCCAGGTTGGCGATCTGGGCGAGGAGCCGGTTCTCACCCAGCGCCTCGGCCACCTCGATGGTCCCGATGTTGGACGACTGGTCGAGGATCTGGGTGGTGGTCAGCCGTTCGGTCCCGTGGGCCTCGGCATCGTGGAAGGTGTAGGTGCCCATGGGGAGCGAGCCCGGCACCTCGATTTCCTGGTTGGGATTGATCAACCCGGCAGCCAGAGAAGCGGAGAAGGTGACCAGCTTGAACACCGAACCCGGCTCGTAGACCTGGGTGACCGCGGTGTTCGACGGCGCCTCCTCGACGCCCGCCGGAAGGGTGTCGGCCCCCGACACCAGCGTCGGACCTGAGGTCGACGTGGTCGCAGGGGCAGCAGCGACGGTGGCTGAGCCGCCCCCGGTAGCCGACACCAGGTCGGCCATGGCCAGGATGTCCCCCGTCTTCACGTCCATGACCACCGCGGTACCACCGGTTGCGTGAGAGGCGGCGATCTCGGCTCCGAGTGCCTGTTCGGCGATGTACTGGACCGATTCATCCACGGTCAGCTCCACCCCGGTTCCCGGCCGGGCCGGTGTCGACTTGATCGCGCTCCCCGGAAGGGTCGCCCCGTCGGGCGCCTCCAGCAGGTTCTCCGAACCGGCGGTTCCGGCCAACAGCGAGTTGTACTGGTACTCGAGTCCGGCGGTCCCGCTGCCGTTCCATCCCACACTCCCGACCACCGGCAGGGCCAGCTGGCCGTCGGGCTCGACCCGTTGCGATTCGGGCACCAGGTTGATGCCGGGGAGGTCGAGAGCGGTCACCTTGGCCGCAACCGCGTCCGGCACCCGGTGGGCGAGATAGACGAATCCCGAGGGTTCGGTGAGCTCGGACCGGAGCTGGTCGGGAGGGATCCCCAGCACCCCGGAGAGCGCTTGCGCGGTGGTCGCCGGATGGGCGATCAGCAACGGATCGGCCACCACCGTCTGCCGGTTGACCGACTCGGCCAGCACCTCGCCGTTGCGGTCGTAGATGCCTCCCCGCACCGCGGGGATGGAGACGGTCTGGGTGAGCTGGGAGGCAGCAAGGGACGCGTAGCGTTGATGACCGAGCTCCTGTACGGAGATCAGCCGGGCCGCCAGGGTGATGAAGACCAGCGCCAGCACGAGCCGCATGGCGCGCGAACGCCGACCCAGCAGGACGGACGGGCTCACCGCTGGGGGGAAGGAGGTGCGGTCTGGGGAACGGGGAGCGGTACGTCGAGCGACACCTGCGGCAGATAGACCACCGTTTGGGGGGCAACCAGTCCTTGGGCCTTGGCCTGGGCCACCACCACCGGAGGGGCGGACTTTTCGGCCACCTCCACCTGGGCTGCCTTCTGGGCAACCTCCGCGGCGGCCACCTGACTCTGGGTCGTCGACAGTCGGACCTGGCCCTCGGCGACCACCGCGTCACCGGCCACCACGGCCAAGAGACTGGCCACCACCATCAACCCGGGCACCCACATGGCCGATCTTCGCCGGGCGCCCGCGGTGGCGGGCCTCCGGCGCGGCGCCCGCTCGACGACCCGAAGGGTGGGGCGCCGGGAGCCCGAGGGGACGTTCGGTGCCGGACGGGCGTTGGGGCGGCGGCGGCGGCGGCGGGCGGCGCCATCAGGCCACTTCGCCCTTGGCCGCGGGACGGCGGGTGGAGGCGGGCAGTCGCTCGATGACCCGCAGGCGCGCCGCCTCGGCCCGGCGGTTGCGATCGATCTCGTCGGCGGTGGGACGCCGTGCGCCTCGGACCACCAATCGGAACTGGGGGTCGGCGCCGCACACACAGGGCAGGCCCGGCGGGCAATGGCAGTTGTCGGTGGCCATGCGGGTGAAGAAGGACTTGACCAGCCGGTCCTCGCCGGAGTGGTACGAGATCACCACGCATCGTCCCGCCGGCCGCAGCAGGGAGAGTGCGTCCTCCAGCGCAGTCGTCAGCTGATCGAGCTCGTCATTGACGGCAATGCGGATGGCCTGGAAGACCCGGCGGGCAGGATGGCCACCGGTTCGCCGGGTCGCCGCGGGGATGGCCGCCCGCACCACGTCAGCCAGTTGACCGGTGGTGGCCAGCGGGCGGGCCGCGATGATGGCGCGGGCGATGCGGCGGGCGAACCGTCCCTCTCCGTTGTCGGTGAACAGCTCGACCAGGGCGTCCTCGTCGTAGAGGTTGACCACGTCGGCCGCGGTACGTCCCGACGTCGGGTCCATCCTCATGTCCAGGACCGCGTCCCGACGATAGGAGAACCCCCGCTGGGCCACATCGAGTTGGGGTGAGCTCACCCCGAGGTCGAAGAGGACGCCGCTCAGGCCATCGGGCTGGTCGGCGATACCCGATTGCTGGTCGAGATCGTCGACCACCTGGCGTAGGGCGTCGAAGCGGGACTGGCGGACGGCGGCCCGGCCTCCGAAGGGTGCCAACACCTCGGCCGCCGCGTCCACCGCCAGGCGATCGCGGTCGATACCCAGGAGGCTGAGTGCCGGGTGGGCGGCCAGAAGGGCCCGGGCGTGGCCCCCGCCTCCGACGGTGGCATCGACGATCAGGCCCGGTGGCACCGGACTGAACAGATCGACGACCTCGGCGGTCATCACCGGCTGATGCTCGAATGCCTGGCTCATCTGCAGTCCCCCGACCGGCACGATGCTTGCGGGTGGAGTGCCGCGACGCTCACGCTGGAAGTAGGCGGAGGAGGATTCTTCCAGGGATCCGGTCGGGGGACTGCACATGGGCCAAACACGTTCGATGTGTACATCACGCCGGGCCACGGCGGCCAGACCCGACTCGTACGGCGTCGGGCGTAGGCAGGCGCCCGTGTCCTGGGCCAGTGGCCTGGCCGTGGTGGTAGCGGTCCGGATGGTGAGGGACGGGATGGCCGCCACCGGAGCGGTGCCCTCATGGTGGCGACGCTCGCCACCCCTGGCCGCCCCGGCCGGGTGATCACAGTCGGGCGGTGGGTCCCCCGCAGTCTCGCCGATGCCGGAAGTGGAGGTGGAGCCGGAGCTGGAGGGATCGGTGTCGCCGGGAGCCACATCGCCGGGAACCACATCGCCGGGAACCACCACATAGAGCAGCACCGATCCGCTCACCCGTCGTCGCCCTGGGTGAGACGATCCTCTTCGGGGAGGACCTTTTCGTCCCAGGACTGGCGATTCCAGAGCTCGACCCGATCGATCGCCCCGAGGACCAGGACGTCTCCCACCAGGCCGGCGTACTCCCGCAGGCGTGCCGGAATGGCCATCCGCCCCTGCCGATCGATCTCCAGCTCGTGTGAGGTCGACGCCCACAACCGGACCAGATTCCGGTCGCTCTTCGAAGTGGTTGCCCGGGCCAGCATGGTCTCCATCTGCAGCTCGAACTCGCCCGGGGTCCACAGCGACAGGCACCCGTCCTGGTACTCGGTCAGGTAGCCGCCGTGCTCGAACGAGCCGCGGAACTTCGACGGGAGGATCACTCTTCCCTTGTCGTCGAGCGAGTGCTCGTACCTGCCGAAGAACCGTGCCACCGGTGATTGCTCCCACAATGCTCCCCGCAGTGCCCGAAACCTGACTGTTCAGGTTCCTCCCTTTCACACCACTTTGCGCCACTTTACGCCCCCAACCCCCACTGGTCAACCACTCGGACACAAAAACGTCCACCGCGGCCAGACGGGGCTGCGACCCGCCCCATCCGGGGCACGCACCTCAATCGGAAACAACCGGGAGCGATCCTCGACGCGGGACACCGATCGGAAGGAGCTGATGGTGAGAACGGATCAGGGACGAAAGGTGTCGGAAGACCGCCGGTGGTGGCGGTTCAGGGCAGCGCGGCGACGAGCGAACCGGCGATCTCCGGCCCGTCGACCGGCCCACTGGCTCGCCCGGTGAGGATGTCGGCGGCACCGGCCACCGCAGCTCCCAACTCGGCCTCGGCGGCCACCCGTTCCTGGTCGGACAGCGCCAGCATCCCGACCAGGCGAGCGGGGTTCCAGTCGAGCACGCACGCTCCCTGGAACCAGGCGCCCTCGCGAGTTCGACGCTGGGCCAGGCCCACCACCTTGCGGCCGTCGCCGGTGACCACCTCACCGGTACCCACCCCTCCGAAGCAGACCAGCCCGGACCATCGGGTGGAGGGAACCACTCCCCCGCGGTGGACGGCGAGATCGACAGCACCCCACCGGCCGAGGGCGGTCATCCAGGCGTCACCCAGCCAGTCGAAGGCCCGGCCCACGTCGGGGTTCCACAACGGGTCGCCGACCGGCACCCATACGTCGACCCAGACCGGATCGTCCGGGGTCACCAACACCGCACCCCCGCCGGATCGACGCCTGGCCACCGTGATCCCCTGGGCCGAGGCCCGAGCCGTGTCGATCACCTCAGCCGACTGCGTCGAGCCGAGCACGACCGCCGGCGCGTTGACCCGGCAGACGGCAACCGCGCGCCTCCCCGGGTCCTCGGCCACGCTCGGCCACCCCGCGTTGAGCAAGCCGGCGCTGCCCTCTCGCTCTTCGACCCGCCACTCACCCGGCATCGGTCCCACCTCTGCTTCCGTCGCTGCCCGGCGATGTGCTCCAGCCGGCGTGGACGCGACTCAGGCGGTCAACTGCTGGCGATGCCCGTTCCCGGCGCCCAGATAGGTGTTCCAGTCCTCGCTCCCACCGCCACACAGGGCCAGGAGCTGCACCCGATGGCGCGGGGCCACCGGCTTCGACCGCAGGACCATTCCGACCTCATGGAGCATTCGATCCTCCTTGCGGGTGTTGCATCTCCGGCACGCCGCCACCACGTTCTCCCACGTGTGTGGGCCGCCCTTGCTCCGGGGGATCACATGGTCGAGATTCTCGGCTGCAGAACCGCAGTACTGACACCGGGACCCGTCACGGGCGAAGACCGTCCGGCGGTTGACCGCCACCCGGTAGTGACGAGGTATCTGGACATAGCGGACCAACCGCACCACGGACGGCTCGGGGACGGCCAGGCGTTCGGCGCGGAACACCCGCTCGGTGGTGTGGATGAGCTCGGCCTTGGTGTCGAGCACCAGCAACACCGCCCGCCGCGACGAGACGATGCCCAGTGGCTCGAACGTGGCGTTGAGAACCAGCGCTCGCCGGGCCGGTGACCGAGGGGATCGAACCGGTTCCGAACCTTCGGTGAAGGTCCGTCTGGAGTTCGCCGTCTTCGCCGCCGACTTCGATCGTCGATCCATCTGTTGAAAATTAGCCTGCCACGGTCCGGTCGATGCGATCGTGTGGCGGATCGGGGACTTCCCACCCGATCTGGCGATGCCCGACGGTCGATCGGCACCATTGCAGGTAGGAGATCACGTCCGAGGGCTGCGGATCGGCATCAGCCCTGCCATAGGCGGTGACCATGCGAAAGTCCCAGAGGCGGGGGTCGGGTACGGGAAGGAAGGGCGACCTGCGCCACCAACCGGGAGCGGCCATCCGGCGCAATGCGGCCAGGGCGGCGAACCACAGCGGTGGGCGCCGGAGCACCACTCTTGCCATGCCCATCGCCGCGCCGGCCCGGAGCCCGTGGGGCGACTGGGGCGTCACCGAGGGCCCCCGCGCCCACTCGACCCCACCAGCGCCCGGCGGCCGACCGCGGCAGCACCGATCAGGGGTCCGTCTGCGCCCAGACCAGCGGGGATCACACGAGTCCCCCGGGAAAAATCGAGCCGTGACCGCAGCCCGATCTCCTCTTGGGCCGCTTCGAAGAAGAGATGCCCGAATCCCAAGGCGACCGAACCAGCCACCACTGCCAACTCCAAGTCCAACAGATTGGCCACCGAGGCCACCGCCCGACCGACCAGCGTTCCGGTGCGGCGACGCACCTCGTCGGAAGCCTCCGCCGCGGGCGCGTCCGGTGGTGGCGGCGATGGACAGCCCTGACGCCTCGGCCTCGAGGCAACCGCGTCCTCCGCACGTACAGGTTCGGCCGTCCGGCTCGACCACCACGTGTCCGATATGCCCGGCATTCCCGTACTCGCCGTCCAATAGTCGATTGTCGATGACGATCCCGCCGCCGATACCGGTGGACACCACCATGGCGAGATAGTTGTCCACCCCCCGAGCGGCTCCCAACCATCCCTCGGCAAGCGCCAGGGCTTTGGCGTCGTTGTCCACCGACACCGGCAACCCGACCTCAGCCGACAATCGGTCGCGCAGGGGGAACCCTCGCCACGCCCCGATGTTGAGCGGGGAAACAGTCTCCCCATCGGCCAGCATCGGTCCGCCGCAACCGACACCGCAGATGACCGGTGCCTCCTCCCGGTCGGACCTGACCCGGTCGATGATCGCCGCCAGTGCGCCGAACACTTCTTCGGCACGGTCGGATCGGGGGGTTGACACGTGGGCCGCGACCACGATAGCGCCATTCCCGTCGACCAGCGCCGCCGCCATCTTGGTGCCCCCGATGTCCACCGCCAGGGTCGTGGGGCTGTCCTCCGATGGCAGCGATGAGAGAGGCGGCACTTCCCCCGGATGGGCACCACCGACCGCCCTCGGATGGGCGTTACCCTCCGCGAACACGCCGGCCGGTTTCTGGTCAGTCGTCGCGGTGGAAGCGACCACGGATCCAATCGCGGGGATCGTGGACGGTGTTGCTCAGATTACGGCTGTGCAACGACCGGGAGATGTCGTCAATGCCTGCCTTCCCCATCCGCCGCGCGTTGTTGGCGAAGACCACGCCGGACAGGAACATCACCACCACCCCGGCGAATCCGAGTACTACCGAGCGAGAGAAGGTGAAGAACATGAACACCAAGGCGGCGACGAACACCAGCGCCGACCAGATGCAGTACCGGCCGGCGTGGCGATACACGGTTTCCGAGCGAACCCGCTCGGCAAAGTCCGGGTCCTCTTGATAGAGGGACTGCTCCAGTTCGTGCAGTATGCGCTGTTCGTGCTCAGAGAGCGGCAACAGTTCGCCCCCTCCACTTGTATCGGTCGCCAATGGTCATTGCCGATCTCATCATCGCGCAACCCCCGCTCGAAAACACCGCGCAATCGATCCATATGACCCTGGGTCGCTGCGCCAATGACCAAACACCGCCACCATATTACAAGGTGGCAGGTCGTTCATCATCCGCGGTAGGCGCCTGTGTGTCGGTCGGGCCCCATTGGGCCTCTCCGCGGCGGCGGACCCGGAGCCCATCCGCTCCCACCAGGGAAGCTGGGCCCACCGACGACCCTCCGTAGCGGGCACGAATGGCGTCGACGGCGGCAGTCACCGTTCCCCAGGAACCCTGCATCCGCTCCGCCTCCTCGCCGGCCCGGGCCAGTGGGCGGTCGGACGGCGGGGGGAGCTGCGCCCCGTCGGCCCCGTCGGCATGGTCGGCGTCCGATCCCGACGTCGGTGGCCCGAGGTCGAGGCTCAACTGCAACCCGACCCCGGCAGGTACGAGGCCGGTGAGGGACACCCCCAACAGGCGGACTCCCTGGTCGATGTCCACCGAACCGAGCAGAGCCTCGGCCACTGCCCCGATGGCCCGGGTGACGTCGATCGGGGTGTCCATCGAATGGGCTCTGGTGACCTGGGTGAAGTCGGCGAACCGGATCTTGAGGTTCACGGTCCGGGCGCCGAGCTCGGCCTGCCGGAGACCGGTGGCCGCCGCATCCACCATGCGCAGGAGCCGGCTGCGAAGCTGGTCACGGTCCCAGATGTCCACCGCGAAGGTCTCCTCGTGCCCGATCGACTTGGCAGCCCGTTCGGGCACAACCGGACTCGGATCGAGACCCACGGCCAGAGCGGCCAGGTGAGCCCCGGTCGGCACGCCCAGGAGTCGCTCGAGGGCCCCGGGCGGGAGCGACGCGATGTCTCCGACGGTGGCGATCCCGAGGGCCGCCAGCCGGCGTGCGGTGACCGGACCGACACCCCACAGCGCCCGAACCGGTAAGGGATGGAGGAAGTCGTGTTCACCGCCGGCCGGGATCACCACCACTCCCCGACCGGGTCTGATCCCGTTCCGGTCGGCGACAGGCTTGGCCGCCTTGGATGCCAACTTGGCCATCAGCTTGCTCCGACCAACGCCCACCGAGCAGGACAGTTCGAGCTCGTCGGCCACCCTCTGGCGAATCAGGTAGGCGATGGTTCGTCCATCACCGAGGAGGTGCCTTCCCCCGGTCACGTCCAGAAACGCCTCGTCGATGGAGATCGGTTCGACCAGAGGTGTCACCGATTCGAGAATGGCCCGAAGCCTCTTGCTCTCCTCCGTGTAGCGATGGAAGCGACCGTCCACGAACACGGCCGAGGGGCACAGGCGACGGGCGACCGCCGATGGCATCGCCGAGTGCACGCCGAACATGCGCGCCTCGTAGGTGCAGGCCGCCACTACGCCGCGGGCGCCACTGCCGCCGACGATCACCGGCAGCCCGGCGAGGGACGGATCGTCGAGCACCTCCACCGACGCGAAGAACGCGTCCATGTCCACGTGGAGGATGACCCTCTGGTCATCGCCATGATCATCGGGACCGGCCGCGGCCGGATTCGACAGAGGAGGTGGGTGGGTCGACGACCGCTCAACCACCGAGCCGCAGCCTCCGGAATCCCTCGGCGTAGGCCACCCCCGCCTGCCGGCCCGCGTCCTCCGCACCGAGCCTCACCGCGGTGGCCGCCCATTCGACCCCATCGGGAAACTGGCTCCGATGACATCCGACTGCTTCACCCTTGATCTCGACCGTGGTCGAGATGTCCACCCAAACATCCGGCGCCAGCGTTCCCGACAACAGCACCGTCGAGATCTGGTGGGCGGGACCGGCTTCGGGGAAGTAGTGGGGAAGCGATGCGGCCGGAGACACGGCGTCGAGGACCGCCCATCCGGCGGCCCGATGGTCACGGTGGTTGAAGTACTCCTGCCCGAAGAACACCGCGGTGGGATCGGGGCAGAGGACGGTGTCCGGCTTGATCCGGCGAACGGCCGCCACCAGCAGTCCCTGGAGTACCGGGTCATCGGTCAGCTCACCGTCGGGATAGCCGAGGTTCTCCAGCGCGGTAACCCCGATCAGTGCCCCGGCTTCGGACGCTTCCACTACCCGCTGCGCGACCAGATCCGCAGGATCCACCGCGGGGTCCGATGATCCCTTCCCCCCGTCGGTGCACAACAGCACGGTTACCTCGCAACCCGCCTTGGCCCACACGGCCAGCGTGCCCCCGCACGAGACATCGGGATCATCGGGATGGGCGTAGATGGCCAATGCCCGCCCGGGCGTCTCGACCAACAGTTCCGCCATGACTAGCTCTCCGGTTGTTTCGGTGCCGTCGATTTGGTCAGCAGCCCCACCTCTCGTCGGAAGTCGTCGACGCCCTCGAACCCCTTGTACACACTGGCGAAGCGAAGGTAGGCGACCTCATCGACGAGACGCAGTCGCTCGAGTACGGCCAATCCCACCTGTTCGGACGTGGGGTCGGCGCCGCCTTCCCGCATCTGGTCCTCCACCTCGCGGGCGACGATCTCGAGCTGGGCTTCGCTAACCGGCCGGTTCTTGGTCGCTGCCCTCAGCCCGTCGATGACCTTGCCACGGTCAAACGCCTGGCGGGCACCGGAGCGCTTGATCACCATCAACGGGATCTCCTCGATGTGCTCGAAGGTGGTGTAGCGGTTTCCGCATCCGCTGCACTCCCGCCTCCGCCTGATGACCGCGCCGTCCTCGGTTGCCCGGGAATCGACGACACGGTCATCGTCGGCCAGGCACCAAGGACACCGCATCGACTCGAGGTTACCGCCCCACCTCTGGTCAAACCCCTCGACCACGGTCACCAGCACCTCGCCGACCGCCCGCTCCCCTATCGGTTCAGGGCAGAACCACCCGCTCTCCGGGCACCACGGTGTCCGACCCGACCTGCGATGCCAGCCTGGCCATGAGCGGACGCGGATCCCCCGAGGGATCGACCCGCTCGGCAATTGACCACAGCGAGTCGCCAGGCTGCACGACATAGGTGATCGGCCCAGTGGTCTCCGCCGAAGCGGAACCGATGGGGTGGGAGTGACCACCGGTTCCGCTCAGCGGAAGAGCGAGCACCCCGAGCAGAAGGCCCATGACCACCAACAGGGTGCGACGGAGCCGGACCTCGGAGGGGACCCGACGTTTGAGGGAGACCACCGGGGCGGACTGCCGTTCCTCGCCTCGAACCAGTCGCAGGCCCTCGGGTCTGTCCCCCGTCCGGCCCAGGATCGGCTCACACTCCATCCAGGTCACCGCCATGGCGCACCCCGTCCGTCCCGATCGGCAGCCAGGCTCCCATCCGTGGGTCGATTAATCGAACCTGTGTTCGTCATGGCCCTATCTCAACACGAACGTCTGTTCGGTGTCAAGGATTTTGTCGAACGGGTGTTTGCTTTTGCTGGACCGACCGGCTATCTTCTTGCAAACAGACGTTCGCCGGCGGATGCAAGCCAGGAAGGCAAGGGGACCGATGGCCCAGGTACTCAGCACCAAACGCAAGCAGATTCTGGACTGCATCTCCGCCGCGGTCAGGGACCGCGGTTATCCACCGTCGGTCCGCGAGATCGGTGAGTCGGTGGGTCTCACCTCGTCCTCGACGGTCCATGCCCACCTGGCGGTGTTGCAGCGCGAGGGATACCTCAGGCGAGACCCGACCAAGCCCCGGGCCATCGAGGTGTGTTACGACCCCTCGTCGAAGGTCATCGCCGATGCCCGGCCGATCCGCCACGTCCCCCTGGTGGGTGACGTGGCCGCCGGAACCGGAGTGCTGGCTCAGGAGAACATCGAAGAGCTGTACCCGCTCCCCGAGGACTTCACCGGTACCGGCACGCTGTTCATGGTCCGGGTCCAGGGCGACTCGATGATCGACGCCGGGATCATGGACGGCGACTTCGCCGTCGTGCGCCAACAGCCCGATGCCGAGCAGGGCGACCTGGTGGTGGCCGGGATCCCCGACGGCGAGGCCACCCTCAAGCGGTTCTCGCAACACGGCGATCGGGTGGTGCTCACCCCGGCCAACCCGCGGCTCACACCGATGGAGTTCGAGCCCTCAGAGGTGACCGTCTACGGCAAGGTGGTCACCGTACTCCGTCGGCTCTGATCCCCCACCGTCCGCCAGCAACCTGCTCAGCACATCGGCCACCTGCCCGACCTGGCCGGCGTCAACGTGCTCCCCGGGGGTGTGGGCGACCAGGGGATCGCCGGGTCCGAAATTGGCGGCGGGAATGCCGTGGGCCCAAAACGAGGCCACGTCGGTCCATCCCTGCTTGCCCTGGGGTCGGGCGCCGGTGGCTTCGACCAGAGTGGCCAGGACCGGATGGCTGAGGGCGGGGGGAGCTGCGGGGGCTGACTCGACCATCTCCCAGCGATCGGTCACCTCGAGGTGCGGTCCCAGCAATTCCCGGATCGACGCCTCGGCCTCGGCGGCGGTGCGGTCGGGAGCGAACCGATGGTTGATCAGTACCGCGGCGCTGTCGGGCACCACGTTGGCGGCCACCCCTCCGGTCACCTCGACCGCCTGCAGCTGCTCGACGTACTCACATCCGTCCAGGGTCACCCGCCGGCTCTGGTACCCGGCCACCTCGGCCAGCACCGGGGCCAGCCGGTGGATGGCGTTGCGCCCCGTCGACGGACGAGCGGTGTGGGCCCGCCTGCCTTCGAGCTCGATCCTCACGTGCAGCACACCCTGGCAACCGGCTTCCACCACGCCGTCGGTGGGCTCCCCGAGGATGGCGGCGTCGGCGCGGAGGAGCTCGGGGCGCTGCTCCCACAGGTGGCGGAGCCCGTTGAATCGTTGCTCGACCTCCTCGCACACGTAGAAGCACCAGGTCACATCCACGGCCGGCTCGGCCAGGGATCCGGCCAGATGGAGGAAGACGGCCAACCCCCCCTTCATGTCGGCGGCACCCACCCCGTAGAGGACGTCGTCGACCACCCGCGGCTCGTGGTTGCCGCTGACCGGTGGCACCGTGTCGAGATGGCCGGCCAATACCACCCGGGTGGGGCGATCGAGGTCGGTACGGGCAACCACGTTGTGCCCCACCCGTTCCACCGTCAGCCACGGGCAACCATCGAGGGTGGACTGCACCAGGTCGGCCAGCTGCTCCTCCTGGTGGCTGACCGACGGAATGGCCACCAGGGCCGTGCACAGGCCGAGAAGATCGTCAGGCGTGCGGACGGTCATGCCGAAACGCCGTGCTGACGGAGGATGTCGGTCAGCGCCGCCTTGTCATGACGTTCCCCAACGGTAAGCCGCTTGATGACCAGGACACAGGGAAGGAAGAATTCGCCGCCGGTGAACTGGCGGCGGCGCGAGGCCGCCACCGCCACGCACCAGGGAGGAACATGACCTCGGCTCAATTCCTCGCCGGTCTCGGCATCGATCACTGGAATCGAGGGATTCAAGACCGTTCCCTCGCCGAGCACCGAACCTCGGCCGACCCGCGCCCCCTGGGTGATCATGCTCCGGCTTCCGATCAACACCTCGTCCTCGACGACCACCGGGGAAGCCTGGGCCGGTTCGAGAACGCCGCCGATGCCCACCCCGCCGGAGAGGTGGACCTGCTCGCCGATCTGTGCGCACGAGCCCACCGTGGCCCAGGTGTCGACCATGGTGCCGGCACCGACCCGGGCGCCGATGTTGACGTAACTGGGCATGCAGATGACCCCCTGGCCCAGGAAGGAGCCCCAGCGGGCGGAGGCTCCCGGCACCACCCGCACCCCCTTCGCCGCATAGTCCTTCTTGAGCGGGAGCTTGTCGGCGTACTCGAAGGGCCCGGCCTCGATGGTCTCCATCGAGCGCAGGCGGAACAGCAACAAGATGGCCTGCTTCAGCCACTGGTGGACGATCACCCGATCGGATGCCGGATCGACCTCGGCCACCCGTGCCGTGCCCTGATCCAGCATGTCGATGGCCTCGGTCACCACCGCCAACGCCTCGCTGTCGCCCGGGACCAGCTCCGAGGCGCGGCCCCACAGCTCTTCGATCCGGGACGGGAGATCTGCCATGGGAACAGACGTTAGCCCTGGCAACGGGTGGTCCCGTTGGTGCCCGCGCCCGGCGTCCGCTCCCGGGAGGCCCGCTACGAGACCGCGGTCAGTCCGGATCCGGCCAACCGTTCGGCCACCAGTTCGAGCCGTGGCATGGGCTGAACGACGGCGATCCGTACATGATCGGCTCCGTCGGGACCGTAGAACTCTCCCGGACTGACGAGCAGTCCGGCTTCGAGGGCCAACGCCTCGGTCAACGACCACCCGTCCGCGGAGAACGTCGCCGGTACCGGTGCCCACAGATAGAACCCCCCCGCCGGCGGCTCCACCGGCAACCCCGCCCGCCCGAGTACCCCGGCCAGAAAGGCCAGGCGTTCGCGGTAACGCCGGCGCTGGTCGTCGACGTGCGCGTCGTCCTGCAACGCAGCCACCGCCCCGGCCTGCACCGGACCGGGGACCATGAGACCCGCGTGGCGACGAACGTCGAGGAGATACCCGACCAGTTCGGGGTCCCCCGCGTAGAAGCCGGCTCGCACCCCGGCCAGGTTGGATCGCTTGGACAGGGAGTGCACCGCCACCACCCCGTCCGACCCGGCCTCGAGCTCCGATCGGGGCGGGCCGTCCCAGGTGAACTCGGCGTAACACTCGTCGGCGAAAACGGGAACACCGTGCTCCCGGCCCCACCCGGCCGCCTCTCCCGGGTCGGTGCGCACCCCGGTGGGGTTCGACGGCGAATTCGTCCACAGCAGCAGCGCCCGGGTGGCGTCGGCCGGGTCGATGGCGGACAGGTCCGGCCCACCGGTCGCCAGTTCGGGCACCGGCACCGGCCGGCACCCCGCCAGCACCGCGCCCATCGCGTAGGTCGGATACGACACCGCAGGGAAGAGCACGGTGTCACGATCCGGCGATCGCAGGTGGAGATAGTGGGCGGTCGAAGCCACGAATTCCTTGGTCCCCACGCATGCGGCGATCTCGTGTTCGGGATCGACGGTCACACCGAACCGACGCTGCAACCACCCGGCCGCCGCCTGCCGGTACGCCACAGAGCCGGCCGAGGACGGGTATCCCCGTTCTGCATCGGAGCCGGCCATGGCCGCGACCACCTGACCAGGCGGTGGATCACAGGGGGTGCCCACCGAGCAGTCCACCACTCCCCCGACAGCTCCGTATCTCTCCTCGGCCCGCACCGAAAGCGTGGCCAGCCGGTCGTACGGATACGCAGGCGGGGCAAACCCCGGCCCTGCACCGCTCCCGCCGCTCGGCCGCGGAGCGGTCATCACCCGGCCTGGAAACTGGCGAAACGTGACTGCCCCACCCGATCGAGCACCACCTGGACCCGGGTCGATCCTTCCCCAAGGGCCTCGCCGACGATCTCCCCCTCGCGGTGTACCGCGGCCAGTACGTCCCCCCGTGACCACGGAATGATCAGCTCGATCACCCGGTCGCCCACCCGGAGGCGGTCACCCATGGCCTGGGTCAGGCGATCGATCCCCTCACCGGTGCGGGCCGAAGCCATCACCGAGCCGGTATGGGCAGCCATCAGCCGGTTGGCCTCCTCGACGCAGGCGTCTCCCAGCGCGACCACCGCGTCGGCTTTGTTGACGACCAGCAGCTCCGGCAGACCGTCGGCGCCGATTTCGGCCAGCACCGTCCGCACCGCGTCGACCTGGCCCTCGAAGTCCGGAGCCGAGCCGTCGACGACATGGACGATGAGGTCGGAGTCGCACACCACCTCGAGGGTGGACCGGAAGGCCTCGACGACCTGGTGGGGAAGCTTGCGCACGAATCCGACGGTGTCGGTGAGCACGACGGTCTCCCCACCGGGCAGGTCCAGTTGGCGAGTACGGGGGTCGAGGGTGGAGAACAACCGGTTCTCCACCAGAACGTCCGAGCCGCACAGCCGGTTCAGCAACGTGGACTTCCCGGCATTGGTGTAGCCGACCAGGGAGACCGATCGTTGGCGCGACCTGGTTCGTCCCCTGCGTTGGGTCCTTCGGGTTCGGTCGAGCTGGCGAAGATCGGACTCGAGCCGGGCCATCCTCGAAAGCAGGCGACGCCGGTCGACTTCGAGTTTGGTCTCGCCAGGGCCGCGGGTGCCGATGCCACCTGCCTGTTGGCTCAAGGACCGACCCCGGCCTCGGAGTCTTGGTAGGCGGTAGCGGAGGAGCGCCAGCTCGACCTGGGCCCGCCCTTCGGGGGTACGGGCGTTCTGGGCGAAGATGTCGAGGATCACTGCGGTGCGATCGATGGCGGTCCGTCCCAGGATCTTCTCCAGGTTCCGCTGTTGGGCGGGGGTGAGGTCGTCGTCGAACACCACGGTGTCCGCGTCGACTGCCTCGCACACCGACCGCAGCTCTTCGGCCTTTCCCCTACCCAGGTAGGTGGCAGGGTCCGGGGTGGTCCGACGTTGGAAGACCCGGTCCATCACGTCGGCACCGGCCGTGCCCACCAGCAGGGCCAACTCGTCGAGGCCGGCCTCGGTAGCGGCCAGGGTGGCCGGGGGGACGGTGACCCCGACCAGGACGATGCGCTCGCGGACGGTCCGCGAGATGAGTGTGTCGGTGAACGCCGAATCAGGCGGCGTCAAGGCCGGGCCGCCCCGAAGAGCTGGTCCACGTCCACCTCGATGCTGGCCACCTTGTGCACCGGACCGCTCAACCTCACCCGATCGGACCCCAGCAATACCTGCAGGGTCCCTCCCGGATTGTGCACCTCCACCCTGTCACCCACCAGGTCCCAGCTCCGGGCTGCCGCGGCTGCCGCGGCGCTGCCGGTCCCGCACGCCCGCGTCTCACCCACGCCGCGCTCCCACACCCGCAAAGTGATGGCGTCGGGGCCGGGGCCGACCGCGATGAACTCCACGTTTATCCCTCCAGGGTGCAGGTCCTGGAGCCTGCTGCCCAGTTCCGCCACGTCCACCTCGGCCGGATCTGGCCCGAGGAGGACCAGATGGGGATTACCCAGATCAACCTGACGGGCCCGGCGCTCTGCGAATCGCTGCGGTTGATCAGAACCGAGTTCGGCCGCTCCCATGTCCACCGACGCCACCGCGGACCCGGGCTTCTCTCCGGCCCTGTACTCGACGGCCCTTACGCCGGCCGGCGTCATCACCGTGAAGGTGGGCGGGGTCACCAGACCGGCCTCGACGGCGGCCTGGGCCAGGCAGCGCATCCCGTTCCCGCTCATTTCCGCCGCGCCCCCGTCGGCATTGCGGAGCTCCATGGTCAGATCGGTCCCGGTGCCGCCGACGAGCACCCTGATCACCCCGTCGGCCCCGACACCGGTGTGACGGTCGCACAGGGCGCGGACCAACGCCGGCTCTAGCGGGATCGAACAGTCGACGTCCACCAGGACCAGGAAGTCGTTGCCCGCCCCGTGGTGCTTGGTCAGGCGGAGAACGGACGTGTCGGGTATCGGCGGGCTCATTGTGCTGACCAACAGTCTCCCACCGTGGCACGGTCGCGGGGAACGGCGCCGCACAGAGCCACGATCGTCCCCACCGGATCATCATCGGGGTCGATCCACATGATACGGGGGTCGCGGCGGAACCAGGCCATCTGGCGTCGGGCGAAGGTGCGGGTCCGCCGGATTGCCTCGCCGACCGCATCGGCGAGTGGCACTCCCCCTTCGACATGGCCGAGGAGCTCGCGGTACCCGAGCGCCTGGCGGGCGGTCCGGAACATGCCCCCGGGGCGGGCGGCCAGGCTACGCACCTCCTGCAACAAACCCAGGTCCATGAGCCGGCCGAACCGCTCGGCAATCCGCCGGTCGAGGTCGGCCGGATGACGGCTCATCCCCACCAGTGTCACCGAAGTGGCGGGATAGCGATCGAGCCCGGGGCCGAACGAGGAGAAGGGGCTTCCCGACCCGATACTGACTTCGAGGGCGCGCACCAGGCGTCGCCGATTGGTCGGTTCGATACGTCCGGCGGCCAGCGGATCCAGAGCGCTCAGCCGAACGTGCAGATCGGTAAGGGCGGTGGCCAGCGGTTCGCTCCCCTCGGGCCCGGCCGCGTCCAGCCCGGCCTCGAGCGAAGCGGCGACTTCGGGAAAGCGGCCCGGAAACCGCAGATCGTCGACCAGGGAGCGCAGGTAGAGCCCAGCTCCTCCCACCAGGAGGGCCCGGTTGTCGCGTTCGGCGATACCACCCAGGGCGCGGTGCCCGTGCATTTGGAACTGCTGGACGGTGAACTCCTCGCCCGGGTCGACCAGGTCGAGCAAGTGATACCGAACGGCGGCGCGCTCTTCGTGCGTCGGCTTGGTGGTCCCGATGTCCATGCCCCGGTACACGGCCATCGAGTCGACCGAGACCAATTCCAGGCAGACCGGTGCTGTCACACCGGATCGACCGCCGGACGGCGCAGTGGGCGTCGATGCCATGGTCATCGACGCCGTGGCAGCCCGATAGGCCACCTCAGATTTTCCCGAGGCGGTGGGGCCGACCAGGGCCACCATCGGCGGGAGGGGGGGACCATTGGTCGCGCCGGTCGCCGCCACTACCGCCTCCCCGTGGTCAACCGGCGGTGACCGGGATGCGCACCCGGTGCGAGGGCCGCGAAGTCACCTCGATGAGTGCACCGGTGAGATGGTGGCGCGCCGCGCCGGTCACCTTGACGTCGGCGAACGATCCGGCGGCTACCGTTCGTCCGTCCACCGGCTCGAAATGGACCAGTTTGTTCTGCGTGGTGCGCCCGGTGATCACCGTCGGGTCCCGTTTGGAAGGCCCTTCCACCACCACCTCTTCGACCCGACCTACCCGGTTTCGGTGGCGGGCCAGCGCAGATCGCTCCACCACTGCCCGCAGCCGCTCGAACCGGTCGGCTACCACCCCGCCCTCGACGAACCGGTCCTGCATGGAGGCTGCCCGGGTCCCCGGCCTCGGGGAGAAGATAAACGTATACGCGCTGTCGTAACCCGCCTCAGCCACCACCTCGAGCGTCCGTTCGAAATCGTCCTCGGTCTCCCCGGGGAATCCCACGATCAGGTCGGTGGTCACCGCCAGGTCGGGTATCGCAGCCCTGGCCGCGGCCAGACGGGCCAGATAGCGCTCGGCGGTATAACCCCGCCGCATGGCCACCAGCACCGCGTCGCTTCCTGACTGCAGGGGAAGGTGAAGGTGGTTGCACACTTGTTCGGTCCCGGCCATCGCCGCGATGGTCTCGCCCCGCAGGTCCTTGGGATGGGGGCTGGTGAACCGGACTCGCCGGATGCCCTCGACCCCGCCGACGGCCGCCAGCAGCTCGGCGAACAGGGGCCGGCGCCGGGTGATGTCCCGGCCGTAGGAGTTCACGTTCTGTCCCAACAGCGTCACTTCGGTCACGCCCCGCCCGGCAAGGGCGCGCACCTCGGCAATCAGGTCGGCCATCGGGCGGGAGACTTCTCCACCGCGCACCGACGGAACGATGCAGAAGGCACAGGAGTTGTCGCACCCGGTCTGGATGGTCACCCACGCCGCATAGGGCAGATCTCGCACCGCGGCCAGGGCGGCGACCTGCTGGCCGGCCGCCGGCTCGGACTGCTCCAGCGGTTCATCGAGAATCTCGACCACCGGTCCGGTGGCAGCAGCCTGCCGCAACAACACCGGTGCCCGGGTCAGATTGTGGGTCCCGAACACCACATCCACGTGGGGGGCTCGCTCGCGAATGTGCTCTTGGTCCATCTGGGCCAGGCAACCGCCCACCGCGATCTGCATCCCGGGACGACTCGATCGCAATGCCTTGAGGTTGCCCAGGGCTCCGTAGAATTTGTTGTCGGCATTCTCGCGGATGCAGCAGGTGTTCAGTACCACCACGTCCGCCGAGTCGAGATCCGGCGCGGCCACCAGGCCGTCGGCGATCAGTGCCCCGGCGAGTCGTTCAGAGTCGTGCTCGTTCATCTGGCACCCGAAGGTCCTGATGTGGAACGTCCGTGGCGCCGCTTCCCGATGTGCGGAACCCTCCGGCTCGGGGAAGCGGCCGGCGTTGGTGGATGCGGTGGTCACTTCCCCAAGGATACGGCCACGGCGGTTGCCGGCGCGCTCTCCGACTACGGGTGCGACGCCTCCACCACCGTATGGATGCCTCCCCGAACCAGCCAGTCGGTGGTGACCGTCATCCGACGGGGGGCGGCCGCGGCCACCAGGTCATCGAGGATGCGATTGGTCACGTCCTCGTGGAACCCGGACTCGTTGCGATAGCTCCAGAGATACAGCTTGAGTGATTTGAGCTCGACCACCAGGTGATCCGGTACGTAGGAAACCGTCACGGTGGCAAAGTCCGGCTGACCGGTGAGCGGGCACAGGCAGGTGAACTCGGGACTCGCACACTCGACCCGGTAATCACGGCCCGGATGGGTGTTGGCCACGGTGACCAGCTCCTTGGTCGGCTCGCTCGCCACAGGAATCGGTTCCGGGTGCCCGACTACCGGTCGGCGTTGAAGTCGTAGACATCGGCGGAACCGTCACGGTCGACGATCAGCCCATGCATGTCAGGATGGAGGACCAGAACCTGTCCGGGGATGCCCGCATCAGCGAGGGCAGTCAACCCCACCTCCTGCAGGCGGTTGGCGTCGCTGCCATCGCAGATTCCCAGGAGGGAGGGACCTGAGCCGGACCAACAAACGGCCAGCGCGCCACCGGCCGACATCGCTGACAGCAGCATCGGGGCCGCCGGAAAGAACGGACTCCGAAAGTCCTGGTGCAGTCGGTCCTCGGTGGCCTCGCCAATCAGCAGCCGACTGTCGGCCAGGCCGGCGATGAGCAGGGCCATTCGGGACAGGTTGAACGCCGCATTCTCGCGGCTCACCTGCTGGGGAAGCGCCTGCCGGGCCCGTGTCGTCGACAAATTGAGATCCGGCACGATGCACACGAACGCCAGAGAGACATCCAGGGGCAGCCGGACCGCCTGCACGCCGCCCTTCACCCGGGCCGCCGCCACCAGTCCACCGACCATCGATGCCGCGGCATTATCAGGATGTCCGTCCATCCGGGCGGCGACACCCAGAGGGTCCTCGGCGCCGGCGGCGGCTGCGGCGGCCACCGCCAAGGCCGCCGACGAACCCAGGCCGCGGGCGATCGGGATTTGCGAACGGACAGTGATCGAAAGTTGGTCGGTACCCGCCACATCGATGGCTACTCGGGCGGCCAGGTGTGACGGGTCATCGGACAGCCCTTCGCCTTCTCCCTCGGAATGGACGATGAGCCGGGAGGCGGGCTCCACTTCGACCTCGACATACAGATCGAGTGCGACCGCCAGGGTGTCAAAGCCAGGTCCGAGGTTGGCAGCCGACGCGGGGGCTCGTGCTCGCACACCGACACGGTACTCGTCAGGTTCGCGACGGGTAGGAATGCGCCGGGATGCAGCCGCCCTCGGACCGGTTGACGTCAGTTGTGGACGAGCCTCCACCACCACGACGGCTCGGGCACGGTGGCCGCCAACCGCAGCGGCACCACCTCGAGCTGGGTCCCGAGGCCGAACACGCCGGTCCCGACCCGTGCCCCGGCCTCCGCGCCGGGGGGCACGTTCTGGAATTTGGTGGCGGTGAGCACCCGTTGGCCCGGCCATCCCAGGAGCAGGGCTCCCTGAGCGGTGACCACCTCGACCTGGTGGCGGGTCCCGCCCCAGGAGGCGGTCACCGTGCCTACCGGCTGACCGGGCGTCGACGCGGTGACAGGCACGATGGCCGCCTCGGTGGCATGGAGCAGGCTGGCGATGACCGGACGGGTGTACCGGAAGGGATCGGGCACCTCGAGGTCGTCTTCGGGGATGGTGGTAGTGGGTGCGGTGGTCTTCGAAGGGGCCGCGGTGGTCGGCGGAGGTTTGGTGGTTGTCGACGTGGGAGCGATGGGCGGGGGTACCGGTTGTCCGAGGACGGCCACCAGTACCTGCACCTTGCGCCCGCGCACTGCTTCGTTGGCAGCCAATACCATGCATCCCTTGGCCTGCGAGGTGTAGCCGGACTTCACCCCGACCACGTTGTCGGATCCGATCTCCGAGACGATATTGGGCCTGGTTCCCATCAGCGGCAGGGTGATCGAACTCAGGCCCACGATCTGGGCGAAGGTCGGATCACTCATGCCGGCCGCCGCGATGCGCAAACAATCGGCCGCTGTCGAGACCGAGCTCGGGTCGTACCCGCTCACGTCGACGTAGTGGGTGGAGGTTGCACCCAGCGAGGACGCCAGGGAGTTCATTTCGGCCACGAACACCGGTGTCGTGCCTGCGTCCCAGAGCGCCAGCGCGTAGGCGATGTTGTTGGCCGATTGGGTGAGCATGGCCTCGAGCATCTGGCGTTCGGTGAGCACCTCGCCCAACTGGACCGGGATGGTGGACTGATCGTTGTGCACTTCGCTGTTGTACTCGGCCACGTCGGCGGCGGTGATGGTGATCGCCGGCCCGTTGGCACCGGGTGGGAGTGGATGATCTCGGAGCACGACCAGGGCGGTGGTCATCTTGGTCAACGAGGCGATCGGCACCGGGGACTCCGGCCCCGACTGCGCGGCATACCGCAGCGCCGGGATCGACACCGCCCCCTGGCCGACCGCGGGCCACAGGATTGCGGGGCTCGGTCCGGGGACGATCAACGACGACGGCAGTCCGGCCAGGAGCGCTGGCGCCGCCAGTGGATGATTGATGCGTTGGGAGACCACCCAACCGCCGGCGGCGACGATGACCGCAACGACCAGGGCGAGCCACCAGAACATCCGGCGGCCGCGGCGGCGGCGCGGTGCGGGCGCACCGGGCGGAGGGCCTTCCCCGGTGGCGTCACCGGCCGCCCGGAGTGAGTCGACCACAAGTGCACCCGGTGCCGCGGAATGGCCCGCGGCTCGAGGAGCCGTGATGTCCCGGAGAGGCGGTGTGGGGAGTGGCGTGGCACCAGCCGGAGCGGCAGCACCGGACACGGATGCGGCATCAGGGCGCGGGCCCACCCACCCGGATTCCGCCGGAGCCGTCAGTGCCGCTTCCGACCCGTCGGGAGACTCCTCGTTCAGCGGGCGTCCAATTCCTCAGGGGTCATCAGCACGGCGCGGGCCTTCGATCCCTCCGACGGGCCCACCACTCCCCGACGCTCCATCAGGTCCATCAAACGGCCGGCCCGGGCAAAGCCGACCCGCAGCTTTCGCTGCAGCATCGACGTGGAGCCCAACTGGGAGCGGACGACCAGCTCCATGGCCTGATCGAGAAGATCGTCGCCACCGTCGTCACCCTCCGAGCCTCCGACACCGGTTCCCACCACCTTTTCGATTCCGGCCACCACCTCCATCGGCCCCTGGCGCTTCCAGTGGGCGGTGACGGCACGGACCTCTTCCTCGCTCACCCATGGTCCCTGCAGACGTTGCGGGTTCGAGGATGAAGCCGAAAGCAACAGCATGTCACCCTTGCCGATCAATCGTTCGGCGCCCCCCTGGTCGAGGATCACCCGACTGTCGGCCTGGGTGGAGACCGAAAAGGCCAACCGGGACGGGATGTTGGCTTTGATCACCCCGGTGATCACGTCCACCGACGGACGTTGTGTGGCCAGGACCAAGTGGATCCCCACCGCCCTGGCCATCTGGGCGATGCGGCACACCGATTCCTCGACATCACGGGCGGCCACCATCATCAGGTCGTTGAGCTCGTCCACCACGATCAGGATGAACGGCAGTCGCTCGTAATGGGCGTGGTCCTCGCCGTCGTCGGACTCCCCGTCGCCGGGCTCGGTGCCCCGCATCCGCAGGCGGTGGTCCTCCTCGTACTCGGCCAGACCGCCGCTGTCGAAGGCGTCGTTGTACCCGGTGATGTCCCGCATGCCCACCTCTGCGAGCAAGTCGTAGCGACGCTCCATTTCGGTCGACCGCCCAGCTCAGGGCGTTGGCCGCCTTCTTCGGGTCGACCACCACCTGGGTCAGCAGGTGGGGCAGGTCGTTGTACTGGCCCAGCTCGACCCGTTTGGGATCGACCAGGATCAACCGGACCTGGTCGGGGGTGGCCCGCATCAGGATGGAGGTCAGCACCGAGTTGATGCAGGAGGACTTGCCCGAACCGGTCGCTCCTGAGACCAGCACGTGGGGCATTTCGGCCAGGTTGACCATCTTGGCCCGACCGGCGATGTCCCGCCCGAGCGCAACCTCGAGCGGATGGGTGGCCTTTTTCGCCTCGTCGGAGGCGAGCACATCGCCCAGGGCCACCAGCTCACGGCGCCGGTTGGGCACCTCCACCCCGATGGCCGACTTGCCCGGGATGGGCGCCAGGATTCGGACGTCCGGCGAGGCCATGGCGTAGGCGATGTCCTTGGACAACGAGGTCACCCGGGCCACCTTGACCCCGGCACCGAGCTCCAGTTCGTATCGGGTGACCGACGGTCCCACGGTCCGCCCTACCAGGCGGGTGTCGACGCCGTGGGCGGCCAGGGCGGCGACCAGGGCCACCCCACCGGCGTCCACCTCCTTCTCGTCGACGGTGTGGGGTTTGGCGTGCTTGAGCAGCGTGTCCGGCGGGAGTCGCCAATCCCCGACCGGCGGGCCCAGTTTCATCGTCAACGGTGTCGCGCCGTTGGCATTGGCACCGGCGGCCGCCCCGGTAGCCGCATCGGGTGCCAACCCGTCGTGCGGTCCAGGATCGGTCGTGGCCTCGGCCTCCGGGTCGTCGGGTTGTGCGGCCTCGATCGGCTCCTCCGGGTCGGCCGCGTCCGGCCCGGTCGCCGGTCGCACCGCCCGTCCGAAGGGGTCGGTGGGGTTGTCCTCGACTTCCGGGGCACCTTCACCCTCTCGATCCCCGCCCCCGCGGGCCACCGTGGCACCCCACCGTGCCGCCCGCACCGAGCGCGCCGGCGGCCGCACTCACCGATACCCCGGTCACCACCACCATGGCCACCACCAGCAGGGCCACCAGTACGGTGGTGGCCCCAACACCGCCAAGGGCCCGCCCGAGCGGATTGCCGATGAGCGCTCCCACCCAGCCACCCGCCGCAGACAACCGGGCTGTGCTGTCGGCGAGAGCCGGTGACCCGCCGGCCAGCGCAGCCAGTCCGGCTACCGCCAGCAGGGTAAGGGTCGCTCCGATGACCGCTCGGGCCGGTTCGCGGGTGGTCGATTCGCCCTCCTCGCCGCGCCTCCCGACCAGCAAGAGGAGCCCGACGGTGATCGCCACCGGCGGTACCAGAAACCGACCCCATCCGAGGAGATCGCCGACACCGAGCCGGGCGTAGTGGCCGGCCGGGTTGAGAGAGCCGGCGTAGAAGGCCAGCGCGGCCAGCACGCCCAGCGTGACCAGCATCACCCCCCACAGATCGGCGGCGTGACCGGCCACGACCGCACCCATCGAAGCCAACAGACCCTGTGGCCGCGCCGGACCCCGGCCGCCCTTGGAACCAGGAGCACGCCTACTCCGGTGGCGCCCGGCGGTCGATCTCGATGCTGACGAGCGCGAACGGGCAGACGACGCGGACCGCCCCCTGGACCGCGAAGACCCGGATCGGCCCGCCGGTCGCTTGGTGGCGGTCGTCACAGTGGGACCAGGGTACTCGGGCAACACGCTGGTCTCGGGGACACCGGCCGGCCTGTTGGGCGACCAGTTTCAACGCCGAACCGGATGTCTGCGGTTGCGTCAGACAGTTCGCGTTGTCCTCGTCGCAGCGATGATCCGGTTGTTCGGGCGAAGGTGCCTGGTCGTGGCGGCGGGATCGACTCGAGGCAACTTCCGGGGATCCGGGCAAGGCCATGCTCGGCATCGGGCTCGCCAATCGGCCGCCATCGGGCCTACGTCTACCTTGATTGTGTATTTTACAATTCGGCCGAATTATCGCTTGTAGACGATGATCGTGCCGGGAAACATCGTCTATAGGCGATAAAAAGGCCAATTTTTGGAATTGACATGCCCAAGGGACGGCGCTGGTCTGCCTCGAGGATTTGCCGCCGGACTAGACGGTGACGATCACCGGAACGATCATGGGGCGCTGGCGTGTCCGGCCACCGACCATCCGACCGAGTGCCTTACGGGCGACCCGATTGAGATTCTCGTGGTCGGTGCTGCCGGCGGTGAGCGCCTGTTCGAGGGCTTTGGTCACCTCGTCGCGAGCCTCGTCGAGCAGGGCCTCGGTGTCGTGGTCGTAGGCCCAGCCCCGGGTGACGATCTGGGGCGTACCGACCACCTCGGCCCGTCTGAGGTCGACGGTGGCGACCGCCATGACCACTCCTTCCTCGGCGAGGACCATCCGGTCCCGGAGGACACCGTGGCCGATGTCGCCCACCGCGCTCCCGTCGACGAACAGGTACCCGCCTGGCACGGTCCCGTCCCGCCGGATGCCTGCTTTGTCCAGGCGTACCGCGTCACCGTCCTCGCAAAGAAGCACCCGGTCGCCGGTGATACCCATGGTGCCGGCCAGACGGACATGGTTGGCCATGTGCCGGTATTCGCCGTGCACGGGAATGAAGAACTCGGGCTTGGTCACCGACATCAACGTGGCCAACTCGCCCTGACGGGCGTGGCCGCTCACGTGCACCGAGTCGACACCGGAATGGATGACCTCTACGCCCCGGCGATGAAGGCTGTCGATGACCCGACCCACCGACCATTCGTTACCGGGAATGGGATGGGCGCTGATCACCACCACGTCACCTTCTCGGAGACGGAAGAGCCGGTTCTCGCCCGCCGCCAGCCGAGACAGCGCCGACATCGGCTCTCCTTGCGATCCGGTGGAGATCACGCAGACCTGACCCGGATCGAGGTCGTCGATGTCCTCGATATCCACGAGCGCCTGGTCGGGGATGTGCAACAGGCCGAGCCGGCGGGCCAGCGCCACGTTCTTCTCCATCGACCGGCCCAGGGTGGCGATCGACCTTCCCCCGGCAACTGCCGCGTCGGCCACTTGTTGGACCCGGTGAATGTGGCTGGCGAAGCAGGTCACCACGAATCGCCGGTCCGGGCGAGCGAGGAACACCTTGCGCAGCGTCGCCCCCACCGTGGACTCCGATGCGGTGTAGCCCGGCTCCTCGGCATTGGTCGAGTCGGACAGCAGCAGGCGAATCCCCGGATCAGATCCCAACGCACCCATCCGGGCCAGGTCGGTCCGGCGCTCGTCCACCGGGTGGAGATCGATCTTGAAGTCCCCCGAATGGAGGATGATCCCCTGAGGTGTGAAGAACACGGTGGCGAATGCGTGGGGTACGGAGTGGGTGACCGGGATGAACTCGACATCACATGGACCGATCCGTCGCCGCTCGCCGTCCCGCACCGGAATCAACTGGGCTCGATCGGACATGCCCGCCTCGTCCACCCGGTTTCGGGCCAGGGCCAGGGTCAGTTCCGAGCCGTAGACCGGAGCAGGAAAGTCGCGGAGCAGATAGGCCAGACCTCCGGTGTGGTCCTCGTGACCATGGGTGAGGATGATTCCATCGACCCGTGCCGCGTTCTCGCGCAGGTAGGTGAAGTCGGGAAGCACCAGATCGACGCCGGGCATGTCCGGATCGGGAAACATGATCCCCACATCCAGCACCAGGATCCTGCCATCGACCTCGATACAGGCACAGTTTCTCCCGATCTCGCCGAGCCCCCCGAGGAACACCAGCCGAACGGCCCCGTCGCCCTTGGCCGTTGCTCTGGCCGGCTTGGGGGAGCTTGCCTGCCCCGAGTCGGTGCTCTTGGACTGCCCCGTTGTTGTGCCCTTGGCCGCGGCACGGCCGCTTCCCTTGGCCCACGAACGCCCGGTTTCGGGCTTGCCGCCCGCCGATGCCTTCTTTTGGGCCGACTTCTTGTCGGGCGTGTTCTTACCGGTCGTGCTGTCCTTGGGGGCCGATCCCTTCGATCGGCGCACGGTCCGGTTGGTACGACCGGCGTCAGGCAACCGACTGGTGCGCGGGATCGAGGCGTCCCAAATTCGCCACGACGGCGCGGGCCCTGTCGTCGAGATCACTCGGCGCGGGTGGGTTGGGCAACCGGCATTGTCCGACGGGGAGCCCCAGCGCCCTGCAGGCGGCCTTGGCCGGAACCGGATTGGGAAATTCCTCAGTCGATTCGAACCGGTACGACTCGGCCAAGCGCTGATTGATGTTCGTAGCCCGTTCCACGTTCCCGGTCCGATAGCTCTCGATCATCTCGGAGAACTGCCGCCCGGCCCAGTGGGAGGCGACACTGATGATGCCGGCACCGCCGATCGAGGTGAATGGGAGGGTGAGCGAATCGTCACCGCAGTACACGTCGAATCCCGCCGGGCTTCCGGCCACCACCTCCGCGGCAGAGGCGACATCACCGGTGGCATCCTTCACCCCCACGATGGTGGGAACCTCGCGAGCCAGCTGGATGGTGAGCTCGGGGCCGATCCTCCTACCGGACCGTACGGGGATGTCATAGAGAAGGACGGGAAGGTCGGTGGCCGCAGCCATGGCCCGAAAGTGGGCGGACAGCCCGGCTGGCGACGGGCGGCTGTAGTAGGGGGTAACCGCCATCACCGCGGCAACCCCGCAGGACGTGGCCTCCTTGGTCAGCGCGACCGAGTGGGCAGTGTCGTTGGTGCCGGTCGAAGCGATAACCGGTACATCGACCGCTCCCACCACGGCAGAGAAGAGATCGAGACGTTCCCGGTCGGTGAGAACCGGGCCTTCGCCGGTGGTGCCGGCCAGGACCAGGCCATCGCTACCCGAATCGACCAGATGGCGGGCCAGCGCTCCTGCGCCGTCCAGATCCAGCCCACCGTCGGGCCCGAACGGAGTGACCATGGCCGTGATGACTGAACCGAACCGCGGCACCTCGGGTCAGCCTCTCGCCACAGACAATGGAATCGCACTTGTTGCCACGATCCCGCAGGCTACCAGTCGCCATCCCTGGGAGCCGACGGCCGACACGACCAGACCGGCGGCGGCGAAAACCGGTTGGGCAAATTTGGTTAGGACGCGATCCGATCCTTGGGCGGCACCGATGCGAGGGCGTCGTACTCCTCGGTGGTATCGACCCACGATTCGAACTCGATGACTCCGAGTTCGGTGAATTTGGTCCGCAGCCAACCGTCGGCGGCATCGAGCAGGCCCAGCTTCTTGCAGTTGGGAACGATCTTGGAGAACAGCATGGCTTGGAAGGCGGCCCGCTCGGGCGCCTGCTGCACCACGGGCACGATCGCCTTGGGATCGACGCCCATCCGATCCCATACCTCCTGTTGGAGGAAGCGATCCCGCATCCTCACCGCCGCCTCGAAGGCGAATTCCTGGCGGACACGAAGCTCTGCGGCATCGAGTTCTTCGTAGTACTCCTGCAGACTGAGCACCCCGAAGGCGACGTGGCGAGCCTCGTCGGCCATCACATAGCGCAACAGCTGCTTGAGCAGAGGATCGCCGGTCATCTGGTGCATGAAGCCGAACGCAGCCAGGGCGAGACCTTCGACCATGATCTGCATCCCCAGATAGGTCAGGTCCCATCGCGAATCGGCGATGATGTCGTCGAGCAGCATCCGGAGGTGGGCGTTGACCGGGTAGTGCCCGGACAGCTTGTCCTCGAGGTACTTGCCGAACACCTCGACGTGGCGAGCTTCGTCCATCACCTGGGTGGAGGCGTAGTACTTGGCGTCGATCCACGGCACCGACTCGACGATCTTGGCCGTGCAGATCAGCGCTCCCTGTTCGCCGTGAAGGAACTGGGACAGCGTCCAGTTCTGGCTCTCCACACCGAAGGTCACCCATTCCTTGTCGGTCCACTTCTCCACCGGAGTCCCGGTGAGGTCGAACCCGGCGCCGAATCCTCCGTTCGCGATCGCATCGTCCCTCACCAGCTTCTCCTGATCGACCTCGATCTCCCAGGGCAGATCCGTTTCGCCGTTCCACTGGGCGCCCTTTGCCTTCTCGTAGAGTTTGTTCAGCTTGGGACGGGCACCTTTCTCGTAGTCCCAGGTGAAGATGGAGTCGTAGTCGGAGTGCACGGTGTGGCGACCATCGGCCTCTTCGGTCCCGACCACCGACAGAATCGATTCGAAGTCGTCGATCTCGTGTCGTCCGATGATTTCGTCGGTGCTACTCATTTCTGTGGTCATTGCGCGTCTCCATGATCGGTGTCGGCGTGTCGGGATTTGGGCAGGTACTCGAATGGGGTGATATCGATGGTCGCGGCCACTTCGACTGCATGGAGCGCTCTGATCCCCGGGAGCACGAAGGTTTCCACCAGATGGCGGGCGTGGTCGGGATCGGTCAGGTCCACGGTGGAAGAAGGTGCGACCGCGTACGAGAGCACGATGCGGGTGGCCCACTCGGCCACCCGGCCGGCTTCGTTCGAGCTCATCCATCGGGCCAGGAACGGAGCGGTGAAACGGGAGGCCGTCGTCAACAGCCGGTCGGACTCGTCGAAGGCCAGATGTCCGAGCACGACCTCGGGCTCGTGCTCGACCAGGTAGGCCAGTGCAACATGCTTCTGCACCCGGGTCGACGCCTCGACGATCCCCGACACCAGGGCCTCGGCGAGGTCGGTGGCCTCGCCCAGGCAGACCCCCAGGGCCGAGAACAGGCGGGCCATTTCGGTGTCGACCACCGCGGCCAGAATCTCGTCCCTCCCGCCGGGGAAAACCCGGTACACGGTGGCCCGGGACACACCCGCCTGTCGGGCGATGTCGTCCACGGTGGTCTTGAGGGTGCCGTGCCGCGCCAAACAGGCCAGGGTGGCGTCGATGATCCGGACCCGGTGCGGCGAGTGCCGATCGCTTGCCGTTGTGACCTGCTCGACCGGGGGTCCCGTGGCCGTATGACGGTCCGCCACCACACGGAGCGCTGCACCCGGATCACCCACGGGTGAAACGTTAGGTCGGTTTTTGTCTCATTGTCAACGCATGCCCCCGGACCGCCCGGGGTTCGCTCCGCTGGGAGCGGGCCCCGGTTCGACCACCACGCCGGCCAGGAGCTCGGCCCGGACCAGTTGGGCGACCTGCTCTGGATCGTCGAGGTTCCAACGACCGGGCGCGGACATGTAGGAGAGCACCATCCGGGCCAAGAAGTCAGCCGCTTCGGCCAGGTCGACTCCGGCGGCCACCCCGCGTTTCTCCAGGAACGGAACCAGGAATTCGGCGATCCCCTGCCTGATGCGGTTGCTCTCGACGGTAAGGGCGGGCAGTAGCTTCTCCGGTTCGGTCTGCATTACCCGCTGGAGCACTTCATGCTCCACGATGGACCGATGGGCGAACATGATCCCCCGTTCCATCACCTGCTCGAGGTTTTCGGCATCGTGGACATGATCGTAGAGACGGATGAAGAACTCGAGCGTGGCCCAGCTCACGACCGTGCTGATCAGTTCCTCCCGGCCACCGGGGAAGGCGCGGTACACCGTGGCCCTGGACAACCCCGCTTCCCGGGCGGCATCCTCGACGGTCGTCTTGGCCAATCCCCGGCGCTGCCACGCAGGCGTAGGTGGCCTCGAGAATGCGCTCTCGGGTCGAGTCCACAGGGCCAGTCCGGTCGTCTAGAGACCGAGTACGGCCTGAAGGCCAACGGTCAGCCCGGGCCGGTCGGCCACTGCTCGCACGGCCAGAACCACGCCGTCCATGAACGATGTCCGGTCAGTGGAGTCATGGCGGAGGGTGAGGGTCTGGCCCGCGGCGCCGAAGATCACCTCTTGATGGGCGACCAAGCCGGGCAGACGCACCGAGTGAAGCCGCACCCCGGCCGGGCCCGACGCCCCCCGGGCGCCGTCCACCACCGAGGTGAAGGTGCGGTCGGGCGGGAACTCGGGGGCACCTGCGCCTGCACGGGCCGAGGCCATCCGCGCCGCTGTTGCCAGGGCGGTCCCCGACGGGGCGTCCGACTTTCCGTCGTGGTGAAGTTCGATGATTTCGGCACCGTCGAAGAACGGTGCGGCCAACTCGGCGAACCGAATCATCAGCACGGCGCCGATGGCAAAATTGGCGGCCACGATGCAGTTGGACGAGGCACGGCCCGGACCCGCAAAGGTTCGAGCCAGTTCGGCGAGCTCCTCCTCCGAAAATCCACTGGTCCCGACCACGGCATGGATCCCCTGCGCCACACAGAAGGCCAGGGTCTCCCGGGCCGCATCGATCCTGGTGAAGTCCACCGCCACCTGGGCGCCGCTGGTTCGCAGTTCGTCGAGCCGGTCGGTGACGGTAAGGCCGCCGGCTTCGGAACCGACCAGGCCGGCCAAGGACGCACCGGCGTGACCGGTATCCACCGCCGCGACCAGTTCGAGATCGGGCTGTGCAACCACGGCGCGGCAGACCTCCCGGCCCATCCTTCCGCCGGCTCCGACCACTCCGACTCGCATGATGGTCACCCTATCGTCGCTCGCCACCAGGGCCAGGAACGCTGCTTGGCTAGCCCAGTCGAAGAGATCGGCTGTCGAAGTCCGACTCCTCGAACGGCCCCACCACCGAGAGGGTCCTCGGGGCGTCCACCAGGTCGGCGGCGGCGGCGTGGACCTCTTCACGGGTCAGTGCCTCGACCCGGGCGAGCACCTCGTCGACCGAGAGGATCTCCCCGTGGAGCAGGAGGCCGGCACCGATGCGGCTCATCCGCGCACCGGAGTCCTCGCAGGCCAGCAGCGTCTCCGCTCGCAGGTTCCCCTTGGCAATCGTCAGCTCCCGCTCGGTGATGCCATTCTCGCCGAGGTGGGCCAACTCGGTGGAGACGATGTCGAGGACCTCGGCCACGTGTTCGGGAGCGGTGCCCATCCCCACGCTGACCGAGCCGGCGTCGTGATAGGCCACCCGTTCGGACCAGACCGAGTAGGCCAGTCCGCGACGTTCCCGGATCTCTTGGAACAGCCGGCTGGACAGCCCCCCGCCGAGCACGTGGTTGAGCACGGCAAGCGCATAGCGGCGAGGGTCGGAACGGTTGGCCGAGCGGGAGGCGAGGACCAGGTGGGTCTGCTCGGTTCCCCGCCGGGTCACCCGCAGAGGTTCGACCTTGTCACCGGGTGGTTGTCGGGTGGGCGTCACACCGCCGGACAGCCCCGCGAAGCGTTCTTCGAGTCCCTCGGCCACCCGCTCATGATCGAGGTCGCCGGCCACGGCGGCAACCATGTTGCCGGGCCGATAGTGCCTGTCGAAGAAGACTCGGATCCTTTCTGTGGTCATCGCCCCCACCGACTCCTGGCTTCCGAGCACTTCCCGACCCAGCGGGTGATCCGGGAAGAGGGCTGCCGAACTCTGCTCCGCGGCCTCATCGGATGGCTCGTCGGCGTGCATCAGGATCTCGTCGAGTATGACCAACCGCTCGGCTTCGAGGTCGGTTGGGCGCAGAGCCGGCCGCCACATGATGTCGGAGAGGATGTCCAACCCAAGTGGCAGATGCTCGGCCAACAACCGGATGTAGAAGGAGGTGTACTCCTTGGTGGTGAAGGCGTTGAAGTCACCGCCCACCGCGTCGACTTCCTCGGCGATGGCCGAAGGGGACCGCTCAGCCGTTCCCTTGAACAAGAGGTGCTCGAGAAAGTGGGACGCGCCGGCATGGTCGTCGTCCTCGTCGCGCGATCCGGTGCCCACCCAAAATCCGATGCACACCGACCGGGCGTCCCCCATCCGCTCGGTGGCCAGGGACAGACCCGAAGGCAAGACTTCCGTACGGATCATGACCGCCACCGCGCCGGCCAGGGCTTCGGCGGGGTGCGGTCAGTGCCAGTCGGTTCGTCCTGTGGTGCGGATGCGCTGGGCACCGCCCCCCGGAGGCATTGTGCGCTCAACGGCGGCGGCGACCACCCCGGCCGCTTCCG
Source organism: uncultured Acidimicrobiaceae bacterium (assembly GCA_963734395.1). Classification (GTDB taxonomy): domain Bacteria; phylum Actinomycetota; class Acidimicrobiia; order Acidimicrobiales; family RAAP-2; genus Bog-756. The sequence continues at coordinate 1,149,362 of CAVTGY010000007.1, read as the reverse complement.
CCACCCCCGCCGGGACGATCGGAGGACTCGGAGACACTCGGCCCCAGGTCACCGAACTCCTGTACCAGTTCGACCTCGAATGCCTCCTCGAACGAGGCGGCGCCCGATGGCGGGCCGGAGGACTGGGCGGCGCGGCGGCTTCGATCGGGACGATCGCCCGGATCAGCGTGGTCGCCCCGGTCCGATCGGCCGCGGCCCCCGCTGTCGGAGCGCCCGTTGCGGTCGTTGCGGTCGTTGCGGTCGTTGCGGTCCGACCCTGCCGCTGCCGGCGGGGGGTCGCCTGCCAACGAGAGCGAGACCTTGGCCTGTGGGTCGATGTCATCCACCCGCACTTCGACCGGCTGCCCCAACTCGAACACGTCCTCGACCCGCTCGACCCGCTTGCCCTGGCCGATCTTCGAGATGTGGAGCAGGCCGTCGCGGCCGGGAAGGATGTTGACGAAGGCGCCGAACTTGGTGATGTTGACCACCTTGCCCTGGTAGGTGGCGCCCACTTCGGCCAGCGGCGGGTCGAGGATGGTGGAGATCCGCCGGCGCGCCTCCTCCACCGCTGAGCCGTCCTTGGCTCCGATGGTCACGGTTCCCACCATCCCGTCGTCGTCGACGGCGATGTCGGCGCCGGTCTCCTGTTGGAGGGCGTTGATCACCTTGCCCTTGGGCCCGATGACTTCGCCGATCTTGTCCATGGGGATCTCGAAGGAGATGATCTTGGGGGCACTGGCGGCCACCTCTTGGCGTGGCTCGGGGATGGCGCCGGCCATCACCTCGAGGATGGCCAGGCGAGCATCCTTGGCCTGCAGCAGTGCCTTGGTCAACACGTCGAGCGGCAGCCCGTCGATCTTGGTGTCGAGCTGCAGCGCGGTCACCACGTCCTTGGTTCCGGCCACCTTGAAGTCCATGTCCCCGAATGCGTCCTCCGCGCCGAGGATGTCGGTCAGCGTCACGTAGGCACCGCCGTCGTACACCAGGCCCATGGCGATACCGGCAACCGGTGCCTTCAGCGGAACGCCGGCCGCCATCAACGACAACGTCGAGCCGCACACCGACGCCATCGATGTCGACCCGTTGGAGGCCAACACGTCGGAAACCAGGCGGAACGTGTAGGGAAAGTCCTCCTCGTAGGGAACCACTGGCAACAGAGCCCGCTCGGCCAGCAGGCCGTGGCCGATCTCTCTGCGCTTGGGGCCCCGCATGAATCCGGTCTCGCCGGTGGAGAACGGCGGGAAGTTGTAGTGGTGCATGTAGCGCTTCGACTCGTCGGGGGTGATGGTGTCAAGCAGCTGGTTCATCCGCGGCATGCCCAAGGTGGTCACGTTGAGCACCTGGGTTTCGCCGCGCTGGAAGAGCGCCGAACCGTGCGCGGTCGGGAACAGGTCGACCTCGGCGGAGAGCGGCCGGATCTCGGTGGTGGTCCGGCCGTCGATGCGGAGCCCCTCTTCCACAATTCGCCTGCGCACCAGTTTTTTGGTGAGGTTCCTCACCGCCGCTTTGATCTCGCCGTCGCGCTCGGGGAAGTCTGCCGCCAGCTCGGCCTTGATGCCGGCGGTGGCCGCGTCGAGGGCGGCGTTGCGCTCGGCCTTGGCAGTGATCATGTTCGCCGAGGAAATCGGCGCCGTACCCACCGCTTCGACTCGCTCCCACACGTCGTCGCCGTAGTCGGACAGCGTCGCGTAGTCGATCGGTTCGACGGGACCGTGGGCCGCCACGTAGGCCTCAACCATCCGGCGCTGGAGAACGATCGCCTCGCGAATCCACGTCTTGGCCGCCTCGAGCCCGTCGGCCAGCACCTCCTCGGTGACCTGGGGGGCACCTTCTTCGTAGTACTGGAACGATCGCTCGGAACCGCCCGCCTCGACCATCATGATGGCGATGTCTGCGTCGTCGGCGTCGCTGAGCGCCCGGCCCGCCACCACCAGCTCAAAGGTCGACTCGTCGCCCTCTTGGAAACTGGGATGCGGTATCCACTGCCCGTCGGTCGAATAGGCAACCCGGACCGCTCCGATCGGGCCCTCGAAGGGGATGCCCGAGATCATCAGGGCGGCCGATGCAGCGTTGATGGCCAGGACATCGTGGGGATTCACCTGATCGGCACCGAACACCGTTCCGACTATGTGGACTTCGTTCCGAAAGCCCTTGGGGAACGAAGGGCGCAGCGGCCGGTCGATGAGGCGACAGGTGAGGATCGCCTGGTCCGAGGACTTCCCTTCTCGGCGGAAGAAGGACCCGGGGATCTTCCCGGCGGCATAGGCCCGTTCCTCGATGTCCACGGTCAGCGGGAAGAAGTCGGCACCTTCCCGAACCGATCGGGCGGCCGTGGCCGTGGCCAAAAGGATGGTGTCGCCGATCCGGCCGACGACAGCGCCGTCGGCCAGCTGTGCCAGCTTGCCGGTTTCGAACGTAAGTGTGCGCTCGGTGCCACTGATCGGCGCCGACACGGTAATGGCGTCTGACATGACGCTCCTTGGTCTACTCGGGGACTCCCCGAGCCAGTTCCCAGTTGTCGACCACCGCACCCATGGAGGTGATCGGCAACTGGTGACTGACCTCGTCGGAAGCCCAATTTGTTTGTCTTGTGGCGGCTCGCCACCGGAGTGACCAACCGTTGTTACTGCGGGCCGATAAGGGCCGGCCCGAACATCCATCGACAACCTGTCGGTGGAGAAATTGCGACCGCCCGGCCGAAGCCGGGCGGAGCGACTGGTGAACCCCCCTAACGGCGAAGTCCGAGACGACCGATGATCTCCCGGTATCGCTCGACGTCATTGTTGCGGACGTAGTCGAGCAAGCGTCGACGGCGACCGATCAGTTTGAGGAGACCGCGCCGGGTGTGATGGTCGCCCTTGTGCACCTTGAGATGTTCGGTCAGGTGGACGATGCGCTCGCTCAACAGAGCGATCTGCACTTCGGGTGAACCGGTGTCCGTCTCGTGGAGACGGTGCTCGGCAATGGTGGACTGCTTGTCTGGCATGAAGAAATTCGACCTTTGAGGTGCTCGTATTGGCCGGCGGACAACACACGGCGGCGCCACAATGGTAGCAGCATCCAAGGTTGGGGGGCACCCCGGTCAAAAGGCGGTGCCCGCCAGCGCCCGGTCGGCGGGGGCGGCCAGTCCACCCCTGCCTGCCGGCTGGTCCTACCTGTTCGGCTGTGGGGTGACCCGAAGATATGGCTTGATGGCCTTGAAGCCCTTGGGGAACCGCTCTTTGGCGTCCTCGTCGGACACCGCGGGGACGATGATCACGTCCTCGCCGTCCTTCCAGTTGACCGGGGTGGCCACCTTGTAGTCATTGGTGAGCTGCAAGGAGTCGAGCACCCGCAAGACCTCGCTCACATTGCGACCGGTCGAGGCCGGATAGGTGAGGGTCAGCTTGACCTTCTTGTCCGGACCGATGATGAAGACCGACCTCACCGTGGTGGTGTCGCTTGCGTTCGGATGGATCATGTCGTAGAGATCGGCGACCTTGCGGTCCTCGTCGCCGATGAGCGGGAAATTGAGTGCCTGCCCCTGGGTCTCCTCGATGTCCCCGGCCCACTTGCCGTGCGAGGCGACGTCGTCGACCGACAGGCCGATCAGTTTGGTGTCCCGCTTGTCGAAGTCGGCCTTGGCCTTCGAAAAGGCCCCCAACTCGGTGGTGCACACCGGCGTGAAGTCCTTGGGGTGGGAGAACAGCACTCCCCAACTGTCCCCGAGGTACTCGTGGAAATTGATGATGCCCTCGGTGGTCTCCGCAGTGAAGTCGGGGGCTTCGTCGCCCAGTCGAATAGCCATGGGTCGCTCCTTTTGAAGTGGTTCAGGTTGGACAGGGATCGGATCCGGCCAGAGCCGCGACCCCGCCACGGCACAGGCTAGTCGAAGCCGGCCGAATAGTCGACCGAGTTGGTCGAGTTTCAAATTCGCCTCGCGGCCTGCCAGTCCGCCCCCGGGTGGCCCCCGCGGCCCGGTTCCACCATGCTGTGTTCATGTCATCGCCACGTCGAGCTCGGCCGGGGCCGGTCACCGCGGCGATCATCGGCCAGCCGAGACCAGTCCGGGCCGGCATCTGGCCGGCCCGGTCGACGCCCGGGCAGGCCTGCTGACGACGGACTCGAGTTTCCGGTTGCCCGACGTTGCCGCTTTCGATTTCGACGGAACCCTCATCCAGGGCGGCAGCGTGTTCGACTACCTGTGCACGGTTGCCGGACGGCCCGCGGTGCTGTCGGCTTCACTGGTCCTCTCACCCCGCCTGATCGGCGGTGCCCTGGTCAGTGGAACAGCGGCCGACCGGGCCAAAGAGCTCCTGTTCGAGCGGCTGCTGGCCGGGGTCACGGTCGAACGCGCCGAGCAGCTGGCCGCGGAGTTTGCCCACCGGCATCTGGCGCGGCACCTGCGGCCCGAGGTGCGAGCGCGGTTCGACTGGCATCGCCGGCGGGGAGACCGGGTTGTCATCGTGTCCGCGTCGCCCGAGCTGTACGTGCGGGTGGCGGGCGCCGAGCTCGGAGCCGACCAGGTGATCGCCACCCGATTGGCCCAGAGCGCAGATGGGACATTGACCGGTCGCTACCAAGGCGCCAACTGCCGGGGGGAAGAGAAGCTCAGACGCCTGCGCCGGTGGATCGAATCGTCGGAGAGCGACGGGACCAGGCTGTGGGCGTACGGCAACAGCCGCGGTGACCTCAGGATGCTCGCCGCCGCCGATGTCGGCGTCAACGTGGGGCGGCTCGGCCGGCTGGGTCGCTTGCGAGGGTTTCCGGGTCTGGGTGCGTCGGATCCCGACCGGATGACCGGGTGAACGGCCGGTCATCCACTCACAGGTATTCCCGCTTCCTCATCCACACCAGCACGAACCATCCCCAGATCGGCGGAAGGTAGGCGGTGAACAGCCGCTGGACGAAGACCGCGGCCACCGCGGTGGACTCGGGGATTCCCGCCGCGGTCAACCCGATGATCATGCCGGCCTCGACCACCCCCATTCCTCCCGGCACCGGCGAGATGCCACCGAGCATGGAGCCGAGGGTGAGCACGACCAGCAGGGTGGCCAGACCCAGACTGGTGCCGAAGGCATGGAGAGAGGCACCCAGGGCCAGTGCGACCAGGATCTGGGCGGCGACGTTGCCCCCGAAGATCTCCACCAGGTTGCGCGGGTGCGCGGCCAGCAGTTTGAGATGGGACCACATCTCGGAGGTCTTGGGCCGCAACTTGGCTGCTGCCAACCGACGGTACCGGGGCACCGCCAACACCAGTCCGAGGACCACCCCGGCCACGATGACCACGATCACGATGAGCCAGACCAGGTGGGAGTTCCCACTGCTGTTCTCGCTCTCCGACTGGCCGAAATGCAGGTTTCCGAGGGCGATGGGAAGGGCGATGAGGAAGAGCGCACCCTTCACGATCCAGCTGGCCGTGCTCACCAGAACACCGGAGCTCACCGCCACGGTTCCCGAGTAGCCCTCCTGCTGGAAGAACCTGACCCGAGTGGCCAGCACCGCCATCGAGCCCCCGGCCAGCGCGACAAAGGTGTCGGCCAGCTCGAGAGCCAACGTACGACCGTACGGAAGCGGGTTGGTCACCGAGCCCACCGTGGTGATGGCGATGGCCGGGTACGCGGCCTGAGCCAGCACGAACACCAGGACCACCCAGCCCCACCGGGCGCCGGTGATGGTGCTCCACGACTTGCCCACGTTGATCAGGACGCCGATGAGGGCCCATCCCCCGATGAGGGTACCGGCCACCAGGACCAGGTTGACCCAGCTGACCCGACGAGGCTCGGTGAGCTTGGGAACTTCGACTCCGGCCGCGGCGGCACCCTGCTCCCGAAGGGCAACCAGGGTGCTCTTGCTTCCCCGGAGCGCCTTGGAGGCCACCGAGTCGAGGGCGGCTCGCTGCAGGAAGGGGAGCGCTCCCACCACGTCGTCGGATGGCAGGCATCGCATCGCCGAGGCGACCGCTCGCTCCGGCCCGGTCACCTCGGCCACGGCGGCGAGCACCGCGGCGGTGTCCCGGTCGAGCTGATCGTCGGTGGCCACCGTCGACGCGGCCCGGAAGTCCACCAAGCCGGCCCGCGAGTGCTCACCGACCACGATGGTCTGGGAGGAGAGGGCGCCATGAGCGATGCGCGCGGTACGAAGGGCGCTCAGCTGCCCGAAGATGTCGTCGAGGGTCGCATCGGCGATGGTGTCGGCGGGCGCCGACCTGATTGTCGGCGTCGCTCGGCCCGACTCGGTGATCGGGTCGTCGGACACCGGCTCGGACGGTTCATCAGGAGAGACCGGGGTGGCGAAGCTGGCCAGCCGTCGGCCTTCGGGCGGCCGGGTCACCAACAGCGCGTCCCGGGCCGGTCCCGCGGGACCCGCCGCCAGAACCGCCGGCACCCGGGCTCCGGCCCGGGCGGCCATCAGGGTCACGTACGCCTCGTGCTCGACCTGTTGGCGGCGGGTCAGGGTCAGGGTCGGTCCCGAGTCGCGGTAGAAGAGGAAGCGGGCCGTCTTGGCCAGGAGTTGGGCGTCGGAGGCATCCCGCCCGTACACCGAAACGTCGACCTCACTTCCGTCGAGGCGCCCGGTGAACCGGCCCACGCCCCACTCCTGATGGGTCGCCGGGATGACCGATTCTGCCGTGATGTCCAGGTCGGCGAGCAACTGGAGCACCTCGCCGGTCGACGGGAGACCGAGCGGCGACCCGAGGATCAGGTGGACCAGCGCGGTCACGCCCCAGCCGAGCGCCACACTGGCAAGGATGGCCACCGGGAGCCCTGACCCGTTGACCACCGCGGCCACGGCCAGAAGCCCCATGGCGATCTCGATGCTCCGCTGCAACCACCGACTCAGATAGGGAAGCGCGGCAGTGGCCACGCCCACCGTCGCCGCCACTTGGGCCACCGGGAAGGCCAGGTCGAAGCCGTGGAGCGAGGGGTCGGCTGGCCGGCCACCGGTCGACCCGAGTAGCACGGTCAAAAGCAAACAGACGACCCAGGAACCCGCTCCGGAGAGTCCGATGTCGCGGATGGCGGACCACCGGCGGGACACCAGGGCCAGAACGGCGATCAATGCGATGATCCCGATGGATGTCACCCACCAGATGACCGACACCAACCAACGAACCCCGTCTGGAGGAGAGGCCATGGTGGTGGCGATGGTGTGCTCGGTGTTCGAGTTGAGTTTGGTGAGCAGCCAACAGACCAAGATAACGATGGCCGCCGCGCCCAGTCGCAGGGCGTCGGAACCCCGACGTCGGGTCTGACCATCGCCCACCGGGGCGAACACGACTGCCCGCCACGATCGGACCCCCTGGCTCACCTGAGCATTAGCCCGCAGCCGAGCCGTAGAACGTGGCATCCCCGAACGAGAAGATCCCGCCGTCCGATGCCACCAGCCAGTAACCCTGGCCACCGCTCGACGCGGCCATGCCAACCATGGGTCGGACCAGGGTGAGAGACCCGGTCGACCCGTGGAAGTCGGCATCACCGAAGCTGAAGACGCCACCGTCGGAGGCCACCAGCCAGTAGCCGTGCCCGTCGGGGGTGGCCGCCATCCCCACCACCGGCTGGTTGAGGACTTGGCCTCCCATCGACCCGTGGAAGGCGGCATCACCGAAGCTGAAGACGCCACCGTCGGAGGCCACCAGCCAGTAGCCGTGCCCGTCGGGGGTGGCCGCCATCCCCACCACCGGCTGGTTGAGGGCTTGGCCTCCCATCGACCCGTAGAAGGTGGCATCACCGAAGCTGAAGACGCCACCGTCGGAGGCCACCAGCCAGTAGCCGTGTCCGTCGGGGGTGGCCGCCATCCCCACCACCGGCTTGTTGAGGACCAGGTTCCCGGTCGACCCGTGGAAGGCGGCGTCGCCGTAACTGAACACACCACCGTCGGAGGCCACCAGCCAGTAGCCCTGCCCGTCGGGGGTGGCCGCCATCCCCACCACTGGCCGGGCGAGGGTGAGGGAGTCGGCGGCGCCCTCGAAGGAGGCATCACCGAAATCGGCGATGCCTCCATTGGCGGCCGTCAGCCAGTAGCCATTGTGAGTCGGCGTCGCCGCCATCCCGACCGCGGGTGCTCCGAGGGTCGTGTTGGTGGTGAACCAGTCCGATTTGAGTCCGAGGGCTGCGGCGAATGCGTCCCCGGTCAAGGAGACGTTGCTCTCGGTGCCGATCAGGGTCATGGTGGTCACTCTCCCTCCCCATTCGCCGTCCCCGTTGCGGCCGGTGATACTGATCGATTCGAGCGTCCCCAGTTGGGGCCACGTCGAATCGATGGTCGTCACCGGCACCGATGCGGTCCAGGTGTGATTGGGGTTGCACGCCGCGGGGATACAGATCGAGTCGCCGGTGTCGGGAACCGCGGGAAATGCTCCCGGTGCCGTGTAGCCCCCGGTGGAGGCCGAGTACTGGGTGGCGGCAACCGCGCCACCGGGAAACTCCATGACCTGACCGGTGGTGTCGGTGACCGCCAGATCGGTGATGGCGGTCTCGTTCTGGGTGCCCCGATAGGCCTGACAGCTGAGATCGCAGATGTCGGCATACCCCCCGTACGATCCCAACCCGGCCATGACGTACGAGCGGGCAGCAACCGCCTGGGCCTCGAGCTCCTGGAATCCCCAGGCCTGGGCCTGGGGACCACCGCTCCCGAGCGCTCCCCAGGTGGACGGTGACTCGTTGGGGACAACTCCCGAGACGTACTGCTCGAGGGGGACGATGTTGACGGTGCGAGGCGAATCGCCGGAATTGAAGGTGGCTTCGATCGAGCCCCTGACCGTCAGGTTCCCTCCGATCTGGCACAGCTGGAGGGCCTTCGATGCGGTGTTCGGATCTCCGAGGCCGGGGTTGGCCCCGGGCACGGTGGTGGGATTGGTCAGGGTGGCTCGCAACGACCACGGCCCCCCGCACCCCGGGCCTGTGAACACCTGCCACTGGCCGCCCCCGGCGGGGTTCATGAACACAGCCTGGCCCCCGGCGACGTCGACCGACGTACCGGCCACGGAGAAGGGTGATCCTGAGGTGACGATCACCGTGTTCCCGTCGTTTTCGGTAAGAGCCACTCGCACCTGTGTCGACTCCTGTCCGGAGGACAGGCCGGAAAGAGTGGTGCCCCCGTAGAAATGGTCGAGGATCGAGCCATAGTCGGTTCCACCCAGCGCGTATCCGAGTGCGCCCCACTGGCCCATGCCGTGGCCATGGCCGTAGCCGTGTCCCTCGAACGACACCGAGGACGCCGGGTAGGCCCCGGCCGGCGGGGAGGCGGCCAGGACGGCGAGCGTCGAACCCACCAGCGTCACCAGGGCCACAAACAGAGATCTCCCCCGGTGACGGGCATCGAGGCCGACTGCCCTGGATCGCTTCAGTACCACACGCACCTCGGGGGACAACCGTACTGCGGCTATCGGGCGCGTCGGTGGACTCCCTCGGTTGCGGATCCTCGCTCGGTGTCAGTCGACGCCGTAGTCGGCACTGGCGAACACTTGGGGCATCGATCCGTAGAACGGCGCACTGCCAAAGGAGAACAGCCCGCCGTCGGCTGCCACCAACCAGTACCCATTGCCCCGGTTGGAGGCCATCCCCACCACCGGCAGGTTGAGCGGTTGGCCCCCCATCGATCCGTAGAACCGGGCGTCACCCTCGGAGAAGATGCCGCCGTCGGAGGCCACGAACCAGTAGCCCTTTCCGTCGGGGGTTGAGGTCATCCCCACCACCGGCTTGTTGAGCACCAGATTGCCGGTCGAACCGTGGAAGGCGGCGTCACCGAAAGCGAAGATGCCACCATCGGCGGCCACCAGCCAGTAGCCCTGTCCGTCCGGGGTGGACGCCATCCCCACCACCGGTTTGTTGAGCACCATGTTGCCGGTCGAACCGTGGAAGGCGGCGTCGCCGAAGGCGAAGATGCCCCCGTCGGAGGCCACCAGCCAGTAGCCGTGTCCGTCCGGCGTGGACGCCATCCCCACCACCGGTTTGTTGAGCACCATATTGCCGGTCGACCCGTAGAAGCCGGCATCGCCGAATGCGAACAACCCCCCGTCGGAAGCCACTTCCCAGTAGCCGCGGCCGTCGGGTGTGGCGGCCATACCGACCACCGGTTTGTTGAGGGGTTGGCCTCCCATCGAGCCATGGAAGGCGGCGTCGCCGAAGGCGAACAACCCTCCGTCGGTGGCCACGTTCCAATATCCCTTGCCGTCAGCGGTGGCCGCCATACCGACGATCGGCTGGTTGAGGTGGCCGGGCGCCGGCTGGTTGAGCCATCCGGTCAGCTGCGGGTTCTGGTGGAACATCGGCCACGAACGCTCACCCAGCGACTTCCCGTTGGATCCGACCAGCTCCCAGTGCTGGATCACTCCGGCGTTCTGAGCGTTGTAGCCGGCGATGGTGATTCCGATGGTTCCGTTGGGGTCGATGGTCACCATCGGCGAGTTCTGCAGTCCGATGCTTCCGTCACCCAGCGTGGCCACCACCTGCGCGCTTCTGCCGTCGTAGATCACCAGTCCGTCGGTTGTCGGCACCAGCACGTCGTTGTAGCCACCCCCGGTGAGGTCGGCAGTGGTGATCCCGCCGATGATCCGTCCCGGCGTGGCCTGGGGCCATCCCGGAATCGCCGCTCCGTTGGACCCGTTGAGGGCCCAGACCAGTCCGCTCGACCCGGTGTCCGCGCCTTCGACAACCTCGACATTTCCATCACCCTCGAGATCACCGAGCGCAGGACTGCCGGCGGTGTTCCCGCCCAGGTTGGTCCGCCACACGATGTTGCAGTGGGAGTCCGAACCGAACAACGTGTTGGAGTCCGGAGCCCCGGGATAGTACGACCCGGTACCGAAGGCGATCCCGGTTTGACCGCCGGCCAGGAAGTTACCGACCGCCGGCGAGGAATCCACAGTCTGATTGGTGTCGTAGTCGCAGATCAGGTTGCCGCCGGCGCCGACCACCCGGAGATGGCCGCCGGCCGTGTAGTTCACCCCGTAGGCCAGTCCGGGGGACGAGTCGCCGCCCTCGACCACCTCGGTCTGCCCGTTCCCGTACAGGTCGGCGAGCGACGGGGTGGTGAAGCTGCTGTCGGCGGTGAAGAACGGCCACCCGGGCAACGTCGAACCGTTGAACGCATCGAATGCGTATTCCTCCTGGCCCAGCGACGGAGCCACCACTGCGGGCACCCCATTGAGATTCCCCACCGCCATCGACGCCTGCACGCCGTAGAGACCGTTGGGATCCTGGGCGTTCCTACCCCACAACTCGGATCCCGAATTGGTGAAGGCGTAGTATCCCCCGACCCGGGACTGGGCCGCGTTGCCGGCGCCGACGAACACGTCGTCAGTACCGGAGCCGTTGGGGGTGACCGACGGCGTCGAGTCGATGGGGGCACCGGCGGTATGGGCCGGCCACCCGGGAACCTCGGAACCGTTGGACAAGTGGAACGCCCACAGGTTGCCGGCGCGGTCTCCGACCACCACCGACCCACCGCCGCCGTCGAGGGTGGCTTCGATCGGCGAGCTCTGTCCGATGGGCGCACCGGCGTCGGGCAAGGTCTGCTGCCAGATCAGGGCCAGGGGCAACGCGGCATGGGCCACCGCTCCCGAGGCCGAGGCCGGTGACGGGGTGACCCCGCCCAGCAGACCGGTGGCGCCGAGGACAAGCGCACAGGTGAACATGGCGCTTCGGCCACGGTGTTGACCTCTGGATCGATTCCCGGCCAACCGCGGGCAACGTTGCGCAATGTCCATCCGTTTGCTTCTCCTTGTTCGGTCCAGATCGCGGGGCGGGCGGGATCCAGCCGACCCGGCACGTCTCCCGGATCGAAGCCCCGGTGGGAGGCATGAATCCCCCACGCCTCCTGCTATCGGCCGATCGGCACGGTAACTGAACCGCGCCCGGCAAATGAGGCACCCTTTTTGGCCACCGGGCATACCCGGATCCCCCTGGTTGTCTGGGTACCCTGAGCCATGGACTCCGCCACCACCGTGGCACCATCCGGGCCGGAGGAGCGCCCGCCCACCCTGACCAGGATGGATCGCCGCAAGGCGGCAAAACGGCCCCGGAGGGACGCCACACCCTGGCTGATCGCCCTGGCCACGCTGGCCCTCCGGCTGATCACCGCGGCCAATGGACCCACCGACTGGGACTCGGCGCAGTACGCCGCCGCGGTCGGTCACTACGACGTCACCCACGGGCAACCCCAACCCCCGGGGTACTGGCTCTACGTGGTCTCGGGTCGACTCCTCCATCAGATCTTCGGATTGGGCACCATCCACAGCCTGGTAGTGGTGGCCGCCGTGGCCTCCGCGGCCGCCGCGGGTCTTACCGTGGTGGCCGGACGCGACCTCGGGGGATGGTGGGTGGGTCTGGCGGCGGGGGTGGTGGTGGCCACCTCTCCGTTCGCCTGGTTCAACGGCTCCATCGTGGCCACCTACGCATTCGACATGCTGACCTGCTCCCTCTTGATCATCCTGGCCTGGCGGGCCCACCCGGGCAGCTGGCACGGCGTGGGGGCGGTGGTGGCCGTCGGGCTCCTGGCCGGATTCCGGCAGTCGATCATCCAGTCGTTCGCCATCCTGGCCCTGATCGCGGTGGTGGCATCGACTCGCCGCTGGAGTCGTCTGGGGCTGACGCTTGGGGCCGGTGTGACCTCGGTGGCGGTCTGGTTGGTCCCCATGTCGCTCAGCCAGCCCGGAGGACTTTCCGCGTGGATCCGGGCCACCCGAAGCGAGGCGGCCGGCGCGGCCCAGGCCACGTCGGTGTTCGAGCACGGCGCTGCCGGTGGCACCAATCTGGGGACCTTCGCCGGCTACACCGTCGTGGCCCTGGCCCCGTTGATGGTGCTTGTCCTGCTCGCCGGAGTCGCGCTCGGAATCCGCGCACTGGTCCGAACGCCAGCGGCGGGGCCGCGGCACACCACCACCGCCACCACCGCCGCCACTGCCAAAAGGCCCTGGTACCAATGGCGGACCACCATTTTGGGCGCCGCCATCGTTCCTCCGGTACTGCTGGTGGCTCTGGTCGAGTTCGCCAAAGGTGGCTATCTGCTGGCCTACCTGCCGGCGGCGACCATCGCGCTGCTCATGCCGCTCGGCGTGCTCAATGCCACTACCAATTCGCAGGGCCGATCCTCACCGGCGTGGTTGACGGCCACCTCGGTCGGCGTCGTGCTGGTCGCCGCACTCGGGGCCCAGCGATTTCTCGCAGGCAACGGGGTGCTGCCCCAGCATTTGGTCGCGTCTTCGGGATCGTCGGGGTGGGTGTGGCTCGAGCAACCGCGCTACCAGGCGCCGTACGCCGACACCCGCCAGGCCATCCGCGCCGCCGACGCCATCGACAACGCGCTGCGCGGTCTGGCGCCCTCGATCCGACCCGATCGCGACGTGGTGGTGTTCGACACCATCGATGGCGGCGCGAACATCTACCGGAACGCGGGATGGGAGCTGCCCGACTACCGGATCGCCCTGATCGTCCCCGGACAGGTCCTCTACAACCAGCTCCAGGGCGCGCTGTACTACACATCAGGCAATACCGCCCCGGTCGGGCCGTCGGGCTCGGTCTTTCTGGTTGCCTCTCCCTCGCTGCCCGGACTGGCCTCCCTTGCCACCCAGGGCTACGCGCTACCGGTGGCCACTCCCCAGCCGATCGGCGGATTCCGGGTCTACCAGATCCTCCCCGGCGCCAGCGTGCTCGGAGTCCGTGTGGTCGCTCGTCCCGGTCCCCGCCCGCTCGGCCATGGGATCTGACATCGCCGATCTGACCACGACGGTCTCGATGAAACGGGCGTACCGATCGACCACCCGGGGCCACCGGAACCACTGGTCGACGTAGGCGCGACCACGCGCACCGAGCTGATTCCGGATCCGCTGGTCCGAACAGATCAGGTCGAGCCCGGCCTCGAACTCCCCGAACCCGGCGAAACTCAGTCCACCGCCCGATCGCCGGCAATGCTCGACGGTGGCTGCACACTCCGCCGTGACCAGCACCGGGGTGCGGGCACTCCACGCTTCGGCCACGACCAGCGAAAACGCCTCCCAGGGAGACGGGGACACCAGCGCCACCGCTCCTCGGAGCAACGCCCACTTCTCCTGTTCGGACACCGGACCCACCACGTCGATGGCCGGGTGCTCCTCGGGAGCCTCGACCACCGGGCCGGCCAGGACCAGGCGCAGACCCCCGGGGTGTCGCTGTTTGTACGCCTCGAACAGGCGGGCCAGCAGCCAGGTCCCCTTGTGCCGGTCAATCCGTCCGAGGCAGACCAGATAGGGATCGCCCCCCGCCGGGAGGTGACTGTCCTTGTCGCCGGCGGTCTCGTCCGGGTCGTCGACGCCGAGTCCGAGAAGGAGTTGGTGATGGGTCGCCACCGGGAACATCCGCTGGACCAGGTCGCGTTCAGCCGCCGTCTGGAGGACCAGCCCGTCGGCGGCCGAGAAGACCCCGGGGAACACCGGAAGTCGGAGCGCAGGCTCGTCATGGGCGGCCGGGTGCAGAACGGTCGGCGTCTGCACTCGACCGATCACCCGAACCGTCGGATAGTAGAGGTACGGATAGAAGATCAACGCATCGGTTTCGGCGTCGGCGGCCGCTTCAGCCAGCTCCGGAATCACCGGTCCCTGCAGGTCGATCCATCGTTCGGCTTGGTCGATCGAGGCGCCAGCCGGGTCCGCCAACAGCGACGCCGAGTACGGGTGGAACGACGGGTCCCTCCCTGCCCGCGGCGGCAAACCGCCTCACCCGGACCCCGTTGATCGTCTCGACTCCCGGGGGGAATGCGTCGGCCCAGGTCACGAAGTCCTCCGCGCAGCCGGTGAGGACCTCGACCTCCCAGCCCTTGCCCGCCACCAGGTGCTCGGCAAAGGCACGTGCCGCCGACTCGGCGCCACCGATGATGCCGACGCCGTAGCGCGGCACCACAAAGGTCACCCGCATCGGAACCGGGCTCACCCGGTGGCTGGTGACATCACGCCGCCAACGCCGCCTGCAGGGTGGTGGCGAACCCGTCCCTCACCCGGGGGAGGGCGAAGGTACGGACCCGTTCGGCGGCCGCCTCGGCCAGCAGGGAGCGGAGCTTGGGATCGCGGATCACCCGGTCGATGGCCGCCGCCACCCGCGCCGGCTCCTTGTTGGGAAGGATCAGCCCGGCTCCCTGGACCGTCTCGGGGACCGCGGTGTTGGTATAGGCCACGATGGGGAGGCTGTGGACCATGGCCTCCAACAGCGGCACACAGAAACCCTCATGGTTGGAGAGGCAGACAAAGGCATCGGCGGCGTCGTAGTACGCCATCAGCTCGTCGTGGGTGACCGAACCGGCGATCTCCACTGCGTCGAGAAGACCGAGCTCGGCTGCGAATCGCTCGATGGCAGTGCCGTACTCGTCGCTGATGGCTCCCCCCACCAGGTGCAGCCGGGCCATCGGGTCATAGAGCCGCCGGTACGCGGCGAGAGCCTTGACCAGATCGTGCTGGCCTTTATGGGGGGAGACCTTCCCGACGAACAACAGGTCTGTTCCCCCGTGCTCCTTCTGCGCAGCCAGCCGGCCGGCCAACGCCGGATCGGGCGACCCCAGGAATCCGTCCAGGTCGATGAGGAGCGGCACCGTCGCCGTCGACCGGTACCCGGCGCTTTGGAGCTCGCGCTCGTTGAACGTCGAATCGGCGATGGCGAACTCGGTTACCGGTGCCAGGTCGCGGAGTTGGGCGCGGCCCCAGCGGACCTCTTCACCCACGGCCGGCACCCAGGCCTCGAGCAGATCGGCGGGGGTGATGTTGTGGTAGTTGACGAACTTTCGCTCGCGGCGCTCACGGAAGATGTCTGCCACGCCGCTCCCGATGGACAGCTGGTAGAGCAGCACCCGTCCTTCCGACGCATGGTCGCCGATCCGGGTTACCGGATATCCGTACTGGAGGCGATCGGTGGAGGCGTTGCCGAAGTAGATGTCCGATTTGTAGCCGGTAGCCCGGAGCAGATCGCGAAGCTGAACCACATGACCACCGATGGCATCCCTGCTGGCCAGTGTCGGGATGACCTGATCGATGCGAGTCACCGTCACGAGGCGTTCTCTTCCCAACCGGCCAGCGGGCCGAAGTCGGCGCCGACCGCCGGCACCTCGCCGGTGAGGCCGGTCGAACGGAGTCGAAAACTGACGTCGAGGGGAAGGCGCACCCGACCGGTGGACCGGCCGGGGTTGGCCACCTCGAACTGGGTGACCTGGTCCTTCCAGTCGAAGATGGCCGTGTCGGTGGCACTGCGTACGCCGACACTCACCGAGTAGGTGCCGTCCAGCAGCGGCACTTCAGGGAAATAGAACCGCACCACTCCCCCGCCCTCGGGTACATCCATCTCACATCCCGGGTCGTCGGGATCGGAAGCAAAGACCAATTCGGCCTTGTCGTCGTGGATGGCGATGGTGGCCATGGCATTGGGTACCGCGGCAAGGCTGTCGAGGTCAGCGGTCACCGTCAGTGACTCGCCGGGGTACATGTGGACACGCCGAACCGGTGCCGCCGTGTTCGGCCTGCACCGTGCCGATGACCAGAACATTGCCCTCGATCCCACCCGACTCGGACCCCTCGAGCGTGCCCACCCCGAGCAAGTCGGCCATGTACACCCTGATCGCCTCGCCGGGCTCGTCGACGGTGATCACCCTGCCGTGGTTCATCACCATCACCCGCTCGCTGTTCTGGCGGATGGTGTCGGTGCCATGGCTTACCACCACGATGGTGCGGCCCTCGCGTTGGAACTTCTTCACGTGGTCGAGGCACTTGCGCTGGAAGGCGGCATCACCGACGGCCAGCACCTCGTCGACCAGGAGCACGTCGGGCTCTACGTTGACCGCCACGGCGAACCCGAGCCGGACGTACATGCCCGAGGAGTAGAACTTGACCTGGTTGTCGATGAAGTCCTCGAGTTCGGCGAAGGCCACGATGTCGTCGAAGCGCTTCTCGATCTCGGATCGGGGCAGACCGAGGAGCGAGCCGTTGAGGAAGATGTTGTCCCGTCCCGACAGATCGGGTTGGAAGCCTGCGCCGAGCTCGAGCATGGCAGCCAGGCTGCCCCGGACCCGAATCTCCCCCGAGGTCGGCTTGAGGATGCCGGCGATGCACTTGAGCAGGGTCGACTTGCCGCACCCGTTGCGGCCGAGGATCCCGAAGGTCTCCCCCTGGTTCACCTCGACGTTGACGTCGCGCAGGGCCCAAAACGGGGTGAACGGCATCTTGCCGCCGTGGATCACCCGCTCCTTGAGCGAGGTGTGCTTCTCGTTGTAGAGCCGGAACTGCTTGGAGATGTTCTGGACCTCGATGGCGACTGCCACCGCTCAGAGCTCCTCGGCGAAGTTGCCCTCGAGCCGGCCGAAGACGACCAACGCCAGAAGGAAGAGGCCGACGCTGGCGATCAGCACGATGCCGATCAGCCCGGCATAGACGCCCACACCCCAGGTGGGCAGCACGTGGTAAATGGTCGGTTTGGTACCTACCGGCTGGCCCGGCGGGAGGTACCCATACTGCGTTCTTCCGTAGATCGCCCGTTGGAAGGTCATCACGATCGGTGTGATCGGATTGACCAGGTACACGTACTGGAGCCACTTCAACGACGGGTGGGACTTCTGGTAGCCGGACAGGAAGATCTGCCCGTAGGTGTAGACGATGGAGGTGCCCCAGAACCAGGCCATCAGCAGCACCTCGGTGAGGTGCTGGGTGTCACGCAGATAGACGTTGACCGCCGACAGGAAGACAGACAGGGCTCCGGTGAAGACCAGGAGAGCGACCAGCGCCAGGGGGAGGAGGGCGACCATGGTCCAGTCGGGGGTGATGCCGAAGAGGATCATGGCCAGGATGAGGACCACCACCTGGATGGCGAAGAGGACCATGGCCACGCCGACCACCGACAGGGCCAGGAGTTCGCGGGGGAACGCCACCTTCTTCACGATGCCGGCCTTGCCCACCACCACCGAGGTGGCCCCCATTGCCGCCGTGTTGAACAGGTTCCACACCAACAGGCCGGCGAACAGCCAGATGGCGAAATTGGGCTGGTGGTTGCGGGCGATGACCTTGAACACCACGTAGTAGATGGTCAGTACCAGGGCCGGGTTGAGCATCGACCAGGCGTAACCGAGCACCGAGTCCTTGTATTTGACCTTGAGCTCTGTCCGGACCAGGAGCAGCAACAGATCACGGTTGATCCAGAGGTCCTTGAGCCTCTGGCCCAGCTGGACCTTCCCGTTGACCACGGTGATCCGGTCGTGGCTCTGGCCCGGGACGAAGCGGGTGCTCCCCCCGATCGTCGAGGTGCGCTCAGGCTCCGCGGAACCAGGTCGCTCGATACTGAGGCTCACTTGCTGGCAGCCCCCGCGCCTGCAGTCGGGACGTCCATGGCGTCCTTTTGGATGACCTCGTCGATGAAACCGTATTCGCGGGCTTCCTCGGCGGTGAACCAGCGGTCGCGGTCGGAGTCGGCTTCGATGCGCTCCACTGTCTGGCCGGTGTGAAAAGCGATCCTCTCGGCCATCATCCGCTTGAGGTAGATGATCTGCTCGGCCTGGATGGCGATGTCCGAAGCCTGTCCCTGCATCTGGCCGGAGGGCTGGTGCATGAGGATACGGCTGTGAGGAAGGGCGAACCGCTTGCCAGGGGTGCCGGCACACAGGAGGAACTGACCCATTGACGCAGCCAGACCTACGCAGATGGTTCGTACGTCACACCTGACGTACTGCATGGTGTCGTAGATGGCCAGGCCGTCGGTCACCGAGCCGCCGGGAGAGTTTATGTAGACGGCGATGTCGCGTTCCTGGTTCTCCGCCTCGAGCAGGATCAGCTGGGAGCAGACGAGGTTGGCGGTGTTCTGGTCGATGGCCGAGCCGATGAACACGATCCGCTCCTTGAGCAGACGCTGGAAGATGTCGGATCCGGGACCGACCTCGTCGCCAGACTTCATTTCGGTGGTCGGCCCCCCATCGGTGAAAGGGGCATGCAGGGTCAATCGACGGGCATTGTCCATGGCCAGAGCCTAGTGGCTGCCGTCTGAGGAGGGATGCAGGCCGAGCGGGCGATTGTGGGCATCACCGGGACGTCGTCAGCCGGTCGCCAACGCCTCGTACCGCTTCGACCAGGCGCTCCCCGGCGTCGCCGAGACCCAGGGTGGCGAAGCGGGACTTGCCCGCTTCCGCCAGCCGGTTCCGGTGGTCGGGGTCTGCCATCAGCCCGGTAACCGCGGCTGCCACCTGGCGCGGGTGCTTCTGGTCGAGCAGAAGCCCGGCGTCGCCGAGCACCTCGCTCACCGCGCCGGAGTCGAAGGCGACGATCGGGAGCCCATGGCCCATTGCCTCCACCAGGGGCACGCCGAATCCCTCGTGCTCCGAGAGCATCACCAGTACGTCGGCGTGCCGGTAGTGGGCAGCGAGCTCGGCGTCGGTGATGCCGCGGACGAACTCAACCGCGTCGGCCAGCCCCAACGACGCGGCGTAGCGCACCAGAGCGGCCGCGTAGGACGGTTCGGAGGGTGATCCCACCACCGTGAGGCGGGCACCGGGGTCTGACGACGCACGGGCCACGAAGAGAGCGGCGATGGTTTGATGATGCGCCTTGTTGGGAGCCAGCCGACCCACCGACAGCCATCTCGGGCCGGGGCCCGGGTGCCGCTCCCGCATCCGCTCGAGGGCCGCGAGGTCCGGCTCGACCGGAGGTACCTCGACGTTGGCGACCGGGATCACCACGGTTCGAAGGCATCCGGCCTCGCGCAGCTCGCGCTCGTCGAAGCGAGACACCGCCACCCCCAATGCCGCGTGTGGAGCGAGCACGGCCAGCTCGAGCTGCGCCGCGACCTGCAGGCGGGTGATCCCGTTGTTCCAACTGGCAAAGAATTTTGGCGGGGTGATGCTGTGGTAGTTGATCACTACCGGCTCCGGCCTCATCGCCAGCCATCCGGCGATCGCCGATTGGGTCGCGAATTGGTAGACGAGGATGTCGCCGCGCTGGGCGTGCGACTCGTATTCGAGATAGGGCCGGGTGCGATCCGCGGTAGCCGGGTCGGGACGTTCGCTGTAGATCGTCGACGCCACTCCTGACATCGCCAACCGGTGTTGCAACGCCAGGGTGTGCTCCCCTACCGCATCGTGGCGATGGAGCATGGGAACGAACAGGTGCACACCGCTCATCGGTGCGGTCCGGTCATCCACGCGGTCCCCTCATCTCGGCCACCGGGCCACCAGGGCATGGAGCGGTCCGGTGGTGGCCCGGTGCCACTGGACGTCGAGCGCGCCGGCCCGGCGGAGCAGGATCGACCAGGTCTCGGGATGCAACGGTCGGCCCGGAGCCAGGTCCCGGGCCGGGGCGGCCAGGTCCTGGTCCCACACCGACTGATCGGTGGCCAGGATGACGATGGTGCCGCCCGGTGTGGTGACCCGGACCGCTTGCTCGACCAGCCCCAGTTTGCCGGCCAGGTCCAGACGATCGACGCAGCCGACCAGCACCACGCCGGCGACGCTGTGGTGCGCCATCCCCCGGAGGTGGGCACCGACCTCGTCGAACACGATGTCGGCGCTCGTGTCGCCAGGAGATCCCGCCGCGTTGAGCAGATCCCACGCAACCTCTCCCCTGGGCTCGACCCCCACCACCGACCGACCGGCGTGTACGAGCGCACGCAGAAGGGAACCGGTACCGACCTCGCCCACCAGCACCGGGTTCAGCGGGTCCGGCCCGCTCATCCACCCGTCGACCGCCGCCACCCATTCGCCCGGGTCCGGCACCGGTGCCGGCCACTCGGCGGCTTCGAGCCCCAGCGGGTCGACGCCCGCCTCGAGCTGCTCCACTCTGGCGGCCAGAAATCGAAGCGCATCCCAGGTGGCCACGAACCGGTCGCCGTTGACCGCAGTCACTGCGGCGTCGGCGGCGACCCGGGCGTCGGCGGCCAGAAGGTCGGCCAGCACGCCGGCCACGTCGCCCACGAACCGTTGCCCGATGCGGGCCGACCTCCCCCGCTGCCACAGGTCGTCGGGAAGCCCGGGCCACGGGGCGGCGCCGGCCGACGATTCGAGGTCCGGGTGCTCGATCCGGCGCATGGCGTCGTCGAATCCCCAAGTGAGACTGCCCAGTGGTCGTCGGCGGTCGAACGCCGCCAGCAGCTCGGCTTCGTCGTCCCCGAGGGGCCCGTCGTCGGCCGAGCCGTCGCTGGCTGGGGACTCGCGCCGAGGCTCGACCTCTTCGGGGCGTTCGGACATCAATCCCTCATCCTTTCCGAACGTACTCGGGCCCGCCCACCGGGAGCGCCAGCCGGCTGGCCCCGATGGGAGCCCGGCGGCCCCGATCGACGACGCCCTCGAGGAAGTGGGTGTAGCGGTCGATGATCGTCGGCCACCGGTAGTAGCGGGCGGTATAGCTCCTCCCCGACTCGCCGAGCCTCGACCTGAGGCCCCCGTCGGCGACCAGTCGATCGACCGCGACCTCGAACGAGCGATACGACTCGAACCACAGGCCGCCACCCGATTTCCGGCAGTGCTCCATGGTCGCCGCGCACGACGAGTTGACCAGAACCGGGACCCCCATCGTCCACGCCTCCAACAGGACCAACGAGAACGACTCGTACGCCGAGGGGGAGATCATCAGGTCGGCGCCGCCCAGGATGTCCCACTTGTCGGCTTCGGAAACGGTGCCGGTCACCACGATGTCCGGATGCTCGGGGGCCTTGTCGGACACCGGTCCGACCAGGGCAAGCGCCAGATCGCCGCGGTGTCGCTGCTTGTAGCGCTCGAAGTACTCCGCCAGCATCAAGCATCCCTTGTGCTCGTCCACTCGACCCAGGTAACACAGGTAGGGACGGTCCCCGATCCCCAGGATGTCACCCCCGGGGCGACCTGCTCCAGCGGGATCGGCGACTCCGAGCCCGAGGACGATCTGTGGTCGTGCTCCGACGGTGAACACCTGCTCCATCAGGTCGCGTTCTGCCTGGGTGTGGTACACCAGTCCGTCGACGTTTCGAAAGCTCTGGCGGAACGCGGCGAGGTAGAGTGCCGGCTCGTCGTGGGCGGCCGGGTGGAGCACGGTGGGGACCTTGGTAACCGCGATGGCGTCCACCGTGGTGGCGAACAGGTACGGATAACAGGCCACGACGTCGGCGTCGGTGTCGGCGACCGCGTCGACCAGGTCCGGGCACATCGGACCGTTGAGTGCCACCCAGCTTCGTGACTCCTCCAACGTCGCCGCCGTCGGAGAAACCCTGAGCCTGCCATCCAGCTTGAAGTAGTCGAGGAGTCGTCGGCTGGCCGTCGGGAAGCGGTGCACCTGCACCCCGTTGATGACCGACGTGCCCGGTGGCTCGTTGTTCTCCCAGGTGAGGTGGTCCAGCGCGCAGCTGGTCATCACCTCGACCTCCCACCCCGGTCGGACGCACAGACGCTCCGCCACCATCCGCGCCGCGGTCTCGGCTCCTCCGATGACCTCGATCCCGTAGCGGGGTGTCACGAAGGCGAGCTTCATGCCCCGACCGTCCGGCAACCGGCGAGCGGTGCGAGGACCTCGACGAACCGATCCTCGGTGCGCGACGAAGAGAACGCTTCGAGGCGCCGGTGCCCGGCGGTGATCAGCCGGTCTGCCAACAGGGCGTCCCGACGCACCCTGTCGACTGCCGATGCCACCACACTCGGTCGTTTGGTGTCGAGCAACAGACCCCCATCGCCCAGCGTCTCGGGCACCGCACCGGCGGCAAAGGCCACGATGGGCAGTCCCGCCTGCATTGACTCGAGCAACGGGATGCAGAAGCCCTCATGCTCGGAAAGGCACACGAACACATCGGCGTCCGCATACCAGGCGGCGAGCTGTGCGTCCGAGAGATCCTCGCCGTGGAGTACCGCGCCGGACAAACCCAACGCATCGGCCAATCCGAATACCGCCTCGACGTAGGCCGTGGTCACCGCGGGGCCGACCAGGTGGAGCCGGGCGTCAGGGTCGAACCAGCGCCGGTAGAGCCAGAGCGCTTCGACCAGGTGATGCTGCGACTTGTTGGGGGAGAACCGCCCGACGAACAGGAGCACGGTCGAGTTCCCGTGTTCCCCGGTCAGACGGGCCATCTCACTTCGGTCGATTCCGGATCGGCGACCGTCGCCCTCCACCAGGATGGGCACCACCGCGGTGTTGGCACAGCCCAGCTGCCGGAGCTCGGCCGCGTTGAAGGAGGAGTCGGCAATTCCCAGGGTGGCCAGCGGCGCCAGCTCGGCCGCTTGTAGGAGGGCCAGGGCCACCTTCTCGCCGGTGTGATCCTCCCAACCCTCGTAGAAGGTCGAGGGAGTGATGCTGTGGTAATCGAGGACCAGTGTCTCCGGCCGACCCATCAGGAATTCGGCAACCGGCGACGCGGTGCTCAACTGGTACAGCAGGATGTCACCGGGCTGGGCCCGCTCCGGATATCGCTCGAAATAGGTCGCCTCACCGCTGAGCTCATCGTGCGCGGCCTCGACGTAGATGTCCGAGTCCCAACCGGCGCGACGCAGGGTGTCCCGCAGTGCCAGCGTGTGGCTTCCGGTGGCGTCCCTGGGCAAGAGCGCGGGAACGAACTGGTGGACGGCGGTCACCGCTCCCGAACGGCCACCAGCAGGTACTCGGCTGGTCCGAGCAGCATCTGGTTGACCGTGTCGATGGCCGCGTTGATGGCCACGGCATCGGAGTTGGAGGAGGCGACGTGATCGAGACGGCGCTCGGGGCCGCCGAATACGATCTCGGCCGGCCCGAATCCGTGCTGGGCCAGCAGATGGGTCCAGGTTTCGGCGTGGAGCGGACGCCCGGGAGCGAGGTCGCTGACCAGATGTGAGGTTCCGGCCATCCACGACTCCGGCGTGGCCGAATGGACCACCAGCACTCCCCCGAGGGCGAGCCGGGAGGTGGCCATGGTCACCAGCCGGTCCCTCTGATTGGGATGGAGCCACTGGACCGATCCGCTGAGCACCAGACCGGACAGGGCTTCCTCGGCGACGACCTCGAGGTGATCGACGATCGACTCGGCCCGCACGTCGAGCCCGCGTTCGACGGCCGGCTCGATGACCGACTCGGTCGGATCCACCCCGTAGGCGTCGACCCCGGCGGCGATCAACAGATCCAGCAGCGTCCCGTTCCCGCACTCGGCGTGCAACACCCTGCCGGTGACGCCGGCCATCGCCACAACCGCCCGGTCGGACCACCAACTCGAGCCCGGGTCGGAGGCCGGTACGGCGGTGTCCGGGAGCTCCGGGGTTCGCTGGGACTCGACCGCGGTCTCCAGGTCCTCGATGTGGTCCACGACCACGTGGAACATCCTCGAGACCGCCCACGCGAACTTGACGATCTGATGGACGATGAAACCGATGTACCAGTCCATCGTCTTGCGGATCAGGCGTTTGACGGTACTCCCCACCGCCTTCTCCGATTCGACCGGGACAGCGATGTCCACATAGGCGGACCCGTCCACCAGGGTCAGCGTTTCGCGGAGCCGGGCGCGGCCTTGCAGTCCCACCGGCGCGAATTCCAAGAACAGCTCGTCGAGCTCCCGTTCGAGACCGGCGGGCAGATCACCCGATGCGCGCCGACGCCTTACCTCGGCATCGATTTCGGCCATCACCTCGGCCATGTACTGCGCCCGGTCGGACCCCTCCAAATCGTCGGCATCGCCTGTCGGTGCAGGCTCGACGGGAGCCACCGGTGGCGTGGATGACTGCGCTGGCGGCACAGGGTGACTATAGCCAGGGCCTCAAGTCCCCCCGTTGACACCCGGGTCGTCGGTGCCGGACCAGGGTGGCTGACCCGGATGCAGAGCCCGGCGGTCGGTAGTCTGTGCGCGTCGCGGGCGTGGCGGAACTGGCAGACGCGCCGGGTTTAGGTCCCGGTCCCCTCAGGGGGATGGAGGTTCGAATCC
Source organism: uncultured Acidimicrobiaceae bacterium (assembly GCA_963734395.1). Lineage (GTDB taxonomy): Bacteria > Actinomycetota > Acidimicrobiia > Acidimicrobiales > RAAP-2 > Bog-756. Next base: position 1,124,568 of record CAVTGY010000007.1, on the reverse strand, counting down.
TCTCGCCCGCACGCTCGCCCGCAGGCTTGTGTGTCGTGGCCCGTTGACCGACCGATGCGATCACGCCGGCTTCTGGATGACCAGGGCCAGCAGGTAGCACTCGTCTGCCTGGTAGTAAACCCCGTAGTTGCCGGCGAGGGCGGAGGGATCGAACTCGTTGCGGGAGACCGAGGGGCCACCCCAATTCAATCCGCGCTCGGTGAGCACGGTGAAGCCGGCCTCGGTCACCTTGGAACGCAGCTGGTCCAGGGTGTACTCGACCTTGTGGTCGGGATCGATGAACGCAGCCTGTTGGAGCCGGCACACCCTGGCGTTGGGGGTGTCGATGGCCATGTAGCCGCCCGGTCTGAGAATGCGGAATGCCTCGTGCAACACGATCGCACCGTCCGCTTCGGTCACGTGCTCGATGGACTGGCCGCTGTAGACCAAGTCGACTGACTCATCCTTGGCGAAGGAAAGGTCAGCCATCGAACGGTACTCGTAACGGACCTTCCCCCGATCGGTGGTCACCGGCACCGAATCGATCCGAGTGGTAGAGCGGGTGACGATCATCGGGCGGGAGATCGACCACCACCAGCTCGTCGAAGTCGTAGGGATACCCGAGCACGACCAATGCGCCCCGGGCATCGGTGGTGTGGCCACCGCCCAGATCGACGATGCGACGGGCCGGCGGCAATCCTCCGATGAACTCGCACCGGCTGGCGTGGAGCGAGCTGTGCAGGTTTGCCGGACCCACCGGCACCGCGGTGCGGTACTCGTTCGAGCAGCGGACTCGGTCGACTACGTCCGCATGGGACAGCAGCCCCGCAGCAATGGCCCCGGCCTGCTCGCTCCAGGCAGGCTCGTCAGGTTCACGGCGGAGCAAGACGTTGTAGGCCATTCGCACCGCCTGACGCGGAGGAAGGTCGGAAAAGGAGAGCCCGGCAAGTCGGGTGGCCTCACGGCGAACCTTGCGATCGATCCTCTGGAGCTGCGGAGACACCTTGGCCACCGCGCTGCCCACCGCTCGGCTGCGGTTGTCCGCCGACTGGCTCTGCCCGCTCACACCGTCTCCATTCTCCATCATCTCTCCATCGTCCGGACGATGCGAAGCTACCATCGCACCCTCCCAAATCAGGCTGCTGCCGACGCTGTCTTGCCGGGGAGGTCCGGTTTCGGCCATGCTTCCCCGGTTCCACCGCACCCGCCCAGGGCGTTGCGGCACGGCCACAGACTCTGGAATCAGCTGCAGGATCGAAAACAGGAGGACATCATGGGAATGCTCGACGGCAAGGTGGCGATCGTCACCGGCGCAGGACGCGGTATCGGTCGCGAGGAGGCCCTGCTGCTGGCCTCCGAAGGTGCCAAGGTGATCGTCAACGACGTGGGCGCTTCCGTGCAGGGCGAGGGAGGCGACAAGCACCCCGCCGAAGAAGTGGTGGAGCTGATCAAGAAGAGCGGGAGCGACGGGGCGGTCAACGCTTCCGATGTCAGCTCGTGGCAGGGAGCCAAGGATCTCGTCGACCAGGCCGTGGACACATTCGGCCAGCTCGACATCCTGGTCAACAACGCCGGAATCCTCCGCGACAAGATGAGCTTCAACATGGACGAGTCCGACTGGGACGACGTGATCAGGGTCCATCTGAAGGGACACTTCGCTCCCGCCCACCACGCCGCGGTTTACTGGCGAGGCCGGGCAAAGGCCGGGGACACGGTGAGCGGTCACATCATCAACACCTCGTCGGAGGCCGGTCTGTACGGAAACGCCGGCCAGGCCAACTATTCCTCGGCCAAGGCCGGTATCGCCTCGCTCACCTGGGTGTTGGCGCGAGAACTCGAGCGCTACGGAATCACCGTCAACTCGATCTCTCCCCGGGCACGCACCCGGATGACCGAAAACCTGTTCGGCGAGATGACCAAGTCCGGAGAGGGTTTCGATGAATGGGACCCTCGCAACGTCGCTCAACTGGTGGCGTTCCTGGCCTCGGACGAGGCGGCCGACGTGACCGGTCAGAACTTCGTGGTCTTCGGTGGCAACGTGTGGGCCATGGGTGGCTTCCACCCGGTGGGCGAACTGCACCGCGACTCGATGTGGACGCCCAAGGAGCTGGCCGAGGCCAAGGGCGAGTTGTTCAAGGAGGCCTCCTCGGGCATCCCCAAGTTCAGCTTCTTCTAGGCCCCCAACAAGGTGAGGACTACCGGTTCAGTCCGCCGCTGAAGGGGTCGAGCTCCCTCCGTACACGGCCAGTCCGTAGATGACCAGGACCCCGATGAAGATGTAGGTGAAGGCCCAGATCGGATAGAAGGGCATCCACCAGATGGCATCGATGGCGACAAGCACGGCTGCCACGATGCCCACCCACCGTCCTATCTCCGAGCCACCCATCACCGCGGCGGCGCAGAGGATGAGGATGACGGCGACGGCCAGGTCGATCCATCCGTAGGTCTTCAGGTTGTGCCCGAAGACCGCGCCCTGCAGGTTGGCCGACACGACGCCGTGATAGGAAAACGCCCAGATGGCGTCGAATACCTTCATGATGCCCCCCAGGAACAGGATGATCGCGGCAAACATGACCCATCCTTCACCTCGCTGCTCCATGGCAATCCCCCTGTGTTCAGCCATCCCCGCGGGTATGGCATCGGTTCTGTCCGCCCGGGGCCATGGTACGCAGGAGGCCCCGCCGTTTGGCGGACGGTGGAACCGGTGGCGTGTGGGGGGGCGTGGCCCTCAGGATCGGCTGGGCACCACCGCGGTGGCCTCGCCGACCACCTTCTCCTCGCCGTCGGCATTGGCCAGACGGACGTCGAGATCGACCAGGTGGTCGCCGTCGTCGGTGTGCTTGCCGGTGACCACGATGCTGGTTTTGAGGTCCTCGTCGGGCCAGGTCTGCTTGGCGAATCGAACCTGGAAGCGACGCACGTTGCCGACACCGACGTAGTCGGTGATCGCCGATCCGAGGAAACCCATCGAGAACATCCCGTGCCCGAACACGCTGGGCTGACCAGCCGCCTGCGCCTTCACTTCGTCGTGGTGCATCGGATTGAAATCGCCGGATGCCCCGGCGTAGGCCACCAGGTCGGTCCGGTTGAGCACATGGGAGCGCACCGGGGCGCTGTCCCCCACGGTCACGTCCTCGAAGTACAACACCCCATCAACCATCGATCCGACCTCCGTCGCTCACCTCGTACACGCTCATTTCAGGAGCACTCCATCTTTGCACTCCATCTTTGCACTCCATCCTTGCACCCCAACTTTCCACTCCATCTTTACCGCTGGGCGGTCGCACCTCCGTCGCCGGGAGCCGGTCACCGACCCGGCTCGGGATCCCGGGGCAGCCCCAGCAGCCGCTCGCCGATCACGTTGCGCTGTACCTCACTGGTACCACCGGCGATGGTCAGACACCTGCTCTGGAGCATGCCGTGCGCGGACAGGGCGGCCTCCCCGGCGGTCAGCGCCCCGTCGGGCCCGCAGGTGTCGAGACCGAATTCGTGGACCCGCTGCTCGAATTCGGCTCCCAGCAGCTTGCCCAGGCTCGATTCGGGCCCGGGTTCCAGACCGCCCAGCGATCGCAGGGTGGCCCTCACGCCCAGCTGGGCCAACGACTGGGCCTCGGCCAGCAGAAGTCCCAGTCTGTCCCGCGTCACCGGGTCGTTGAGCTCCGGATGTGCGGCCAGCCGGCCGAGCACCCCTTCGAGGGCTCCCCCGAAGGCCGAATCCGACGACAACGAGACCCGTTCGTTGGCCAGCGTGGTGCGGGCCAGCCTCCATCCTCCGTCCACCTCGCCGACCACGCAGTCGTCTGGCACCATGCAATCGTCGAGGAAGACCTCGTTGAACAACGCGGCGCCGGTGATCTCGCGCAGAGGCCGCACCTCCAGTCCTGGGGATCTCATGTCCACCAGGAAGTAGGTGATCCCCCGGTGCTTGGGAACCTCGGGGTTGGTACGGGCGAGACAGATTCCCATGTCGGCTCGTTGCGCCACCGAGGTCCACACCTTCTGCCCGGTGAGTGACCACCCACCATCGACCCGGGTGGCGCGAGTGGCGAGCGCGGCCAGGTCGGAGCCCGCCCCCGGCTCGCTGAACAATTGGCACCAGACGACGTCACCCCGCAGGGTCGGAGTCACCCACCGCTCGCACTGCTCCGGCGTCCCGTGGGCGATGATGGTCGGCAGGGCCCACGCCGCCACCGCCAGGTTGGGACGTTGGAGCCCGGTCTCCGAGCAAAGCTGGTCGATCACCAGCTGCTCGACGGCGTCGGCGTCCCGACCCCACGGGGCAGGCCAATGGGCGACGAGAAGCCCCTGATCGGCGAGGGCACGGCGCTGCTCCACCGGGTCGTCGATGGCGGCGATGTCGGCCACCACCGGCGCCAGTGCCGCGCGATGCGCCTCTGCCTCGGCGGGCAAGTCGACGGTGAGACTGCGCCGCCCACCGACCAGGGCCACCTCGGCCACCCTCGCCCTGAGCGGTGCCGTACCCCCCGACAGTTGGCGGAGGGTGGTTGCCCGACGGAGGTGGATGTGGGCGTCGTGCTCCCAGGTGAACCCCATCCCCCCGAGCACCTGGATGGCACCCTTGGCCGCCTCGACGTACCCGTCCAACGCCAGGGTGGCGGCCACCGGGACGGCCAGGTTGCTCTGGTCACCGCAAAATCCCCGACCGGCCTGGCGCTCCACGTCGATCACCAGGGCGGCATCCCACACCGCGGCCACCGCCTGTTCCACCGAGGCCAGCATGTCGGCCAGCCGGTGCTTGACCCCTTGGAACTGACCGATCGGCCGGCCGAACTGGGTTCGGGTTCGGGCGTGCTCGGCGGCACAGTCGAGGCACCATCGGGCCCCACCCACCGCCTCCGCCGAGGCGACCAACAGTGCGCACTGACGGACCTGCTCGGAGGTGGTCCCCTCCAAAATCCGCTCCTCGGGCACCACCGTGCCGCTCGAGTGTCCAGGCCGCCGAGCGCCGGCTCGGATCAAAGCTGGGGAGTGGAGCGACCTCGACGGTCGGGTCGCGGTTCGAGAAGGACCCACCGGACACGGCCCTCCACCTCCACCGGGGCAAGCAACGTGGTCGCCACCGACCCGCTGAGGACCGGGCCGATCGTCCCCCGTACCGTCAGCCCTCCGTTGTGCCCTTCCGTCCCGACCAGGCCCGGCCTGGCCACCGCCGACCCGTCGGGTCCCCCGACCGGCACCACCACCGAGGCCGGGCTGGATCCGTCGGCCAGCCCGGGCACCAGCTCCTTGAGTTGGGTGGGGCTCCCACATTCGGCGGCGATGGCCCCGACGACCGCGGTCGAAGCCCAGGGTCCCGGCGCCGCCGCCCGACCCAGCTCTTCGGCCACGATGGCCAGCTCCACCATCCCCGCCCCCTGGCCACCGAGCTGCTCGGGCAGAGCGATCCCGAGACTCCCCTGCGCGCCCAGGTCGCTCCAAAACGGCGGGAGCCCATCGGCATCGGCGTCGAGTGCGGCCCGGGTCACCGCCGATGGGCACCGGGTTTGGGTCCATCGGCGGAGCGAGTCCCGCAGGTGCTCATGCTCGTCGCGGATCCCGATGGGCATGCTCAGGCTCCAAAGAGGTGAAGCAGGTGGTCGATCGACCACACGTCCCACGCATGGGTGCCGAGCACCACGACCGCGGCCAGCACCATCATCAGGTTTTGACCCTGTTCGGCCCAGTCACTGATCATCAGTACGAAATAGATCAGGTTCAAGACGATGCTGGCCACGGCGGCAATCGGGGTGAGGAAGCCGAGCGCCAGTCCCAACCCGATGGCCAACTCTGAGAAGACCACGATGTAGGCCATCGGCACCGGATGGGGGCGGACCACCTTGTCGAACCCGGTCTTCACGAAGGTCCACTTGTGCTTTTCGGCCACCGAGCCACCCCACGAGATGCCCGCCCCCCGCTTGAGCCAGGCACCCAAGTCCTTGTGGCGGAAGCTCTCGATCCACCAGAGCCCGAGTCCGATCCGGAGTACGGCGAGCCATTCGGCGGTGGTCAACCAGGTCGAGGTCACGGCACAGTTTCTAGCATCTCGTCTGATCTGCGATCGGAACCGGTCCCGCAGGCGGGACGGTGGCTACCAGCCTCTGAACACCGGCGATCGCCGGTCGGCGAAGGCACGCAGGCCCTCGCGGGAGTCCTCGGTCCCGACTACCAGTTCCTGCGCGACCGACTCGTCCCACAGAGCAGTGGACCGGTCGGACTCGAGGGCGCGGTTGGTGAGGTACTTGGCCGCGCCGATGGCCTTGGTCGGGCCGGACGCCAGCCTGGCCGCCCAGGCTGTCGCCTCATCGAGCAGTCCGGCCCGGGGAACCACCCGATTGACCAAGCCCATCCGTTCCGCCTCGGCGGCCGGGACATCGTCGCCGAAGAAGAACAGCTCCTTGGCCTTTTGGGGACCGATCAACCGGGGCAGGAGGTAGGCACCGCCGGCATCAGGTGCGATACCCCGCCGGACGAACACCGAAATGAATTTGGCCTCTTCGGCCGCCACCACCAGGTCGCAGGCCAACGCCAGGTGCATCCCACCACCGGCTGCGGTGGCATTGACCGCGGCGATCACCGGCTTCTCGCAATCGAGCACCGCACTGATCAGCCTCTGCCAACCGTTCCGGATGAGACGGGCGGCGTCACCGACCGCGAGGTCGGGGGCGCCCTCCGGCCGGCTCGGACCGGGCTCCTGGGAACGGAGATCGGCTCCCGTGCAGAATCCCTTGGTTCCCTCCCCGGTCAGCACCACCGCCCGTACGGCGAGATCGGCCGACGCTTCCTCGAGCCAGACGATGATCTGATCGCGCATGGCGGCGGTGATGGCGTTGTCCGGCCTCGGGGCGATTGAGCGTGATCCATACGACCCCGTCCTGCTGCCGACAGAGCACGGGTGCGATCGCCGGCGCGGGTTGGTCGGCCATCAGATGCGATGGATGATGTTCATGCGCGACGTGCACACCGGTTCGCCGGTCGCCCGGTCACTCCACACCGTGTCCACCACCACGAACGTCATGGTCTTCCCCTTCGACTCCTTCCGATAGGCGTCGGCCACCCTGCCCTCCCCCACCAGTACGTCACCGGCCATCACCGGACGGTGGTACGTGAACTCCTGTTCGCCGTGGAGGATGATGCCGCCTTTGGCCATCAGGGGCCCGAGTACCTCGGCCATGGGATTGCCGGTCGGTGCATCCTCGGGCTGCAATTCGGGGAACACCCCGAAGTTCCCCATGGAAAAGGGGTAGGTGGGCGGCGCGGGGATTCCGGAGAGGCCCTGCCTCGGTGGCGGCCCTGACGTCGCGGTAGGCCGGACTCTTCTCCTTTACCGCGTCGGCAAACAGCGCCAACTGCCCGCGCTCCACGGTGACGACCGTGGTACCGGTCGGCTTGCCGATGATCGTGCTCAACATGTCTTCTGCCACCGAGGGCTCCTCTCCCGTCCTCTCCATTCGCAACCGAGCGCCAGGCTCCCGCCCGCGGGTCCGGGATCGGAGTCCCGCTGGTGCGGGCTACCGTGCCCGCTGGGCACCGTAGCGCGCAAGTCGAGACCGGCCGCCGAGCGTCACCTACAGTGCCCTCATGACCCCGCCTGCAACCGGAGGCCGAGATGGCCCGGAGGTGTCCGTTTTCGAGCACCACCACCGCCATGGCCCGCGCCGCCGCCGACCGGGCGGCGGGGATCCTGCGCGCCGCGGTGGCCGAAAAGGGCGTCGCCCACGCCATGTTCGCCACCGGGAACTCCCAGATCGCCTTCGTTCACCAGCTGGTGGCTGCGACTCCCGACGTGCCGTGGGGCGACGTCATCGTCTTCCACATGGACGAGTATCTCGGGATCGGTCCCGACCATCCGGCCAGCTTCCAGCGCTGGATCCGCGAGCGGATCGTGGAGCCCACCAAGCCCAAGGCGGCCCACTACCTCGACGGGCGGGCGCCGGCGCCGGCAGAGTGCGAGCGGTACGCGGCGCTCCTGCGCAACTACCCCCTCGACCTCTGCTGCCTGGGTATCGGCGAGAACGGGCACTTGGCCTTCAACGACCCGCCGGTGGCCGATTTCGACGACGCGCAGGATGTGAAGGTGGTGACCCTGGACTCGGCGTGCCGGGCCCAGCAGGTTCACGAGGGACACTTCGCCACCGATGACGATGTTCCCACCCAGGCGATCACCGTCACCATCCCCGCACTGCTCCGTGCCACACGGGTGCTGGCCATCGTCCCCGAAGCCCGCAAGGCGCAGCCGGTGCGCGGCTTCGCTGGAGGGCCCGGTCACCGTCTCTTGCCCGGCGTCGATCCTCCAGAGGACGCCGCAGGCCTCCGTCTTCCTCGACACCGATTCGGCGGGGCTGCTCTCGCCCGGCGTTTCAGCCAGCCGCTGACTCCTCGCCGAGTCGCTGGTCGAGAAACGGGTAGGCGCCCGGCCCGTTCCACTGGTGTTCGCCGGCAAAGATGTCATGGACCAGCCGATCACCCGCCCCGAACCGGTCATACACCTGACGAAGGCGGGCCACGCCGTTCTCCGCCGTCGCCACCGGGAACAACAGGTCCTCGTTCCCCGACTGGATGAGCAGGGGACGGGGCGCGACCAGTGCGCCCATGTCCACGTGCTCCATCCGGCCGAGCATGGCCGGGAGCACCTGGGAGCCGCACATGTTCCAGGGGACCTTGTGCGCCTCCGCCCACGAGGAGAAGTAGCCACTCACCACCGCCACCGACACCCGGGCGTCGCAGGCGGCGAGGAACAGGGTGGTGGTGGCGCCGTAGGAGAACCCGACCATGCCGATGCGTGCCGGATCGACCAGCGGATGTGCTTCGAGCACGTCCAGGGCACGGGCCAGGTCCCAGAGGTTCTGAGTCAGTGGAGACCAGCCTCCCATCACCTGGTGGACCAGGTTGGTGTCGCATCCGTAGTGATCGGGCGGGTTCCAATCCGCACGCTCTCCGAAGCACCGCAGATCGGGCGCCAATACCAGATGGCCTCGTCGCGCCAACTCGGCGGCATAATCCTCGCCGGGCCGGTCACCTGGTTCCACGCCGCACACCCTGGACTTGCCGGGACCGTGGCCGTGAACGGCGAGCACCGCCGATCCTTCCGACACCCGTTGGTCCGGAATCAGCAGGTAGGCGGGGACCGACATGGTGTCCTCGGTATCGAACACGATTCGTTGGCGCCGGTAGCCCTCGCCGTCCTCCTCGCCGGTGACCTCCAGCTCCAGTGGGACCTTGAGGGGCCACGGCTCGAGTTCGCGCCGCAGCCGCGCCTCGAAGCGGTCACGCCACGATTCGAACGATGACAGATCGTCGCTCGGCAGCCCGTCTACCTCGTCGGTCGCCATCAGGCGACTGACCACCTGGTACCACGGCGAGAGATTACGCGGTCGGGGGGCTGCGTCGGTCATCCTCACTCCTCATCAATGCTCCGGCGTCCGATTGGACCGGTTCCCACGTTGTCACACGGGCGGGTCGCCTGGGCTCGTCCGGGCTCGCCAGGCCGCATCGGTTGAGGTGGACCCGGAGTTGGGGCACACTGGGATCATGCCGAGGACCCGATGACCGTCGCCACCGACCTGGACATCCGTCCACTCTCCCCGATCATCGGGGCGGAGATCCATGGTCTCGATCTGTCACGTCCGCTGAGCGAACGGGTGGTCGCCGAGGTCCGGGCCACGCTGAACACCCATCACGTGATCTTCTTCCGCGACCAGAACCTCACACCGGCCCAGCAGGCCGACTTCGCCCGGCAGTTCGGCACGGTCACCGAAGGCCACCCGGTGATCCCGGCGATCGAGAAGAACCCCGAGGTGCTGGCCATCGACGGCAGCGAGGATCGGGCCAACTGGTGGCACACCGACGTCACCTTCCTCGAGTCCCCGGCATTCGGTTCGATTCTCTACATGGTCGCTGCCCCCGAGGTGGGAGGGGATACCACGTGGGCCAGCCTGCAGGATGCCTACGACCGCCTGGCCGAACCGATCCGTGCGATGTGCGACACCCTGATCGCCGTGCACTTCGATCCCTGGTTCGCCGCTGACGTGGACGCCCGAGGTGGCTATGAGTGGCAGGGGGTGTTTCGCGAGAAGCTTCTGCCCGCTCTCCATCCGGTGGTGCGTACTCATCCCGAAAACGGACGCAACGGCCTGTTCGTCAACCCCCAGTTCACCCAGACGATCCTGGGTCTGTCCAAGAACGAGAGCAACGCGATCCTGGAGATGCTCTACCGGCACTGTCAGCAACCGGAGTTGACCTGCCGATTTCGGTGGCGCCCGGGGTCGGTGGCCTTCTGGGACAACCGGGCCACCCTCCACTACGCGCTCGATGACTACGGCACCGAGACTCGGGTCGCCCATCGGGTGACCCTGGAGGGTGATACGCCCTACGGTCCGGCCATGCCCCGGCGCTGAGCAGCGCAGCCGCCACCGCCACGGCTACCGCTACTGGTCACCGGAAGTGACCGGGTCAGCCGTTCCCCGTTTCGACGGAAGGGCGCCGGAGACGGCCAACGCCTCCTCACTGGCACCCAGGTAGGCAGCCAGGGCCCGTGGGTCGCGTTGGACCTCGTCGGGGGTGCCCGAGGACACGATCTTCCCGGTCTCCATCATCACCACCTTGGTGCACAACGCGAACACGAGAGGGACGTCGTGTTCGACCAGGATGATGGTGGTGTCGGCCAACTGGTGGAGACGTCTGAGCAGCGGTACGAATGCCTCGGCTTCGCGCTGGGCGATGCCGGCGGTGGGTTCGTCGAGGAGCAGCAGTCGCGGCCGGGCCAACACGATGGAGGCCAGATCCACCACCCGTCGGGTGCCGGTGGACAGCTGGCCGATCTGATGGGCACGGAAGCGCTCGATCCCGAACGAGCTGATCACCTGGTCGGCCGCCTCGCGTTTGGAACGCTCGGATCGCCTGGCCCAAGGCATCTGGAGGGTCGAGGACACCACGCCGACCGGTCGGCGCGCGTCCTGGGTCAGCAGCAGAACTTCCTCCACCCGCAGCTCTGGAAACAGCCGGCAATCCTGAAACGACCGCACGACGCCGAGAGCGGCCCGTTCCTCGGGGAGGTACTCGACCAGGCTCTCGCCGTCGAGGCGCACCGAACCCTGCTGGGGCGAGACCAGTCCCGAGATGACGTCGAGCATGGTGGTCTTGCCCGAGCCGTTGGCACCGATCAGTCCGACGATGGCGCCGGGTTCGGCTAACAGCTCCGCATCGGCGATGGCATGAACGCCGCCGAACGAAACCTCTACGTGCTCTACGTCGAGCCGCGCCGGACCCTGCCCCTCCGCTCTGGATCCGAGCACGTTCACCCCGCCACCTCGGTGGCCACCGACCCGAGTGCCGGTCCTGGTTGATCGGGCGTCGACCGATCGTCACTTCGCTCGGCGAGCCGTTCGATGCCCACGGTGACCAGATCGCCGAAGCGGTGGAGGAGCTGGGCCAGACCGCCGGGAAGATAGAGGATGAACGCCAAGAGGCCGAGCCCGCTGGTGAGGAACTCGATCGTCGGGTCCGTCCCGAAGATGGCGGGGAGGCCGACCAGGTAGACGGCCCCGAGCACGGCTCCGTCGATGGTGCCCAGTCCTCCGATGACCACCATGGACACCACCAGGATGGAGAGGGTGGGATCGAAGGTGGTCGTCGAGAAGCGCTCGGTGGCGAACGCCAGACAGACGCCGGCGTAGCCGGCCATGAAGCCGGACAGGGCGAAGGCCAGGAGCTTGCTGCGGGCCAGGGGAATGCCCATGGCCCCCGCGCCGGTCTCATTGTCCCGAACGGCCATCAGTCGACGGGCCACCCCCCGGTCCCGCCACAGCCTGACCATCATCACCGAGAGGACCAGGACGCCGAGCGAGAACCAGGCGAATGCCCGCTCGGACCCAGTCCGATTCCGAACAGATTCGGCCTGGCGATGAGGGTGGACTGGGGATTGGGCAGTCCCGTACAGATGCGTTTGTTGAACACGGGCAGGTTCCAGCACGGAGTGGCCAGTACCGCCCCCATGAACCACAGACTGAAGGCCAGCGTGCTCACCGCCAGGTAGAGACCCCTGACTCGGAGGGCGGGGAGGCCGACCAGCACGGCGATCACCGCGGTCACCGCTCCGGCGAATGCCATCAACAGGACCAGCGGAACACTCGAACCGAGGTGTGCGGCCATGAGGGCCCCGCAAGCCACCAACCCGAACTGCCCGAGCGAAACCTGACCCGCCCAACCGGTGAGCACGGTCAGGGACAGCGCGATCACCGCGTAGATGCAGATCTGCGAGAGCAGGAACGAGTTGCCGGTACTTATCACCAACGGCAACAGGGCGACCGCGATCACGGTCGCCACCACACCGACGCCGCCCACCTTGCGACGGAGCGGCGTGTCACTCCGCAGCTGCCCACGCGAATTCTCGAGCCAGGTTGAGCGCTCATCCACGCCGCGATCCGGTCTGCAGTGCGGCGATCCGGACCAGCAGGACCGCCATGACCATGGCGAACAGGACCAGGTCGACCTGGGCGGTACTGGTCAGATTCCACACCAGGATCTCCTGGATGACGCCGACGCCGATGGCGGCCACAAAGGCCACGGTCAGGCTCACCATCGCCCCCACCATGGCGGCGGTCAGGGCCAACAGCAGCAGCTCGGGGCTCAGCACCTCGGTCAGCGAGGAGGTCTGACCCGGCGCGGCCAGAATCGCGGTGAAAGCCGACAACACGCCGGCGACCGTCCATGCCACCGTCGAGGTTCGACGGACCCACACCCCCGACAGCCGGGCCGAGTCGGCGTTTTCGGACATGGCCCGCATGGCCAGTCCCCACGGTGACCACTTGACGAACACGGCCAAGCCGACGGCGACGATCGGCGCCGCCACCAGCGTCATCACCGCGCCGGCGGTGAACAGATAGGTGCCGATGTGGAAGGACACGTCAAACGGGACGGGGAACGGCTTGAACAGGTTGTGCGGGGCGAATGAACGGCAGCGCGGTGAACACGAAGAGCACCTGGCTCAAGCCGATGGTCGCCACCATCACCAGGACCCGGGGCCGGTTGAAGAGTCGCCGGAGCAGCAGTTCGCTCAGCGCGCCGACCGCTGCGGCCAGCGCCCAGCGCCAGTATCAGCGCAGAACCAGTAGTTGAACCCGAAGTCGTAGAAGCACTTGACCATGAAGACGGCCGCCACCACCCCGAGTTGTCCCTGGGCGAAGTTGAGCACCCTGTTGGTCTTGTAGATGAGCACCAGGCCCATGGCCAACAAGCCGTAACTGAGACCGGTGATGACGCCTTGCACCAGAACGAAGCTCGGGATCGACACGGCGACCCCGCTACTCGAGCCCGGTCGCCGCCGCTCCCAGAAATACTGGTCGCAGCAGGTCCGTGCGCTCGAGCAGATCGGCGGTGAGACCATCGAAGCGGATCTCGCCGCGCTCGAGAAAGACGGCTCGTTCCGCCAGACTCATCGCCCGGTTCATGCTCTGTTCCACCAGAATGACCGTCGTTCCCTCTGCGTTCACCTCGCGAACGATGGCCATCAACCGGTCGACCGCCATAGGGGCGAGCCCGAGAGCCAGTTCGTCGATGAGAAGGAGCTTCGGCGCGGTCATCATCACCCGGGCCAGCGCCAGCATCTGCTGTTCGCCACCGGACAACGTCCCGGCGGGCTGGTCGAGCCGTTCGGAGAGCTCGGGAAACCGATCGACGGCCTCGCTCAACGCCGACCTGCTCCGCGAACCCTGGCCTCGCAGCGAGTGGGCCCCGATCCGGAGATTGTCCCGCACGGTGAGACCGGGGAAGGTCATCTTTCCGCCCACCAACAATCCGACGCCCTGGTCGATGATCTGCTCCGGTTCGAGATAGGTGCAGTTGGTCCCGTAGATCCGGATGACCCCCGGTGGGGATGGTCCAATCCGGACACTGCCCGCAGGAGCGTGGACTTCCCGGCACCGTTGGTGCCGAGCAACGCAAAGATCTCTCCCTGGTGCAACCTCGAGGTTGACGTCGAAGAGCACCTGGTTGGTGCCGTAGAAGAAGTCGAGATTGTGGATCTGAAGCGCCGGCACTTCTCCGCCGGCTTCACGGCGCACGCCCTCGGCGTGCCGCTCGAGCACGTCCTCGATGACCAGGGTGATGTCCCGCCGCACATAGCGGGAGCCGACGAACAGCATGATTCCACCGATGGCGCAGACCGGTCCGATCAGGGTCAGCGCGACCGTCGGTCCGTTTGCGTAGCCGACCGCATCGCTGATTGCGCCGAGCAGCACGCCGCCGGCGAAGCCCCCGAACACCAGCGAGTAGACGCCGAACATGGCGAAACAGATGGTTCGCATCTCGGGTGGGGCGGTTGCCGCCAGGGTGAGGAAGATGCAGATGGCCAGCGGTGAGACCGACGCGTTGGCCAGAAACCTGGAACAGCACCACCATCCACAGCTCGGGCATGTAGAGCGAGGCCACGTACAAGGCCCCGTAGGCGGTGATGCAGATCCCGGCGATGACCAGAGGACGTTGGGGTGCCCGCCGGAAGTACCGGTCACCCAACACATAGGCCACCGGCAGCCCTAGGAAGGCCGCCAGTCCGATGATCGAGTACACCTCGCTGCGTTGTGCGGTGTCCAGGCCCCAATGTCGGACGAAGTAAAGGTTGCCGAACAGCGGGGCGCCGGTTCCGGCGAACCCGAGAATCGCCACCGCCACCAGCTCGAAGTAGATCGAGCGGATCCGCAACAGGCGGGTGACGGCCGAACCGAGCAGAACCCGGGGGGCCTCACTCTGCTGAGTGTGGATGTCCATGCCCGAGGCCTTGAGGATGTGGCTCGACTCGTTGGCCCCCTTGTCCGGCTCCCGAATTGTGAACAGCGAGAACCCGATGGGGATCCCGACCAGGGCGATGAGCGTGCCCCATCGCCAGTCGTGACCCACCGTGACGATGTAGCCGAAGATGAGGATGCCGACGGTCTTGGACAGAGGGTCGGAAAGATTGTGCCAACTGAAGACCCGTCCTCGACCCTCGGTGGGATAGGCATCGGAGAGGTACGAGTTGTGGACGGTGTTGTTGACCCCGGACCCCACCGACGCGATGAGGTACAGGAAGGTGAAGGCCCACACGTTGGGCGCCAGGCCCATCAGCGGGGCGAAGACCGAGAAGACCAGGAGGGCGACCCCGGCCACCACCTTGCGACTGCCCCGGTCGGCCCACAGCGCCAGCGGCACCGCCCACAGCAGCTGGGCCACCTGGGCCACGAAGGCCACCGCCCCCAGGGCGGCGTCGTGCATGTGGAACGAGTGTTTCGAGGTTGGTCCCGATGATATCGATGCCGTTGCCGAAGCTGCCCGGCACCATGGCCGCCATGGTCAGGAGCACCAGGGGAGCAAAGCCGTTCTCGCGGAGTATTCCCACCAGTGGCGGGGGCTTTCCCTCGCCGGTCCCGGGCATGACGTCGAGGGCGGCGACCGCTTTCGGGATCACGGCTTTTGGCCACGACTTCCTTCAGCAGTTCCTCTGGGACAGCGAAGTCGAATACCACCTGGTCGGTCATGGAAGCCACACACTAGCGACGACCCGGATGCAGGACACAGGTGGGCCCGGCCGACGGCTGTTCCCTCAGCCCGCCGGCGTCGCCACGGTCAGTGGGCCCTGGGGCAGGACGCACAGCCGGGACGAACGGCTTCGGTCGAGTGCCTTGGCCACCGCCGCCTCCAGATCGTGCACCGGCGTCATCAGCCCCGAACGCACCGACTCGTCCGACAGTCCCCCCGAGTAGAACCACACCTCGGCCCTCCCGAGCACCCGACCCAGTACCTGGGCCTGCCACCCGTCCAACTCTCCCGGTCCGGCGGGCCGCAGCATCTGCTCGGGACTCGAGACGCCGGTGAGAATGCGGGCGAAGGCCCCGTCGGCCGGCACACCGTCGACGCATGCGGCTGCCATCACGATGACACCGCCAGCGGCGACCACCCGTTCGGCGGCGGCCATTCCCTTGACCGCCTGGTAGAGATTGCGGTCGAGCGGATACCCGCCGTTGGTGGTGAGAACCACATCGAAGCGGCCCTCCACCGTTTGGGTCACGCTGTCGGTTGCGAATGCACAGGCGGCATCGTGGCTGCCCGGCAGGACGCCGGTGAAGACGCCGGTCAATCGACGGTGGCTGTCGATGGTGACGTCCACCGACAGATCGGGCGGGCACAGTGCGGTGGCGGCTCGTACGAAGTCGTGAACCGGATTGCCGTCGGTGACCATCCACGTCGACCGGGCGTCGGCCATGCGCACCGGGCTGTGTGCCTCCAGAACCGTCGGGGTGGCAGCCAAGCCCGGGCACGTTCCCTTCGGACCTCCACTCCAACCGGCGAAGAAGTGAGGCTCCACGAAGCCGGTCACGATGCGGACATCGGCTTCCACATAACGACGATCGAGCAGTACCGGTGTGCCGTCCACCTCGCCGACGACCACATGGTCGCCCTCGTCCGCCCGGTGGTCGTGGATCGTGTACCGGGCCACGATCTCCTCACCGACCAGCCTGACCATCTCCTCGGCGGTGGCTGGGCGATGGGTGCCGGTGGCGCACAGCAACTCGACCCGATCGGGTCCCGCACCCGAGCGTTCGAGCTCGGCCAACAAAGGAGGGAGGACCGTCGTGTTGGGCATCGGACGGGTGATGTCCGGGAAGACCACCGCCACCCGGTCGCCCGGACCCACCAGATCAGCCAACGGCGGGCCCGAGAGCGGCGACCGCAGCGAGCGGCGCACCGCTTCGCGTCTCGTCGGCGAGCGCGACCGGCTCCTTGGGCTCGACCACCACCGCGTCATCGGGCACCTCGACCGTCAAGCCGTCGGTGCCATAGGCCAGGGTCAGTCGCACCGGGAGCCCCGGAGGTGCAGCCTCGCTCGGCGTCGGCAGAGGGGAAGCCCATGTCGATCAGCGCCGCCATGGCCACCCGGTCCGCCTGACCACGCAGGCCGTCGTATATGCCGACCGTGGCGAGATCGGGCTCGACCTGTTCGATGACCGGGTCGACGCGGGCGAGGTCGTAGTCGATCCCGACCGCTCCTGCCGCCACCAACGCGGCCCCGGCGGAGGCGGCCTGGCCCGACCGGCGTCGCACCACCGGCAGACCGGTGATGCCGGTCAACACGTCGAGCCACACCGGTATGGCCGCGCCTCGCCCGCCCAACACGATGTCGACGAACGCCGGCTGCACCCGTCGTCCGGCCGCCATGGCATCGAGGCACCGGGCCACCTCCCACCCCACCGATTCGAATGCGGCCCGAGCCAGCTCCTCGGCTCCGTGCTCCGACCCCAGACCGACGATCGCCGCAGAGGCATCCGACCTCCACCAGGGTGCCCGTGCCCCGTCCAGCCACGGTGTCGCCAGCACGCCGCGAGCACCGGGTGGACAGTGCTCCGCCAGCTGAGCCAGGTCGGCGGGCTGGGTGCCGGTACACCGGGCGAGCCACGCCACCAACGACCCGGCCGCAGACAGCCCGCCTTCGAGGAGCCACCCGCCATCGGCCGCCCTGGACACCACCACGCCGGCCGGCGGCGGTACCGGTCGGTCGACGACCGGTACCGAAACGTTCGCGGTGGTGCCCCAGCTGACCATGGGCGAGGATGCGGTCGACCCGGTACCCACGACCTCCGAAGGTCGATCGGCTGCACCGATGACCACCGGCGTGCCCAACGGCAACCCGAGCGCGGCAGCCGCTCCGCCCTGCAGGCCACCCACCACCTGGTCCGCCGGGACTACCGGTGGCAACCGGTCCCCCGCTGCTTCCCACCAGCTCCCCCACCACCCGGCCGTCGGCGTCGTAGAGACCCGAACGCGACGCCATGGTGACATCGGTGGCCACCTCACCGGTCAGCCACCAGACGATCAGGTCGCGTGGCGTCAGGATCCATCGGCTGGCGTCCAACCGCTCGGCCCTGGTGACGGCCAGCCAGGCGATCTTGGCGGCCACCGATGACCCGTCGACGACGATCCCGCACTCGGCGGGCGGGCCCGTCTCCGGTTCCCAGATCGTCGGACAACTCGGCCGCCTCCGCTGCGGCACGGCGGTCCGACCACAGGATCGCCGGCCCGAGAGCCTCCCCGACGTCGTCCACCAGCACCAAGGTCTGACGGGCCCCGGTGCACCCGACCACCTCGACCGATCCGAAACCGGCTCGGGTTGCGCCGCGTACCTGCGCGCACGACGCCACCACCGATGTCCACCACGTAGAAGGGTCCTGCTCCGATCGACCCGGTCCCGGGTGAACGGTGTCCACCGCCGTCTCTGACAAGGCCATCAACCCTTCGTGGTCCCACAGGGCGACCTTGGTGACGCTGGTGCCCAGATCGATGGTCAGGATCACCGGATCACCGGCCGTGCACGACCTCTGCCACTCGTTTCGCCATCGCCGCGGGAGACGGTTCCTGAAAGATGGCCCTGCCCATGGCCAGCCCGGATCCGCCCCCGGCCATCACATCGTCGACCTCTTCGACGATGCGGTCGCCGCTGCGATCCCGGTGCGGTCCGCCGAGGAAGAGAACCGGGCACCCCGACCGCGGCCACCACTCTGCTCACCGCGGCGATGCGCTCCTTGCCCGCCCGAGCGTCGGGAACCGGCACCTTGAGAAGTGGTGCCCCGATGTCGTGGGCGACGACTGCGGCCAGCACGATGTCGCCGGTCTCCCGCGACATCCGTCCCGTCGCGCCAGAGGACCGGTTCGATGAGGGCCTCGAAGTCCGACTTCCTTGGCCTCTTCGAGTACCCGGCCCAGGAGCTCGAGCGCGGCCGCCCCGCCCCGGTCGTCGAGATCGATCCGGGTCATCAGCTTGACCCCGGTCCATCCGTCGTCGGCGGCCCGGCTCACGCTGGCCACCAGGCGGTCGTCGAGCTCGAACACCGATCCGGCCAGACCGGTGCGATTGAGCGACAGATAGGTCTGCTGGTCGGACCCGATGGCGCCGCTGGTGGACAGATCGGTCAGCGGTTGGGCGGTGGCCAGAATGCCGTCACAGTGAGCGAGCGCCGACCGGAGCGCATCGAGATACTCGGCGTACGGCTCGATGGTCATCACCCCCCGTGCCCGGTGATCGGCCGCCAGAACCAAAGCAGGCAGGGCAAGCGCTCGCCCGGGCGTTGCTGTCACCTCACCCTTCACGCCAACCCGGACAAGGCAAAGACCACCTTGGCCACTGCCGAGAAGTCCTCGCGCCCGTAGCCGGCCACCGTGGCGGCAGTGAGCGCCTGACGCGCCGAGGCTGCGGTGGCCAGCGGTACGCCGGCGCTGGCGCCGTAGCCGAGGGCCAGGTCGAGGTCCTTGGCCATCAGGTCGGTCATGAATCCGGGCTGCCACCCATTGGATGCCGGGCTTTCGGGCACCACCCCGGCCACCGGCAGGCGGGTGCGCACCGCCACGCAGTCACCGGTCGAGTGGGCGATCACCTCGAGGAACTTTTCCATGTCCACGCCCGACTTGACCGCCAGCGCGGTCGCTTCGGACGGTCGCCACCATCTGGGCGGCGTAGATCACGTTGTTGCACAGCTTCACCACCTGGCCCATGCCGGGTCCCCCGACGTGGACGACGAGCCCGGCGAACGGTTCGAGCGCCGGGCGAACCGCATCCAGCGTCGCCGGGTCGCCGCCGACCATCAGGGTCAGGGTTCCCTTGGCGGCCCCGGCAGTGCCACCCGACAGCGGGGCGTCGAGGAATCCGGCTCCCGTCGCCGTGACCCGTTCGTGCTGGGTTCGCGCCACCTCCGGATCGATCGTCGAACAGTCCACCACCACCTTGCCCGCTCCGAGGGCCGGCAGCATGGCCCCGACCACTTCCGCCACCTGCGGCGAGCTCGGAACGCAGAGGATGACCACCTCGCTGGCCTCGGCTACCGCCAGAGGGGTCTGACCGTCGGCGGCGCCCCGGGACACGGCCAGCGCCACCGGGCCCGGGCTACGCGAGGCAACCGTCACCTGATGACCGGCCTCCAGCAGGTGGCCGGTCATGGGCAGTCCCATGGCTCCCAGACCGATGAAGCCGAGTTGCATGTGGTCCTCCTGATCGGGGTCTCCGGTCGGTGCGGGCCGATCAGGCCCAAACAGTCCGGGTTCGGGTCAGCTGTGCGAACTGCGGGAGCCATGCCGCGGTGGCGGACAGAAGCTCATCCACCATGGCCTGGGTCCGGTGAAGGTCGCCCCGGCCGGCCAGCGGATCGAGGAAGAAGGCGGCATCCGCCAACCGCCGATCACCGGCGAGAGCGGCCGCCACCGTCAGTTCGCCCACTGCGACGTGGCGGCGCACCAACTCGTCGTAGGGGGCCGGAAGGGGGGCCACGTCGCGACCACGGATACCGTCACCGTCCACCACACAGATCGATTCGACCACCGCCTCCGCCGGGACATCGGGCACCTGGCCGGCGTTGGGGATGTTGACCGGAAGGTGTCGCCGATTGCCGGTGACCAGCGAGTCGATCACCAGCGCGGGTAGCTCACCCGAGGCCCAGGTCTGCAGCGTCTTGGTGCCGCCCAGCCAGGCGTCCACATCGGCGATGTAGTTGTCTTGGTGCTCCTGTCGCCGGTCGATCGAAGTCAGCTCGATATTGAACTGCGCGCCCCAATCCGATTCCTCGGTCAGCACCCATGGGAGGAACTCGGCAATGTGGCGGTCACCGGCGGCAGGAAGACAGCCCCACTTGTCCAACAGGGTGAGCTTGAGGACGTGACGCTGTACGAAGTCGAGCGCCGAGAACGCCTCGGCCTCGGGCCGGCCCGGGCGGGGCGCCAGCGCCGACAGTCCGCCGGCCTTTTCCACCATCTCGGACGAGGATGGCAAAACCGTCTTCGCCCTCGACGTCCAACGCGGTGACCACCGGAAAATGGTTGACCCCGGCCACCGTCGGAACCACCGCCTCGGCCGGCTTGCCCAGGGCGATGGCAAGGTCCATCGACCAGTTGCCCACCTCGTGGCAGAGACCCACCGTCTTGATCGCCGTCTGTCGGCAGACCGCCCTGGTCAGGCACGTCATCGGATTGGTGATGTTGAGCAACCACGCGTCGGGGCAGACCTTCCCCATGTCCTCGGCCACGCCGACCAGGACGGGGACATTGCGAAGCGAGCGGTTGATGCCCCCGGGACCGACCGTGTCACCCACCGACTGTCGGATGCCGAATCTCGCCGGCACGTCCAGGTCGACTGCCATCGAGTCGAATCCGCCGGTGGAGACGGTCACGATCACGAAGTCGGCACCGTCCAGCGCCTTCGACGCTGATCGGTAGTGGTGGAAAAGGTCGCTCCGGCTCCCAAGCGACTCGTTGACCATGCCGGCCAGTGCTTCCATCTTCACCAGGGGATCCGGATCGATGTCTTCGAGCACGATGTGCGCCCCACGCAACGACTCGGTCCCGAGCAGATCGGCGAGGAGCTCGGGTGTCCACTGGTAGCTCCCTCCGCCGATGATTGTTATCTGCATGGCCATCAGCCCCGATCCTCGGCCACGGGTGGAGTGGCCGACATGACTGTCACTCTATCCAGACGCCCTTGCGAGGCGCCGGGCCCGGTCCGCTCAACGGCCGCGAGGTTAGGATTCTGCGATGGCCGAGCCCGCGTTGCTGTACGTGACTCAGGTGGCCCCTTACCGCACCGGTCCAGCCGGCGTGCACGGGGTGCTCGGCCAATCGGCCACCGCGCTCGCCGAGCTGGCCGAAGCGGCGGGCCTTGCTTTCAGGAGGGTCGAGGACGTCCGCACCCTCGAGGTCGGCGACCTGACCCGGGCGCGGGTGGTCGCATTGTTCACCATCGGAGAGACTCCCTGGTCGGCGGCCCAACGCTCCGCCCTGCTCGACGGCGTTCGGGCAGGACGCACGTCGGTTCTCGCCATTCATTCGGCCACCGACTCCAGCCTTGGATGGGACGACTACCGACTGCTGGTCGGGGCTCGCTTCGACGGTCACCCGTGGACCCAGGAAGTGACCCTCGACGTGCTTGCGCCCGACCATCCTGCCGTCGCACACCTGGGGGCGACGTGGCGCTGGCATGACGAGATCTACCTGTTCTCCGGTCTCCGCCCGGACGCCCGGGTGCTCCTCTCCGCCCGTTCTGAGGAGCTGGACTCCACTGCCGGGACCACGGTCGGCCGTGCCCCGGACTCCGGCTGTCCACTGTCATGGTGTTTCAGCGAGGGAACCGGCCGTGTGTTCTCCTCGTCGCTCGGCCACTTTCCGCACGCATGGGAGACCCCCGACTATCTCCGACACCTGGCCGGTGGTCTGGACTGGTTGCTGGCAGAGGGTTCTCCGGCCTGATGCCGGTCACCGTCCGCCCCGGGGGGACCATCGGGCCTGCCGGACCCTTCAACCCTGGCCGACTTTGAATTTTGCAAATTGGCCGATTTATCGTGCGTAGACGATAGATCGGCCGCCTACCGAACACCTACACGCGATAATTAGGCCGAATTTCGAAAAACAAATTCCAGGCGGAGAGCCGCGGATCCGGGCGGTCAGAGGCCGGCTTCCAGTTCCACCACGACCGCCTCCCACCCCTCCAGCCCGAGAGTGCCATCGACCGCGGTTCCGTCTCGCCTGCGTTCGGTGCCGAGTCGTATGACACCGGACACCGGTTCGAGCCGCCCCTCGCCGTCGGACATGTTGGCCATGACCAATGTGCGTGACCCACGACCCCATGCCCACGCCCCCGGTGAAGTCGCCAGCGATCGATAGGGCCCAACCTGCAATTCCGGGGTGCTCCGCCGTAGCGCGACCAGGTCACGTGTGAGGGTGAGCATCGACCCGGGATCCTCCTGCTGAGCCTCGACGTTGCACGATGCCAAGTCGCCGAACGGCAGCCATGGCTCTACCTCGGGCTCGGTGAATCCACCGCCGGGGATGTTCCGCCAGGGCATCGGAGTCCGCATCGGGTCCCGTCCGGCATAGTGCGGCCAGTAGCGCACGCCTAGTGGGTCCCGGAGCTGGCCCTCGCCGACGTCGACGTCACCGAGGCCGATCTCGTCACCCTGGTAGAGGACCGGCGTCCCCCGCAGGCACAGCAGTATCACCAGCGCCACCCGCGCTCGGGCTTCATCGCCGCCCGCCCATCGCGAGGCGAATCGCGACATGTCGTGGTTGGATCCGGTCCACGCCGGCCATCCCCCCTCGGGCAGGGCCGACTCCACCCCTTCGACGATGGTGCGCATGGCGACGGCATCCAACGGGGAGTTGATGAAAGGGAAGTTGAAGGCGAGGTGTAGCTCGTCGGTGCCGGTTCCGTAGTAGGCGGCCAGCGACCGGAAATCCTCCACCGGCGTCTCGCCCACCAACACTCGCTCCTGGTACCCGTCGGTGAGTCGTCGCCACCTACGCAGGACGTCGTGGACCTCCGGTCGATTGGCGTTGAACACGGAGCGCTGGCCGAAGAGTTGCTCCTCGAAGCTGTCGGCTTCGGTGGCTGCCGGATTGTCACGGAGCAGCGCGTCCTTGATTATTATGTTGCACACGTCGATACGGAAGCCGGCGACGCCTCGGTCGAGCCAGCGGGCCAAGATGTGATCGAACTCGCGTCGGACCTCGTCGTTCCACCAATTGAGGTCGGGCTGCTCGGACAGGTGATTGTGGAGGTAGTACTGCCCGGTGCGAGGATCAAGCGTCCAAGCAGGTCCGCCGAAGCTGGACACCCAATTATTGGGTGGCGAGCCGTCGGCCTTCGGGTCGGCCCACACGTACCAGTGACGGTGATCGGCCGTTGGGGATGTTCGGGCGTCCACGAACCATGGGTGTTCTTCGCTGGTGTGGTTGGGAACGAGATCGATCAGCACCCGGAGTCCCCGAGATCGGGCCTCGGCAATCAGCCGGTCGACGTCGGCCTCGGTGCCCAGATCGGGGTCGACAGCGAGGTAATCGGCCACGTCGTAGCCCCAGTCGGCGTTGGGAGAGACGGTGATCGGGCTCAACCAGATCCCATCGACGCCCAACCACTGGAGATAGTCGAGATGGTCGATGATCCCGGCCAGATCGCCGACGCCGTCGCCGTCGGAGTCCGCAAAAGAGCGGGGGTAGATCTGGTAGAGAATCCCGGTCTTCCACCAGGGTTCCTGTTCCATCAGCCAGTGGGTAGGGGCGTGAACGGCTGGACACTGACCCAGCAGGTGAACTGGGGAACGTGATTCTTGGGCAGCTTGCACTGGGTGGACACCGGCGAGTTGATGTGCAGCCGCACCACCTGGTACTGGGTGGGCCCATAGTGCTTGTCCGGGCCGTAACTCAGCACGGGTGAGTAGGTGCCGGGGAAGTCGGTGATCTCGGACATGGCGGTGACGAAGGTGCGCCGGTTGAGGTCGGGCCCGGCGTTTCTGGCCGCGGTGGCGAACAGTTGGATGGCCTGGCACCAACCGACGATCGGCCCCTGCTCCTCTATGAAATCGGACATGTTCCCCGGTGGTATTTGCGGATAGGCCTTGTGCCATTGCGTCCAACAGGACCGCACGCCGGGGTCGTACCCACCCTGGCTCTGGGGACGGTCGTCGTCGACTCCGCCCAGCGTCTCGGTGGTCAGCCCCTCTTGGCCGTTGAGGGCATCGGCGTAGGGCACCGGAAGGAGGCCGAGCGCCGACTCGATGGATTCCTCGTAGTCACTGAGGAGGAGCTTCGGGTAGTACTGCTGGGCGGTCTGGGCCTGGAGCACCGGATAGAAGACGTTGAAGGGGATCAAGGGGATGACCGAGGTGACGCCGTCGCTGCGCAGCTGTTGGACGACCAGGGGGGCCTGGGTGTCGGTGGTGGCGGTGTCGGAGGGGTCCGAGTCGATGGTCTCGACCACCGGGGTGACCCCGGCCCGGGCCAGGTCGGGCAGGAGGTAGTCGTTGAGAGCCAGCTGGTCGGACGCCCGGTCACCGGCGATGACGCCCACCTTGATGTTCCCGCCGATGAGGCCGGAACTGAGGCCCCAGTTGACCACCGCCTGGAGGATGACCGCGTCGTCGGGACCGGTCCACCACAGGTAGGGCGAGCCCTCGTTGGTCCAATTGGTCACCGTGGTCCACTGGCCGATGAACGGGGTGTGGCCCTCCTGGGTGATGCACAGCTGATTGTCCCCGGTCCAGGTCACCGAGCCCGTCCAACACCGCAAAGGCGGCGGGTGAGCCCTCGGTCCAGTCCTTGCACAGGGCCCGCATGTCCGCCTCGTTGGTCGGGTCGAAGTTGGTGATGATCGGGTTGATGGTCCGCCCGTTGATGCCCCCTTTGTCATTGATCTGTTTCACGAAGAGCTGGATGGCCTCGGTCTGTTCCCCGAATTCGACGTCCGAGGCGAATCCCTCTCTGCCGGCCAGCGAGTTGAGGGACACCACCGGGAACACCACGTTGATGCTCTTTGCGCTCACCCCTCTCGACGAAGTGCTGGCCTGGCTGACCGGCACGGCCGATCCACTGTTGCCCTGTCCGGCCGGCTTAGCGGGCGCCGATGATCGCGTTGGGTGAAGCGCTGGAGGGAGCCGAGGCCACCCACAGCGCCGTCCCGACAAGCACGGCAACGATCGTCACCACGGTACGGATCTGGGTAGGGCGCGGGCGGCGGGCGAAATGGCCCCACGATCGGGCCAACCCTCCCAACGGGTTCCAGCGGCTCACCCTCCTCATGCACATCGCTCCTTGAGGACCACAGTCACGGCCATTCCACGTGCCGCCTGTACCGTATCGTCGTCCGCCACCAGAGGAGTGGCGGCGAGGATCTGCAAGGAAGAGCACCCAGGAAATGAACAGTAGATCGGACGGTCGAGGTGGTGGCCCCATGGCCGTCGAGGTCGCCGATCT
Source organism: uncultured Acidimicrobiaceae bacterium (assembly GCA_963734395.1). GTDB lineage: Bacteria > Actinomycetota > Acidimicrobiia > Acidimicrobiales > RAAP-2 > Bog-756. Next base: position 1,098,843 of record CAVTGY010000007.1, on the reverse strand, counting down.
GGTCAAGCGCTATCCGAAGGCGCCGATCGACTCGTTGGCAGGCGTCAGCTTCGAGGTCCACCGAGGCGAGGTCTTCGGGTTCCTCGGGCCCAACGGGGCAGGGAAGACCACCACCATCGGCATCCTCACCACCAGAATCCGACCCACCCGTGGTCGGGCCACCGTGGCCGGCGTCGACGTGGTCAGCGATCCGGTCGGGGCCAGAAAAGTGCTCGGGGTCGTCCCGCAGATGAACAACCTCGACCGATCCCTCTCGGTCAAGCAGAACCTGCTCTTCCACGCCAGCTACCACGGCGTGCCGAGGGCGCGACGTATGAAGATGGCCGACGAGCTTCTGGAGCAGTTCGGTCTGTCCGACCGGTCCGGCGGACGACCTGACGACTTCTCAGGCGGACAGATTCAGCGGATGATGATCGCCAGGGCCCTCATGCACTCCCCGGCAGTGCTGTTCCTCGACGAGCCGTCCACCGGGCTCGACCCGGCTGCCCGGCTCTTCTTATGGGAGAAGGTGGCCGAGCTCCGGGCGGGCGGGACCACGGTGGTTATCACCACTCACGACATGGACGAAGCCGCCACCCTGAGCGACCGGGTGGCGATCATCGACCACGGCACCTTGTTGGCGCTCGACACGCCGCACGCACTGGTGCGCAGCATGACCGGCGAACGGACGCTCGACTGCAGCATCGAGCCGGGTCCCCGAACCGATGTCGGCGTCGTCGAGCAGGCCGTGGGCTCGCTCCCGGGAGTGAGCCAGATCGAACAATTGTCCGACCCGGACGCCAACGGATGGCGTCTACGCGTCTACGTGCAGGGCGAAGCTGCCTCTTTTGTGGCTCCGGTGGCCCAGGCCATCAGTGCCTCGGGGGGAAGGCTGACCGACGCCCGACTCGGTGAACCCAATCTCGAGGATGTCTTCATCCACCTCACCGGGAGGGCGTTGCGTTGACCGGGCCGGCCGTAGAGACACAACCACGCTCCGCCGTCGACCAGCCTCCGGGTTGGGGGTCGGGGAGGACCTTCCTCGCCATCCTGCGCCGCGACCTGTTCGTCACCGGCCGGGAATTCCCGGTGTTCCTGGCCCAGGTCATCCTTCAACCGCTGTTCCTCCTCTTCGTGTTCGGCAAGGTCCTCACCGAACTCGGGTACGCCCGTCCCGGCTACGAGCAGGTGCTCTTCCCCGGCCTTGTGGCCCTGGCCGCCGTCCTCACCGGTTTGCAGAGCACTGCCCTCCCGCTGGTCATCGAGTTCTCGTACAGCAACGAGATCGAGGACCGCCTACTGGCACCGCTTCCCATAGGTGCGGTGGCAGTGGAGAAAGTGGTATTCGCCGCCATGAGGGCCTTCGTGGCCGCGGTAGTCATGTTCCCCGTCGGCATCTGGATCCTGGGCTCGATTCCCTGGCAGCGGTCGACCGGGCCGGCGGTGGTGGCCATGATCGTCCTCGGCGCGTTGCTGGGCGCAGCCATGGGACTCATCCTCGGCACCTTTGTGTCGCCCAACCGGATCAGCGTCACCCTGACCCTGGTGCTGACACCGCTCATCTTCACCGGCTCGAGCCAGTACCCCTGGCCATCGCTCAGCCATCTCCGCTGGTTCCAAGTGGTGTCGGCCCTCAATCCGATGACCTATGTAAGCGAGGGACTGCGCGGACTGATGGCGCCGGGAGTCCCCCACATCCAGACCTGGATCTGCTTTGTGGTGGCCATCGGATCCCTGATTGTGCTCACCGGGGTCGGAATGGTGGGATTCATCCGGCGCGCACTCGGATAACCCGCACTCGGATAAGAGGTCGCCGGCCCGTTACGCTGCGGCCATGGACACCAGGGAACTATGGGGCGCGCTCGACGACTCGGCCTGGCAGAGGATCGTGGTGGTGTCACCCCACTTCGACGACGCCGCCCTGGGTGCCGCCCACCTACTCACCAGCTATCCGGGGAGCACGGTGATCACGGTGCTGGCCGGACGCCCGCCGGCGTATCCCGACCAGGTAACCGACTGGGACGCCGCCGGCGGATTCGCGTCCTGCGATGACGTGGTGGCGGTTCGCCAGCAAGAGGACCGGGCGGCGATGGCCTCGATGGGGGCCACGCCGGTATGGCTGGAGTTCCCCGATCATCAATACCTTCCCGCCGAGCAGCGTCCCACGCCGGCCAAGGTGGCCCCATCGCTGCGTGCCGCCCTCATCGCAGAGACGCCCAGCGCTGTCTTCCTGCCCATGGGGTTGGCCAATCCAGACCATGTGCTGACCCACGAAGCCGGTTTGGCGGCGCGGGCGGCAATGAGGGAGGACGGGAGCGAGGTGTTGTGGTTCTGTTACGAGGACGCCGGATACAAGCACCTTCCCGGTCTTCTGGCCTGGCGGGTATCGAAGCTCTTCCGCAGCGGTCTGTGGCCGACACCGGCAGTCGTGCCGGTCCGTCCGGACATGGAGGCCAAGCGGACCGCCATCTACCTGTACGCGAGCCAGGTCGGACCGCTCGAACGGGACCACCTGCTGTCCGAGCGGCTGGACGCCAACACTCCCGAACAATTCTGGCGGCTGGACGAACCGCCCCCCGGCTGGGAGCGCCTAACCTCGTCGGATGATCTCGATGCCCGCTGACCGGACCGCCCTGGTCACCGGGGCGTCCTCCGGCCTCGGCGCCGCTACGGCCCGGCTGCTGGCCGCCGGCGGGACGACCGTCGCTCTGGTGGCCCGCAGGGCGGATCGGCTCGAGGAGGTTGCCGATGACTGCCGACGCTCGGCCCCCCGGTCGAGGGCGTGGGCGGCCGACCTGGGGGATCCCGATCGAGCCGCTCAATTGGCCATCGAGATCTGGGATGCGTTGGGCCCCCTCGATGTGATCATCAACAATGCCGCCATCCCCATGCGTCGGCGGGCCGACCGACTCACCATGGACGAGGTCGAACGGGCGATGGCGGTCAACTTCTTTTCGCCGGTGGCCATCACCTTGGCCCTCCTGCCGATGATGATCGAGCGGGGCTCAGGGACCATCGTCAACGTGTCGAGCATGGGGGGCCGGTTGGGGATCGCCAACGAGGCGGCCTACAGCGCCTCCAAGTTCGCGTTGGCCGGATGGAGCGAATCGTTGGCCGTTGATCTCCACGGCACCGGGGTCGCGGTCCGATTGGTGTTGCCCGGGGCCTTCGACACCGAGATCTGGGACCGACCGGACAACGAGGTCGCTCCCTATACGGGCCCGTTGGCGCCACCCGAGGAGGGGGCCGCCGGTATTGTCGAGTGCATCGGCAGCGACCATTTCGAGCACTACATCCCGGACATGCGCGACGTTGTGGTCATGAAGACCAAGGACGTGGACGGCTTCATGGCCGGGATGCGGGCCATGGTCGATGCCGCCCCGGGGCAACCGGCTGAGCGAACCGCCAAGGGCGGCGGTCAGCGAACCGACCAGTCCTGATGAAGGCACTGTTGTTCGGGGCGCCGTCCCGATCCTGAGGAGAAGCGACCGCAACCGCACGACGCCCTGGAGAAGCGCTTGGCCACGCTCCCCTTCGGACTGCACGAGATCGACGATGCGTCGCCCATCCATCCGGACTGGGTGGTGACCCGGCCCATTCTCTCGGGCGTGTGCGGATCGGATACCAAGCTCGTCCTGGGCGAGTTCGAGGACGGCGACATCGACAATCCGATGGCTGCCTTCTCTTCCCTTCCGCATGTTCCCGGGCACGAGGTGGTGGCCGAGGTGATGGCATTGGGGCCGAAGGCGCGAGACGTCGAGGTCGGGCAGCGGGTGGTGCTCAACCCGTGGCTGAGCTGTGCCCCTCGGGGCATCACACCGCTCTGCCCTCCGTGCCAGGTCGGCAACCTGAATCTGTGCTGGTCCTTCACCAAGGGCGACATCAGCCCCGGTGTTCACATCGGCGTGGTCACCGGAGCACCCGGGGCATGGGCCGAACAGCTGGCCAGCCATCCGTCGATGCTCATTCCGGTGCCTGACGGCATTTCCGACGAGGCAGCGGTGTTGGCCGACCCGTTTTCGGTCTCGTTCCACGCCATCCTCCGTCATCCGCCCCCGCCCGGTGGGAGAGTCCTCGTGTTACGGGGCGGGCGCTCTCGGATTGAGCAGCGTGGCCATCCTCAACTCGCTCTATCCGGGCGTCGAGGTGGGGGTGGTGGCCCGGTTTCCCGCCCAGGAGGCGATGGCCCGACGGTTCGGGGCCTCGGCAGTGTTCGCCCACGAACCGCGGGCCGCGCTGGTCGAAGCTCTGGCCGAATGGTCCGGAGGGGTGCTCCATCAGGCCTTCGACGGCCTACCCATGGCCCACCCCGGTCATATCGACGTGGTCTACGACTCGGTGGGCAAGCCGGAGACCTTCGAAGTCGGTGTTCGGGTGCTGGCCGAGCGCGGGCAGCTGGTCTACACCGGGGTGGCCGTGCCCGGGCGGTGGGAGTGGACACCGGTGTACTTCAAGGAGCTGACCATTGCCGGTTCCAACGCATTCGCCATCGAGGAGTTCGAAGGTGTCCGCCGCCATGCCATCGCCCACTACCTCGCACTGGTCGAGGCGGGCAGGATCGACCTGACCGGCATGGTCACCCACCGGTACCCGCTCGAGGAGTGGTGGAGCGCGCTCACCACCCTGGCCCGCCCGGAGCAGAGCGGCGTACTGAAGGCCGCATTCACCCCCAACGGCGATCCGAACGCAGAACCTGACTGAACCGCCAAAGCCGGACGGGGACGGGTCGCGCGTCCTCCGGTTCACCCCCGGGGACTCAGCGCCTCGAATTGCTCGAATCGAACGGCGGCGGCGGCGGTCCACGCCGGATCCGGATCGATCTTGGCACCGGGCCGCGCCCAGTTGCTGGCGGCGCCGAACGAGGTGTCGAGACCGGCAGCCATCCGGGCCAGGAAGGCCGCGCCGAGGGCGGCGCCTTCGGGGACCTTGACGGTATCCACCGGCAAGCCGGTGGCATCGGCCACCGCCTGCATCCAGGGGATCGAGCGGGATCCCCCGCCGGTGGCCACGATCCGGTGAGCAGTGCGCCCGAGCGTTCCATCATCCGCCGGATGACGAATCCACTCGCCTCCTAGCGCGCCGCGGATCAGCGCATCGGACCCCTGGGAGATGTCGAGATCGTGCACGCTGGCTCGCAGCTCCGGGTCGTGGAACGGGGTTCGCTCACCTCGCAGATAGGGCAGCCACACCGGAACTCGCCGCGGATCACCGTGTCGCACTTCGCCGGATTCGGGATCGCTCGCTCCCCGAGCACGACGGCCCGGACCCCCGACGGCAGCGTGCACCCAATCGGCGAACAAGGCGCCGGCATTGCTGGGGCCTCCGATCAGGAACAGACCGGGTTCGGTGTGAGGCAGGCTGAGCAGACCGCCGACATCCTTCCAGTCGTCGGTGACCACCCACACGATGAGCGTCGCCCCGAAGATGACCAGCACGTCGCCCGGTCTGTTGGCGCCCGCCACGATCTGTTCGCAAAACGCATCGATCGAACCCCCGGCAAACGCGGTGTCGGAACCGGGGACCGAGCCGATCCCCCCGCCCATGGGACCCACCACCGGCAGCTGTTCCTCGGTCACCCCGAGTTGGTCGAGGGCGGCCTGTCCCAGCGTCCCCCGGCATAGAGATCACCGAACGACATAGCGGTGGCGGCGTCGACCGCGGGCACCGAGGTGAGCGCGTGGGTGGCCATGGCCTGACAGTTCCAGTACCCGCTGGCATTCGGTTGCTGGCCGACTGCCCAACCCAGCATCCGCCGGCCCTGTTCCCGTTCGCCTCCGGGGTCGCTTGGCGGCCCGATCGGGGACCCGTCCGAACCGATCTCCCGGGCCCTGGCGTCGCCGTACAGCAAACCGGGCAACAAGGGGCTCCCCCGGCCGTTCAGCGCAGTGATCGAGGGGACCATCGAGGTCACCACCACTCCGGCGGCCGGGCCCGTCGAGCTCGGACGAAACCGTGGCGAACGCCTGCTTCGGGCCGCGCCGCCAGGCCTGGGCCACGTCGTGCTCGAGGTAGTCGACGCTCGGTGTACCCACTCGATGCGGGACGCGGGCCCGGGCCACCACGGTGCCGTTGGCGTCGACGGCCACTGCCTTCACCGACGTGGTGCCCACGTCCACTCCGATGGTGCAGACTTCACCCTTGGGCCGGCTCACGAACCTGACACTCTGTTCATGACCGCCATTATTGACGCTATCGTCCGGTTGCCCGGCGGAGCCGGGGTGCCCCGTCAAGCCAGAGCCGTCGCGTGCAGGACGCAAAGCTTCAGGAATTGTTCTTGAACACCTGACGATCGAAGTCATCTCCGCCCGTCCCGCCTTGAGCCCTCGGTGAAATGCTCGGGCCGCAAAGAACGTTTTGCCAATTGCGGGGAAACCCACCAGCAGCCGGACACGTACCGATCCCCGGCTCGTCTCAGAGATGCCGGAACCGCCGAGGAGCACCGATGAGCCTCGTGCCACCGCTCCAGGAGGCCTGAAGCCGTCCGTCAGTCCTACGTATCCCGATCCTCCGAACGTGACCAATCGATCCGACTCCCAAGGAGGAATGCCATGAGCAAAGCAGTACGCATTTTGATCATTGCAACAGCGACAGCCGTCGTAGTCCTCGGATCATCCGCCGTCGTGGTGGTGGCCAAACCGATCACTTCCCCGAGGTGCAAGGCCAATCCAGCCGCACGTATCGCCGCACTGCCCGCCGGGGCCACGTTCACCGGCACCGGCTGCTACAAAACCACCGGCATCAGGATCACCAAGCCGATCACCATCGACGGTGGGACGTACAACGACCCGGTGGCGCTGGGAGCGTCAACTGTCCATGCCGTGTTCACCGTCAAGTAAACCAGCGACGTCACCATCGAGAACGTCACCATCAACGGCAAGAACACCGATGGCGGCAACCACGGCGCACCGATGGTCGGCGAGGAGGGTGTGCAGCTCATCTCCAGTTCCGGCGTGACGCTCGACAACATCACCACCAACGACACGTTCGGCGACGGGCTCATCCTCGCCTTCACGCCACGCCAGCCACCGAGCACGAACATCACCGTCAACGACTACACGGTCAACAACGCCGGGCGACAGGGCGTGACCGTCGCCTACGTCAACGGAGCGACACTCGACGGCGTGACAATAAACAGCTGCAGCCGACGCCGGAGTCGACTTCGAGTCTGACGGCACGCCGAGGCTCGGGCAACGTCTCATTCAACGGACTGCCAACGTCCACCAGGGCGGCGTCTGGCTGGAGGAGCCGCTGACTGCTCCGATTACCTTCAACCAGGCCAACATCGCTACCCACGTCGTCGACCGAGGGACGGCAGCCACGTCGGGGGCCATCGGTCACCTTCAACGGCGGCTCGCTGACCCTCAACCGAGTCATCAACGGCATACCGCCGGGCGGCATCTGGATCAATGGTCCGGGCAGGTTGTCCTTCACCAACACGCTCATCGGCCGGGTGGCAGGCCTGGCCGTCATCACCGGGCCCGCCTGGGATGTGGAGAACGGCGGTCACCTGATCCTCGACCATTGCCCGACAGCAGCGCCACTCGGGGTTGCCGACAGCACATCCAAGGTCGTCGTAAAACCGAGACACCCGGCAACATGAGGCCCGCTGTGGTGGGCGGCTTCGCGATCCCGTCGAGATCCAGGCAACGTGCCATTATGGACGCCAACCGGCACCCCAGGGCCGGTGGTGCCGTCCGGTATCGACCGGAACCACGAGCAAGGAGTTGGCCACAGCGATGTCCGAACAACGACCGAAGGCCTTGGTGACCGCTGCCGTGCGGGGGCCCGGGCTGTCCCTGCTCGAGGAGCTGGCCGAGGTGACCCTCGACTCGTGGCTCGATCAGCCCGCCTTGCGGATCTACAACGCGGATCAACTGGCCGAGCGAGTGGCGGCCGAGGGCGCCGGCATCGTCGTGGTCGAGAGCGATCGCTGTGCCGGAGCACTCTTCGAGCAACCCCTGGTGGCCGTGTGCAGCTGTCGAGGGGATCCGAACAACGTCGACGTGGGTGCCGCCACCGCCGCCGGGGTTCCGGTCCTGCGTGCTCCGGGGCGAAACGCCGACGCAGTCGCCGAGTTGGCGGTCGCCCTGTCTGTTCGCCGCCACCCGGGGAGTCGTCGCCGCGGACGCCGATGTGCGTCGAGGTGAGATCTACAAGGACGGCACCATTCCCTACCAGCGATTCCGGGCATGGGAATTGGCCGGTCGCACTGCGGGTCTGGTCGGGCTCGGCGCCGTCGGGCGCGCCCTGCGATGGCGGCTTCGCGGACTGGGTCTCGAGGTGCTCGCCTACGATCCCTATGCGGACGAGCCCACCGTCAGCCTCGACGAGCTACTGGCCCGCGCCGATGTGGTGTCCATGCACGCACCGGTCACCCCCGAGACGACCGGCATGATCGGCGCCAAGGAGTTCGACTCGATGCGCGACGGCGTGGTGTTCCTCAATACGGCGAGGGCACAGTTGCACGACACCGACGCTCTGGTGGCGGCGCTGCGCTCCGGAAAGGTCGCCGCCGCCGGACTCGACCACTTCGAGGGCGAGTCGCTCGCCGTCGACCATCCGCTGACCCAGCTCGACTCGGTCGTGCTCGCCCCCCACATCGGTGGGGCCACCTACGACACCGAGTCCAACCACACCGCCATCATCGCCGAAGACCTGTGCCGCCTGTTGGCCGGTGCCCGGCCGCTCCACATCGTCAACCCCGAAGTGCTGGACGCGCCGGTGAGCGCCGGGCAACCGGGTGACCGCCCGTGGTCCCGCCATCCGGCTCCTGCCCCGCCTCGACCCGGACAATCGTTTCTTCTGGACCAGCGGGTCGGACGGTCGACTCCGTTTCCTTCGTTGCCAGGAGTGCCGGACATTCGTCCATCCGCCGTCCCCGGTCTGTCCCGACTGCCTGTCGAGCGGACCTCTCGCCCGAGGTGGTCAGCGGCCGGGCCACGGTGGTCGCCTACACCTGCAACGTGCAGGAATGGATCCCCGGTAGTGACCCGTACCTGATCGGTCTGGTGGCCATCGATGAGCAGGACAGCGTTCGGCTGACCACCAACCTGGTCGACGTGGAACCCGAACAGGTGCGGACCGGCATGCCGGTCGAGGTCGCTCTTCGAACACCACGACGACGTCTACCTTCCCCTGTTCCGGCCGGTGGCGACCGAGGACCGGATCGGATGAGCGCCACCGAGCCCCTCGAACGCGGGCGGTCATCTCCGGCATCGGCCAGTCGGCGATAGGACGACCGCTGGGCAGGACCGACATCGACATCACCGTCGAGGCGTGCCTGGCCGCCATCGCGAGACGCCGGGCTCACCCGCGACGACATCGACGGCTTGGCCACCTATCCGGGCATGGGTGCGGGGACGCCCGGATTCGCCGGCCCGAGCAGTCCCGAGGTGCAGGACGCCCTCCGCCTTCGGCTCAACTGGCACGACGGAGGAGGAGAGGGGCCCGCCCAGATGAGGGCGCTCATCGCCGCCTGCCTGGCGGTCGGGGCCGGACTGGCCCGTCACGTGCTGGTCTACCGAACCGTGTCGGAGTCCACCGCCCAGGGAAGCCGGCGGGCGTCAGGGCATCGGCGGGAGTGGCGGAGAGGCGGCGGGAGCGTGCCCAGGTTCTCCGGCTTCCTCCAATGGTCCCTCCCGTTCGGCGCCGTGTCCGCGGTGAACTGGATTGCCCTGGTGGCCCAGCGCCGGATGCACGAATTCTCGCTGACCCGGGAGCAGCTGGCCCAGATCGCCCTCAACGGCCGGCGCAATGCCGCCCTCAATCCATCGGCCATCTACCGTGATCCCCTGGACCTGGCCGACTACCTGGGTGCCAGGATGATCTCGACGCCCCTGTGCCTCTTCGACTGCGACGCCCCGTGCGACGGATCGACGGCCTTCGTGGTCTCACACCGCGACTACGCGCTCGATGCTCCCCAGCCCGCGTGCCACGTCAACGCGGTGGGGACCGCGCTCCGGGGTCGGGCCAGTTGGGATCAGTTCGACGACCCGACCTCGATGGCCGCCCGGGACGCCGCCGCCTCGATGTGGGAGCGGACCGACCTGTCTCCGGCGGATGTCGACGTGGCCCAGCTCTATGACGGATTTTCGATCCTGGCCATGGTGTGGCTGGAGGCCCTGGGCTTCTGCGGCCGGGGCGAGAGCGGATCATTCGTGGCCGGCGGCGACTGCCATAGGACGGGACGGGGTGCTCCCCCTCAACACCGCCGGCGGTCAGCTTTCGGGGGGCCGGCTCCACGGCTTCGGCCTCATCCACGAGGCCTGCGTGCAACTCCGGGGCGAGGGCGGCGAGCGCCAGGTGCGTCGGCGCGGGAATGGCCTGCCCTGAGGTGGCCGCGGTGAGCAACGGGGGCGGTCCCATCGCCGGCACGCTGCTACTCACCCGTGGCCCGGGCTGAGCGACGACCGGCGGCCGTGCCCGACCGGCGGATGAGAGGATCAGAGCATCAGATGGGCGGCGCGGGCGGCGAGGGCGGCCAGGGTGAGGGTCGGGCCGTAGCCGGTCGAGGTGACGAAGACCGAGGAGTCGGCCACCACCAGGTTGTCGAATAGCGTGAAGGCGACCGGTCGGGTCGGTCACCGATGTGTCGGGATCGGAGCCCATCCGCACGGTCCCCATGTTGTGTCTGCTCTCCGGCACCGAATGCGGCGACGAGGCGTTCCCGGTCCCCGGCGAGGTGGTCACCGTGGTCCACTCCGCCCCCATCTCCTCGAGGATGGCCGCCAGTCTGGGACCGTAGTGCGCCGATGCGGCCAGCTCGTGACGACCGGGGCTGTAGGTCACCCGGGCCACCGGGTAGCCCCGGGCGTCGCGAATGGAGGGATCGAGGTCGACCCGATTGTCGGGATAGGGAAGGTCCTCGCCCTGCATGATGAATGCCCACAACCGGGCACGGAACGTTCGACCCGGCCATCAGGGAGGGGTGGCGCTCCCCCCACGGGACGTGCTTCGCCTCCATGATCGGGAGGCCGGCCCCGCTGTGCTCGACCATGCCGCCGCGTAACCATGGCAAGCCGGCCGCCGCCGCCGCCTCCCGGGTGGCGTCGTCGCCGGTGATCATGTCGTCGTGCACGTGGGTCACCGCCCGACCCCGTTCGGCGTACGTACGGAACGGCATCGACCCGGCCACGATGGTCTGGAAGTGCGTCATCAGGTACCGGCCGATCAACGGATGATCGATCCCCGACAGGAGCAGCAGCCGCGGTGTCTCGATGGCCCCGGCGGCGATGACCACATGGCCGGCGGGCATGAAGCGCTCGACGCCGTCGGGCCCCACCAGATCGACACCGGTGGCCCGACGCCCGTCGGTCCGGATCCGCGACACGAAGGTCTCCGCCATCAGCTCGGCGCGGCCGGTGGCCATGGCCCGGAGCAACATGGCGACGGGATCGCCCTTGGCGTGGACGGGACAGCCGAAGTAGGCGCAGAACCCGCAGTTGTTGCAGGCGGGCCTGCCGTCGTAGGGAATGCTGTTGGCGGCGGTGGGCGCCGGATAGGGGTGGTAACCGAGCCGAACGGCTGCCGCACCGGACAGGGTGGCACCGAACATGGGGGCGCCCGAGGGCATCGGGAACGGTCCCGACCTGGGTGCGGCAAAGGGATTGGCACCGTCGGTACCGGCCACGCCGATGGCCCGCTCCACCTCGGCGTAATAGGGCTCTAGCTCGTCGTAGCCGATGGGCCAGTCGGCCACCTCGGCATCGGACTGAGGACCGAGCAGCGTCCGCAGGCGGAAGTCGTCCACCTGGAACCGGGGCACCTTGCCGTCGGCGTGGGTGCCGCCTCCTCCCACCGTGGTCGGGACCGAGTTGAACTCGCCGACATGGGTGTGGTCGGCCTCGGACTGGCGGGTCCGAAAGGTGCGGGGCTCGACCAGCGGATCCGGGCCCAGGAAGTGACGGCTGAGGAATTTGATCTCGTCGTTGGAATAGTCGAAGGCCGGACGGGTCGGATCGTCGGGGTCCAACAGATGATTGCGCCCCTTCTCGACGATGGCCACGCTCCACCCGGCGGCGGTCAGCACATCGGCGACCGTGGCCCCCCCGGGTCCCGATCCGACGATCACCGCATCGACGGTCACGGGTTGGAGACCTCGTCGTCGGTCCATCCCCGAGGCTGGACGTCCCCGGTGAAGTCGATGGCCCGCCAACCCGCCCCGTCGCGATTGCCCCCGTATTCAGGTGCCCCGTACATCCCCTCGCATACGTGGCCGTACAGGAGCTCGGCGAAGTCGCGGTGCCGATCGGAGACGGGCGACCTGGCGGTCGTGGTCGAGGTCGCAGAAGTCGGGCCCGAGGGCGGCCAGACCCTCCCGGTAGCGCTGCTGGAGTCCGACCACCGGCCCGTTGAACTCACGCTCGGGCAGGCCACAGGAGCCCTCGATGCGCATCCGCCAGGCCAGCTCGTCGAGCGCCGAAAGCCGTGGAAGCGCTCGAAGCCGGGTTCACCCCCCTGTCGGCCGGAGGCGGGTCCACCGGCCCAGATCCGGGGCGGATCGAAGGAGAAGGCGCCGAGCAGCGTGTCGATGTAATCGGGCACACCGCAATCGACGGCCCCCGGTGCGTTGTCCGACGGCGGGATCATACGATCGCAGGCGGCCGACAGAATCCGATACTCGCTGTCCGTCAGCCACACCGGCATCGGGTCACCCTAACAACGCGGACAACCCGTAGGGAACGCCGATGACTCAGGCGGGCGTGAAGGTGACCGGGAGAGCGATCGGCGAACGGAAGGCCATGCCCTTGATGTGCAGATCCTGATCGGGCGCCGGTGCCAGCCGCATGTCGGGCAGGCGGTCGAAGAGGGTGTTGATGGCCACCCTGGTCTCCATCCGGGCCAGGTGCATGCCCAGGCAGACATGGACCCCGAAGCCGAAGCCGACGCTCTGGCGCGAGGCTCGGAAGATGTCGAACTGCTCGGGGTTCTCGTACTTCCGGTGGTCACGGTTGGCCGAGCCGAGCAGGAGAGCAACGTCTGCACCCTCGCCGATGGGGACGCCGGCCAACTCGGTGTCTCGGGTGGCCCGTCTGAGGATGACCGTGACCGGTGGCTCCCAGCGGATGGTCTCCTCGAAGGCGTCCGGAATCAGGGAGCGGTCGTCCTTGACCCTCTGGAGCTGATCGGGGTTGGTCAACAGGCCGTACAGGAGGTTCCCCGAGGCGCGGTAGGTGGTCTCCACCCCGGCCGGCAGCAACAGCCGGAGGAACGAGTAGATCTCTTCGTCGGTCAGCTTCCGCCCCTCCACTTCGGCCACCACCAGCTCACTGATCAGATCGTCTGCCGGCCGGCGCCGGCGCTCGGCCAGCACGTCGGCGAAGTAGTCGCGCAGAGCCGCCGAGGCCTCCACCCCTCGATCCCAGTTGGATGCGACGCTGGTGATGTGGATGGTCCAACGCTGGAACATGGGGAAGTCCGACCGGGGTAGGCCCAGGATCTGGGCGATGACCTGCACGGGGAAATTGAAGGTCAACTCCTGGACCAGGTCGGCGGAGCCATGCCCGGCGAACCCGTCGATCAGCTCGTTGACCACCCGCTCGACCAGGTCCCCCTCCCACCGCTCGAGCACCTTGGAGCGGAACGTCGGAGAGACCATGGCCCGGTGCAGCCGGTGCTCGGGCTCGTCCATCTGCAGGATGGTCTTGCCCATCACCGCGCCCATGATCCCCTCGTACACGGTCGAGGAGAACGTGTCGTTGTCCCGCAGGACCTGCACCGTCTCGTCGAATCCGAAGACGGTCACCGGCGGGGGTCGGTTGGGATCGGGCTCATCGGCCCCGTCACCGAGGTCGATCGGGCCCAGATGTACCGGGGACTGACGACGCAATTCGGCCATCAACGGATACGGGTCGCGGATGTTGCCGGACACCGTGTCCTGGAGCTCGAACGGGTCGAACCGCTCCAGCGAACTCGATCCCTCGACGGCTCCCTGCGCCTGTGTCGACATGTTCCTCTACCCCTCACTCCACCTGGATTGTCCTGTCCGGCGCTCGACCTAATCCTATATCCAACGTTCGTTCGAAACCAGCGAACGTTCGTTCGTCATACCCGACCAGCCGGTAGGGACCACAATGGTGGTCGTGCCCTCTCTCGATCGTGAACCCACATCCCGCCCGGAACGATCGACACAACGCCAGCACATCTTGAGCACGGCGCTCAGCCTCATGTCTCAGCAGGGTGTGGACGGGACCAGCATGCGCAACCTGGCCACCGCCGCCGGCCTCAATGTGGCCTCGCTCTACCACTACTTCCCCTCCAAGCGGGATCTGCTGGTGGCGGTGCTCGAAGAACAGGGATTCATGGAGGACCCGGCCGCCGAGTCCCCGCCGTCCCTGTCACGCGATTCCGCTTCCGGCCTGGCCGAGCTGCTCAACGACATCCTCTCCTCGATGCTGGAAGTGGAGGACTTCGTCCGTTTGATGATGGGCGAGGTGATGAGGGGGGACGACACCGCCTATGCCGTGGGGGGAGACCTCTTCGCCGCCACCCAGGCATCCCTCGAGCACTGGCTGGCCGAACATCGACCACCGGTGTGCCCGCCCGACGAGCAGGCCCCCATGGCCAGAATGCTCCGAAGTCTGCTGATCGGCCTGTTCTTCGAGCACGTGGCCGGCGTTCTCGACGGCGGGTCCGACCCGGCCGTCGGTCTTCCACGCCCGGGCCGAGGAGGTCGCCGCCCTCCTCCAGCAGGGACGGGCGCCGCTGACCGGGAGAGCGGCCGGCCCGGGGCACCGGGTCCGCAACCCGACGTGCGGGTCACTACCATCACCGGCATGACACCAGACCCGGTCTCCACACCGCCGTTCGGCCCCACCAGCCTCGGACCGGTCCCCCGGCCGGACGCGCAGGCCCTGTGGGACCCGGCCAAGCAGGCGATGAGCGTCGATGAGCGTCGGCAGCTGCAGAACCGACGCCTGCGGCAGATGGTCACCCGCATCTTCGACGGACCGGTCACCCTCTTTCGGGACAAGCTTGGCGGCCGGCGGTGTCTCCTCGGCCGCGGACCTTTCCACGGTCGAGGACCTGGCCGCCGTCCCCTCGACGGTCAAACAGGACCTGCGGGAATCCGAGGCGGCCCTCCCCCGTGGGGCACCTACCGGTTCACCGACCCGCGTCAGGCGGTGAGGTTGGGTACCTCGACGGGCACCACCGGTCAACCGACCATCACCGTATGGACGAGGAAGGACCTGTGGATCGAATACGAGTCGGGCGCCCGGAACTGGTGGCGTATGGGCTACCGGCCCGGCACCATCGTCACCCATGCCCACCCCGCCTATCTCTACGGGGGCGGGGTCATGCTCCAGGGCACCTATGAGTACATGGGCCTCCTCTCGCTGTGGGTCCCGCCCCCCGACACCGACGAGCTCGCCGAGCAGGCGGTTCGCTTCTGGACCCGGGTCACTCCCGACATCCCGTTCATGGGCTTCGCCACCGGGAGGTTCATCGAAGTGGCCACCAAGTTGGGCATCCCGCTCGAGGATGCCGGGCTCACCGGGCTCAAGGCTCCGCCGGGCTTCGGGCTGGGTCGCGGGGGGATGCCGCTGATGACCGCGGGGGCCGAGTGCTACGCCTATGTCGGCGGCCCCTGCGGTCAGTCTCCTGGCGCCCACATCCACGAGGACTGGGCGGTGGTCCAGGCAGTGGATCCGGCCACCGGCAAGGAGGTGCCCGACGGGGAGTGGGGCAATCTGACGGTTACCACCCTCGACCGCGACAACGGCCTGCTCCGATACGACCTCGAGGAGGCCTGCGCCATCCTGCGCGAGCCCTGCCCCTGCGGGGAGACCTCCATCCGTGGTCTTTGGGGCGGTCGCTTCGCCGACCTGCTCAGCTGTCAGAACACCCGCTTCCAGCTCTCGGAGCTGGAGGCGTCGCTGCGCTCGGAGGAGCTGGTCGCCCATCCCTCGCTCGAGTACCAGGTGGTGCGTCCCGACGACGGGCCGGCACCGCTGGAGGTGAGGGTCGAGGTGGCCACCGAGGACGGCGATCGTCCGGGGCCAGGTGGCGGCGCGGGTGGCGGCGGAGATCAAGGAGAAGTTGGGCGTGGTGGCCGTGGTGGAGCCGCTGCCCCGGGACACCCTTCCCCGCGCCGGCTACAAGGCGAAGCGGGTGGTCGATCCGGCACTGACCGTGCGCCCGTGGCGCGCCGCGCCGCGCCACCGGGGCGTGCCTCAGCGCATGGCGGCGATCACCTCACGACCGAATGACGGCCAGCGTCTCGGGCGGGGCGAAATCGGTGAACCAGGTGTAGATCCGCTCCGCGCCCTCGGCCGCCAGCGCCTCCAGGCGGGGAACGATCTCGGTCCCGCTGCCCACCAGGTGGCCCATCTCGCCCATCCGTCCGAATCGGCGGGATGCCAGGTCGACCACCTCCTGCCGCCTGCTCCTGGTCGGTGATCAGGGTGACCAACACCTGCACGGACACCCTGGCCGTCCCGACCCGGGCGCGGGCCGCCGCCCATCGGTCCAGTTGGTGGACCGGCACGTTCCACCAGTCGGCGTAGCGGGCCACCAGTTCGGTCGTCGCCACCCCGGTGCCCCCGATCAGGATCGGGATCCGCTCCCGTGGCACCGGCAGCTGACGCACCCCGTCGACCCGGAAGAACGATCCCTGGTAGTGCACGGGCTCGCCCGTCCAGAACCTGGTGAGCAGCTCCAGGGTCTCCTGCCAGACGGTGGCGTCGATCGGCGGCGCCGGCCACCTCGAAACCGGAGGCCACCAGTTCGGCCGGCGTCGAGCCGGAGCCGATACCCAGCTCGTAGCGACCGCCGGAGAGATGGTCGAGCGTCACCGCCTGGCGGGCCAACACGGCAGGATGGCGGAAGCTGTCGCACAGCACCAGGTGGCCGAGGCGGAGCCGATCGGTGACCGCGGCCAGCCACGTGGCGGTGGTGAAGGCCTCGTACACCGGGTGGTCCGGTGCCCCCGGCGGGACCAGGTGGTCCATGAGGGCGATCCCGTCGAATCCGGACGCTTCGGCGGCCCGGGCCCGTGCCACCAGGGCGTCGGGCGAGAGGCGCATCTGGGGAAGGAACAGGTGGAACTCGGGGCGCGGCCCGCCCGTCCCGAGCGGCGCGGTCACCTCAGTGCTGGTCGACGAGCTCGTCGGCCAACCGGTGCCACTGATGCCCGCTCCCGCCCATCAGCACCTCGTTCTGCTTGGCCCGCTTGAACAGGAAGTGGGCGTCGTTGGCCCAGGTGAAGCCCACGCCTCCATGGAGCTGGATGTCGTCGCCGGTCACCCGCACCGCGGCCTCGGCGGCGTACGCCGCGGCCATGGCGGCGGCGCGTGAGCGTTCGGGCGCGTCGGTGTCGGTGGCCCATGCCGCGAAGTGCACCCCCGCCCGAGCCATCTCCAGCGAGTGGTACATGTCGACGATGCGATGCTTGACCACTTGGAACGTGGCGATGGGCCGATCGAAGACCACCCGGACCTTGGCGTACTCCACCGCCTCCTCGCAGGGCGCGGTCGGACACCCCGACCAGCTCGGCCGCCAGGGACACCGAGACGTCGTCGAGGACGCGGCGCCACAGCGACGACTGATCGCCGGAGGGCCCGAGCGGCTCGACCGGCTCCTCCTCGAGCACCAACCGCGCCAGCTTCCGGGTGGGATCGAGCGTCGGGACCGCCTCGGCGTGGGGTGACGGCAAGAGGAACGACCGGATCCCCTCTTCGGCCAACGCCACCACGATGGCCCAGTCGGCGGTGTGCCCGTCGGGGACGATCGGCTTGATCCCGGTCACCACCCATCCGGAACCCTTCCGGCGGGCCCGGGCCCGCACCGTGGTCAGCGGGTGGCCGTGCCCCTGCTCGTGCAAGGCCACCGTCCCCCGCTGTTGGCCGGAGGCCAGCCCGGCGAACAGCTGGTCGGCTCCGAGTGCGCTCGCCGCCAGGGTGGCCATGACCGAGGACGAAAAGAAGGGACCGGGCAGCGGGACCCTCCCCATCTGCTCGAGGACGACGCACATCTCCAGCAGGCCGGCCCCTTCTCCGGGCACCAACATGCCGGTCCATCCCAACGAGACCAACGTGTCCCACAGTTCCGGCGCTGATGCCCGAGGGGTCGTCGGCCAGTTGGCGCAAGGTGTCGCCCGACACCTCCCCCATCGCCCGCCGAGCCACCTCCTGCAAGGCGAGTTGTTGGTCGTCGAACGTGAAATCCACAGTCCACCCCCGGAGTGGCGTCGCTGATGTTGGCGACAGTGTAGATGGCCGGCGTCGGCGTCAGCGGTGCGCATCGCGCCGCGGCTAACCTCCCCAGCCGTGGACTTCGCACTGGCACCCGAAGACGAGGCGTTCCGCGACGAACTGCGCGGCTGGCTCGACGAGTACCTCCCGCCCTTCTTGGCCAGCGAGGAGCTGGCCGACGACTCGTCGCTGTCCGGCGAGAAGTCCCAGCACCGTCGGGCCGCCTGGCAACGCCTCCTCAACGGAGGCCGATGGGCGGCCGTGGACTGGCCGGAGGAGTACGGGGGTCGGGCGGCCACCGCCATGCAGCGCATCATCTACTCGGAGGTGATGGCCGAGTACCGCACGCCGGGGCTGTTCAACCCCAACGGCCTGTGGCAGATCGGCCCGATGATCATCGCCTGGGGGACCGACGAGCAGAAGGCCCGATGGCTCCCCTCGATCCTCGATGCCACCGACCACTGGTGCCAGGGGTTCTCCGAGCCCGACGCCGGCAACGACCTGGCCAACCTCAGGACCGCCGCCATCTGGGACGGCGACGCCTACGTGGTCAACGGTCAGAAGATCTGGATCTCCACCGCCCACCTGGCCCGTTGGGGACTCTTCCTGCTGCGTACCGACCCCACCGCCATCGAACGCGGCGCCAAGCACGAGGGCATCACCGCGTTCATCATCGACATGCAGACCCCGGGCATCGAGACCCGGCCCATCCGTGACATGGCCGGTGAGGAGATGTTCAACGAGGTCTTCTTCAACGACGCGGTGATTCCTCTCGACAGCAGGCTGGGCGGTGAGGGCGAGGGGTGGATGGTGGCCATGGGCACCCTGGGCCACGAGCGGGTGGGCATCGCCGGACAGATCTCCATCCTGGCGGCCGACCTCCACGCCATGATCATCGCCGCCCGCTCGGTCAACCCCGGCGCGCTGGAGGACCCCTCCCTGCGCGATCGATGTGCTCGGGCGTGGACCGAAATCGAATTGGCCCGGCTGCTCTCGCTCCGGGCCCTCAGCAAGATCATCAAGGGCGAGAAGAACTGGCCCGAGGTTCCCTTTGCCAAGCTCCAGTGGTCTGCCCTGGCCCAGACCCTGGCGGCGCTGTCGGTGGATCTGCTCGGGCCGGCGGGGGTGCTGGCCCGGGGCGGGCCCGATGCGGTCGACCGTGGCAAGTGGACCCGCCTCTACTCGTTCCAGCGCTACAGCACCATCGGCGGCGGATCGACCGAGGTGCAGAAGAACATCATCGCCGACCGGGCGGTCAAGCTCCCCGGCCAGGCACGCACTTCCTGACGTGCCCGTCGATCCCCGTGCGCCGTGCATCATCGGCGTGGCCCGCCACACCTGGCGCCAGGAGCCGGCGCCCGAGCCGCTCGACCATGTGGGAGGAGATGGCCCGGATCGGCGGCGGCCGACGCCGGGTGCCCCGGTGCGCTCGCCGGCCTCGACAGCCTCCAGGTCGTCTACTGCCAGTCGTGGGAGTACGACGATCCCTGCGCCCGCCTGGCCGAACGTCTGGGCGCCGACCCCGCCCTCCGCTCCTACTCCGGACTGGGAGGTTCGGTCCCGGTCGGCCTGGTCTCCGAGGCGGCCGCGGCCATGGCCGGCGGGCAGCTCGACCTGGCCCTGATCGTCGGTGGCGAGGCACTGGCCACTCGCCGCCACCTTCCCGATCCGGACTGGTCGCACCCTCCGCAAGAGGCTCAGCCGTTCCCCATCACCATCGATCGCAACGAGGCGCGACAACGGGATCCACCAGGCCTACCTCACCTTCGCCCTCCTGGACACCGCCCGACGGGCCCACCTCGGTCGCTCGCCGGCCGACCATCGCGATGAGCTCGGGCGCCTGATGGCACCGATGAGCCGAGGTGGCCGCCGCCCATCCCGAGCACTCCTGGTTCCCAACCGCCCACAGCCGCCTCCGACATCACCACCGTCTCGGCGTCCAATCGGATGGTGGCCACGCCCTACACCAAACTGATGACGGCGATCATGGACGTGGACATGGCTGCGGCGGTGCTGGTGGCCACCGAGTCCCGGGCCGACGCCCTGGGAGTGCCGGCCGACCGTCGGGTCTACCTGCACGGTGCCGGCGGCGCGGAGGAACCGGCCACCATGGCCGCCCGACCCGAACCGTGGCGGTCACCGGCGATGCGCCAGGCCATGCGATCCGCATTGGGCGCGGTGTCCGTCGACGAGGTCGCCCATCTCGACCTCTACTCGTGCTTCGCCAGCTCGCTGGCGTTCGCCAGCGACGCCCTCGGCATCGAGTCCGAGCGCGGCCTCACCGTCACCGGCGGCCTCCCCTACCACGGCGGCCCGGGTAGCAACTACACCACCCACGCGCTGGCGGCCATGACCGAGGTGCTCCGCGCCGATCCGGGCTCGCTCGGGCTGGTAAGCGGCATCGGGATGCACATGACCAGCCACCGCGCCGCCGTGCTGTCGACCCGCCCCGCCTCCTTCGTCCCCTTCGAGCGACCCCGAGGTCGCTGCCCACCGTGCCCGTGGCACGAGAGGCCACCGGCACCGCACGGGTGGTCACCTACTCCACGGTGTTCTCCCGCGAGGGACCGGAGTGGACCGCGCTCGATCTGCGACCTCCCCGACGGATCGCGTTCGCTATGCGCGACTGGAGGAGCCGGCAGAGGGCGACGACCTGGCGGGCGAACGGTCGACCTGGCGGGCGAACACAGGCTCACCTTGACCACCGACGCCCGACGGTGTCATCACGGTGCGCAACGGTGACGCCGGTGACCGGCAGGCGGCCACGGTGTCGCCCGGCGTCGACGACCCGCCTATCATCACCATGGCCGCGCTTTCGGTCTGAGGCTGAGGACTGCGCCGCCGGAAGACCGGCCACCGGGCCGCGATGCGACGTCGGAGCCTCGCATCATGAGGCCCCGAGGGGAGAGGTGAGGCAGTGAGAACCGAGGACATGATCCTGGTCAGTGTGGACGACCACGTGATCGAACCGCCCGGCATGTTCGACGATCGCCTGCCGGCGCGGTACCAGGACCGCGCCCCGCAGCTGGTCCACCGGGACGACGGCACCGACTTCTGGCACTACGACGGGAGCGAGATCCCCAACGTCGGCCTCAACGCCGTCGTCGGCCGGCCGCCCGACGAGTACGGCATCGAACCCAGCTCGCTCGCAGAGATGCGGCCCGGTTGCTACGACGTCCACGAGCGGGTCCGGGACATGAGCGCCAACGGCGTGCTCGGATCGATGTGCTTCCCGTCGTTCCCCCAGTTCTGCGGTCAGCTCTTCGCCCGCCGGGCGGCCACCGATCCTGACGAGGCCCTGGCCATGATCCGGGCCTACAACGACTGGCACGTCGACGGCTGGTGCGGCGCCGAGCCCGGCCGATTCATCCCTCTGGCCCTGCCGGTGATGTGGGACCCGGAGCTGGGCGCGGCCGAGGTCAAGAGGATGGCGGAGCTCGGCTGCCACGCCGTCACCTTCTCCGAGAATCCGGCCAAGCTGGGCTGGCCGTCGCTGCACAGCGATCACTGGGACCCGTTCTGGACCGCGTGCGCCGACCAGGGGACGGTGGTGTGCATGCACCTCGGATCGTCGTCGGAGCTGATCATGACCGCGGCCGATGCACCCATCGACGTGATGATCAGCCTGCAACCCATGAACATGGTCCAGGCCGCCGCCGACCTGCTGTGGTCGCCGGTGCTGCGCAAGTACGACGATCTCCACTTCGCCCTGTCCGAAGGAGGGATCGGCTGGATCCCCTACGCGCTCGAGCGGATCGACTACGTCTACCAGCACCATCGCGCCTGGACCGGCCAGGACTTCGGCGACCAACTGCCCAGCCAGCTGTTCAAGGAGCGGATCATCACCTGTTTCATCGACGACGCCTTCGGTGTCGACAACCGTCGCTACCTCAACATCGACAACATCACCTGGGAATGCGACTACCCCCACTCCGACTCGACGTGGCCGCAGTCGCCGGAGATGGCCATGAAGTACCTTTCGGAGGTGCCCGACGACGAGATCGACAAGATCACCCACCTCAATGCCCTGCGCCATTTCCGATTCGATCCGTTCGCGGTCCGCCCGCGGGAGCGCTGCACGGTCGGCGCCCTGCGGAGTGAGGCGACCGACGTCGACACATCGATCGTCTCCCGCCGGCGCCATCCCGTCGAGCCCCGCACCGGCATCGTCGACCTGGCCACCGTCGCCCGCACCTTCGAACACATCGGCGAACCCGGCGCCGGCGCCTGACCGGCCGGCAACCGCCACGAGCGACCATGCCCATCCACTATCAACCCGGCGACGACCACATCGTTCGGATCACCATCGACCGTCCCGAGGCGCGCAACTCGTTGGACATGGAGCACTTCGCCCAGCTGCGCAAGGCGTGGGACCGCTTCGGCGACGAGGACGATGCCTGGGTGGCGATCATCACCGGGGTCGGACCCGACTTCTGCGTGGGTGCCGACCTCAAGACCTACATCCCCCAGATCACCCGGCTGCAGGCCCGGATGAAAGAGGTGGGCGTCGCCGAGGTCGACGGCTACCGGCTCGACGACGGCACCAAGGCCGTCCTCCGAAACGTCAAGCTGTACAAGCCGATCATCGCCGCCGTCAACGGCACCTGCGTGGCCGGTGGCATGGAGATGCTGGGTGGCTGCGACCTCCGGGTGGCCGCCGACACCGCCACCTTCGGGGTGATGGAACCCAAGCGGGGACTGTTCGCCGGGGGCGGCACCACGGTGCGATTGCCCCGACAGATCCCCTATCCGGCCGCCATGGAGCTGCTCCTGTGCGCCGACAGGGTGTCGGCCCGCCGTGTCTACGACATGGGTTTGGTCAACGAGGTCTGTGCTCCGGGCGAGGTGATGGACCGGGCCCTCGACTACGCACGGCGGATCACCGCCAACGGCCCCTTCGCCGTGCGCAAGACGAAGGAGTCGGTACTGCGGGGCCTGGCCGTCGACATGAAGGAGGCCTACCGCATCGAGTCGGCGATCTCCCAAGAGGTGTTCTCCAGCGAGGACGCGGTGGAAGGGCCCCGGGCGTTCGCCGAAAAGCGCACGCCGGAGTGGAAGAACCGCTGACCCCACAAGGTTCTGATCCTCGGGCCACCCCGGTCGGGCTGGGCGCGGGCCGGCGGAGCCAGCCGGGTATCAGGCCAGCCGTTCGATGACCATGGCGTTGGCCTGGCCGCCGCCCTCGCACATGGTCTGGAACCCGTAGCGTCCCCCGGTGGCCTCCAGCCGGTTGAGCAGGGTGGCCGCCAGGCGCACACCGCTCGCCCCCAGGGGGTGCCCGATGGCGATGGCCCCGCCACAGGGATTGAGCTTCTCCGGATCGGCGTTGAAGGCGCGGTTCCACATCAGGGGGATGGCGGCGAATGCCTCGTTGCACTCGATGGCGTCGAACTGGTCGACCTTCATTCCCGACCGCTCGAGGAGCCGCTGGGTGGCGGGCACCGGCGCGGACAGCACCACGGCAGCATCGTCTGCGGCCACCGTGGCATGGGCGAACCGGCCGCGGATGGGGAGCCCGAGCCGTTCGGCGACCGAGCGTTCGGCGATGAGCATGGCCGACGCCCCATCGGTCATCTGCGAGGAGTTCCCGGCGGTGATGTCCGGCGCGGTCTCCGGCTCCCAGTTCTGCGCCGGCGGCAGCCCGGCCATCGACTCCATGGAGCCGTTGCGGCGGATACCCTCGTCGGAGGCGAGAACCTCACCGTTGAGCGCACCGTCCTCGCCCTTGATCGGAACCGGCACCGCCTCGCCGGCGAAGGCGCCGGAATCCCAGGACGCCGCGGCTCGGCGATGACTCTCCAGCGAGTACTGGTCCATCTCCTCCCGGCTGATCTCCCACCGGTCGGCCAGCACCTGCGCCACCCGGAACTGGGCCCAGAGACGGCCGTCGATGACTTCCAGGAACGACGGGGGGAAGGGTCCGGTCCCACCGCGGGCGTTGGAGGCGAGCGGCACCCGGCTCATGGTCTCCACCCCGCAAGCCACCACCAGGTCGTAGTGGCCGGCCTTGACCCCGGCGGCACCGAAATGCATTGCCTGCTGGGAGGAACCGCACTGCCGATCGACCGTGGTGGCGGGAACGCTCTGGGGGAGTCCTGCCGCCACCCAGGCATTGCGGGTGACGTTGGTGCTCTGCTCGCCGACCTGGGTGACACATCCACCGATCACATCGTCGATGCTCACCGGGTCGATCGCGGTTCGATCCAGGAGCGAGGTGAGGGCATGACCGAGCAGGTCGGCCGGGTGCCAGTTGGCCAGCGCCCCTCCCCGCTTGCCCAGGGTGGTGCGAACGACGTCGACGATGACCGCGTCGCGCTCAACGGTTGTCACGGTGTCTCCTCTTCCTTTGGTGGTGCCTGGGGTGCAGCGTCCGCAGCTTGCCCCGACGCTTCCGGCTCGGATCGGTGGGCGCCTCGCGAGGAGCCGGCGGCGGTGGCTCGGGCCGGCGGCGGCGCTGGGCGGCGCGGTCCGCTCTCCTCGGGCGGGGTCCGCTTCGGTCCGCTCTCCCCGGGCCGCCATCACCTGTTCGACCGCAGCCAGGGCTCCGGCCGCCTGACCGCTGTAGGCAACCGACCCGTGCTCGAGGACCACCGCCGTGCTGGCCAGATCGAGGACCCGATCCACCTGCTGCTCGACCACCAGCAATGCCGTGCCCATCCGGTTGATCTGTCGCAACCCGTCGTAGACCGCGTCGATGACCACCGGAGCCAGGCCCAGCGAGATCTCGTCGGCCACCAGTAGTTGGGGTGGGAGGACCAGCACCTTGGCCAGCGAGAGCATCCGCTGCTCACCGCCCGACAGGGTCCCCCCGTGCTGTCCGCGGCGCTGGCCCAACACCGGGAATGCCTCATAGGCGCGGGCCAGCGACTCGGGAACGCACTTGCGCCCGCCTCGCTGGCGAAAGACCAGCCGCAGGTTCTCCTCCACGGTGAGACTGGCGAAGATCCCTCGGCCCTCGGGCACGTGGGCCGTCCCGGCCCGGGCGATCTTGTAGGCCGGGAGGCCGGTGATCTCCCGGCCGTCCAAACGGATGGTGCCGCTCGTGCTCGGCAAAAGGCCGGTCACCACTCGGGACACGGTCGACTTGCCGGCACCATTGGAACCGATCAACGCCGTCACTCCCCGGTTGGGAACCGAAAAGGTGACATCGAACAATGCCCGGTACGGACCGTAACTGGCGCTGACGTGGTCGATCTCCAGGGCCTCCGGAGCCATCCCGTCCGGGCGCCCATCCGCATGCCCTGATCGCCGGACCCCCGGTCGCCGTGGTCATGCGCCGACTCCGAGGTAGGCGTGGCGGACGGACGCATCGGCCATCACCTCGTCGAAGGTCCCGGTGGCGATGACCGCACCCAGGTTCATCACGATGGTGCGGTCGACGACCGATGCCACCATGCTCAGGTCGTGCTCGACGAGGAGGACCGCCATACCCCGCTCGCGCTGGAGCATCTGCAGCACCTGGGAGAGCTCTCGGGTCTCGTGGATGTCCAGACCCGACGACGGCTCGTCGGCCAGCAGCAGCACCGGATCGGCAACCAGGGCACGGGCCAGTTCGACCAGACGGCACGAGCCCAGTCCGAGGCTCGAGACCGGGGCATCGGCCTGATTCTGGATGCCGACCAACTCGAGCACTTCCGCCACCCGGTGTGCTTCCTCGGCAGTCGGTGCGCTGCGGTTGCACAGGTCCTTCCACAGCCGGCCCTGGCGACGACGCGCCCGCTCGGCGACCAGCAGATGATCCCGTACGGTCATGTCCGGAAAGATCTCCACCCGCTGGTAGGTGCGGCCGATGCCCATGCGGGCTCGCTTGTAGGTGGGCAGCTGGAGCAGCTCGTCCCCGGCCAGCTGCACGCTCCCTCGTTGGGGCTGGATCTGCCCACAGATGCAATTGAACAGCGTGGTCTTTCCGGCTCCGTTCGGCCCCACCAACCCCAGGCTCTCCCCCGGTTCGACCTCGAAGGACACATTTTCGACGGCGGTGATGCCGCCGAACGACTTGGTGACCTCCGAAACCTTCAGCAGGGGGGGAATCACCCACGGTCCACCACCTCCGACCGGGAATCGATCAGCGAACCCCGCATTGCCGCCATTCACCGGACCGCTGCCACCGCTGTCAAAGGCACCGAGGACGCTGTCACCCCCGGGGGTTGGTGGCGAATTACCGCTGCGGAAGAAGAGACGCTCCATCCGCTGGGTCCAGCGCCGCTTCTGGGACTCCAGTACCCCTTCTGGATGGGCCGAGTACTGGATGGCACCGAATGCAAAGAGCACAAACACCAAACTGTCCCCACCGAGGCGAGCGGGTAGGTAGGTCAAGAGCTGCTGGATGACCACGAACCCGAACCCGGCGTTGATGGCTCCCTCCACCGTGCTGACCCCGGTGGTGACGACGATGACCACGAACGCCAGGGAGTACTCGTAATTGAAATCGTTGGCATTGACCGACTGTTGCTGAATGCACAGGAGGGTGCCGCCGATGCCGGCTACCACGCCGGAAATCCCGAAGATCAGCACCCGCTGCCAGGTCAGGTTGATGCCCAACCCGGCTGCCGCGGTTTCGCTCCCCCGCATGGCGGCCAGGTATCGCCCTGTGGTCCCCTTGCGGACCAGCAGGACGCCCATGATGCAGATCACCAGGACAACCATGGCCAGCACGAAGAAGGCATGACCATCCGGGTTGAGGATTCCCAGTCCCACCCACTTCGATTGCACGGTGAGCTGGGTACCGTTGGCCGTCGAGATCTGCGGAAAGATGGCGCTGTCGAAGAAGAGTGCGGCGGCAATGGTCATCAGGGCCAGTCCCAGTCCTCGCAACCGGAGCGACGCCACGGCCAGAACCACGGCCACCGCGCCGGCCGCGGCTGCGCCCACCAGGCCGCCGAGGAGAAGACTGAGACCGAGCTGGTTGGCCAACTGGGCAGCGGTGAAGGCGCCGACACCGGCAAGCGTGCCCTGGCACAGCGACAGCTGCCCACCCATGCCGGTGATCAGGGTGATCGACAGGAAGATCATCGAAAACGCCAATCCGGCGTTGAATACGTTCTCCCACGTCTTGGGCATCCAGGTGAGCATCGACACGATGAAGGCGCCCAACAGCACGTACCAGGCAATACGGATGATCCGATCGAGCTGGGGTGCGCGCAAGGCGGCGGTGGTCGGTGGGGTCGGCGGGTCGATCGAGGCCAGCGGATCCTTGGCGTCGCCGAGGCGGCGCAGCCCGGGCACGATCAGCAGTGCGGCCATCAATATGACGAAGGGCAAAGCGGTCAACGCCGCTGACGACCAGATACTGCTCGAAGGGAGATATCCCTGGAGGACGGTGTCGGCGACCCCGGTGAGAATCCCGACCAGGGCGGCGATGGGCATGGAACGCAAGACCGCCCACGCTGCCGCGGCGAAGGCGGCGACCATCAGCGTTGCGTAGTCCTGGGCCTGGAGCTCACCGGTGGCAGGAGCGAGGAGCACGCCGGCCAGCCCGGCCATCAGGCTGGAGATGGCCCAGGCAAACGCAATAACCCGGCCGGCGTTGACCCCGTCGAGCTGGACCAATCGTCGGCTCTCGACCGCACCTCGCATCTGCAGTCCCAGATTGGTGAAGCGCATGAGGGCGACCAGGGCGACCAGCACCACCGCGGTGGCCACCACCGCGCTCATGTAGATCCCGTTGAATGGCGTACCGGCGATGCGGAAGTACACGACGTCCGGATTGAAGAGGATGCTCGGGGGGTTGTAATGGTTGGCGTCCCCGAAGATGACCGGAAGCAAGGCCGGTATGCCCACGAACAGGGTGATCCCGGTGACCAGCTTGGCCGTGGTGTTGGAGTTGGGGATCTTGCGGAACAGGTAGCGGTCGAACACAAGACCCAGCCCCGGCGCCAGGATGAGGACCGAGAGCACGAAAGCCAGCCAGATGGGGAAGTTCTGGTTCTGCACCAACCAGGTGAAGATGAATGCCGAGGTGAAGGCCTGGGCACCGAAGGCGAAATTGAACACCCCGGTCGCCTGATAGGTGAGCACCAGCCCGACTGCCACCATGGCATAGGTACAGCCAAAGGGGATGCCAGGGATGGCGAAACCCAGAAAGCGCGCCACTCCCCGCTGTGCTCCTACCAGCGCCCGGACGTAGCCAGGCTCACGCCCCTGGTGTCCCCACCGGCGCCGTGACCGGCACCGGGTTCTTGGTGCTGTTCTCACCGAGACAGACAAAGACCTGATTCCCCGTAGCGAAGACCGTGTACGAACTTGGTGCCGCGGGCCTGTACGAAGGCAGTGCAGGTCGGATAGGTGGTCGTGGTGTGGGCGATCGACCAGTTGGTCACCGTGGACAGGCCGCCACTGTTGTTGGCAGTGAAGTGATTGGTGATGTTGATGACGTTGGCCTGGGTGATGTCGTTCCCGGCTGCTTGGATTGCATCGGCGAGGAGGGCGGCCGACTGCCAGCCCTGCACCGCAACTCCGTTGTAGGTGTAGGCCGGCTCGTATTTGTTCATCTCTTTGATGTAGGTAACCATGCCGGGATAGGTGCTGGGGTGGTCGGTGGCCGCCTCGTAGGGGACGGTGCCGTTGTTGGTCATGTAGACGTTTTGCATCAGGCTGCTGTACTGGTTGAGGAGCGTCTGGTCGTAGCCGCTGGCCCACAGTTGGGTGATCTTGAGCCCGTACTGCTGGATGTCCCGGGCCATGGTGATGTTGTCCGATTCCTGCATGCAGGAGAACACGAAATCGGACCCGACCTGTTGCATGCGCTGGACCGCCGACGAGTAGCTCCCGCCGAGCTGTGCCCCGACGTCCACGTAGCTGACGTTGTACCCATTCTGCTTGAGCACGGTCGCTGCCGTGTTGCAGGCATCGTACGAGGAGGTGATGGCCGGCCCGTAGCTGATGACTGCTGCCGACTTGGAGTTGGTCTTCTTCATGAGATACGCGTAGAAGGGCACGCCGGCGGCATAGTCCTGCACCGAGTTGCCGCCGGCGCCGTAGAGGTTGGGGGCGGTGGCCCAGTTGCCGCTCACGTTGTAGCCGTAGGTGGGCGTCTTGGTCTCGACGAAGTAGTTGGGTGTGAACCAGTAGGAGGCGATCATCGCCGCGAAGGCATGATCCTGGTCGATCAGGGTGTGGGTGAGCTGGGTGAACTGGCTGGCCTGTCCCCCGTCGTCGAGGTTCCAGGCCAAGTTCAACTTGTGCCCGTTGATGCCGCCCGCGGCATCGACCATGTCGAAGTAGGCCTGGACGCCGGGTGCCATCCCGTTGAAGTCAGCGGCGATGGAGCCGGTGAGGGTGGAGATGGCACCGACATTGACCGGCGCACCGGGCGCAAGGGCACCCGATGTCGAAGATCCCCCGGTGGTCGCCGTACTGGCGGTGGTTGTGGTGGTGGACGTCGTGGACGACGACGAGCATCCCGCGATTACCACGGCTATCACCACCGATAACGCGGCCGGCAATACCCAACTCCCCCGGTGTTCCCCCATGGCCACCCTTCTTCCTGTGTCTGTCTGTGCCTGAGTCACTACCGGACTACTGGCAGACGCGCCCGATCGGGACGCCGCCGAGCCAAGCGCGAAACGGCCCCGATTGTCGGGCCTGTTTCTATGACATGGATCTCCTTGATGTCAACCGTAGCTGAATGCACCTCACCGGCAATGGTACCGGGACCAGGGGGATCGAGGAGAGCGGGTGCCCTGATAATCGGGCCGGGTCAGGCGAGGAATTGCCGTCGGCGATCGAACTGGCGCAGCTCGAGCACCTCCTCCATGGTCACCGGTTGGAGGTCCTCGACGTCGATCGCCACCTCGGGCTCCCAACCGCAGGAGGCCACCATGGCCCGGACCCGCTCGTCGAGCGATCCGACCCCGGCGGGCACCGCGGCCACACGAAGCCTTCCGTCGAGTTTGCGGAGGACGCCACGATCGGTGACCACGGCGGTCACCCGGTCCCCGGGAGCCGTGACGTAGGCCACCTCGGCCGGAAGCCTCTCCGGCCTGCCCAACGTCACCACCACGCAGGCGGCGGCCCGGCTGGCCACGTCGTTGGCGCCGCCCGACCCCACCAGAAACCGGCCGCCGTCCAGTCGGGTGGAGTTGATGTTTCCCCTTCGGTCCACTTCGGCCGCGCCCAGGCAGCCGATGGTGACCGTTCCCGGACCGCCGACCAGCATGCCGAGGACCGTCGAGGCGTCGGAGAGGAACGACGTACCCGGGAAAGACGCGGTGGTTGAAGATGTACGGATCCGCCGGGGTCGGGGTGTAATCCCAAAGCCCCAACTCGGCCGTCAGGCAGACCGAAGCACCGGCCGCCCGGGCGCGGGCCACCGCCACCCAGGCGGCCAAGTTGGCCACCCCGGCTCCAGCCAGCACGCCGTCCGCGCCGTGCTCGGAGACCATGGCCGACACTTCGCGGGCGCCCAATGCCGCGGCAACCTCCCAGGCGCTGATGTCCGGGTCCTCGGGCACCGGGTTGGCCTCGGCATCCCGGCGCCATGAGTCGGGATCCGACAGTTGACGGAGGCCCCGCAGTCGCTCGTCCCCGAGTCGCCCGAGGTAGGCGGCGTGGTCCGGCGGGTCGAGCAGGTTCTCCCGTGCCCAGCCATCGAAGTCACCGCGGGCGGCGGCGGCGGCGTCCACCCAGAAGGGGATGTCCTCGCCGTAGCCGGCCACCGGAAGGCCCGGTGGGTAGCAGCCACCCGGGTGGGCGCCAAAGGGTGCCTCCACCACCGCCAACACCCGGTGGGCGGGTATCCGCACCCGGTGGCCCAATTCGGAGACGTCGTCCACGATCCGCTCGACGGTGGCCACCACTCCCCGCCGGGCTGCCCACGCGCCCCATGTCCCCTCGAGCATCGGTTCGGACACCACCAGGTTGCCCCGGGCATCAGACAGCGCCCCGTGGAGGAGTGCAACATCGGGAACCAGCGGCGCCAGCAGTCCGACCGGACCGAACGCCGAGTCGACCGAGGCGAAGCCAGGATTGGAGGCAAGATCCGACCCGCGGACTGATCCGGTCACCATGGCCGGAAGGCCACGGGCCGCCGCCTCGAGCCGCTGGCTGAGGGTGAGGATCGACCAGTGCTCGAGGGCGACTTCGCCGGACTCGTAGGCGCGTCTGAAGATGGGGTTCGGCCCGTAGGACGGGAAGCTGTTGCCCGAGTAGGCGGTGACCACCTTGCGTAGCATCCCCCCGCGGAAGAAGAGCGCTCCCAGCGCGCCCAGGCTGGTCATGATCAGGGTGAACCCGGCGTCGGTTCCCCAGAACTGCCGGGCTGTCTCCCGGGCCGCCGCCGTCCACCGGCTGTGGCCCAACATCACGTGGACGGCGTCGCCGGGCAATACGTAGCGCTCCACGGCCTCGCTCAGCGAGACCCCGACTTCGGTCATCTGCCAATCCGCCCGTGCCGGCAATCAGGTTCGACCGATCGGTGACGGCACTCGGCGACAGTGAACATCGCGTGAGGCTAGCGACCATCGACCCCGCTCGCTAAAAGCACTGCGGTCGGCGCCCTCGAATGTCGGCGCTGCACCCAGGAGGTGGTCAGTCGATCAGGACATCCACCGGCGAGCCGAGGGCCTCGAGGTCGACGCTGGCGTTGTCCTCTCGGTACCGCAGCCCCTGGACGTTGAACAGCTCGACCGAGTCGGCACCGACCGGGTACGGGCCCCAGTGCCAGGTTCCCCGGTGCAGCACGATGGCCGACAGGATCGGGAGGAAGAAGGCGCGGACCTGGTCCAGATCATCGGGCGAGGCGATCTCGAGCCCCGGAGGTGCCACCACCACCACGGCGGGGACGTCCAGGGGCATCACCACTTGGGTGTGGGTGGCGTGCCGGAAAAGCGTCTGGCAACGCAGTCCGCCGGGCACCGTCGGCACCTCGTCGCGCCGGTGGCCGATGCGGTTGACGTGGGCGTCGTGCCAGGAGAAATCGAGCACCGAAGCGCCGTCACGTGGATCGGTGTCAGGGACCGGTATCCATCCGAATGGGGCCCAGGCCTCACTGGTCAGGGTGACCGGCGTGATCTGGCGTGCGGTATCGGCCATGTCGGACGCTCCAAGGACGATCTAATGTGAAAGGTTCAACCTAACATCGGGTGCGATTGGCGTCGCCCCCAACGTGCTCGACCGAGCCCCGAACAGAGGAGGCCGCACATGGCCATGGACGTGCGCAACATCGAAGACGTGGCTCCCGTGGTCGAGCACAACGGGACCGTACCGGTGTGGTGGATGGTGAAGTCCCGGGAGATGAAAGAGCTGACCGACGGTGGATTCCTCGAGCTGGTCAACGAGTTCGAGGTGGCCGGCGGAGGGTACGTCGATCCACATTCCCACCCCACCCACGAGTTCTACTTACGTACTGCGAGGGCGGGGAATCATGACCATTTCCGGAGAGGACCGGCCGATCGCCCAGGGTGACCTGGTGCACATCCCACCTGACGACGTGCACAGCCTGCGGCCGGTCAGCGACAACGCGTCCATCCATTGCTTCTGCTTCGCCATCGGAGTCAAGGGTTCCGGCCCGATCGACTACACCAACCACTGAGCCCGGGCCGCCTGCCGTTCAAGCCGGCTGGCTCCCGTCCTCGACCAGCGAAGCGTCCAGATCGAGGAGGTCGACGGTGGTGTCGCCTCCGCGGAGTGCGGCGAAGTAGCCGGCCTCGCGGGCAGTCCGCTTCTGACCGGCCGTCACGATCTCCTCGATCCATGGACCGGGGACGATCACCACCCCGTCCACGTCACCCACCACCCAGTCGCCACTCTCGACGGTGACTCCGGCGACCGTCGCGGTGGTGCCGACGGTGCCCCGGGACGATTTGGTGGCGCCGCGGAGCGCCACCGTCGCCGAGAACACCGGGAAGGCCAGCCTCTCCAACACGGCCACGTCGCGCACGCCGCCGTCGATGACCAGACCGGCGAGGCCCTTCGACTGGGCCGCGGTGGTGAGGACCTCGCCCCAGTACCCGCGCTCGGCGACGTCGCCCACGTCGACGACCAGCGCAGAGCCGGCCGGGGCCCGGGTCACCGCCACGTGGACCGCAAGATTGTCTCCCGGCGTGCAGGTGACCGGAAAGGCCGGGGCGGCCAGTGCCGCTCCGGACCACACCGGGCGCATCCTCGCCGGCATGGCGAGGGCGCCCGATTCGCCGAGCGTGGCCGCGCCGAGCTCGCTGAGGGCTGCGGCTGTCTCTGCTCCGTCCATGTCTCTCCTCGTCGTGCTTCCTCTGGCGTCGCGACGTTTGAATCCGCCGGCCGGTCGCCGTCTGCTGGCACCGGGTGGGCACCAAGTGATTTGACGGATCAGTCCCGAAGCGATGCCGTCACTTCGATCTCCACCGCGCCCCCGCGGGGCAGCGCGGCGACTCCGATCGCCGATCGGGTGTGGCGTCCGGCCGCACCGAAGATGTCCGCCAGGACGGCACTCGCCCCGTCCACCACGTCGGGTTGGCGGTGGAAGTCCGGAGCGGACGCCACGTAGCCGGTGACCGAGAGCAGCCGATCCACCCGGTCGAGCGAGCCGAGCTCCCTCTCCAGGACCGCCAGCGCGTTGAGCGCGCAGACCGCCGCCGCCTCGGCGCCCTCCTCGACGGTGACGGTCTCGCCGAGCGTGCCCACGCAGGTCAACACGCCGTCGATCCTCGGGAGCTGTCCCGAGGTCCTGGCCACCCCACCGTGTACCACCACCGCGTCCAGCGGGTCGTGGGGCAGGTGCGGACCGTGCAGACGGAGTCCGAGCTCTTCCAGTCGAGCGCGTATGCGGCCGTCGGGAGCTGCGGTCAACGGCTCATCGACTTTCCACGCACGACGGCGGGGCCACCAGGGCGTCACGGGCGATTGCGACATCTCGACGCATGGGAAGCCAACCTCCAGGGACGGGCCGGGGCACCACCCCGGCGGA
The DNA here is from genome assembly GCA_963734395.1 of uncultured Acidimicrobiaceae bacterium. Taxonomy (GTDB): domain Bacteria; phylum Actinomycetota; class Acidimicrobiia; order Acidimicrobiales; family RAAP-2; genus Bog-756. The sequence continues at coordinate 1,064,790 of CAVTGY010000007.1, read as the reverse complement.
CACCGAGATGCTATCCCCGGCCCATCCGGCGGCCGGACGCCAGCTTCTGCGTCCGCGCCGTTCGCATAGAGTGTCCCGATGGGCTTACTCGACGGACGGGTTGCGGTGGTCACCGGGGCGGGTCGCGGCATCGGCCGGTCCATCGCCCTCTGCCTGGCCGACGAGGGTGCCAGTGTGGTGGTGAACGACATCGGCGTGGCACTGGGTGGCGAAGGGACCGACGAGGACCCGGCCGAACAGGTGATTCGGGAGATCGTCGGCCGGGGAGGGGCCGCAGTGGCCAGTCGCGACCCGGTTGACCAATTCGATGCCGCCGGCCGGATCATCGCCACCGCCGTCGACGCCTTCGGCAAGATCGACATCCTGGTCAACAACGCCGGGATCGTCCGGGATCGGACGCTGGTCAAGATGGACGAAGCTGACTACGACGCGGTAGTCGCCGTCCACCAGAAGGGGACCTTCAACACCGCCCGGCACGCGGCCCCGCTGATGAAGGAGTCCGGATACGGCCGCATCGTGAACATCACCTCGTCGGCCGGTTTGCGGGGCAATTTCGGTCAGACCAACTACGGTGCCGCCAAGGCCGCCATCATGGGCATGACCTTTGTGTGGGCGGTGGAGCTCGGCCGCTACGGGATCACGGTCAATGCCATGGCCCCCGCCGGCGCCACCCGGATGACCATGGGTCTCACCGAAGCAGCCGAGTCCCCGCCCGATCAGGATCCGGCACTCAACGCACCGTTGGTGGCATTTCTGGCCTCGGACGCGGCCGCCGATGTCAACGGCCAGGTATTCGGGCGGACCGGTTTCGGATACACCATCTTCCAGACTCCTCGTCAGGTCGCCACCATGTGGCAGGAGGGGGGATGGACACCGGCTCAGGTCGCCGAGCACTTCCACGAGGTGCTCGGTCAGCATCTCCAGCCGGTGGGGATGCCCGCCCATCCGCTCCTCGGCAACAAGAACTAGACCGTGGGTCGGTGCCGGTGAGCAAGGTGGCGCTGCTGCCTCCCGAACAGCTACACGCCATGGCCGTCTCCTTCGGCGACCAGATTGCCTACCAGGTGGTGGGCGGTGGCACCCTCACCTTCGAGCAGTGGGACACCGATGCCAGCCGGCTGGCCCGGGGCCTCATCGATGGCGGCGTGGTCCCGGGAGACACGAGTGGCCATCCATCTCGAACCGACCAACGCGCTTCGCTGGATCGTCACCTATGCCGGGATCCAACGGGCCGGAGCGGTGGCGGTCCCGTTCAACCCGCAGCTGTCCCGCCCGGAAGTGGCCCGGATGGTGGCCCACTGCGGTGCGGCCGCCGCCGTCGCCGAGGAGTCACTGCTGTCGCGGTACGAGAACGGGGGACCGCCCCTGGTGGTGGCCGTCCCCGCTCCCGCCGCTGAACGCCCGACGTCGCGGCGACTGGTGACCCGACCGGGACCGTCGGCGCGGTGCGTTGGGCGGATCTCCTGTCTGCGGACGCCGGCTACCTGCAGGTGCCCCGCCGACCGGGCGACCTGGCCGAAATCCTCTACACCTCCGGTACCACCGGGCACCCCAAGGCGGTTGCGGTCCGCTACGAGAACGCCTCGATGGTCCCCTTCGCTGAGCCGTCGTGGACCGGAGGGGGGTGGATGCACGCCAGCCCGCCCTACACCTTCGCCGGGCTGTCCTTCGTGTACACCCCGATGAAGCTCGGCCTCCGGGTGGTCTTCCAACCGCGCTTCGACGCCGACCAGTGGCTGGAGACCGTGGAGCGCGAACGACCGGTGGCGGTATTTCTGGTGCCGGCCATGGCCCATCTGCTCCTCGAACACCCTCGGTTCGACACTGCCGACCTGGGGTCGGTCACCATCTGCTCTGTCGGCAGCGCTCCACTGGCCCCGTTCGTCCTCGAGCGACTCCAAGAGCGGATGCCCCACGCGCTGGTGTCCAACAATTACCGGGATGACCGAGGCCGGGTCGGTCTACTGCCTGATGCCGCCCGGCGAAGCGGTCAAGCGCCCGGGTTCGGTGGGCAAGCCAGCCCCGCCCGCGGAGATCATCTGCGTCGGCAGCGACGGCAAGGACGTGCCCCCGGGTGAGGTCGGCGAGGTCCGGCTGCACATTCCCGGCCGGCCAGCGCGAGTACTTCGGCGACCCGGAGGCCACCTCCCGTACCTGGGTGGACGGCTGGCTGGTGACCGGTGATCTGGGCCGGGTCGACCAGGACGGCTATCTCTACATCGTCGGGCGCAGCAAGGACGTGATCATCAGAGGGCGGGAACAACATCCACCCCACCGACGTCGAGCACGCCATCGAGTCGCACCCCGCGGTTCGGGAAGTGTCGGTGGTGGGCGTCCCCCACCCGGTACTGGGCGAGGATGTGGTTGCCTTCGTCGCCCTCCGGCCCGGCATGAGGGCCTCCGACGACGATCTCCGCGCGTACACCCTGGAGCAGTTGGCCAAGTACAAGGTGCCCCGCCAGTGGTACTTCGTGGACGAGCTGCCTCGCAATGCAACCGGAAAAGTGCTCAAGGACCAACTGCGCCTTCAGCTCTCCGAGGGTCTCTCCGAGCGTGCCGAGGGGGAGCCCGGCCACCCGCCGGAGGACCGATGACCGCGCCGGCCGGGGGGGCCGTGGTCGCCGGTGAGCTCGATGCGCACCGCCTGACCCTTCCCGACGTTCTGGCCGAATACCGGCGGAGCCGTCCCCAGACCCACGCGCTGGTCTGCGGAGAGGCCCGGATCACCTACCCCGAGCTCGACCGGCGCACCGACCGACTGGCCGCTGCGCTGGCGGCCATGGGCATGCAACCGGGAGGCAGGCTGGTCTGGTTGGGCCAGAACTGTCACCGGCTGGTGGAGTCGTGGCTGGCCTGCGCCAAGATCGGCGCGGTGGTGGTCCCCGCCAACTGGCGCCAGAGCGCCGACGAGATGGTGACCCTCCTGGCGGACGCGGCGCCGACGGTGGTGATCTGGCAACGCGAGGAGATCGGTGGGACCGTCGAAGGGGCGCGGTCCCGATGGGATGGCAGCGCTCTCTGGTTGTCCCACGATGACCCGGACGCACCTTCGGGCTATGAGGACTTCCTGTCCAGTGGGGCCGACCCGGATCCGGGTAACCAGGTGGTCGCGGAAGCGGTGATCTCCCCCACCGATCCGGTACTTCAGCTGTACACCGGTGCGTTCGGAGGCACCCCCAATGGTGCGCTGCTCTCCCACCGGGCCATCATCTCCCAAGCACTGATGGTGGCCATGGTGCAACGGATCACCGGCGACTCCGTCTACTTGAACTCCGGTCCCATGTTCCACATGGCCACCCTGATGACCACGTTCGCCACCTTTCAGATGGGCGGGACCAACGTGCTCACCCGTCGGGTGGACGCCGAGGAATTGTGCCGGGTGATCGAGGCCGAGCGGTGCAACTACGGCTTCGTGATGGGACCGACCGCCGAGGAGATCATGGCGGTCAACCGCGAGGGTCACTACGACCTCTCCGGGTTCCGCACCTTCGGTGGCAGCCCGGCGTGGAACGCCATGGTGCAGGTCGACGACAGTCCCTGGGGTACCCACCCGGCCGGTTACGGCCAGACCGAGGTGACCGGCATGCTCACCTTCAACGCCCTGGGAGTCGGTACGGCGGGAACCAGCGGGCGACCATCGCCCCTCGCCCAGGTGAGGATCGTCGACCCCCAAGGGGCAGAGGTGCCCGACGGCGAGACCGGCGAGATCGTCGCACGAGGGCCGATCGTCACCAACGGCTACCACAATCGACCCGAGCTCAACGCCGAACGATTCAGGGGCGGTTGGTGGCACACCAGCGACCTCGGGCAGCGCCATCCCGACGGATCGATCAGCTTCGTGGCGCCGTTGACCCGGATCGTGAAGTCAGCGGCGGAGAACATCTATCCGGCCGAGGTGGAGAGCTGCCTGGGTCGCCATCCGGCGGTACGTGAAGCCGCCATCATCGGGGTTCCCGATCCCCGGTGGACCCAGCGGGTTGTGGCGGTGGTCGTTCTCAACCCGGAGGCCTCGGCCACCGAGATCGAGCTGATCGAGCACTGTCGAGCACACATCGCCTCCTACAAGAAGCCGAGCGCGGTGGTATTCGCCGACCAATTGCCCCGCCAGGGTTGGGCCATCGACTACGACGAGCTGGATCGGCGTTATGGAGGCGGCGGCTATCCGGGGTCGAGATGAGATCGGATCCGCGGCGTGTCAGACGACCTCGCCTAACCTGACCGCCATGTCAGAGACCAGCAACGGTCCTCGTATCGGAATCGTGGGCGCCGGCAACATCGCATCCCTCAACGTGGCCGGCTACCTGGAGGACCCTCGATGCCAAGTGGTGGCCGTCTGCGATCCGGTCGAGGGCCGGGCCGCCGCGCCGCGGCCAAGATCTGGGGGGCGTCGGCGTCGTTCACCGACCTCGACACCATGCTGTCCGATCCCGGCATCGACGCGGTGGAGATCCTCACCCCGACCAACCTGCACTACGACCACGTTCTCGACAGCGCTGGCCGCGGGCAAGCACGTCTCGTGCCAAAAGCCGTTGGCCAACTCGATCGCCGAGGCCCGCACCATGGCCGACGCCGCCGAAGACGCCGGGCTGATCCTCCGGATCAGCGAGTGCTATCGGCACTACCCGCCGCTCGAACTGGCCAAGCGGCTGATCGCCGAAGGGGCCATCGGGCGGCCCAGCCACATGCGCATGAAGACGGTGGTGGGACAGACCGACTCGGCCTTCCAGGCCGGCCTCGAAGCCGACGGCTACGTCTGGCGGCTGACCTCGGCCAGCCCCGGAGGCCACCTCTTCGACGACGTGATCCACAAGTACGCCACTGCCCTATGGCTGTTCGACCAGGACATCGTCTCCGTCCAGGCCGTGGTCCGGAGGAGGGACGCCTTCTTCGAACCGTGCGCGGTCGTCTTCGAGTACGAAGACCCACGCATCCTCGGGTCGATGGACATCATGTACGCCCCCGACATGTGGATGCGGAGTGCGTACTACGGGGCCGACGAGTTCTTCGAGATCCAGGGGGACGAAGGGTTCCTATGGGTGACACGGTGCACCGGCGAGATGCTCGACCTTCCCGCGGTGGTCCTCTACCAGGGAAAACAGGGAGCACAGACCACGACCAGCTTCCCCCACGTGGACGCCGATTGGGGGACCGGCTTCCGGCGGGCGTCGAAGCACTTCGTCGACGCCATCGTCGAGGGAGTGCCGGCCGAGATCAGCGCGACCGACGCCATCAAGGCGCTTCAGCTGTGCTTCGCCGTCTACGAGGCGGGCAATACCCGCCAGCCGGTCGACCCGCGCACCCTCTCCGGTGTGGTCTTGCCTGACGGCTGGCCGCCGTGACCAACTCGAATATCGGCGATGTTCCCTCAACCACTCGGACGACCGTGAGAGTCACCCGCATCCTGCACCACAGCTTCAACGTCCAGGGCCAACTGGCCGCCACGGTCGAGTTCTACCGGCGTCTGTTGGGCCTGTCCGATGATCCCCGCCCGGAAATTCCCGGAGTCGACGGCCACTGGTTCGGAATCGGGTCGGCCCAGCTCCATCTGGTGGACGCACCGACCGGAGCCGGACCCATCCAACCGACCGGTCCCCATGTGTGCTTCGCTGTCAGCGACCTGGAGGAAGCCATCGCCGAGCTCGAACGTGAGGGCGTTCCTTATCTCCGTGGCGCACAGGGGACCACGGTCCAGATCTGGTTCACCGATCCAGCCGGCAGCATCGTCGAGATCCAACAGGACACCCAGGTCCAACCCCTTCCCGAGTAACCGGCCCTACCCCCGAGGAGACCCCGGCGGCAACCCTCGCCAGTCGTCGCGCTCGGGCAGTGGGTGGCGAAACAACCGGGCCGCGTTGCCGGCGGCGATCATCCGAAGCTCGGTTTCATCGACACCGCCCAACGTCGCCTGCAACACCGTCTGGGTGTCCGGCCAGGTGGAGTCGGCATGGGGGTAATCGCTCTCCACCATGATGTGGTCGACCCCGATCACGTGGCGCAGCGCAACCAACGAGGGATCGTCGATGGTGCAGAACCAGAAGTTGCGCTTGAGCACCTCGCTGGGCAGGAGCTCCGACGGCCACGCCACGCTTTCGGATCCGGAAGCCGAGTGGGCCAGCACGTAGTCGACTCGGTCAAGCAACATGGGAACCCAGCCGATCCCTCCCTCGGACATGGCCACCGCCAGTCCCGGAAACCGAAGGGGAACCCCGGACCAGAGCCACTCCGCCGCTGCGATCAGCGCGTTGACCGGGAACAGGGTGGGCAAGAGCTCGAATGGCGGCGAGGGCGAGGGAAGTGGCGCCCACGAGGACGCGCCGGTGTGCAGGCAGACCACGGTGTCGGTCTCCTCACAGGCGGCAAAGAGCGGATCCCAGTGGTCGGTGAAGATCGAGGGAAGACCCAGCTGGGCGGGGAACTCGGGGAAGCTGACCGCCTTGAAGCCCCGCTCGGCATTCCGGCGCACCTCGGCGGCGGCGACCGCCACATCGGTCAGCCACGGAAGCTGCAACGGAATGATCCGGTCGGGGAAGGTGCCTGCCCAGACGTCGATATGCCAATCGTTCCAGGCCCGCAGACTGGCCAAACCCAACTCGGGATCGTCTGATCGGATGAACACCGAGCCACAGAAACCAGCGACCAGCGAGGGGAAGCACAAGGAGGCCCACACGCCGTTCAGGTCCATGTCGGCGATCCGTGCGCCGATGTCGAAGCAGCCCGGCCTCATGTCCTCGAACCGGGCCGGGTCCATGCTCCACTGCTCCTTCGGCCTCCCCATCACCGCGTTGAGCCCGATGTTGGGATAGCGGCGATCCTCGTAGAGCCAGTACTGCGAACCGTCTTCGTCCTCGACGATGCGTGGTGCCCGATCGGAAAAGCGGCTCGGCTACCCGGCCCTCGAACAGGTCGGGGGGCTCGATCAGGTGGTCGTCCACCGAAATGATCGGCACCCGGATCGCCCGGGGCTCCGGATCCGGCAACAAGCTCGGACGCCGAGTCGACTCGCCCTGGGCAACCTGGTTGGCCATCGGATCGCACGCTAGCGCGGCCCCGGATCGGCGGGCGCTCGCTACCCGGAATGAGTAGCATCCGTGCACCGGAAACGCTTGGTTCGGGGAGCGGAGGTAGGAAGACGTGGACGCAGCCGTCGGGCTGGTCATCGAGGGGAAGGTGGTCCCGGGCGAGGCCGGCACCTATCCCGTGCACAATCCCGCTCGCCCGGCCGAAGTGGTCATACGCGCTCCCGCCGCGTCATTCGAGCAGGTCGACCGGGCCGTGGAGTCCGCCTTCGACGCGCAAGCCGCCTGGGCCTCGCTTCCGGGAGAAGAACGTGCGGCCATGGTCTGCCGCGCCGCCACCGCCGCCGCCGAGGTGGTGGACGGTGCCGGACTTCCCGCGCTGCTCACTCGCGAGAACGGCAAAGTCCTTTGGGAGTCGCAGTTCGACTCCGGAACGGTGGCGGGGATGGCCGCCGCCTTCGCTCCCCTGGCCGACGAGGCGCTCAGCGAACAGCGGTGGGTCGACGGCGGGCGGATCTCCCGCGTCGTGCGCCAACCCCATGGGGTGGTAGCGGCCATCCTCCCCTTCAATTGGCCGCTTTCCGTGCTGGCCAACAAGGTGCTGCCTGCACTGTTGACCGGGAACTCGGTGGTGATCAAGCCACCGCCCACCTGTCCGGGGGCGGTGCTGGCCCTGGCCGCAGCGCTGGCCGAGGGGCTGCCACCCGGTGTGCTCAGCGCCATCAACGGACCCGGACCTGAGTTGGGCCGGGCCCTGGTCACCCACCGTCGGGTGGGCATGGTCTCGCTGACCGGCGGCGTGGCCACCGGGACCGCGGTCATGACCGAGGCGGCGGCGGCACTCACGCCGCTGGTCCTCGAGTTGGGCGGCAATGATCCGGCCATCGTGGCCCCGGACATGGAGATCGGCGCCGAGCTGGCCGGCCAGCTCTTCGACGCCGCCTTCATCACCAGCGGACAGGTGTGCACGGCCATCAAGCGGGTCTACGTTCCCGAGGCCAAGGTGGCGGCGGTGGTCGAGGCTCTGATCGAACGGACCCGCAGCGCGCTGGTCGGGGACGGCCTGGCTGACGGGGTGACCATGGGGCCGGTCCATCAGGACTCGTCCCGCCGGCGGGTCGAGGAGATGCTCGACGAGGCTTCCGCCCTCGGCGCCACCATCCACCGGCCAGCGTCGCTTCGTCCCGACGATGCCGCTAGCGATGGGTACTTCGTGTCGCCGGCCATCGTCGAAGGCGCACCTGATCACGCACGCATCGTCACCCACGAGCAGTTTGCGCCGGCGCTGCCCGTGCTCGGCTACCGGAACCTGGACGATGCGGTGGCTCGCAGCAATGACTCCTCGTTCGGGCTCGGTGCGTCGATCTGGACCGGCGACGCCGAGCTGGCCACCGACATCGCAGGCCGGCTGGTCGCCGGCACCGTGTTCGTGAACGCCCACGGACCCGGCGCCATGGACTTCCGCGCCCCCTTCGGGGGATGGAAGCAGTCCGGGTTCGGGCTCGAGCTCGGCGCCGAAGGCATGCTCGCCTTCACCCGTCCGAAGGCGATACTGGGAGAATCGGCTACAGGAGAATCAGAGAACACGATGACGGGGGCTAGCTGATGCTCGACCTGATCGTCCGGGGCGGCACCGTGGTGGACGGCACCGGCGCACCGGCGCGCCGGGCCGACGTCGGGGTTCGAGGCGGGCGGATCGTATCCGTTGGCCAGGTCGACGAACCCGGTGCTCGGGTGATCGACGCCGACGGGCTGTTGGTGACCCCGGGATTTGTCGACCTGCACACCCATTACGACGCCCAGTTGTCCTGGGACCCGGCCGCAACTCCTTCCCCCCTCCACGGAGTGACCACCATCATCGGCGGCAACTGCGGATTCTCCCTGGCCCCGGCCGGTGGCCAGCACGCTGACTACCTGGCCCGGATGATGGCCCGAGTGGAAGGGATGCCTCTGTCGGCCCTGGAGCAACTCGACTGGTCCTGGAGCTCCTTCGGTGATTGGTTGGGGCGCTTCGATGGCAACCTGGGGGTCAACGCCGGATTTCTGGTCGGCCACTCGACCCTGCGTCGGTCGGTCATGGGCGACGATGCGGTGGGGACGCCGTCCACCGACGCACAGGTGGCAGCCATGGTCGACCTGGCCGAGAAGTCGTTCGCCGAAGGAGCGCTGGGCTTCTCGACCTCTCAGGCCCACACCCACAACGACGGAGACGGCCAGCCCGTCCCGTCGAGGGCGGCGGGGCGCGGCCGAGCTCGAGGCCCTGTGCGGGGCGCTGTCCGGTCATCCGGGTACCACGCTCGAGCTGATCGTCCCTGGATGCCTCAACGGATTCACTGACGACGAGGTTGACCTGATTGCCACCCTCTCCCTGCTGGCCAACCGGCCGGCCAACTGGAATGTGCTGGGAGTGTCGGCACTCAACCCGGCCGCCTGCGACCACCAACTGGAGGCCTCGACTACCGCCGCCGCACGGGGGGCGACGGTGGTGGCGCTGACCCTGCCCCACACCATGAAGATCCGCCTCTCCTTCGAGCACGGCGCGGTCATCGACGGGCTACCGGGATGGCGCGAGGTGTTCGCGTTACCGATACCCGAGCGCATGCAACGTCTGGCCGACCCGGTGGTGCGCAAGCGCCTCGACCAGGCGGCCCACTCCGAGGAAGCCGGCATCCTCGCCGCCCTCGCCCATTGGGAGAACCTGATCATCGAGGAGACCTTCTCGACGGCCAACGCCGGACTGGCGGGGAGGTCGGTGGGAGCCATCGCCGCCGAACGCGGGCTCGATCCGTTTGACGCCCTGGTCGAGGTGGCCCTTGCCGATGGGCTGCGTACCGGGCTGCGGCCGCCGATCCCCGAGTCCGAGGCCGACTGGGAACTCCGGGCCCGGGTCTGGGAGGACCCCCGGACGGTGGTCGGGGGTTCCGACGCCGGCGCCCATCTGGACATGATGTGCGGAGCCGTCTACTCGACCTCCATGCTCGGGGACGGCGTGCGACAACGGGGCCTGCTCACCTGGGAGTCGGCGATCCGCGAGTTGACCGACGTGCCCGCCCGCCTCTATGGACTCCGCCATCGGGGGCGGATCGCCGAGGGATGGTTCGCCGACCTGGTGGTCATCGACCCGGAGCGGGTGGGTCACGGCCCGGAACACACCCGCGACGACCTTCCCGGAGGAGCCAGTCGGCTCTACGCCGAGGCCGAAGGCATCGAACACGTCCTGGTCAACGGGACCGAGATCGCAGAACACGGGAATCTCACCGGGGCCACTCCGGGAGCGGTACTGCGCTCGGGCGTGGACACCGATTCGGTGGTCGTGCCCGGAAGCTCCTGAAGCCGGCGCTCAGGGAATTCCCCCGTCTACCCTCAGGGTTGCTCCCGAGGCGAAGCTCGACGCGTCCGAGGCAAAGTACAGGGCGGCGCCGACGATCTCGTCCGGCTGGCCCCCACGTTGCAGGGCGTGGCGCTTCCGTGCCGCGGTCTCGAACGACTCGAGATCCCAGTGCTTGGACACGTCGGTGAAGAAGGGCCCGGCCATGATGCAGTTGACCCGCACGGTCGGCCCGTAGGCGTGGGCGAATCCGACGGTCAACGCGTTGAGGCCGGCCTTGGCCGCGTCGTAGGGCAACATGAACGGGGCCGGGCGGATCGAGCCGGTGCTAGAGATGTTGATGATCGAACCACCGCCATCAGTCACCATCCGGGGGCCGACCACGGCGGTGAGGCGGAACGGTGCCATGAGGTTGAGGTCGATCACCTTGTCCCACATCGCCTCGGTCACCTCGGTGAGATCGCCGTACAACAGCGACATTCCCGCGTTGTTGACCAGCACGTCGACTCGGCCGAACGCGTCATAGGCCGAGTCGACCAGATGGTCGATCTCCTCCCACCGACTGAGGTTGACGGCGACGGCCAGGGCGCGACGGCCCCTCGCCTCCACTTCGGCGGCCACGGCCTGACAGGCGTCGAGCTTGCGGCTGGCGATGATCACCTCGGCACCCGCCTCGGCGAAGCCGATGGCGATGGCCCTGCCCAGTCCACGGCTTCCACCGGTGACCAGCGCCACCCGGCCACCGAGGTCGAAGCGTCCCGGACCGGAGGTTGGCGGCGGCGGACCAGCGCCAGGTGGGCCCTCCCCGTCGGCTGGTGGGCGCTCTACCAATAGGGTGCTGCCCCCCCGCTCACAGGTTCCCCACCTCGTCCTCGAGAGAAAGGGCGCCGTCAGGCCGCTCGCCGCCGGCACCGGCCGCCGTGGCCAGAGCTCCGGGATGATCGGCGTACTTTCGGCGGGCTTCGGCGATGCGGGTGGGGAGATACTGGCTGGGCCACAGGCCGTCCACCGGCTGGTAGCCCTTGAGCACTTGGCGCGCCACGGTGGTGCGGTGCACCTCGGTGGGCCCGTCGACCAGGCCCATGATCGGCGCGGTCATCCACATCCCGCCCAATGGCATCTCGTCGGAGACACCGAGCGCACCATGGACCTGGATGGTCCTCTGGGTTATGTCGTGCATGACCTGTGGGGTGAGCACCTTGATGGCGGCGATGTCCCTCCGGATGGACCGGCGGTCGTGTCCCTGGTCGATGCTCCAGGCAACGTACATGACCAGCAATCGGAACTGAATGAGCTGGATGTACGAGTCGGCCACGTAGTCGCGCACGCTCTGCTTGTCGGACAGCAGTCCGTCACGGGTCCGTCTGCTGACCGCCCGCTCACCGAGCATGTCGAGCGCCCGGCGGGCCATGCCGACCGTCCGCATGGCATGGTGGACTCGGCCTCCGCCCAGGCGGGTCTGGGCAATCACGAAGGCCTGGCCCTCGCCACCGAGCAGGCCTTCCGCCGGAACCCGGGCGTTGTCGTAGTGGATGAGTGCGTGCATCCCGCCGCCGGGTACCCGCTCCCCCATCAAACCGATGTTCCGCTCGATCTTCACGCCGGGTGTGTCCGTCGGCACCAGGAACATGGACATGCCGCGGTAGACATCGGTGTCGGGGTCGGTGATGGCCATCACGATGAGGAAGCTGGCCGTCCTGGCGTTGGACGAGAAGAACTTCCATCCGTTGATCACCCACTCGTCGCCGTCCCGGGTGGCTGTGGTTTCGAACAGTGCCGGATCCGATCCGCCCTGGGGCTCGGTCATCGAGTAGCAGGAGAAGATCTCCCCTTCGAGAAGCGGCCGCAGGTACCGTTCCTTTTGTTCGTCGGTACCGTAGTGGGCGATGATCTCGGCGTTGCCGGTGTCCGGGGCCTGGGTGCCGAAGATGATCGGGGCCCAGTGCGAACGGCCCAGGATCTCGTTCATCAGGGCCAGTTTCACCTGACCGAACCCCTGGCCGCCGAGCTCGGGACCCAGATGGCAGGCCCACAGGCCCCGGTCACGCACCTGCTGCTTGAGCGGGTCGACGATGGCCCGCAGTTGGTCGTCGAGTGGATGGTAGGTCCGTCCCCCCCAGAGCAGGTCGATGGGTTCGACCTCGTCCCGGACGAACCCATCCATCCAATCAAGTTTCGCTTGGAACTCAGGTTCAGTGGAGAAATCCCAGGCCATGTGCCCCCTTTGGTCCTCCGCCCGTCCCTTGGGTCAGAGCAAGGGGTCAGATTAGCAGCCGGTACTCGCCCGCCCCGGGGGCTCTGACCGGCCGGCAACCCGCTCAGAAGGGGCCGATGCCCTCGGCCAAGCGGACGGCGAGCAATCCGGCGATGCGGTCTCGGTGCCAGGGGGCATCGCCGAAGCTCGAGGCGTCGAGCTGCGCCCGTTTGAGCAGGAGATGGAGATCGTGATCCCAGGTGAACCCGATACCTCCGTGAACCTGCAAGCCGGAAGCCATCACCCGCCGAGAGGCGTCCGAGCACCAGGCCTTGGCCATCGATGCGGCAAGCGATCGATCGGGGTGGTCAGCAGGCCAGGCACCAGGCCGCGTGATAGGTACTCGACCGCATCCCCTCCACGTCGACCAACGTATCGGCCAGGCGGTGTTTGACCGCCTGGAAGCTGCCGATGGGGTGCCCGAACTGGCGGCGCACCTTGGCGTAGTCGGTGCTCATCTCGAGGGCGCGACTCGAGGCGCCGAGCATGTCGGCAGCAGAAGTGGTTGCCGCCCGGTCGACCGACCTCGCGGCCGCGTCGTCGCCTCCGATCCGGTAAGCGGGAGCCTCGTACAGCCTCACCCAGGCCAGCGGTCGGGTGCGATCCATGGCCGGCTCCGGCGGTGGGCGCATCCCATCGTCGAAGGGGAGCGCGTAGAGCGCATCGCCGGTCACCACAATTGCCAGATCGGCAACCGAAGCGTAGTGGGTGGGCTCCGGACGGCCGGTCAGAAGCCACCGATCCCCGTCGGTCCGGGCGGTCAGTCCGCCCGGGCCGTCGACCCACACCACACATCCGATTGCCGTCCCGTTGCCCATCCTGTCGGCCCACTCGGCGACCAGCCGGCGCACCGCGCCGGGAAGCGAGTCGTCCGCGGCGGCACGGTCGAGTGCCTCCAGACACACGACCGTCTCGGCGAACGGCGCCGGCGCCACCCGTCGGCCCAACTCCTCGCACAGGATCGCCACCTCGACCATGCCCAGTCCCAGTCCCCCGACCTCCTCGGACCGGGTCACACCGAGCCATCCCTGCTCGCCCATGGCGTCCCACAGCCGTTGGTCGAAGCCGCCGGTGTGGGCATGCTGGCTAGCCGCCGCCGGCCGCTCGCCGTCCGAGGACGGCCCGGGCCCGACGAAGGCACGTACTTGGGAGGGGCCGGCCATGCGCTCGAGCAATTCGACCGCGCCATCACGCAACTCCCGCTGGTCCGTCGAGAAGTCGAAGTCCACGGCGGCGAAGCTTAGGGTCGCCGAACGCGCGCCGGTAACGAACGCCCAGGGCCTGTGCAAAGCTGAGTGTGGATGGACCTGCAGATCACACCGGAACAACGGCAACTCCAAGCCGAGCTGCACGATTGGTTGGTCGCCAATTTGCCCTGGGAGTACGGAGCCGAGCCGCCGACCCGTTCCCCCGACCTCGCACAAGTCGTTGCCTTCGGCAGGCAGTGGCAAGCGGCCTTGGCCGCCGACCGCTGGGTGGGTGTCACCTGGCCGGTCGAACTCGGGGGCCGGGGCCTGGGCCCCACCGAGCACTTCTTGGTCACCGAGGAGATGGCTCGCGCTCGGGCACCCGAGTTGGTGGGCCGCATCGGCATCAACCTGGTCGGGTCCGACCCTGTTCGCGCACGGCACCGATGAGCAGCAGGCGCGGTGGCTACCACCCATTTTGGGTGCGGACGAGCTGTGGTGCCAACTGTTCAGCGAGCCGGAGGCCGGTTCCGACCTGGCTTCGCTCACCACCCGGGCGGAGCCCACCGAGGGCGGCTGGTTGGTCACCGGCCACAAGGTGTGGACCTCCTACGCCCAGTTCGCCGACTGGGGTCTCTGTCTGGCCCGGAGCGATCCCGATGCGCCCAAGCGCCAGCAGGGTCTGTCCTGTCTTGCCGTAGACATGCACGCCGACGGTGTCGAGGTCCGGCCCCTTGTGCAGATCACCGGTGACGCCGAGTTCAACGAGGTCATTCTCGACGAGGTGTTCGTCCCCGACGCTCAGTTGCTGGGAGCACCGGGGAACGGTTGGACGGTGGCCAACTCCACGCTCGCTCATGAGCGGGGGGTAAATCCGCGCCAACTGGGCATCCACTGCCAGTTGCTGACCGGACTCCTCGAAATGGCGGCGGCACAGCCGGGCGGCTTCGAGCGTTGGGAGGTTCGCCAGCGGATCGCCGAGGCCTACATGGAAGTCAAGCTGTTCCAACTCCACAATTGGCGCACGTTGACCCGGCTAGAGCGAGGAGAGCCACCGGGCCCGGAGGGCAGCACCCTCAAGTTGTATTGGAGCGAGATGTCCAAGCGCTTGCACGAGACGGCGATGGTGGTCCTGGGTCCTGCGGCACCATTGTGGCAAGGAGCGGCGGACAATCCCGGGGACGGCTCGTGGCAGCGGTCGTGGCTCTACTATCAGGCGTCGTCGATTTTCGCCGGCACCAACGAGGTGCAGCGGACCCTGGTCGGTGAGCGGGTCCTCGGGCTTCCGAGGGACTGACTGGCCGGCGGGAGACGAGCAGAGAGGATGACATCCATGGGGTATGAAACGATCCTGTACGACGGAGGACGGCCCGGTGGCTCACCGTCACCATGAACCGGCCCGAGGTGGCCAATGCGCAGAGTTCCCAGTTGATCGACGAACTGGACGCTGCCTTTGACCAGGCCGATGCCGACGACAACGTTCGGGTGGTGATCCTGGCCGGTGCCGGCGATCACTTCTCCTCGGGCCACGACCTGAAGGGTCTGGTGGGTTCGGCCGAACCCGACAAGTGGCGGCTGATGCGGGAGACCCCCGAGGGCAAGATGGCTCACGAGAAGTTCATGTACTACGACCGTTGCAAACGGATCCAGACTTCCGGAAGCCGACCATCGCCGCCGTGCAGGGGAGCTGCGTTGCCGCCGGTCTGATGCTGGCGTGCATGTGTGACCTCATCGTGGCCGCCGACGACGCCCACTTCTCCAACCCGGTGCTTCGGATGACCGGTGCCGGTGTCGAGCTGCTGGTCGAGCCGTGGGAGATCGGCATTCGGAAAGCCAAGGAGTTCCTGCTGACCGGCGACATCATCGACGCCCACGAGGCGTGGCGCCTCGGGCTGGTCAACCGGGTAGTACCCCGTCGGCGAACTGGTCGACCAGACCCGGGAGCTGGCTGAACGCATCTCCTTGGTTCCTCCCGGTCACCGCCCAGGTGGTCAAGGACTCGCTCAACCACACCGCCGACCTCATGGGCCAGTCGGACTCGTGGAAGTACCACTTCATGGCGCATCACTGGATGCACAACACGGCAACCGCCCGCAAGGCACTGGAAGAGCGCAACTCCCGCGAACTCGATGAAAGAGGTCTTCTCCGACCGGGACCGAGGGGATAGGCCGGTCGTTGAGCCCTGAGCACGATCCGGACGGTCCGGGTGGTCCGGGTGGTCCGGATGGTCCGGATGGTCCGGATGGTCCGTTGCAGGGGATCCGGGTCCTCGACGTGGGGACGCGGATCTCGGCCCCATTTTGCGCGGGGCTCCTCGGTGAGCTCGGTGCCGACGTCATCAAGGTCGAGTTGCCCGGTGGTGGTGACTTCATGCGGACCATCGGGCCATTTGTCGATGCCGGCGACGACGAGGCCGGCTACTCGCTGTTCTGGGCGGTCGAAGGCCGAGGCCGGCGGGGCGCCACCTGTGATCTGAGGACGCCCGAAGGCCAGACCTTGTTCCGCCGGTTGGCGTCCCGTGCCGACGTGGTGTGCGAGAACTTCCGCCCCGGCACCATGGAGGAGTGGGGTCTCGGCCCCGACTCACTCGATCCCAGGTTGGTCTACGTGAGGATCAGTGTGTTCGGTCAGGACGGGCCCTATTCACGACGACCCGGTCTCGATCGACTGGGCATCGCCTACGGCGGGCTGCTCCACCTGACCGGCGAGCGCGACCGACCGCCGGTCCGACCGGGAGTGACCATTTCGGACTATCTCACCGGAGTCTTCGCGGCGATGGCCGCGGTGGCCGGCCTCTACCAGCGCGACGTCCAGGTCGCCGGCGATGGACCCCGACTCGGCACGGTCATCGACGCTCCTCTCTATGCTGCGGTGCTCCGGGTGCTCGAGTGGACGCTGGCCGGCTACGACCAACTCGGCACCGTTCGCAACCGGGAGGGCAATCGGCTCCCCCACTCCGCTCCCCTCGACAACTACCCCACATCGGATGGGAACTATGTCTGCATCGTGGCCGGGTCCGACGCCAACTTCGCCCGCCTGTGCCGGGCCATGGAACGTCCCGATCTACTGGCCGACGAACGGTTCTCAACACTGGCCCGGCGGGCCAACACGGGGACGAGATCAACAACATCGTGGCCACGTGGACCAGTAGCCAGACTGCAACCGCGGTCGAGGAGCGCTGCATCGCCCACGATGTGCCCGTCGGCACCGCCTACACCGCCGCCGATATCTTTGCCGACCCGCACATGGCCGCACGCGGCGACCTCATCGCCGTAGAGGACCCGGTGGTGGGCACCATTCGCCAGCAGGCTCCCTTCCCCCGGTTCGTGGGTCGGCCGCAGCCGGTCCCCTCCGGCGCCCCGCTCCTGGGGGCCGACAACCACGCGGTCTGGTGTGACCTGGTGGGCCTCACCCCCGAGGAGTTGGAGTCCCACCGCCAGAACGGAGTGATCTGAACGGAGATCGCCCGGCCCGGCTGCGACGAGGCAGGGGCCCAGTCCAGGCTTGGGCAACGGCAGAGCCGGCCGGAAAAGTTTTTTCGGAAATTGCCGAATTATCGTCGATAGCCGATATGTCCGCCGGGGTCGATATCGCTCCCGTCCGATAATTTGGTCAATTTTTGAAAACCAAAATGCCGGCGCCGGTCCTATCCGGCAGCCGCCCGAGGCCCCTATGCCGGCTCGGGATCCCGCGGCAGACCGAGGAGACGCTCGCCGATGACGTTGCGCTGTACCTCGCTGGTTCCACCGGCCACCGTCAGGCACCGGGTGGCCAGCATTCCCTGGGTCCACCGCTGCGCCTTTCCCTCCATCGTCGCACCTTCGGGTCCGAGCATGGCCAGGCCCAGCTCCTGCACCCGCTGCTCGTGCTCGGCGCCCAGCAGTTTGCGCAGGCTGGCCTGTGGTCCCGGATCGGTGCCGGCCAGTGCCGCCAACGTGGCCCGGTGGGTCATCAGACGCAGCGACTGAGCCTCGGCCAACAATCTGCCCAATCGCACGGTGAGGGCCGGTGCCATCGACGGTCCCCGACGCTGGGCCATGCGCAGTAGCGATTCGACGCCGATGCCGAACGTCGACCCCGAGGACATCGAGACCCGCTCGTTGGCCAAGGTCATCCGAGCCAGTGCCCATCCGCCGTTGACCTCACCAATCACGCAGTCATCGGGAACGAAGACCTCGTCGAAGAACACCTCGTTGAACATGGCCGCCCCGGTCAGTTCGCGCAAGGGCCGGATGTCCAGCCCCGATGACCGCATGTCGACGATGAAGTAGGTGATGCCCGAATGCTTTGGTGCGGACGGATCGGTCCGGGCCAGGCAGATTCCCCAGTCGGCTTCTCGGGCCATCGACGTCCACACCTTCTGGCCGGTGAGCAGCCAGCCACCATCGGTGGGCTCGGCGCGGGTGGACAGGCCGGCCAGATCGGAACCGGCTCCTGGCTCCGAGAACAGCTGACACCAGTGCAGCTCGCCCATCAAGGTGGGTTCGACCCAGCGGGCGTGTTGTTCGGGCGTACCCCGGGCGATGATCGGGGGGAGTGCCCACGCGCCGATGCTGATATGTGGGCGCTCGATGCCCGCCGCGGCCAGTTCCTCGTCGATGACCACCTGCTCCACCGCCCCGGCGTCCCGACCCCACGGTCGTGGCCAGTGTGGCACCACCAGACCGGCGTCGACCAGGGCCCGTCGGCGATCGCCATCCTCGGTGGCCACCAGTGCGGCCACCACCGGAGCGAAGCTCCGACCGGATCATCTCGGCCTCGGCGGGCAGATCGGCGGCCAACGTCCGGCGGGCCCCGTCCTCGGCCCGAGCGGCCACGTCGACGCAGTAGTCGTCGGGCTCCCCCATCAGCTGTCGGTCGGCCATCGCACGCTTGAGGTGAAGATGCAGGTCGTGCTCCCAGGTGAAACCGATCCCGCCCAGGATCTGCAGACACTCGGTGGTCCCTCGGGCGTACCCATCGAGCGCCAGGGCACCGGCGGTGGCAGCACGCCAAGGAGACGGTGCCGTCTTCCTCGTCGATGTCCACGGCCAGCGCGGCATCCCAGGCCACCGCGGTCATCTGGTCCACTCGGATGGCCATGTCGGCCAGCCGGTGCTTGACCGCCTGGAACTGCCCGATCGGTCGGCCGAATTGCACCCGCACCTTGGCATAGTCGGCGGCGGTGTCCAGACACCAGCGAGCACCACCAGCGTGCTCGGCCGCCATCAGCGTCATCACCACCTCACGCACGCGATCAGTGGTGAGAGCGCTGAGTTGCCGCTCGGCGGAGACGGTGACCGACTCCACGGTGACCTCTCCCACCCGGCGGGTGGGATCGAGGCTGGACAGGGAGGTCACCGACAGCCCTTGGTCTGATCCGGGAACCTCCAACAGACACCAGACCGGCTGGCCGCTCTCCTTCCCGTGCAGGGGCCAGCACCAGCGATGCCGTCGACGCACCCAGCAGTGGCCGCAAGGTGCCCGAGACGGTGATCTCGCCGGCGGTGCCCCGTTCGACCACGGTCAGAGCCGACTCACCAAGGGAGAGGGTGGCCGGCGAGGTCCCGTCGATCAGACCGGGCAGGAACCGTGCCTGCGCTGCCGGTTCGGCCGATTCGAACACCAGCGCCGAGGTAGCCACCGTGGGCAAGAGCGGGCCCGGCACCATCGACCGCCCGGTCTCCTCGAGCACAACGGCCAGCTCGAAGAGCCCGAAACCCTGACCCCCGAACTTCTCGGGAAGATGGATTCCCAGCCAACCCTCGGCAGCCATCTCCTTCCAGATCGGTTGGAGTTCCTCGACCTCGACGTCGAGCAGCGCCCTCGGCACGCTCGGTGGGCAGTGGGACGCGAGCCAACCTCGCACCGACATGCTCAGCGCCTGGTGCTCATCGGACAGAGCGATCGCCATGGCCTCCCTCTCCTTCGTCGTCGTCGGCCGGTTCCTCCACCAATTCCATCGAGAGTGCATTGGAGGGACAGCCGTCGACGGCCACCCGGATCCGATCCACAGTGTCACCGGACGGGTCGATGACCACCGACAGTCCCTCATCGTCGAGATCGAAGGTGGCCGGAGCCCAAAAGACGCAGTTCCCCGACCCCACGCACTTCTCACGGTCGATCTCGATCCTGAACATCGGATGTCCTACCTCTTCCCCGCCAGGTGGGCCTCGCGCAGTTGGCGCTTGCGCACCTTCCCGTTGACGTCACGGGGGATCTCCGCCACCACCTCCCACTCTTTGGGCACCTTGTACCGCGCCAATCGGCTACCGACAAAGTCGGCCAGCTCGTTCGGTGGTCACCTCGGTTCGCAGCTGCACCATTGCCTTGAGCCGCTCCCCGTCGCGGGAATCGGGAACCCCGAAGACGGCACAGTCGACCACCGCCGGATGATCGAACAGCACCTCCTCGATCTCCCGGGGAGCGATGTTGACGCCACCCCACAACACCATGTCCGACACCCGGTCGGTAATGGTGAGATAACCGTCCTCGTCGAGGTACCCGATGTCACCGACCGTGAACGCGTCGTCGTGCCAGGCCGCATTGGTGGCGTCGTCGTCGTTCCGGTAGCGGAAGCGACGTCGTCCTGGCGGACGGATGTAGATGATTCCCGACTCCCCGGTGGCCACCGGCTTCCCCTCCTCGTCGAGGATCCGGATCTCGACCCCCGGCCACGGGCGGCCGACACTCCCGGGTCGAGAACGCCACTCGTCGGGAGAGATCTTGGTGGCGCCCCCCTCGCTGGCGCCGTAGAGCTCGTGGATCTCGGCGTCGGGAAACGCCTCCATCATCTTGAACTTGACCGGCAACCGGGCAGGGAGCGGCGGCGTGCACGATCAGCGACAGGCTGGACACATCGATGTGCGCCCGTTCGATCTCCGGGATCTCGAGGATCCGGATGAAATGGGCAGGCACCATGAAGGACCGGGTCCCCCGGTGTCGGCTGACCTCGTCCAGGAACCCACGCGCCTCGAACTGCTCGGTGATCACCGTGGTCGCACCGACGAACAGGGAGCACAACGCCCACCCCAGTGCGAAGCGTGATAGGCCGGTCCGCTCATCACATAGACGTCTTCGGGGGTCCAGTTCCACAAGGCCACCTGACCTTCCATGCCCTGTGCCCGACCGCCTTGGTCGACCAGGCTGGTGTGCACCACGCCTTTGGGACGTGCCGTGGTACCCGAGGTGTAGAACATCAGCTCGGGCCCGGGCCCGCTGTCGGAATCCGGTGCTGGGGTGGCGGCCGCCATCTCGTCCTCGTAGTCGTCGTCCCACCCGGAGGAGCCCCTCGGGTCGGTGGGCGAGCGCCTCGTCCAGCTCGTGGTCGGTGCCCGTGTGACCAACGGCCACCGCCACGTCGGCATCGGCCAGGATGTAGGCGAGCTCGTCCGACTTGAGGTGCCAGTTGATCGGAAGAAATGGAGCGTTGAGCATGGCGGCGGCCGTGGCCACCTCGAAGATCTCCATTCCGTTGGGCAGCACGGTGGCGACCGGTCGCCCGGGGCCGGCGCCACGGTCTCTCGAGCACCGACGCCAGCCGACCGGCCCTTTCGTCCAGCTCGCCATAGGTGCGGAACGCGTCGCCCATGATCAGGGCGGTTCGGCCGGGCTCGGCTCGGGCGTGCCCCGTCACCCCTCGCACCGGAGCCGGGCTACGTTCTGTCATCGCCGCAGAGACTACTGTGCCCGGCACCGACGTCCCGGCAGGACCGGAGCGCGGATCGGAGGAGGACCATGCGCGAGTTGACGACCCGGGCCGACAGGACGGTCGATGCGCCCGCTCGAGATTTCCGGGCCTACCGCCTCGACTTCCTCCGTCTACCCGAGTACAACGCCGCCGTTCGGGACGTGGAGCGCACCGACAGTGGTAGAACCAACGGAGAAGGAGCAACCTACCGATTCGAGTTGTCCGAAGTGTCCGGCGAACTCGAACGGGTCGGAGCGAACTTAGAGCCGAAGGCGGCCCGCTCCCTCGCGGGGGTGGCGATCATGGTTGAAACCGCTCCCATAACACCGGTCACCCACCCGCTCGAATCCCTTCGTCCCG
Organism: uncultured Acidimicrobiaceae bacterium; assembly: GCA_963734395.1. Taxonomy (GTDB): domain Bacteria; phylum Actinomycetota; class Acidimicrobiia; order Acidimicrobiales; family RAAP-2; genus Bog-756. The sequence continues at coordinate 1,042,976 of CAVTGY010000007.1, read as the reverse complement.
ACGAGGTGAGCCGTGCGGTGGCGGCGGTTCGGGCCACCGGTCGCATCTCCGAGACAGCCCTCTTCTCCACCGTCACCCTCGACGAGCCGGCCAAGGAGCGTGCTGGCCGCCCACCGGGCTCGGGGACACCGTGGACAGGCGAATCCGCCTGATCATCGTCCCCGGTCCCGAGGCCGCGGTGGTGGAAGCCGTGGTGTCGCTGGGCGACGGCCGCGGGCGCGGAAGATCATCGAATGGACCGAGCACGAGAACGTCCGTCCGGCCCTTCTGTTCGACGACTCCTACCGCTGCCATCGTCGCCCTGCGCGCCAATCCGGAGTGGCAAGAGGCCATGCGACGACGGGGCATCACCGACTTCGAGAAGGTGCAGATCGATCCCTGGCCGACCGGTAACTTCGGTAACCCGATGGAAGAAGGCCGACGGATCTCCCGGTGCATCTCCTTTTACCGCGAGCAACCTACGGACAATGGCTACGCCCGGCCGGTGGAGGGCGTCCTGGCCACGGTGGACGGAGCTCGCGGCGAGGTCCTCGAAGTGCTCGACCTAGGAGTGGTCCCGTTGCCCGAAGGCCGTGGCAGCTATCTTCCCGAGGACAACCAACCCCTCCGCAGCGACCTGCGTCCGTTGGACATCGTGCAGCCGGAAGGGCCGAGCTTCGTCATCGATGGGAATCTGCTCACCTGGCAGCGGTGGTCGATGAGGGTGTCCATGGATCCGCTGGAGGGATTGGTCCTGCACACCGTCGGATACGAGGACGGGACGATTCGACCCATCCTCCATCGGGCGTCGATCTGCGAGATGGTCGTTCCCTACGGCGACCCCGGTCCCATGCACGGCTGGAAGAACGCGTTCGACGTAGGCGAATGGGGTCTCGGCCGCATGGTCAACTCGCTGGCTCTGGGATGCGACTGCGTGGGAGAGATCGCCTACCTGGATGCCGTCTTCTCCAGTGAGCACGGCACTCCCTATGTGGTGGAGAACGCCATCTGCATCCACGAAGAGGACTACGGGATCCTCTGGAAGCACCAGGACATGAACACCGGTCGCACCGAGGTGCGTCGGTCCCGGCGACTGGTGGTGTCGTCCATCTCCACGGTGGGGAACTACGAGTACGGCTTCTACTGGTACTTCTACCTCGACGGGACCATCCAGCTCGAGGTGAAGCTCACCGGGATCATGTCCACCCAAGCGGTGGCGCCCGGAGAGGAGACACCATTCGGATCGCTGGTGGCTCCCGGATTGGCTGCGCCGATTCACCAGCACCTGTTCTGTGCGCGACTCGATCTGGACGTAGACGGACCGGTGAACGAAGCCTACGAAGTCTGCTTCGAGTCCATGCCCGCCGGTACCGACAACCCCTGGGGCAACGGGTTCCGTCAGCGGGCGACCCGGTTGGACTCGGAACGGCAAGCCAAACGGGACGTGGACCCGGCCAGTGGTCGGCACTGGCGGTTCGTGAACCCGTCGGCCACCAACGGCCTGGGAGCACCGGTGGCCTACAAACTGGTTCCCGGCCCGACACCCACCCTGGCTGCGCTGGACGACTCGAGCATCGGCCGACGTGCCGGATTCGCACGAGCACAACATCTGGGTGACCCCGTACGCGCCCGACGAGCGGCGGGCGGCGGGCGACTATCCGAACCAACATCGAGGGGGCGACGGGCTGCCCCGGTGGACGTCGGCCGACCGCTCCCTGGTGGACACCGACATCGTGGCCTGGCACACCTTTGGGGTTTCCCACTCGCCCCGTCCCGAGGACTGGCCGGTGATGCCGGTGGAGTACTGCGGGTTCCATCTGATTCCGGTGGGCTTCTTCGACTCCAACCCTGCGCTCGACGTCCCTCCGCCGTCGACCCACTGCGACTGAATAGCGTCGTCGGTCAGGTCCACCGGCGGTGTAGGCGGCGATGCGGGCCGATACCATGGCCGCCATGCCCGACCTCGAGTCCCTCCTCTACGACGAATCAGACGGCGTGGCGTGGATCACCCTCAACCGGCCCGAGGCGCTCAACGCCTTCGACACCACCATGCAGCGCGAACTGCGTGAGCTGTGGCTGATGCTCCGAACCAACGACGATGTTCGCTGCGTGGTACTCACCGGAGCCGGCGACAAAGCGTTCTGCACCGGCCTCGACCGCGAGGGGATCGGGAATCTTCGACGACCTGCCGCCGGGCAAGCTTCCCGGCTACAACACGCCGTGGGACTTCGACGATCCCGGCAAGAGCGTCTGTCCCAAGTCGAACGATCTGTGGAAACCGGTCATCGCCTCGGTCAACGGTATGGCCTGCGGCGGAGCCTTCTACATCCTCGGCGAAGTGGACTTCATCATCGCCGCCGACCACGCCACCTTCTTCGACCCCCACGTGACATACGGCATGCCCGCCGCGTTCGAGCCGATCAACCTGTTGCACAAGATGCCGTTCCAGGAAGTCATGCGCCTCTCCCTGCTCGGTGCTCACGAGCGCCTGTCCGCCCAGCGCGCCTACCAGGTCGGCCTGGTCAGCGAGGTGGTGCCCAAGGAAGAGCTGCGCGACCGAACCGCCTGGGCCGCCCAGGTCATCGCCGACCAGCCGGCGCTGGCGGTGGGGGGCACCGTGCGGGCCCTGTGGAGCGGCCTCGAGCTGTCCCGCCGCCAGGCGCTCGATCAGGCCTTCCTCTTCACCCACGTGGGCACCGACCCGGCCCAGTTGGTCGAGGGTCAGGCCCGGTTCAGGTCGGGCGGCCGGATCGACTGGCGCCTGCGCTGAACGCGCGCCAGGGTCAGCTCACCCGGGCAGGGGCGGCAGCCCGCCGGCGATCGCCTTGGTCTCGGTGTACTGCTCGAACCCCTCGATCCCGTTCTGGCGACCGATACCACTGGCCTTGTACCCGCCGAATGGTGAGTCGGCTCCGTACCACAGGCCGCCGTTGACCATGGCCGTTCCGGCCCGTATCCGCCGAGCCACAGCCAGCGCCCGCTCCTCCGAGCCCGAGGTCACCCCGCAGCCGAGCCCGTATGGGCTGTCGTTGGCGATGCGCACCGCATCGTCGTCGTCATCGAAGGGGATGACCACCAGCACTGGCCCGAAGATCTCCTCCTGGGCGATGGTCATCGAGTTGTCCACATCGGCGATCAGGGTGGGCTCCACGAAGTAGCCCTTGGGGAGGTGGCTGGGACGTCCTCCCCCGACCACCACCCGTGCTCCCTGTTCGATCTCCTTTGTCGATGTACCCCAGGATCTTCTGGCGCTGGGAGGCGTTGATCTGGGGCCCCTGGAAATTGGAGGGGTCGGTGGGATCCCCGTAGGTCACGGTCCGGAACCCATCCTCCATCAGGCGATTCCCTCGTCATACCGGCTTCGGGGCAGCAGAAGGCGGGTGAGCATCACACATCCCTGCCCGCCGTGCACGCAGACCGACCACGCCGAGCCGAGCTTCGCTTCGAGATCGGCGTCGTCGAGCACGATGTCGGCGGACTTTCCGCCCAGCTCGAGAAAGAGACGCTTCAGGGTCGGTGCCCCTTTCTCCATGATCCGCCGGCCGACCGCCGTCGAGCCGGTGAACGAAATCAGGTCCACCCGCGGATCGGTAACCAGATCCTCGGCCACCTGATTGTCGGTGGTGGTCACCACCTGGAGGACACCGTCGGGGAAGTCGGTCCGCTCCGCCACCAATCGGCCGATCCGTGTGGCGTTCCACGGGGTGTCGGGGGCAGCCTTCAAGATGACGGTGTTCCCGGCGGCCAAGGCCTGCCCGATCTTGTTGATGGACACCTCGAAGGGATAGTTCCACGGCACGATGGCCGCGACCACGCCCGACCGCCTCTTTGACCACCTTGCGCCAACTCCGCATGCCGAACGCAGTGCCCTCGGGAAGGTCGCGCTCCCAGGCGAACTCGTCGATGAACCTGGCCGGCCAGGTGAGTCCCTCGGCCAGCGGGGCGTCGAGCTGGGGTCCATAGGTGAGCAGGACAGGGCGTGCCCATCTCGGCTACCAGCTCGGCCCGCAGGAGCTCGACCTCTCCTCGCAGCGCCTCCTGGAGTTGGAAGAGGCACCGCTTGCGCAGTTCTCTGTTCGTCGACCAGTCGGTGTGATCGAATGCCCGGCGGGCGGCGTCGATGGCCCGGTCCATGTCGCCGTGTCCGGCGTCGGCCGTCTCGCCGAGCACCTCTTCGGTGGCCGGGTTGACGTTGGCAGAAACGGCGACCGTTCTCGGCTTCCACCAACTTGCCGTCGATGAGCATCCGGGATTCTCCGGTGATGGCGGCAGGGTCAAGGGTCGTGGTCATGTGTGCTCCTCCTCAGGTCGGAGACGGTTCGGTGGTGTCTTTGATCATGCTCTCCTGGACGAACGAGGCCAGCAGTGTGCCGTCCTCGGTCGAATACGTGCGCGCGCCCGTAGGCGGCTCCCCGGCCGGCCCAGGCACCCTCGTGGGCCATCAGCAGCCAACTCCCCAACGGGACCGGTTCGTGGAAGGTGAGGGTGTGCGACACCACACCGGTGGCGACGTCACGATGGGCCATGTTCTGCCCGAGCCCCGGGTGGGGTCGCATGGCGGTCCCGATGAGGAATCCATCGGTGCCGTACGCCAGCAGGGCCTGGGCCATGACCGGGTCGTCGGTGACCGCCGGCAGCCGGACCCAGACGAACAGCTCGGCCGGTCCCACCGGCGATTCCGGGTCCGAGGTGTCCACGCCACCCACCACCCGGAGCTCGCTCCCCGGAGCCACCAGCCCGATCTGACCGATGGCCGGCGAGCGGTCGGGCCCGTCCACTGCGGGCATGGTCGGCTGGTGGCGGATCAGATCGGGTCCCTCGGCGCGGCGCAGCACCAGCCCCTGGGCGCACACCCGGTCACCCTGATGCGCGATCACCGAGTGGCTGCCCATGGTCCGACCGTCGTGGATGATCTCGACATCGAGCTCGATGGGGCGGGTCACCGTGGCGCTGCGGGCGAAGACGGTGTGAATGGAAGCGACGTCCTTGGTCTCCGCCACCCGGTCCGACGCCAGGATCATCTGCGACAGGAGTTGGCCGCCGTAGACGACGTCACGGGTCCCGGGGTCGCCGATGCTGGTGGCCGAGTAGCGGCACTCTCCCAGCTCCTCGAGTGCGAACGCGCCGGGAAGGCCGGTGGAAGGCGTTCCGGTGGCGGATGCAGGCGTTGCCGGCCGGCGCGTTCGCGGTCCACCTTGGTCAGAACCCGAAGGCGGACACGTCGAGGGTGCCGACCGACAGCGCCGCCATGGTGCCGCCGTCGGTGAGGATGCTCTCCCCGGTGATGGCCGACGCCGCCGGCGAGTTGAGGAAGACCAGCGGCGCGGCCTGTTCGTCGGGGGTCTGCCGGTGACCCAGCGGGATGGGGTAGTTGTCCATGAACTCCTTTCCCATCTGCTCTTCGAAGTCCGGCATCATCGGGGTGTCGGTGGGTCCGGGCAGCGTGCAGTTGATCCGGATGCCCCGTTCGGCCAGCGCCAGCGACTTCCACACGGTCCACACGATGATCACTTCCTTCGACGGTGCGTAGCCCGAGGCGATCTCCTCGGGGTGGTCCTCCAGCCACTGCCTACCCGCTGCAAATCCCTCGGTGGTGACCAACGGCTTCCACTTCTCCACATTGGCCAACCAGCTGGCTCCCGCTCCCGAGGAGATGCTGGCGATGGCCCCTCCCGGTTCCATGCGCTCGACCACCAGGTCGGCCAGATGGCGCTGGCCGACGAAGTTGACCAGCATGGTATCGAAGTCCGAGAACCGCCCACCGGGCAGACCCGCGCAATTGAACAGGGCGTCGATCCGACCGCCGATGGCGTCGACCGCGGCGGCGATGGCATCGGGGTCCTTCAGGTCGGTGGCGTGAAAACCGGCCACCTCGATCGGAGGCTCCTTGAGGTCGATCACGTGGATCTCGGCACCGAGCGGTTCGAGCTGGCGGACCACGGCCGCCCCCATGCCGGACCCTCCGCCACCACAGACGACGGCCCGGCGCCCTTCGTAGGTGTGCAGTGATGTCACGTCCACTCCCCTCTCTGGTTCGACCGGCCCGGTGGTCATCACCTGGTCATCGGGGCAGCCCCAGACCGTGCTCGGCCACGATATTCCGGTTTATCTCGCTGGTGCCTCCGGCGATCGACGAACCCGGGGAGGCGCAGAGGCGCTCGGACCAGCGGCCTTCGAGCGCAGCCGGTCCGAGCAGTCCCACGGCCAGTCCGGCCAGCTCCTGGGAGATCTCCGCCCACATCAACTTGGTCATGCTGCCCACCGTCGGGGACGGACGACCGCCCCGCCCGACCACCTCGAGCTCACGGGCCGTGGACCAACGCAGGCAGGCGATCCTGCTGTAGACGCGGGCCAGACGATCCCGGTCGACCGGGGTCACCCGGACTCCGCTGCGGCGGGTCTCGTCCATCAGGTCGGCGAAGCGGGCGCTCAGGCTGAGGTGGAACTTGGCCACCCCGGCCCGTTCGTGGCTCAGCGTGGTCATTGCCACCTTCCACCCTTCGTTGAGAGGTCCGAGGAGCGAGGATTCGGGCACCCGGACGTCAGTGAGAAAGATCTCCGAGAAGGTCACCTCACCGGTCATGGTACGGAGCGGCCGAACCTCGATGCCCGGCGTCTTCATGTCCACCAACAGGCAACTGATGCCCTTGTGCTTGGGCGCGGCGGGGTCGGTGCGAACGTACAGCTGGCACCAATCGGCGTACTGACCCAGGCTGTTCCAGGTCTTGGCCCCGTTGACCACGAACTCATCGCCGTCGACGACCGCCGCCGTCCGCAGCGAGGCGAGATCGGAGCCGGCATCGGGCTCTGACATGCCCTGGGACCAGATCTCGTCGCCCCGCAGCATGGGGAGCAGGAACCGCTCCTTCTGGCGCTGCGTACCGACGTCGAGGATGGCGGGAGCGATATTGGAGACGCCGATGACGTTGATCGGCCCGGGAGCTTCCGCCTCGGCCATGACCTCGTGATAGGCAAGTTGCTCGGCGACGGTGGCATCGCGGCCCAAATACTCCGCCGGCCAGGCCACCGCCGCCCACCTGGCGTCGGCCAGCGCCCGGTTCCACCGGCGCAGAACCTCCAGGATGCCCTCGTTCTCGAATCCCTTCCACCCCGCACTGACCACCTCGGGGGTGAGGTTGTCGCCGAGCCACTCCTGGAGCGCGCGCCGGAACTCGGCCAGGCCATGGGGCGTCGCAGCGTCGATTTCCACGGGCTCTCCTGATAGTTGGGCGCTGCACGACCGCTCCGCTGTCGTGGCGCCTCACGGTACACCAGCCCCGGCGACCCCGACAATGCCGTTTTCACTCCCCAGAGCACGCTCCCGAGCCGGACCGGGAGCGCGATCGACGCCCGGCTCAACCGATCTCGCACACCCCGAGTGCGGGAAGGCAGAAGCGCAACACCAGGCCCTGGCCGCCAACCGGTCCATCGATCGGGCCCGCCGCTGCGGGTGGGCCACGCTCCACACCAGGTCGAAGATGGTGCTGGCATCGGGCGTTGGGTCCGTGTCCGGGAACGACCCGTCGATGGACCCGCGTTGGAAAGCGTCGAGCAGCGGTGCGGTCAATCGTGCGCGCAGCGAGGACTTCCGCCGCTTCGTACCCGTCGGCCTGGCGGGCGACCTCGTTGAACACCACCAACCGGCGTACCCGGCGGCGGTCGAAGGCCATGGACACCATCTCGTCGATCCAGGCCACCACCGCCTCGAGCGGGCCGGGCGCTTCGGAGACAGTACGGACCACCTGGGCGACATCGGGATCCGACGCCGTCCTGAACATGGCCAACAGCAGATCGTCCTTCGAGCGGAACTGGCGGTAGAAGGCGCGGGTCGACAGCCCGGCGTGGTCGAGGATGTCCTGCACGCTGGCGCCCTGGAAGCCGTTGCGCCGCATGACGTGCAGCGCGGCGTCCATCAGCCGGCTCGCGCTCGGTCCCGGTTCGGGGGTGGGTGGCGAATCGAGTACACCCATGTCGGCAACCACCGGGGACACGGCAGCCACACTACCCGTCCCGCCCCGGGCTTTCTCAGCCCGCCGGCGTGATCCACCCGGTGAGGTGGTCGTGCGACCGGCGGCGATGTTCGAGCCGATGTAGTTGCGCTGCGCTTCCACGGTGCCGGCCCCGATGCACAACCCGCGTATGTCCCGATAGGCGCGCTCCAGCGGGTACTCGCGGCTGTAGCCGTAGCCGCCGTGGATCTGGATTGCCTCATCGCACACGAACTTGGCCGCCAGATTGGCCGCGGTCTTGGCCAGCGCGGTCTCCATCGGTGGCGGGGTGCCGCCCGGTCCGGCCAGGCGCACGGCCCGGGCGAGCAGCAGGCGGGCCCCTTCGAGAGCCACCGCCATGTCGGCCAGCTTCCACCGCAGACCCTGCAGTTCGGCGATGGGCCGCCCGCCGACCACCCGCTCCCGCATGTAGGTGACCGAGCGCTCGAGCGCTCCTTGTGCCGCGCCCACGCACATCGCCGCATTGCCGCACCGCTCGTGGTTGAGATGGGACAACAGCAGCTTGAACGGTTCCCCCGACGACGGGTCCCCGGCCACCAGCACGTCGTCCTCGGTCACCGGCACCCCGTCGAAGGCGATCTCCGACTCGGTGGCGGCGTGGATGCCCATGCCCCGGTGACGCCCGGTCAGGGCCACCCCGTCGCGATCCATGGGAACCACCACCGCTCCGATTCCCCGAGCGCCCTCGCCTCCCGGCCACCGACACCACACCAGGACGCCGGCCGCGGCATGGCCGAGCGTCGAGTAGTTCTTGTAGCCATTGAGCCGCCATCCGGCTCCGTCCGGGGTGAGTGCGGTGCGCATCTCCTGCACCGCCGACCCGGCGTCCGGCTCGGTGATCCCGATGCTGACGATGGCGTCGCCGTCGGCCACCGAGGGGAGCCAACGGTCCTTGAGGGCGGCCGACCCCAGGTGCTCGATCCCCCGTGGCGGACCGTTGTAGGCCAGCTGGCAGCAGATCGCGGCCGACACGTCGTGGCGGGCGACCTCCTCCAGCACGATGGCCGCCTCGACGTCACCCATGCCCAGACCACCCCACTTCTCACCGATGGTCACCCGGAACAGGTCGGCGGCGGCCAATGCGGCAATGGCCTCCTTGGGCAGCTCGCCGGTCTCGTCGGACTGCGCGGCGCGAGGTGCGATCTCCCGGGCGGCCACGTCCCGGGCCAGCTGGCGGAGCGCGGCCTGGTCCTCGTCCTCGGCCCACGGATCGCCGTAGGCGTCGGCGTCAGTGGCCATCTCAGTTCGACGGCTCGGTACCGACCACGCCCACGAAGCTCACGCATTCACCGGGTGCACCCCCGAGGTTGTGGGTGAGCCCGAGCGTGCGACCGCCTTCGGTCACCGTGGCGATCTGGCGCTCGGGCGGTGCCTGGCCACGCAGCTGCAACCAGCATTCGAACAGCATGCGCAAGCCGGTGGCCCCGATGGGGTGCCCGAAGCTCTTGAGGCCACCGTCGGGGTTCACCGGCAACTCGCCGTCGCGGTCGAACGTCCCGGCCATCACCTCTTTCCACGCGGTCCCCCGGTCGGCGAATCCGAGATCTTCCATGAGCACCAGCTCGGTGGGCGTGAAGCAGTCGTGGACCTCGGCCATGGCCAGCTGGGAGCGCGGGTCGTCGATGCCGGCCTGGCGGTAGGCATCGGCAGCCGATCGGGTCACCTCCTCGAAGGTGGTGTAGTCGTAGTCGGGGTCGATGGCCCCGGCCCCGGGACCGGCTACCAGACTGAGCCCCTTCACCAACAGCGGCGAATCGGTGTAGCGGTGGGCGTCCTCGGCCCGGCACACCAGGGCGGCGGCCGCCCCGTCGCTCACCCCGCTGCAGTCGAACACCCCGAGCTGTCCGGCCACTCGCGGGGAGGCGGCGATCTTCTCCAGCGACACTTCCTTCTTGAACTGGGCCCGCGGGTTGACCGCGCCGTTTTGATGGTTCTTCCAGGCGATGCGATTGAGGACCGATCCCATTTCGTCGGGATCCACGCCATATTTGTGGCAGTAGGCGGGCACCAGAAACGAGAAGGCGGCCGGTGAGCTGAGTGCGGCGTTGGTGCCATCACCCACCCGGTGGATCCCGGTCAGTCCCGAGTACCCCGAATCCTTGAGCTTCTCGACCCCGATGGCCATGGCCAGCTCGTAGGCACCCGACGCCACCGCGTAGCACGCGTTACGGAAGGCCTCGGATCCGGTGGCACAGAAGTTCTCCACCCGAGTGACCGGCTTGTACCCGATCTTGAGCGGCTTGGACAGGGTGAGCCCCGACGAACCCGAGCCCAGCGTTCCCAGCCAGAAGGCGTCGATGGCGTCGATGCCCACCCCCGCCGAGCCCACGCACTCGACGGCGGCGTCGGTCAACAGGTCGTTGATCCCCTTGTCCCAGAGCTCGCCGAAGGGCGTGCACCCCATCCCGACGATGGCCACTCGGTCCCGAATCCCCATGCTGGTCATTTCCGCTGGTTCTCCTTCTCCGCCGCCGTCCGTGGCGGCGCCGGGGGTGGTGTCCGGTAACGGTCGCGCCTTCCAAAAGTAATTGTGTACACCTTGGGCGCTGTAGAGGCGCCGAAAGGTCATTCCCACCCTGGTACCCACGCTAACTGCCTCGGGGTCGACGTCGGTCATCTCCCCCCGGTACCGGCCCCCGCCGTCGAAGTCGATGACTGCCCCCACCATCGGAGGCGACAGGCTGAAGGCCAGCCGGTCGATCGTGTAGGTGGCAACCGTGCCGCGCACGTCGGCCATGCGCTCGGGGACCATCTGGTCCACCGACTGGCAGGACAGGCAGATCCGGGTGGGCGGGAGATGGCGAAATCCGCACACCTGGCATCGACTGGCGTCAAAGCCGAACTTCCACCCCTCCGACCGGTGCACGGCCGGGGCGTCGGGTCGTTCGGGATCGGGTCGTCGAGGCGGTTCACGCCGGAGCATCCCCCGCCAGGACAAGAAGACGGAATAGGCGAGATCGGATCGACCGGCTTCGACCAGTTCGGCCACCGGCGCGATGCCGGCCTTCCGCCGGGCTGCCTGCACCCCGGCCAGCGCATCGGTGGTCGAGAAGACGACGGCGTCAGCCCCGTCGGCCAGCTCCACCACCGCCACCACCTGACCCGGGGTGGCCCGTTCCAACACGTCGGCCAGCGCCATCCCGCATTGGGCGGCACCCAGGTTGCCGACCAGGGCGCTGTGGTCGGGCGCCACCCGTTCGGCCGCTACCCCGAGCGACTTCTTGACCGACGCCACCGCCCGGCTGTGTAGACCCCCCACCACCAGGTGATCGACGTCACCGGCCGCCAGCCCGGCTCGGGCCAGCGCACCGTCGAAGGCCGAGCGGGCCAGGGGGACGTAGGCCTCCTCGCCGAACCGGTCCTCCCACAGGAGCGACGCGGTCTCACCGGGGACCCGCCAGCGATCCAGGAATTCGTCGGTGGCCGCCGCCTGGCCGAGCAGCTCGGCCACTCCCCCGCTCGGCGCGAAGACGAACGCCACCGCGCCGTCTCCGCCCTGGGTCTCGTCCTGGCTCCCCGGCAGGCCGGTACGCAGATCGGCCACCACCGCCAGGGCCGGGGTCTGCGCCCCGGCCAGAGCGGCCAGCTGGAGGGTGGCCCAGCCCGAACGCACCGAGCCGCACAGGTCGTAGGCACCGGCGTCCGGGGCCAGACCCAGGCCGGCGTGCACGGTGGTGGCGTTGGTCTTGTCGAGGTAGGCGGGTGCCGGGGTGGAGAAGTAGAGGCTGTCCGGCCGCGGGACACCGGTCTCGGCCAGGGCCCGGCGGCCGGCCTCCACCGCCATCGAGGTGGTGTCCTCGTCGTAGGAGGCGACCGCCCTGGTGCCCCGACCGCCACCGGTACCGAACGCCTCGCCGATGAGCCGGCGATCGAGCCGCCAGTACGGGAGATAGACACCCCACGACACGATTCCCGCTCCCACCCGACCATCCCTTCCTGTTGTTCTGGACCTCGGCGATTCTGTCATCTCAGGACTCGACCGACGCCAACTCGGCCGCCCTGGCCCGGAGGACCGGGCGATCCGGCTTCCCCACGCCGAGCAGGGGGATCTCCTCCAGGTGCACGACCACCTCGGGGGTCTTGAATCGGGCCACACCGGCGGCTGCGAACCACCGTCTGCACTCGTCGACGTCGATCACCGGACTGCCCACCACGAAGGCGACCACCCGCTCACCCAGACGAGGGTCGGGACAACCGACGACCACCGCCTGGCGAACCTCCGGGTGGAGCTCGAGGACACGCTCGACCTCCGCCGAGGCGATGTTCTCGCCGCCCCTGATGATCAGTTCCTTCAGCCGGCCGACGATGGTCAGCCACCCTTGCGCATCGAGGGTCCCGAGGTCGCCGGTGGCGAACCATCCCCGACGGACCGCTTCGCGGGTCTGGTCATCCTCGCCGTACCCGACGAAGAGCTCGGGGCCGCGCACCAGAACCTCCCCCCGCTCCCCGACCGGGAGGGGGCGGACGGTACCGGGCTGGACGACCGACAGCACTGCGTCGCCGACCGAGTGACCGTCGGTGTCGCGGGCACGATCGGGGCTGTCCTGCCAGGTGCTGGTGGTGACCGTGGGCGCCTCCGTCGAGCCGTAGGTGCGCTTGACGGTGGCGCCAAACCCGAGACGGGCGGCCTCGATGAACTCGGGAGTCACACCGGTTGCGCCACAGGACACCACCCGCAGACTGCCGACCCGCGAGCGGAAGTCGGGAACATCCATCATCCCCATGAACAGAGTGGGCGGGCCGATCATGAAGCTGGCCCGGTGGTCGGCGATCAGGTCAACGCCGCGTTCGGCGTCCCACTTCTCCATGAGCACCACCGCCATGGCCGCGGTTCCGGGTACCAGTACCGCGTTCAAAAGGCCCGACACGTGAGCCAGGGGCGACGGCATCAGGGCCACGTCCTCGGCGGTCAGGCCGTGTGCCCGGACCATCGACCGGGCCTTGTAGGCCAACCCGCGATGGGAGTGGAGCACGGCCTTGGGGTGCCCGGTCGAGCCCGAGGTGAACAGCACCACGGCGATGTCCGAACCTCTGGCCATGGTGCCGGCTGGGATGGGAGGGCCGCTGAGCAGCGCATCGAATCGGCCGTCGGCGCCACGCACCGCGATGGCGTCGGCCAGATCGCCCAGGGGCAGACCGGCGGTGCTCAGTGCCGCGGCCGGTCTGAGGTCGGCGAGGAGGCGGGAGACCTCGGCCGCACCCACCTGGTGGTGGAGGGGGGCGGCCACCGCGCCACATCGCCAACAGGCCCGGAAGAGCACCAGTGCCTCCCACCAGTTGGGCAGCTGCCAGGTGACCAGGTCACCGCGCCGGACCCCGGCCGCCCGAAGGCCGCCGGCCGCCGAGGCGACCAGGCGCTCGAGGGTGTCGGCGTCGAGGTGCACCTTGCCGTCCACCACCGCCAGGGTGCCGGTCGGTCGGGATGAGGACAGCAATCGGTCCAGGGTGGGCACGTCCCAGGCACCCCCGGGTCGGCGGTAATCGGCCGCGTCGGGCTGGCGGTACGTAGTGCGAAGCCTCACGATGACGGGTCTCGACCAGAGCGGCTCAACGAGCCGGAACGGGTCCCTCCACCTCGTCCTCCACCGAGAGCCGCACGGGAGGGGCGTTCTTCCAGCTGGGTAAGCCGTCTTCCTCCTGGGCCACCGGGTACTTGTTCTCGTGGATCTCGGCCCAGTGGGAGTGGTTGAGCTGGTGGAGGGTGAAGCAGGCCTGCAACGAGTTGTAGAAGCCCATGTTGTCCACCGTCTGGTTGACCGACTCCTTGATCAGCAATGCGGTCATGGTGGGCAATTCGGCGATGCGGCGGGCATAGGCCAGCGTCCGCTCCTCGAGGTCCGCCAGAGGGAAGACCTTGGAGACCATGCCCAGCCGGTGCGCCTCGTGCACGTCGATGGCATCACCGGTCAGCATGAGCTCCTTGGTACGGCGGGGCCCGAACTCCCAGGGATGGCCGAAGTACTCGACGCCGCACATGCCCAGGCGGGTGCCGACCACGTCGGCGAAGTACACGTTGTCGGCGGCCACGATCAGGTCGCAGGCCCACATGAGCATCAGCCCCGCCGCATAGACCGTGCCCTGCACCTGGGCGACGGTGATCTTGCGCAGGTTGCGCCAACGCAGGGTGTTGCTGAAGTAGTAGTGCCACTCCTGGAGCATCCGTGACTCGGCCCCCTTGCGGGTGGCGCCGTTGACCGTGGCCGAGTGATGCTGGTCGGGCCCCGGAGCCCATTCCGCCATCGACTCCTTGGACCCCATGTCATGTCCGGAGGAGAACAGTGGACCGACGCCACCGAGGATCACCACCCGGACCCGGTCATCCTCCTCGGCCCGGTGAAACGCCTCGTCCAGCTCGACCAGCAGGCCCCGGTTCTGCGCGTTACGGGTTCCGGGACGGTTGAGCATGATGCGCGCCACCGCGCCCCCCTCGAGCTCCTCGTAGCTGATGTATTTCCCGTCGGGCATCTCGACGCCCCTCCCTCTCTACGCTCCTACGACGCCGTCAGCGCCGTCGACGCCGCCAAATGTCGGCGATCACCGACAGCCCGGCCACGCTATACCTCGCTGTCTGAACCGTTCGCCTGCGGACCTCGACCCGCTCACCGGGCCGGTCATCGGGTCCGCTCGGCGTCCACATCCGCCGATGCCATCTCCCGCTCGGCCACCAGTGCGGACCGGTTGAATTTCATGGCCTCGGTGCGGGGGACAGCCGCCACGAACTCCACCGATTTGGGAACCTTGTAGGGGGCCAACCGATCCTTGGCGAAGGCGGTGACCGCGCCGGCGTCGAGCGACGGGTCGGCGGACTGCACGATGGCATGCACCCGATGTCCCCATTCGGGATCCGACAGCCCGACCACCACCACGTCGGCGATCGAGGGGTGCTCGCTCAACGCAGCCTCGACTTCGGCGGGAAAGACGTTGACCCCACCGGTGACGATCATGTCCACCCGGCGGTCCGCCATATACAGGTAGCCGTCCTCGTCGAGCCATCCCAGATCACCCACCGAGGTGAAACCGTCAGCGGTGGAGTCCATCGGCGCCACGTCATGGCCCACGTATTCGGCCAGGGGCCCGGTCGGGGTGCGCAGATAGATGCCCCCGACCTCACCGGGAGGCAGAGGCTCACCCTCGGGCCCGAGGATGGTCACCTCGGTCTCGCCCATCCCCCGGCCGAGGGTTCCCAGGTGAGTCAACCACTCGTCCCCCCGACACACCACGATGCCGATGTTCTCGGAAGCCCCGTAGGACATGTAGAAGTGCTCGGCGCCGACCAGGTCGATCCAGAAGTGCCCGAGCCACTCGGGCAACGGCGACGCCCCCTGCTGGACCCAGCTCAGGCTGGTCAGGTCGCGTTCCTCGATGCCCGGTACCTGGGCCAGCCGCTGCAGCATGGGGGTGGCGGCGATGAAGCCGGTGATCCGGTGGCGTTCGATGAGATCCAGCGCCAGTGGCGCCCGGAACCGCTCCATCAGCACGATCGGGTCTCCGTTGAGCAGGGTGCGGAAGGCAGTGAAGCCGTTGGTGTGGTAGATCGGCGCCGGACAGAGCACCAACTGCGACGGCGACATCGGCCCGTAGGAGGCGACCACCGTCGAGGTGAAGCTGGTGGACGCCATGTAGTACGCCGGGTCCTTCTGCACGATCACCTTGGGCGTTCCCGTCGAACCCGAGCTGCACACCCCCCATCCGTGGGGCGAGACCACCTCGGGCAACGGGGCGTCCGACGCCGACCGGCTGGCGTCGACCAGGTCGAGCGCATCGGCGTCGAGCACCACGCCCGGCCGGAGCACGGCCAGCAACCGGTTCCGCTCCCACTCGGGAAGGTCCCAGCGCACCGGGACCACCGTCGCGCCCACCTTCCAACCGGCGAAGCCGGCCAGCAGGTGTTCCAGCGAGTTGCGCAGGCACACCGCCAGGCGATCGCCGACCCCCAGGCCGCGATCGGCGAGCACCCGGGCCAACTGGTTTGATCGGAGCTCGAGCTGGCGCCAGGTGATGGTCTTGCTCTCCGCCGTCCTCGGCCACGAAGACGACCGCGGTGCCATCGCCTCCCGACTCGGCCACCTGACCCAGGCGGGTTCCGTAGGGAATTCCCTCTTCGACCGGAGATCGGCCCGGTCACCTCCGCCCCGACGCGGAAACACCGGCCTCGGTGGACGCAGCGGTCCTCGGTCAATCGACCGACCGGGCGCCATCATCGGACGTGCCCGATCGCACGATCATCTCGCACCGCAGCGATGGTAGCGCAAACGTCATTTCCGCCCGGCAATCGGTGGTGTTAGCGTTGGGCGTGCAGCACGCCACCGGGCAGGCCGGTGCCGGGCGGATAGCCCGCATCGAACGTGCACGAAGACGAGACGAGGAGAATGGGCATGGCCACACGATCGCTGGACTTTCCGGTATTCGACGCCGACAACCACCTGTACGAGACCACCGACGCCTTCACCAAGTTCCTCCCTCCCGAGTACGACGGCCTCATCCAGTACGTCGAGGTCAACGGGACGCACCAAGATCGCGGTCAAGGGACGGATCAGCGACTACATCCCCAATCCCACCTTCGAAGTGGTGGCTGCGCCCGGCGCCCAGGAGGAGTACTTCAAGAGCGGGAACCCCGAGGGAAGTCCCGTCGGGAGATCATGGGCAAGCCCATCCGGGCACTGCCGGCCTTCAGCGAGCCCCAGCCCCGCCTCGAGCTGATGGACGAGCTGGGCGTCGACCGTGCCCTCATGTGGCCGACGCTGGCCAGCTTGCTCGAGGAGCGGCTCCGCGGCGACCCGCCGGCGACCCACGCCGTGGTGCACGCCCTCAACCAGTGGATGCACGAGCACTGGACCTTCAACTACGAGAACCGGATCTTCCCCACCCCGGTGATCCACCTGGGCATCGTGGACCAGGCCATCGAGGAGCTCGAGTGGGTGCTGGCCCGGGGAGCCCGGATCATGCTCATCCGGCCGGCCCCGGTGTACGGATTCATGGGTCCCCGCTCCCCGGCCCTCCCCGAGTTCGACCCGTTCTGGAAGCTGGTCGACGAAGCGCGCATACCGGTGGGAATGCACGCCTCGGACAGCGGCTACCAGCGCTACATCAACGAGTGGGACGGCGTGCCCGGTGACGAAATGACCCCGTTCAAGGCGGGTCCGGGTTTCATGACCATCATCGCCCACCAGAGCCGGCCGATCACCGACACGGTGGCCTCGCTCATCGGGCACGGGCTGTGCTCCCGGTTCCCCGATCTGCGGTTCGCCCCGGTCGAGAACGGCAGCAACTGGGTGCGCCCGCTGCTCCACGCGCTCGAGTTCGCCTGGGACACCAATCCCCGCACATCTTCGACGAGAACCCGGTGGACGTGTTCAAGCGCAACATCTACGTCCATCCCTTCCACGAGGAGGACCCGATCGGCCTGGTCGACCTGCTCGGTGCCGACCGGGTGCTGTTCGGATCGGACTACCCCCACCCGGAGGGCATGGCCGACCCGATCAGCTTCGTCGACGAGCTGTCCTCCCTTCCCCACGACGACGTGGCCAAGATCATGGGTGGCAACATGAACCGGCTCATGCACCTCGAGGTGGCCTGACTCACCGGCGGCGGCCGGCGGGCGCCGCTGGTCAACCGGGGCGGCCAGGACCGGTGACGCCTAGCTCCGGTGCTGGGGTGACGGGTTGTGGCGCACCTGGTCAAAGGGCTTGTCCCGGTCGGCGGCGAACTCCCTCGGCATTCCCAGCACCCGCTCGCTGATGATGTTGCGGGCCATCTCGTTGCTCCCGCCTCCCAGGCTGCCGTTCTGACGGGCCAGGTAGAGATTGGCGAACAGGCCGGCCGGGTCGTCCTCGTCCCAGGCCCCGGTGGCCGGACCGGCGATCTCCAGTGCGATGTCCAGGTGCCGTTCGGTGTTGGTCGAGGCGAACAACCTGGGGATGGCTCCCGCCGGTGCCGGGAACGCGCCGGTGCGGATGCCGATGGTGACCCGGGCGGTGAGTTGCTGCCCGACCCGGTCGTTGACCCGACCCTCGGCCACCAGCTGGCGCACGATCGGGTCCTCGTTCTGGCCGGTGCTCCGGGCCAGGTTGATCAGGTCGGATCGCAGCCCGGCGTGACCGGCCTCCCCGGCGGCCAACCCGCTCGCATAGGGCGAGCCCCCGCCCACCGCCTCGCGTTCGTGGAACAGGAGGCGGGACGCCACCGTCCATCCGTCGTTGATCTCGCCGATCACGTCGGCGACCGGAACTTCCACGTCGTCGAAGAACTCCTGGCAGAACTCGGCGAGCTCGTTGACCATGGTGATCCGCTGGACCTCGATGTCCGGTTGGTGGATCTTGAGGATGAACATGGTCAGACCCT
This sequence comes from uncultured Acidimicrobiaceae bacterium, assembly GCA_963734395.1. Lineage (GTDB taxonomy): Bacteria > Actinomycetota > Acidimicrobiia > Acidimicrobiales > RAAP-2 > Bog-756. The sequence continues at coordinate 1,024,647 of CAVTGY010000007.1, read as the reverse complement.
GGTGCTTGGGCAGGCTCCCGTCGGTGCGGGCCAGGCACATGGCGTAGTCGGATCGGAACGCTCCCGAGCTCCATATCTTCGACCCGTTGAGCACGAAGATGTCCCCGTCCCTGGTGGCCCGGGTCACCAGGCCGGCCAGATCGGAACCGCCGCTGGGCTCCGACAGGAACTGCACCCACAGCTCCTCGCCGCGAAGAATGGCCGGAATATGTCGCTTCTTCTGTTCCTCGGTCCCGAAGTCGAGGAGGGTCGCAGCCAGGATCGACAGGGTCGGAACATTGAACAGGGTCGGCATCTGGTACGGGAGCGACTCCTCGGTGAACGCCCGTTGATGGGTTCGGGTCAGACCCCGGCCTCCATACTCGGTCGGGAAGCAGATGCCGGCAAAGCCCCCGTCGAAGAGCAGTCCCTGGAGATGCCGGGCCCGCTCGCCCATCTCGTCCTCGGCGGCCAACTGGGCGTTGTTGCGTCCCTCGGGGAGGAGCGGCATGACCTCGGCCAACCACTGGCGCGCCCGGAGCCGGAAGGTGTCGATGTCCTCGGCCGTCGTCTGGTCGTCCACGATCCCCCTTCAGAGCCCGATCAACCCGGCCACCCGGTGGCGGTGGTCACGTGGCGTGCCGAACTGGACCCGATCCTCGACCACCCGCCGGAGGTAGAGATGCAGATCGTGGTCCCAGGTCACCGCGATGCCGCCGTGCAGCTGGACGCAGTCCTGGAGGAGCGCCGGCCCATGGTCACCGATGTAGGACTTGGCCACGCTGACCAACTCGGCCGCATCGGGCGAGCCGGTGTCCACGGCCAGGGCCGCCGCCCCGGCGGTGGCGTGGGATGCCTCGAGCCACATCTTCATGTCGGCGAACCGGTGCTTGAGCGCCTGGTACGAGGCCAGCGGCCGGCCGAAGGAGTAGCGATCGGACAAGTACTCGAGGGTGAACTCGAACACCCGGTCGATGGCACCGACCATCTCGGCGCACTGGAGGACGACGGCGTCCTGGAGTTGGCGCTCGACATCGGCATCGACGGCGCCGGGCTCACCGAGCACGGCGTCACCGGCCACCTCCACCCGCTCGAACCGGAGGCGGGCGAACCGGCGGACCAGGTCGATGCTCCGGACCGGGACCGCGGTCACCCCCGGTGAATCCGCGGGAATCACGAATTGGGCCAATCCCCGATCGGATGGCGCGGTGACCAGCACCAGGTCGGCCTCGTTGCCGGCTTCGACCGGGTCGGGAGAGGCCGTCGAGCACGAACCCGTCGCCGACCGCTCGAGCGCTCACCGCTCCGCCGCTCCCGCCGGTGGGGATGCCGATGCCGGGCAGTGGTCCCCCCGGACACCAGGCGGCGACGGTGCTCCCGCTCACCAGGTCAGCGAGTTGCTTGAGCTGGCCGGGAGTGCCCGCCCTGGACAGGGCGGCCGCCACCACGTTGGTGGGGAGCAGGGGACCAGGTGAAACCAGTCGGCCCATCTCCTCGGCCACCAGTGTCAGATCGCAGAGCCCATTGCCCGACACGCTGCCGCCGCCGAGCTCCTCGGGTACCAGCATCGACACCCAGCCCAGATCGGCACCCCGCTGCCACCACTCCGGGCGGTATCCCCGCGGTTCGTCGGCGGCGATCTGGCGCACGGTGTCCAGGGGGCAGCTGTCCTCGAGGAACTTGCGAGTGGTCTCCCGAAACAGCTGCTGATCGTCGTTGAGCTCGAGGTCCATGATCAGCCCACCATGACACGGGGCGCGGCGCTTCCCGTGGCGTGCCCGGACGCCATGGCTCACCGCGCGTTTCCGAAGTTCAGCGGCAACGCCTCGATCTGACGGAGCCCCATCTGGTACTCGAGCTCGGTCCCCGGGACGATCGAGTACTCGGGAATGCGCCGGTGCCACTCACCCAGGGCGATCCGCAGCTCGAGCCGGGCCAGATGGGATCCGAGGCAGCGGTGCACGCCACCCCCGAAGGCCAGATGGCGGTTCGGGCTCCGATGGAGGTCGACCACGTCGGCGCCGGGCACGTTCTCCTCGTCGGTGTTGGCGGAGCCGATGACCAACCCGACACTCTCACCGGCGCGGATCGGGCAACCGCCGAGTTCGACGTCGCGGGTCGCCTTGCGGGCCACCGTGGTCACCGGGGTCTCCCACCGCAGCAGCTCCTCCACCGCCGAGGGGATGATCGACGGGTCGTCCACGATCTGGCGTCGTTCGTCGGGATGTTGGGCCAGACGGGCCACCATGCACTCGAGGGTGTCGGTCACCGTGTCCAGGCCGGCCAGGATGAACAGGAAGCAGATGCCGAGTATCTCGTCCACGGTCAGGCGGTGCGAGTCGACCTCGGCGTCGAGGAACAGGCTCAGGATGTCGTCCTCACGCCGGTGCTTCTGGCGATCCTTCACCGCCTCGGCGAAATACTCCTCGATCCGCCGTGCCGACGCCTTCTGGCTGGCCTGGATCTCGTCGAGGTCGTTGCCGGACGGCCGAAGGATGCCGTCCTTCATCTCGAGGAAGGTGTCCAGCTCGGACAGGGGCAGGCCCACCAGCTTCAAGAACACCGTCGAAGGGAGCGGCACCGCGAACTCCGCCGCGAAATCGCACGAGCCCCGATCGATGAAGTCGGTCGATCAGCTCGTTGACCATCCGGGTGATGTCCGGCTCGAGCACATTCATCCGACGAGGGGCGAAGATCGGGTCGAGCAGGCGCCGGTACTTCCGATGCTCGGGCGGATCGACCTGCAGCGGTATCAAGGGAACCGATTGGCCGAGGTCGACCGCATCCATACCCGAGGAGAACTCCTCGGGATGGGCGAGCGCGTACTCGATGGCGCCCCGCTGGACGACCTGGGGACCGTACGAGCCCTGGATCACGGCTCCGCTGGCCCGGGCCCGGCGATAGAACGGCTGGGGCTCGGCCGCGATCGTCGCATCCATGAATCCCTCTGCCAGATCGCCGTCGTCCATGTCGGCCCCCTACGCTCGGGCCTCGCCACGGGCCACCCTGAGAATCAGCTTTTCAGCAGAAGATTATCGTGACTCGGAGCGCCCCGCCCATCCGACCCACCGCGGTGGACCTCACCTGACCGCTCGGAAGTCGGGGCTCCTCTTTTCGGAGAAGGCGGCCATCCCCTCGGCCATCTCGGCCGACACCGCCGCCATGGCCTGGGCCTGGGCCTCTCGGTCCAACGAGTCGGGCAGGCCGTGCTCAAAGGTGGCGTTGAGCAGCTGCTTGGAAAGGCCGAGTGAGCGCACCGGACCGGCGGCCAGTCGCGCCGAGCCAGGTCGGTCGCCTCGTGCTCGAGCTCTTCGGGGGTGGAGAAGCAGCGGTAGGCCAGGCCGAGGGAGACCGCCTCGGCGCCCGCGGGCGCCCTCTCCCAGCATGACCATGGCCTTGGCCCTGGGCAGGCCGACCAGGCGGGGGAGCAGGTAGGCGCCGCCGGCGTCGACCACCAGTCCCCAACGGGCGAAGGACCAGACGAAGCGGGTCTGCTCGCAGACCAGGACGAAGTCACAGGCCAGCGCCAGGTGGGCCCCCGGCCCGACCGCGGTCCCGTTGACCGCGGCGACGGTCGGCTTGTCCAGCTCCCAGAGCTCGCGGATGAACGCCTGCACGCCGTTGCGCAACGCCTCGCTGGTGGTCACGGGGGTTGAAGTCGGCCCCACCGGACCCGGCCACGGTCGACTGGCGCAGGTCCATGCCGGCGCAGAAGGCGTCGCCGACACCGGTGATCATCAGGCACCGGACGTCTCGGTCGGCACGAGCCTGGCGGACCCGGGCCACGATCTCGTCCCGCATCTCGACGGTGAGCGCGTTCTTGGCCTCGGGACGGTCGAGCACCAGGCGGGCGACGCTGTCCTCACCTACCTCGTAGCGGATCATCCGACCAACGTAGGCGAATCGCATCGCCGGGCGCCTCGGAGGCAGGTGCTCCGGCCGTCGGCGGGCCGACCGCGTGTCGTCGGTCACCCTCCGGCCCCGGTCAGTCCCACCGCCCGCACGAATCGGCGGCTTCGCTCGGAGTAGCCACCCTCGCCGTCGAGCGTCGGGGCCGAGGGGGCGAAGAGGACCACCCCGCCCGAGGGGGTCGATCCGGCAGCCGACGACCACCGCTTCATCGATGTCGGGGGCCCGGTCCACCGGCATGCTCGATCCGACGGCGGTCGCCCGTGATTCGAGCGCCTCGGCCAACCCCTGGGGGTCGGGCTCGAGCACGATGACCCGGGGGACGGGTGTGCGGTTTGTCAACGCCTCCACCAACCCGGAGGGGTCCACGCCGCGATCGGCCCCTCCGAGGATCACCGTCAATGGCCGATCGGGGAAGGCGCCGATGGATGCCACCGCAGCGAAGGGATTGGAGGCCAACGCATCGTCGACGAAGGTGATCCCGCCCCTCTCCCCCACCGTCTGGCAGCGGGAGGGCAGTCCTTCGAACTCCTCCACCGCCGACTCCACGCAGCCGTCGACGGGCCTCGGTCGGTGAGCAGCAGGGCGCCGGCGAGCGCGCCGCACAGGTTCCACGCGTTGTGCAGACCGGGGACGGCCAGGCGGTCGGCGTCCACGATCGGCTGGTCGTCGATCATGACGGTTCCGGATCGGTCGCCACCCGCACACGGCCGGAGGGGCCGAACAGGGTCCGAGCGGGGTGGGCGCGGGTCCGGCTCGACCGCCTCGCCGCTTGCGGCGTTGACCGCGATGGCGCCGATCGGGCCGGCGTCGATCAGGCGGAGCTTGTCCCGGTAGTAGGCCTCCTCTCCCCGATGCCAGTCGAGATGGTCGGGCGCCAGGCTGGTCAGCACGCACACCGGCGGGGTCGTGGTCACCTCGGCCGCCTGATAGGAGGAGACCTCCACCACGTAGGCATCGACCGGATCCCGCCCGTACACGTCGGTCACCGGCACCCCGATGTTGCCGATGAGGGCCACCTCGAGGCCCTGATGGCGGAGAATGGAGGCGGTGAGCGCGGCGGTGGTGCTCTTCCCTTTGGTGCCGGTGACGGCCACCACCCGGGCGGTGGCGAAGTCCTCGAGCCACACCGCCATGGCCGTGGTGACCGACACGCCCGATGCGGCGGCCGTGGCCAGTTCGGACGCGGTACCGGCTGACCCCCGGGGCCCGCACCACCACGTCGACGTCCCCCCAGGCGACCTGGTCGGGACGGATGACCCGACGGTCGGTGCCCGCATCGAGGCGAGCCTGGGCCTGGTCGGGACGATCGTCGATCAGGGACGGAACCACCCCGTGCTCGGCGAGGAGGCGGACCATGGCCAGTCCTTCGTCCCCGATTCCCCACACCGCCACCCGTAGGGCGCACAGCTCGTCGAGGGTCACGCCACCTCCGTCAGCAGACGATCCACGCCGGCGGACACCTCCAGGTCGGGGAAGGCGAGCTCGCCTTGGGCGGTTCAGCAGATCGCCGACCTCGGCAGCCGACACCATGCCCCTGGCCCGGTCGCGCAGGGCGGTCACCACCGCCGTGTCCTTCCACTGGGGGAGGTCGGAGAGGATCCTGATCGCGGCGGCCGACTCGCGCCGCTCGCCGACGCACTCGAAGGGCTTGTCGTCGTCGCTGATCAGCGCGGCGAAACCGGGTACCTGACCCGGATCGGCGAACATGTCGCGCCCGATGATGGCGGTCAGCGCGGCGGGCTCGACGAACGGGGCCAGCATCAGCCCGACGAACCGGCACTTCGGGCAGTTGCCGCACCATCCGTCGTCGGCCGCCGCGGACTGCCGGAACACCGTGTTGCAGCTGCAGAACGTGGCGTGGTAGCCGGTCAGCCGAGCGAAGGCACGGGCAATGGCCAGTTCCGAGTACGGGCGCAGGGCCGATCCGTACCGCAGGTCGGGGTCGATGGTCGAGGAGATCAGATCGGCCAGTTGGCGCTCGAACTCGAGACTCTTCGAGTACTGGTGGTTGACCGGCACCCCGTCCACCATCACCGACTCTTCGCTGGCCGAGCGTTCGACGGCCATGGCGATGGTGTCGTATCCGTACAGGAAACTGCCGACCACCGCGATGAGCGAGATGATGGCGGTGATCGGCACGTGGCCGTTGAGCGCACCGGCGCGGTTGAGTGCGACCAAACGGGGCGAGAGCGACCGGCGCACCACCAGCAGCGGGAGGCCGATCTGGCCGGCCAGTTCGACCACCAGGGGGTGGGGATTGACCGCGAACAGGCGTGGCTGGAGATGCTTCACCGCTTCGATCAGCACCATCGAGTCCTTGCCGCCACCGATGGGGACGAGCAGGCCACCGGCCGGGCGACCCGGGTCGGCGGGGCGGGATGGTCGAGGCCGGCCTGGGCCTTGACCTCCAGGCGCAGGGGAACGGCGAGCCCGTTGGTGACCGCGAACTCCCGGAGTCCCTGGTCGTAGAGATTCTGGTGGAATTGGAGCTCACCGGCGGTGAGGACGCTCGCCCTCGACCATCACCACCGGAGGAGCGGCCGCCTTGTAGTAGCTGGTCCCGGCGGCGACATGCAGGTGGAGCAGTGCGCGGGCAAGGCCGGGTGTGACCGGACCGATCGATTCCGAGGGCGGTGTCTCGAAGGTGATCGGTCTCCACGAACGACTGGTCGTCGTCGAAGGCGTACCCGAGGGAGATGCTCCTCGATTCTGTGTCGAACGTCCGATCGGTCACCCGAAAGGCACCGACAGAACCCGGTTCGAACCGGCTCGGGTCACTCATCTCGCCCACAGCGTAGTGGCGCGCCTCCCCTGGCCAGGTACTACGGGGAGCCGGAGCCGCCACGTACCCGGCGGATGTGTTCGACGATGGTCAGGTGCGTTGTTGTCCGACTCGATCACCCAGACCTCCCCCTTCTGGAGTCGCAGCTCGGACTGAACGGCGGCACCCCGATCGGCCACCAACGCCTCGAGTATGGCAGCGGCCACGTCCCCGTGGGTGCAGAGCAGGGCGGCCTCTCCTGCCATTCTCCTCAGCAGAGGGACGGCATCGGCTCCATGCCCCTCGGCCAGGGCGTCCACCGACTTGACCGCTCAGATGCAAGGCCTCGGCCAGCGGCGTCACCGTCTCGACGCATCGCACATAGGGGCTGCTCAGGATCGATTTGGGCTGATACCGACTCAGCAAGGGGACCAGGGCCGCGGCCCGCGCCTGTCCCCTGGTGGACAGCGGACGCAGGCGGTCGTCGCCCTTGTAGGCACTCCGTCTTCCGGCATTCGCGTGGCGGACCACCAGGAGCGGCATGCCACGATGCTGTCATGCCCCCACCCGCGACGTCGATCTTCCAGACGGCGGCGGGCCCGTTCATCCGGCGGATCTGACGAAGCCTCCTCCACCGCCGAATCCCCCCGCGCCGCCTCCCAGACCGGCACCGCCGAGGCCGCTGGCACCAAGCCCGCCGGCACCAAGCCCGCCGAATCGAGTGGTGGTACTCGACGTCGACGGAAGCGGCTCGTTCAGATCGGCCAGGGAGACCGCCTGACCCACCGACACCCCCGAGATCACCTGGGTGAGCGTGGCACCGACCGTTCCCAGGGTGACACGAACCGCTTTTGCCGTGTTGTTGTCAACCACCGTGACCAGGTGGACGGATCCGACGGTCCGGACCGCCGATGAAGGCGACCGTGGTGACACCGACCGATCTCTTGACGATGATCGCCACATTGGCATCGGCGCCGGACAGCTGTCCGAGATCAGACGACTGCAGCGAGATGGTGACCGGGTAGGTGGTGCTGGTCGATCCACTGGAAGCCAGAATCCCGATCGACTCGACCTGACCATTCAGCACGGTGTTGGTGGAGTCCGGTGTGATCAGGACCTGCTGGCCGACGGCCACCTCGCCGACGGATGCCACCGGCACGTCGGTGGTCACCTCGTACGAGGATCCGGTCCCGATGATGACGATCTGAGTCAGCGGCCGAGGTCGAGCCGGCGGTCACCGAATCGCCGGCGGCGATGGACACCGACGCCACCGTGCCGGCGATCGTACTGACCAGGTTGGCCCCACCGAGAGCCTGCTGCGAGTCGGTGAGATTGGCCTGGGCCGTATCGATGGACGCCTGGTCGACCGCCAGTGCTGGGGGGTGGCGGCCTTCTTGGTCGGGGTGGTGCTCGACTGCGACTTGGGTGTCGAAGTGGTGTCCGACCCGGTGCTCGCCCCCGACGTGTCGGCTGCCGCCGTCCCGCCGCCGTCGGGGAGCTCGACGAACCGCCCGATGGCGTAGCCGCCCGTTGTGCCACCGGTTTTACCGCCGCCGATGGGTACCGAGCCACCCCCGCCGAGCCACCGGTACCGGAGCCACCGGTGGGTGTACCGTCCCGCCCGCTCCCGACGACGACCCGAGCGCGGCATTGAGCGCGCTCTCGTCCTGATCGACCGTCTTGATGTCAGCGGTCACCTTGGCCTGTGCCGATGATGCCTGGGCCAAGGCGTCACTGCAGGTCTCCGTCGGGCCGGTCCCGGTCGGGGGACCGGTCGGTGGTGCCCCGCCCGGAGGGGCGGAGGGTGTGCTCGACGTGCCGGCTGCCGGCGGAGTCTCGGTCGCCGAAACCGCCGCGTCGCACACCGCGGTGGCCTGCTTGAGCGCTCCTGTGGCTTGCGCCGAATCGTCGTCCTCTTGCCTCTGGTCGGCCACCAGGGTGGCCTGCAACTGGTTGATCCGTTGATCGTTCTGTGAGGGCTGCGTCGCACCGGAGGTCGGCAACGTGGTGGAGGTGGTCGTCGCCGATGCGGACGGTGCTGTCGCGAGCGGTCGACGTCGTGGTGTCCGACGTCGTGGTCGCCGTCTCACTGGCCTCGGCGTCGGAGAGTGTGGCCGTCGCCGACGCCAGCGTTGCCTGGGCCGACACCACTGCGGCATTGAGATCGGCCACGTCCAGGGACGCCAACGTCTGTCCCTCGGTCACGGTCTGGCCGACCGACACATCGACCGTGCTCACCGTCCCGGACACGTTGAAGTTGAGGTTCGCCTGGTTGACCGGCGTGATCGTCCCCACCGAGGTGAGGGTCGCCACCACCGTCCCGGTCCCGACCGCCGAGGTCCGATAGGTGGGCGACGAGGTACGGGTCAACTGCCAACCGACCAGGGCCGGCGACCAACACCACGACCGCCAGTCCGATACGGAAGGGTGAGATCCATCCGGATCCGGGATGAGGCGGGTCCTCACGACCGAACTCGCCGAGGGAGTCGGCCTCCCCACCGATGGTCGGGGGGTAGGCCGCTTCTTCCGGCGGTGTTGCCTTCTCAGGCACCGCCCGCGCTCCCGGCCGGCGGGCCGCCCGGACCACCGGCCCCGCCACCACCCCGGCCGAAGCCGCCGAATCCGCTGCTGCAGCTGCCCGAGACGGGTGACGAGAGTGAGATCGAGTTGGCGGTGATCGCTCCGGTGCTGCTTGCCGTCCCCACCGCGGTGGCGCACTTGCCAACCGCCAGATCAGAGGACGATGCCGACATCCGCTCGGTGAAGGTGGTCGAGCCGGTGAGGGTGACCACGACGTTTGTGGTCGCCTTGGTCCGCGGGTTGGTCTCAGCTGACATCGACGGTCGACCCGGTCACCGAGGTCACCGAACCGGAGGCGATGGCGAAGTTTCCTCCGAACCGGTTGCGGAAGCCGCCTCGGCCTGAGCCCGGCCCCGACCGCCGCCGGAAGACGGGGCTCCCGAAGCCGCTCCGCCGGTGGTGCCACCGGCGCTGCCTCCCCTCCGGCCGAAACCACCGAATCCAGCGGTGCAACTACCCGAGGTCGGCTGTGAGATGGTGACCGAGGTGGCCGTCACCGGTCCACCGAAAGCGGGGGTGCTGGTCGACGACGTGGAGGTGGGCTTTCCGACGGCGGAGATGCACGACCCGACCGTCACCGCCGAGGCTGCGGCCGACACCGTCTGGTCGAAGGTAGTTGTCGGAGTGTAGGTGACCGTGGTCTGTCCGGTGTTCGGATTCTGCACCTCCAGAGAGGCCCCATTGATGGCGGCGATGGTGCCGAACGCGCCCGGCCGTGGACTGCCGCCCGTGCCCGCTCCGCCGCCGGTTCCGCCTCCTGTCCCGTTGCTCGTCCCGTTGTTCGACGGGCGCGTGGTGGAGGAAGTGGACGATGCCCCGACGACGACCCGCAGGCGGCCAGGGTCACCGCGGCCAGGCCGAGGGCCGACAGGGCGAAGGCCCGTCGGAACCGGGCCGAGCGCTCAGATCCGCACGCGGTCAGCACCGCCGCCGGTGGGAGTCGATGGTTTCGATTCGATGGTCATGATGGTCCTTGCTCTTTTCATTTGAAATGGTCGTTTCTCTTGACCTGGTTGGGATTGAGTTCGTTCGTCATTCGCTGCGCAGCGCATCGATGGGAGCCAAACGGGCGGCCCGGCCGGCCGGATACACCCCGAAGGCGACGCCGATGCCGATGGCGACCACGATGGCCAGGGCGGTGGCCACCGGCGAGATGGCGATGGGGTCTGAAATGAAATGAGGAAGCACCTCCGCTCCGATCAGCCCGAGTCCGGCACCGAGGATTCCCCCGACCAGACCGAGCACCGACGCCTCCACCAGAAATTGGCGACGAATGACCCGCGGAGTGGCGCCCAGTGCCTTCCGCAACCCGATCTCGCGGATCCGCTCGGTCACCGAAACCAGCATGATGTTCATCACACCGATACCGCCGACCAACAGCGAGATGCCGGCAATGCCTCCGAGCAGCACGGTGAGCGTCTTGGACACCGAGGTCGCCGTGCTCAGGAGGGACGTCTCCGGGGTGACGGTGAAGTCCGCAGCGGCGGTGGAGGTGATCTGATGCAGGTTGTCCAGCTCGGCGGTCGCCTCCTGGTACGCCGCGGAGATGGTTGACGACGAAGTCGCCTGGACGAGGATCGTCCCCACCGTGTTGCGGTTGGTCCCGCCGAACAGCTGGGTGGTGGCGGTGGTGATGGGCACGATGGCCTGGTCGTCCTGGTCGGCGGTCGTCGATGATCCCGAAGAACCCGATGAGCCCACCGTGTTGAGTATGCCGATGACCGTCATCGGGAGTCCGTTGATGGTGACCGGCTGGCCGATGGAGTCACGAAGGCCGAACAGCTCTTGGGCGGTGGTGGAGCCGAGGACCACGACGTCGGCCCGGGTGGTCAGGTCGTGGCCGGCAATGAAGCGCCCCTCGGTCATCGAACGCCCTCGAACGGTCAGCCACGAGGGATTGGTCCCGACCACCGTGGTGGTCCAGTTGGTGGTGCCCGCAACCAGTGTTTCGGACCTCGAACTGGTGGGAGCCACTGCGCCGATGTCAGGGGCGACCGTCTTCGAGGTGAGCGCGGCGGCATCGCCGACGGTCAGGTTGTTGGCGGAGCCGAATCCCCCCCTGATGCCCGAACTCGAAGTGGTGCTCCCCGGCGAGATGGTGAGGAGGTTGGTTCCGAGCGCGGAGATCTGCGAGCTGATCTGGTTTTGCGCACCTTCGCCCAACCCCACCGTGAGGATCACTGCGGCAATGCCGATCATGATGCCGAGGACGGTGAGGCTGGACCGGAGCCGGTGGGTGACCACGGCTTCGATCCCTGTCCGGAAGGTCTCGACGACATTCATGATGCGCTCGCCCCGCTGGTGATCGGTTCGGCCTCGGAGATCTGACCGTCCAGGATCCTGATGGTCCGTTCGGACGCGTGGGCCACGTCCGCTTCGTGGGTGATCAGCACGATGGTTCGACCGCCGGCGTGGAGCTCGTCCAAAAGACCGAGTACGTCGCTTGGCGGCCACCGAATCGAGGTTGCCGGTCGGTTCGTCGGCCAGGATGAGCGCCGGGTCGCTGACCAACGCTCGGGCCACGGCCACTCGTTGCTGTTGACCACCGGAGAGCTCCCCGGGACGATGTTCGACTCGCTCGGTCAATCCCACCCGGTCCAGCGCCTCGAGGGAACGGCTCTTGCGGGTGGCACGATCCACACCTGCGTAGACGAGTGGGAGCTCGACGTTGCGCCACGCGGAGAGCGAGGCCAGGAGGTTGAACTGCTGGAAGACGAAACCGATCCGCCGGTTGCGGATGTCTGCCAGACCCTCTTCGGACATGGCACTCACATCCTCACCGGCCAGGAGGAATGTCCCGGATGTCGCCACATCCAGGCAGCCGAGGATGTGCATGAGGGTCGATTTTCCCGAACCCGAGGGTCCCATCACCGCGACGTATTCGCCAGACATCGATGGTGAAGGACACGCCTCGGAGCGCATCGACCTCCAGGGTTCCGTTCCGATAGGTCTTCCAAACATCCCTGGCCTCGATCACCGGGGGCCTCACCGCCGGGACGCTTCCGGTGCTCTCGATCCACACCTCGGCGGTGTCCTCATGGACACCCGGCCGATTCCGATCGTCGGGTTGACGGGTGGTCATCCTCCGAACCCACCGCCACCACCGCCGCCGAATCCACCACCGCCACCACCGGCACCAGCCGCCGCCCCCACCGCCGAACCCACCACCGCCGCCGAATCCCGCCCGCCCCTACCGAACAGGCTGCGTACGAGAGCCGGTACCGCCCCGGATGGTGACCTCGGTGACATAGATCTTGTCCCCGACCGACAGTCCGCTGGTGACCTGGGTCTGACCACCGGACGCGGCGCCGATCTGAACGGTCTGGGTGACCTTGTTCCCATTGGAGTCGAGGGTGACCGTCGTGTTGTTGCCGCTGTACTGAATGGCGGCGGTTGGCACCACGATCACATTCTGGAGCTCCTCGGTGATGATCGACACCGTGGCGCTCGAACCACCGAAGAGACCGGCCGGACTGCCGGTGACATCGATCACCACCGGAAACGTGGAGACGCCCGAGGTCGTGGAAGCCAGCAGGCCGATCGAACCGACCGTGCCGTACACGTTGGTTGTCGAGCCCGACACGGTGATCGTGGCCTGATCACCGTTCGGCCACCTGGCTGACTTGCGTGCTGTCGACCGTGGTATTGACGATGTAGGAGCCGGTCGAGACGACCACGATCTGTGCCGACGTGGAATTCGAACTCGACGAGGACGATGACGATGACCCGGCACCGGAGGCGCCGGTGCCCGAGGCGCTCGAACCCGTACGCGCTCGAACCGGTGCCACTGGAGCCGGTGCCACTCGAGCCGGTGCCGCTGGAGCCGGTGCCACTCGAGCCCGATGACGAGTTGGACGTGGAGCTCGGAGGCGGTCACCTGCTGGCCCACGGTGAGATTGACGGTGGCCACGGTGCCGCCGATGGTCGATACCAATGTGGCTTCCGACAGTGAGGTCTGCGCGCTGGTCACCTGGGACTGAGCCGAAGCGATGCTTGCCTCGATCGGAGGCAATCTGGGCCGACGGACGCGTTGTTGGTCTGGTCATTGGCCAGCTCGGCCTGGTCGTTGGCCAGGGTGGCCTGTGCTTGCGCCAGTGACGCGGACAGTGACGTGTCGTCGATAGTGGCGAGCGGCTGGCCCGCCGTCACCACCTGTCCCACGGCGACATCGACGGCGGTGACCCGGCCGGATACGCCGAAATTGAGGTTGGCCTGGTTGGCCGGTTCGATGGTGCCGGTCGAGGAGACCGTCTTGGTGATGGTTCCCGTCGCAACGGTTTGGACGGTGGTGGTCGTCGAGATGAGCGGTGCGGCACTCGAGCTGCTGGTCGCCAGCCAGGTGCCCAATCCCGCGGCGGCCAGAACCACCACGATGGCGCCGAGAATGGTCCCTCTTCTGGCGAACCACTTCTTGCCCGTCGGTCTCACCTATGCCTCACTTTGTCCAATCGACAGCCACGCACGTGGACCTCCCACGGCGGCGCGCTCCGGCGACCGACCCGGAGTGGCCCCGCCATCCAATCGACCCAATATTGACGCCAGCAGACAATCACCTGTGAAGTTCCTGAGAATGCAACAGGCTGAAAAGACCTGTTCAGCGACCCAGTATTCTCGAGGCGGCCGCCCGACCTCGGGTACCACCGACTGCCGGTCACCTACCCAACACTGGCAGATATTCGGTCTTTTGTGAGCGTGCCCCGGGGGGCGATCATCGACCAACGCTGAGGGAAGTGGAGCGGTGGCTATTTCCGATCCGCGCGATTCGGATCCCGATGGAGCCAATGCTGGAGGTCTGTCGGTGCCATTCGGGAGACACACTCGTAGTACGCCTATAGCTCAACCCGGTGAGCGAACCAGACTACGGTCGCAGTAGGGAAAGGGGGCCGAATGACCGACAAGTCTCCCCGAAAGACCGCCTCTAAGAAGTCCGGCAAGTCGCTCAAAGAGAAGCGCCAGGCCAAAAAGGAAAAGGAGCTGGCCCGCAAACCGATGGCTCGCTGATGCCTCGCCCATGCCACCGTTCCGGAGGGCATAGGGTGGACCGAAGGACAATGTGGCTCCATTCCGGTGCCGATTGCATTCCTTTCAGATCGTCGCCGAGCCGCACTCGGCTCGGTGGCCGATTGGAGAACCGTGTCCACAGCAGCCGCAGTCCACGCAGGTAGCCAGCTCGACGTCCACCATGTGCCAGAGACCAACGGGCGAATGTCCGTGTGCCGACGATGCGGATCCCAAACCGATGGTCCCGAAGGTCGACATCACCTTCCTACCGAGCGACAACTGACCCGTTCCGGTGAATGGCTGGTCGCACAGTCGAGAATCGGTCACATCGATCGCCTTCGAGAGGCGCGAGAAGGATGAGGTTGTAGTCGTCACTCTCCCGGCGAAGCTCGAATCGGGGACATTCCCGCCGCTTCATCGCGACATCGGCAAGAATGCCTTGTAGTGGCGTTCGGTCAACAGTCAGGGCCACCGGCATCGGCAAGACAGGTCAGAGAACTGCTGTCCCTCCTCAAGGACGCCGGCCATACCGACTTCCGCGATGCGCGGGGCCCAATGGGGTTCACCCAGCGCCAGGCTGCAGGCAAGTTCGCTCGCGACGAGGCGACGGCGTTCATCGACCAGCTCCTGGCTGCAGAGTCCGACGGTGGTACTCCAGTCGCCGTGCCAACGTGGCGGCAGTCCGCCCAAGAGCAGATGATGAGTCGTCTACCTTCCGAGCAGCTCGCCGGTGAGCTTCGTCGTCGCGGATGGACTGCCATCGAGCCGTAGAACGCGCGTTCTGGGCCGGATGGGCACCGATCTCCCTGGCCAGGCCGTCTTGGAATGCAGGGCGACCGACTCCTATTAGCGTCCCACCAGGACTCTTGCGGACTGGCCGGATGGGGTCGGATCGGGGTGACAAATCATGGAGTACGTGAATCTGGGCTCGACCGGCTTGCGGGTGTCGCGGATCTGTCTGGGCATGATGAGTTTCGGCAACGACAGCGAGCGTCCCTGGGTGCTCGACGAGGAGCACGCCGAGCCGATCGTGCGGGCCGCGGTGGAGGGTGGCATCACCTTCTTCGACACCGCCGACACCTACTCGGGTGGAGCGAGCGAGGTGGCCACCGGGCGGCTGCTGCCCAAGTTCCTCACCCGCGACGAGGTGGTCGGTCGCCACCAAGGTGTTCATGCCGATGACCCCCGGGGAGAACGGGAGCGGTCTGTCCCGCAAGCACATCCTGTCCGCCATCGACGCATCGCTGGCCAGGCTGGATATGGACTACGTCGACCTCTATCAGATCCACCGCTGGGACCCGCGAACCCCGATCGAGGAGACCATGGAGGCCCTCCACGACGTGGTGCGGTCGGGCAAGGCGCGCTACATCGGGGCGTCCAGCATGTTCTCCTGGCAGTTCGCCAAGGCCCAACACGTCGCCGACATCATCACTGGACCCGGTTCGTGTCCATGCAACCCCACTACAACCTCATCTACCGCGAGGAGGAGAGGGAGATGATCCCCCTGTGCCTGGACCAGGGCGTAGGCGTCATCCCCTGGAGCCCGTTGGCCCGCGGCGTGCTGGCCGGCAATCGCACCCGGACCGGTGAGCGAAACACCGTTCGGTCCGACACCGACAGTTTCACCGACTACCTCTACAGCCAGCCCACCGACTTCGACGTCGTGGATCGAGTGGCCGAAGTGGCAGCCAAACGCCAGGTGCCCTCCGCCCAGGTGGCGCTGGCGTGGCTCCTCCAGCGACCGGGGGTGACCGCCCCGATCATCGGTGCCACCCGGCCGGAACACCTGGCCGACGCGCTGGCCGCCGAGCAACTGCAGCTCACCGAGGACGAGGTCGCCCGGTTGGAGGAGCCTTACGTTCCCCACCCGGTTCTGGGGCATTTCTGATGCACCGGCGACGAGCGGTCCGTGACCGCACCACATCACCAGGCGGTCGATTTTCACTTCGACATCATGTGCCCGTACGCCTATCAGACCTCGCTGTGGATACGCGAGGTGCGCGCCATGACCGGCCTCGAGGTGGGTTGGCGTTTCTTCAGCCTTGAAGAGATCAACCGGGCCGAGGGCAAGAAGCACCCATGGGAGCGCGAGTGGTCGTACGGCTGGTCGATGATGCGAATCGGGGCCTATCTTCGTCGAACCGACATGGACCTGCTCGACCGCTGGTACCAGGCGGCCGGAAAGGCCCTCCACGTCGACCGGCGAAAGCCGCATCGTCCGGAGGTGGCCGAGGAGTTGTTGGCCGAGATGGACCTCGATCCGGGGATGGTCAGGGCGGCCATCGACGATCCGAGCACCGGGGACGAGGTGATGGCCGAGCACGAGACCGTGGTTTCCAAAGGCGGGTTCGGCGTCCCCACGCTGGTGTTCGACGACGGGCAGGCGCTGTTCGGACCGGTCCTGGTCGATCCTCCGACGGGAAAGGACGCCATACGACTGTGGGACCTGGTCACCGGATGGCTCGAATTCCCCCATCTGTACGAACTGCAGCGGCCCAAGAGCACGGCCGACATCGACGCCATCGTGAACGCGTTCGCCCCCTACCTCGAAGCGCGGGACTGGTTCAGCGTGCAGACAGGAGACTCCGTGAACGGAGCGCCGGAGCGAGCCTGAGCGGGTCTATGTCGGTTTACTCTGAGGCCTGCTGACAACACCTGCGTGCCGGAGCCTTCCCAGACTGATGGCGGGGAACAACATGACCGACAGCATGCCGGCCGCCACCAACGAGGCCGCGTTGACCTCGAGCATGCGGCCGGTGGATCAGGGCGATGCTGGTGATCACCACGATCAGCGGCAGTCCGGTGGCCGACAGCAAGGCCATCGGTATCCGCTCAGGGACGGTGAGTGACGAACGGTAGAGCAGGTACACCGGAATGCCACCGGGCCAGCAGCATCAGGCCGAGGAACACCGGTACTCGCCACAGCGAGCTGGGATGCTCCGTGAAGACATGCAGATCGAACTGGATACCGCTGACCACGAAGAAGATGGGGATCAGGAATCCGAAGCCGATCGCTTCCAGCTTGGCTCGTATTGCATCGCTCTCAGCACCGGAGGAGAAGAGTCGGACGACGATGCCGGCGGCGAACGCACCGAGCAGCACGTCGAGCCCGAGCGTCTCGGCGAGGAGAACAAGCAGCACGATGAACAGCAGTGACACCCGCACCGGCAGCTGTGGCGCTCGACTCCAGATGGCGGTTGAGGAGCGACACCAGGCGAGGCGGTTGGTCGCGGGCGGCGATCATGACGGTGACCACCGCCACAACGATGAACGCCGCCAACAGAAGTGAGGTGACCACCGGCTCCTTCTTGGTGAGGAGCAGGGCAACGGCCACGATGGGCCCGAATTCGCCGAGGGTACCGATCGCGGAAATCAGGGCGCCGAACGGGGTGCTCAGAATGTCGGCGTCGGCCAGTATGGGGACCAGCGTGCCCATGGCGGTGGTGGTCAGGGCCAGGCCTATGACCACCGAGTCCAAGGCGAGTCCCGCCGAAACCAGCGCGAACGCAGCTGACAGCCCGATGACCAGGGAGATTCCATAGCCGGCGGTGGCCAAGCGGAGCGGTCTGCCTCTGATCCGATTGAGGTCCAGCTCGTAACCGGCCAGGAAGATGAGGTAGGTCAGGCCGAGATCGGAGAGTCCGGTGACCACTTTGTCCACGTGGGCGAGATCCAACACGTAGGGACCGAGCAGTATCCCGAAACCGATCTGGATGACGATCTCGGGAATCTCCAGTCGGCCGGTACAGCTCCGACAGGATCGGTGCCAACACTGCGGCCACGGCAATCAGAACGAGGGTGCCAACGGTGGCGGTCGTCACGGCCGGTCACCCCGGCCCTGATTGGACATCGCCTCACCCTACGCGTCCCCACTGATCAGGTCGGGCATCGGAAGGATCCCTCGCCGCCATCGGAGGCAGACCGTGAGGCAGACTGTGGGCGATGCTCTTCGTCGTCGGACCGGTCGAAGCCGAAACACACATTCGACACACCCACCCCGAGCGACCGGCTCGGATCGGAGCGGTGATGGAGGGTGTCCACGATCTGCACTTGGGCAGCGATCTGGTGGTCCTTCCGGCCCGGCCGGCGGCGATGAGCGACCTGAAACGGGTGCACGCAACCGACTACCTCGATGACCTTCGCCGTTTCTGCGCCGGCGGCGCCGGCTCGCTCGACGCCGACACCTATGCCACGCCCGACTCGTGGGACGCGGCGTTGATGGCCGCCGGCGCGGGCATGGTGGCCATCGACACCCTGCGCGAGCGGGGTGACGGCGTGGCCTTCGTGGCGGCCCGGCCACCCGGCCATCACGCGTTAGCCGACCGATCGATGGGGTTCTGCCTGATCAACAACGTGGCTGTGGCCGCGGCCCGTCTGGTCGGTGCCGGTGAGCGGGTGCTCATCGTCGACTGGGACGTACACCACGGAAACGGCACCCAGGCAATGTTCTGGAACGAACCCAACGTGCTCTACGTCTCCACCCACCAATGGCCGTGCTACCCGGGAACCGGTCGTGCCTCCGAGGTCGGCGGGTCGGCGGGAAGGGGAACCACACTCAATGTGCCGCTACCTCCGGGAGCTACCGGCGACGTGATGCGACACGCCTTCGATGAGCTGGTCGGTCCGTCGGTCGAGGAGTTCGGTCCGTCGTGGGTGCTGGTCTCGGCCGGGTTCGACGCTCATCGGGCCGACCCGCTGGCCGATCTGGCTCTGTCCGCCGGTGACTTCGCGCAGTTGGCCAACGAGGTTGCCAGTTACGCCCCCGCCCCCGGACGTACGGTGTATTTCCTCGAGGGAGGCTACGACCTCGGCGCCCTCCGGGCCTCGGTGGCGGCCACCCTCGGTGCCCTGGTCGGATCGCACCAGCCGACCGAGGCGCCCACATCGGGGGGGCCGGGCCGGGAGGATGTGCGCACGGTCTCCGTCCGAGCGCCGCGCCGAGCTGGACTAGGCCGGTTACGACCGAGGCTCGGCTCAGCCGCTCGGTGATCGGGAAAATTGCGGCTTCGCCGGACGTCGCCGCCACCGCGCCTTCGCGATCGGCATCACCCATCGGCTACGAAGCCGTCCGCCGCGGCCACGACGATGCGGAGCACCTCCAGGTCTCCCGGTGTGCACACCGCGTGGACCCCGGGAGTGGACAAGGCGAATCGGACCCCCCGGGACACCTCGGACGGGGTGGTGTAGGGCTCGTACCAGGTGCCGGCGCTCGGCGAACGACCGGCCCAGGGTCGGGCGGCCACTGCCTTGATGGCCATCACACCCACATCGTGTTCGATGGCCCGGTCCAGCAGCGCCTCGGCGTCCCTGCGATAGGAGCGTTCCGACCACAGCTGGGGGTTGACCGGGAACATCACCGTGTCGAAGTCGTGACGCCGCAACGCCTCGAGGTGGGCCGCCGGAGCGGTCAGATTGTGACCGGTGATGCCGACCCATCGGCACAATCCCTCGTCCCGCGCCGCGAGGATGGCCTCGATGGCACCAGCTCCTGGCGTCCAGCTCCTCGAGGTCGGTCACCGCGTGGAGCTGGTAGAGGTCGAAGTAGTCGCACCCGAGCACCTGGAGCGACTCCTCGAGCTGGGCACGCGCTCCGTCGCGGTCGCGGCGGAGCGTCTTGCACCCGACGAAGAGTCGGTCCCGTACGGCGGGGATCAGCGGACCCAATGCCACCTCGGCCCGACCGTATTGTGGGGCGATGTCGAGATGGTTGACACCCGCGGCCATGGCATCGGCGAACGCGGACGCGGCGGTGTCGGGATCGGGATCCCAGAAGGCGGCCCCTCCGAGCACGGCCAGCGACGAGTGGTGGCCGGTCCTTCCCAGTCGACGCACGTCCATCTCGTCACCGTAGTGAAGAGATGCCGCCCGCGGAAGTAGCGGCGCCACAATCGACGGTCGCGATCACCCGGCCGCCGGCGGCAGTCCTGGCCTCCTCCCAGGCCGTGACCATGGCGCCGAACCGCATCGGGTTGTAGATGTCCTCCTCGTAGGACCATTGCCCGTTGCCGGCGTACTTGAGGAGGGTGAAGTTGTACTCCTGGTGGACCGAGCCGTCACCCGGGTCCCTCATCCGGTTCCACACCTGGCACACCACCCAGCCCCGGTCCTCGTCGATCACGTACCACTCAATGGGGAATTCGGGCATGTCCCGCCCCGGGTAGTCCGCCATGCAGGAGCTGATCCATGCATGGATCGCGTCCCGACCCTCGAACGTTCCGAAGTGGTGTTCGATGTAGGTGGCGTCCTCGGTGAACTGGTCGGCCCAGGGCCTCCAGTCGCCAGACCTCCCGGCCTCGGCCGCTCGGCGCTGGTATTCGGTGAACTCCCGCTCGAGCTCGTCTCTGCTCCATTTTCCCATGACATCGGCTCCTTGACGGCCCCCGTGGGCCAGGCATCAGTGTCGGTCGCAACGGGTCTGAGATCAAACCCGACGTTCTCGGTCCGGCAAGCGGCTTGGTCATCGGAGAGCGTTCCGAAGGATCACCCGTGGTACCGTGATCAGCGCAAGCAGACAACACGCACTGCCACCGCGATGGGGAAGCCGGTCAAATGCCGGCGCTGGTCCGCAACCGTAGGCGGCGATTCCGTAAGGGAACGCCGTGAGCCGGGATTCCAGGACGGTGGATGAGCTCCGACTGTCGAGACACACGGACCGGGGCTCGGAGGCTGTCCACGGCTTTTCGGGTGGTGCTTTCGGGTCTGGACCGGAAAGCGAGAGACAAATGACCCGTACCCGCCGCTTGGCCGCCACCGCAGTGGCCGCTTCGCTCACACTCCTCGTAGGCGTCGCGCCGGTGGCCGCTTCCGGCGCCGCCAGTCCACGAACGGCGCCGATCACCGCCGGCCAGCTGCCACAACTGCCGGCCGCACGACAGGCAGCCGAATGGCTCGCCGGTCAATTCACCGCGCAGGGCTTCATTCCGACCAGTCCGGGTTCGAACCAGGCCGAACCTCTCCGACACCGCCCAGAGTCTGTTGGCGCTGTCGGCGGCCGACGTCGACCTTCCCTGGCTCAGACCGCGCTCGGCTACCTGCAGTCGAACGTCGACGCGTACGTGGACGGCGGAAGGAGCCGACGGTCCCGGTCAACTGGCGCTGCTCATCCTCGACGCGGAGTCACTGGGAGCGGACCCCATAGCTTCGGGGGGACCGATCTGGTCGCCCGACTGCTGGCCACCGAGCAGACCAGCGGGCCCGACGCCGGCCTGTTCGGAACCGAGACCCAGGCCGCCGACTACTCGGCCGGCGGGTACCAGCAGGGACTGGCCCTGGCTGCGCTGGCGGCGGCAGGGGTGCGCAACACCAGCCAGCTGAGCTCTGCCATCAGCTGGCTGGTGGCGGAGCAGTGCCCCGACGGGGGCTGGACCACTCCGGACAACGCCAACAATCCGTGCACCGGCGTACCGGCGGACTTCTCCGGTCCGGACACCAATTCGACCGCCCTGGCCCTGGACGGCCTTGCCGCCCAGGGCGCCGTCAACCCCTGCGGTCTCGGCCGGCGCCCTGGCCTTCCTCGGCTCCGGACAGGATGCTGACGGTGGCTGGTCCTACTTTCCGAACACCAACGCCACGCCGGCCACCTGCGATCCCGACTCGACCGCGTTGGTGATCCAGTCGTTGATCGCGATCGGCGAGTCCCCGACCAGCGCGCTGTTCACCAAGGGTTCCGCCGATCCGGTGTCCGCCCTGTTGTCCTTTCAGCTGACGTCGGGCACCGGGACCGGAGCCTTCTTCTTCCCACCGGCCCCGGCCCCGGCGAACATCATCGCCACCTATCAGGCGATACCGGCGTTGGCCGGTCTCACCTTCCCGTTCGGTCCCTCGGGTCGTTCCTACTGGGAGGTAGCCACCGACGGCGGCGTCTTCAGCTTCGGCGGCGCCGGGTTCTACGGGTCGATGGGCGGTACCCCCCTCAACAAGCCGGTGGTGGGTGTCGCCTCGACTCCCGGCGGCCAGGGCTACTGGGAGGCAGCCTCCGACGGCGGCATCTTCAGCTTCGGTGACGCCGGCTTCTTCCGGGTCGATGGGGGGTACCCCGCTCAACAAGCCGGTGGTCGGTGCTGGCGCCGAGCCCGGTCGGACAGGGCTACTGGGAGGTGGCCTCCGACGGCGGCATCTTCAGCTTCGGTGACGCCGGCTTCGTCGGGTCGATGGGCGGCAAGCCCCTCAACCAACCGGTGGTGGGCATGGCCGCCACTCCCGACGGCCATGGCTACTGGCTGGTGGCCTCCGACGGCGGCGTCTTCAGCTTCGGTGACGCCGGCTTCTTCCGGGTCGATGGGCGGCAAGCCCCTCAACCAACCGGTGGTGGGCATGGCCGCCACTCCCGACGGCCGTGGCTACTGGCTGGTGGCCTCCGACGGCGGCGTCTTCAGCTTCGGTGACGCCGGCTTCTTCGGGTCGATGGGCGGCAAGCCCCTCAACCAACCGGTGGTGGGCATGGCCGCCACTCCCGACGGCCGTGGCTACTGGCTGGTGGCCTCCGACGGCGGCGTCTTCAGCTTCGGTGACGCCGGCTTCTTCGGGTCGATGGGCGGCAAGCCCCTCAACCAACCGGTGGTGGGCATGGCCGCCAGCCTCAGCCGTCCGGCCTAGTGCCCGGCCATGGTTCCGACGCCCGGATCGACGGTGAAACGAGCACCGGTTCGGCGTGCCATCGTGTGGCCCAGCGCGGTGGCCGTCGGCACTGTCCGTCCTCGGTGGAATCGGGGTGTCGGAACCGGTCGCTCCAGCCGGCGCAGACACCGTCGCCAACTGTTCGAGCGGGGTCATCGTGGCTGCCGACTTCGCCACGTGGGGAGGGAACATCAACAGTGTCTGCGATCCGACACTTCCTCCCAACGCCGCCGATGCGCTGGTGACAACCGGATTCGATCCGGTGGGCGTTGCCAGCTACGGCGGCCTGGCGTTCATCTGCCAGATTGCCGGCTACCCCCAGGGCGAAGACTGCAACACCACCCCGCCGGGCAATGCCTACTGGTCCTTCTGGTATGCCGATGCCGGTGAGAATTCGTGGACCTACAGCCAGTTGGGGGCGGAGAGCCTCCACCCGGTGGCCGGGAGCGTCGAGGCGTGGGTATTCGGGGGAGGATCCGGTGGGGGTCAGCCTGCTATCCCCTCGCCGGAAACCGTCCGCGCCGACACCACCGACATCTCGAGCCCCACGACCACCACCACCACAGGAGCGGCCCCGTCCATCCCGGCCACCACTACGGCCCCGACCTCACCGATAGGGGTGGCGTCGTCAGCCGGGAGCGGACCGACCGGGGGCGGACAGCCTTCGACCACCGACGCGGTGTCGGGGGAACCACCCCGCAGCCCGACCGGCAACGACCCGGCCCCACGCCACCAACGGCTCGACCGGCCCGACCGCCACCACCGCACCGTCGACCAGGGCGGCTCCGGGCGCCGGGGGGCCGAAGCCGTCGTCGAGTCCGAGAATCGTGGACGCAGCTCCGGTGGCCGCCCATGACCAGGGCCTCGGACTCCCCTCTCCCCTTCCTGCTCGGAGGGGCGATTGTCGCAATACTGGCGGTGAGCGGCGGCCTCATCGCCTGGCGCCGGCGCCGGACCGACTGACCGTGTCCACCGGAGCGCACCGCTGGACGCCTGGTCGGTAGCCGGCGGGTGCCGCGGGCGCTGCACCCTGTTGCCTGGTGGATCTGGGCCCTCGGGCTGGCCACCGCGGTCAGCGCGACGACCAACCCGCTGCTGCTCCTCTTGGTCCTCGGCGTGCTCGGGGTCGTGGTGGCCAACCGCCGCAGCGACGCACCGTGGGCCCGGGCGTTCAAGTACTACATGTACCTGGCCCTCACCGTGATCGCCTGCGGGTCGCCTTCCGGTCGGTGTTCGGAGGCGACATCGATACCAACCGACATGCACGTGCTCTTCGACCTGCCTCACATCCACCTGCCCTCGTGGGCTGCGGGGGTGCAGCTCGGAGGCCCGGTCACCGTCGAGGGCACGCTGTCTGCGCTCTATGACGGCCTCCGACTCGGGTGCCTGCTGTGCTGCCTCGGTGCGGCCAACGCACTGGCCAATCCCAAACGGGCCCTACGGGTTCTGCCCGGGGCGCTCTACGAGCTCGGGGTGGCGGTGGTGGTCTCGCTCAGCGTCGCCCCCCAGCTGGTCGAAAGCGTGCAGCGGGTACGCAGGGCCAGGAAGCTCCGCGGCGGTGCCACCGGCGGATTCCACGCGCTCCGCAGCATCGCCATTCCGGTCATGGAGGACGCCCTGGAACGATCCCTGCGGCTCGCCGCAGCCATGGACTCGCGTGGCTACGGCCGCACCGGCGGGGCCTCCGCCCGGTCTCGACGAGCAACCGGGATCTTCATGCTGGGTGGCATGTGCGGACTGTGCGTCGGGGCCTACGGTCTCCTCGACGGCTCGGCGCCCGGCGCACTCGGACTCGCCCGCCCTCCTCGGTGGGTCACTTCTGTGCTGCCTCGGCCTGGCCCTCGGGGGCCGTCGGGTGGGACGCAGCCAGTACCGCCCGGACCCGTGGAGACTTCCTGAATGGATCGTCGTCGGCTCCGGAATGGTGCCCGCGGTTGTCTTTCTGGCCGGGGCGGCTGCCGGCGCGACCGGTCTCAACCCACCGGTCGATCCCCTCGGCTGGCCCTCTCTTCCCGTCGTGCCCGCGATGGCCATCATGGTTGCTGCCGTGGCCGCGGTGGCGGCCCCGCCGCCGGTACGGTCGCCGTCGTTCGGCAGCCGCCTCTGCTCCGGCGACGGGGACGGATCGACCGTCGGGGGACCGTGACCCGGGTCCGGTCCCGTCCCGTCGAGGTCACCTCGTGATCGAGTTCGACCACGTGTCGGTCACCTACTCGGAGGCGACGTCAGCGGTCCTCCGAGACGTGTGCCTCGGGCATCGACGAAGGTGAGCTGGCTCTGGTGGTCGGGCGCACCGGGGTGGGCAAATCCACGTTGCTCGGTGCGATCAACGGTCTGGTCCCCCACTTCACCGGCGGCACCATGGCCGGGCGGGTGCTGGTCGACGGGCGCGAGACCCGTTTGTGTCCGCCACGGGAGTTGGCCGACGTGGTCGGGGTGGTCGGACAGGATCCACTCTCCGGCTTCGCCACCGACACCGTCGAGGAGGAGCTTGCCTACGGCATGGAGCAACTGGCAGTTCCTCCTGATGTCATGCGCAAGCGTGTCGAGGAGACCCTCGATCTCCTGGGCATCGCCGACCTGCGGGACCGGCCCCTTCATCAGTTGTCGGGCGGCCAGCAACAGAGGGTGGCCATCGGATCGGTGCTGACCGCTCACCCCCGTGTCCTGGTTCTCGACGAGCCGACCTCGGCGCTGGATCCGACCGCTTCCGAAGAGGTGCTTGCCACCATCACTCGCCTCGTGCACGACCTGGGTGTGACGGTGGTCCTGGCCGAGCACCGACTCGAGCGGGTCGTGCAGTACGCAGATCGGATCATCGAGGTCAAAGCCGACGGTACCGTCTCGACCGGAGCTCCTGCGGCCATGCTCCGTACCACCCAGGTCGCCCCACCGGTGGTCGAACTCGGTCGACTGGCCGGCTGGGATCCCCTGCCGCTGTCGGTACGCGACGCCCGTCGGCTGGCCGTGCCCCTTCGTAACCGGATCGGCACGACACCGGTACCTCGTCAACGGCGGTCGACTCCCCGGCACGCCACCGGCCTCGTGCTGCGGTCACGCAACCTGGTCGTCCGATACGGAGCGGTCACCGCCGTGCGTGGTGTGGACTTCGATCTCGAGGGGGGCGAGGTCACCGCGTTGATGGGACGAAACGGGTCGGGGAAGACCTCGCTTCTGTGGGCGATCCAGGGATCGGGCCCCCGTCAGAGCGGGCACCGTGGACATCGACGGGGTCGATCCCGCCTCGCTGTCGGCCGCAAAGGCCCGGGGCATCGTGGGGCTCGTGCCCCAGACTCCTGCCGATCTGCTCTACCTGGACACGGTGGCCCAGGAGTGCGACCAGGCTGATCGGGAGTCGGGGGGCGCATCACCGGTCAGTGCCCGGGCACTGCTCGACCGGCTTGCTCCGGGCATTTCGCCGTCGAAGCACCCCCGCGATCTCTCCGAGGGCCAACGGCTCTCACTGGTCCTCGCCGTCCAGCTCACCGCGGCGCCGAAGGTCATGCTGCTCGACGAGCCGACCCGGGGTCTCGATTATCCGGCCAAACGGTCGCTCATCGGGATCATCGACCAGTTGGCAGGCGGAGGGTGTTCCGTGGTCGTCTCCAGCCATGACGTCGAGTTCGTGGCCTCGGTCGCCGATCGGGTGGTGGTGTTGGGGGCGGGGGAAGTGGTCGCTGACGGTCCGGCGCCCGAGGTGATGGTGGCCTCACCAGCCTTCGCCCCCCAGGTGGCGAAGATCCTCGCCCCGTTCGAATTCCTCACCATGGACCAGGTGGCCGACGCCGTGGCGGAGGTCAGCCAGTGACAACTACCTCGGTCGCCATACGCATCGGTCTGCGCTCTCGCTCGGTGATCGCGATGGCCTCGTTCATCGGCTTTGTCGCGTTCCTCTGGCCGTTCGTCGTGGCGCCCGGCAGGTTCGGGGATACGTCCATGGCCCCGCTGATGTTCGGGGCGCTCTTGGTGCTCGTCCTCGCCATCGTGTTCGCCGAGATCGCCGGCGGCGGAATCGACGCCAAGGCGATCGCCATGTTGGGCGTCCTGTCGGCAATCGGTGCTGCGTTGCGCCCATTGGGCGCTGGAACCGCCGGAGTCGAAATGGTGTTCTTCATACTGGTCATCGCCGGGAGGGTCTTCGGCCCGGGGTTCGGCTTCGTCCTCGGCTGCACCACACTCTTCGCCTCTGCCCTGATCACCGGTGGGGTCGGACCATGGATGCCGTATCAGATGTTCGGGTGCGCATGGGTTGGATCTGTTCGCCGGGCTGCTCCCGCCGGCATCAGGTCGCCGGGAGGTATTCATGCTCGCCCTCTACGGCGCCCTTACCGGCTATCTCTTCGGGTTCATGCTGAACCTGTCCTTCTGGCCCTTCTATCTCGACCCACAGAGCAGCATCGCCTATGCGCCGGGTGGCATCACTCGCCGTCAACGTGCACCGTTACCTGGTCTTCGACGCCACCACCTCACTCGGGTGGGACACGGGTAGGGCCGTCACCAACTTCGTCCTCATCCTTCTGGTCGGATCGGCCATGCTGGCAACGTTCCGGCGGGCGGCTCGGCGGGCGGCCTTCGAGGCGCCCGTCCGTTTCGAAGACCAGACCCCGAAGCCTGCGTCAATCGACGCCGAGGAGCGGACCGTCTCGAACCGGTGGTTTGCAGATGCCGCAGCACCTGACAGTAGGCCTGCCAGGGGCTCTGCTCGGTGTAGGCGATCCGGTGCTCGGCGCAGAACGGGCGGACCAGCTTCCGGGCACGGCGAAGGTTGGCTCGAGGCATGCTCGGGAACAGATGGTGCTCGATCTGGGTATCCAGCCCACCGAAGACGAACCCGGTGAAGATCGGACCGGACAGGTTGCGCGAGGTAAGCACCTGGCGACGCAAGAAACTCAGGTCAGTGCCGCCGACCAACGTGGGCATCCCCACGTGGTTGGTCAGGAAGCTCACCCCCAGGTAGAAGCCGAAGAGCAATTGGGTGACTGCGATGAAGACCACGGCCCGAACCGGGGACAGGACGATGAACGGCACCACCACGAAGAAGAAGACGTGCCCGGCCAGGAGTGCTGACTCGACGATCGCGGCGCGATCCCTGCGCCCGATGAGCGATTTCACACTGGCCACGTGCAGGTTGAGCGCCTCCAGGAACAGCAGTGGCACCAACACAACGGCCTGGGCGCTTGCGTACAGCCGACCGAAACTCCCACGGGCGTCGACCTGGTCGCGGGTGTATGCCAGAGCACCGGGCGCCATGTCCGGATCCTGGTCGGGGACGATTCGGGTGGGCGTGATGCCGATTGTGCTTGGCCAGCCACCAGCTGAAGCTGAACCCGGTCGAGAAGGTTGGTGACCACCAGGCCGACGGCATGGTTGCCACGACGCTGGGCGCAGATCTGCCGGTGACCGGCGTCGTGACCGATGAAACCCAGCTGAACCAAGATGAACGCCAATCCGACGGCGACCACGCAAATTCCACCAGCTGTTGCCGATCACCAGTGCGATACCGGCCAGTGCCACCAATGCCCCGATCGTCGTCCCGATCTTCCACTGGTAGTAGCCGCGGCGCCGGCTCAACAGGCCTCTCTCACGGACGATGCGGGCCAGTTCGGCAAAGTCCTCGCGGTTCGACTCCGCAGGTCGGAGTGTGGTCGTCTCCAAATTCATGGTGGGTCTCTCGGTCGCTGCCTACAGGCGCATTGGATGCCGGCAGCCCGTATGAAGGCTGTCCGGTGACAATCTGGACTCCCCTGACCGCTCTGCTGTCCAACGATCGTGAGAAACCCGTCAGTCGAGTTGAAGAGGACACGCGCCCACGCGCGGCCGATCCGAATCGGAGGTGACATACCCACTCTACGTCGATCCAAGCCGTCCTGGGCGCGGTTCCGCCCCCGAGCGTCCGATCTTGGGATAATAGGGGGCACCTTCACCGAGCCGGAAGGAGAGAACGGTGTACCAAGTCATGGCCCTTCTCGCCGCGGTGTGCTTCGCCTTCGGCACAGTCCTCCAACAGAAGGGGGCCCTGCAGGCACCCGCCGGCGGTGAGGATCCCCGCTTCCTGCTCCAGATACTTCGACGGCCGGTATGGATCGCCGGCGGTCTGCTCCAGGGAGGCGGATGGGTGCTACAGGCAGCGGCACTGGATCGTGGCTCGTTGGTGGTCGTGCAGTCCATTTGCACGCTCAGCCTGGTCTTCGCCCTCCCCCTCGGCATGCGGATCACCCACCAGCACGTGGGCCGCCGTGAGGTCGGCGGCGCCGCCGCGGTGGTCATCGGCATCGTGCTGTTCATTTCGGTGGCCCAGACCAATTCGGGCAACAGCAACCCCAGTGCGACTGAATGGTGGATCGCAGGGATACTGATGACCTCCGCCATCGGAATCCTGATGGGTCTGGGCTGGAGCGGTACGGGCGGACGCCAGGCACTCCTCTTCGGGTTGGCGGCGGGGTGCGCCTTTGCCTTTCAGGCCGCGGTGACCAAGGTGTTCGTCGGCGACCTCCATGGCGGCTTGGTCACAATCCTGTCCTCATGGACCACGTACGCCCTCATCATCTCGGCCGTACTGGGCTTTACCTTGCAGCAGTCAGCCCTCAAGACCGGCGTGTTGGCGCCGGCCATGGCGTCGAGCAACGCCATGACGCTTTTCTCCAGCACGCTGCTGGGCTCGATCCTGTTCGACGAGACATTGGCCCATGGAGACGGTCGGCTGATCCCCGCCGTGATCGGACTGGCGGCCGCCCTGGTGGGAGTCTCGGTGCTCGCCGGGGAGGAACAACCGGGGACACCCGGCAAGGACGAATCCCCCGCCTCGGGGCTCCCATCCGACGAGTCTCCTCGGATGGGATCGAGGCGTCGGGCCCAGCCCACCGGATGAATCGTGCCTGTGGTTTCCTTCCAGGCATGAGTTCGGACCCGCCCGGGTGACCGACAACCTGCAGATCGTCATTCCCCTGTTCCCCAAATTCACGGCCCTGGACGCCATCGGACCGTACGAGGTGCTCCAGCACATCCCCTCCATCGATGTCACCTTCATCGGTCATCAGCGGGGGGAGATCCGAACTGAAAACGGTTTTCTCGGCGTCAACACCGACGCGACCCTTGGCGACTTTCCCGAGCCGGATGTGGTCGTGTTCCCCGGAGGGATCGGCACACGCCCTCTCCACCAGGATCAGGAGATCCTCACCTGGGTTCGCCGTGCGCACGAGACGACCCGGTGGACCTGCTCGGTGTGCACCGGGTCGCTGGTTTTGGGAGCGGCCGGTCTCCTGCAGGGCCTCAGCGCCACCACCCATTGGGCGTGCTACCCCGAACTCGCGGCCCACGGTGCCATACCCACCGCAGAGCGGGTGGTCGAGCTCCACGACCAGCGGATCATCACCGCGGCCGGCGTCTCCAGCGGCATCGACATGGCCCTTCGCCTGGTCGAGTTGTTGGTCGACCGCACGGCGGCACAAGCCGCCCAGCTGATGATCGAGTATGACCCCCAGCCCCCGTTCGACTCCGGATCATTGGCAAAGTCCAGCCAGGAAACGGTGGACCGAGCCAGGCACTATGCCCGGCTCCGCCACTAGCACCTGGTCTGTCTGGCCGCGATGACCGGCCGAGCAAGGGCCCGTGACAGGTCTCAGTCAGCGAGCGCCTGGTACACCAGCGCTCGCAACTGCGCACGGAACGGGTAGGAGACCGAGGGAAACAACTGGGTCATGAACACCACGGCCAGGTCCTCCGTCGGGTCGATCCAGAACGCGGTGCTGGCCGCTCCGCCCCAGTAGTACTCACCCGGGCGAACCGGCGGTGGCAGTCGCAATCGGCCCATTGCCGATGGCGAAGCCGAGGCCGAAACCGACCCCTTCGAACTCGGCCTCGCCGAATCCACCGGTGGCGGTACTGGACAGATCACCGTCCTCGGGGAGGTGGTTGCCGGTCATCAACTCGAGGGTCTTGCGGCCGATGATGCGCCGCCCACCGAGCTCGCCTCCACCGAGGAGCATCTGGCTGAAGCGCAGGTAGTCGCCCGACGTGGAGACCAAACCGCCGGCGCCGGACAGGTACGAGCGCAAACGGCGGTAGCCACTGTCGGCAGGATCGTCCATGAGCTCAGGAGGTGCGCCGTGCCGGTATCGATAGCCGGCCGCGAACCTGTCCATCGACTCCTCGGGCACCCAAAATCCGGTGTCCACCATGTCGAGCGGGTCGAACACATTGGCCTGAAGGTAACGGTCGAAGGTGAGACCCGAAAGGATCTCCACCAGTCGGGCGCAGACATCGGTGGACAACCCGTAGTTCCATCGGGTGCCCGGATGGAACTTGAGCGGGAAGTCAGCGAGCAGTGCACAGACCTTCTCCAAGGTCATCCCGTGCCGAGCGCGTGGACCGCCACCCTGAACTGGTCGTCGGTCGGATGCCCGGGCACGACGCTCCCGGGCAGTCCGGTCATGTGGGTGAGCGCGTCGCGGATGGACACCGGTCGATGCGGCTCGACCAGACGGATCGAATCGTCAGGCTGCAGCTCGCCCACCTTGATGTCGCGCCATTCGGGGATGTACCGGTGAACCGGGTCGGTCAGCTGAAACAGGCCCCGTTCATAGAGCTGCATCAGAGCCACCGAGGTGATCGGCTTGGTCATCGAATAGATGCGCCAGATCGTGTCGTCCTCGACAGCCTTGGCTCGTTCTCGGTCCATCATGCCCATCGATCGCCAGTAAGCGAGCCTCCCACCGCGGGTCACGGCGATCTGACAACCGGCGATCTTCCCCGGGTTCACGTAGCGATCGGTGAAGTGCTCGGTCAGGCGCTCGAGCCGCACCCCGTCGAAGCCGGCACCGTCCGGGTCAACCTTCATCAACTGCCTCGACGGTCCTCGGCGACCGCGTCGTAGGAGTCGTAGTCGGATGCGGTGTCGTCGGCGCGCTCGAACTCGAGAAGTCCGGCATCGCCCCATCGCTGGCGAAGGTAGCCGCTGTTGGCGTCGAGCAATCCGAGCTTGCCCACATTGGGGACCAGTTTGGCGAAGAATCCCCGCTGGAACCCTGCGAACGGGGTGGCCTTCATTTTTCCGGCCGCGGCGGACAAGTGAGGCATGAGCGCATGGAGATCGACTCCGAGCCGCTCCCACACCTCGGGTGTCGTCGACCGGGCCCGATTGCGCAGCGTATTGTCGAGCAGGAACTCCTGGCGTTCCTTGAGCTCGGCCTCGGACAGCTGGGTGTAGAACTCCTTGAGCGTGAGAATTCCAAATGCAACGTGACGGGCCTCATCGGACATCACGTACCTCAGGAGTTTGCGGAGAAGCGGCTCTTCGGTGCGACGCAGCATGTCGCCGAAAGCGGCC
Organism: uncultured Acidimicrobiaceae bacterium; assembly: GCA_963734395.1. GTDB lineage: Bacteria > Actinomycetota > Acidimicrobiia > Acidimicrobiales > RAAP-2 > Bog-756. Next base: position 992,473 of record CAVTGY010000007.1, on the reverse strand, counting down.
AAGGCCAGGCTCTCGATCACGATCTGCATCCCCAGGTATGCGATATCCCAGCGACTGTCCTCGAGCAGCGAGGTGATCTGCTCCTCGAGAAACGGGCTCATCGGGTACGCCTCACCGACCTTCTGGTCGAGATACCTGGCAAAGACCTCGGTGTGACGCGCTTCGTCCATGGTCTGGGTGGCCGCGTAGTACTTGGCATCGATCCAGGGGACGGTTTCGACGATCTTGGCGGCGGTGAGCATCGCCCCCTGCTCCCCATGCATGAATTGGCTGATCGATGCCTTGAACGACTCGATGCCCAACGCGGTGAACTGCGGTGCACCCCAGTTGGCGATGGGTGAGCCGGGCTCGGCCGCGGCCATCTTGACCAGCTGCATCGCCAGACCATCGTGATCGACAAGGCCTTCGGGATCGACGTCGATGCCCCAGTCGAGATCGGTCACGCTATTCCACTGGGATCCCATGGCCTTGTTGTAGAGCGTCACCAACGGGGTCCGGCATCGCTCGTAGTCCCACAGATAGATGCGGTCAGCGTGGTCGTGGACGATCTTGAAGCTGGCGGCCATCTCATCAGCAGCTACCGGCTCCTGCGACTGGTCGATGGTCACCCGTCCCTCCGTCCCAGCATGTTGGCGTTTGCTGCGGCCTTGGTCACCAGGTCGGGGATGACCTCACCGAGCTCAGCGCTCTCCCACCGATCACCCTTGCTCACTCCCGGGCCGGCCACCCAACCCTCGGCCACGCTGATGGTTCCTCCATGCACATTGAAGACCCGGCCGGTGATTCCGGCCGAGGCGTGGCTCCCCAACCAGACCACCAGGGGGGCGATGTTTGCGGGATCATTCGAATCGAACTCCCCCGGTTTCCTGTCGCGCCCACTCTCGCCGAAGCCGAGGTTCTCGGTCATCCGGGTCAGGGCGGCCGGTGCGATGGCGTTGACGGTAATCCCGTAGCGCTCGAGCTCCATCGCGGTGATCACCGTCATCGAGGCAATACCCGCCTTTGCCGCGCCATAGTTGCTCTGACCGACATTGCCGTAGATCCCCGACGGCGAAGTGGTGTTGATGATCCTGGCGTCGTTGGAGTGACCGGCCTTGACCCGCTCCCGCCAGTAGCCGGCCGCCCAGCGCATGGGTGCGAACGTGCCCCGCAGATGCACCCTGATTACGGCATCCCACTCGTCGTCGGTCATGTTGACCAGCATCCTGTCCCGCAGGATTCCCGCGTTGTTGACCAGTACGTCGATCCCGCCGAACGTGGAGACCGCAGTGTCGATCAGTCGTTTCGCGCCGTCCCAGTCACTGATGTCCTCGCCGTTGGCCACCGCCTCACCACCTGCTCCGCGGATCTCTTCGACGACCTCACCGGCTGGACCATCGGAGCTTCCACTGCCGTCCACCTCAGCGCCTAGATCGTTGACCACGACCTTGGCGCCCTGCCGCGGCGAATTCGATGGCGTGCTCTCGGCCGATTCCCCGGCCAGCACCGGTGACCACCACGATCCTTCCCTCGCAAATTCCAGTCAAGACGACTCCTCTCAGCCTGACCGAGTGACCGGCCTCGTCAGGCGTTTTTGGGAAGCTCGGAAAAGGGAGTATCCCGATCTCCTTGTCGGTCCCTCGGCAATCCGAGCACCCGTTCACCGATGATGTTGCGCTGAATCTGGTCGGTCCCACCATAAATGGACGGCGCGGGTGAGAGCAGGGCGGTGTCGGTGACCATCGCGTAGGAGGGATTTCCGGTCGCCGCAGCCAGCGCCTTACGACCCTCGTCGTCGTAGGCGTGGAGCATCCCGCTCGCCCCGATGATCCGGAGACCGACCTCGCGGGAGAGATTGATGATCTGGCTCATCGCCAGCTTGGCGATGTTGGGCATGCCGGGTATGTCCCCACCGGACTCCTTCGCCGACTTGAGTCGGAGCGAGTTGAACCGGCCCAGCTCGGTGAGGGTGTGCAGCCGGACAAGATCCTGGCGCACGGAAGGATCGGAGGCCGCTCCATTTCCCTTGGCCAACCCGATCATCAGATCGGCTCCACCGGTCATCGTGGCGAGCGCGCCGGTGCCACCTTCTCGGTTCGCCGTCGGATCCTGAATCCCTCCGAGAGGCACCCGTGGATCGCCCGGCGCCCCGACCTCCGGCCCGCTCGACGAAGTCACCTGCTCGACGCTCGAGGTGGCCGGCGACGGTGCCGGGGTACGCCCCCGACCCCAAGGCGGATCCCCCTCCGGCCCCGAGTCCACTGCGCTCGTTCATCAGGGTGGTGTTGGCCACGGCCCACCCGTGATTCACCCCACCGATGACCGCCTCATCGAGCACCCGTGCGTCGGTCATGAAGACCTCGTTGAACAGGGCGTGGCCGGTCATCTCCCGCAGAGGACGGACTTCCACTCCCGGCTGGTGCATGGGAAGGGCGAAGTAGGTGATCCCCTGGTGCTTGGGCACCGAGGGGTCGGTTCGGGCCAGCAACATTCCCAGGTCGGCATAGAGCGCGCCCGACGTCCAGACCTTCTGGCCGTTCACAATCCATTCGCCGCCGTCACGCACCGCACTGGTCTGCAAGCCGGCCAGGTCCGACCCCGCAGAGGGCTCACTGAACAGCTGGCACCAGGCTTTCTTTCCGGTCACGATGTCCCGCACGTAGGTGTCGATCCGCTCTCTCGACCCGTGGCTCACGATGGTTGGAGCGGCCAGCAGCAGGCCGAGTCCTGCCGGGGCCCCCAGCAGGCCCTTCCTGGCGATCGCCTGCTGGACCCGAATCCCGTCGGTGCGGGAGAGGCCCCTGCCATAGGAATCCCGGGGAAGCGATGGTGCCGCCCAACCGGCGAGACCGAGACGCTCCCACCACGCCGCCACGGTCAGATCCGGATCCCAGTTGGCGGTCAACCACCCGTCCAGCTCATCGAGCAGCGGGTCAGTGGCGTCGTTCACATCGGTTGCGGTCATCGACGATTCGCTCCGTTCCGGTCCCCTCGCGCTTGGTGCTCCGGCGTCACCTCCGCCATCACCAACCAACCGGGCTCTGAAGGTACCATCCCTGCCGAAACTGGCTCTGCAATCAGTCGGAACGCATCTGCTCGAGCACGTCAGCAGGGATTTGTTCGATGACACGAGGCGGCAGCTGCTCCACCGCCTCAATGGGAACGGTGTCCTGGACGGCTTCCATGAGACGCTTGGACCGCGACCGCAGCGACAGCAGTTCTGCATAGCGATCGTCGTCACCCTTCATTCCGGAGATCAGAGGAGAGTGGGCGATGGACGCGGCGCCGGCGAACATGATCACCAGGGAAAGAGCCTCCAGCGGGCCGTAGGCACCCGCGGTCCGCAGGTTGTCCCCGAACAGCCCGATGCCGATGGCCAGGCTGGCCAAGGGATCGACCAGGACCAGCGCGGTCTGCGAGGCAGCGATCGGTCCCGCATGGTACGCGTTCTGGGCCAGAAACAGGGCCCCGACGCCACACAAGGCCAGGGCGTAGGTCTCCCAGTGCACGAACATCTGCGCCCAGTCGGTAGCGACGTAGCCGGTCACCGTCTTGATCAGGGCCGCGGTGAATGCGAAACCGACAGCGCCGGCCGTCCCGAACATGGCGGCCCGCCACCAGCGCGGACCACGGAGGGCCAGCACAACCGCCAAGACGACCAAGCCACCACAGATCGAGCCCACCACTATCCATCCCTGTGCCGTCGGCAGCGAGGTCCCCCCACCGGGCTGGGCGAAGAGCAGGAAGCCGGCAAGACCGCCCGCCGCGGCCAGGCACCCCAGCCACTCCCGCGCGCCGATGCGGAACCGGAACCAGGTGGCCAGAATGATGATGAGGAACAGGCAGCTCGGTGGTGAGGATGGGCTGGACCTGGCTCAGGTCACCAAGGTGAAGCGCCACCGCCTGCGTCAAGAACGAGGCGATCATGAAGCCGAGACCGATCAGCCACACCCCGCGCTTGAGGGCATGGGTCAGAAGGCTGAGCCGAAGCGTGGTGTCCTCCGAAGCATCCTCGACCCCCATCCGCTGAAGAATGCTGGTCAGCGCGTTCGCCAACGCACTGAACGTGGCCAGGAGATAAACCATCAGCGCTGCCCACCCGGTTGGCCGACGTGATGACGGCGGTTCTCAGCCCATCGGGCCGTCGAAGCAGTTTTTCGAGTTAGTGATTGGGCCATGTGGGTAGACGATCCGAACTCGGGCTGCACCCCTCACAGCTGATTCTACGCTGACACCGTTCTGGAGCCTCCGAACCTGCCCAGGTAGGGGAAACGGCATCACCGCCGTTGATCCGGCTGCGTGGAGTCCGCCGACCGGGGACAGAGAAATCCCTGTTCAGAGGCGGTATGGCTCAGCCGGCAACTGCGACCAGCGTCGAGACCCAGGTGTCCAGCCGGGCCACCCTGGCGGCCGGATCCTTGGCCGACTCGTCCGCCCTCCGCAGATCGAGGGCGGCTTCGAAGTGCGGTGAGGCACCAAAGGCGGTCACCTCCGCGGAGGTCATCGGACCGTTTTGCATGGCCAAGGTGCGGACACTGCCAGGGGAAAGGAGCGCGCGGTAGGTACCGTCGGTAGCGATGAGGTAGCGCTTGGCGGGCACGTGCGCCTCGACGAGGGCGGCCACCCGCTCACCGAACACGGGACGGACATAATCGGCGCCCACCAGGCCATGAATGTCTTCCTGCCCGGGTGCCAACAGGTGCCCGACGTCGTGGAGGAGACCTGCCACCTGAAGCTCGGCATCCTCCGGGTGGGACCGGCGCAGGTGGTCTGCGCATTGGAGTCCGTGGTGGAGGATGGTGAGGCCGGGTATCTCCTCGTTCGGCTCCTCCGTGCCGGCCGAACGCTCCAGCAGCGCAACCACGGTCGCCACCGTGGGGACCCCGGCTGTTGTCATCCGAAGAACACCCCGGCCTCCGCGTAGAGCTCAGGCGTCACCAGCTTGAGTGTCGCCGTCGCCTCTGCCAGGGGCACCAGATCGATCGACGTCCCATGCAGCGCCACCATCTGATCCACGGCACCGTCATGGATCGCATCGACAGCGTGCAACCCGAACCTGGTTGCAAGGACCCGGTCGAACGCGGTGGGGCTACCGCCGCGTTGCACGTGACCGAGGACCGTGGCGCGGGCTTCCTTGCCCGTACGTTCGGCGATCTCGGATTCCAACAGGGTCCCGATGCCCGATAGGCGCATGTGGCCGAACGCGTCGATCTCACCGGCCCGGGCCGGCAGGGTGCCCTCGACCGGGAGTGCCCCTTCGGCGACCACCACGATCGGCGCGTAGTGGCTGGCAGAACCGGTGCTCGATCAGTGCGCACACCTCGCCGATGTCGAAAGGGCGCTCAGGGATCAGGATCACGTTGGCGCCTCCGGCCAGGCCCGAATGGAGGGCGATCCAACCGGCGTGACGTCCCATCACCTCGACAATCAGCACGCGGTGGTGGCTCTCGGCCGTCGTGTGGAGCCGGTCGATGGCCTCGGTCGCGATCATCACCGCGGTGTCGAATCCAAAGGTGTAGTCGGTGGCTCCGAGGTCGTTGTCGATGGTCTTGGGAACCCCGACCACCGGCAGTCCGGCCGCGCTGAGCTTGTTGGCTACACCGAGCGTGTCCTCTCCGCCGATGACAACCAGAGCCTCCACTCCCAGCCGACTGACCGTGTCGAGGACCTGGCGCTCTCCGTGTTCATCGCGGTAGGGATTGGTCCGGCTGGACCCGAGAATCGTGCCGCCGCGGGGGAGGATGCCCCGCACCGCAGCGACGTCGAGCGGCATCGTGTCGCCCTCCAGCGGTCCCCGCCACCCGTCTCGGAATCCCACGAACTGGTCACCGTGGACCTCGACCCCTTTGCGTACCACCGCCCGGATGACCGCATTCAGCCCCGGGCAGTCGCCGCCACCGGTCAACACGCCAATTCGCATGACGATGAGCGTACTCAGGACCAGCTTCGGTACACGGCCTGCCGACCGATCACCGTGGCCGGACGAGTCAGGTATCGAATCGACGCGGCTCCGTCGGATTGAGGCAGGATGATCCGATGGCACACGATCGCAAGTTCCGTTTCGCCGCGCAGCTGAGCAAGGCACCGGAGGGAACGGCCCGTTCCTGGGCCGACCAGGCCCGGCGCGCCGAATCGCTGGGCTACTCGACCCTCCTGATGCCCGATCACTTTGGTGACCAGCTGGCTCCGATGCCGGCGCTGGCCGCGGTCGCCAGCGCCACCAGCTCCCTGCGGATGGGGTCCCTGGTGTTCGGAAATGACTACCGGCACCCGGTCGTGCTGGCCAAGGAAGCCGCCACCCTCGACCTGCTCAGCGAGGGCCGATTCGAGCTGAGTCTGGGTGCCGGCTGGATGCGGACCGACTACGAGCAATCCGGGATCACCTACGACACGCCCTGAACCAGAGTCGAGCGCTTCGAGGAGGCAGTACAGGTACTGCAGGGGCTCCTCCGCACCGACGGACCGTTTTCCTTCGACGGCGCCCACTACCAGGTCCACGATCTCACGCTCCTGCCCCGCCCGGTTCAGCTCCCGGGCCCGCCCCTCATCATCGGGGGCGGTGGCAAGCGGGTGCTGTCCTTCGCCGCCCGCCACGGCAGACATCGTGAGCATCAATGTCAACCTGCGCGAAGGAACCGGAGGCCCCGAAACGGCCCCGAACGCTTCGCCGGCGCGCACACGGGAGAAGGTCGGGTGGGTGAAGGAGGCCGCCGGCGAGACGCTTCGACGACCTCGAGCTCAATTCCTTGATCGGATTCGTGATGATCACCGACGAGCGCCTCCGATGTGGCCGACGCCATGGCTCCCCACTTCGGCATCAGCCCCGCCGACGCCCTGCATGTTCCACTTGGCCCTCCTCGGCACACTCGACGAGATGACCGAAGAGCTCCAATGGCGCCGCGAGGAATACGGCATCTCGTACTGGTCGATCGAAGCGGACAGCTGGGAAGCGCTGGGTCCGGTGGTCTCGAAGCTCTCGGGCACCTGATGGCGGACCGACCAAGTGGAAACCTGAGCGCCGAACAACCCGATTCCATCCTTCCTGACCGGCGAACTTCAGCAGATTGATCCGGACGTCTGGCTGCTTCCCGGCTTCGGCAATACGACCATCGTGGTCGGTCGGAACGGTGCGGCCGTGATCGACCCCGGCCTCTTCATCAACGGTCCACGGGTGGTCAAGGCGTTGCGGCAGATCACCGAGGCCCCGTTGCGCTACATCATCTACACGCACGGACACTTCGATCATGCCTTCGGAACTCCGGCACTCCTCGACGAAGCTCGCCGTCGGGGTGACCAGGATCCGGAGATCGTCGGTCACCTCAACATCGCCCGTCGGTTCGAACGCTATGCCAAGACGGCCGGACACCTGGCCGTCACCTACGACATGCAATTCGCCAGCTGGGGTGCCGGCGGAGGTGACGTGGTCCGAAACGCTCGCTACGTTCCGCCCACGCTCAGCTACGAACAGAGCCTTGCTCTCGACCTCGGAGACATAACGCTGGACTGCCGACACGGACTGGGTGAGACGGACGACCACTCGTGGATCTGGGTCGTCGAGCCCCGGGTCATCGTCGGCGAGGCGACTTCATCGTGTCCTCAATTCCCAACGCGGGAACTCCTTTCCGAATCCAGCGTTACGTACTCGAGTGGGCGGAAGTGCTCGAGGAGATGGCCTCGAGAGAGCCGACCGCGGTGGTGAGCGGGCATGGTGGCGTGTTCACCACCGACGCCATCGAGATGCTCCGGGTCACCGCTCAGGCATGTCGGTGGCTGGACGGGGAAGTGGTTCGACGGCTCAACGACGGCCAATGGGACGAACAGATCCTCGATGAGGTTCGGCTTCCTCCCCAATTCGACGAGAGCCGCTACCTCCGGCCACTCTACGGTTGCACCGCCTTTGCCGTTCGCGACATCCTGCGCCGCTACAAGGGCTGGTACGACGGTAATCCCACCATGCTCTTTCCATCCACCAGGGCGGAGATCGCCAGCGAGGTCATCGCACTCATCGGTGACGTCGCCCCGCGTCCTGGATCGGGTCGAGATGCTCGCCTCGCTCGACGATCCGTCGGGGTGGCAGCGAGCGCTGCACTTGCTGGACCTGGTGATTTTCGAGGGTGGTCCCGAGATCGACCGGGCTCGTCGGCCGCAAAGCGGATCTGCTCGACAAACGAGCACAATTCGAACCGTCCTTCGTAGCCCAGAACGTCCTCAGGTCGGCAGCCACCATCGAACGACAGTCGCTCCTCGGCCCGGGGCCGACCAGGGCATTCGACCCCTGAACCCCCCTGGTGATGGCGATCGGCTCACCAATGCCGCGCCGGATGCGGCACGACGTCGTAGCCTCCCAAGCTCTACCAACCTGGAGGCGGCCATGACGCACGACACCAACCGATCCGGCACCATCAACGTCCATCGGCGAGCAGCGGTCTTGATCGTTGCTGCGCTTGCCGCGAGTACCTTTGGACTCACCAGCTGTGGAGTCGTGAACGCAGCCAAGAACGCCGTCCACACCGTAGAGGGCAACAAGTCGACCATCGATGCGTTCACCAGCAAGGTGCAAAGTGGTGAGTCGTCGACCTTCGAAGCCACCTATATGACCACCGGCAGTTCGCCGGCGACGGTCGTGTATGCGGTGCAGCCACCCAACAAGGTCTCCTTCACCATCACGCCATCACCGGCGCATCGGGCGGTGGACGCCGCCACTGATCTCGTCGTCAATCAATCCGGCGAGTATTCGTGCACTCCACCGTCGGGATCCACACGACCTGGTCATGTCAGATGCTCGATTCTGGGAGTGCCGCAACCCAGAACCAGATCATCGACTTCTACACGCCTTCCCACTGGATCACGTTCTTGAAGGACTTCTCGCTGGCAGCGGGAATTGCCGGTGACCATGTCACATCGTCGACCATGACCGTCAACGGCTTCAACATGCAGTGCGTCGACTTCGTCGCTCCCGGGGTAACCGGCACCAGCACGATCTGCACCACTCCCCAGAACATCCTCGGCTATGTCAAAGGTTGCCTCGGACTCCACCAGCTTCGAGATCACCAACTATTCGTCATCGCCGGCCGCCTCGCTGTTCGAGACCCCGCCTGGCGCCACGATCACCCCGGCGCAGAGCGGAACTTCGTAGGGCGAAGGAGCCGACCGCCGGCCCACTCCCCTAGGAGACTGTTGAACAATTCTCCCAACGGTGCTCGCGATTTGAGCGTGGATGGTCGAGAATTGGTGGGTGCAAGGACACAGCGAATCCAACCCTGAGCTGCTCGACGCCGCAGCCCTCTGTCGCCAGCTCGTACCCGAAGGAAGCGTCGAGGGGTTCCTGGCCGATCACCGCCACGAACTGTTCCCCGATGAGATGTTCGAGGACCTGTTCCCCTCCGGTCGTGGTCGACCGTCGATCCCGGCCGACGTGGTGGCCTCGGTGATGGTCCTCCAGGCCCTCGAGGGACTCTCCGACCGAGACGCTGCTCGGGCCCTTCGGGATCGGATCAGCTGGAAGGTGGCCTGCGGATTGGCGCTCGACGACGAGGGGTTCGACTTCTCGGTGCTCACCTATTGGCGCACCCGGCTGCGCAACTCCGAACACCCCGAGCGGATCTTCGACGCTGTGCGCTCGGTGATCGACGCCACCGGGGTGCTGAAGGGAAGGACAAGAAGGGCTCTCGATTCGACCCTGCTCGATGATGCTGTCGCCACCCAGGACACCGTTACCCAGCTGATCGCCGCCATCCGCCGGGTGCGCCGGCTCGTCCCTGGAGCGAAAGACGTGATGCTTTCCGCCCATGACTACGAGTCGGCTGGCAAACCCCTGATCGCCTGGGACGACCCGGTGGCCAAGGCGGCTTTGGTCGATGCACTGGTCAGGGACGCCTTCCAGCTGTTGACCGAGTTCGAGGATGTGGCCGAGGAAGCGGAGGCCACCTCGGCCCTCGGATTGCTGGCCCTGGTGGCAGGCCAAGACGTCGAGCAACAAGACGACGGCACGTGGCAGATCGTCCGAAAAGTAGCCCCTGACCGGGTCATTTCTGTGGTCGACCCCGAGGCCCGTCACATGCACAAGTCCCGTTCGGAGTATCGGGACGGCTACAAGGCCCACATCGCCATCGAGCCCGAGACGGGCCTTGTGACCGCCACCGCGCTCACCCCGGCCAATGCTCCCGACGGACCGACCGGTGTGGCACTGCTGGAACGAGAGGATCCTGGGCTGCAGGTGCTGGGTGATGGGGCCTATGGATCAGGAGACACCCTTCATTCACTACACGAGGCCAAACACGACCTGGCGATCAAGCCCTTTCCGACCCACTCGGCCGTGCCCGGCGGCTTCCATCGTGACGACTTCCTCGTCGACCACGCGGCCCGCACGGTGACCTGTCCAGCCGGGCACACGGTCCTGCTGACCGCAAGTGGTGGAGCGAACTTCCGCTCTCGGTGTCGAACCTGCCCATTGCGAATTCGCTGCACCACCGCCCGAGACGGACGACACCTCACCATCACTCCGCACGACGCGGAACTTGTCGAGTCCCGGCGGGCCTGGCGAGAAGGTGACTTCGCCGAGGACTATCGCCGATGGAGACCGATGGTCGAACGATCCATCGCCTGGCTTGTAGCGGACAACCACCGGCGAGTCCGATTTCGCGGTGTCGAGAAGAACCACCTCGGACTGTCGTTGCGAATCGCCGCCATCAACCTGAGACGGCTTGTGAACCTCGGTCTCAGCCACGACGGAACATGGCAGGTCAGAGCCGCATGATCTGGTGCGCGCAAGCTCAGGCCGTCAAAAAGGGACCGCTCTTTGGGCATTGCCCACCTGGGTGGCCGACTTCAACCCTCTTCATGTCGGCGCTTCGGTCGGACATGTCCTGAGCCTGCAACGCCAACATGCGCCTGAGACCCGTTTTGTTCAACAGTCTCCTAGCCGGGCAGGTTGTCGCCAGACTTCGGGATCGACGTCCCCGGTTGAGGTGCGCCGGGATTCCCGTCACTGGGGGGAGCCGCACCGGGCGGGGGCGGAGGAGCAGACGGAGCCGCGCCGGACGCAGGCGCAGGGGAGCCGCCACCGATTCGGGGGTGACCACGACCTGGTTTCCGGCGGACTCGAGCGCATCCAGCTCGCTCATGAGTCCGGCCACCTTGGTCTCGCTGTCCGGTTGGTTCCGGCCACGCTCGCTCAGGAATACGTAGGCACCGAGTTCGCGCAGCAGATGGTCGACCTGCTTTGTCGATTGCATCTCCTGAATCTTGGTCTGGCCCTGCTGCAGTCCGGTCTGCGCCTTGTCTGCCAGCACCGTGGCTTGAGCCTTCACCTTGTCCATCAGTCCCATGACTTGTCCTCCGCTCATTTCGACCGGACCACTCCGGCAGATCGGAGCGGCCTGATTCCTGCGACAGTCCTAGCTGATACAGGCCGGGCCAGTGATGCCGGCAACACGTTCCGGCATGGCCCGACATCGCTTGCCGGCTCACCCTTGCCTCGGTCAGCGCCGACGGTGAAGGTTGAGACTGCCCCCTCATGATTGCCGGGTAGTTCTGGGCGTCAAAGGCGGCGACGAATTGACGGACGGGCTTGGGTAACTGGACCTGCAGGCGGCCCGAGGGTCGGAGTCTCGGGTGACGAGACAGTGTCGATGAGCAGGGAGCAGTGCCCAACCTTGATCGAACGTACGCGTGGGTCGGAACCCATCAATACACTCAAGTACAGAGCAACCGCGCAGCTGCGATTGTTTCTGGGGACTCCGTGAACACCGGCAGATCGCAGCGATTCGGCCACCTCGTCCGGGCATGTTCCGAGGCCGGTCAGGAGAGCGCGAGTCTGTGCCTTGAGCTGTCGATGCTCGCTCATCGGTCCTCCTTTCGTCGCTCAGCCATCGTAACGCTCTTGGCACCAGACGGGAGGTCAAGAACAGCCACCTGCCCGGCCGGCGAATCGATTCCGGTCACCCGTCGAATTGCCGCCAGTAGGGACGGTCTTGATGATCCTTCTGGAGCAGGATGAACACGGTTCCCCACGGGTCCCGGAACCAGGTGGTGCGCAATCCGGCCACATCGGCGATCCCCGCGGTGAGGAACACCACCCCCCGCTCCTCGAGGTCCCGTCTCGTCCTCTCGATGTCGTCGCAGAGCAATCCCACATGGGTGAGGCCCGGTCTGACGATCACCGGAGGCGTCTGCTCGACTGCTTCAACGCCTTCCCCGGATACTCGATGAGCTCGAGCACCTGGTCGTCGGTGCCGAGTCCGAGAATGGCTGCCTGTACGACGACCGGGCTGGGAACCAACTCTCCCATATCCCGCTCGATCGCCTCACCGGCAAGTTCGAAGGGGGGCGAGAGCACGTCCAGTCCGAGAACCTGTGAGTACCACTCGGTGGCCTCGTCGACGTCACCGACGCAGACGGCCGCATGGGCAAGCCCTGTCAACATCCCATGAGCGTATGTAGTTTCCGCTCGGGCCTTGCCCGTCGAGGCCCGTCGGTGCCGGTCCGATCTTCGCCGATTGATTATTGTCTGGATGGGCTCATTCGGGAGAAGGCTCGCTCGCCGACGATCAGAGAGTCGAGGAAGTGGGTACACAGATGGACGGTGACATCGTCATACGTGGCGGGACCCTGGTGGATGCGAGCGGTGCCCCGGGCCGTCCGCGGACGTCGCCGTTCGCAATGGAAGGATCGTGGCCATCGACGAAGCACTGTCGGGCAGCCACCGAGCTCGATGCCTCCGGTCAGGTGGTCGCTCCCGGCTTCATCGATATCCACACCCACTATGACGCCCAGGTGTTCTGGGATCCAGACCTCAGCCCCTCGTCGTCTCACGGGGTGACCACGGTGGTGGCCGGAAACTGCGGGTTCTCCATCGCCCCGACCAGACCCGAGGGGAGGGAGATGCTGGTGCGGACCCTCCAACACGTCGAGGACATGAACTTCGACACGCTGATATCCGGGGTCCCCTGGGACGAGTTCGAGACGTTCCCCCAGTATCTCGACTCGGTCCAACGGCGCGGCGTTGCCCTCAACTTTGGCTGCTACATCGGCCACACCGCCATCCGGCTCTTTGCCATGGGCCCCGACGCCTACGAGCGGGCGGCCACCGACGCCAGAGCTCGAAGCCATGGCCCGCATCGTCGATGAAGCGATGGATGCCGGGGCCATCGGTTTTGCATCCAGCTGGTCCCCCACCCACAACGGCGACCACGGTCGACCGGTGCCATCCCGGGTCGCCGACTTCGACGAGCTCGCCGCCCTTGTCGAACCGATGCGCAACCACGACCGCGGCGTCGTCGCTCTTCTGCCCGGCGGGGTTCTGTCCAACGCCCGCATGTTCGAGCTGCAAAGAACCATCGGGCGGCCCTTTACGTGGACGGCATTGCTTACCTTCGCCGGTTCCGATTACCACGAGCAGGTCATGGCCGACCATGCTGCAGCCAGAGCTACCGGGGTGGACGTGTGGCCCCAGGTCTCGTGCCGGCCGCTGACCTTTCAGATGAACATGGCCGAACCCTTCTCGCTGAACACCTTCCCCAACTTCGCAGCCCTGATGGACGACCCGGTCGAGGAGCGAAAGGCGGCCTATCGTGACCCCGACTGGAGAGCCGCCACTCAGAATCAGCTGACCTCGGGTCGATTCAGCCTGTTCAATAGCTCCTCGCTTTCGGTGGCCGAATCAGCCCATCGGCCCGACCTGGTGGGCCGCTCGGTCGTCGATCTCGCCCGGGAGCAGGATGTGACCCCGCTCGATGTGCTGCTCGATCTATCGCTCGCCGATGACCTGACCTCACGGTTCTCGTCGGTGCTGGCCAACGACAACCTCGAGGCAATTGCCGACCTGTTGCCGAGAGACGACGTGCTCCTGGGCCTGGCCGACTCCGGTGCCCACGTCAGCCAGCTGTGCGATGCCTGCTTTGCCACCGACCTACTCGGAACCTGGGTTCGGGACCGCCAGGTGATGAGTCTCGAGCTGGCTGTTCACAAACTCACCGCCGAGCCAGCCGGTGTATACGGTCTCGACGACCGGGGTTCGGTAGAGGTCGGGAAGGCAGCCGACCTGGTGGTATTCGACCCGGAAACCGTGGCACCCGGTCCGCTTCGGCGAGTGGTCGACTTCCCCGCCGAGGGCGAGCGGCTCACCGCGGACGCACCGGTCGGGATGACCCACACCCTTGTCAACGGCGTGCCCATTCGGGTGGACGGTCAGTCGATGCCAGAGGCGCTGGGGCAAAGACCCGGAATTGTGCTCCGCTCCTGAATCAGCACAGGGCCGGCCGCCTCCACCGGATGGACGAGCCGCCCGATCCGTTCAAACAGTGACTGTGCTAAGACAGGCCGACGCCGGGCCTCCGGAGTCGATCGCCGTTTCGACCTGGATTTGCAGGAGGAAGTGTATGGCCTCGATCGTCATCGACGGAACCGCGATCGTCTACGAAGTCATCGGCGAAGGCGCCCCGTGGGTGGTGACTCCCGGTGGCCGGTTCAGCAAGGACACACCAGGGGTCAGGGAGCTCGCCGAGGCAATCGCTGACCACGGGCAACAGGTCCTCATCTGGGATCGACCGAACACAGGTGCTTCCGACGTTTGTTTCGCGGGCGAATCCGAGTCCGAGATGCAAGCAGACCGGCTGGCCGGGCTGCTCAAGGAACTCGAATTCGCCCCCGCGGTCATCGTCGGCGGCTCGGGAGGGGCCAGGGTCTCCCTTCTGACCGCAGACAAGACACCCCGAGGTCACCTCGAAGCTCGCCATGTGGTGGATCTCTGGAGGCATCTTCGGCCTGATGACCCTCGGGATCGTCTACTGCGGTGAGTCGATTCGGGCCGCGTGGGAAGGCGGGATGGAAGCGGTCGTCGAACTACCCGAGTGGGCCGAAGTTCTCGAGCGCAATCCGGGCAACCGGGAGCGCATACTGGGACTCGATCCGAAGGAGTTCATCGAGGTACTCGAGCGGTGGATGACCGTGTACTGCCCCGAGGTCGGAGCAACCGTCCCCGGTCTGCCCGACCAGGCCTGTGCCGCCTTGAATGCACCCACCCTCATCTTCCGGAGCGGGAAGAGCGACCCGTACCACACCCGTGCCACCTCCGAAGCGCTCCACGCCCTCATTCCCGGTTCACGATTGGTCGAGCCACCGTGGGCCGATCGGGAATGGATCGAGCGGAGCCAAGCGGCACGGAACGGCACCGGTCATCTGTTCGAACGGTGGCCCCTACTCGCCGACCGGCTGCTCGAGTTCGGCCGGCCCTGACCGTCAGTCCGTCACTCCGTGTTTGGAGCCCGGCAACGGGGGCGGGTACACCCAAATCTTGAACTGCTGGGTGCAGCGGGGCGGTACATCCGATTTTGAAAATCGCGCTTTTTATGACCTATAGGCGATATCCAATCGTTAGAATATCGGCTATAGCTCGATAAATTGGCCGAATTTCGAAATAGAAACCCCCGAGGTCGGTCCTTCGGCCGGCCTGTGGGCTCCACCCAGGGCGGGGTGATCGACCGCATGGGTCGACCGGTACCCTGACCCCGATGTGTCTCCTGGTGTTCTCCTGGCAGCCGGGTGGAGCGCACCCGCTGATGGTGGCCGCCAACCGCGACGAACGGCTCGATCGGCCGGCGCACTCGATGAGCGTGCTCCGCGATTCCAATCCCAGGGTGCTCGGCGGTCGCGACGACCTGGCCGGCGGAACCTGGCTGGCGGTCAACGAACACGGCGTGGTGGTGGGTTTGACCAACCGACCCTCTCCGGGGGGACGCGATCTGACCAAACGATCCCGGGGTGAGCTGCCACTGATGGTTGCCAACGAGCGCAGTGCCGACGCAGGCCTTGCCGCACTGACCAGGGCCGTCCGGCCAGGGCAGTACAACCCAGCGTGGCTCCTCATCGGAGACCGGGAGTCGCTCCACTACGTCGAGTTGACCATCGACGGCCCCCCTCTTCGCGCCCGCTCCCCCCCGGCATGCACGTTCTCGAGAACGTGGCGCTCGGAGAACCGTCACCCAAGGTGGAACGGGTCCTCTCGCAATTGTCAGCGGTGGCATCAGCGGACTCTTCACTATGGACGGCAATGCCCTCCGTGCTCGCCGATCACACGGTGCCTTCGATCGAGAAGGTGGACGATCAGGCGACCGAGGAGGTGGTTCGACGGCCGGCCACCCTGGCTTCGTGTGTGCACACCGACGACTACGGCACACGCTCCGCCGTCCTCGTGCGGGTCCCGGCAGACCCTTTGGAGAAGCCGGAGATGTTGGTGGCCGACGGACCGCCGTGCGCCACCTCGTTCATCGATGTCGGGCCGCTGTGGAACGCATGAGCCGCGTCGCCTCGAAATCGGACCCAGGGCGACAGGGAGGACCGGGCGTGCGAACGTTCGTGGCGGCGTGGCCTGACGATTCCACCCGAGAGCAGCTCCTACGGCTTGACCTTGGGTCGGTACCGGGCATGCGTTTGGTCGGACCCGAACAGTGGCACATGACACTCCGATTCCTCGGCAATGTGAGCGCCGACCTGGTGCCGGCCCTCACCGATGCGCTTGTCGACGCCGCCGAGGTGGTGGCGGGTCCCGTCCAGTGCACAGTCGGCCCGGGGACGGCATGGTTCGCCAACCAGCGGGTGCTCCAGATTCCCGTCACGGGACTTGATGAAGTGGCCAAAGCCATTCGTTCGCTGACGATTCAGGTTGTTCCCGACAGCGGAATCGAACCCGACTTCACCGGTCACTTGACTGTCGCCCGACTGTCGGGGAGCCAAGCAAGTCGGTCGACACGATCTGCCCTGGCCGGTATTCCATTCTCAGCAACATTCGACATCGACTCGTTCGACCTGGTGGCATCGCAGGCCCTTGTCGGGGGTCATCGATACACGACACTGGCCCGGGTACCCTTCCAGATCTAGCTGGCACCATCACCACTGCCTGGCCGAGCGCTACCGGTCGGTTGGGCGTCCTGATACCGGGCAACGTGATTCCTTTCGGAGGCGGAGGTTGCACCGTGACGAAGCAGCCACATCGGTGTAGCGTCAGCCTTCGATGAGCGACGCCCCAGGTTCGGAGCAACCCACCGAAGGCGCACCAACGGCAGCGGAGTTGGCGCGCATGCAAGCCGAGGTGGATGAGCTCCAGGCCAAGCTCAGCCGGATCGAAACTCCGAAAAAGAGACGCGTCCGCCGGCTGGTCGTCGCCCTACTCGTCGTGCTGTCCTGTCTTTTGGTGATGCTTTCCACCACCGTGGTGTGGGCTCACCGGACGGTACTCAACACCACGGCATTCGTGAACACGGTGGGACCGGTTTTCCAACATCCCGAGGTGGACGCCGCTGTCGCCACCCGGGCTACCGATCAGCTTTTCTCGGAACTCCATCTGCAAAGCCGGCTGCGCAACGCCCTCCCGCCAAAGGCCGGTTTTGTGGCCATACCGGTCACCGCCGCCACCCAGAGCTTCGTTTCCGAACAACTGGCGAAGGTGCTCGGCTCCAGAGCGCTTCCAAATTGTGTGGACGAATACCTTGACGTCGACTCACCAACAGGTGGTGGCGGTCCTGCGCGGACAGAATTCACAAGCTCTGTCCACTTCCGGCGGTTACATCGTCCTCAATACCGTTCCGGTGATCAACAATGCTCTGGGTGATGTCTCAGGGCTGGCATCCAATCTGACCGGGAAGAACGTGACCCTGCCGAACATCACCTCCGCCGAGCTTCCACAGCAGGCGGTGAACAAGCTGTCCAAGGCGCTGGGCGTGCAGCTGCCAAGCAACTTCGGGCAGATCACCCTGGTTCGATCGAACAACCTCGCAACGGTTCAACGAGGGGTCAAAGGCCTTCGATCGGCTGACTCTGGCGCTCCCGCTGATCACCCTTGCCCTGATCGCCTTCAGCCTTTGGCTGTCTGTCGCTCGTCGGCGAACCTTGATCCAGCTGTTGATCGGCATCGCGCTGCTGATGATCGTCTTGCGTCGGGTTGTCATCCACGAACAGGGCGCGCTGGCAAACAGCGCTCACAATCCACAAGTGGCCCAGATCGTGCTGGGCGACCTACTCAACGGGTTCTTCGTGCTGACCGTGTGGATCTTGGGCGTGGCCTTGGCCGTTCTGGTGGTGGCCCTGGTGAGTGGGCCCTATCGCTGGGCGGTTGCTCTTCGTTCATTCGTTGCGCGGCTGTGGCACCGAGCCGTTGTCGGCAGTGAGCGGTGAGCATCGGGCCCGAACGGTCGCATGGATGGGTGCCCATGCTGACGGCCTGCAGCTGGGAGGAGCCGTCCTGGCAGGCATCGTGCTCCTCATCGTCAGCGTGTCGTGGCTCAGTTTCCTTATCGTGGGCGGCCTGCTCGTCCTGTACGAGCTCTTCCTGCAAGTGCTCAAGACCCGATCGGCTGATGCGGCATCATCCGCTTTGTCAACGGAGTCGACATCGGATCTCTCGTCACCGGTTGGTGGGTCTTCGCAGACATCGTCATGACCGACCGGGAGACCGCAGGTCGCGGCTACCCATCTGAGCTGTCCGCCGAGCGGGGCGGCCGCCGTTAGGCTTTGCCCATGGGTGATCAAGTGGATGTCGCCGAGCATGAAACACAACGTCTGCTCGAGGCAGCCAAGCAGCTCCGCAGCGTCCTGCTCAGGTCTGAGTCGGCTTATCGACGGACGCTCAGGGGTCTTCGCCGTCGCAAGGGAGTGACGGCCACCATCAAGGCGAACCAGGCCGAAGTCGCCCGGCAAGAGTTGACCGAGGCGTTGAAGGAATTCGAGCACCAACGACACCGCACACGAGTTTCGATCATCTCCGCCCAGCTCGGCGCAAGGGGACAGCATCGCCGACGTGGGGCGGTCGTGGGGATTCTCCCGTCAGTTGGCGTCGAAATACGCGCAAGAGGCCACCGCGGGATCGGACTCGCGGCTAGCGCCCGCATTTCTTCCGCTACTCGATCGGTACCCGGTACGGTTCGAGGTCCAGGCCCGGGTAGCGGAGGGCGGTATCCGCCAGCGTCTGCTCGTTCCAATAGTCGTGGCCAGGCCGTGGAAACCCGAAGAGATCTCGCTCTCGCACAGTGCAGCGAGGGATCAACTTGGCCCAGCGATGGGGTGACTGCTTCGGCCACGCCATCTTCCCTCCCCAGGTGGTTCCCCTGGCCTGAAAATCGGCCAGGATCGAGAATCGAGATGATTTGGTGCCGGTGAGGTTGGAACCGCGGTGCAGGATATCGGTCCGGTACAGGAGCAGAGTTCCTGCGGGCCCGACCGCAGGTACCTCATGATCAGCAAGGGCGCCGAACTCGAGGTAGAGCGGAGTGAACGGCACGTCCCTGCCGTGTGGATAGGGAACGATCCTGGTGGGGCCGTCTTCTTCATTGACGTCGGAGAGGAAGACGAAGGTGGTCAACTGCTGATAGGCATGGTCCCGCCGAGGGACCACCAGACTGTGGCTTCCGTAGTCACGGTGGAGGGGCTGGTCGTAGTCGACGGCTCCGGCATACTTGGCCCACAGCTCGATCTTGTACAGATGCAGGTCTGTGGTTCCCAGATACCGCTCGGCGGCCTCGACCAGGTCCGGGTGAAAGGCCAGGTGGTTGAGATCCCATGAGCGATAGGGAAACTCTTCGACACCCGCAAACTGGTCTCCGGCGTACTCGGAATAGTGGGCCGGGTCGGCGAAGTACTCGTCCGGCGTCGGAAAATGCAGCCAGAGAGCCTGCTGGGCACTCCGCAATTCGTCGGGAGCAAGGAAACCTTCGACAAGCGCAAACCCGTTCTCACGCACCTCGTCAAGACTTGCGTCCGGAACCCGCACCGCTCGGAGCCTAGGTCGACACGGCGATCTACGCCCGATGGTCCTCACCACCGAGCCGCGATGAAAGCACGTACGCTGACCAGGTGCGCGCCATCCAGTTCGACATGGCCGATCCCCAATTTCCCGCGTCGCTGGTTGATCTCCCGGAGCCCGAACTCCCGGGAGCGGAATGGGCCCGAATCGAAGTCGGCGTCGGCGGAATCTGCGGTAGCGATCTCCACCTCTTCGCCCACAACACCGGCCCGTCGCCCACGCTGGCCTGGATGGGCTCGCTACCGTTCCTGTTGGGCCATGAGATTGCCGGCCGGGTGATCGAGGCGGGGCCCGGGTGCCCGCATCCGGTAGGAACCCGAATGGCAGTCGACCCGTGCCTACCATGTCTGGCTCGGGGCATCGATCCTCCGTGCGCGAGCTGTGCGCAGGGATGGACGTCGTCTTGTCTCAACCTCGACAGCAACGTCATCAGCAGTGGGCGCTCGCTGGGGTTCACCTCCGGGCCTCGGCGGCGGGTGGGCCGAACAGGTGCTCGCCCACAGCTCGATGCTGCACCCGATTCCCGAAGCCGTCTCCGATCGCGGGGCCTGTCTTCATGAGCCGGTCTCAATTGCCTGTCACGGCCTCCTTCGGGCGCCACCCGACGACGGTCAGCCGGTGTTGGTGGTGGGCTGCGGAATCATCGGACTCGCCACCGTGGCCGCGGTCAAGGGCCTGTTTCCGGGGTGTCCGGTCACCGTGCTGGCGCGGCACGCCCACCAGGCCAAGGCTGCCGCCGCATGTGGAGCCGACCATGTGGTGCGGACCGATCCCACAAACGCACACTTTGAAGAGCTGGCGCCGAATCGTCGGCGCCCGGGTGGTCGGTCGCAAGGCGCACGTCATGCTGATGGGCGGTTTCCCCTACGTGGTCGAGGCCGTGGGCTCACCGCAGTCGGTGACCGAGGCCTTGCGTGCGGTTGCCAATCGAGGCACGGTCCTGCTACTCGGTGCCGCCGGCGATCAGTGAGGTCGATCTGACTCCGGTCTGGTACAAGGAGGCCGCGCTGGTCGGTTCGATCGACCACACCGTGGACTCAGGCTCCGCCCCTGGCCTGGCTGGGGGACCTGGGCGCCACTCCGTCGATCGCGCCCTCGACATTCTCGCTGCCGGACTTCTACCCGACGAGGTGGTGGTGACCCACGAATTCCCACTCGAGGAGTACCGAGAAGCCGTCGGAACGGCGATTGGACGGAGTGCATCGCAGGCCATCAAGGTCGATCTTCCGTCCCTAGATAGGAGAAACCGTGAATGGACTGGCTGACAAATGCATCATCGTGACCGGTGCCGCTTCGGGGATCGGATGGGCATGCGTCAATCGGCTGATCGACGAGGGAGCACGGGTGATGGGCGCGGACATTGTCGCTCCGCCGGACAACCCGGCCGGTGGCCGGGCAAACGGGGAGCGACGAGCTCCTGGGACTTCCACCTGGTTGACGTCGCCGACCAGGCGTCGGTGGTCTCGCTGGTCGAATCCGCATCCCGTTTCGGAGGCCGGATCGACGGCGTGGTAAACGCCGCCGGCGTGGCCGGTGGGGGCCCGGTGCACATGCTTCCGACCGAAGAGTGGGACCGGGTACTCCAGGTAAACCTGACCGGAACCTACCTGGTAGCCAAACACGCCATCGACGTCATGCTGGCGCAACCGGCAGTCGGACGGATCCCGTGGCGCAATCGTCACCATCGCGAGCATCGAGGGTCTGGAGGGCACCGCCGGCGGGAGTGTCTACAGCGCGTCAAAGGGTGGCGTGGTGCTTCTGACAAAGAGCATGGCCATCGACTATGCGGGACGCGGCATAAGAGTCAACGCCGTCTGTCCTGGTTTCATCGACACGCCGATGACCGAACGGATCTTCGATGCACCGGGAATGGAAGCAGCCAGGGCGAGCGTCATTGCGGAGCACAAGATGCATCGAATGGGCCGACCCGAGGAGATCGCTGCGGCCGCCGCATTCTTGCTGTCCGACGATGCCTCATTCATCACCGGCCACGCATTGGCAGTGGATGGAGGATTTACCGCGGGCCGTGACCATGGTGTGACCGCAATGCTGGGCCTGTCGGGACCCGAAGGCTGACCAACCTTAGTTGGTGCGGTAAACGTGGCGCGGAGGCTTGACTCTCCCGGGTCTCCGAACAGGTCTGATCTTCCGGACTGTCACCGTGACCACCGCGGCCTTGCGTGAATTCGGAAGTGAGTGGGACGCCTTCGGTTTCGCAGCAGCATGGGCGTGTTTGGAGGATGACTTCGTCGCCGGGCCGGAACTCGATCCGTCGGAAGCACCTCCCGAGCTTGATCCGTCGGAAGCACCTCCCGAGCTTGATCCGTCGGAAGCACCTCCGGGACCTGGATGTCCGAGATGGGCCAAAGGACCGTCAGTCGCTGGAGGCGAACTGGAAGAATTGGAAGAATCGGACCCATTGCCCGGACTCTCAGCAGTGCGGTGAGCAGGAGGAGACGAGCTGTGGAACACCATGCTCGCACCGACGACCAGCACGACGACGACAAGGAGTGCCCCCGCCGCGGTCGAGGCGAGGGCCACCCGTTGCGGCTTGTCGGGCATAGGAGATTTCCCGCCCAACCACTCTGACCACTTCTTCAATTGCACTCGTTGCGCCACGCTCTTCACCGAAGTTCCAAGACCTCGGGCGAAGACCAGGAGCTTCTGGGCGATAGAACTCAAGGCTTGCATTGCCGAGCCACCCCTTTTGATTGGCTGCCGGGAGTCCGGTCCTCCAGTCTGCCACCGGACCGGCTCCTGGGAAAAAGAGATTGTCGGCGGGACTGCGGGCCCCGTCACCCCGCGGCCCAACCGGTGGGTGCCGT
Source organism: uncultured Acidimicrobiaceae bacterium (assembly GCA_963734395.1). Lineage (GTDB taxonomy): Bacteria > Actinomycetota > Acidimicrobiia > Acidimicrobiales > RAAP-2 > Bog-756. Next base: position 969,877 of record CAVTGY010000007.1, on the reverse strand, counting down.
CGTCTAGACCGAACCTCGCCGGTGCCGAGGGAGAAAGCGCTGGTCAAGGGCGAAGTTGTGGGGTTCGGCGGAGCTGGTCGGCGTAGGTTCCGGCGATCCCAGCTTGTCGACCCCAAATCGGTCAGACTTGTTGCCGTTAGCACGACTAAATCAGTGTTTCGGGAGGTCCCAGATGAGCGAGGTGTCCCAGGGTCCCGGGTGGTGGCAGGCATCCGATCAAAAATGGTACGCGCCGGAACAGCATCCGGACTACCGTCCCCCCACTCCACCCCCTACTCCACCAACATCTCCACCTCAGTCTTCGCCCTCTCCACCGGCGTCTCCACTTCCCCCCTCGGCCACTGGATCACCAGCCCAACCGATCGGCGCCGTCCCGCCGCCGCGAATCAGCAAGCCGTTCTCCTTTGACATGCAACGATGGTCTCAAGCCGAGCGGATCAGCGGCGTTGCCACACTGGTGCTCTTGATCTCCCTGTTCCTGCCCTGGTTCACCTATAACTTCGGACTCGGTTCGATTTCCGTGGATGGCCTGTGGCACGGTTGGATGTACCTGGTGCTCCTCTTGTGCCTGGCCATCTTGGCCTTTCTCGTTGTCCGGGCCGGCTTCGAGGAATTGCCGTTCACACTTCCGTTGCCCAACGAACAGTTACTGCTGATCGCCACCGGCATCAACGCAGTGCTCAGCATCTTCGCCTTCCTGCTCAAGCCGGGAGGGATCGGGTTCAGCGGCATCGGTTGGGGCATCGGAGCGTTCGTGGGACTGGCAGCATCGATCGTTGCCATCGTCCCTCTCGCGATCCCGGCGATCAACGCCCGCAGTCACTAGCGGGCCGGCACTAGCAGGCTGGCCCTCACCGTTCCTCGGTGGTTGACCAGTTCCCCAATATTGACGATTGCCGATCAAGGGCCGGAGGGCGACGATCATGAGGGGCCAGCGCGCTGCCGAGTTGTCCGGCGTGCAATGAGGCGTGAAATAGACCTGCAATGAAAGGAGGGCGTCCGTGCGAAGGATTATTGCCGCAGGAGTAGGTTCCGCTCTCGTCCTGGCCGCCAGTTTGGTCACCACCTCAGTGGCAGGGGCCGCACCGCCCTCCACCTATGTGCCGGTCATTCCGGCAGATCTGGTCACCTACCCCGCACTCCCGACGGCCGTCGGGCAGTTCAATGTCATCGACCAGTCCGGCGGTACCGGCGGCGGTGCTGTCAGCCTGGTCACCGGGCCTGGAACTTCGCCGGGCAGCCTTCAAATGACGGCGACCGGCACCAGCTCACACTGGTCAGTGTTCAGCTACGACCACGACGGCACGCTACTCAGCGGCCTGACCTCGCTTTCGTACTCCAGCTATACCAACGACACCTCGAACACGTACGACCCCGGGCTGCAACTGGTAATCGACCCCGGCAACTCGTCGGGCCTCGACGCCGGGGTCGCCTACTCGACCCTCAACTTCGAGCCCTACCTGCAGCCACCCTCGGACCCGGTCGTGCACAACACCTGGCAGACCTGGAACGTGTTGAACGGCGTCGTTTGGGGCACCCATCTGACTGGCGCGCCGACTCGGACTCCGATCAGTTGGAGCACCTTCGTCGCCGACTACCCGAACGCCACGATCACCGGCGGCGTCGGGGTCAACGTCGGGAGTGACTGGAACGCGACGACGGGCAACGTCGGCACCCTCACCGTGGGCACCAATGCCGGCTCGGACATCTACCTCTTCGAGCCGGTCGCCTATCTCCAAATCACCACCACCTCGTTGCCGGAGGCGACGGCGGGCACCCCCTATTCGGCGCCCCTGTCAGCCGTGGGCGGGAATCCCCCCTACCGGTGGTCGGCGTCCTATCGTGGCCTTCCCCGAGGCCTCCATCTCAACAGGGCCACCGGGGTCATCTCGGGGGTGCCCAACAGGCACGACGCCGGAACCTATTCGTTCAGCGTGTCCGTCGTCGACACCAAGGTGAAGACGAAGCACCATCCCCCCACCCACAACACCGCTACCCAGGGGCTTTCCATCACCTTTTCCTGAGCTCCACCTGGAGCAACCCAGAAGGCTCCCGAGCAGGTGAAGGTTAACAAAGTTAACAAAGCGTGACGTTTGAGTGAACGTCAGGTAAACTGGCGGCATGGCAGACACGCTCAAGAATGCCCAAGGCTGGTATTCCGATCCGTACGGGTACCACAAGGCTCGCTGGTTTTCCGATGGGCGTCCCACCGCGCTGGTTCGGGACGACGGAGTGGAGTCGAGCGATCCGCCCCCGGAGGCCCCCTTCGTAGGCGGGCTCAAACCGGTCGTCGAAACCGAAGGTGAACTGCTCCACTCTCGCGGGCAGGCGAGTCCGCGGCCATCTCGATCCCACCGCCAACGCCATTTGGGAGATCTTCGTCTCGACCGGCGGGGACTGACCCGACGCCCTCCCGCAGTCCATGATGGGGCTGTGGAGCTTCGACGGGTTCGGCCTTCTGATCCAGAGGTAGCGCCGCTTCTGGAAGGTCTCTCCGAGGAATACGAGAGAAGGTACCAGGACGGAGCTGAGATGGCCTCGGTTGACGCCGGGCAATTCGGGCCGCCCGATGGTGTGTTTCTGGTGTTTGTGGACAACGGAGTCACCGTGGCGGGTGGCGCCTTGCGACGACTCTCGTCCGATACCTGTGAGATCAAGCGGATGTGGACCTCACCAGCTCATCGCCGGAAGGGCTATGCCTCGGCTGTGTTGGACGAATTGGAGAAGGTGGCCAGAGAGCGCGGCTACTCCTTTCTCCGACTGGAGACGGGTCCCGCGCAGCCCGAAGCTCGGTCGCTGTATGAACGCCGTGGATACAACCAGATTCCGACCTACGGTCAATACCAGCAGGCCACAGCCTTCGGGTGCACACTCTGACCATGACCCCGCGACACGTTCACGGCGCAACGTCGACGTCGAAGGTCAGCTTGGGAAGGGGTCGGCCGTTCTGGGTCAGGTCGATGGTGACCGCGAAGGTCCCCGGGCTCCCCGCGGTCACCCGAAGCGGCGTCGCCGACCGACCGTCGACCACGTCGAGGACTCCGGATGCCGGTGCAACGGTCACCCCGTCGACACCGGGTGAGGGAACCACACGCCAGGACACCGGGTGAACCGTACCTCCGGAACCGGAGGCCTCTTGGACCACGAGCTGGGTGGTGGCCGAGCCGTCGGTGGCCACGTCGAGGGATCCACCAGGGGTGGTCGAGGCCACCGCCGGGGCTGCTCCCCGGGAGAACGACGGGGGGGCCGCCGCCGGAGCCGCCCCCCAGGCTTGGTTGGGAGAAGCTCCCAAGTCCACCGTCAGGGTCGCGCCGCTATCCAAGGCCGCAGTCGGGAGCCAGGGCTTGTCCCAGATCGACGACGGGCCCGATCCGATGGTCAGATGGGCCTGTTGGATGTACTCCGAAGGAGCGTGCGAGCCGATGATGGTCAGCGTGCGGCCGTTTCCTTCGGCCACCCGGGCCCGGGGGAACAGAGGACTGGCCATGACCAGGTTGGCCGCCCCGGGGTTTCGGGATAGAGACCCAGCGCAGCCCACACATACCACGAAGAAATGGCCCCGAGGTCGTCTTCGCCCGGTTCACCGGCAGGGGCGAGCGGATAGAGCTGGGTCATGATGGTGCGAACGACCGACTGGGCTCTCCACGGTGCCCCGGCGTAGTCGTACTCGAAGGGGATCCACTCCCCCGGCTCGTTGCCGGCCCAGTCGAAGGGTTGGAATCGGGTTGCATTCAGCTGGGTGAAGAACGTGTTGAGCTTGGCGACGGCTGCCCCGTCGCCACCCATCAACCCGAAGAGCCCGGCCAGGTTCTGGGGAACCGCCCAGGTGTACTGGATGGCATTGCCCTCCTCGAAACCCTGTTGGGCCACCCCCTGGGCCTGGTCGGCGGGACTCGCAGGTTGGAAGGCGGGGCCGGACGGGAAGCTTCCGTCGGCCTGTCGGGCCGCCAGGTACCCGGTCGCCGGATTGAACAGGTTCTGCCAGTTCTGGCCACGCTTGGCGAACGCTGCCGCCTCGACCCGGTCGCCCGCGGCCTGAGCCAATTGCGAGATGGAGAAGTCGTCGATCGAGTACTCGAGCGTCTCCGAGCCTCCGTCGGTATACGGATACGAGGTGAGATCGTAGGTGAGCTCGGGTACCCAGCCCTGCGATTCGTACTCGGTCAGGTTCTCCCGTTGCTCCACCAGGCCGCTCTCTTGCACCGTTGCACCGTGGACCATGGCCTTGAGCGCCGCCGCCAGGTTGAACTGACGCGCTCCATAGGCGTAGGCGTCGGCGATGATCGGATCGGCCGAGTCACCGTCCCACTGACCGGCGTCGTTGTCGGCGATGGCCCACTTGGGCAGAAAGCCCCCTTGGTCTGGGCGGCGTCGTTGAGCAGTGACTGGACCATCTGGGAGGTGGGTCCCGGCAACAGGACGGCCAGCAGGGGAACCTCGGATCGGTAGATGTCGCACTCCGAGAGATTGGCGTACTGCACGTGGCCCGGGGCCAGGGTGTGCACCCGGTGGTCGAAGCCGACGTAGTGACCGTCGTCGTCGCTGAAGACCGAAGGGAACAACAAGGAGTGGTACAGGGCGGTGTAGAAGGTCCGCTGCGCGGCACTGGGTGCCCCCCTGGACCGCCACCCGGTCCAACAGGCCGTTCCACTCCGCCGTGGCCGCACCGGAGACCGACCGGAAGTTCCAGCCCGGGTCCTCGGCGGCCAGATTGGCCGCCGCGCCGGCCGCGGAGACGAAGGAGATGCCCACCTTGACCAGGACATTCTCGCTCTCCGATTTGGCCCGGCTGTCGAAAACTGACCCAGGCCCCACAGTCCAGCTGGGCGGTGCCCGTACACGCCTTCTGCGAGCTGACCACGTCGTTGTCCCAGGTACCGCTGGCGGCGAACTTCTCGGAGAACTGCGCGGCGAAGTACAGGGTGTAGTTGCCGGGGATGCCACAGAAGTCCCCGCTGGTGACCGATCCCGACAGTCCGTCGTTCCCGACGACCCGGACCTGCGATGCACTCGAACCGTTCGCAGAGTCACTCACCTTGAACAGGAGAGCACCGTCACCGGCGGTGGCCGGAAAGCTGAACTGGCCCAACCCGCTCCGGGTGGTGGCGGTGAGCGCAACCCCGATTCCCTGAGCGGCGCCCCCCGGACCGACCCGGACCGTGTAGTTGCCGGCTGAGCCCCCTTCGTCGAGGTGGGAGAAGGGCTGGACTGCGGCTTCGGGGTTTGCCGGCACCGCGCCGCTGATCGGCAGGATGGGGATGTCCCCGTAGATGGCGCAGCCCGGCCCCGAAAGATGGGTGAGGCTGAATCCGGAGATGTCGGAATCGGCATAGTCGTACCCCGACCCGGTGGTGACCTGACGATCCGGCGAGGTGTCCGGGACTGAACTGGACCATGCCCAGGGGAACCGAAGCCCCGGGGTACTCGCTCACGTTGCCCGGTGCGGAGGTCCGATCCCCGTGCCGACCTCGGGATCCACCAGCGCGGCCGGTCCCCCCGAGTCAGGGCCGACAGGGAGCGGGATAGGAGACCCGGCTGGTTGCCCTTGGGCCACCATCCACGCCGGCGGCTGCGGCCGAGCTCATGCCGGGCACGGCGGCCTGGTATCCCATTCCGATCACGGCGACGGCTCCGAGCACGGCGAGTCTCGCTCCAGGCCTGGGAGCCTTCGACATGGCGAAACCCTAGTGCGGCCCAGCGCCGCCCGGCGCTGGGCTCGGTGTCCGTCGTTAGGATGCCATCGGTGGACGACCCGGATGCCTGATCGGAGCGCGGGAATACTCCTCTACCGCCGGCGCGACGTCACCGAGACCGAGCTGCTGCTGGTTCACCCGGGTGGTCCCTACTGGAAGAACAAGGACGAGCACGCCTGGTCGATTCCCAAGGGTGAATACCGGGCGGGCGACGATCCGGAACGGGCGGCGGAGCGCGAATTCGCCGAGGAACTGGGGCAGGCGGTCCCCACCGGTTCCCGGATCGACCTGGGCGAGATCCGCCAATCCGGCGGGAAGCGGGTTCGGGTCTGGGCGGTGCTACGCCCACCAATTCTCGATCGACCAGGTGGTGAGCAACGAGTTCGAAATCGAGTGGCCGCCGGGATCGGGCCGACTGCTGTCGTTTCCGGAGGTCGACAGGGCCGAATGGACAAGCACCGAGCACGCTCGGCGGCGACTGGTCCGGGGACAGGTGGCGTTCATCGATCGCCTGCTCGAACAGCTCGACGCCTCGAGCCCGCGCCGCCGGTCGACCCGCGGCCCGGCGTGACCATCGGAGCCACTTGGTAAGGTGCGGCCATGTCCTCCGGTTCGGGGTGGCCGATGATTTCCTATGAGGACTGGAGCCCGACGTGCGACACCCTGCACGCCCACACCCAGGTTCTCGGGAAACTGGCGGTGGCGATGGCGCCACCGGAGCCGGAGCTCCAGCACGCAGCGCTCCGGCTGACCGCCAGGGGTTGGGAGACGGCTCCGCTACCGGCACCCGATGGCTCGGGAGCGCTGGTGGTGGCGCTCGATCTCCGAGTCCACCAAGCGGTCGTCGAACACAGCGACGGGCGGACCCAACAGATTGCGCTGACCACCGACCGTCCGGTCGGCGAGGTCACCCGGGAGGTCTTGCAGGCGGTCCGCCGACTGGTCGGCCCCATCGAGATCGATCTCACTCCCCAAGAAGTGACCTGGAGCGTGCCTCTCGATGAGGACGACCAGCACGCACGGTACGACCCCGGCCAGGTCGACTCCTACTTTGCCGCCGCCACCCAGGCCGCGCTGGTGCTGGCGGCATTCCGTGCTCCCTATCGTGGACGGTCGACGCCGGTCAATGCATGGTGGGGCTCATTCGACCTGGCCACCAACCTCTTCTCCGGACAGCCTGCCGATCCCCCTTCGAGGACTTCATCATGCGCAACGCGATGGACGCCCAGGAGGTCGCCGTCGGCTGGTGGCCCGGCGACACCCGCTACGGGAAGGCGGCCTTCTATGCCTACGCGCACCCGGCACCCGACGGCTTCGGCACGGCATCCCTCTCGCCGCCGGCGGCGCGCTGGGACCCCACCCTCGGGGAGTTCATTCTGGACTGGGACGACGTTCGCTCCAGCCCCGATCCGCATCGCGTCGCACTCGAGTTCGCCCGTTCAGCATTCCGCCACGCGTGCGGGGTGTGTGCGTGGGATCCCGAGCTCCCCGCCAGTGCAGAGGGGAACCCACCACCGGTGGTGTGAGCCGGCGCGGTCCGTCGGTCGGCCTGCACGAGAAATCCCTTCGTTCGATAATTCATCATCTGTTCATCAACCCAGACGCACCCGACCGTTGCGGGCCGCCTCAAATCAATACAGACTGAACCAGTTCGTCGCAAAGAGTCGGAAAGAGGAGGAGAAATGCAGAAACGTAGTGCCGCTGAGGTGGTCCGCCTCGCCGCTGACGAAGGGATCGAGATGGTCGACCTGAGGTTCTGCGACCTTCCCGGTCTGATGCAGCACTTCTCGATTCCGGTGCATGCGCTCACCGAGGATGCGTTCGACGACGGGTACGGGTTCGACGGGTCCTCCATCCGAGGGTTCCAGGAGATCCAGGAGTCGGACATGATCCTGCTTCCCGATCCGGCGACGGCGGTCGTCGACGAGTTCCGACAGCACAAGACACTCAACATGAACTGCTTCGTCCATGATCCGGTCACCGGGGAGAGCTACAGCAGAGATCCCCGGTACGTGGCACTGAAGGCGGAACGGCACCTCGAGGCGACCGGGATCGCCGACACCGTGTATGTCGGGCCCGAAGCGGAGTTCTTCATCTTCGACGACGTTCGATTCTCTCAAGACGAGCACTCCGCCTTCTACCAGGTCGATTCGGTCGAAGGCATCTGGAACTCGGCGCGAGATGAGCACCCCAACCTCGGCTACAAGCCGCGCTACAAGGAGGGGTACTTTCCGGTCCCTCCGATGGACCACTTCCAGGACATGCGTTCGGAGATGTGCCTGGCCATGGAACGGCACGGGATCGAGATCGAGGTGCAGCACCACGAGGTCGGCACCGCAGGGCAGGCGGAGATCGATATGCGGTTCGACACCTTGCTCTCGATGGCCGACAAATTGATGCTCTACAAGTACATCGTCAAGAGCGTCGCCTTCAATGCCGGCTGCACGGCGACGTTCATGCCGAAGCCGCTGTTCCAGGACAACGGCTCCGGCATGCACGTCCACCAATCTCTTTGGAACGGAGACGAGCCGCTCTTCTATTCGGAGACCGGCTACGGAGGGCTGTCCGACATCGGTCGCTGGTACGTGGGCGGCGTGCTCGCTCACGCAAGGGCAATCCTTGCGTTCGCCGCGCCCACCACCAACTCCTACCGGCGGTTGGTTCCCGGCTACGAGGCACCGGTCAACCTGGTCTATTCACAGCGAAATCGATCGGCGGCGTGTCGGATTCCCCTCTACTCGAAGAGTCCGAAGGCAAAGCGGATCGAGTTCAGGTGCCCGGATCCCTCCTGCAATCCCTACCTCGCGTTCTCGGCCATGCTCATGGCCGGGCTCGACGGTGTGACCAAGCACACCGAACCTCCGGCACCGGTCGACGAAGACCTCTTCGAGTTGCCGCCCGAGGAATTGGCAAAGATCGGGCAGGTCCCGTCCTCGCTCGATGAGGCGTTGACCGCGCTCGAAGAAGACCAGGCGTTCCTCACCGAGGGCGGCGTGTTCACCGATGATCTGATCGAGACCTGGATCGATTTCAAGCGGTCGAACGAGATCGACGCGGTGCGCCTTCGTCCCCACCCCTGGGAGTTCATGCTCTACTACGACATCTGACTCGCCCGGATTGCGCGCCTGACCCCTCCCCGACTCACATCAAAGCCACGAGGTCCGTCGGCTAGTGTCACCATCCTGAACAGTTCGATTTTTCGGAGAGGAACCAGAAATGAGCGATCTGCTCTTGGCCGAGGAACGAGAGGCCGTAGCCGGCGCCAGCCGCCACCTGGCCGAAAAGGGGCTGGTCATCGGCACCGCGGGCAACATCTCCGCACGTCACGAGGATCTCATCGCGGTCACCCCCACCGGGGCAGACCTGGGCACGGTCACCGCCGAGATGGTCACGGTCATCGATCTCGACGGTGAGGTGGTGGACGGCCAGCTCGCCCCCACATCCGAGGTACCCCTCCACACCGGCATCTACGCCGCCACCAACGCCCTGGCCATCACCCACGCCCACGCCATGGCATCGACCGCTCTCTCCTGTTGCCACGACGAGCTGCCGCCACTGCACTACAGCTGCCTGGGCCTGGGAGGAGCTCCCCGAACTGCACCGTATGCGACCTTTGGCTCCGAAAAGCTGGCGCAGAATGTGATCGAGGCGCTCAAGGGCCGGAACGCGGCGTTGATGCAGAACCACGGTTCGATTGCCTACGGCAGCACGATGAACGAAGCCGTTGAACGCCTCGAGCTCCTGGAATGGCTGTCCGAGCTGTACTGGCGCGCCTCTTCGCTCGGAACGCCACGGGTGCTGACCGACAAGGACTTCGAGGACATCATCGTGGCGGCGATGTCCGGCGGCTACGGCGCATTGCGAAAGATCGACAAGAAGGCCCGCGACTAGACGATGCGACGGGCCGGGTCATTCGCCGGCTCTCCGAGACGCCACGATCGAGACTGGGTGATGGCCGTATTCGGGCTGGGTCTGGCAGCGTTGGGTCGTCCGGGATACCTGACCGTCGGACACGGGGTTGCCGTCGGCGCAGACCGGTCTGTCGAGGCGCTTCGAGCGGCGATGCCACCAGGTATGTGATGCCGCATGGGAGGGCGGGATCCGATGGTTCGACGCCGCCCGCTCCTACGGCCGGGCCGAGGAGTTCCTGGCCGGATGGCTGACTCGACCGTCACATCGACCCGGAACAGGTGATGGTGTCATCGAAGTGGGGATACACCTACACCGCCGACTGGACGGTGGACGCCGAGGTTCCCGAGGTCAAGGACCACTCGGCGGCCGCCCTCGCTCGCCAGTGGCCGGAGACCAATGAGCTGCTCGGACGTTGGCTGCGGCTCTACCAGGTCCACTCGGCCACCCTGGAGTCCGGAATCCTCGACGACGACCGAAGCCCAGCGGTCGCTGGCCGAGCTCGGCGTGCCGGTTGGGCTCAGCCTCAGCGGTCCGCACCAATCGGAGACGCTCCGCCGGGCGTTGACCATCGAGATCGACGGCACCCCGCTGTTCTCCGCGGTCCAGGCCACCTGGAATCTCCTCGAGACCTCGGTCGGGTCCGGCCCTGGCCGAGGCAAAGGCCGCCGGGCTGGACGGTGATCGTCAAGGAGGCACTGGCCAACGGACGCCTGGCCGTCCCCGGACCGGCGACGGCGAGCGATGTTGGGCGAACATCCCGATGTGACGGCCCTGTCGGTGGCCCTGGCCCAGCCCTGGGCCGATGTCGTGCTCCTGGGGGCGGCGACGGTGCCCCAGCTGCGCTCGAACCTGGCGGCACTCGCTGACGCCGCCCCGCCGGCCGGTGATCGGTTCTCAACCCTTGCCGTTGACCCGGAGATCTATTGGCGTGAACGTGCCGCCATGCCGTGGACATGAGTCGGATCGTGACCCCGGCGGATCGCTGGCTCCCTCAAGTCACTTTCGCATCACGCCGATGTACAATTCATGCATATTGCCGACCTCGGGCATTCTGATTCCGACGTCGGACGCGCCCGATGAAGACGTACTGGCCAGACTCCTCGGTGAGCTCCCCGACGCGGTAATCGTCGTCGACGCCCAGGGTTGCCTGAAGTGGGCCAATCGCACCGCTCTGTCCTTGTTCGGCCGATCGCTGGCGGACTCGATCGGTACGTCGGTGATCGACTTTCGTCCATCCCGACGATCTGGAACTCGCCCTCCGGTCGCTCTCGAGCGTTCAGGGGAAGGAGGTCGGGGCTCCCATCGAGATTCGATGCAGCGCGACAACCGGATGGCGACTGATGGAGTTGGTCGGCGCACCGGTCGGATGGTTTCACGACGGTGCCATCCTGTTGTCCCTCCGCGATCTGACCCAGCGACGACGCTTCGAGCTCGTGCATGACCACGATGCCCGCTTGCGATCGCTCGTTCACAACTCTGCCGCCGTCACCATGCTGGTGTCACCTGACGGATGCATCCAATCGGTCTCCGGTGCGGTGACCCGGCTGCTCGGACACGACCCCGAGATATTGGAAGGGCTTCCCCTGGCCGATTTGGTGCCGGAAGAGCGATCGGCCGATCCTCACCGGCGCATTTGAACGTGCGTCACGAGGCGCATCCGTGGCGGGTCCTGTGGCGGTCACCTTGCCACTGATTCGCCACGGCAACACCGGGACCCTCCCATTCGAGCTGGCGTTCGTCAATCTCATCAGTGACCCGACCGTCGGCGGGTATGTGGTGACCGGTCACGATGTCACCGATCGTGAACGGGCTGATTTTGAAGTACGCAAGGCGTTGTCGCTGTTGACCGCGACGCTTGACGCCACTGCCGACGGAATTCTGGTGGTCGATACCGAAGGTCAAATCGTCAGCTTCAACCATCGGCTGATTGAGATGTGGCGAGTGCCGAAGTCGGCCCTCACCGGGAACGATCGACGGAAAGTAACTGCCTACGTCCGCGACCAATTGGCATCGCCGGACGAATACGTGGCCAAGGTGGAGAAGGTCTATGCCGATCTCGAAGGAGAGAGCGACGACGTTCTGGTGTTCAAGGACGGCCGGGTGTTCGAACGGATATCGAAGCCACAGAGCGTCGACGACAAGATCGTCGGTCGAGTCTGGAGCTTCCGGGATGTCACCGACCGCAAGCAGCTCGAGGATCGGCTCTCCCACCAGGCGTTCCACGACTCGCTGACCGGCCTCGGCAACCGATCACTCTTTCAGGATCGTCTTGCGCCACGCGGTGGCCCGACTCGAACGAACCGAGGGCCATCTGGCTGTTCTCTTTCTGGACCTGGACAACCTCAAGCTGATCAATGACACCCTCGGACATTCCGCGGGCGACACCCTCCTCAAGACAACGGCGGAGAACATACTGGGATGCCTGCGCAACGCCGATACCGCAGCGCGGCTCGGTGGCGACGAATTTGGAATCCTGATCGAAGAGCTGGCCAGCAACAACGAGGCGTTCACCCTCGCCGAACGGATACTGGAGGCGAGCCGTCGGCCCCTGAGTGCCGGCGGAACGGAGATGCAGGCAACGGTGAGCATCGGCATCACCTTCCACCGTCCGGGAACCAGCGCTGATCAGCTTCTGTGCGATGCCGATCTGGCCATGTATCTGGCCAAGGACCGGGGGGGAAACCGTTATGCGGAGATGGGATGACCGCGGGCAGGGTGCTGGTGGGCCTCGCCTAGGGCTCACGGGTGACCTCGACTGCTACATCCAGCTTGTGTGAGTCCCCTCCGCCGAACACGATGCCCTTGAGCGGAGATACATCGGCATAGTCTCGACCCCACGCGGTGGTGACATAGGTCGAACCAACGATCTCGTCATTGGTCGGATCGACGTCGAGCCACCCCCATCCGGGTATGAACACCGAGAGCCATGCATGGGATGCGTCGGCGCCGATCAGTCGCTCTTCGCCGGCCGGTGGCGCAGTTTCGAGGTAGCCACTCACGTATCGGGCCGCGAGCCCCATCGACCGGGTGCACCCGATGGCAAGGTGGGCGAAGTCCTGGCAGACACCTCGGCGGAAGTGGAACACCTCCTCCAACGGCGTGGCCACCGTGGTGAATCCGGGGTCATAGACGAAATCGGCGAAGACCCGTTCGGTCAGCTCGGTGATTGCGTCGACCAGCGGGCGTCCGGCGGGAAAGGAGGGTGCGGCATAATCACGGATGCTCGTCGACGGGGGAACCAGCGGAGACTCGAAGCAGAATTGACGAGCGCCGAGCATTTCTTCGCTCAGATCGGTGGCCAATGAGTCACGGGCCTGCTCCCAAGATGGACCGATGATGGGAAGGAGCTCTCGGCCGGATACCGACACTGAGCTTCTGGAGGTGACGGTGAGCTCGTCGAAGGGGCCGTTCACCGCGAAGGAAACCACTGGATTGCCGAAGAAGTCGAAACGTTCGGACCAACTGGTGGGCGTCGGATCCACCGCCATGTCACTGGTCAGACACTGCTGGCGGTCTGTGTCCCGTGGGCGAAGATGGGCCTCGTTTCGGCACCGGGACACCGGCGCGTCGTAGCGGTACTGGGTGCGATGGACGATCCGGTACTTCACCGGGTGTTGCGCACCTTGTCGAATCGTGGGGCGAACCGCACCGACTCGACCCCAACCGGTTTCCACCGGGTCCGGACCGTGCCGTCTGGGCCGAAGCCCGGTGCCAGGGAACTCGCCGAGATCACGATGCTGCCGAATGGGATTGCCAACCGACAAAGTTTGGCCGGAAGTAGGTCAGGTCGATCTGCCGATGGATCTCGGCCAGGGTTACCTGGACTTCGTCGAGGAATCCGCTCATCCCGTCGAGGGTAAGGCGGGTCACCGCAGCCGAGGCCACCAGCATGGAGGCGTTGGCGCATGCATCGAGTGCGTCTTCGGCGCGGGGAAGGGCCTTCAACTGGGAGCGGGTTTCGGCAAGGCACGCACTCACCGCTCGGGGAAACCGGTCGTCTTGGAGGAGAAACCGCAAGGTGGAGCCGCCATGGGGACGCGCCGGCATCGCCCGGCGGAACGGTTGGTACGCCGCCAGTGACCGGAGAACGGCCATCCAGTGCACGACGTCGTAGGGATCATCTCCCCGCTTGGGGTGCACGCTCTCTGACCTCACATCGAGCACCCGGGTGGTCAGGTCGGCCCGTTCGATGCTCTGGCCGATGGAGAGGAAGGACATTGCTTCATCGCGGCTCATGGTGCCGAGCAAAATACCGTTGATTCTCTGGCACCCGGCAATGACCCGGCGAAGCCACTGCACCCGACCCTCGCGAGTTCGCGCTTCCTCGAGATTATCCGAGCATCCCAGCCACAACGTGTTGGCAGCCTCCCAGGCCTCGCGGGGCACCACCGGACGTGCGGCCCGGAGATTCTTCCTCGCTGCCGCGATCGCCGCCAGAATCGACGAGGGATTCTCCTGGTAGTGAAGCAGAAACTCGATGACATCGTGTTCGGAGGCACCGACATTGTCCGCTTGGGCTACAACCGGGTGGTACTGGGCGAACTCGATGCCGACGTCGGCAATGGCCAGGAGCGGCTCCCACCCCACGTCCTCCCCGACGGGAATGTCGACGTGAGCATCGGTGTGGACCTGCACGATCCTGGCGGTGCACTCGGCGCGCTCGAGATAGCGCCCGGCCCAGTAGACGGATTCGGCCATTCGTGCCAGCAGCATGGTTTGCCTCCTTGGTGTCGGTTAGCGGGTTTCAGCCATTTCGTTCGTCGTCGCCTGAGGTCTCATTGACGTCAGGCGTCTGCATCGTCTCCGACAGGGTCGATTCGCGGGAATCGATCACCCAGGTGTCCTTGCTCCCTCCACCTTGTGACGAGTTGACCACCAGGGATCCGGCTCGGTGGGCCACCCGGGTGAGGCCGCCCCGGGTGACATAGGCACCCTCGGGCCCGAGCAGCGTGAAGGGACGGAGATCGACGTGCCTCGGGGCGATCTCTCCGTTGCACAACGTGGGAGCAGTCGACAGCGGTATCACCGGCTGGGCCACCCATCGATTCGGTTCATCCTCGATCTTTTTGGCGACATCGGCCAGTTCGAGGGCGGAAGCCTGCGTCCCCACCGACACTCCGTAGCCACCGGACTCGTTGGCCGGCTTGACCACCAATCGCTCCATGTTCGCCAACACGAATTGGCGCGACGCGTCGTCGCTGCAACGGAGCGTGGGCACGGTGGCCAGGACGGGCTCCTCGTCGAGGAAAAAACGGATGATATCGGGAACGTAGGAGTAGACCTTCTTGTCGTCCGCGACGCCAGCGCCGGGAGCGTTGACAAGGGCAACCTGTCCCGCATGCCATGCGCGAATCAACCCGGGCACTCCCAGCATCGAGGTGGGATCGAATGCCTCGGGATCGAGGAAGAGATCGTCGATTCGCCGGTACACCACATCGACCCGCTGAAGACCCTCGATGGTCCGTGCATAAACGCAGTCGTCGTCCAATACGATCAGATCGCTCCCTTCGACCAATTCCACGCCGAGCTGCTGGGCCAGAAACGCATGCTCGAAGTACGCAGAGTTGTAGATACCTGGAGTGAGCACCACGATTGTCGGATCGCCCGTCGAGGGGGAGACAGAGGCCAGCAGGCTGGCCAGCCTCCCGATGTAGGGATCGACGGGTTCGATGCTGTAGTCGCGGAACAACTCGGGAAAGATGTGCTTGGCCACCATCCGATTCTCGAGCAGGTATGACACGCCCGACGGCACTCGCAGGTTGTCCTCGAGCACGTAGATCGTCCCGTCGACATCACGGATCAGGTCGCTGCCGCAGATATGGGTCCAGATGCCACCTGGTGGATCGACGCCCATGCACTCCCGCCGGAAATTGGGGGAGCCGGACACCAACTCGGCCGGGACCACTCCGGAGCTCACCGCCCGTTGGTCGTGGTAGACGTCGTCTACGAACAGGTTGAGGGCGTTCAGTCGCTGGACCAGACCGACCTCGATGGTGTGCCACTGTTCGGATGGCATCACCCTGGGGATGATGTCGAAGGGCCATGGCCGTTCCACTCCGGCGGAACCCTCGTAGATGGTGAAGGTGACTCCGATGGAGCGCATCTCACGATCGGCAGCCACCTGCCGCTCGGCCAACACGTGGGGCCCGAGATCGGTGAACCTGCGCCACAGGGCCACTGCACCTGGTCGGGGTGCTCCGTCGGGACCGACCATCTCATCGTAGAACCCGGCCGGATCGTACGACGGCCAGGTGGGCATGCTCGGTTCCGGATCATCCACGGGCGCGCCAATGGGCTCGGAACCTTCCACACCCTAGTGATACGACGGTGATGGGTCCGTCGGGTTGCCGCAGTGTTTCGGCTTCGTGAATCCGCTGCTAGCCGGATGAACCTCCAACCAGCGGGAGGGGTGAGATCATTCGCCCTCTGAAGCGGGTGCCATTCTGGCCCGCTCCTCGAACGCCCGGCGAAGGATGACTGCCTCCGAAGCGGACACGAGTTCCGCGAAGCAGGCAAGTGCGCCTTCGGGGTCGCTGGTCACCTTGAGCGTCTCGTGCATGAGCATTGCCGTGTGGGCGGCGGGCGTACCGGTGACCATGAATCGGATGGTACGTCCCTCCTTGCGGCGTAGTACGAGCCCTTTGTGACTGAGCCGGTCGAGGACGGTGGCGACCGTCGTATAGGCGTAGCCGGGAAGCAGATCGGCCACTTGCCGTCCGGTCACCTCCCTCCCGGATGCCTCCCAGAGGATCTCCATGACTCGTCGTTCGAGTTCTCCCAGCCGGGCTACGCCGCACCGGCACTCCGCGCAGGTGCACGGCGAACAACTGCACATCGGATTGTCGCATTCGGCGGTGGCGATCACTGCCATCCATCTTTGCACCTGGGATAGGGGCACCGCTTTGCCGATTGAAACGGAACCCACGACCCTGACCGACCGTCGGCCAATATCCGTGGTCCGAGGGCCTCGGAAGTATATTCTCAGACGGATCGCAACTAGTCGGGGGTTCACATGCCGGCGGTAACCAATTGAACGGACTCTTCAAGCGACTGGCCGCCATGGTGATCGACCACCGATGGCTGGGTCATCGCCGCATGGATCGTTGCCGGCGTTCTGGTGGTCCTCCTCTCCCCGCAACTGGTTACCTTCACCTCCAACAACAACTCGTCATTCCTGCCCAGTAGCTACGAATCGGTTCAGGCCCAGAACCGTGGCCACCCAGTACTTCCCGTCGGTGTCCGGTGCCTCGGGAACCATCGTGGTCAGTGCCACCAACGGCGGGGTGCTCAGTCCTGCGGACCAGCAAAAGGTCGCCGGACTGGCCGACGTCGCTGACCG
The DNA here is from genome assembly GCA_963734395.1 of uncultured Acidimicrobiaceae bacterium. Lineage (GTDB taxonomy): Bacteria > Actinomycetota > Acidimicrobiia > Acidimicrobiales > RAAP-2 > Bog-756. The sequence continues at coordinate 952,933 of CAVTGY010000007.1, read as the reverse complement.
CCGACAAGATTCCGTCAGTCGAGTCGGTGACCACCTCACCGCTCTACCTCTCCTCCAACCAGAAGGTGCAACTGGTCCAGGTCGTATTTGCCGGGACAGGCCGGAGATGCCGGACCGAACGCGGCCGTTCCCATCGTTCGGGACAAGACCACTGCCTACCTGGCAGGATCCGGCCTCACCGGGGGTCTGACCGGCAACGCCGCCATCAGTGTCGACTCGACCAGCGCCTTCGACAGCGCCGAGCTGATCATCACCATTGCCACGGTGCTCCTCATTCTGCTCCTGCTGGGCATCGTGTTCCGCAGCGTGCTGATCGCGCGTACTGCCGATCGTGATCATCGGATTCGTCCATCAGATGGCACAGTCGATCACCGCCGACCTGGCCGACTGGTTCCACTTCGTGGTCGGACCGGAGCTGGCCCCACTGCTGGTGGTGGTCATGTTCGGCGTGGGTACCGACTACATCGTGTTCCTCCTGTTCCGCTATCGGGAGCACGTATCGGAGGGGGATGAACCCAAGGGGGCGCTGCGATATTCGCTGACCAAGGTGGGCGAGGTGATCACCTCGGCCGGCGCCACGGTCATGGCCGCCTTCGCCGCCCTGCTGGTGGCCAGCCTGGAGTCGCTGCGAACGCTGGCTCCCGGGTCTGATCGTGGGTATCGCCCTGATGCTCCTGGCCGCCCTCACCCTGGTGCCGGCCATCCTGAGCCTGCTCGGCATCAACCTGTTCTGGCCGACCAGGCCCGCTGTGCGCACATCGAGTCGGCGCACCCGATCGGAGCGGATCGGCGACATGGTGGCCAAGCACCCGGGCATCGTGCTGACAACCTGGGCCGTCGTGCTCGTCGCTCTGGCCTTCGGAGCGCTCGGGTTCAAGACCACCTACAACCAGCTGGCGGAGCTGCCGGCTTCCACCCCGTCGCAGGTGGCCTACAACACCATGGCGTCGGCCTTCCCCGCCGGGTACCTGGGGCCCACACAGGTGTTCGTCACCTCTGACACGTCGGCGCCACTCAATCAGGCCGACGTGTCACGCGCTGGCATCGAAGCTGTCCACCACCCAGGGGGTCTCGAAGGTCCTGCCTCCCCAGTACACGACCACCGGCGGACAGGCGCTCATCAACGTCCTCTTGACCGATGATCCCTACTCGATCAGCGCCATCAACAACGTGGCCGGCCCGGTTCGCTCGACGGCCGATGCGTCGGCGGTACCCGGAGCGAACACGCTGGTCGGCGGGACGACCTCCCAGCTGGTGGACGTCCGTGCCGCCTTGCGTCATGACATAAAGCACGTCTTCCCCCTGGCCCTCGGCATCGTGGCCGTCATCCTGGCCCTCCTGCTCCGTGCGCTCGTCGCCCCCATCTACCTGCTCATCGGCGTGGTGCTCACCTATGTGGCCACGCTCGGGGTGATCACCCTGGTCTTCATCAACGGCTTCGGCTTCGTGGGGCTGGACTTCACCATCCCCATCGTCGTCTATCTCTTCGTGATGGCCATCGGCACCGACTACAACATCCTCATTGCGTCGCGCCTTCGTGAAGGCCTCGAAGAGGGTCTGCCTCCTCGCGAGACGTCGCGGGATCGCCATCGTGCACGGCTCTCCGGCCGTGGCTTCGGCCTCGCTGATCCTGGCCGGCACCTTCGCCTCGCTCCTTCTCACCGGAATCCAGCTTCTCGAAGAGATCGGACTGGCCGTGGCCCTCGGGCGTGCTTCTTGCGGCAAACGTCCTGGCCACCCGCATCGTCACCACCTTGGCCGCCCTTCGGGTCTTTCACTTCTGGTGGCCCCACCGGGTCCACAAGAAGACCGCCACCAGCAGCGCCGAGCTGGTTGCCGGTGTCTTCCGAGAGCGCTTAGCCCGGAACCGATGTGGCGAGTCCGGGAGCCCACTCGGGCGCGGTGACCCATTGGGCCAACTCGACAACGATCCCGGGCCCATCGAGAAACACAAGCCGCCGATCGTGGAACTCCATGATCTCATTCCTGGGCGTGAAACCGTAACCGGCCAGCCTGGCGAGCATGTCGTCGAGGTCCCTCACCCGGAAACAGACGTGGTTGAAGCCGGTCCGATCGAGCGATCCGGCCGCTGAGTCGACGATCACCTGCGGTCGGTGGAAATACAGGAGCTGGACCTCCTGGTGGATGACGCCACCTTCGAGGACCAGGGTCACGTGATCGGCCTCCCACTGATCGATGCCCATATACCGTGACATCTCCTCGCCGGACACCACCACCGAGGTCCGTTCCTCGAATCCGAGCAGCGCCGAAGAAGCGCTTCGCCTCGCTGAGGTCGGTGACCACAACGGTCATGTGGTCGAAGCCTTCGTTTCCTGGGGCCATGGGGCCATGGTAACGGGAGGGCACCCAACGGGATCGGGCCCGAAGGGAGCGCCTGACCGGCCCCAAGGAAGCGCCTGACCGGCCCGGAGAGGAGGCCGCCGGTACTTTAAATTCGGGAATTCGGCCTATTTATCGCCTGTAGCCCATGTTTATGGCCAATTCGAGATGATGGTGGGCCGGTAGGCCCCCGGCCTAACCGAGCCGGCGGTAGATGGAGACGGTCAGTCCCAGATGAGCGGCAGGTGGTCGGGCTGACGGATGCCCGGGGAGAAACTGATCTCCACGCCATCGGGAATCCGGTACTCGGGGATGCGACGGTGGAACTCCTCGAGGGCAACCCGCAGCTCGAGGCGAGCCAGGTGCGCCCCAAGGCACTTGTGATTGCCGCCCCCGAACGCCACATGGCGGTTGGACTCTCGGGAGTAGTTGACCGCATCAGGGTCCTCGAAAACGCTCTCGTCACCGTTGGCGGCGCCAATCACCAGCAGTCACCGGATCGCCCTGGTGGAGCTCGACCCCACCCAAGGTGATCTCTTCCTTGACCACTCGCGGCACCACCATCACCGGGGTCTCATTCCGAAGAAGTTCCTCGATGGCGGCCGGAATGAGTGCAGGGGTTCTGGGAGAGTTGGCGTCGACGCTCAGGATGTCGAGCGAGGTAGACAACCATGCAATCGAGGGTGGCGGTAACCGTGTCGAGCCCTCCGAGCAACATGAGGTGGCAGATGCCGAGAAGCTCATCGATGTTGAGTGGACGACCCTCGAACTCGGCGTGGACCAGCTCGTTGATCAGGCCGACGCCGGGTTTGTCGCGGGCTGCGTCGATGACCTCCCGGAAGTAGACGCTGATCGCCTTGGCAGCGGCTGATCGAATGACGGCAGCCCCCTCGAAGTCGCCCGGTTCCACTGCAGGTCGGACGGTGTCGTCGCGCCACTGAAGGAACATTGGGAGGTCATCGGGTGGCATACCCATCAGACGGAGGAAGATGGTCGACGGGAGCGGGGTGGCGAACTGCAGATGGAAATCACAAGCTGCCCGCATCGGCGAACTCGTCGAGCAACTCGTTGACCAACGGGCGCACCACCGGCTCGAGCTGGTCGATCGCCTTGGGGGCGAAGGCGGGGCTGAGCAGGCGACGGTACTTCGTGTGCAGGGGAGGGTCGATCTGCAGCGGGGATCAACGGTTGTTCCTGGCCTATGGACAACGCGTCGCCCGAAGAGGAGAACACCTCGGGATGGTGCAGGGCCCAAGTGACCGACTCGTAGTCGAACAGATAGACGCTTGGAAGGTCTTCCGATGTCGACCGGGCGACCGGGCACTGCTGGCGGAGGGCACGGTATGTGTCGTTCGGGTGGTCGGCAACACCGGCTTCGAACAACACGCCGGGGTCCGAATCCTCCCCAATGGTCTGAGCAACATCGGTCACGATTTCTCTCCTTCTCGGTTGTTCACGTGTTCCATTCTCGTAGTCCCGCCCAACCCGGACCAACAGAACTGCCACAGCCACCTGGCGAGCTCCTCGGGCTCGGCACGGCCGGCGGTGACGTCGTTGATTCCGTTGAGCAACACGACAAAGACGGTCTCGGCGGCCCGGGGCGCATCGTCAACCCGGGCCAGCCCCGCATCCACCGCAGCAGCAAGCTGGTCAACGAACAGGCCGACGATGGGCGCCAGGGCCACCCGTAGTTCGTCGGGTTTCGACTCGGAGAGGCGGCGGTACTCCCGGACCAGGACACCGGCGTAGCCCACGGCCCCGGGATGGGTCAGAAGGCCGAACAGACCCTCGACAAGGGACCGAAGACGCTCGACAGGGTTTGAGAGTCCGACCAGTTGCTCGACCAGTAGGTCGGCCCCCATCCGGCTGTCCTCTTCGATCAAGGCCAGGAGCAACTCGTCCTTGCTGGCGAAGTACCGGTAGAAGACCTTGAGCGAGAACCCTGCTCGCTGGGCCACCTGTACCACCGTGAATGCAGCACCACCGGTCTCATTGGCCAGATCGCGGGCGGCGGCAACCATCAGCGTCATGCGATCGAGGGACTGGCCCCGGACCCGGTCCAACGAACGGTGCAACGCTCGCTCCTGCCAATCCGGAGTAACCTCGGTTGCCACTGAGGGGAATGCCATTCCCCTCAGTATGCGCCCGTCCGGCTGTCGGTGCAAGCCTCAGGGAACTGCCTTGCCAACAGAAGCGCGGTCAGAGTGGGTCAGTGTTCCCGATCTGGCCTATCCGTCGGAGCAGTTTCGATTTGGCGGAGGGCCACTCTGCGGCGACGATGGAGAACATCGCAGAGTCGCGTAGCTGCCCCTCCTCACCCGGTGCGTGTGAGGGTGACCAATTTCGGAGCACGCCCTCGAAGCCGGCGCCGATACCCGTGATGGCCTGCCTGCTTCTCTGGTTTCGGGCATCGGTCTTGATGTCAACCCTGTCGGCACCCCAACCCTCGAATGCTTGGGTCAGGAGCAGGAGCTTGGATTCCTTGTTGATCCCGGTCCCCTGGGCAGAGGCCGAAAGCCAGGTCCAGCCGATCTCGACAGCAGAGAGTCCCGACATTCCGGGCCAGCGACGGAGGTGACCGAACGACGTGCAGCCGATGGCTCGATCATCGCCCTGCCGGACTTGGGCGAAGGGAAAAAACTCCTCCGCATCGGACCTGGCCAGAAGCGTGGCGATGTAATTCTCGATCTGGTCTCGGCGAGGCACGTAGGTGAACCCGTAGGTGCTGCGATCCTCGTCCGCGGCAATGGCCAGGTCCGCTGCTCGGCGCATGGACAGCGGCTCCAAACGCACCAGCGATCCACTGAGAACACGACGGTCGAGCGGCGGGACCATGAGAACTCCTCATCGATCCTGGCATTGGCACCGCGCCGAAGCCGGTTGCCGGACCGTCGTTGGGCCAGGTCCCTCGGGTCCTCTGGATGATTACGGCACGATGGTAGCAAATGCTGCCCGGGCATCTTGGGCTCAACGGCACCGACCCGGTGAGATCGATCGGGATGGCGGTGCGCGTTCCGATCCCTCGCTTGGTGAGAAGGCACAGCGAAGTGCGTCGGCATCGGGCGGTAGGCTGTCGGTTCGCCCCAGCGGTTGCCGGCGCGGCCTGCACACTCCCAGCCGAAAGACATTGATGACGTCAATCCAACTGACCGATGACGACGGGGTGCGAATTGTCGCCATCAATCGACCCCATCGTCGCAATGCCGTCGACGTGGCCACTGCCGCAGAACTGCACGATGCCTTTGTGGCGGCTGACGCCGACGATTCGGTGAAGGTCACGGTACTTACCGGAGTGGGCGGGGCGTTCTGCGCGGGCGCCGACCTCCAGGCACTTGCCGCCGGCGAAACCAAGCCGGTAAGGACCGGAGGGCCGGGACCGATGGGCCCGACCAGGCTGCGGCTGAACAAGCCCACGATCGCCGCTATCGAGGGCCCGGCGGTCGCCGGAGGACTCGAGCTGGCCGTGTGGTGCGACCTCCGTGTCGTCGCCGCCGACGCGGTTCTCGGCGTGTACTGCCGGCGCTGGGGAGTTCCCCTCGTCGACTTGGGAACGGTGAGGCTTCCCCGCCTCATCGGCCACAGCCGTGCCATGGATCTCATCCTCACCGGACGAGGGATCGACGGGGTCGAAGCCGAGCGAATCGGACTGGCCAATCGGGTGGTGCCATCGGGACAGGCGCTGGCGGCAGCCACCAACCTCGCTCACGACCTGGCCGTCCTACCCCAGCGTTGTCTACGCAATGACCGGCTGTCCGCCATCGAACAATGGGACCTCGACGACGCCGCGGCTATGCGCAACGAGGTCTGGCGAGGACGAGACAGCATCGCCTCCGGCGAAGCCCTGGAGGGTGCGGCTCGTTTCGCCGGCGGAGTCGGCCGGCACGGACAGCCTGCTGCGGGCACTGATCGGGGCACCTGACCAACGGCGTTGCCGTCTCGAACCATGTTCCTCGGCGATCGCCAACCCGTCCGAGCCGCAATACTCGGGGACATGGACGCGGACGCAGTGATCGCCACACTCGATCTCACCGCCCACCCCGAAGGTGGGTACTACCGAGAGACGTGGGCGGACCCGGCAGGATCCGCTATCTATTTCCTACTGCGGGACGGCGAGATATCTGCCTGGCACCGTGTTCACCAGCGGGTTGAGATCTGGCACTTTTACGCCGGTACCCCGCTCGATCTCCGCATCCGCGACCAGGGTCCGGGCCAGGCAGTGCGAACGATCCGGCTGGGGAATGATCTCAGCAGCGGTGAGCAACCGCAGGCGGTCGTCCCTGCCGGCGCATGGCAGTGTGCTGAGAGTCTCGGAGCATGGTCACTTGTTGGATGTACGGTCGCGCCACCGTTCGACTTCGCCGCCTTCGAGTTGGCGCCCGGTAACCGGCTCCCCAAGTAACCCCGAAGAGGCTTCCGTCAACTACGCGATCCCATCCGGGCGCTGATCGAACCAATGGGTGGCTCACAGGTTTCACCACCAGGCTCTGTCCTGTCGGGTAAGACCCGGCAAGACAGAGAGAGCACGATCATGGATACCAGCCGCAGAAACAACAGGTTGTTGAAAGCAGGAGGGGCGAGCGTAATGGCCGCTGCGCTCGCGGTCGGTGGAACCGCGTTGGCAGGAGCAACCACCACCTCGTCACAGCCCCCGAGCCGGCACGCCGGCAGTCAGCAGCCAGGTGGGGGACGCAGTGGACCTCCCCCGCCGCTCGGCACGGTCTCTGCGGTCACATCGACCGCACTGACCATCACCGATCCGAGGGGGACCAGTCACACCGTCGAACTGACGGCGTCCACCACGTACACCAAGGACGGCAAGTCGGCTGCTGCGTCCGATGTGACCGCTGGTGAATTCGTGGTGATCCAACCGGCTCGTCCGACGACGACGCCCGCTCAGGGTCTGAAGCCGAGCGGACCTCTGGTGGCCACTGCCGTCCACATCGTGGCCTCGCTGCCGACTCCCCCCGCAGGTCAAGGTCCGGGTGGTCCGCCGGGTCAGAGCGGGCCCCCGCAGGGAGCCCCGATACAAGGAGCGGCGACCAACTCCAGCGGCTAGCCGACGTCCACCATTGCTCGACGACGTCGCGCCGCCCGGGCAGGCGTCGTCGAGCGGTCGGCGGATTCCCAACCGATCCCTGGGCGAGTACGCGGCCGACCCTCAGTCCAGTGCTGAGGTGGCGGGCAACCTAGTATCGCCTTGGAAGCCAGAACAGTTTGGGGGATGATGCCATTGATCGGGCGTCGGGCGTTATCGATGACCGCGGTTGTGATTGGGGTCATTGCAACCGCCGGCACTGCCACTCTTTCCGGTTCCGCTCCCGTCGCCGTCGCCTCTCAGAACGGAAGCGCGGGCACCGCTGCGCCGCGCATCATCATCGACTCGGACCTGTCCCGCTGGTGGGATGATGCGACTGCCATCGGTATGGCCAACGTTATGCAGCAACGCGGCCAGGATCGGATACTGGGGATCATGTCTGACATCCGTAACCCGGTGGCGGTCGCCGCCATCGACGCAATCGACACTGCCTATGGACATCCTCATATTCCATTGGGCGCCGTGGCGCACAGTGATGCCAATACGGCGCCCCATGGGTATACCGACGTCCTGATCAGCAAGCTTCCGCATGCGGTCCATTCGAGCGACAACGTCCCTGGCGCAGTCCCTCTCTACCGCCGCTTGCTGGCGAGCCAGCCCAACCACACCGTAACCATCGTCGCCATTGGCGCCTACACCAACCTGGCAGGATTGCTTCGCTCCAAGCCCGATCACTACAGCTCGCTCAGTGGGCGTGCCCTTGTCGGGGCGAAGGTCAAACGATTGGTGATCGAGGATGGCCTGTTCCCCAACGGCGCACCCGCCGTGACCAACCAGCAGCTCGACCCGGCATCGGCGAGAGAGGTGGTCGACGGTACCGATTGGCCCACGCCGATCGCCTGGGTGGACGGCTTCACCGGAATCCAGACCAAGGTCGGCGGTGCGCTCTGCACCACGGTGGCGCCCAACAACCCCATGCGAATTGTGTACGAAGCGGAGTTCGGATGTGGACCGCCGGGAGACGGTGACTGGGACGGCCCTACTCTGCTCTACGCGGTCCTCGGCAAACAAGGAATGTTCTCCGAACTGGGACAGGGCGGTGCCGCCTATGTGAACGCGCAGGGCGGACTGTCGTGGCGTGCTGATCCCAAACGACCTCACGACCTCTACGTCCACGTCACCGACCAAGCGGCTCTCAACCGGCGGATCGATGCGCTGATCGCTGCCAAATAGATGAGCCGCCGATGCCAGAGCCGCCCGCAATAACTTAGAACGAGAACGATTCCCAACAAGAGACGGCCGATATACTGCCACCGTGGTTGACGACCTTGAATCGCTGGTTTCCGCCAGGCTCAGACGAGTGGGCCAGCGTTTCACTTCGGGCCGGCGGATTCTGGTCGACGCGCTGGCCCGGGCAGATCACCCGGTCACGGCACCCGAGTTGGTCGCCGCCGAAGAGCACCTGCCGCCAAGCACCACGTACCGGAACCTCGCTCTCCTTGAACAGGCCGGGGTGGTGCACCGGGTACTGGGCAGCGACGACTACGCCCGGTTTGAGTTGGCCGAAGAGTTCACCGGGCATCACCATCACCACCTGGTCTGCATGAGTTGCGGTGGAGTGGAGGACTTCGAGGCGCCCAAGCGGGTAGAAAAAGGGCTCGCCGACGTCATCGGCGAGCTCACCTCCGGCGCGGGTTTCCGAGCCCAGACCCACCGTCTGGATCTGCTTGGTACATGCGCCAACTGCGCCGATTGAGTCGGGCGGGCGGCGAAACGACAATGGGCAGGCTTTGTACTACTCGATGATGTCCTTCTCCGACGTCCTCAACGCCAACTGCTCAGCGTCCTGTTGATCCAAGTCGAAGTCGTACTATGGGGCCGTGGCCGGCGAGACGCTTCACGATGTGCTGGTGATCGGTGCCGGTGCAGCGGGCGTTAGTGCGGCAATCGAGTGTTTCGACATCCAGCTCGACGTCGTCGTACTCGAGGCCAGGCACAAGGTCGGCGGCCAAATCGACCAGATTCCCCATACCGTTCGCAATGTGGCGCCGGCGCCGGACGGGAACGAAGCGCTCGTCGATGCTCTTGCTGACCATTGTTCGGTGCTCGGTGATCGCCTGGTGCTCGATCGGTTGGTGACTGGGCTGGATCTTGACGCTGGCCTGGTCAACGTGGGCACCGACCTCTACCGGGCCCGGAGTTTGCTGGTGACCACCGGATCTCGCCGACGCGAGCTCGAGAACCTGCCCGAGGGGTCGGTCGGAGGAGCGGTGACCTACCTGGTCGAGCCGCACATGGACCGCTTCGCCGGCCTCCCGGTGGCGGTCGTCGGCGGTGGCGACAGCGCGGTACTCGACGCCCTGACCCTGGCTGTGGCGGGCTCACCGGTGACCCTCGTCCACCGCGCACCCCTCAAGGCGAGAACAGACCTCATCGATCGGGTGCGGTCCGAAGATGGCATCACCGAGTTGGCCGGCTGGACACTCGACAAGGTGATCGGATCGAAGTTCCTCGAAGGAGCCGAGGTTTCAGCCGTGGCCACCGGCGAACACAAGAGGCTGGAGGTCGGCGGCATCGTTCTCAAGCTCGGACGCGAGCAGTGCGTCGATCTGGTGCGCGACCAACTGGAACTAGGCATCGGCGGTGGAATCGCTGTCGACGCCGACCTCCATACCTCGCACCCCCGAACATTTGCCGCCGGAGATGTGGTTGACGGCGCGTACGAACGCATCGCAACGGCAGTCGGCCAGGGTGCGCTCGCGGCGCGCTCCATACTCCGTCATCTGGAATCCCGCACTTGAAGCTCTCCGGCCTCCCCACCGCGGCGATGATTCTCGACGCCATGAAGCAGCCACCGGTGCCAACCACCGGCCCGGGCGGTGACAAAGAGCCGACCGAGATCATGGACGCCATCCTCGCCCTTCACCGGAGCAACGCCGAGCAGTGGGACCGCGAGGACGACGCACGCCGGGACATGGCGGACGACGCCATGGTGGCGGCCGCCAAACGAGACATCGACCGGCTGAACACCGCCCGCCACCGGCTCATCGAGGTGATCGATCGGGGAATCTCACTCGCCATCAATGGCTGTGCGGAAGCGCCGCTGGTCACGGAGAGCCCGGGCATGGCAGTGGATCGGTTGTCGGTGCTGATGATCCGCCTCACCTCGACCGAGGCCAGGGCGACGTTGGGAGCTGTTGATGCCAGAGCTCTACAAAGAACGGATTCCCCGACTGCGGAGCCAGGTCAACGCCCTCGAGGAGGCGATCGCCACGCTGCTCGACGACCTCGCCGAAGGCCGCCGCCGTTTCATCACCTACGAGAGCCTCAAGCTCTACGGACCGGAAGATCCCGAACGAGTTGGGTGACGGTGGACACCGGAATGGCGTGGAGCCGATAGCCACCACGATTGAAGCCGATGACCAACTGGTCGCTCACCACGGCAGCGTGAGCGATGCCGAGCGGGTCCGGGGCCAGTTCGCTGGTGAGCTGGGCGGTCACCCCGGCACCGGGGGCCAACCCATACAACTCGCCACGGCGCCCCACACCACAGGGAACGTCGTCGACCACGACCAGTGGCACGCCGCCACTCCCCCACGCCAGATCGTGGCCGAAACGGGCGGACGACATGACGACGCCAGTGGCGAGGTCGAGTTGGGCGAGGCCCCCTCCTCCCAATTGCTCCCAGTCGTAGTCATCGACGCCGGCGCCGCCCACCGCACTGCCCGCGGCCCACAGAGAGGACCCGGAGGCCACCAGTGCTGCGGGCATGAAAGGGACAGCGGTCTCCCACCGACCAGCGCCGAGGCGACCGGACTCGGCCTCGATGAGCCGAACCCTCCCCTCACCGCCCATGGCGACCCAGCCGGTGCCGTTCGGGGTCGATCCCCCCGCCAGCGCGGTGACGAAGCCGAAGGACTCGTGTGCGCTGACGGCATCGAGGTACCGGCGAGCGGGAGGAACGGGCTCGGTCACCAACACGCCGCCCAGGCGTTGGCCCCGAGGCCGAGACGTCACCAAGCGATCGCCGAGGCCGACGACTCTTTCGACATCGTCGACAAAGTCGAGCCGACGAGCGGCGGTGAGGATCAGGCTCGACCGGTCCCGGCCCGGACCGACGACGGTGGCTCGAAGATCCGGACCGATCCCAGATGGTTCAAGACGGCGATCTGTGCCGGTGCCGCCCAGCGCCACGATGGCATGGATGTCCAGATCGAACTGGGACGCCTCGTCGTCCTCCGGGAACAGGGTCTCCCCGAAGATGGCCAACGGGCGCAGCGAGGTGTCGGCGAACACGACGTTGCGGCCAAGGTTGTTCCACGCACACTGGCTCCCGAAGGCGACCAGTCGTCCGATGCCGGCCGGTTGAGAATTGACAACCCGGCTTACGGGAAGCGAATCCATCAACAGAGCTCGCCGAGCGCCCTCAACACCGAAACGGGTTCGATTGCATCCAGGCAGCGGGCTTCGGCTGGACACGCACGCGGCACCGGGTGTTCCCCGGTCAGGTCGACTCGCCGGTTGTAGGCATACGCCCTCTCTGCACGTTGGCACAGCGGATCGCATGCAGATCCAGTGACCAGACGGGTGTGATCCCAGTCCCTGAAGTAGACGGCCGGCTTCCGGGAAAGGGTGATGGTCGGGCGTCCGCTGCTGGGCTGCGATGTGGGTAAGGCCTGTGTCGACCCCGACTACGGCTCGGCACGCACTGAAGCAGGTCGACTGCCTCACCAGGAGTCGCTGCGACCACACCGGCCAGCCCGCAATCGACCAGGGCGTTGCCATCGTCGTCCCGGGTGACCACGGCGACATCGAGACCCTCGTCGCCCGAGCGCCGTTGGCCAGCCCCACCCAGCGCTCAGGTGCCCATCGCTTGGCCGCGCCATCGGTGTCGGCGACGAACAGGACCAGACCTTCGGCGTCGGGTCGGGCCTGGGCCTCGAGGGCGAAGGGCTCCGAAAAGTCCCCCACCACTCCGAAGTCGGCCCCGATCTGGGCGATGATCTCGTTGATCGAACAGTGACCGTAGGCGGCGACAAACTCGGGAGTCCCCCACCAGTGATCACGCTGCAGTGGGTGATCCCGCAGGTCGATGTACGTTTCCGGGTTGATCGCCGCATCACCCTCGGCGACCGTCCCCGCCAGACCGCTCACCCGTTCGGCCAGGGCCGCCTGGCTTTGTGAGCGGGTCACCAACCAGGTCTCTCCGTCCGAGCACCGATCGGCGTTCACCGCCGCCTGCACCACGGGGAGGGAGACGACCAGGTCTCCGAGTCCGAACGACACCGGGGCGATGAACCGCCGACGCACGACGCTCATAGCGTGGCGTACAAGGTGGTGTCGGTAATGCCCAATTCGCTGAACGCGAGCTGGCGCTCGGCGCACTTGTTACAACGCCCACAGTGACGATCTGAGTTCGGCGCGATGCAAGAGAACGTAAGGTCAAGTGCGAAATCTCGACCCAGGTCGATGACCTCGCGTTTCTTGCGACCCGCGAAGGGTGTTGCCACCTCGAGCGGGAAGGCGAGCGCCCGACCGATCACCGCGGAGAGACCATCGAAGAACTCGCGGTCGGCGTCGGCAAAAGGATTGGCGGCCAGGGTGCCGAGCGCGATGGTCGGAACTCCGTTCAGCGCGCACCAAACGCTGGACTTGGCCAGCAGCAGGAGGTTACGTCCAGGCAGGTAAACGGCCTCGTCGGGTGAGCTGTGGTCAGGAACACCCTCTCCGGTCACGCTCCAGTGCGTTCCGTAGACGTCGGCGACCGGAAGATCGAGCACGATGAGGGGATTGGCAGGCGTAGCGGTCAGCGAAGCGAGGAACCGCTCGAGATGGCGGACCTCGGTGTCCTCCCAGGCGAGACCGAAACGTACGTAGATGGGCGTCACTTCGCGCCCTTGGCTCACCAGATGAGCAACCAGGACCGCACTATCGACACCGCCGCTCGCCAAGACGGCGACAGCGCCATCGATAGCCACCGTGCCTACTGTTCGCCCCGATAGACGCAACCCGAATTGCACGTCTCGCGAACAACCACCTGGGAGAGCTCGGGCAGCTCAACGCACAGCCGCTGCCAGATCCAGCAAGCGAGGACTTCACTGGTGGGATTCTCGAGACCGTCGATTTCATTCAGGTAGTAGTGATCGAGTACGTCGAGCAATGGCACCACCGCGCAGCTGATGTCGCGAAAGTCGCGAACCCAGCCGCTTTCTTCGCCCAACTGACCGGTCAGATGGACGGAGATCCGAAATGAATGGCCATGCAGACGAAAGCACTTGTGGTCGGGTGCAACGTTGGGCAACCGGTGAGCGGCCTCGAATGTGAACTCCTTGAAGATCTCCACGCCGGAAACCCTAACGTCCGCCCACCTCCCGGTCGACCTCCCGTGGCCAGCCGAGTTGGGAGACGCCCCGGCCCGCGTAGCGAACACCTCGGCATCCATGCCCTGCAGCAGCACGCCGGTGACCGCATCGACCCGTGACGCAATGCATGGTTGGATGAATCAGAACCCGGTCAATAGGTCACTAGGCACGGAGTCGCCTGCCGGGCTCCGATGTAAGGGACCATGTGGACGACCGGGTGCACTGTGGATCTCTCGAACGGGCTCCCCAACTCAAGCCGGCGTCGTGTACCAACCGGCCACGTCGATGACGATGTCGGTGTGGCCAGATCCCCGGTTGGCCACCTCGAAGGAGCCCGATCCGGTGAGGGTGGCCACCACCAGGTTGGAGGCCACTCCGCCGGTGGGCGGGTTGACGTCCGAGGTGGTCGGCGGGACACCGGAGGGATAGACGGTGAGGTTGGATCCCGCACTGGGGTTGACGTCGGCCAGGTTCAAGACGGCGGCGGTGGCCCCGGTGGGCACGTTGGCCAGGCCGGTGGCCTGGATCAGATCGGAGGTCCCGGCCACCAGGGGGTTGTCCGGGCTCGGATGGGCGGTGTTGGTGTTGCACTGGGTATAGGGGGCAACCAGCCCCGAGGGGTTGGACCCCCGGGTGTCACAGATCCGTACCGGGTCCACCTCGGGGGTGAACTCGGCCCCGGTCGTCCCCCCCGACGCGGTGAACCAGCCCGAGACGTCGACGATGATGTCGGTGGCCGCAGTGGCGTACAGGGTCACCTGGCCCGAGGGTGAGACCGGCACGATCACCCGGTTGCCCACCGCCACACCGGCGGTGTAGTTGACGTTGGAGGCACCCGGTCGGGCGTCACCGGCCGGATAGACGGTCACAAATCCCGCAGCACCCGCCTTGGCCACGGCCACGTTCAGAACCACCGCCGAGACCCCGGATGCCGGGACTCCCCCGTTGCCCTCCACATTGATGGTCAACGGGTTGTTGGGCCCGATCAGGTTGTCCGGGCTGCCGTGGGCGGTATTGGTGTTGCACTGGGTGGCACCACCACTGAGTCCGGAGGGATTGGAGCCCCGGGTGTCACAGATCCGGGCCGGGGTTAGGGCGTTGTAGAGACCGGCCCCGGACTGGGGGGTGGTGGTCACGTAGCCCTCGAGGTCGACGATGGCGTCCGAGGCGGCCGACGAGTACAGAGAGACCGCCCCTCCGGCACCCACTCCCACCTCGACCAGGTTGGGCACCACCTGGCCGGTGGCGTAGTTGAGGTTGGCGGCGGTCGGCTGGGTCGCCCCGGCCGGGAACAGGGTGAAGTGCCCGGGGCCCTTCGAGTTGGCGGTGGCCACCGACAGCACCACCGCGGTCACATTGGAAGCGGGTACCGAGAAGTCACCGGCCACGTCGAAGGTCAGGGTCCCCCCGGCGGCCAGGGTCCTCCCTGTCGTCCCGTTGGAGCACTGGGCGGCGGCTCCACTCAGATGGGACGGGTTGTTGGCCCGGGTGTCACAGATCCGTGTCGGGGTCAACGGGACGTAGACCCCGGGGTCGTCGAAGACGGAGAGGGTGAAGTGCTGGGTCGCCGGGTTGTCGATGCCATTGGTGGCGGTGAAGGTGATCGGGAAGACGCCGGTCTGGGTGGGCGTGCCCGCCAGCACCCCGGTGGCCGCGGTGAAGGTGACCCCGGTGGGCAGCGCGCCCGACTCGCTGAGCGTCGGCGCCGGAGTACCGGTGTCGGTCACCGTGAAGGTGTCCGCTGATCCCTCGGGGAAGGTGGTGGCGCTGGCCGAGGTGATGGCGGCGGGTTCGCTGCCGCTCGGACCGGGGACCGCCGACCAGGCGAACCCATTGGGATCAGAGCCGCTGGCGGTGAAGGTGATCTCGGTGTTCCAGTTGTCGGTCACCACACCCGACGAGTTGGCGCACACCAAGCCGCCCTCCCAGATGCCGCTGGTATCGGAGGTATAAAGCAGCGAAGACAAAGCAACCCCATCCCGGGACACCAGAGGACCCCACTCGAAGTTCGTGGGGATGCTCACGATCTGGCCGGTGCCGATGGCGGTGTTGGCCGCGCCGTAGTAGCTGCCGACGTTGTTCACCAGGCCGTATCCGGTGGACGGCTCATTGATGAACGTCACCGACGTCACCGCGGTGCCCATCGGCACCAGATAGCTGTAGACGTGATAGCCATCGCTTGCCGTATCACCCGAACATGCGGCGTTGGCCGGGAGGTTTACGGTGAACGGGGTGGTGGATCCGCCGGAGCTGAGAATGGCCTCCGTCGCGGGGTTCACGATGGTGGCGATGCCATTGAGCGTCGCCGCGCCGGCCGGCACAATCGGTGTGATGGTCAGCGCGGTGGCAATCAGGCCCGCGATCAACAGGACCGCGGTCAGCACTATCCGCGGCGACCGCCGGGGTTTCGCCTTGCCGTGGCGCTGGCTGGGTTGGATCCTCATCTGGTTCGTTCCTTCTTGGAGAGGGCGGTTGAACGTGCGTCCGGGCTGAACGGCGAGACCAGTGTCAAGGATCAGCTTTCGCCGGTGGTGGCGGAGCCACAGGTGCGTTCCGAGCCAGTCAGGTGCTCCTTGTTCGGCGCCAGGACGGTCGACCTTGTGGAGGTTCCTACCCATACCTGACTAAACCTAGTGATTTACCCGATTAGAAAGCTACAGGACGGTTTTCTGGATGTCAATATGAACCCCGCTCGATGCGAATGGTGGCAACGGTCAGCGTGCAACCACCAACCGCCGACACATGGAATGCTGCCGTGGCGACAACGCGGCCGGGGTGAAGAAAATGGCCAGACCCGCGCTATTGCTGGGACGGCGGTTCGGTAACCCGTCCGGGTCACCTTTTATCGAGGTCGCGTGCCTCTAGGGCAGCTCGGTGTCGCCGTACACGTCGTGCCACCTCCACCACCCGTACGGTGGGGTCTGGGGGTAGCCATCGGGCGAGTCCTCCCAGTCCTCTTGGCGTCCGAGCGCGGTGAGATCGAGGTAACTCCAGGTGCTTCCCATTGCCTCGTCGCCGCGGTTGTTGACGAAGTAGGTCCGGAACACGCTGTCGCCGTCGCGGATGAAGGCGTTCGTCCCGTGCCACTCGTCCACGCCGAAGTCGGCATCGAACCCGTCGGTCATGGTGTACCAGGGGAACTCCCAGCCCATCAGCGTCTTCACCCGCTCGATCTCCGGCTGCGGGGCCCGCGAGGCGAACGCGAGCGTGGTGTCGCGGGCGTTCAGATGGGCGACGTGGGCGACCTGGTCGGCTACGAGGGAGCAGCCCGGGCAGGCATGGTCGGGCCAGCCGAATACGCCGGGCTCGAAGAAGGCTCGGTAGACGATCAGCTGACGACGGCCCTCGAACAAGTCGAACAGGCTGGCCCTGCCCTTGGGTCCGTCGAACTCGTATTCCTTTTCCACGGCCAGCCACGGCATCCGCCGACGCTCGGCGACCACCGCGTCGCGGGCGCGGGTCAATTCCTTCTCCTTCACCAGCAGTCGTTGGCGTTCCGCCTCCCACTCCTGGGCTGACACGATCGGGGGTGTCTTCATGGTGCGGTGTTCACCTTGCTCGTCATTCCGGGCGGACCCATCGTCGGTCGACGTGTCCGGTCCGGCATCTCCACCGGCGGAGACCACCGCCAGCCGGTCGAGGTAGTGGTCCCAGCCGTGCGTGTGGTCGGCCACCGCGTCGTCGGGCAGACCTCGGTGCACGAAACGCACCCTGGTCTTACCGCCGTCGGGGATCAGGGTGATCTCGACCTCGGTCGAGCCGGCGGGTATCGGATGGTCGGGCTCGTCCCATCCGAAGGTGAACACCACCTTGCGGTCGGGAACGACCTCCACGAATTCGCCCACCCCGGGGTGCTTCCCCTGCACGAGCACCCGGTAGGTGCCGCCGGCCCGCGGATCGAGTTCGGCCTCGGTACCCATCCACAGGATGTGCTGGGCCGGATCGGTGAGGAAGGGAAAGATCGTCTTGGGACTGGCGTCCATGACGACCTCGCGAGTGAGTTCAGCCATCGGTAGTTCCTTTCTCTCGTTCGGCCGATTCGGCCAGGTGCTGCAGACGTTGCAAACTGCTGGTCCAGTACTCGTCGAGGAACTCGCGAAGACGGTCCATCTGAGCGTGATTGGCCCGATAGAGGCGACGGGTTCCGTCGCGGCGTTCGATGATCAGTTCGGCCTCGCGGAGGACACCGAGGTGTTGGGAGACGGCCGACCGGGTGACATCGTCAAATCGGGCGGCGATCTGGGTTGCCGGGAGCTCCTCGGACCACACCAATTTGAGGATCTCCCGGCGCCGGGGTTCGGCCAACGCCCTGAATGCGGTGTCCACAGCGATAATATTAGCAATGGCTTACGTAAGTGTCAACTAACTAATCCGTCATCATGGGCGACGGGACTTCGACCAGCGATCGGCCCAGGCGCCAAGTGGCTCGATCGCCTCACCCAGCGCTCGGCCGATCTTGGTCAACTCGTACTCTTGTCCCTCGGACTGCTGGATGAGGCCGGCCGCGAGGAGTTCTCGGAGTCTCTCGTAGAGCACGCTGGAGGACATCTCATCACAGCTGGTTCGAAGGGCTCTGGCGCCGAGCGGACCGTCCCGAAGCTCCCACAACAGTCGCAGGGCCCACCTGCGGCCCAACAGGTCGAGTGCGGCCATGAGTGGGCGGCCAGTGGTGGACCCCCTCACCCTACGGCCCGGTACCGGCGTTCCCACCACCCCAATCTCCTTGCTGTTCGGAATCCGAAACGCTAGCGTACTCGGGAGGGACGTCTCTGATTCAGAAACAACCCGGAGGAGGTACGTCGTGTCAGCTCGCATCAGCCCTCTCGAACCCCCCTACGAGGCTGAGGTGGACGCCCAGCTACGGGCGATGATGCCCTCAGGGGTGGAGCCCATCGCCTTGTTCCGGACGTTCACCAAGAACCTGGCGATGGCGAGGGCGATGGAGCCGTGGGGACGATACGAGTTGGGCAGGCAGCTCTCGATCGGTATGCGTGAACGCGAAATCATCATCGACCGCACTTGTGCCCGCTGCGGATGTGAGTACGAGTGGGGAGTCCACGTCGCATTCTTCGCCGAACGGGCGTCACTCGACCCGGCTCAAGTGGCGTCCCTAACCCGGGGACAGAGCAACGACTCGTGCTGGGACTCCGAACGAGACCGGCTCTTGATCCGCCTCGTCGACAGTCTCCACGATTCGGGGGACATCGGCGACGAGCTGTGGACCGCGCTAGCGGAGGAATTCGATGAGGCCCAGCTCCTCGACCTCACCATGCTGTGTGGGTGGTATCACGCCATCAGTTTCACAAGCCGAGCAGCCCGGGTCCCTCTCGAAGCCGGCGCGCCGACCTTCGCCTCCGTCGGTACAGGTTAGGAGCCGCGGATACAGTGGGAGCGTCCGGTGTCCTCCTCGCAGTGGTGGACTGCCACGAGCGGGGAGTTTCAGAGGAATGGCTGACACGGCCGAAGGACTTCCGGTTCCGTCACCGGATAACGCTGAGCTCGTAGTCGCCGCCCCGGGAGAGGGTCCGGGCTACTGGGCGGGAGGTCCCAGCGCAGTCCTCGCCGAGGGCGGGACCTACTGGCTCGCTTACCGGCTACGACGTCCCCGCGGTGCCGGCAGGGGTTACGCGAACGTGATCGCTCGCTCGGACGACGGCATCTCCTTCGAGACTGTCACTGTTCTCGAACGCGCAGAGTTCGAATGCGACTCCTTGGAACGGCCCGCGCTGGTTGCTCTTCCCGACGGTACCTGGCGAATCTATGTGAGTTGCGCAACACCGGACAGTGACCACTGGAGAGTCGACGCCGTAGACGCAGATGAACCGGCGAACTTCGCCGCCGATTCAGCCCGTACAGTTCTCACCGGGGATCCAGCCTCCTTGGCCGTAAAGGATCCCGTTGTAAAGGTGATCGACGGGCACTGGCACATGTGGCTGTGCTGCCACCCGCTCGACCAACCCGACGCCACCGACCGCATGACCACGACGTACGGCACCAGTCGAGATGGTTTGCAGTGGGATCTCGGCAGAACGGCTCTCGCCGGTATCGATGGGCGCTGGGACCAACGGGGAGCACGAATTGCCGACGTCCTCCATCGCGGAGGAAGGTGGCTGGCCTACTACGACGGACGGGCCAGCAAGGAGGAGAACGCCGAGGAGCGCACCGGGATCGCCATCGGCGACCGACCCGACCATCTGGAGGCTGACGGTGAAGTCATGGGCACCGGCCCCGACGCCGAGTGGTCCTTGCGATACATCTCTTCCATCGAGTTCGCGGATGGGGGCATCCGTCTCTATTACGAGACGAGGCGCCTCGACGGGGCCCACGACCTGCGTACCGAGTACGTTCCACCTTGGCGATAACTCAGCCACTGGCTGAGGTCCCACCCGGTGATCTGTTCGACGATCTTGATGTCGTCGGCGTAGTACCCGACCAGTTCCCCCCTTTGCTCCTCGGAGAGCTCTGGACGGTGCTGGGGGGTCCGCTGGATGAGCCATTGCAGTGGCAGACTCGCCTTGCGCCACAGCTGTGGAGGGAAGTGCTGGCCGAGGGATGCCCCTTCACGGAACATGGCCTGGAGGGTTCGGGTGTAGAGGGTTGGCCGCACGTAGCCTCCCAGGTTCATCGGTGGGGCCTCGTCGAGCAGCCCCTCGCTGACGCCGAGGAACCGGCAGATCGCATCAAGCGTCTTACACGGCTCATCGACCAGTGACTTGTAGCGGATCACATGGACCTGGTCGGGAGGGAAGAGTGTCATGAGATGACGCAGCTGCTTTCCGTAGGTACCAATTTCGAGATACCTCCAAAATGGAGCCCAACCGGCTTCGGCCCGGCGGGGTTCCTCGGCACATGCCTCGACGAAGTCGCTGATGGGCTCGAGACCGTCGGCCCATAGATGGGACCAGTTCGAGTAGGCGCGGTCAACAGGATCGCGAAGGACGGCAATCAATCTCGCTCGGGGGACCGCCTCGCGGATTCGTCGATGGGCCTCGAAATCGGCCAGGTAGAGCGGAGTACTCTCCCCGCAGAGGGTCCCAGCGGGAGCAGCGTCGAACAGCCGCTCATAGTCATCGCGGCGCCAGATCCACTCGCGGTAGCTGTGCGCGTCACCCGGCCCGCCCTCGCGCGGTGGCGGGCCGTCGCACAAGAAAAACTTCGGTTCCTTGATCGTCGAGAGGTACAGCTGGGGATGACCCGCCAATGCCGCATGGAGCGCGGTAGTGCCCGCCTTCGGCGCACCGATCACAAAGAAGTCCGGCAGCGTCATCGCTTCGCCTTTCCAATAGGCGGGTGACCGGCGGGCGGTTGATTCTTGACTAAGTCTATGGGTTTTATGTAGAATAGCAAATGTGGATCATTCTCACCACCGGCTGGGCCCTGATTTCCTCGGCGTCTTCGGCCACGACCTGAAATCACCGCAGCCAATCGTCGTCCATCTGCGCGCCCGACACCGGGCCATCCGGCGATTGAGGCGCAGTGGCACCTGGTCCTTCCGCCCCCCGACCGACCCTCCGGAGTTGCCATGACCATCGCCCCCTGGCGGACCGCGGAGCCCATCCGGCGACGAAAAAGACGAGATCTCGGGCCCGGCGACCTGCTGGCGACAGCGCAACGGCTGGCCGACTCGGCGAATTCGCTTCCCGGCCTGGACGACCCGTATGAGCGGTGCTGGCGTACCATCGTCGCCAACGAGCAACTCGAGGCATGGGTCGTCGCCTGGCCCGTCGGAGGCGCTATCGAGCTCCATGACCACGGCGACTCCGCCGGCGCGGTCGTCGTCACCCGCGGAACCCTGAGCGAGACCTCCGTGCGCACCGGTCACGACCGAACCCGTTTGGCCACCTCAACCTCGATCGGAACCGGTGAGCATGTGGTATTCGGCCCGGAATACGTTCACGACTTCGTCAACGGCGGTCCGGGCCCGGCGCTCAGCGTCCACGTCTACTCGCCTGCCCTCCGCTCGATGACCTATTTCGACTGGAGCGATCGGAACGGTCTCGTCGGAATCCGCACCGAGCACTACCGCGAAGGACTGCTGGTTCTATGACAACCCGAGCTGACGAACTGGTGTTGCGGGCACGACAACGAATCCACCGAGTGCAACCCGCGGAAATCAATGCAGTTTTCGCGGCGGGGGGTCTTATCGTCGACATCCGCAGCGAGGCTCAACGTCGGACCGAAGGCCACCTAGACGGAGCCTTCGTCGTCGAGCGGAATGTGCTCGAATGGCGGCTGGACCCCGATGGCGACTACCGCCTCCCTCAGGTCCGCGACCATGGACAGTGGATCGTCATCGTCTGCTCGGAGGGTTACGCTTCGAGTCTCGCCGCCGCCTCATTGGTCGACCTCGGGTTCAAGAACGCCGCCGACCTCGAGGGCGGATACCACGCCTGGCGGACCTGGTCGAAGCGCAAAGTGGTTCGACTGTAAGCCGGTCCTTGTGACGTCGCCGCGGATCTCATGTCTGGACTCGTCTTAGCCGAACTTCAACAATGCGAGGGCGACGATGGTGACGACGATCCCGGCCTTCAATACCAAGTGCGAGGTCACCAGCCTCGACCACCTTCCGGCGTCTTCCTGTTGCCCCGCGGTCACAGAACGGTGCGAGGGGAGTTTCGAGATAGACGTGGCGGCGTTGCCGATACCGAGCTGCTCGACGGGAGGCCGCGAGACCACCGTCGTCCTCGGCCGATCTTGCCTGGTTCGGGGGCGTACCCCGTCCGCTTCGTCATGCAGCTCCCCGAGGAGCGAGATCGAGGGATGACCGGCCAAGATCCTCTCCGCCGCATCGGCCTCCCGCAATGCCACTTCGAGCTCGCCGAGCAAGGCGGTGATTTCCCCCTCCTTGTCGGCCACCAGCTCGCGAACCAGGTCACCGGGAATGGCCGCCGAGTCCCCCGGGATCGTCGATGAGTTGCCGGGAGTCGGGAGGTCACTCACCAGCAACCGCCGCAGCCGTATCGTCCTGCCACCACGTGCTCCCACCGTTGGCCGGAGCCGAGTGGAATCGGCCTAGCAACCGGGAATCCTCGACCATCGAGTCCGAGTCACCCAGTGGCCGAGTAGCGCTGATCAGGTTGCCATCAGCTGCCTCGGTCGCGCCTGAACCACCCTCCAACACCGTCCCTTGCTCGAGCAGGTCGAGACGTCGCGTTGTGTCCAAGGCCCGCTGCGTACGGGATCGGGCTTCAGCGATGGCCTGCTCGATCCTGGCCCGCTCCGAATCAGCCGCCCGCAGATAGGCCTCGACCGAATCCCGGGTGTACGCCGGGACAGACGTGCCATCGCTGGGTGTGATCATTGTCAGATCTCCGGTCAGGTCCATGCCGTCTTACCAGTATACCTACCTGATCACTAGGTTCCCAGAGGGATCGCCGACAGCGGTCAGCCGAAGCGACCGTGCACGTAGTCGAGGGTGCGGGGGTCCTGTGGCGCATCGAACATTGCGTCCGTTGGCCCGTGCTCGATGATGTAACCGGGAGACTCCTGCTCCGCCAGGAAGAACGCGGTGTAATCGGATACTCGCTGTGCCTGTTGCATGTTGTGGGTGACGATCACGATGGTGACCTCGGTGCGGAGCTCCTCGATGGTGGTCTCGATCCGACGGGTCGAGGTGGGGTCGAGGGCAGAGCACGGCTCGTCCATCAACAGGACCCGGGGTCGAATGGCCAGCGCGCGGGCGATGCAGAGCCGCTGCTGTTGGCCGCCGGACAGTGCTCCTCCGGGCTGTCGCAGACGAGATTCCACTTCGTTCCACAGCCCGGCCTTCACCAGACAGCTCTCCACGATCTCGTCTTTACCGCTTTGGTCCTTGCGGGCCCCGGTGAGCTTGAGGCCGGCGAGCACGTTGTCGTAGATCGACATGGTGGGAAAGGGGTTCGGCTTCTGGAAGACCATGCCGATGTGTCGGCGCGCCTCGGTGAGCTTCTTGTCCACGCCGTAGATGTCCGATCCGTCGAGCAAGACGTCACCGGCCATTGCTGCAGACGGCGTGAGCTCGTGCATCCTGTTGAGGATCCGGAGGAAAGTGGACTTTCCGCACCCTGAAGGACCGATGAGCGCGGTCACCTGCCGCGATTGCATGATCAGCGAGACGCGATCGAGCACCTGGTGGTCCCCGAACCACGCCGTGATGTCACGCGCCTCGAGGGTGGAGGGTTGAAATTGGTCATCCAGAGATGACGGATGAGCGTCTGTCTCGTTGAGCAGCATGTGATCAGTCCCTTGGAAACGGTGTCGTTGTCGGCATCAGAGGAGATTCGGGAGCAGTTGCGTGGTCTGGTCGGCCACGAAGAACCAGATGAGTGCCAGCGGAGCGCCGAAGACGATCCACGCCTGTGCATGACCGCGTCGATGCCATGTCCACACCGCGCCGGCCAACACCGCGGTCAGGGCTCCGAGCCACAAGAGCAGCGCCCACAGGTTGTCAGTGTCGGTGCCAAGAGGCCGTTGGCTGGCTGGCACCGTATGCACGGCAGGGTGGTCGGCCGCCAGTGGTGCGCCGATCTTGTCGGCATAGACCGTGACCACGCCGGACGGCACATAACTGGCGCCAGAAGCGGTCTCCAGGATAAGGACGGCCGACGACGCATCCACCTTGATCGGCTTGCCGCCGGCATAGCGGACACCGACCACCCGGAACACCGATCTCCCCACCTGGGTGGTGACGGTGATCAGCTGCCCATCGTGGAGCTGGTCGATGTGGCCGAACGGACCTCCGAAGGCGGCTGCTCGCCCGAGGATGACGCTGGACCCGGCTCCGCCGGGGAAGACCGTGGACCGCAGGTGACCCGGTCCCTTGGTCAGCACCAACCCGGTGGTGCCCTCGGCGACCACCTGTTGGACGCCGATCGACGGGATGCTGATCAATGCGATGGGAGTACCCAAGGGCAAGGAGTTGCCCTTGGCCCCGAGCGGAGCCGTGCCCAGGGCCAGCTCGGTACGGAATTGGTTGAACATGGAGATCTGAGCCGAACGGTGTACGAGGGTGCTCACCAATGCCAGCTGCACCACCAGACCGATGGTGAGGATGGCCACCATGATGAGGGCGCTGCGCACTTGATAGGCAACGGTGGTGGTCGGGATCGGGTCCACCGACCCATGGGATTCCTCCTGTTCTTGTCGAGGCGCTTCCTCGCCGGAGGGCGACCACCTGTCGGAAAGTGCGCTTTCGGGCGCCGGGACCAGGAGCAGCTCACGCTCGAGCGCGGTCTGGGTGATGGTCACCGTTGAGATCGCCGTGCCGCTCGGGCGGGCCGCCAACGGTAGCCCCAGCCGAGCAGGATCAGCCCCAGGCCGATCCCGAGCAGACCGGCGCCCATGTACTTGAGGACGGGAATTCCCGTGAAGGCCAGCCCGCCCGATGCGGTCGCGCCGGTCGACGTGGCTGCCGGGTCACCACCCGTCCCTCCCGATGGTGTTCCGCCCGTCGTGGATCCACCGGCTGCGACCGTCGTCGACGTGGGACTCGACCCGGTGCTGGCCGGGGTGGATCCGGTCGTGGTGCTCGTCGGGGTGGTGGATCCGGTGGTGGGAGCCGTAGTGGTCGTTGTCGTTGTGGTCGGTGGCGTCCCCACCGGTCCTGACGCCGACCAGGTGAAGCCGTTGGGATCGCTCGCGCTCGCGGTGAAGGTGATCGGGGTGTTCCAGTTGTCAGAGAGTGCTCCGTTGGTATTGGCACAGGCGATGCCGGCTTCCCATGCGCCGGAGGTGCCGCCGGTGTACAGCAGCGAGGCGAGGGGGACCTTGTCGATGCTGACCAGTGGTCCCCACTCGAAATCGGCGGGGATGCTCACGATCTGGCCCGTCGTGACGGCGGTGTTCGCAGCTCCGTAGTAGACGCCGAGGGTGTTCACGAAGCCGAAGCCGGTCGACGGCGAGCCCACGAATTTAACGGTGGAGAGGTCGGTGCCTTCCGGGATCAGATAGCTGTAGACGTGGTAGCCGTCGCTTGCGGTGTCTCCCGAGCATGCGGCATTGGCAGGCAGGGTGACGGTGAACTGGGTGGTCGATCCGCCCGAGGGAAGGGCCTGGGACGGGTCCGCGGCGACCGCGATCGTCGCCACCCCGTTGAGCGTCGCCGCCGTCGCATCCGCGGCGAACAGGATGCAGAGCGATCCGGCAACCATGAGCAGGGCGGCCAATGCGCCGATTGCTCGCCATGATGCCTGGGTCGACCTCGTCGATGAATCTTTTATGTGCCGCATGATTGGTGCTTCTCCCTGTGTCGTTGCAATGTTCCAGATTTGTCGGTGCGCTTTTCGAGTGAGCCGTCGAACACGCGAGATAGGGTCATGACTCATCCGCCTCCACCGGCGTCGGGTCGGGTGCGCCGCCTTCGGCGGCCGATCTCCGACCGAGGCGGTCGATCAGCAAGGCCGCCAGTGCGGCCCCCAGTCCGACGAGGAGGGCGATCGGCAGCATCCACCGGAGCAGGCCGATCGGGGTGCCCTGGGTACGCAGGACGCTCAGGGCCATGGAAGTGATGCGTCGGGGCTTGGATCCGGCGGTCGACGTGCCGGTGGACTTCGAGGTCGTCGTCGGGGTGGTCGCCGGCAAGGAGGTCGAGTTGCCGAAAAGGGATGGTTGAGCAACGACGCCGTTCGGGGCGGGTGTGGTCGAGGGCGACGTTGTGGCCTCGGATGGCGGGTTCAGGATCGTGTCTGCGGCATCCAGAGCCTGTTGCTGGAGGGAGGCCGGCAACGGGACGTAACCGTCGGGGAGCTGGCCCGGTGCGACCCCGGTGACCTGACCGGCCTGGACCGCATAGCGGATGAAGGCCGCGTACTTCGAACGATCGGTGGTGTTGAGGGCCACCGGCCTGGTGGCCGCATAGGTGAGCATGGTCAGCGGATACGCCTCTGGGGCGTTGGTCGAGGGGTCGGTCTGCAGCACACCGGGGACGGAGCTCGAAGTCATCGCGTGCTCACCGGCCAGCAGGCTGGTCGTTTCGGGAGCGACGAAGACACGGCTCGACGGGGCCGCGTCATCGCCGGCACGGCTCAGACTGGCCGCCTGCAGGCCGTACCGGGCGGCCGACGCCGAGTCGGTCACCGTCATGACGACGTAGGTCCCCGGAACCTGGGGCCCGTTCGACGTCCATGCCGACTGCGCGGAGGTCGCGGTCGGGCTGTAGGTGGTTTTGGCCTGGTCGTTGGCCTCCGAGGCGTCCTGAGCGGCGGACTCCATGGCCGTGGCGTAGGGCGACCAGTCGAGGATGCACAGTGGGCGGGCGTACTGAGACTTCTTCGTGGCACCCGACCCGGTCACGATGGGTGGTTCCTCCTGACCGCTCAAGCTCTCGCAGTAGGGGTCGCTCTTGGGATAGTTGTCCGGATTGGCGTGCCGAAGGCCACTCCGGAGGGGTTGGTCGCCGGGCTGGTGCTGTAGAGCGGATTGACCTTCATCCCCCAGGGGTCCGGTTTCCCGTCGAGCCAGGCTTTGGCCTCCGGGTCGGAGAGAACCCACTGCCACAGGGTCGAGGCCGCGTCGGATCCGGCCTCCTCCACCAGGAGCGTCCCGGCATCGACCTGCTGTTCGGTAGTGAGATTCGCGAACTCAGGGTTGTACTGCAGGAAGTCGGGGTCACTGAACAAGGTCTGGGGGTTGCTCTGCATCCACGTATAGCGGGAAGTGGGTTTGAGCGCCGATATCTCCTCGAACTCTCCCTTGTATGACTCGGTCAACAGCTTGGCCACCAGCCGCGGGGTCAGATAGAGGTTGGCCACCTGACTGCCGGTGAGACCCACCTCGCCCGGATCCGGCTCGCCGCCGACCACCGCCGGGACCCGCTCGATGTTGAAGCCGATCACGACGCCGGAGAGGGTGAGCGGGGCATAGACCACCGGGTTGGAAGCCGAGGTCTGCCCCGGGGCGATGGGGTCCGAAAAGATCGACATGCCGACGGAGCCGAAGGTCGGGTCGGTGATGTTCTGGCGAGCCTGCTCATCGCTGTTCTCGATGTAGCTGTACGAGGTCGAGCTCGACTGCCCGCACAGGGCGGGCTCCCAACTGGCGATCGCCTCCGAGGCCAGCTCGCCGCCCTCGATGTTCTCGGTCTTCGCATTGATCGAGCAGCTCGAGCCCACGGGATTGAACCCGAGAGGGATGCTGATCCGATCGGCCCATGCCTCGGGAGTGAGCGGTGACGTCGACACGGCGTTGGGCATGACACCGGTTGGGTTCTCCTGTGCGGCTGTGCTCCGGGGCACGACCACCAACCAGCACTGGGGAGTCTTCTTTCCCCCCCCGCCAACCGGTTCGATGTCCTGGCCACAACCGAGTCCCGGCGCCTCGAGGCCGGTGTCCACCTGGAACAGCTGTTGGCCGGTGCCTCCCGAATAGGTCCGGGCGAAGTCGACCTCGTTGGTCGTATCGAAGCTGAAGTAGGGGTCCAGCCAGAACGGTTTGGGACTGTTCGGATTCTCGTCGAAGTTGTAGTCCGCCTGCGGACCGACAACGGTCCCGTCCACCGCCACGAAGGGATCGATGACGAATCCGTCCCCGGCGTCGTTGTACAGGTCGTCGTAGCCGGGGATCGAGCAGGACGACGCCGGGAGCACAGGAGGTGCAGAACAACCTTCGAGCTGACTGTAACCACTCCATGACGACTGGGAGAGGACACGGGAGTACTCGAACCCCGTGCTCTGAACGGGGTAGGACGTGGTGGGCGTGCTGCTCTCCCCGCCGAATTCGCACTGGGAGGGAGGTGGACCGGGATCAGTGGCCCCTTTGGGATCGGTCGTCGTCTCGGGGTCACCCCAGCACTCGAAGATCTGGAGGTAGTCGCTGTTGAAGGTGTTGGCGCCGCTGGTCTGGTCTCCACCGGTCCACGAGACGGAGATGTCCTGGTTGACCAAGTTCCGGGTCTGGTTGACGGTGACCTTGAGGTTCGGGAAGGTGCTGTCGGGATTGGGTTCCTTGACGGTGACCGCGGAGCTTGTCGTCGGCAATCCGGTGACGGTTCCCTGGCTGCCGGGAGCGCCTGGGGTTTCCGCTGCCGATGCCGAGGGTTGGGTGCCGAGTGCGAACACGACGGCCACGGCACCGAGCACGGTCCCACATCGCCTGGCGCGACGGTGACGACCCGAAGGGTGACGTGGTGGGGTGAGGACTCGGGCCATCACTGCTTCCGCCTCTTGGCGCGGCGGGAGACGAAACCCGGGGTCAGGATCACCACGATGACCATCACGATGATCAGGACCATGAGCGTCTGGGTCGTCGACCATCCCTTGTCCACCGCCAACACGAAGGGGGAAGCGCTCGGAGCTACGTCGGAGGAACGGCCGGAGAACCGGCATGCCGCGGAAAAGCCTGTGCACCCCGGGGTCGTGGACGTCGATGACGATCCGCCGGTGGGACCGCCGCCGGTGCCACCGCCACCGCCCGTCCCCGAGGTCGTCGTGCCTCCGGCTCCGCCACCGCTGGCCGCCACCGCCGCGGGATTGTTGGCCTCCGGGGCTCCGGCACTCACCGGAGTGGCTGTCGTCGCTCCTCCCGTACCCGTGGTGCACTGGATCGGCCCCTGCTTGTCACAGGCCGGCGGGTAGGGGTCCTGCTCGGTCAAGAGGTTGACGCCGGTCGGCGTGAACGTCGGGTTGTTGCAGTTCTGGATGTTGATGTTCTGAACGTCGGCCCCGGGAATTTTGGCGATCTGTGCGAAACCGGCCTCGACCAGGTTGATCGGCATCGGCGAGTAGCCGAGTTGCGCCACATCCTGTTGACCCTGGCACATGGAGTAGTAGGAGAAGGCGGCCAGCGTGTTCCCCTTGTCCGTCGTGAACTGCCCCTCGACCTTGGTGGGGAGAATCAGATAGCTGTACTCGGAAAGGGGGTACGTGCGCGGGTCCGGATCGGAGTACACGCCCTGCAGCTGCTGGGTGAGATACAGCGCCGGATTGTTGACATCGGTGGTGTCGACCTGGTCGGCCAACAGCGACACGGCCACGTTCTGTGGGGTCGGCTCGGTGTAGTAGCCCGCGGCGTTGAGCATCTGAGCCACGGGGAAGTGGTCTTCGAGGGCGTAGGAGTAGTTGACGTAGCCGATGGCCCCGTTGGCGTAGCCCTGGGAGACGTAGCCGGACACCCCGAGGTCGCCGTTCTGAGCGATCATGGTCGACCCCGGTTGCGTCGGCCAGAATGACGTAGCCCCGCACTGGGGGGCACGACCGGCCGTGGAGCAGTAAGAGTTCCACAACGACGGATACTGGCTGATCATCCACGACGAAAGGAAGTAACTCGAACCTGCACCGTCCGAGCGCACCACCGGCACGATCGAAAGATTGGGCATGGAGAGTCCCGGATTGTCGGCGGCGATAGCAGGGTTGTCCCAATTGGTGATGACGCCGGTGTAGATCTTGGCGATGTTCTCGCCGGACAGGCGGAGATTGGTGACCTGCTGGCCGTCGATCTTCAGGTTGTACATGAAGACCGTCCCTCCAGCGGTGATCGGCATGTAGGCGTAGCTCCCCGGCGTCGGGCTCTCCGGCGCCGAGCCGTCCTGCGGATCGGTCTGGAACGGGATGTCGGAGGCGGCGAAGTCGGTGAGACCCTTGATCCAGTCCTCACGTCCGGTCGTTGATCCGTTGGAGGTGTAGTTGATGCGCATGCCGTCTTGTTGCACGTTGGCCGCCCACTGGTCGATCGCGTTCGCCGACCATGACGAGCCCTCGCCGTACACCGGCACATAGCTGGTGGCACCGGCCGGTGATGCCAACAAGGGTACGATCGCCAGACCCGCGGTCATCAGGGCGGCAAGCGTTCGAGTCCACCTTCCTACCCGTCGGCACATCATCTTCACGAGATATCCCCGCTAGCCCCACGACCGGAATCCTCCACGATCAACCCATGCGTTCGGGCGAATCGGGCCACGTCACGCTTCGAACCCTCGATCACTCGGCGTTGCCCGCGAGGTGTCAGATGGCCCGGTCCCCAACCACCGATCTTGCGGGCGATCAGGAAGAGCACGATGATCACCAACAGGAGGAACGAGGCGCAGCCGAAGGCTCGGGTGGTGTAGGAGGGTATGCCCGCCTGCACCAGCTTGAGTGTCTCCAAGGGGAGAGAGACCATGGGCCCGTGAAGGGGATCCGCGTTCATGTAACTGGTGAATCCGGCCGTCAACAACACCGGTGACGCCTCCCCGATGGCACGGGCCACACCGAGGATGACCGCGGTGGCCATTCCCGACCGCGCGGTGGGAAGAACCACGTGCCACTCACCCTTCCAACCCGGGGCCCCGAGCGCGGCCGACGCCTCGCGGAGGTTGCCGGGGACCAGTCGTAGGGCAAGGTCGGCCGCCCTGATGATGTAGGGCAGCATCATCACGCTGAGGGCGAACGCCGCCGCCAGTCCGGAGCGCTGAAGTCCGAAGGCGAGGATCCACGATGCGTAGATGAACAGGCCGGCCAGGATGCTCGGCAGGGCGGTCATCGCCTCGACGACAGTGCGGAACAGACGAGCCGGATGGCTCCGGGTCATGTCCAGGTAGACGGCGGCGACCAGACCGAGCGGCACGGTCAGGACCACCGCGATCCCGACCATCCAGAGGGTACCGACCAGGGCATGGGCCATCCCGCCCTTTGTGAGCGGGGCGAGAGGCCCGGCGGTGGACATGTCGTGGGTGTAGAAGTTGAGATGCACGAGGGCGGCCCAGCCTCGGCCGAGGGTGTAGGCGATGACCAGGGCCAGAGCCCCGAATGCGACAACCGCCGTCGAGGCCATCAGCACGGTCATCACCGCGTCGACCACCGCCTGTTTGTCGTCGGCGAGCCAGACCGAGCATGGCGTAGGCGAAGAGGAACGCCAGGTAGGCCACGAGCACCAGACCAAACGGTCCGGATAGTGCAGTGAGCTGCTCGAGTAGCAGGGATGTGCAAAACCCGGCGGCCGCCGCTCCGACCAGGTTGAACGCAGAGACGCGCTGGGCCCCGCCGAGCTTGCGTCGGGGTTGACCAGTTCGGCGGACCGAATCGAGCGGTGCCACCTCCACGGGCGGTTGATCGAGGAGAGTCATCTCACAGATCGCTCTCGGCACCGGAACGGGAGCGGGCCACGATGGCCGAGGCGGCGAAGTTGACCACCAAGGTGAGCACGAAAAGCGCTAGTCCGGCGGCCATAAGGGCAGAGATGCCGAACGAAGAGGACTCGCTATAGAGGTTGGCGATCAGGGCCGACACCGAGTTGCCACCGGATTGCAGGATATGAAGGTTGGCGGTGAACACCGGCGAGATGATCAGGATCACCACGATGGTCTCTCCCAGGGCCCGGCCGAGTCCCAGCATGGTCCCGCCGATGATGCCGCCCTTGCCGAAGGGGAGGACCACGGTGCGGATCATCCCCCATCGGGTGGCCCCCAGTGCATAGGCGCCCTCGCGCTCGCCCAGCGGAGCCTGCGAGAACGCCTCGCGCATGACCGAACACAGAATGGGGATGACCATGAGGGAGACGGCGATCCCGACGATGAATGTCGACGCGCTGTACAGGGTCCCCGACTGTGCGGGATTCGATGCATCGGCTCCGTTGACTTTGAAGATCGGGATCCAGCCGAACCAGGTCGAAAGCCACCGGCTGAGACCGATGGTCCTGCCCTCCAGGAACAGCAGCGCCCAAAGGCCGTACACCACGCTCGGGATGGCCGCCATGAGATCGACCAGCGACACCAAGCTGCGCTTGAGCCTTTGCGGCGCGATCTCGGAGATGAACAGCGCCAGACCGAGGGAGATGGGGACAGCGATCACCACCGCTACGAGGGCGATGAGCACGGTGCCCACCATGATCCCCCCCACGCCGAAGCGATGGACATCCGGCTCCCACGCCTGGGTGGTGACGAAGGAGAACTTCGCTACCCGGATGGCGGTGAAGGCCTGGATGGAGAGGAACAACCCAATGGCGGCGATGACCCCCAGCACCACCAGGGCGCTGACCCTGGTCATCCCCCGAAAGGCACGATCACCCCGACTGAGCCTGGGTCTGATGCTCCGCCTGATGGAGCCGTCCGGGCCGTCCGGGTCGATGTTGATGTCCGGAAGGACGGTAACCATGCCCTACCGCCTGACCGTGGACCCGGAGAGATCGGGTTCTTCGTGGGGGGTGGGCGTCACTGAATCGGCAATTCCCGAACCCTTGGCAATTTCCGCGTCGTGATTGGAGGACTCGACCTGCCGGCGGTCGCGCCGACTGAAGAGGAGGACGGTGAAACCGAGGATCACGGCCAACCCGATGAGTGTCGCTCCCACCCACAGCCAGAGGTTGCTCCCGGCGTTGCTCGACGCCGCTGGCGGGTGAACAACCCTCCAGGTGAAGCCCCCGGGATCCTTCGCGCTGGCCTCGAAGACGATCTCCGAGTTCCAGTAGTTGGTGACGACGCCGTGGGTGTTGGCACAGGCGATGCCGTCGTCCCACGTGGCCGTCTGGACCCCTTGCGGAAACAGGTCTGCGGGCGTGAGGCGTGACCAGGTGAACTCGGGGGGAATGCCGACGATCTCACCGGTGTCCTCCGCCGTGTTGACGGCGCCGTAATAGGAACCCTGAGAAATGTAGCCGTAGTACTTGCTGGGATCGCCGGTTTTGAAACTGACAGCCGCGGGTGACACACCCGCGGGAACCAGGTAGCTGTAAACGAGGTAGCCGTCATGAGCGGTGTCGCCGGGGCAGCTGGCCCCCGACGGGAGAAGCACGCCGTAGGGAGTCGCAGAGCCCCCCGAATTCAACGGTGTGAGCTCAGCCGCCACGGTGATCAGCGCGGTGCCTGCAGGAACGTCGGCCGCGGCAGGCGAAGCCGGCGTGAACGCCCCGAGGGCAGCCACAACCATGAGTGACCCCGCCCCGACCAGCACCGACCCGAGCCTTGAGACGGGGTGGTCGTCGGCATCGCGATGTCGGACGGTGCGAACCAGGTCGCGAAACGCTCTCCCGGTGGGAACCGGGGTCATCATGTCAGGGCCAGCCCGATGAGTTCTGATTGCTCCCTCTCTCAGTCCGCCCCGTAGAACGGTGCATCGAAGTAGTGGGCCCCAACTGTTCGGCTGGCCAGCCGGAAACCGCGGGTGGTGTTTTCGGTTGCCGTACCGACAACGGAGTAGCTCCCGGAGATGCCCACTCCCCCACCACACAACAAAAGGGCCGGCCCGGTAAACAGCTGTGCCGCCATGGGGATCGATCGGCTGGATTCAGGAAGGGCTCTCATCACGGTTCACGGTCACGGTGTAGGTAGGGACACACACCGAAGGCCCCTCCCCCCGAGTTGATAAATCCTACTTAACTACTATGTACATCGGAATAATCTAGGCTACAGGCTCTTCCCCGTCAAGGCCGTAGTCGAGCAAACCCCGTGGTCAGAGCCTCGGGCGGGATCGGTAGTACATCGAGGTCGGCCCGGCTCGCCCGACCGACGCTGGCAGTTCAGATCTGGCCAGCCGGGGCCTGGGAATCCTCCCCTTGCACGGGTCGAGTCTTGCTGAAAGCCGCGATTGCTGCCCCGAGGCCGGCGGGGGAAATGGGAAAAGGTGCAAGGGCCGGCGGGGCACCCGAACGGGGAGACGGGCGCGAAGCGGAGTGGAAGCTTAAGACGATTGGGCACCCGATTGCCGGGTACCCCTACGAATCAGGAAGATCCCGGCGTGTGGGCAACGACCCGGTAACCGAGACCACGTACGACAGATATCCGGTGGGAACCGGTGCCATCGCCAAAGGATGACTCAGGTCACGGTCAAGGCGATCGTGGCCTGGAGCGTCGTGTAGGTCTTGACCTTCTTCTTACCACCGAGGTTGGTGACAGTCTCGGTCACCTGGACCGTGATGGGGAACGTTGCCGGAGCCAACTTCACATTTCGTCTCCCCGACAGCACTCCGGCCGCGGACAGCTTGAACCCGTGCGGAAGTCCGAAACCGATCCACTTGAGGGTGGCACCCGCCCCCGCTTCCTGGGTGGTCAAATCGACCGGACCGTACGCCACGCCCGGTTTGGCATTCGGCAGCGAAGTCGTCGTGATCTGGAAGCCTTTCTCCACCTGCACCGCCCCGATGGCGCAGGTGCCGATACTGGCCACCCCGCGCTGGTCCGTCCGTGGGCAGACCTGGACCCCGTTGAGAATGGTGGCCGGTGACGCCGGGATTGCCCCGACCGCCGGGCTTGACGCCGTCGGGAGGATCGTCTCGGTCGGGCCGCCGTTGTTCGCCAAGGTGCCGAGGGTCGCCTCCAGCCCGCCCGAATTGTCGAGGCTGTCGAAGGCACTGAACCCGCAGGTGTCGTCGTCGGCGATGTTGTAGCCCGCGTCGGTGACAGGGACGTAGCAATCTCCGCCCACGTTGTTGCCAGCCACGATGGTGGCGGCCAAGGTGACGCTGCCGCTTCCACCGTTGTCGCTGTTGTCGATGCCGCCGCCGTCGCCGGCGGTATTCCCGGAGATGGTGCTGGCGGTGACGGTGATGGTGCCCTTGCCCCCGTTGTCGCCGTTGTCGATGGCACCGCCGTCGCTGGCCGTGTTCCCCGAGATGGTGCTGCCGGTGACGGTGACGGTGCCGCCCCCGTTGTCGGCGTTGTCGATTCCGCCGCCGTTGTTACCGCTGGCCGTGTTTCCTGAGATGGTGCTGTTGGTAACGGTGACGGTGCCGCCGCCCCCGGCGCGGCCGTTGGCGATGCCGCCGCCAACAATGGCCATGTTCCCCGAGATGGTGCTGCCAGTGAAGGTGACGCCACCTTTACCTCCGTTGTTGCCGTTGCCGATGCCGCCACCGCCAACGCTGGCGGTGTTCCCCGAGATGGTGCTTCCAGTGACGGCGACGGTGCCGCCGCCCCCGTTGTCGGCGTTGTCGATGGCACCGCCGTCGCCGGCGGTGTTGCCCGAAATGGTGCAATCGGTGACGGTGACGGTACCGCTGCCACCGTTGTCGCCGTTGTCGATGCCACCGCCGTTGTTACCGCTGGCCGTGTTTCCTGAGATCGTGCTGTTGGTGACGGCGACGATGCCGCCACCGTTGTAGGCGTTGTCGATGCCACCACCACCGGTGTTGTCCGACATGGTGCTGTTGGTGACGGTGACGGTGCCGCCGCCCCCGGCGCGGCCATTGGCGATGCCACCGCCAACAACGGCCGTGTTCCCCGAGATGGTGCTGTTGGTGACGGTGACGGTACCGTTACCCCCGTTGTTGCCGTTGCCAATGCCACCGCCGCCAACGCTGGCGGTGTTCCCCGAGATGGTGCTGCCGGTGACGGTGACGGTACCGCCGCCCCCGTTGTCGGCGTTGTCGATGGCACCGCCGTCGCCGGCGGTGTTGTCCGAGATGGTGCTACCGGTGACGGTGACGGTACCGCTGCCACCGTTGTCGCCGTTGTCGATGCCACCGCCGTTGTTAGGAGACCCGTTGGTCGTATTCCCCGTGATGGTGTCGTCGGTGACGTAAAGCGTACCCGTGTCATTGCCGATGCCGCCGCCGTAGGTGCCAGCGCCGTTTTCGATGGTGAGTCCGGAGATGGTCACCGTGCCGGAATCCACTTTGAACACTCCGACGGTGCCGCCGCCGCTCACCGCGATGGTGCTTGCCCCCGGTCCGGTGATGGTGAGGTCCTGGCTGATGACGATGGTGCTTGTCAGTGGGATGGGCGAGGTGGGCGGACAGGACAAGCCGGCGTCGAAGTCGATCGTGTCTCCGGACGATGCGTTGGCCACGGCGTAGGGGAGAGAGCCGGTGTCGGAGGGCGAGCCGCTGCAGTCGGTAACGGTCAGACTTGCCGCCGAAGCGGGAAGCACTCCCCCCACCAGTAAGGCGGCGAGCGCAGCAGCAAACAGCAGTGATCCGGCCAGAACCGCCCGAAGGTACTTCTTCCATCTCGTTGTCACGAGACCACCAACCTGCCCTCTTGGGGTGCTGTCTGCACGCCTGCCTTTCCAGATGCTTAGCACCGAGGGGCCTGACCAGCAACGAGTGTCACTCTTGCCGCCACATGATGTTCTCGATGAGCGATCGGGTCACCACGGATGGTGATCATGAGTACCCCAGATCGATGCGAGTTCAGGAGCATACCCCCAAGGGTGTCATCGACCGACACGTTCGGGCGACTCGTACCCAAGCGGCGTTGGTGGTCGCGCTCAGACGCGGTCTAACCCGACCAATCGACCGGCTCGACTCAACAGTGGCCGGTCTTCTGGGCTTCGATCCAAGTCCCTGCGCCGAATGCGCCCCAGACTCTGGACACAGGAAGAACGGTTGCACTATTGGTCGATGGATGTTCTTCCGTTCGGAGCGCAATACAAGGATGTTCATTGCGGCTGTATTCAAATGTGAAGGCTTGAAATAGGAACGTTCCCGATTGATAGTTGTTCCACACGAACCCTCCATCGACCCGCTGCGACGATCCGGCGATCTGCGCCGCATCGGAAGCGAGACGCCACGAAGATCCGGCATAGGAAGCAGCATTGGCCGCGTAGGTCGTGCCGAATGCGGCAAGGAGCACCAAGGCCGCGGCGCCTCCTATGCGGCAAATCCTTGTCGTAACGACATCGGCACTTGCGAGAAGCACCAAAATGCAAACAATCGGTAGGAGAGGGAGGATGTATCTGTCCCAATAGTTCAACTCCGTCACGAGCGACAATACGATGGTGGCGATATAGCCGCACATGGCAAGTGCCAAGATGATGGGCACCATTGACCTTTGTGTGCTGAGATTTCGCACCCGGATTCGAACCCACAAATCTGCGACTGGTGGCACGCACGCGACGGAAAGTACGACTGCCGACAGCAACCCGACGATGGCCAACGCCGCCAAGATCCCGACCGGGAGCAAGTTTGGTCGTGCCCCGGCAATGAGTGCCGTGCCGAATGATCCGCTGGGAAGTACGGAGTCTCCAGGGCCTATGAACCCGTGAGACACTCTTGTCGCATTCTCGGCGACGAGTGCTGCGGTCATGATGATCGCCACACCTACCGTTGCACGAGGTGCTCGATTCCACGATCTGGTGAGAAGACGCCAGGGCCCGGCAAGAACGATCGCCGGAGTAACCAGGAGGCCGACAAGAACTGCTGATTGTAAGCTCACGTTCGCGGTCGCTCTGATCGAGCTCAGGTGGGGGCGAAGCGGCGTAAGCGACTGGAAACCAGGAAGCGATCCACGCCATAGGAGAAAAACACCGGCGAGGGCAAGGACGCCGAGCAACGTAGCCGTCATGCGGACAAGGACCGGACGTGAGCGCCTTTCAACCACCATCGCCGAGACGACCACTGCCAGTGGCGCAATCAGCGCGTACTCCCGCACGGTGAACGCCACCAATCCAACGACCACCGATGGCCAGAAGAACTTGGAATCGATGCCGTCACGCCCTACCCCACGCGCCCCGAGAGCCAAACTCACCATTGCAAGGGAGAAAGCGGGAACGTCTGTCATGAAGCTGACACTCAAGCTCGCCCACATCGGTCCCACTGCGACTATCAAGGCGACGAAGAGTGCCTTGTTCGGTGAAATCACGCGTTTGGCCAGGTCGAATACCGCAATGAGGCCCACCACCCCCATAACGACGACCTCCATTTGCAAAGCGACGATGCTGTGACCAAACAGCCAGACGACTGGGACCGCCAACACCAACTGCCCCACCAGGCTCATCGCGCCCCAGTTGTTACCGTTGAGTTTCCCTGAATCGGCGAAATGGAACGCACTAAGCGTGTACGACCAGTCGTCATCCTTGGGAACCCCGAGGGCACCAAAGTGTCGAGCGATAAGAACAGGCACCACTCCTCCGACTAACACAACCAGTAGGAGGGCGACCAGTTGTGGTGCAACCCTTCGCTCTCGAGGGTGCAATGAAGTCCGGTCGGCCAGGACGGCGTGACTAGGAGCCTGAGACACTGTCGTCACTCCCATGGACACGTTGTCGGCACGAATGGACTGGGTCTGAAGAGACGCCACGAGTGCATCCCTCGGACTTCAAATTTTACACCACCAGATAAGGAGGGTGTCGCGATCCTGCACTCGATACCTTCTGAGCTCATCTCGCGGTAATGGGCGCCGCCCGTTGGAAGTCAGGTCATCGCTGGGCCAACGGGCTTCACCCATTATCGACCCGGTCACCGCGCACCGGCACTCTCTCCGTGAGGAGTCGCTCACGCTGAGCACGTCCCAGCGCGATGGAGCCGCAGGATCGCAGAACACGATCGGAAAGCAATCAACGACAGGTCGTACCTTCAGATCTACATTGATTCCAACTGAGCCAGTGGCCCCTCACGTCCAAACCTGCAGAGACCTTTGGCCGCTCCCCCGGTGTCACCATTGCGGGCGGCGAATGGAGCCTCGCTCGGATGGCTGAGTCCTGCTCGCTTCGTAACTGGATTGAGTCGAGCGTTAGATTCGTGGAGCACCATCTCCGACATGTGACAAAATCGCCTGCAGGACGATTGGAGACGGCGGATGCCCTACGACGGCTTCATTTCCTACAGTCACGCAACGGACGGTCGCCTGGCGCCCGCCTTTCAGCGGGGACTGCAGCTTCTGGCCAAGCCGTGGAACAGCCGTCGGGCGCTCCGGATCTTCCGCGACGAGACGGGGTTGTCGACCAACCCACACCTGTGGTCGGCCATCGAGAAGGCAATAGACGAGAGCCAATGGTTCGTGCTCTTGGCCTCCGAGGATGGTGCCCAGTCCGAATGGGTGAACAAGGAGATCTCCCATTGGCTCGCCACCAAGTCGGTGGATCAGATCTTGCCCGTGGTCACCGACGGCACCTGGGAGTGGGATGCGGACATCCGTGACTTCACAGTCCAGTCCTCCGCCGTTCCCGTAGCCCTGCGAGGAGCGCTGCGTGACGAACCCCGGCACCTGGATATGCGCTGGGCCCGGGACGAGACGGATCTGGACATGCGCAACAGCCAGTTCCGCTCCGCGGTGGCGGATTTGGCGGCACCCATGCACGGCGTGGCCAAGGACGAACTCGAAGGTGAGGACATCCGCCAACACCGACGGGCCCGAAGATTGGCCCGCGGTGCCATGGGTTTGGTCACAGTCCTCATGGTGCTCGCGGTCGTGTTCGGTGTCTTCGCCCTGGCCCAACGCAACAATGCCCGGGCGGCTACCGCGGTGTCGCATCAGGAACTGCTCGTCGCCGAGTCTCAAGCACAGCTCACATCGAATCGGCAGTTGGCCACGCTGTTGGCCATCGAAGCCGACCGGCGCCAGCCGAGCGCTGACACTCGCGACGCCCTCATGAACGCGGTGCTGGCCGAGCCGCGCCTTCAGCGGACCTTCGGGAGCCCGGCTTTTGACTTGGCCCCCCTCGTGGGCGATCGAGTGGTCCTGGTGAGCCCGAACCGGGGCACGACCCTCAACAGGAACATCCTCCAGGTGTGGGACTGGCAGACCGGCGTCCGCCAAACCTGGCCAAACGCACCTCTGGGCGACGCCACCATAGGGCCCCTGGACATGTCGGCGACCGCCGACGGCCGGCTCCTCGCCGTCATCTCCAGTGACGGCATGATCCAGCTCTACTCGGGCCGCACCCTCGAGCCGCAGGGCCCGCAATTCCCGAGTGGACTCCACCAGTTCCCCGGCGACTACGCCACCATCGTGTTGAGTCCCAACGGCCAGTCCCTCGCCGTATCGGACAGTGCACCGCCCGGCGTGGCGGTTGTGCCACAGAACTCGGCGGCGCCTGCCCCCTATTTCGGTCGATCGGTCAGCGTCTTTTCCCAAGTCGGCGGCCGGTGGGTGGCGGACCCGCCCCTTCTCGGTGAACGCACCCGGGTTGACTTGGTCGCGTTCAGTTCGGATGGAAGCGTGATCGCCACGGCCTCACCGACCCCGACTGGCAGCGAGATCGTGGTCGACGACGTGGCTAGTGGCGAGGCGCTGCTTAGCTTCGGCGCTGCCGGCACGTCATCGATCGCACTTGACTGGACCCGTCATCGCATCGTACTGAGCACTCTGACGGGGGGATCGAGTGACGCCTCGTGGTACGACCTCAACACCCCCGACCCGACTCCCACCATGATCACCGTGGGCTCCAGCTACGGTGGTGGTCAGGCATATGTCGGTTACGACACGACCGACAGCCGGCTCGGCATCTCCACCACCAACGGCTTTGGGATCTTCGACGCCGCCACCCTCACCCCGCTCGCCAACGTCCCCGTACTCCCGACCAACACCGTCGCCGGCCCGTTCCTGTTTCTCGACTCCGTCCATGTCCTGACGGCCACCGTCGGATCCGGGCCGATAGAGCTTTGGGACCTGAGCGGAACATCGGTGCTCGCGACGCGCACCCCAGCGCAGTTCAAAGCCATCTATCCCTACATCCCGACCGCAATGCCCGATCGATTCTTTGGGACCTCGACCCTCGATAACGAACGATCGGTCAGCATCCTCGGTCCCGGTTACCGCCCGTTGGGGCCTCCTATCCCCATCGACCAGAATCTGCAGGAACTACCCACTGCCGTCCAGAACCTCATACAGCTCCCCCTACCCGCTGTTATGTGTGTCGATCCAGGCACCGGCCACATCGCCACAGTGTCGGTCGCCACCGGAGACATCGTCGTGCGCGGCGGGGCGCCACCATTCCCGGTACTGAGCAGCGCTCCGGGGGTCGCCGCCGGCCTCGTCGATCCTGCTCTGTGCGCATGGTCGCCCGATGGTCGCCAGATCGCCATCGGCACCTATCCACAAGTCGGGCAGCCTGGCCCAGCCTCAGTGGCGCTGTACGACGTGGCCGACAAGACCCTGAGGTTCGTCGAGCCCCTGAGCGGGTACATCGCCGTCAATTTGTATTTTCTTCAGCCCCGACTCCAAGATCCTCTGGGCCGGCGGGGGCGGGGGCAACGGCCGCGGCGGTATCTACCGATTGACCCATCTGGATCAGAAGCCCCGAGTCGCCGTTGCGTTCCCGGGAGCCAGCGCTATCTCCGCAGACGCCAACGGCCAGCGCCTTGTGGTCTCCTACCCGACCTCGGTACGCGTCTTCGACGCGCACACGCTCAAGCCCGTGACCCAAGCCATCTCGGTGCCCACCGCGTTCATCTACAGAGTCGTCAGCACCCCCGATGGCAATGGGGCGGTCATCAACAGTGGGCAAGGATGGCGACTCGTTGACCTCGACGCCCAGCAGCCGGTAGGGCCGTGGATACCCGACGCCACCGAAAGTATTGTGCTGATCGGCGTGAATGGGACCACGTTTTACACCCAAGCCCCAGGCGGTGGCGGCGAGGTTTGGAACATCTCTCCCTCAAACTTGCGTAGCGCCGCTTGTGGCCTTGCCGGTCGCAACCTCACCGAGCAGGAGTGGCAGAAGTATCTGTCATGGGCGGGCCCCCGTCGCGCTACCTGCCCCCAGTACCCACTGACCTGAACGGCGGCGCTGCCGCTCCAAAGGTCGACTTCGTTCGAAGACCACTACGATGCGCCAAGTGGCTGCGTTGGACGACAACCTCACGAGCCGAACGGGAACCCTGCCCGCGTCCCAATGGCTGGAGATGGTACGGCGCGAGGAGAAGCGCGGTGAGCTGCTGGCGGCCCATGACATTGCGGCGCGTGGACTTGAGGAACACCCCGGAGATGTCGGGCTCGCTTACCGAGCGGTTCTTGCCTTGGCTCGCACTGGCGCCACCTACGAAGCCGAGCGGCGGTTCAACGAACTGGGGTTGTCAGAGATCGACTCCGAAGACGTGTCCGCGCTCGACTGCTCGGATCCAGAAGGACCGGTCCCTCGCTGCCATGGGTGACGAACGATTGAAACTGGCCGCGATGGCAGCTTCGTCATACAGGCGGATCTGGGATCGAAGTGGAGGCTACTTTCCCGCCATCAACGCTGCCACGTTGAGTCTTGTGGCTGGTGATACCGCCGCGGCGCGTGGCCTTGCCGCCGAGGCCCTAGAGGCGGTTGAAAACTCCGGAGACAATTCCTACTACGCGGTGGCCACCCGAGCGGAGGCTCTGCTGCTGCTTGGTGATCCGAGGGCGGCTCGTTCCGAGTTGGTGCGTGCGGCCCAGATTCACGATGGCGACTATGGCGCTCTGTCAACCACCCGCCGACAGCTCCGCATGGTCTGCAACATGACCGGAACCGATACCGGGTTGTTGTCAGCTCTGGCCGGACCGGCGGTCGCCCACTTCTGCGGGCACATGATCTTCGCCGATGACAGTACTGGTCCTCGACGACGTTTCGACGAGGTCCGGGCCGCTGACCAGATTGCCCGTGTGCTGGAACGTCACTCCGTCGGCTTCGCCTATGGGTCGCTCGCCAGTGGTGGGGACATCCTGTGGGCTGAAGCACTGCTCAGAGCAGGAGCGGAGCTCCATGTTGTGTTGCCCTGTGCGATTGAGGACTTCCTCCGGGTCTCGGTGGCGCCCTCGGGGCAGGAGTGGGTCCGGCGATTCCACCAGTGTCTCAAGGTTGCTGAGTCAGTGATCTATGCGACCGAAGGGCGCTTCCTCGGAGATGACTCCCTTTTCGCCTACTGTGCCGAACTCGCCATGGGGCTGGCATTGCTGCGGGCCCGATTCCTCGACGCTGACGCCTTCCAACTGGCTCTGTGGGACGGTGCACCTGCCACTGGGGGCGTTGGCACCGCCGTCGACGTGGCCACATGGCGCCACACCGGGCACGACGTCGTGACCGTCGCACCGGTCGACCTCGACGACCGAGATGATCACCCCCGACCGACGGAGCCGAGGGTGTCCGAGGCGGCTCGTGTGATCCGAGCGCTCTTGATCGGCGACATGCGCGGCTTCTCCAAGCTGCCCGATGAGCAGCTCCTGGCATTCTCAGATGTCGTCATGGGCTCTCTCGCTCACGTTCTGGATCACCACGGAGCCGAGGTCGAGCACCGCAACACCTGGGGCGACGCCCTGATCGCCGTACTCTCGAACGCGCCGGTCGCGGCTCGCTGCGCCCTCGATCTACAAGACGCCATGAATGACATCGACCTAGAAGCCGCCGGGTTGCCGACCGCACCTGGCACTTCGACTCTCCGGACACGTCGGGCCGGTGTTCCCTATTGTCGATCCGGTCCTCGGGACGCACGTTCGTTTCTGGGCTCCCACATCAACCGCACGGCCAGGATCGAACCCGTCACTCCTCCGGGCGAGGTCTACGTAACCGAGGCCTTCGCAGCATCGCTTGAGCTGGCAGGATGCCGACGATCTCGACTGCAACTACGTAGGCCACATGCCCGCGGCGAAGGACTACGGCCGCCTGCGCATGTACCACCTATTGCGACGGAGCTCAGCTGACAGCGGTGAAGAGCGGGCTTCATAGGAGGTAGAACGAACGGCACAAGCCACACACGCTCCTCCATGGATGGTGGTCGGTAAGAGCGGGGTGCCCCGTAGACATATAATCGATCAGCGGTGACCCAACACATGTTCATGGGAGCTCGCCTGTCCGTACCAACAGCATTTGGCATCATCGCCACCAGTTGGCCGTTTGCCCGAATCTCAATCGGGGAGGATGGAGTGGAGCTCATCGCCAGATATCCTTTGCGGTCGGAGTGGTACTCGCCGCTCGATGAGGTCGCTTTTGTGAAGGCTGACCGACGTAGCGCTCTTAT
This sequence comes from uncultured Acidimicrobiaceae bacterium, assembly GCA_963734395.1. Classification (GTDB taxonomy): domain Bacteria; phylum Actinomycetota; class Acidimicrobiia; order Acidimicrobiales; family RAAP-2; genus Bog-756. The sequence continues at coordinate 908,677 of CAVTGY010000007.1, read as the reverse complement.
TGCTCGAGCAGACGGCAGCATCGCTTGTTTCAGGTTCTTTAGTTGGAACCACGATGCCATAGTCGCCGCACTCGATGGGTGTGACCTGCAAGTCGAGCACGTCGACAAAGTCACGTAGAGATCGGTAGCCGCTCCTGCCACGACTCCGCTGTACGTGGGTCAGCTGAACCAATGATCGACGGAGGCGCGTTGTGGGAGACTTTCATGCCAGTTCGGCGAGCGAGCCCTCTCGATGTCAGCTGACCGTGAGGTGCAACGAGTAGTCCTTGGACACCTTGACTTTCCCGTCCTTGGACTCGACTTCGACGGTCACGGTATCGCTACCGGCGCTCTTGGGGGTTCCCGAGAGCACGCCGCCCGAGCTGATGGCCAGTCCCTTGGGCACCGAGACCTTCTTCCAGGCGTAGATGCCGTTGGCCCCGGTGGCGGTGAAGGTCACCGGGCCGTAGGGCTGACCGTGGGTTGCGGGAGAAAGGCTGGTCGGGGAGGTCACGGCCAGCGGGGCGTAGACGGTCAGGGTGAACGTCTCGGTCGCCGCCGGTGCGATGCCGTTACTGGCGGTGATGGTCAGGCTGTAGACCGCCGAGTTGACGGTCACCGCCGGGGTGCCCGAGATCACGCCGTTGTTGAAGGTGACCCCACTGGGCAGAGGCCCGGACTCGGCGATGGTCGGGGTCGGCGAGCCGGTGGTCACAATGGTGGCCGAGCCCGGGGTCCCCTCGGTGAAGGCGGCGGCGACTACCGGCTTCTTGCCGAAGGTCGGGGCCGCGTTGATGGTGAAGGGGATGGTGGCCGTCACCACCTGGCCCTTGTGTCCGAGGGTGGCCGAGACGTCGACGCCGGCGGTGGGCCCGACCGCCTTGATGCTCGGGACGCCCGAGAGCAGGCCGGTGGAGCTGAGGGCGAGGCCCTTGGGTAGGGAGACCTTCTTCCAGGTCACCGTTCCGAGCGTCGGGTTTCCACCCTGGGTCGACAGCTGCTGGCTGTAGGCCTGCCCGGCGACTCCGTCGGGCAGCGTCGTGGTCGAGATGTGGAACCCGAGCACGGTCAGGGTGAAGCTCTGGGTGCCCGGCGAACCCACTCCGTTGGCCGCAGTGATGGTGATCGGGTAGCTGCCGGCGGTGCCGTAGGCCGGCGTGCCGGAGAGCAACCCGGCGGTGCTCAGGCTCACCCCGCTCGGCAGGGGCCCGGTCTCGGTGAAGGTCGGCGCCGGGTTCCCGGTTGCCACCACCATGAAGCTCCCGGCCGCGCCCTGGCTGAACGAGGTGGCGTCGGCCGAGGTGATGCTTGGCGGCGCGTCCACGTTGAGGGTGAAGCTCTGGGTGGCCGGCGAACCCACGCCGTTAGTGGCGGTGACGGTGCTGGCGAAGGCGCCGGATGCGGTGGCCGTACCGGAGAGTGCACCATTGGTGCCCATGGTCAGGCCATCCAACGGACCCGGGTCGGAGAAGGTGGGTGCCGGATATCCCGAAGCGGTCACTGTGAAGTTTGGCGAGCTGCCCTTGATGAAGGAGTAGCTGTCGGCCGAAGTGATGACCGGGACTGCATCGATCGTGAGGGTGAAGGTCTGACTACCTGGCGTTCCGATGCCGTTGGTGGCGGTGAATTTGAATGTGAATACACCACTGACCTTGGCTGTCCCCGCCAGGATCCCAGTCGTGGCATCGAAGCTGATTCCACTCGGCAGGGTTCCCGATTGGCTCAACAGGGGAGAGGGGGTGCCTGAGCCTGTGACCTGGAAGCTACCCGATGTTCCTTCGGTGAACGTGGTGCTCGATGCGGAGCTCACCGCGGCCGCGGTACCCACCGTGAGGTTGAAATTCTGGGTGGCAGCGGTGCCCGCCGTGTTGCTGGCGGTGAAGATGATCGGATAGGTGGAAGGCAGGGTACCGGTCACATCGGGCGTGCCCGAGAGCACGCCACCGGTGAAGGTGACCCCGGTCGGGAGTGTCCCGGACTCGGTGATGGTCGGGGTCGGGCTGCCCGTCGCCGTCGGGGTGAATGAATTGGAGAGTCCGTTGGCAAAGCCGATGTCGGTGGCCGATGTGATCTCGGGCAGACCCCCGCTGCGGCCGGGAACCGCCGACCACACGAATTTGTTGGGATCCGAGCTGCTGGCACTGAAGGTGACCTCGGTGTTCCAGTTGTCCGAGAAGTCACCGCTGGAGTTGGCGCACGCGATCCCCGCCTCCCAGACCCCGGTCGTCCCCCCGGTGTAGAGAAGGCTCGAGACGGGCAGCCCGTCGGCGGAGACCAGCGCACCCCATTCGAAGTTACCGGGGATGCCGTTGATCTGGCCGGTGCCCAGGGCCGTGTTGACCGCCCCGTAGTACGTACCGGAAGTGTTGACGAGGCCGTAGCCAACCGACGGCGCACCCTCGAATGTGACACTGGAGAGGTTGGTCCCGGCCTGGACCAGGTAGCTGTAGATGTGGTAGCCGTCGGAGGCGGTGTCACCCGAGCAGGCAGATTGCCCGGGCAGGGTGACGGTGAACGGGGTGGTCGATCCCCCCGAGGACAGGGACGCAAGCGAGTTCGGGTTGGCGATGGTGGCGACACCGTTGAGCGTCGCAGCTGATGCCTCCATCACGTTGGCCACGGTCAGCGAGGTCACTGCGGCGAGCACCACCGCGACCAGGACCAGAGCCAGCTTCAGGAGTCGGGGTCGCCGCGGTTCTTCGAGTCCGTGCCGGACCCTGAGGATCCGGCAGTCGTGTATTCTTTCATGGCCTCTCGCTTCGTCTCGTGTTCATCGATGGGGTGTGCAGGCAATTGTTGGATAGGGCCGGCCGTTAGAGGGCCGGCCCTATCCCTTTTGCTGGATCAGCTGTCGCCTGTGGTGGTCGTCGAGCCGCAGGTGCCCTCCGCGGCGGTCAGGCTGTCGAATCCGAAAGTGTGGATCGTGTCCTGGTTTGCCGTTGAGCAGATCGCCGACCCCGTCCCCACGAAGATGTCCTCCAGGGGAACACTCTGGGTGAAGCCGGACAACTTGGAGGTGGGCAGCACATCGAAGACGTTGTATCCCCACGAGCTGTTCGAGTAGTAGGCGGTGTTGGGCACCTCGCTCGGAGCGGTCCCGGTGTAGGGCTCTCCGATCCCGGTGAGGTTGGCGAGGTCCTCGCCAGCGGCGCGACCGAGGTTGGAGCGGTCGTAGCCCACCCCGTTGGCCTGACCGATCCAGCTTCCCGACGAGATCGGGATCACCGCATCTGCCGCCGAGCCCCCGGGCAGGGCCTCAGCGGCGGTGAGGAACGAGTTGCCGCTGTTCTGCTGGACACCGTTGCAGCCGGCGGCGGTCGCCGCGGTCTCTATCTGGGTGGAGGTGAGTCCGAGAGCCGACTCGAGGTTGGTCACCGGGCTCGAGCTCGAAATGGGCAGGCAGGCATAGACCGTGTGGCCGTCGAAGGTGGCCGTCCCGGTGGCGCTCGAGTACAGGGTGGTGAGGTCAGAGGTGGTTATGTCGGCCAGTGCGTTGGTCCCCCCGGAGTAGTAGAGGATGCCGAGGGCGTCCCGGGCGTAGGGGATGAAGGTGAGCACGGTGCCGGCGGTCTTCGGACCCCGGGCGGCCCGGGCGAAGTCGATCTGTCCGGTCACATTGACCTCCGCGTTGGTGCACGAGTCCGACGAGTTCTCCCATCCCGTGCCGTTGATCGCCGCCAGCAGGGCGGCGATACCGGCGGTGGTCGAGTTCGGACGGTCGAAGGACGGGCCACCTACCTTGGTGGTGATGCAACCAGGGGAGGTGGTGGTGCCCGGCTCGGGGCTGGCGTCGAAGGATTCGATGCTCTGTCCACCGTCGGCGGCCGTGGCATGCAGGGGGGAGTAGTAGGTGATGTTGGTGGCACCCGACGACGGATTCGGGGCCACTCCCGAAAGCGTGTCGCCCACGTCCTCGGTGACGTCGGCCCCAACCCCGACAAATGCGGTCTGCGACGAAGGGTCGGCCTGGGCCTGAGTGGTGACAGCAGTGAGGCTGGCCACACCGACCGTGCCGCTGGCGATGGCCAGACCCGCGACGATTCGGATGCTCCTGCGACGGAGGAAGGGCTTCATGAAAGGCTCCTTGTTCGGCGACAGGTTGGACGACGCCGCCGTGGCCCCAGACCATACCTGATTATCCCTAGTGGATTACTGGGGATTAACATAAAGAACTGATTGATCGATGTCAAGCCACAGTGTCAACCTGGTAGCGGAGCCAACCCGAGCGGCGACGCCGCTGACTACTTCTCGTGGCAATGGTGCCGCGACTCCGTACCATCTCGATCATCACCTCACGCAACGCGTTCGTACTCGCGGATCAGATCACCGCGACGGTTCAATCGACGGATCACACCCGAATAACGTCGGAGATGCCAGTGCCGGGCACGGCCCATCACCGCATTGCGGCCATGACCGTGTCGCCCATCGGTTGGCGTTGGGGCTGATTCCCTGCGCTTACGAGGTGGGGCCCTCGGCGATCAGCTCGCCGCCTCAGGCACCACTGGCATCGACCAGCTGGCCCACCCGGACATGCTCGTCGAGCTCCACCGCATGACCCTCTGAGCCCGCCCAAATGTTGGCGCACTTCTCACAGGTCTCCTCTGGGACCAGCCCGAGTCTCATCAGCAGCGGGAACATCCGGCAGGCGAGACACAGACCAAAAAAGGCCTCGAGCCCGGCCGCGGTAGACAGCACGGCCAGCACTCCTTTGGCCGCCCGTTTTCGCCCGAAGCCGTAGTGCAGGACGAAAGCCGTCCCCGACAGGGTGAGGCCCATCCCCTGGGCCAGGCGCTTGGGCGGCCCGGCGGAGAAGCGGTGCTCCCCCGCCAGTCGTGGCGTCACCACCTTGGTCGCCAACTGACCGAGCGGGCTCAGTTTCGGACCGGTCAGCACCCGCGCCGCGAACCCATAGGTCAGCGGCACCAGGATCCAAGGTTGGTCGAACGCGATGGTGGCGGTAGTCATGGCCACCACCCCTCCCGCCACCACCCGGGCTGAGGTCTCGTTGACGGGGTTGGGAAAGCCGAAAAGCTCACCCATTCGGCCACCACTGAGGGTTCATCGGCACGACTTCCTCCGTCTCGACGGGCCTATTGATGACAAAGTCTATCGTGTTTATAGTTTTACCGGTCGTGCCTCTTTACTCCGTGGTTGAGGCGCCTCTTCACCTCAGTGGTCAACCGTGCCATGAATGCACTGAAACAAACGAACACTTCTCGGATTCGCGATCTGAGTAATCGTCCGTTCCGGGCCGGTCAATTCGCTCGTTTCGCCATATAGTAGGACGTTGTAGTAATATGCGGATGTGGGTCCGATCCTTGATCGTCGTCTTCTGCGGCATGGTCCAAGGACCGCACGATGAGTCTCTACGAACCCGCACACAAGGTGCGGTTCATCACCGCAGCCAGTCTGTTCGACGGTCATGACGCCGCCATCAACATCATGCGCCGGCTCCTGCAGTCGCAGGGCGTCGAGGTCGTCCATCTCGGCCACAACCGCTCGGTCGGGGAAGTGGTCAAAGCGGCCGTCGAGGAGGACGTTCACGGGGTAGCCATCAGCTCCTACCAGGGTGGTCACATGGAGTACTTCCGTTACCTGGTCGACCGACTGCGAGCGGAGGGTCGGGGTGACATCAAGGTGTACGGCGGTGGTGGCGGTGTGATCGCCCCATTCGAGATCGAGGAACTCGAAGCCTACGGCGTGCAGCGGATCTTCTCGCCCTCTGACGGGCAGCGACTCGGACTCGACCACATGATCAATCTCCTTGTCGAGGAATGTGACCGCGACCTGTCCGTCGAGTCCCCGCCCCCGCTTGACTCACTGTATTCCGGCGATCACCTTGCCCTGGCACGTTGGATTACCCGCATCGAAGCCGACTCCCTCGATACGACGAGCGCCGACCTGCTCCGCCGTCGCTGGGAGCAGCGTGCGATGCCGGTGCTGGGGATCACTGGTACCGGTGGCTCTGGGAAGTCATCCCTCACCGACGAACTGATCCGGCGATTCCGGCTCGACCAGGAAGACAAACTGTCAATCGCAGTCTTGGCTGTCGACCCCACCCGGCGGCGGGGTGGCGGTGCCCTTCTCGGAGACCGCATTCGCATGAACGCAATCGACGCACCCAATGTCTTCTTCCGTTCCCTGGCCACCCGGGGCTCGTCGTCCGAGTTGCCCCTCCACCTCCCACTGGTGTTGGCGTCCTGTGCTGTTGCCGGCTTTGACCTGATCATCGTGGAGACACCTGGCATCGGCCAAGGTGATGCCGCCATCGCCGACATCGCGGATGTCTCTCTCTACGTGATGACGCCCGAGTATGGCGCGGCCTCGCAACTCGAGAAGATCGACATGCTGGAGATGGCCCACGTTGTTGCCATCAACAAATTCGACCGCCAGGGCGCTGACGACGCGTTCCGCCAGGTTTGTCGGCAGTGGGCCCGGGATCACCGGAGTTCGACCGACGGAGTTGGTTCGGAACCGGTGTTCGGAACCGTTGCCTCCCGGTTCAACGACGATGGTGTTACTGCACTCTTCCAACACCTCAAGCAACTGCTAATTGCCAAGGGACTGGTCGCCACAGAAGGGGGGCTTCAACCCGTATCCGGGCGCCAGTCGACCCGTGCGTCAGCGATCGTTCCCACCGATCGCCGCCGTTACCTGTCTGAGATTTCCGAAGTGATCAGGAAGTACCAGGCGACCACCGAACGACTGGCTGACGAAGCGCGTCGGAGCCAGCAACTGGCCGAGGTGGCGGTCTTCGGATCGAGCGCGGCATCGACACCGGCGATGTCGACTCGCTGGCCGCGCAGTTCGAAGCGGATCGGGATCCTGAGGGGCAACGCCTCCTGCGGGAGTGGCGCGACCTGCGCTCCGCGCTGACCATCGCCAGCGATGGCCCCGACCTCTCCTCCCACATCGCGGACGGGACCGAACAGCAACCCACGCTGTGGCGGACTTCCCTGTCCGGTACTCGCATCCCCCGAGTGGCCCTCCCTCGGGTCACCGAGGACGGAGAACTGGTCCGTTGGCTCCGTTCCGAGCACCTCCCGGGCCACTACCCCTTCACTGCCGGAGTGTTCCCGTTTAAGCGGGAAGGCGAGGAGCCTGCCCGGATGTTCGCCGGTGAAGGCGACCCCTTCCGCACCAACCGCCGGTTCCATCTTCTGGCCGAAGGGCAACCGGCAACCCGTCTCTCGACCGCGTTCGACTCGGTGACCCTCTACGGCTTCGACCCCACCGAGCGCCCCGACGTCTACGGAAAGATCGGTACCTCTGGTGTCTCGATCGCCACACTCGACGACATGAAGGCGCTGTTCGACGGGTTCGACCTCTGCGACCCGACCACGTCGGTGTCGATGACAATCAACGGCCCGGCTCCCACAATTTTGGCCATGTTTCTCAACACCGCCATCGACCAGCGGATCGATCGGTTCCAGTCGGAGCTCGGACGGGCTCTCACGTCAGGAGAGGTCGATGACGCCACCAAGGAGGTGCTCCAGAACGTGCGGGGGACGGTGCAGGCCGACATCTTGAAGGAAGATCAGGGTCAGAACACCTGCATCTTCTCGACCGAGTTCTCGCTCGGCGTCATGGCCGACATGCAGGAGTGGTTCATCGACCACCAGATTCGCAACTTCTACTCCGTTTCCATTTCCGGGTATCACATCGCCGAAGCTGGGGCCAACCCCGTGACCCAGCTGGCCTTCACCCTGGCCAACGGCTTCACCTACGTCGAGTCATACCTGGCCCGGGGGATGAGCGTCGACGACTTCGCACCGAACCTCTCGTTCTTCTTCTCCAACGGGATGGATCCCGAGTACACGGTGATCGGCCGAGTGGCCCGACGGATCTGGGCCATTGCCATGAAGGAGCGTTATGGAGCCAACGAACGCTCGCAAAAGCTCAAGTACCACGTCCAGACGTCGGGTCGGTCCCTACACGCACAGGAGATGGCGTTCAACGACATCCGCACCACCCTTCAGGCTCTCTGTGCCATCTACGACAATGCGAACAGCTTGCACACCAACGCCTACGACGAGGCGGTCACTACGCCAACCCACGAGTCGGTGCGCCGAGCACTCGCCATCCAGATGATCATCAACAAGGAATGGGGGCTATCGATGAACGAGAACCCCCTCCAGGGGAGCTTCATCGTTGAGGAGCTCACCGACGTCGTCGAGCAGGCCGTCCTGGCCGAGTTGGACCGGATCAGCGAGAGGGGAGGTGCGCTTGGCGCCATGGAAACCGGCTACCAGCGGGGCCGCATACAGGACGACTCGATGCTCTATGAGCACAAGAAGCACGATGGAACGCTACCGATCGTCGGCGTGAACACATTCACCTCCCCCTCGTCGGATGGCCCAGTCGAGCAGATCGAGCTGGCCCGATCCACCGAGGAGGAGAAGCAACGACAGCTTTCTCGGCTTCGTGACTATCAAGAACGGCACGCAGTTGACCGCGAGGTGGCCCTCGACGCCCTGCGCGACACCGCCCTCAGTGGTGGCAATGTCTTCGCCGAACTGATGAACACCGTTCGTCACGCCACACTCGGCGAAATTACCAATGCGTTGTTCGAGGTCGGCGGGTCATACCGCCGAAACATCTGATCACCCGGTTAGTCCGTCGCCAACGAAGCGAGTATCCGGTCGGTCAGCTCACGCCGAGCTTCGGCCATGGACGGTCCGTACCAGGTGAGGCTCCGACCTGACACCAACACGGTTGCCGTATCAGGGAAGGCCTCCGGGCCGTCGTTGGAAGCAAATGCATAGGGCTCGTCTGGCAAGACGACCAGGTCGGACTTCATTTGGTTCAGGTAGCCGAGCTCTACTTTCGGATACCGATCGACGGAATCGGCGAATAGATTCTCCAGCCCGAGCCGGGCGACAAGATCGCCGGTGAAGGTTTGAGAACCGACCACCATCCAAGGATCCCGCCAAATGGGAACGATGACTTTGGCCCGAGGCAGGTGGACCGGACCCCGCCACACGGCATCGGCGGCAGTGAGCCAGATGGGCTCTTCGACGTCGAGTACATCCAGAAAGAGCCTGCGTAGCGATCTGAGTGCCTGGTCGACCGACTCGACCACCGTGACCCAAACGGGAATACCGGCGGCGCGCAGTCGCTCGACGTCGACCCGTCGGTTCTCCTCCCGATTGGCGACGACCAAGTCCGGTTGCAGGCGCGCAATGGCTCGGTGATCCGGGTTCTTGGTGCCACGGACGCGGGGAACGGCAAGGTTCTTCGGATGGGTGCACCAGTCGGTAGCCCCAATGATGCGGTCGGGCACGGTGAGGGCAAGAGCCTCGGTCAGCGACGGGACCAACGAGATCACCCGGATCGGCGGTCGCGCCAAGTCCAGCGGATAGCCGAGATCGTCGAACAGCGTCACCGATTCCCATCCTAGGACGACCTACGAAACAGACCTCTGGCACTACCCGAGACGAGATAGCCTCGCTGCGATGGCCGCCCACCCGCTGGATTTCGACCCCATCGAAGAAGCGCAGGCGCAGTGGTCCACTCGTTGGGAGTCGGACATGGGCGACGCCATGGCGGCGGCGACCTCCATCATGCGTGCGCAACAGGTGGTACTCGCATCGGTGGACGGTGCGCTCCGCCCCCTGGGTCTTACCTTTGCCCGCTACGAGGGCTTGGTCTTACTCCTCTTCAGTCGACATGGCGTCCTGCCACTCGGCAAGATGGGGCAGCGCTTGATGATTCATCCCACCAGCGTGACCAACATCATCGATCGCCTCGAGGAACAAGGCTTGGTCAGACGCCTTCCCCATCCAACTGACGGGCGAACAACGCTGGCCGAGTTGACCGATGACGGACGGCGTCTGGCCAAACGAGCCACCGCTGCAGTCAACAAAGCCCGCTTCGGTCTTGCCGAACTCAATACCCAGGACCTCCAACAGCTGATGAAGATCATTCGCAAATTGCGTCTGGGCGTCGGGGACTTCACCGAATAGTTCCGGGACAACCAATAGTCTCGATCGAAAGACAATCGGAGTAGGCAATAGGATGACCCGGTCGCCGAACGACAGGCGAAAAGGCGTTCTCTAGACCAGAAGGTAGACCATGACCGACAAAGTTCTCCTGGATGTCAGTGGCAGCATTGCCGTGATCACCAATAACAATCCTGGGAAGAGGAACGCTTTCGACGATGAAATGGACGTGCAGCTCTTTGAGATTCTCGCCGAACTCAAGGAGCGAAAGGATGTGCGAGCAGTAATCTGGCGCGCCGAAGGTGAGGTCTGGTCGGCCGGAAGAGACGTGTCGGTAATCGGGCACAACGTCACCCAACTCAGCCATCACGAACTGATGGTTCGTGGGCATCAGGGAATCCTGCAGATATTCGAGCTGAATGTTCCGATCATTGCCGCAATTCAGGGCTGGGCGATTGGAGGATCATTTCAACGTGCGCTGCTTTGCGACATACGGGTTGCGGCTGAGGGTTCTCAATTCAAGCTTCCAGAGGTGAGCTACGGCGTCATCCCTGATACGGGCGGGATGGGACGCCTGTTTCAGATTTGCGGAACTGGGGTGGCCAGCGATCTCATCTTTACCGGACGGACTATGAACGTCGACGAGGCGTACACACACGGAATCGTTTCTCGGGTAGTACCACCCGAAGCGCTCGACGACACCGCCTGGGAAATGGCCAACCGAATTGCTTCGGCGCCGATGGTCACGATCAAGATGGCGCGACAGGTTCTGCGGCATCTGAGCGAGCCCGGCGTCCGCTCCTCAATGGCGGATGAGATGATTTATCAGACCTTTATCAACAAGTCATCGGACTTTGCCGAATTCAAGGCGGCAAAATCTGAGGGTCGCGAGCCTGACTACACCGGGAGCTAGCAAAGGGCGGCGGTAAAGCGAGAACGCCCGCTCGGACCAAGGTCGGCGTTAGACATCTTGGCCCTCGGGATCCTCCACGGGCATGTCCTGGCCGTACCACCGAGCGATCGGTCGGTCGACGTCGGCCAACCGCCGATCCGCCATCGTGCCGAGGCCCAGGGCTAGGACATAGATGGCGAGACTGACGATCGCCACCGCGACGGCGCACCACCAGTCCGACAGCGTGGCACGCCCACCCCCGTACGGGGAGAGGTAGCTCACCGCGCACATCGCCCCCACATACGGCACGATCCACGAGGCCGCCAGCCATTCGAACCCCGTGTGACGGGATTCGGGCCGGACCAGCGCCAGCACCCCCACGATCAGCGCGCCGAAGGCGACCACCAAGAAGAGCCGCGAGTTGGTCGCCCATCCGACCCATATCAAGAGGAGGTTGGCGATGACAAAGGCCGCCGGTGCGGTCAGCCGGGCAAAGCGCAGACGGTACGGACGGGGGAGGTCCGCAGCCGTTCGGCGAAGCACCCCGAGAGCGAGCGGGGCGGTCGCGTAGACCAGCACCGTGGCGGCGGTGATAAACGCCAGGAGGCCGCCCCAATCGGGAAGCAGGATGATGACGACCACTTGGGTCACGTAACAGAGACTTAGGCTCCGGAACGGCACGCCCCGCCGATTGAGGGTCCCGAGCCCGGCAGGCAGATAGCCCTCGCGAGCCAGCGCAAACGGCAGCCGGGACGCGGTGGCGGAGAACGTCATGCCCGATCCGGCTGGTGAGATGATCGCGTCGGCATAGATGAGGTAGGCGATGGCCGTCAGGCCGATGACCCCGGCCAGTCCGGCCAGTGGCCCGAAGTCACCGTTGAAGTGAACCTCGTGCCATCCCCTGGTCAGATCGCCGTGGGGAATAGCGCCGATGAAGGCGACTTGCACGATCAGATAGATGGCACCGGCGATCACCACCGAGCCGATGACAGCCCAGGGCACGCTGCGCTGGGGATGCTTCGTCTCCCCACCCAGCTCCACCGCCTGCTCGAACCCCAGTAGGGCGAAGACGACGCCTCCGGTGCTGATCGCCGCCAGCACGCCGTGCGCTCCCGCCGGAAAGAACCCACCGACGGCGAAGTTGTCGCGATCGAACCCGTGGACGACGAAAGCGATCGCCACAATGAGCGGGATGGCGATCTTCCACCAGACGACGAGGGTGTTGGTCTCGCGGAACCATCGCATACCAGCGGCGTTCAACGCGGTGAACCCGAGCAGCACGAACACGGCGACGACTTGGCCGAGCGGTGTGAGTCGCACCACACCCGGAGATTCCGAGATCAGCGAGGGGATGTAGTTGCCGGCGTAGCGCAGCGCGGCTTCCGTTTCGATCGCGGGCACGCAGACAGCGCTGATCCACGCGAACCACCCGGAGAAGAAGCCGGTGACCCGTCCGAAGGCATAAAGGGGGAAGCGCGCCGTTCCGCCGTCGACCGGGAACATCGTCCCGAGCTCGGCATGGACGAAGGCCAGGACCACCACCAGCGACGCTCCCAGGATCCAGGCGGTGACCGCGCCGCCCCCGCCACCGATCTGGGCGGCGTCGAACGACGAGAAGAGCCAGCCCGACCCGATGACGGCTCCCACCGACACGAAGACAAGGGCTCTTCGGCCCAGGGAACGACGCGGCTGGCCGTCGGTTGAGATCGACGTCCGGTTTGGCGCTCCGTAGTTGGACCGCTCGGTTGGTCGGTCCGGAGGACCATCCGACGTTGGGGCCCCTGAGCGGGCCGACTCGGGCACAGCGGTCGGAGTCCGAGGTTCTCAGCGACCGTGCTCGACCCGGACCGAGCGAAGGGCGTGCGGCGGGACCGATAGTTGCGTCACCTGGGCATCGAGGCCCTGGACAGAAGACTCCTCGGGCTCCTCATCCAGCCGGACCGACAAGGCGCGGCTGACCGGCATCTTCCACGCCAGGGTCACCTCGGCCGGGGCGTCGGTCGGGTTGAGAACACGGACTACGACGCCGGTTCCGAGCTCAGCCGGCTTGAGCGTCGTGAGAACGGTGCCCGGACCATCGAGGACAAGCAGGCGCTCTCCGGGAGGGAGGATCGGGTCAGGGCCCGCCGGAACCGCCCGCAAGCCCAGTTCGGCGTCCCATGCGTCAACCTGCGGTATCGCTTGGAAGGTGAGGAAGAGACGCGCCATAGTGGAGCCCAGGCACTGCGCGGCCGGGGCGCGCAGACCGGGGCCGGCCGGCTCCGGCCGGGATCTCAGATCCAGGCGCGACAGCCATCCGACCGCTCGCACCACGGTGATGTAGATGGTCCCCTCGGGGGTAACCTCCGCCTCCGGCAACCCGGGCGCCACCACGGTCAGCCCGTTGTTGTACACCCACCCCTGATGCGGGAAGGTACTGGGGGGAGGCTGGAACCAGTCGGTCGTTGGCGCTGGGCGTGGGGGCCGGGACGCCACGTCGAAGGTGGTGGCTGCCGACGCTCCCGCCCCAGCTGCTCCGGTCGGGAAGGAGAGCCGGAGCCGGTGATCCCGAGCGGTGTTCTCCACGGTCAGGTCGAGATCGACCCGCTCGACCCCAGGAGCCACCCGGGCCCGCATCCGGACTGTTACCGGGACCGTCTCGGCCGACCTCGCCGACCGCTTGGGGTCGAGCGACTCCGGTACGTCGAATATTCTGAGGACGTCGAGCTCCTCGATCCCGTTGCGGTGGCGGTGGCGAGTGACTGCCAGCGATGTCAATCGGATCGCACCCGGGACCGGGTCGAAGTCGTAGGTGTCGCCCCGATCGCCCTGGTCCTCGACCCCACAAAGGCCTTGGTAGCGGCGACCATCGATCACGACGGTCAACGTCCCGTCGTCCTCGGCTGTCACGGTCAAGCCACCGGCGGCGATCGAGCGGCCGTCATCCTCTTCGTCCGGAACGGCGTCTCCCGGAGCCAGCCTGTAGCGGCGCCAGCCGAACGCGGGGACCCCTTCCGCCACCCACTCCACCGTCCATGGGTCCTGTTCGGGGACAACGCGGATACGGGCCGGGTCGTCGTCGAGTAGGACACGGGCCGGTGCCCCGTCGACCGTGATTCCCTTACCCAGAAGGCTGGCGAAGGTCAGGGGATGGACGGCCAGCTGGCCTTCCTTGACGGCGGTGAAGGGATAGCCGTCCAGCGGAAACCGCACGATATCGGTCCGGTCGTGCGGGGAAGGGTTGAACACGGCAACCTCCACCTCGTCCTTCCAGGGGACGGCGCGCCCGGGGCCCAGGCCCGCCAGGCGCGAGAGCAGTCTCTGGGTCGTCTCGTCGGCGAGCTCCTCTGCCTCGTCGAAGCGCGCTCTCATCTGCTCGTGCACCCGGTCCTGCGAACAACCACCAATCGAATCGTGGGCCTGGTTGGCCAGGAGGGCCCGCCACCCGGCGCGCAGAGCAGGGCGTTCGTCAGGCAGGCCGAGCGCCCGTCCGAATGCCGCCCAGGGCTCGGCCCATCCGATGAGTGCCGTCTCCGCCGCGCGGTTGCGCAGCTTGAGCTCGAGGCGCGCCGACCACACGCCGGGCAGCAGGTTGGTCATGCGTCCTCCGACCAGCTCCCCGGCGAAGCGATCGGTTTCGCCAACCGAGGCAATGGCGGGGGTGGTGAAGTCCTCGAGCCGTCCCCGAGTGACGGTCCATCCCGTCTCCTCCTGCAGCGCACGGGCGACGGCCGCGGTGTTGGTGTCCGGAAGGGCATGGTCGATGCCGTTCATGAGCAACAATCGCGACGCTCCAGCTGCGGTCATCTCCTCGCCCACCCGGCGCAGACGCTTCACGGCCTCTGGGAGGTCGTCGGGCAGGTAGGCAGCGGCAAAATAACCGTGGGTCAGATGACAGGCCACCACCGCGGTGCCGTCGGGCGCTACCCACCGGTACAGAGGCGGAAGCTGATCCAGCTCGTCCCCATTGCCCCGCCAGTAGACGAAGCCGTCGAGGCCGAATCCGGCAAAGATCTGCGGGAACTGCGAAGGGTGGCCGAAGGAATCCGGCGTGTAGGCAACGCGTGACACCGGCCCGTACCGCTCCCCCACCCGCCGCCCCTCCAAGAGATTGCGGACGTGGGACTCACCGGCCGGCAACAACGAGTCCGGTTGCACGTACCACGGGCCGATGGCCAGCCGCCCGGCGCGGCAGGCCGCGGCCAACCTGTCGACCTGCTCCGGCCGGATCGACAGGTAGTCCTCGATGACGATGGTCTGACCATCGAGGACGAAGCTCCAGCCCGGGTCCCGGTCCATCAAGTCGAGCACCGTGTCCACCGCGTCGACCAGACGCGCTCGGAACTCCTGGAAGGTCCGATACCACTCTCGGTCCCAGTGGGTATGGGAGACGATCACGCAATCCATGAATACCGATCATGCCCGACCGAGGACCCGCCTGCCTTCCGGAGATACGGTGCTCGATCCGAACGACTTCGTTCGCTCATCAGCCCAGCGCGGTCTGGACGATCTTCACCACGACCAGGGCGAAGGCGACGAAGCAGGTAGCCGCGGAGCGTCGATGAGCCCGATCTTGCGTTGGGTGGACATGCTGGCTTGGCCAGCAGGTTCATGGCCGGCATCCGCCACGACCGGCGATCCTCCCACTCGACCGGAACGGTGACGATTCCGCCGGGCGGTCCGCCTCGCCTGGACCAGCAGGAACGCACCGACCAGCAGTGCCGAGCCCGCACCCGACGCCAAGCACGGCCTCGATCTGGCCGCCGGTGATGTCGGGGAACAGCACGCTGGCGGTGAGGATGACCGACAGACAGGACCAGCACCCAGACGATGGCTGCGGCCAGGATGTTGAGCTTGCGGCCGTTGACCCAGGGACCGAGCACGGCCTTGTCGTTGCAGAGCAGCAGCAAGAAGACCACCGCGCTCGGGAAGCAGCACCCCGGCCAGGGTCTGCACTCCCTCGGTCAGACAGGCCGAGCGGGACGCCGGGCACGATGACCAGAGCCGCCGACACTGCCATCAACCCGGCGTAGCAGGCGTAGAAGCCCTTGGCCTTGGTCACCGGCCGGTGCAGCGAGTGATTGAAGCCGAGCACATCGGAGCTGGCGTAGGCGGTGGCCAGCCCGACCGCCGAGGCGCCGATGATGCTGGCGTCGAGCAGCGCGATGGCGAAGAGGTCACCGGCCAGGGGCGAGACGTACTTGCCCAGCCCGGCGGCCACTCCCGGCAGCATCGGTGAAGTTCCCGAACTCGGGACGTCCGGCGAAGACGGCGGCCGAGAAGCCGAACATGGCGGCCGCTCCCACCACCACGATCCCGATCCCGATCCACAGATCAGCCCGCTCGTAGTTGATGAACCGGGGCGTGATCCGCTTGTCGATGACGTAGGACTGCTGGAAGAACAGCTGCCACGGGGCCACCGTGGTGCCCACGATCCCGATGATGAGAAGCATCACCGTCGAGACCTGGGCACCGTGGGGGAAGCCGGGGACGATGAAGTTGTGGGCCATCTGCCCGGCCGGCGGGTGCACCATCAGGTAGATCGGGATGAGCACGAACGAGCCGGCGATGAGGACCAGGCAGATGCGCTCGAAGCGCCGGAAGCTGCCGGTGCTCACCGCTCCGACGATGACGCCTCCAGCCAGTACGACCGACGGGATCTTGGGCAGTCCGAGATAGCCGACGGCGAGGGTCACGCCGATGAACTCGGTCACGATGGTCAGGGCGTTCAGTATGAAGAGGTCGATGACACTGAACGCCCCCCAGAACTTTGCCGAAGCGCTCGAGGATGAGGCGGGCATGCCCGACCCCGGACACCGCTCCCAGACGGAGGACCATCTCCTGGCAGACGTAGAGCACCGGGACGAGCAGCAGCCAGGGTCCACAGCAGGTGGGTGCCGTAGTTCTGTCCAGCCTGGGTGTAGGTACCGAACGCCCCGGCGTCATTGTCACCCACCATGACGATCAGCCCGGGTCCCACGATGGCGAGCAGGGTCTTGGCCTTGGCCGAGAGATGACGCCGTGGCGCAACGTCGCCGGACGGAATGGTGCCGAGGGCACCCCGGATGTCGCCGACGTGTTCGGGATCGAGAACGGCAACGTTCTCGTCGAATGTGTCGGTGGTGGAGCTCATCGCCGGCACCCCCCGAACAGGTAACGAGGCGAGCGGCCGAACAGCCCCTTCGAATTTGGACTGGTGGCGAGCGCTCGAAAGGCGTCGCAACTGCATCGGTTCGACGAAAAGCAAGACATGGAGATCTCCAAGGGGATGTGGGCCGGTTGTTCCTGCCCAAATGGGGGTATCGGTTCAGGTGTAGGGACGATGGGTCCCGACGTCGGACGCGCGGCGCGTCAGATGGATGGGTGCTCTCCCCAAGGTGCAACGGAGACGCGAACTCGACGGATCACGAAGGAACTTCTAGGAAACGGCCGAGATGCCTGCTTTGGACTGATCAGCAGGAAACGAACTGTCGCGGACGGAGCGTCAACCTCGAGCGAGCGATGGGGAGCACCGGATACTGGGAGGTTCTGATTTCATCTGGCGCACCTCCTCATGCTCGGGCTCATGCTCGGGACGTTACATCGTCCTCTCATTATACAAGGTTGCTGCAGCACGAGAGCTCAGCCGGTGAGGTAGGTGGTAATCGCCTGCGCCATGGCCGCGGCCGCCGACTGCTGGAACGCCGGGGTTACCAGCATGGCCGCATCGGTTGCGTTTTGCATGTTGCCACATTCGATGAGCACCTTGGGAACAGTGGTCAGATTGAGTCCAGCCAGGTCGTTGCGGGGCTGCAGTCCGTCGACCCCGTCGTAGGAGCTCACCGGCATTCCGGTGCCCGCCAGGAATGCGTTGCGCATGATGGCGGCAAAGGTTGCCGAGGACGAGATCACGGCGTTGTTGGGGCCGTCAGCTACCGGCTCGAGCACTGCGAAACCCCGTCCGTCGACGGGCCCACCATCAGCGTGGATATCCACGGCCACATCGGCGTGTGCGTCATTGATGATGGCCGCACGCGTGGTCACACAGGGGCCGATTCCCGAATTGTTCGGACGAGTCATCACCACCTGAGCACCTTCGGTTTCCAGGTCGGCCTCCAGGAAGGTGGCAACGTTGAAGTTGTACTCTGCTTCTGTGTAGCCGCTCGCCGTTTCGGTCCCCGTGGTGTCACAGGCCTCGTCCTCCTGGCCGTTCCAGACCGGCTGATTGATGATCTGAGGAGCGGTGTAGTTCAGCCCGTTGTGGCCAGGGTCGATCCCGACGATCTTTCCGGCCAGCGGTAACGACGATCCGAACACGAGCCAATAGCCGTTGCCATCCGGCGCCGCTGCCATGCCGACCACCGGCGGATTGAGCGGTGTTCCACCCTCTGAGCCGTAGAACTGAGCGTCACCGAAACTGAAGATGCCTCCGTCAGAGGCAACCATCCAGTAGCCATCGCCGCTTGGGGTCGCAGCCATGCCGACGACCGGCTTGTTGAGATTGAGCGAGCCGGTCGAGCCCTTGAACTGGGCGTCACCGAAGGAGAACACGCCACCGTCCGCGGCCACCAGCCAGTAACCCCCGCCGTCCGGCGTGGCGGCCATGCCGACCACCGGCTTGTTGAGGTTGAGCGAGCCGGTCGAGCCCTTGAACTGGGCGTCACCGAAGGAGAACACGCCACCGTCCGCGGCCACCAGCCAGTAACCTCTGCCGTCCGGCGTGGCGGCCATGCCGACCACCGGCTTGTTGAGGTTCAGCGAACCGGTCGAGCCCTTGAACTGGGCGTCACCGAACGAGAACACGCCGCCGTCCGCGGCCACCAGCCAGTAACCCTTGCCGTCCGGCGTGGCGGCCATGCCGACGACCGGTGCATTGAGCGGTGTTCCACCCTCTGAGCCGTAGAACTGAGCATCACCGAAGCTGAAGACGCCTCCGTCAGAGGCAACCATCCAGTAACCATCCCCGCTTGGGGTCGCAGCCATACCGACCACCGGTGCCCTCGGATTGGTCAAGGCATTCGTACCGAGCGGAGCTCCACCAAACGAGACGACCGAATTCGGGAGCCGGAGAGGTACCTTCGACGCGGGGGACGTCGCTGATGCACCCGTGGCGGCCCGTACCGGGACCCACGAGATGGCCACCACCGTCAGGACCAGTGGCAAGACCAGGACCTGCAATCCCATAAACCGCCGTACCCCGGAATTCCGAATCGGTGTCATGCTCGATCACCCTAGCCAGGCAACTATGTCAGCCGGAATCGGGGATACACTGCCCTCGGCGCCGGCGTATGGAAGGGGGTGAGATGACGGTCCATCGCATATTCTCACGAAGGTCTCGTCTCACACCTCCGCCGAGGTGGCGAGTCATCCCGGTGGCCCTGACCGTCATGGTCATTGGTTCGCTGGCGCAAGCAGTGCCGGTGCACGCGGCCGGAGATCACGGCGGCAGGGAACTCAGCCGGCGGCGTCCGAGGTCGCACCCGATCGGCAGCCACAAGGTCAGCCAACGACGAAGACTCCCTTCCCAGCCACTGGCTACTTCTCCATCGGTCACAAGAACGGTCGGTACTTCTTCGTGACACCCACCGGCGCAGCCCTTCTACTCCACCGGCATCGACCACGTCTCGTCGGACCCCGACACCGACCAGGTAACGGGACAGTGCCCGTACTGCGAGACCATCCAGAGCGAGTATCCGAGCACCGCAGCGTGGGCCACCGCCACCGTCTCGCAGCTGCGATCGTGGGGCTTCAACAGCCTCGGGGCGTTCAGCGACGACAGCACGTTTGCCAGCCAGATGCCCTACAGCGTCCAACTGGGCATGGCCAGCGGGGACGACTGGTTTGCCCCGTCGTTCGTCACCAACGCCGACCAAGTCGCTGCCACCCAGGTCGCTCCCCTGGCCGACGATCCCAACCTCATCGGCTGGTACACCGACAGCGAGCTCGACTGGGGCCCGAACGGAGGCGACCTCGATACGCAGCTCGCCCACTATCTGGCGCTGCCGGCCGGCTCGCCCGGGCTCGCCGTCGCCCAGCAGTACGTGGGCAATCCGAACGGGTTCGTCTACGCGCTGGCCACTCGGTACTTTCAAGTCACCACGGCGGCCATCCGCATGTACGACCCGCACCACCTGATCCTGGGGGTCAAGGCCGAGGGCCAGGAGATCCAGCCCCAGCTGCTCGAGGCGGCCAGCCCGTACGTCGACGTCTTCAGCATCGACGACTACCAGCTCATGCCCGGCTTCGCCCAGATCATCGACAAGATCTGGCCCCAGTACCTCCCGGTCACCGCGACGTTCAACAACTTCGAGACGTACGTGAAGCGCCCGATCATGGTCGCCGAGTACTCCTTCATCGGCACCACCCCCCAAACGCCGGACACCGTGCCCGGCGTGTATGCCGTCTATCCCGATCAAGCAGACCCGGGCCGCCGCCTACACCGACTACATCGCCCCGCTGTACGAACACTCGCCCTGGGTGGTCGGCGACGAGTGGTTCGAGTACGTCGACGAGCCCCAGGGAGGACGGTTCGACGGCGAGAACAACAACTTCGGAGTGGTGGACGTCGAGAACCAGCCCTACCAGGACCTGGTGACTCAGATGGAGATCATGCACTCCATCGCACCGGATCGAGTCAACCAGACCGGTCCGGCCTGCGACTCGTGGGCGGACACTCCCACCGGGGTGGCCTGCACGGCGTATCTGCCCAAGGAGAGCTATCCGCTGAGCATCTCCAGCACCGCCCTACCGGGTGCTGTGCAGGGGACCAAGTACTCCAACTACGTCATCACCATCGGCGGCAAGCCGCACTACTCGTATTCGTTGGCTGCCGGGGATTCACTGCCACCAGGCCTCAGGTTCAACGCGAAGACCGGTCTGGTCTGGGGAAATCCGAAGGTCTACGGAAACTTCAGCTTCACGGTGACGGCAGTCGATTCGTCGCTGCCCACACCTCAGACGGCCACCCAGACCGAATCGATCACCATCGCTCCGAAGGCGGTGGCCGTTCGGACGGCCACCCTCCATCCGGCCATCGTCAGTAAGCCATTCTCCAAAACGTTGGTGGCCAAGAATGGAGAACCTCCTTACACCTGGGCGAGGACCAGCGGCACCCTGCCTCCGGGCCTGACGCTCGGAACCGACGGGACCATCCAAGGTGTCCCCACCACAACAGGGAGCTTCACCTTCACCGTCGAGGTGACCGACTCGTACAGTCCCGCCGCCACCGCGAACAAAGAGCTTGACGCTCATCGTGAACGCTGCACGCTAGACCCTCGCAGGCTGTTCAACCGCCTCTTGCAACTTCCTTCGCCCACGGGTAGTCGGGCTTGCCCGAGGGAGACCGGGGAACCAGATCGACGACGAACACGTGGCGCGGCACCTTGTGGCCCGCCAGATGGAGACGGCAGTGCGCTTGGATCTCGTCGAGGTCCGGCGCCGGTGCCCCCGGGACCGCCTGGAGAACCGCGGCGACCCGCTCACCGAACCGGGGATCCGGTACCCCCACCACGACGGCATCGACGATCGTGGGGTGGGACTTCAGCACCGCTTCGACCTCTTCGGGATAGACCTTCTCGCCGCCGGTGTTGATGCACATGGTGCCCCGCCCGAGGAGCCGGATGGTGCCATCGGCTTCGATGGTGGCCATGTCGCCGGGGAGCGCCCACCGGTCGCCGTCCACGGTGACGAAGGTGCGAGCCGACCTCTCGGCGTCGCGGTAGTACCCCACCGGCACCCGTCCCCTGGTGGCCAGACCGTCCGACGGCGCCCGATCCCGGTGTCACCGATCGAAGGTCGTCGTCGAATACCGTCGTCCGCTCGTCGGCGACGAACCGGAGGGCGGGTGCCGCACCCTGGCCCCGGACGGTGATCGAGAGTGCCTGGGCCGGTGACTCGGACGAACCGATTGCCTCGGTCAGCACCATGGCCGAAGGGAACCCGACGAAGAGCCGGTCCTTCACGTCGACGGACATGATGCTCCCCCCCGATCCGAGCATGAGGACCGAAGTGGTGTCGTAGCGCCCGGGGTCGGCGTCGATGGCGTCGACAATCGGGCGGCCCATGGAGTCACCGACGATGGTCAGCATGGTGACCTGCTCGCGGTCCACCACCTCGAGAACGGTTTCCGCCTCCATCTTGCGACTCGGGTGCAAGACGGCGCGACCACCACTGAGCATCGCTCCCCACGCCGACCAGTGCCCGCTGACGTGCATGAGTGGACCGAGGGCGTAGGAGACGAAGGTATCCGGTACCGCAACGCCCATCTCCGCCAGGGCCGACAACCGCGGGTGTATGGGAGCGACCGCGTTGTCAGCGACATCCTGGGGCCGCATCACAACGACTCCGGGCGTCATGGTGGCGAAGAAGATGTCCTCGTGTCGCCAGACCACCCCTTTCGGGTTCCCCGTCGTCCCCCCGGTGTACGCGATGTAGACGTCATCGGAGGATCGGGATCCAAAGTCCGGCCAACGGGGAGTTGGCCGCGAGCAACGCCTCGTAGTCGAGAGCGTCGCGCAATGCTCCCTCCTCGTGCGAGCCGTCATCGACCACGATCACCTGGTCGAGACGCGGGAGTCGGTCCCGGATCGAGGCCACGATCGGGGCGAAGCTCGCCTCGATCACAACCGCCACCAGTTCGGCGTTGTCGAAGAGGTAGGCCAGTTCCTCGGCCACGTAGCGGTAGTTGATGTTGATGGGCACGGCCCGGGCCTTGTACGCCGCCACCATCGTCTCGAGGTACTCGGGGCGGCTGTACATGAGCACGCCTACATGGTCCCCGGCGCCCAGGCCCAGAGCCTTCAAGTCCGTGGGCCAGACGGTTGGCCCGTTGGTCGAGCTGACGATAGGTCAGTCTGGTGTCACCCCAGGCCACGACCTCGCGATCGGGGACCCGAGCGGCAACGCACTCAAACAGGTCTGCCAGATTGAACTCCACTGTCTCCCCCCGACCCTGATCGGTGTCAGCGAATGAGGTCCCGGAACGGCACATCCTTGTCGACCCGGACGTCGTGGGGAAGCCCCAGCACCCGCTCGCCGATGATGTTGCGCTGCACCTCGTCGCTCCCAGCGGCGATCCGGATCGATGGTGCACTCAGGAACTGCTGCTGCCAGTAGCCCTTTTCCGGGGCGTCGGTGCCGAGCAGCATGCCCCGGGAACCCTGGACCGCCAAGGTCACCTCGGCGATCTCCCTCGCCATCTGGGAGTAGAAGAGCTTGCTCACCGACGATTCGGGCGTCGCCTTCCCCTTACCCAGGGCGGTCTGGATCCGGAACCCGAGATACCTCATGATCTGGCCCTTGGCATAGCAGTCAGCCAGTCGTTGTCGAATGACCGGATCACTGGTGGCGCCGCACTCCCTGGCCAGCTTCAAGACCTGGGGGAAGCTCGAGGTGCCACCACTCAGACTCCGCTCGTTGGCAAGGGTGGTCATGGTGGCCCGCCAGCCGCCGTTCACGTCGCCGACCACGTTTGCAGCCGGTATCCGAACATCGGTGAAGAACACTTCGTTGAAGGTCGCCCCACCGGTCATCTGGCGCAGCGGGCGCACCTCGATGCCCGGCGTGCCCATGTCGAGGATGAAGAAGGTGATGCCGCGGTGCTTGGGGAGATCAGGATCGGTTCGGGCGAGCAGGATCCCCATGTCGGCATGGTGGGCGCCCGAGCTCCACACCTTTTGACCGTTCACCACCCACTCGTCCCCGTCACGCTCGGCCCGGGTCGCCAGGCTGGCCAGATCCGAGCCTGCCCCCGGCTCGCTGAACAGCTGGCACCAGACCTCGTCTCCCCGAAGCATGGCCGGAAGGTAGCGGGCGCGCTGCTCGTCACTGCCGTGGCTGATCATGGTGGGGCCCGCCATGCCGATGGCCACGGCGAACAGGCCAGAGGTGACGTCGAATTGAGCCTCCTCCTGGCGGAAGATCATCGACTGCACGACATCGCCACCCCGACCACCGAACTCGACCGGCCAGGTGATCCCGGCCCAACCACCCTCGAACAGGCGGCGCTGCCAGGCCTTGCCTTCGGTGACGAATACGTCGTCGAAATCGTAGAAGGAATGGGACGTCGACAGCTGCCCGGCAACCTTCTCCTTCGCATGCTCCTTCAGCCAACTGCGAACCTCCTGGCGGAACTGAGCCTCCTCCGGCGTGTCGTCGAAGTCCATCGTCCCCTCTCCCAGGTCAGCCGGCGACCGGTCGCCAGAACGGAAGGCCGACATCGTCGGCCGCTTTCAGGATCACTACCTCGAGCGCCATGTCCACGTGGAGGGCCTCGACATCACAGTCCACGATGTTGGACATCATCCGGACACCCTCCTCGAGCTCGACGATCCCCACCGCGTAGGGCGAAAGCGCGGCGAACGCCTCCGAGCGGTTCTGTCGGATGATCGTGTAGGTGTGCAGTGTGCCCCGGCCCGAGGCATCCACCCACTCGGTCTCGCCGGTGCACGAGGCGCACAGCGATCGAGGGTAGAACTGGAACTGGCCACAGCTGGTGCAGCGCTGGATCACCAGGCGGCCCTCGGCCGCGCACTGCCAGTAGTAACGGGAGGCGTGGTCCGGGCGGGGCAGGGCACGCAGGCTGACCGTGCCGGCGAGGTCTTCGATGGTCATGACCGGCCCTCCTTCCCCAGAACAACGGTGGCGATGCAGGAAAGCCATCCACCGGCACCACAGGCCACCGCCACCTCGGCCCCGGGGACCTGCGCCTCGCCGCCTTCGCCACGGAGCTGGCGGACCGCCTCATTGATGAGGAAGATCCCGCGCATGCCCGGGTGACAGGCCGACAGCCCACCGCCATCGGTGTTGAGCGGCTGACCACCCCCCCGCCGGAGCACGCCGCTCTCGACGAACGGACCCCCCTCCCCCTTTTTGCAGAAGCCCATGTCCTCGAGCAGCATCAAGACGGTGATGGTGAAGCTGTCGTAGCACTGGATGGTGTCGACATCCTCGGGGCGGACCCCGGCGCGGCCGAAGGCCTCAGGACCGCACTGGGCTGCGGCCGTGGTCGTGAAATCAGGCATCTGACTGATCGTCCAATGGGTTTGCGCTCCAGCTGCCCCGAGTACGAACACCGGCGGTTTGGCCAGATCCCGGGCCCGCTCCCGGGTGGTCATGATGAAGGCACCTCCACCGTCGGAGACGACGCAACACTCGAGCTTGTGCAACGGATCGGCGATCATCCGCGAGGAGAGCACGTCGTCGACGGTGATCGGGTCCCGGTACTGGGCCAGCGGGTTCAGCCCCGCGTACTCGACGTACGCCCACCGCGATCTCCGCCAACTGCTCGGGCGTCGTCCCGAACTCGTACATGTGCCGGCGGGCCGCCATGGCGTACGCCCCGGCCAACACGTTGCCCCACGAGCACTCGAATTGGGATGGTCCGCCTACCCGGGCGGAGGCGCCGGCGAACGTGCTCGTGCCGAGCATCCGTCCCATTCGCGACAGCATGTCCGACCCGTAGGTCACCAGGACGACGTCGCACATTCCCGCTTCGATGGCGGCCGCGGCGTGCTGGACATAGAACTCGAAGGTAGAGCCCCCTACCGACGTCCCGTCGAGCCAGCGGTGGTTGATCCGCAGATACTCAGCCATGTTGGGGGCATCGTCGCCGTTGTTCCCGAATCCGGTCCCGGCACACATGTACCCATCGATATCGGACTTGAGAAGACCCGAGTCCTCCAGTGCGCGGCGCAGGGCCATGGCATGGTGTTCCATGGCGTCAAGTTCAGGTGCGACGGGATAGTCGCTCAAACCGATGCCGACGATCACCGGATCACGCGATCCCATGGGCACTCCTGCTCTGTCGACAGCGACTGTCTCGGTACCAACGGCTTCGACCATTCCAAGGACGAGTGGCTACCGTAGGACCAAGCAACTGCCACGACGGGGGTGAAGCACGACCATGGCGCAGGCTTCGGACACCACGGCCGGGGGGCCGCTCACCGGTATCCGCATCGTCGAGATAGCGGGGCTGGGAGCCGGGCCGTTCTGCGCCATGATGCTGGCCGACATGGGCGCCGACGTCGTCCGGGTGGACCGTCCGACAAGTTCGGGTGATGGTGGGATCCTCGGGCGCAATCGACGCTCGATCGCCCTCGACTTGAAGTCCGACTCGGGCCGCTCGCTGCTGTTCGAGCTCATCCGCAGGGCCGACGGGCTCGTCGAAGCCTTCCGTCCCGGGGTCGCCGAGCGGCTGGGATTCGGGCCCGGACCCTGCCATGCCGAAAACCCGCGGCTGGTCTTCGGGCGCGCCACCGGATGGGGTCAAGAGGGCCCCTGGCGGATGATGGCCGGCCATGACATCAACTACATCGCCCTCTCCGGTGTGCTCAGCATGATCGGCCCGAAGGGTGGCGCACCGGTACCCCCGCTCAATCTGGTGGGCGACTTCGGCGGAGGGGGGCTGCTGCTCGCCTTCGGCATGGTCTGCGCATTGCTCGAGGTCCGGAGCTCGGGAGTGGGTCAGGTGGTGGATGGTTCGATGGTCGACGGTAGCTCCCTGCTCGCCACCATGTTCTTCGAGATGATCGCCCGCGACCGATGGTCTGAAGAGCGGGGTGTCAACGTGCTCGACGGAGGAGCTCCCTACTACGACACCTATGAGACCTCGGATGGGAAGTGGGTGGCGGTGGGCGCGGTCGAGTCCCAGTTCTGGAGGGCCCTCGTCGAACTGTTGGGCATCGACACCCCTGAGCTTCCGGACAAGGCTGACGAGGCCACTTGGCCCGCGCTCCGCCAGCTGATCGCGGAGGCCATCGCCACCCGGACCCGAGACGAGTGGGGTGAGCTGGCTGCCGGCACCGATTCCTGCCTGGCGCCGATCCTCACACCTCGAGAGGCCCCCGACCACCCCCACCACCGCGAACGTGAGAGCTTCGTCATGGTCGGCGACACGTTGCAGCCCGCACCCGCGCCCGGTTCTCCCGCACCGTTCCCCGTCCACCGTCTCCCGCGCCCATGGTCGGGTCCGACGCCCGATCCGTCCTGGCCGACTGGGGACTGACGGAGAGAGAGGCGGCCGCGTACGAGGAGGTAGGGGCCTTCGGTGGACGGTGACCAACCGGCATCGGCGCTGATCACGAGGCGCGCCGTACTCCGGGTTTGCGCACGATCACCGATCCCCGAACCCGGGCTTGACAGGCCAGGCGGATGATCTTGCCCTCGTACCACGAGCGACCGGAGAACCTCTGCAACGCCACCTCCTCGAGCCGGTTGGGTGGTCCGAGGTGCTCCACCCCTTCCACCACCTCGAAGAAGCAGGTATGGCACTCAGCCAGCCCGTGGCAGATCGTCGGCCAGAAGATCCCCTGTAATTCGGCTGCGGCCATGACGCTCTGGCCGTTGTCCACCTCCACGTCCACGCCGCACGGCTGCACGTGCACGGTCACCACGGGTCGGCGATCCCGCGGCATGCAGTGCCTCCACTCGGGTCCACCCTCGTCCGCACACGTGGACCGTACCCGATTCGCTTACGACGAGCAGAGGTACTGGTCGATGACTTCGTGCATGTGGATGACATTTTGCTCTTGACGGGGATTCAGCCGGAGCCCTGTACACCCCCTCGACTTCATACCCGCTTGTACATGAGCCATGTTGGCATAGTCCTGGTTGGTCACCAGGCCCCAGTCCTTCGCTGTCCAGTCCGGATAGAATTTGCGTTCGCACATCTCCCGCTGGTCGTCGGGCGACACCCATTCGAGCGTCCAGAGATCCTTGATCGTGCTGTCCGGGTCGAGACCGTTCGGGCGTACCCGGAACAGCGTGGTGCTCCCGGGATAGATGGGACCGACCACGTTCGGGAAGAAGTGCACGTCGTCGGAGCTCAGCAGCTGCTCGTCGGTGAGGCCTTCGACGTCGTTCCCTTTGCTGCGCAGCATCTTCACCCGTAGCTGGTTGTAGGCGTCCATGGCGGTCACACCCTCGGGGAGGGGCGTGTTCTTCAGCTCCTCGACCTGCAGGCGCTCCTCTTTCATGAACAGACCGCCCAGCTCGTCGATCATGACGGCAAGAAGCTCGCGCTCGTCGTAATCGCCCGGCTGCAGGCCGAGCCGCGGGCTCGGGCGTATCTCGTGCTTCACTTCACCCAGTCCACCCATGTGGTTGTGCTTGCCGAGCGGGCCGTAGCGAATCGCCGTATCGTCGGACCATCGGAGCAGCTGGGGATGCGTTCCCTGGACGTGATAGCTCTCGTTGAAGGCATCCAGCACCGACTTCCAGTTGGCGGGGAGGATCACCGAGCGGTAGGAGCGGAACCGCATCTTCTCGAAGCGATAGGGCTCGAGGAGCTCGGGGAGCGGTCCGAGGAACGATTCGAGCGACTCACAGTGCGGATCCATGTTGATGAAGACGAAGCCACCCCAGCGGCCCACCTGGATCTGATTCAGGCAGACATCGGCATCGGACATCGTCGGGGGAAAGTCGAAGCGGTCGACCACCTCCTTGTTGGTGCCGTCCAGTTCGAACCGCCAGGCGTGGTAGCGGCAGCGGATCTCGCCGGTGGCGAAGTTCCCGACTCCGGCGGCCAAGCGGGTACCCCGATGCGGACAAGTGTTGTAAAACGCGCGTATTTTGTCGGGCTCACTGCGAGTAACCAGGATGGACTGATCGCCGATGATGTACTCGAGGAAGTCGCCGGTCCGGGGCACCTCCTCCTCACGACAGGCCATCTGCCACACTCGGGGCCACAGTCGTTCCATCTCCAGGTCGAAGAAGCCCCGGGAGACGTAGCGCTCCTTGGGGATGACGTTCTGCTGCGTCGACTCGATCAATCCCCCGTCGCGAGCGATGGTCATGACCATCGCTGTCGGCTCCCCCATCCCAGCTCCATGCGGCGCTCCTGACTGCGATCCCAGGTAACAGGGTACTGTTCTCGTACACAGGCCCGCGCCACAGTGGATGCGAAGATCCTCGGACCGACGTGGGCGCGCCGGACGAGGAAACGGAGGGTCGGGGTGGTCCTGGCGAGGCTCGACAATCGGGTGGCGTTCGTCGCCGGCGCCAGTCGCGGCATCGGCCGGGACATCTCGTTGGCCCTGGCCCGCGCCGGAGCTTCGGTTGCGGTCGCGGCACGGACCGATGAGCCCGGAACGCTGCCCGGGACCATCCATTCGGTGTCCGACACCATCACCGCCGTAGGGGGCAGAGCCCTCCCCGTCGTCTGCGACGTGTCCGACGAATCCTCGGTGGCTGATGCCGTTGCCCACGCCACCGACACACTCGGGCCCATCGACATACTGGTGGCGAATGCCGGCACCCTGTGGATGGGCAAGACCCTCGACACGCCCCTCAAGCGCTGGGACCTGTGCCTCCGCGTCAACCTCACTGGGACGTTCCTGGTCACCAAGGCGGTACTGCCGTCGGTCATGGAGCGCGGCACCGGCTCGCTCATCGCCGTCACCACCACCGGCGTCATCCAGACCGAGTTGGGCTCGAATGCCTACTGGGTGTCGAAGGCCGGCATCGAGCGGTACTACGCCGGGCTGGCCACCGAGCTCGCCCCCTACGGCGTGGCGGTCAACTGCCTGGCCCCGAAGAAGGTGGTCATGACCGAGGGCGCGGTGGCCGGCGGGGTGAGCGTGCCACCCCACATGGTCGAAGACCCGGCGGCGATGGGGAAGGCGGCGGTGTACCTGGCCGGCCAATCCGCCAGCACACTGACCGGGACCGTGCAGTACTCGCTCGATCTGCTGGCACGCATCGGGGAGCCGGTCAACCCCCCTGCAACCGAGTACGTCCCATGAGGCCGATCGACATTCGCCGCCAGGACCTGTGGGTCGACTATGACCGGGCACACCAAACCACCGGCGCGCTGGTCGACGCCCCGGAGGTCCGGTGAGCGGAGGTCCCCTTCCCGGTCTTGGTGGGCTGCGGGTCCTCGACCTGTCCGAGGACGTCGCCGGCTCCTACTGCGCCAAGCTGCTGGCCGACGCCGGGGCCACGGTGATCAAGGGCGAGCCACCGGAGGGACATCGCCTCCGCTCCTGGTCGGCGTCGGGTTCGGTCGGCGATGACGGGGACGCCGACGGTGTGCTCTTCCGGTACCTGGCCTCATCGCAACAGAGCCTGGAGATCGACCCGGCGGATCCCTCGGCCGACGATGTCCGCGAAAGGTTGGCGGCAACCTCCGACGTGGTCATCGTCTCTACGTTCGGAGATCGAGCAGGCGGATGCTCGCCGGCAATCGACGCCCGGGGACTCTGCGAACGCCACCCCGAGCTGGTGGTAGTGAGCCTCTCGGCTTTCGGCCTGAGTGGACCACGTGGCGCCGAGGAGTCTTCGGACTTCCTCCTTCAGGCCCTGGCCGGCTCCCTGCACAGTCACGGAAGCGACGATCGGGAGCCCCTCGCCGTCGGCAGTGGCCTGGCCGAGTGGACCGTCGGGACCTTCGGCGCCCTCGGTGCGGTCAGCGCCCTGACTGCTCGCCGCCGCTCCGGACGAGGCGACCTGGTCGACGTGTCGGCCCTCGAGTGCCTGGCCGTCACCTTCATCTGCTACCCCTCGGTAGCCGCCAGCATGCCCGGCGGGCAACGCATCCGCCCCACCTACGTGATGGTCCCGGGCATCGAGGCCTGCCTCGACGGCTACGTCGGGATGGCCACCATCACCACCGCCCAGTGGCACACCTTCCTCGACATGATCGGGCGTCCTGACCTGGCATCCGATGTCTCGCTGTACATCCAGCGCAACCGCGACCGTCCCGATGTGCTCGGGGCCATCGAGCACTGGACACGGCAGCACACCGTCGACCAGGTGGTGGAGATCGGCTCCCTGTACCGGATCCCCACCGTGCCGATCGGGAACGGAGCGAACTTCCCTCGCATCGAGCACGTGGCCACCCGCCGGCTCTATGACCCAAACCCACGGGGGGGCTTTCCTCACCCCCGGACGCCGTTCCGCTCGAGTGTCACCCGGCACCGACCGCCAGGTCCCGCCCCGACACGTACAGAACGTCAGCGCGGCAACGACCTGCAGGTGGAGAGCGCCTGGGGGAATCCGGGCGAGTCCCGCCCGTTCCCCGTCGGGAGTCACCCAACCGATGCCCCCACCGGTGGACTGCCCCTGACCGGCATACGAGTCCTCGATTTCACCGCGTTCCTGGCCGGTCCGATGTGCACGCAGTACCTGGCCTCCCTCGGCGCCGACGTGGTCAAGGTCGAGTCGACCCAGCGGCCCGACCCCATGCGCTACAGCGTTCGCGTCGACACCTCGGTCGATCACTGGTATGAGCAGGGCGCGATCTTCCAATCCGCCAACCTGAACAAGCGCAGCGTGACCCTCGACCTCTCGGAGGGCCGAGGGCGTGACCTTGCGCTCGGCCTGGCCGCGGTGTCCGATGTGGTCGTCGAGAACTTCACGCCCCGGGTGATGGAGCAGTTCGGCCTCTCCTACGATGACCTTCGAGCGGTCAACCCACGGATCATCATGGTGCGCATGCCCGGCTTCGGGTTGGACGGCCCGTGGCGGGAGCGTCCCGGGTTCGCGGCGTCGATGGAGCAGGTGTCCGGTCTCGCCTGGATCACCGGTTACACCGACGGCCTCCCATCCATCCCCGGTATCTGCGATCCCCTGGCCGGGATGCACTCGGCGTTCGCCGTCCTCACCGCCCTCGAGCACCGGTCCCGCACCGGCGAGGGACAGCTGATCGAGCTGGCCATGATCGACCTGGTCGCCAACCTGGTCGTCGAGCAAGTACTCGAGCACTCGGTGTACGGGTACCTGATGACCCGGCAAGGGAACCACCAACCGGGCGGCAGCCATCAAGGCGTCTACGCCTGCCTCGAGCCCGACCAGTGGCTTGCCCTACGAGTCGCTTCCGACCAGGCCTGGCGCTCGCTGCGGGGGGCGCTCGGATCGCCGGCCTGGTCGCTCGATGCGCAACTGGACACCGTCGCCGGGCGCTCGGAATGTGCCGACCTGCTCGATGCCGGGCTCGCATCGTGGGTCGCCGGGCAGAGCCAGAAGGACGCTCTCTCCACACTGCGTGCGGCCGGGGTGGATGCCGAGGCGGTCGTCCACTCCTATGACGTCGATCTCGACGAGCAGATGAACGCCCGCGGCTTCTGGCAAGAGGTCAACCATCCGATCGTCGGTCCGAAGCGTTTCCCCGCGTGGCCGATTCGTTACGCCTCGAGGACAGCCCCGTGGTTCCGGCGACCGGCGCCACTACTCGGCCAGCACAACGACGAGGTGCTGATGAGCCTGGGCATCACCGAGGACGAGCTCGCGGTCCTGGCCGCGGATGGCATCATTGGCACCCGGCCGGCGGGCGCCTGACAGAGGATGGCCGAACCCGGCACCATCGACTGGGTGCTCACTACCACCCGCGCCGTCCGCCGTCGTCTCGACCTCGAACGCGCCGTCGACCTCGACCTGGTGCTCGAATGTCTCGACCTCGCCCTCCAGGCGCCCACCGGTGGTGACTTCCAGGGCTGGCGATGGATCGTGATCACCGAGCCGGACACCAAGACCCGGGTTCGGGATATCTATCTCGACGCGATGACCGAGGCGTCCGGCGGTAGGCGCCAGGCTGCTACCGAGGGATCCGTCGATCGGATGCTCGAAGGGGCGTGGCACCTGGCCGCGCACCTCGATCAGGTGCCCGTCCTGGTCCTGGCCTGCATCCGGGGACGGATCACGCCGGACACCACCCCGGCGCAGGCCTCCGCTCTCTTCGGATCGATCTACCCGGCGGTCTGGAGCCTGCAGTTGGCCCTGCGGAGTCGCGGACTTGCCTCGACCATGACCACCGTCCACATCGAACGTCACCAGGAGATGGCCGACCTCCTGGGCATCCCCGACAACGTGACCCAGGCGGCCCTGGTTCCCGTTGCCCACCTGATGGGAGACGATCTCCGGCCGGCACACCGGCGGCCGGTTGGCGAGGTGGCGTTCCGCGAACGTTGGGGAAGCGCGTGGGACGGGCATACCGGCACCGGACCCGTCCCCGCCCGCTGACCGCCGACGGTGGCCCGAGGGACCTGAAACGGTTGCTGTGGCCGGCGCCCGGCGATCAGAGGTCGGGGAGGGTCCCGGTGATGTCGGTGGTTGGACCGGCCTCGGCCAGGAGGCCGGGGATGACCTCGGTCAGTTCGGCCGGATCCCAGAGCCCCTTCTTGTCCACACTCGGGCCGGCGCGCCAACCCTCGGCGACGCTGATGTACCCCCCGTGGACATTGAAGATCCGCCCGGTGACGTCCATGCTGGCCGGGCTCCCGAGCCACACCACCAGAGGCGAGATGTTCTCCGGGGCCAACGGGGAGAACCCGGTGGCGAAGCGACCAGCCACGTCCTTCCCGAAGGGAAGATCGGCGTTCATCCGAGTGAGCGCCATCGGAGCGATGGCGTTCACCGTCACGCCGTAACGGCCGAGCTCCAGGGCGGCGATCACCGTGAATGCGGCGATCCCCGCCTTTGCCGTCCCGTAGTTGATCTGTCCGGCGTTGCCGTAGAGACCGGTTGCCGAACTGGTATTGACCACCCGGGCGTCGATTCGCTCACCGGATTTGGCCCGTTCCCGCCAGTGGGCCGCGGCCCAGTGGGTCGGCGAGAAGGTTCCCCCCAGATGCACGCCGATCACCGCGCTCCAGTCGCTCTGGGTCATGTTCACCAGCATCCGGTCCCGAAGAATCCCGGCGTTGTTCACCAGGGTGTCGATTCCACCGAAGGCGTCCACCGCGTGGCCCACCAGCCGGCGGGCCCCCTCCCAGTCCGACGCATCTTCTCCGTTGGCCACCGCCTCTCCCCCCAGAGCCCGGATCTCTTCGACGACCTGGTGGGCGGGATCGCTCGAAGTGCCGCCGCCATCGGGGGCGGTCCCGAGGTCATTTACCACCACCCGAGCCCCCTGGCGGGCGAACGCGAGGGCATGGCTCCTCCCGATCCCCCTACCCGCCCCGGTGACCACCGCGACTCGTCCTTCGCAGATCCCGCTCATCGACCCTCCCGATAGCCGAGGCGTCCCTGATCGATGACTACGTCGCCCTTGCCGGTCTCGACCCGAAAGACCGCCTCACCGTCGCCGAGGCGCCACGCCTGGACGACGAGGGCATCGCCGGGAAGGACCGGCCGCGAGAACCGTCCCTCCATCGAGATGAAGCGCGCCGGATCGGATCCACAGAGGCCGTGCAACAGGAGCCGACCGGCGAATCCGTAGGTGCACAGGCCGTGGAGAATCGGTTTGCCGAACCCGGCTGCGGCGGCGAACCCGGGATCCGAATGCAGGGGGTTGCGATCACCGACGAGACGGTAGAGGAGCGCTTGGTCCGGTCGGGTCTGGGCGCGTAGCAAGAGGTCGGGCTCCCGTTCGGGAAGGGCGGGGTGAGCCGGCGCCGGCCCGCGCTCGCCGCCAAAGCCACCGGCGCCCCTGACGAACAGCGATGATGACGTCTTGAACCGCAGTTCTCCCGACGACGCATCGACCGACCTGCTTTCGGCGGCGATCACCGCCCCCGAGCCCTTGTCATAGATACCGGAGAGACGGCTCGTCGTGGTCACCCGGCCCTCGGGAGGAATCGGCCCGCTCAGCTCGATGCCCTGCTCGCCATGGACGACCATGGTCGGGTCGAAAGCACCGGCGAGGGCGAATGCCGAGCCGCCGGTGGCGATCACCACCCCGAAGGTGGGCAGGACCCGCTGCGGAACCTCGCCGCTGTTCTCGGTGGTGAGGTCGAGCTCGAACCCGACCGGATCGACCACCCCGGCGCCGACGGCCAGTGCGTAGAGCAGGGCGTCGTCTGCAGTCCAGGCGCGCTCGGTCGGCGCGGTCTCGGTGCCAACGGCGTCGAGGTCCCAGGTCACCGGGGCCGCGATCCGTTCATCTACTTGAATCCGCCGCCATCGACGACGAGTCGTTGGCCGGTGATGTTCGACCCCCCGGTGCCGACCAGAAAACGCACCGCGTCGGCGACGTCCTCGGGCTCGCACACCCGGCCCAGCGGGAAGCGGCCATCGAGATCGTGAATGTCGTCGACCTTCATGGCCGCCTTGACCAACCGCCGGCCCATGTCGGTGTTGGAGAGCCCCGGCACCACCACGTTGACCCGGATACCTGCCCGTGCTTCTTCTTTGGCCAGCGTGAAAGCCAGTGATTCCTGCGCGGCCTTGGCCATGTTGTACGGACCTCCATACGGGTCGGCCGTGATGGCCGATTGGCTCGAGATCATCACGATGTCGCCTCTGGCCTGCTCACGCATGCTGCCCAGGACGAGCTGGCTCATGTGGTGAGACCCGAAGGCCATGGTGCCCATCACCCGCTCGAGCTCTTCGACCGGGGTTTTCGCAACCGGTGTTCCGCGGTTGGTGATCCCGGCGTTGTTCACCAGGATGTCGACATGCCCGAAGTCGGCCAGCACCTGGTCGACCATGGCACTGGCCTCGTCATAGGAGGCAACCGATGCCTGGTATGCCGAAGCCCTGCCCCCCTTCGGCCTCGATAGTCGCCACGGTTTGCCTGGCTGACTCCTCGTCCTTTCGGAAGTTCACCGCGACCTCGGCCCCATCAGCCGCCAAGCCGAGGGCGATGGCGCGGCCGATGCCGCGCCCCCCGCCGGTCACCATCGCCACTCGGCCTGAGAGACTCATCGGTACTGTTCCTTTCGTCGGGGCCAAGGTCGGTGCCATCTCCGAACCAGGCGCGGATGCCCCTTGACCCATCGGTCCGACACCACCGTCAGCGCAATGCCGGCCCGCGGCAAACACGCTCCAGCTCCAACGCTCAGACGATGAGACGGGCTACTCGTAAACAAGGGCGAGCTTAGGCGAGGTCATATGGGCTCGCCCGAAGGTCCGGCGCCGGAGGATTATCGTCGAAGACGCAATGGATGAACGCAACGAGGCGATGGTCAACGAGCGCCACCTGGGTTCTCAAGCTGAGGAGCACCCCGATCGACCGGCCATCGTCATGGCCGGATCGGGACTGGTCACCACCTACCGGGATCTCAACGAGCGCTCCAACCGGCTGGCCCACCTGTTGCGGGACGCCGGTCTGCGCACCGGTGATCACGTTGCCCTGATGATGGAGAACGGTTCGGAGTTCCTCGAGGTCACCTGGGCGGCGCAACGATCGGGTCTCTACTACACCGCGCTCAACAGTCACCTCCGCCGGAACGAGGTGCAACACATTCTCGATGACTGCGGAGCTACGGCCTTCTTCATCTCGGCAAGTGTGGCCCACATCGCCATGGAGCTCGACCTGCAACGGGTCGGGCTGTGCATCGTGGTGGGGGGTGAGTCAACGGGTTTCCTGCCCTACAACGAGGCGCTGGCACGCTGGCCGGCGACGCCGATCGTGGACGAAGCCGAAGGCCGAGAGATGCTGTATTCGTCAGGAACCACCGGAGCACCCAAAGGCGTGCGCAAGGTCTTGTCGGCCGCACCGATGGGCGATCCGACCGCGACCACGGTGATGCTGGCCGGCAACATAGCCCGGGTGGGAATCGACGGAAACTCGGTCTACCTCTCCCCTGCTCCCCTTTACCACTCCGCACCCCTGGTCTACTCGATGGCAATGCACCGGCTCGGCGCCACCTGTGTGGTCATGGAGTCGTTCGAGCCGGCGAGATGCCTCGAAACCATCGAGCGGTACCGGGTCACCCACGCCCAGTTCGTTCCCACCATGTTCACCCGCATGCTTCGGCTGAAGGATGAGGAGAGGTTCTCATACGATCTCTCGAGCCTCCGGTGGGTAGTCCATGCCGCGGCTCCCTGTCCGGTGCCGGTCAAGCAACAGATGCTCGATTGGTGGGGAATGATCATCCATGAGTACTACGCCGGGACAGAGGACATCGGATCAACCGCCATCAGACCCGAGGAATGGGTGGCCCACCCCGGTTCTGTCGGGCGACCCCTCAATGAAGTGCACATCGTCGGCGACGACGTCGAGGCGGACCTTCCTGCCGGTGAGACCGGCACCGTGTACTTCGCCGGCGGTCGGGAGTTCGAGTACCACAATGATCCGGACAAGACACGTCACATGGCCAACAAAAAAGGATGGAGGACACTGGGCGACGTCGGTTACCTCGACGCCGACGGCTATCTCTACCTCACCGATCGTGCATCCGACATGGTCATCTCGGGAGGGGTGAACATCTATCCACGCGAAGCCGAACTGGTGCTCGCCACCCATCCTCAGGTGGTCGACGTAGCGGTGTTCGGGGTCCCTGACGAGGAGATGGGAGAGTCACTGCTGGCCGTGGTCCAGAAGCAGGTCGGTGATCATTCCGTGGCGGCGACAGACCTCCTGGCCTGGTGTCGAGACCGTCTCGCCGGCTACAAGTGTCCCCGGGCGGTCGAGTTCATCGCAGAGATGCCCCGCGACCCGAGTGGAAAGCTGTTCAAGCGGCTCCTCCGTGAGCCCTACTGGAATGAGCGATCCTCTCGCATCGTGTAACCGGCGCGACTCGGCCGGGCCCCGGGATCGAGTCGTCAGGACACCGGACCGCTCAGCACCTCCATCGGATCGGCGGTCTCGTAGGGGCGGCGTTCGAGGTCAGCCACCGCGGCGGCCACGTTGAGGCGCCCGACTGGCTGAGGCTCCCGGCAGTAGACGTACGCAGTGGCGCAGGCGTCGTCGACCCGTTCGACGATACCGAAGGTGAACGCACCGCCGCCGACGGGGCGCCACCCTTCACCGGCGAGACGCCCGCTGTCCTCGATCGCGGCCATCTCGGCCTCCTGGCCGGGGGTAAACAGCACCGCCCCGATCTGCTGCACTGTCACCTTCAACTCGGTGGCGTACATGATCGGGTCAGGGAGGTGCCACCGGTACATCCCCACGAAATCCGGCTGCGAAAGCGGTCCGGCCGCATCAGGGCCGCGGACATCGAGGGTGCACCCGCCGTAGGGGGCGGCGTGGGGCCCCATGCCCCAGGCGCTCCCGATGTAGTCCTCGAGCCCGGTGCCGCAGATGGTGGGGTGCGTTGTGTCGCCGTCCAGGAACACCTTCACCTCCCCTTCTCCGTACCAGATGCCCTGGTCGAGAACCCGGATCCCGAGGCTGCATCCGAGATAGCGGCCCGGCCCCTCCAGGCCTTTGGTGATGACCAGGTCGGAACCCAACCGCGTCGGATTCTCCCGGCGGAAGGAGACGTGGAGATACCCACTTCCGGCAGGCACGGCTGGTTCCAGCGTGTAGTCGACCTGGTAGTAGAGGACGGTCGGTGCGTCCGATCCGTTCTCGAGCTCGACGCGAACGTGATGGGCGAACGGCATGGGGATCGTGCTGTTGAACCCCCGGCCTTCGTTGGCCGACACCAGGGCCGACGCGAACGGAGCGGTTCGACCGTGGGGTAGGCAGAAAAAATCCAGAGCCGGTACCGAGATGCTCGGCTGGTCGGAACCGTCGTAGAACACCTCAATCCAGATCGCTCGCAGTCGCTCCGGTGGAGCGGGGAGCACGGTCATCCAGAGGTGACGGATCACGCCAGGACCCTCGATGTCGGCGAGCACCACCCGCTCTCCCGCGCCGATCACTCGGTTGGGGGCACCCTTGCGGCCACTCGCGGTGGTCCCTCCCGCCCCTCGCGCCCCAGTCGGGTTCTCGAAGGTGACGGCACGCGACTCGATGGACGAGTCGATGAATGATGGATCCATGATGCTTGTCATCGCCGCATTCTGGCCCTGCGACCGTTGGGTTGTCACCCACAACGTGGACAAACGGTAGCGTCAGTCCGCTATCTGCCCGACCAGCACCTCCAGGTCACCGAGCGACCGCAGGGTGTCGTTGAGGTGGGTGCAGGTGGAGCTTCCGGTGAACTCCTGTCGCACCCGGGTGCGGAGCTCGGCAATGGGCATCCCGGACAACCGCTGGGCGCTGGCCACCGCCCCTGGGCACTCCATCCACGGGAGCACGTGGGCCTCGGCCCCGATGTCGAGGACCCGGCCCCCGTCGATGTCGAATGCGCCGGTCGCCGAGTATTCGTGCACCACCCACTCGGCTCCATCCTGGTCCATGTGGGAATCACGGAAGTGGGCGTCGAAGCGGTGCGCCTCCCCCGAGCCGACGGGGCCCACCACGTCAAGGCGGCGGCGGCGGCGCATGGCGTGGGGAGGGAGAGGCGGCATCTCGTGCCAGGCCAGCAGGTCGTCGTGCCGCTCGAGCGACGGAGCCGGTGGTCCCGTCGACACCGGGATCTCGCCGGTGGAGCGAACCGTCACCATCATGGTGCCGTCGTGGACCCATCCGGCGCAGATGTCGTCCTGGGATGCCATCAGCCGGGCCAGGCCCGACGTGCTCCCGACATCACCCTCCGGCCGCGGCCGGGGCTGATCGAGCACCCCGGCCCGCTGCGCCGAGTACCCCGAGACCAGGGCGGCACCGGGGAGGTCGTCCAGCAACAGGTGGAACAGGGTGCCGGCCTCACGCTCGCCGGGGCATGCCTGGTTGACCCGCGACCGGAAGCCAGGACCGACCGGGCACCCGACCAGCTGATCCAAGCCCGGTAGAGCCGGGGACGAGGTGATCGAGAGAACCTGCCGGTTCGAGCCGTCGACCCGCAGCAAAAGGTCGACCTGGTCGATCACCACCGACGTGGCGTCGGTCGGCGTCCGGAGGTCGCGGGCCCGGGCGGTCATCACCAGAGCACCCCCGAATCCGTCCGGTCGGGCCGTGTCGATAGTGGACGTCCTGCGGACCGAGCCCGGCCGCCGGTCGATGGTGGCAGGAACCGGTTCGCTGGGTCCGCCGGCTTCGGGGAGGAACAACATCGGTAACCCGACGATAGCGGTGCAACACATCACGCCGGACATCACAGCCGGGGGGTCGCGGAATTCATAGCGGGCCTCGGTTCGGTGCCCTGACCTGGGCATCAATACGACTGTCTATGGCAGGCTGACCGGGTGGGCACAGCCACGCCATCGGGAACCGTGACCTTCCTGTTCACCGACATCGAGGGCTCGACCCGACTGTGGGAAGAGAACCGGGCGACGATGTCAGAGGCGCTGGCCCGTCATGACCAGATGCTGCAGACCGCCGTCGAGGCCCACCAGGGCGTCGTCTTCTCCACCGGGGGTGACGGATTGGCCGCCGCCTTCCAACGCGCCCCCGACGCCGTCGGTGCCGCCCTCGACGCCCAGCGCCAGCTCCAATCAGAGTCGTGGGATCCACCGCTGTCGGTCCGTATGGCGGTGCACACCGGCGACGTGGAGAAACGCGACGGGGACTACTTCGGACCACCGCTCAACCGCTGCGCCGCGCCTGATGTCCAGCGGACACGGCGGCCAAGTGCTGTGCTCCGGAGTCACTTCTTCGCTCGTCGCCGACCGGCTCCCCGAGGAGTCGGCCCTGCGGGACCTCGGGTCACATCGGCTGCGCGACCTGTCGGAACCCGAGCACGTCTTCCAGCTCGAGCACCCGGCATTGCGCGGCGCCTTCCCTCCCCTGCGTTCGTTGGACAGCTATCGCGGGAACCTCCCCACCCAGCCGACGGCATTCGTGGGCCGCGAGACTCAGGTGTCGGAGGTGGCCAAGGTCCTCGACGAAGCACGGATGGTCACCCTGTACGGCGTGGGTGGGGTGGGCAAGACCCGCCTCGCCCTGCAGGTCGGTGCCCACGTGCTCCCCCAGTTTCCCGATGGCGTCTGGCTGGTCGAGCTGGCGGGCATCGGCACCTCCGATGCCGTGGACGAAACGGTGGCCTCCGCTCTCGCCATCCAGCCGGCACCCGGGCGCACCCTGGCCCAGAGCCTCCATGATCATCTGGGCACCAAGACGATCCTCCTCATCCTCGACAACTGCGAGCACCTGCTCAGCCCGGTGGCCGCATTCGTGGACGGTGCACTGCGAGGGGCCTCCCGGCTGAGCGTCCTGGCCACCAGCCGCGAGGGCCTCGGAGTGGCCGGGGAACGGCTCATGACGGTGCCTTCGCTGCAGCTGCCCGAAGCCGACATGGCCGTCGAGGACCTCGTTGTCACCGAGGCCGTGCGGCTGTTCGTCGGCCGGGCCGAAGACGCGCAAGCCACCTTCACCCTGTCGGAAATTCACGCACCGGCAGTCGGCGAGCTGTGCCGGCGTCTGGATGGCATACCGCTGGCCATCGAGCTGGCCGCCGCGCGCGTCCGGGTCATGACCCCGAACGAGATCGTGGACCACCTCGACCGTCGCTTCAAGCTGCTGACCGCCGGTCGGCGCACGGCGGTGACCCGTCACCAGACCCTGCAGAGCACCCTCGACTGGTCCCACGACCTCCTCGAGGAGCCCGAAAACATCGTCTTCCGCCGTCTGTCGGTTTTCGCCGGTGACTTCGACCGCTCCATGGTCGAGGAGGTGGTGGCCGACGACGAGCTCGACTCCTTCGTGGTTGCCGACGGGCTGTACAAGCTGGTCGAGAAGTCGCTGGTGGTGGCCCAACCGGGCCCGGAGCTGACCCGTTACCGAATGCTCGAGTCGATCCGCGACTACGCCTGGGAACGGCTCTCCGATGCCGGCGAGACCGAGGAGCTGTCACGTCGTCACGCCCGGCACGTCCTCGCACTGGCCGAGGAACTCGGACCCCAGCTATGCGACGCCCGGGAGATGGAGGCCAGAGCCCGCATCGAGCAGGAACTCGACAATTTCCGAGCGGCGCTGCGCTGGGCCGTCGATGCCGGCGAGGCAGAGATGGCGCTACGCCTGGTGGACGCGCTGTCGACTCGGGATCACTCAGGTCGCCCTTCGGCACCTATCCCGTCGAGGTGGCGCAGCTCCCCGGCGCCGAGGGACATCCCCTGCGGGCCGTAGCGCTGGCCAGTGCGGCGGCCGCGCTCGAGGCCCAAGGGGACCACCAAGAGGCGGCGGCCATGGCCGCCGCCGCACTGGACCTCGCAGGCAACGCTCCACCATCCCCAGCGAGCGACATGGTTCGGTGTCACGTCTTCGGCAACGTGGCCATGGTCGGCCACATTCAACAGGACCTGGCGACGTTCACCGAATTGTCGCGTTCATGGCTGGCCTCAGCGCGACGGATCGACGACCCCTTCCAAACGAGTCAGGCGCTCAACCTCCTCGGCAGCCTCCTGCTCGATCCGGCTGAGGGTCTCGAAGCTGGTGAGGCGGCGCTGGATATCGCCCGTGCTCTCGGGAGCCCTTCCCGCATCGCCTTCGCCTCGCTCGTCCTCGGCGCCCGGTTGACCGAGGTTGATGTCGAACGAGCAGAAGCGACATTCGCCGAAGGGCTGGAGGCAGCCCGCATCGCACGCAACGACTGGATCGACAGCTTTTCGGGTACCCAACTGGCGGTCCTCCAAGGGCGCAAGGGCGACTTGGCAGCAGCAGCGGCGACGCTCATCGACGTCGTCGAACGGGCTGATCTCACGGGAGATCGCTTTGCCATGGCACTCGGGTTGCACTATCTGGCCACGGTCCTGGCCGGTTTGGGGGACGGTGAGACGGCCACACTGCTGGCCACGTGGAGCGAGCGTCACGGAGCACCGTTGGACTACTCACATCCCACTTTTGCCGGATGGGCCGAGGACCTGGTGGCGATGCGAGACGTCCAGACGGAGTCCGAGCGGCGCGCCGTCACCGACCGGGCGGCAGCCCTCGATACGGCCGAGATCGTCGCCCTGGCCCGCCGACGGGTGGACCAGCTGCAATGAGACAGGGTGCTAGGAAATGAAGGAGGGTCATCGGGCGTTTGACCAAGGGAGACTGAGTTGGTCAAATGAACGGCAAGGGAGGGCACGTGGCAGATACGTATCTCAAAGATCCGGGCCGAATTTCGCAGCTGACGCCTCGGCAGTACGCGGTGACCCAGGAGGCCGCCACCGAGCCCGCCTTCGATAACGAGTTCTGGGACAAGAAGGAATCGGGCATCTACGTGGACGTCGTTTCGGGCGAACCGCTCTTCGCTTCGAAACAGAAATTCGACAGTGGGTGCGGGTGGCCGAGCTTCACCAGGCCGCTCGTAGCGGGAAATGTGGTGGAGGACGAGGATCGGAGCCACGGGATGATCAGGACCGAGGTTCGCTCCGCTCATGGTGACAGTCACCTCGGACACCTGTTCAACGATGGTCCCGCCGAGGAAGGTGGTCTGCGCTACTGCATCAATTTCCGCCGCCCTTCGATTTGTCCCGTACGAGGATCTCGAGGCCGAGGGGTACGGGGAGTACCGGAAGGTCCTCGACGGATATTCGGCACAGGCGGAGGAGGCGGCCCAGTGAGTGGGACAACGGAGAAGGCGATCCTGGCCGGAGGCTGCTTCTGGGGGATGCAGGACCTCATCCGGAAGCGTCCCGGCGTCGTTTCGACGCGGGTGGGGTACACCGGCGGTGATGTTCCCAACGCGACATACCGAAATCACGGAACCAACGCCGAGGCTATCGAGATCAACTTCGATCCGGGGCAGACCTCGTATCGTGAGCTGCTCGAGTTCTTTTTTCAGGTACACGACCCGACGACGATGAACCGCCAGGGGAACGACATCGGCCCGAGTTACCGATCTGCGATTTTTTACCTCAACGAGGACCAGCGTCGGGTGGCCGAGGACACCATCGCCGACGTCGAGGCATCCGGCCTTTGGCCGGGCAAGGTGGTGACCGAAGTGACGCCGGCCGGGCCTTTTTGGGAGGCAGAGCCAGAGCACCAGGACTATCTCGAGCACTATCCGAACGGCTACACGTGCCACTTCCCCCGCCCGGACTGGGTGCTGCCCCACCGAAGTGACGCCGTGGCCCGATGAAGGTAAACCCCTGACGATGGAGA
This sequence comes from uncultured Acidimicrobiaceae bacterium, assembly GCA_963734395.1. GTDB lineage: Bacteria > Actinomycetota > Acidimicrobiia > Acidimicrobiales > RAAP-2 > Bog-756. Next base: position 865,233 of record CAVTGY010000007.1, on the reverse strand, counting down.
CAACCAGGGCGAAAGAGCTACTTCGTTCGGAGCGCTTACGTGTGCAACAACTGATAGGAGATGTGGCGGGCAGTGGTCGGGATGATCGACTTGCGGCCAATCAACCGGGCGACATGTTCGATTCGGCACAACCTCTCACCGAGGAAGGCACCGACGAGGCTGTCTTGGCGGGACTGCAAGAACGTTTGGCGGCCATCAGCCGAGCGGAAGAACGCCTGGATGCCGGATCCTACGGGTACTCGGTTCGAAGTGGCCTGCCCATCTCCGATGAACGTCTTGAAGTTGATCCTGCTGCAGAACTGACCATCGAAGAGGCTCGAGACGCCGGCTGACCGGAGCGAATCCTAAAGGGCAGGGTCTCAGCGGTCGATCTAAGGGCATGTGGTCCTGTCGCCGACACCTCCGTCTTTTCGCGGCCGTAAGCGCCGTCGTGATCGTCGGCGGAGTGCTCACCACCTTCGCACCGCACGCCAATGGGGCGGCCAGCGGCTGGACCGTCGTCAGCGGTGGTGCCCAAGACCCGCAGGCCCGTCATCTGCTCCTCAACACGGGCTGCGCGAATGCGTGGGACTGCTGGGCGGTCGGTGCCATCATCCCCGAGGTTAAGAACGCGAACCCCCAGGCACTCGCCGAGCACTGGGACGGCTCCTCGTGGACGGATGTGTCCGGGGTCCAGCCCACCGACAGCCAGGCATCCGTCCTCTACGACGTCAGCTGTGTGACGACATCAGATTGCTGGGGTGTCGGCGGCCAGCAGACCGACTCGCCAGGGAACGACACGACTGTCCTCGTGGAACACTGGAATGGCGCTGGCTGGTCTGTGACCACTATGCCTCCGATCGGTGGACTGCTCTTCTCGGTGAGCTGCCCCGCAGCAAATGACTGCTGGTCGGTCGGCGCCACGCTGGACCCCACTTCCGGAGACACGATCGGATCACTCGCCTTCCACTGGAACGGATCGTCCTGGACGACGGTCGCTATCCCTGCCTCCGGACAGAGCGCCGACCAGCTCTCGTCGGTCAGCTGCATCAACGCCACTGACTGCTGGGCCGTCGGCACCGCGTCGGCAAATCCCTTCGACAGTGACGTACTTCCCAACCTGCTGTACAAGTCCCAGGGTGCTACACCGTGGATGCTCCATTGGGACGGGTCGATGTGGTCGGGGTCTACGCAAGCCGACCCGGAGAGCCCCACGGGCGCCGCGCTGACCGGTGTGACCTGCGTCGCATCAACCGACTGCTGGGCGGTAGGGTCCACGATGAACGCCGCCGGCCACTTCAGTGAACCACTCGCCGAGCAATGGGACGGGTCAACCTGGTGGGTTGCACCCACCACCACGGCCAACAATGGGGCACTGGCCAATGTCACCTGTCTCTCGGCCAGCGCGTGCTGGGCGGTCGGCGTGTTCTCTGTGCCCACTGGACAGGGTCAGCAGAACAATTCGGACCCGCAGAGTCTCATCGAGCGGTGGGACGGCAGCGGGTGGTCGGTGGATGGAGCCCCGACGTCGCCGGCGTCAGCGTTCTCTACGGTGTGGCCTGCTCGCGGGGGGCGCAATGTTTCGCCACCGGATTCTCCGCCACCGATCCGAACAACTTCACCCCTCAGACGCTCATCGAGGAGACCGCGCTCCCCACCGCCGGCTCACAGGGCTTCGACGCGGTCGCCGCCGACGGCGGGAATGTTCAACCTGGGTGACGCCGGCTTCTACGGCTCGATGGGTGGGCACCGCCTGGTTGCCCCGACCGTGGGAACGGCTGTGACAGCAGACCGTCGCGGTTACTGGCTGGTGGCAGGCGGACGGCGGGGTCTTCTCCTTGGGTGACGCCGGCTTCTTCGGATCGATGGGCGGAGCGCGCCTCAATGCGCCGGTCGTGGGCATGGCCGCCACACCCGACGGTGGTGGCTACTGGCTGGTGGCGGCGGACGGAGGCGTCTTCTCCTTCGGTGACGCCGGTTTCTTCGGCTCGATGGGCGGGAGCGCGCCTCAATGCGCCGGTCGTGGGCATGGCCGCCACACCCGACGGTGGTGGCTACTGGCTGGTGGCGGCGGACGGAGGGGTCTTCTCCTTCGGTGACGCCGGCTTCTTCGGATCGATGGCCGGCTCTCTCGGTGGCAACCGGGCAACCGCCATGGCGTCCACGCCCGACGGTGGCGGCTATTGGTTGCTCGGCCGAGACGGCGGTGTCTTCGCTTTCGGGGACGCCGGCTTCTTCGGCTCGGATGCCGGGGCAAGGTGTCGCCGCCGACGCCCCGGTCACCGGCATCAGCATCTCCCCCGACGGCCGCGGCTACTGGCTCGTGGCGGCCAACGGCAGCGTGGAAAACTACGGGGACGCCACCTGGTTGGGCGCGCTCAACGACATCGGGCTTCGGGCCCCTCTGACCGGTGTCAGCCAGTCGGGATGACCTTGTCGTGGCGTTCCGCAGTCGTCCGTCCGCCTACCCTTCCTCACCCGAGTGTGTCGACTCGATACGACCCTGCAGATCGCCCCGTCGGTCCGCTATCGCCGGCGACGGCACCAGTGGCGTGCGACTGTCGCTCCCCCGCGCCTGGGCTACCCGATCGAGTGTCTCGGTTGACGACCCGATCCTCATCCAGTCATTGATGGCAAGAACGACGTGTCCCCCGGAGACGACGAGGCGCACCGGTTATTTGGACCCTTCAACCTGAGGTAAGCGGACAGTGACTCAGCCCATCGAGGACTACGCGATGATCGGCGATACCGAGACTGCCGCGCTTGTCGGACGAGATGGTTCCATCGATTGGCTTTGTCTACCTCGCTTCGACTCAGGGAGTTGTTTCGCCAAACTGCTCGGAGAGAACAAGCACGGCCGCTGGCAGATGACCGCCGACCAACCGGTCACCTCCCACGTGCGCAGCTATCGGAGTAGATCGATGGTGCTCGAGACCGAGATCACCACCGGCACCGGTGTCGTGCAGGTCATCGACTTCATGCCTCCCCGGCATCATCATCCGAGAGTTGTCCGGATCGTACGGGGCGTTGAAGGCGAGGTGCAGATCCGGACCGAGTTGGTCATGCGCTTCGAATATGGGAAGGACGTTCCGTGGGTCCGACGGACGGACCGCGGTCTCCTCGCCATTGCCGGGCCGAATGCGCTCATCCTCGACTCCCCCATCGAACTCGATGGCATCGAGATGCGCCACGAGGGAAAGTTCGAGGTCCATGCCGGAGACGAGGTGGCTTTCGCTCTCGCCTGGTACCGGTCTCACGAGGAACCCCCTTTCGTACTTGATACCGCACGGGCGCTCGATGAGACGATGAAATTTTGGGGGGATTGGTGTGCACAAGTTCTTCCGGTGCACGGCGAATGGGACGATCTTGCGTTGCGATCGCTGATTACGTTGAAGGGGCTGACCTACGGTCCGACCGGCGGTATCGTCGCCGCGGCAACGACATCCCTCCCCGAATCCCTCGGGCGGCGTGCGCAATTGGGACTACCGCTATTGCTGGGTCCGTGATGCGACGTTCACCCTCGAGGCCCTGATCGAATCGGGCTTGCGTGAAGAAGCAGAGAACTGGCTGGCGTGGCTGGGACGTGTCGCGGCCGGGTGATCCCGATCAACTGCAGATCATGTATGGACCAGCCGGTGAGCGTCGCCTCACCGAACTGGAGATCGACTGGCTTCCCGGCTACAAGGGATCGTCGCCGGTGCGGATCGGCAATGCCGCCTCCGGGCAGTTCCAACTCGACGTCTACGGGGAGCTCATGGACGCCATCGACCGGGCGCGCTCCCACGGCATTGCCGTCCACGAGGTCATCTGGCGGATTCAGGTGGCGATCATGGGATTCCTCGTCGACCACTGGTCCGATCCTGACGACGGAATCTGGGAGGTCCGTGGTCCCTCGTCGGACGTTCACCCACTCCAAGGTCATGGCCTGGGTCGCCTTCGACCGCGCCGTTCGCGGTGTCGAGGTCCACGGTCTGGAGGGACCTGCCGACGAGTGGCGTACCATCCGAGACGCGATACATGCCGAAGTCTGCGAGAAGGGGTGGAACGCCGACGTCGGGGCGTTCACCCAGTTCTATGGAGCCGTCGAACTCGATGCCAGCCTGCTGATGATGCCGCTCGTCGGGTTCCTCCCCGCAGACGACGAACGAGTGGTCCGGACCGTCGAGCCATCCAAGAGACACCTCACCGAGGACGGGTTCGTCCTCCGCTATGAGAACGAATCGGGGGTGGACGGGCTACCGGGCCGCGAGGGAATGTTCCTCCCCTGCACCCTCTGGCTGATCGGCTGCCTACGGCAGATGGGCCGGCTCGACGAGGCAACAGCCATCTTCCGACGAGTTGCCGGCCTGGTGAACGATGTCGGACTCGTCTCCGAGGAGTATGACCCGGGCTCGCCGGCGCTTGCTCGGGAACTTTCCCCAGGCCTTCACCCATGTCGGGATCGTGAACGCCGCACGAGGCCTGACTGCTTCGCATGCCGCCGAACGCACTCTGAGATCCAGGTGCCCCGTCAACCCGGGGCCGCCCGTCTCGTTCATCTCGATTCGCCTGGGTCGAAGGACAAGTGAGTCATCTAGGATCAGTCAATGGTGAGCACGCCAGAGCCTCAGCGCCTGATCAACGCAAGGCGGTTCTTTCTCAGCTATTCGAGAGAGCACGTCGACGAAGCGATGCAGCTTCTGTCGCCCCACGTCGTGTATTCGGTACCAGGACACAGTCGGCTTTCTGGGGTGTTCCACGGACCCGATGAGGTACGGCGACACATTGTCAAGCTGATCGACTTCTCCCGAGGCACATTTGAAGTGCTGAAGTGGATGGACTGGATGATCGGTGAAACACACATCACGGCGCTTCAGTATGCCCAGGCGCAAACTGACTGGCCGCATCTACCGGGGACATCACATCTATCTTCTCGAGTTCGACCCGGACGATCTTCTGTCTGTCATCAGCGTCTTCTTCGAAGACCAAGTGGCTGCTGACCGGTTCTTCACCGACGAAGGCTGATCTGGTCCTCCGCACGCCGCGGAGTTCAAGCCGTCGTACCGAGGTCAGGCAAGATCGAAGCGGTCGAGGTTCATGACCTTGTCCCACGCCGCCACGAAGTCCTGCACGAACTTCTGGCTGCCGCGTCGTCGCAGGCGTAGACCTCGGCGATGGCTCGGAGCTGGGAATTCGAGCCGAAGATGAGGTCGACGGCGGTACCGGTCCACTTGACGTTCCCGGTTTCGCGGTCGCGGCCCTCGTAGATGTGCTCGGTCGAGGACACGCTCCACTCGGTGCCCATGTCGAGCAGGTTCACGAAGAAGTCGTTGGTCAGCGTTTCGGGTCGGGCCGTGAAGACGCCGATGCTCGGCGTGCCCGGTGTTCGCGCCGAGGACGCGCAAGCCCGCCGACGAGCACCGTCATCTCCGGAGCCGTCAACCCCAGCAGGCTCGACCGGTCGATCAGCAGCTCCTCGGGCCGGCGCTTGTCGCCCGCTCGGAAATAGTTGCGGAACCCGTCAGCGGTCGGCTCGAGCACGGCAAAGGCGTCGACGTCGGTCTGCTCGGCTGATGCGTCCGTGCGCCCGGGCGAGAACGGAACCTGAACCTCGTGACCGGCGTTCTGGGCAGCCTGCTCGACAGCGGCACATCCGCCGAGGACGATCAGATCGGCGAGGGAGACCTTCTTCCCGTCCGTCTGCGAGCTGTTGAAGTCAGCCTGGATCTGCTCCAGGGTCTCCAGCACCGTCGCCAGCTCGGGAGGATTGTTGACCTCCCAGTCCTTCTGCGGAGCGAGGCGGATACGAGCCCCGTTGGCCCCACCGCGCTTGTCGCTGTCGCGGAAGGTCGAAGCCGACGCCCACGCCGTGGTGACCAGCTGGGAAACCGACAGCCCGGAAGCGAGGATCCTGCCCTTCAGGGCGGCGATGTCGGCCGTCGTCGACCAGGGGGTGATCGACGGCGGGCACCGGGTCCTGCCAGATGAGCTGCTCGGAAGGGACCTCGGGGCCGAGGTAGCGCGAGACGGGCCCCATGTCGCGATGGGTGAGCTTGAACCAGGCCCTGGCGAAGGCGTCGGCGAACTCGTCGGGGTGCTCGTGGAAGCGACGCGAGATCGGCTCGTAGACCGGATCGAACCGAAGCGAGAGGTCCGTGGTGAGCATCATCGGAGCGTGCCGCTTCGACGGATCGTGCGCGTCGGGCACGGTGTCGTCCGCCGCTCGGTCGGTGGGACGCCACTGGTGCGCGCCTGCCGGGCTCTTGGTGAGCTCCCACTCGTAGCCGAACAGGTTGTCGAAGAAGCCGTTGTCCCACTTCGTCGGGTTGGTGGTCCAGATCACCTCCAACCCACTGGTGATGGCGTCGTCGCCCTTGCCGCTGCCGAAGGTGTTCTTCCAGCCCAATCCCTGCTCTTCGATCGGAGCGCCTTCGGGCTCCCGACCGACGTACTGCGAACCGTCGGCGGCGCCATGGGTCTTGCCGAAGGTGTGCCCGCCGGCGATCAGCGCCACCGTCTCCTCGTCGTTCATGGCCATCCGAGCGAAGGTCTCCCGGATGTCCCGGGCCGCGGCGACCGGATCGGGATTGCCATTCGGGCCCTCGGGGTTCACGTAGATCAAGCCCATCTGCACCGCGCCGAGAGGCTCGGCGAGCTCCCGATCGCCGCTGTAGCGCTCGTCGCCGAGCCAGGTGTCCTCCGGACCCCAGTAGATGTCCTCCTCGGGTTCCCAGACATCCTCGCGCCCGCCGCCGAAGCCGAATGTCTTGAAGCCCATCGACTCCAGCGCACAGTTCCCGGCCAGGATCATCAGGTCGGCCCAGGAGATCTTCCGGCCGTACTTCTGCTTGACCGGCCAGAGCAGGCGGCGGGCCTTGTCGAGGTTGCCGTTGTCGGGCCAGCTGTTGAGCGGTGCGAAGCGCTGCGTGCCCGAGCCGGCACCGCCTCGGCCGTCGTGAATGCGGTAGGTGCCGGCGCTGTGCCACGCCATACGAATGAAGAGCGGGCCGTAGTGGCCGTAGTCAGCCGGCCACCACTCCTGCGACGTCGTCATCACCTCGACGATGTCGGCCTTCACCGCCGCCAGGTCGAGGGTGGCGAACTCGGCGGCGTAGTCGAACTTCTCGTCCATCGGGTCGATCAGCGGTGAGTTCTTGGCGAGTGGCCGCAGGTTCAGCTGCTCCGGCCACCAGTGCTGGTTGGCCATCGAACCACTCGCGGCCTGGGGATGGCTCATCACCGGGCACCGTGCTGCGGGCGTCGCCTCTTCGGAGGAGGTAGCGGTTGCGCCCCCGTCGTCGTTGTTCATGGTGAATCCCCTCCTACTCGTGTCGCTGATACTTCAGGTCGGTGCCTTGCTCGTCGTTGCTCCGCTGACGGCATCCGGGGCGTGTGCCCCAAAAGATGGCCGCTCGGAACGCGATCACAGAATACCCAACCCGATCAGGCTCCGGATCGCGGGTAAACCGATGCCCACGACCGGCCGTCTGCTCTCATCCTTGCACTGTGAAGTCGGTGGGGCGTCGAAACCCGTAATATCGGAATCCCTGGTAGCGATGGTACGCACCCTCGTGGGTGTCCCGGAGAGCGCAGTCATTGTCGATGGCACCCTTCAGATGGATCAGAACCCAAGAGGCTCATTGACCAAGATTGCGGTGATCCGGCCGGGGACGACCGCTTTGTTGATGACGAGGACGTTATTCACTGCGCTCGGAACGCCGTAGGCCTCCCTGGCCCGCCGATCCTCAAGAGGAAAGCTGTACTCGTAGATGCGTCGCAGGGCTGTGTTGAAATCGGGAACGATCTTCTGCGAACCGACGACGAATACGACGTGACCCGCTCCGGAGACGATCGGACCGAGTTGGCTCCCGCTCGCGGATGCAATAAGAAGTGAACCCTCCTCGGTCAGGGCGTGGACGCTCCCGACGACCCAATCGGGCGAAGCAGACAGCTGCCGCATCTCGCGAACCTGCATTTGGCGATCCATCTGGTAGAGACGTGGGCGAAGTGGCTGATATTGTCCGGATCGTTCAATGTCCTCGGCGATGCCGCTGATTTCGAGCGTGCGGGAGGTGTTGTTGTAGACCTCGGCCCCTACTGGGAGCTTGGACCGCACAGCCTTTCTCGCCTCATCGGCGGAGTCGACTACAGTGCAAATGATTCCGTTGCGTTCGAGGGCGTTGGCCACAGAACGGACTTGCCCTTTTGAGGCCGCTCGAGAGAACTCCGCCTCCGTCTCCTTACTGGGACCCGCCGCCGCCGGGTCTGCGGGTGGGTCGGTCGTCCGTGAAGAATCCACGTCATTCACCGCCCAGTTCAGCGAGGCGCTGGTGGACCAACGCAACCGCCATGGACCCTTCGCCTATGGCTGCGGCGCAGCGCTTGATCGACCCACTCCGGACATCGCCAGCGGCGAACAGCCCGGGCAAGTTCGTTTCGAGAGGTAAGGGTTGACGAGACAGCGTCCATCCTGTGATCGCGCCGGCTGATGAGCTGAGTTCGGCGCCAGTGCGCACGAATCCGGCGCCGTCGAGGGCAAGTCCCACCTTGGCCGCGGCTTGGGTGCGGGGCACCCCCCCGATACACACGAATAGCGTGTCGGCGGACAATCGGGCCTCAGCGCCTCCTGTCGAGATCACCAGCGCTTGCAGGTACGAATCTGATTCGAGACCGACCACTTCCGTGTTTGTCCGAACCTCGACGTTTCCCAGCTCCTTGACTTGGCTGATCAGGTACTGGGACATCGATGCCTCAAGCGAGCTACCCCTGACCAGCAAGGTCACCTGCTCGGCGTAGCGCGAGAAGCGGATGACTGCCTGGCCAGCCGAGTTTCCTCCCCCGACAATCGCGACTCGACATCCGGTGCAGGTGACTGCCTCGCTGGGGCCGGCGCCGAAATACACACCGGAACCCAGGAGCTCATCGATGCCCGGAACCTCGAGACGACGCCAATCGACGCCGCTTGCCACGAGCATGGCCCGTGACCGTACAGCGGTACCGTCCGAGAGGTGGGAAACATAATTTGGGCCGTTCCTGGTGATGTCGGCGAGACGCCGAGCGAGAAGAATTTCGGCTCCGAATCTCTTCGCCTGGGCAGTTGCCCGCGTCGCCAACTCGCTGCCGCTGATCCCCTGTGGGAATCCGAGATAGTTCTCGATCATCGAGGTCGTCCCAGCTTGACCTCCGGGCGCCACCGCTTCGATGGTCACGGCGTGCAAACCCTCAGATGCCGCATACACGGCGGCTGCAAGCCCGGCTGGGCCGGCGCCCACGATGGTTAGGTCGTAGTCCGACAGCGAGGGAAGCGACACCATCCCCAGCCCTGCAGCCACACTCTCCAGAGTCGCCGGAGCAAGCCGCATTCCGTTTGGGAGGACGCAGACAGGTAGCTGGTCGACTCCCCGCTCCGCTGCGGGCAGCAATGCTTCGACCCGCGCCGCGTCATCCACGTCAACCCACTCATAGGGGACGCCGTTACGGCTGAGAAAGTCACGAATGCTGTAGCCAACGGAGGAGGTCCGGTGCCCGATCAGCAAAACCTGAGGAGTGATTGGCCTGGCGTCGTAGTCAATCATCGACATGGCGTTTGAACCTCCTTCATGAGGTCAGGCTCGCACATCCACGAGCGATGCACGGCGCTGTCACGGCAGACCACCGCAGAACGTTGGTTACCAGGCCTGGGCCTAACCGGAGCGAGGAGTCAGCCAATGGGTGACCTTCGTAGGGTGGTTTGGGTCGGTGAGGGCGCGGATGGCCTCCAGCCGTTGCTGGTCGCGGACGCTCACTCGCTCGTGCTGGCGGAGGTGCTCTGACCAGGACGCAACAACGAACTGCTCGACGATCCGATTTGGATCAGCAGCATCCTGCCAGATCCGCCAGCCGCTCGCTCCCGTGCGGCGCCGGCTGAACCGGGCTTCTTGGAGTGCGACGAACAGCTCATCTGTGTGTCCCTCCCGAGGCCAGTACTCGACCGTCACCATCACCGGGCCTCCGGGCGGTTCTTCCGCGCTGAGAAGCGGCTGGGGCCAGTCCCCGGCCGGCACCAGCTCATCTGGAGGGATCGACTGGAAGCGATATCGCAGTCCGGCGAGCGGGCCGAGCGCCAGCACCACTCCTGCGATCAACATTGTCGGGGACAGCCCCACGTGTTCGGCGGTGATGCCCATGACGGCACTGCCGACGGCATTGCCACCCTGGAAGACGATCAGATAGAAGGACATCCCCCGAGCCTTCACCCAACCCGGCAGCGTCAGCTGGTAAAGGGAGTTGAGCGTCGAAAGGGCCAGGATCCAGGCCAATCCGGCGACAATCAGGGAGAGCGCCACGATGGCGGTGACGTGGACGTAGCCGAGGATCAGGGCGACGCCGGCGAGCCCGAGCGAACCGACCGTCAGGAGCGTGCCGGCGGTCACCTTGGCACGTAGAACCGGAAGGAGAGCAGCGCCCGCAACCGCACCGATCCCGACACAGCCCAACAGCAGGCCGTAGCCACCCGAACCCAGGTGCAGTTGGGAACGGGCGATCAGCGGCAGCAATGCCCAGATCGAACTGGCGAAGAAGATGAACAGAAGGGCCCGGAACAAAATGACCCGCAGCGCTGGACTCGCAGCCACGTACCGGCCGCCGGCCCGAATGGCTTCACCGACGTGCTCACGCGGGAGCACGTCGGTGGACTTGGTGCTCTTCCACCAGGCGATCACGCCGATGACGGCCAGAAACGTCGCTGCGTTGATCAGAAAGACGGTTCCGGCGCTCGTCGCGGCCAGGACGATCCCTCCAATCGCCGGTCCTACCGCACGGGCGAGGTTCTGGTTCACGGCGCCCAGCGAAATGGCCTGCGGTCGCTCCTCGGGAGGGACGAGCTCGGGTTGGAGGACCTGCCAGGTGGGCGAGGTGAGGGCCTGGCCGGTGCCCACTGCGAAGATCAGGGCAAGGAGCACCCATGGCGTGACCAACCCCGCCAGCGCCAGCACACCGAGGGCGGCCGCGGCAACAGCATCAGCGTTTGGGTAATGAGGAGGAAACGACGGCGGTCCACGAGATCGCCGGCCGCTCCTGCAATCACCGCAAAGAGCACGACGGGAAGGCTTGCCGCAGTCTGGACGAGGGCGATGTAGGTCGCGGAGCTGGTCAAGCTCAGCATGAGCCATTGCGCGGCCACGGTCTGCATCCAGCTGCCGATATTGCTGACGAACTGCGCGCTCCACATGGCCGCGAACGAGCGATGGCCAAACGGCGCCCACGCCGAACCCGGTGCTACCGACCGACTCTCACCCCCAGCAGACTCAACCGACGGCATATCCCACCGGCAGGCCGTTCCGGAGTTTGGCGAAGAGGTCCACGGCACTATTGTGCACGAGACGTCCGAGACAGCGCCGAACCACGGACGAGCAGACCTCAGGTTGCTGTCGGATTCTCCAGTACAAGGGCGACGCCCTGACCGGACCCCACGCACACCCCGAGGATCCCAAACTTGGCCCCGCGTAGATGAAGCTCGGTGGCCAGCGTGAGAACGTAGCGGGTTCCTGACGAACCAAACGGATGGCCGATGGCGACCGCCCCTCCATTCGGGTTGAGCCGTTCGTCGGGGACTTCGAACCCATCGAGTTGTCGAGGCAACTCACGCAGCACGCCCAGGGCCTGGGCGGCAAAGGCCTCATGGACCTCCCATATGCCGATATCGCCGGGGGCAACGCGGGCCCTCTTCAGAGCCTCGGCCATGGCAAAGGCAGGGGCGATCCCCATGTACTGCGGGTCGAGGGCGTACGTGGCCGATGCCACCACTCGGGCCAACGGCTCGATGCCGAGTTCCTCAGCCGCCTTCCTGCCGGCCAAGACCACAGCGCTGGCACCGTCGCTGAGAGGCGAGGAGTTACCGGCGGTCATCTGGGTCGTGCCCGGCTGGGGCGGCAGTGCCGCCAATTGCTTCTCGGTGGTGTCCCCTCTGATGATCTCGTCGTGCTCGAAGATGCGGGCCGGTTGCTTACGGTCAGCGGGGATCTCGACGGGATGGATCTCTGCAGCCAGTCGGCCCGAATCACGAGCGGCTGCAGCGTGGAGGTGCGAGCGGAGAGCAAACGCGTCGATCTCCTGGCGGCTCAGCTCGTAGCGGTCGGCAACGTTCTGGGCGGTCTTGATCATCTCGACATAGGCATTGCGGGCAAGCAACGTCGGGTTGGGTGGTCCACCTGCCCCTGCCCACATGGTGTCGAGCAAGAAGACAGGGCCCCGCGGGCTGAACGGAGCATCGCCCTTCATGAGGGCCCACCCCGACCTGGACATCGACTCCACCCCGCCGGCCAGACCAACGCCGAGCTCGTCGCTGCGGATCGCGTGTGCGACGGAGATGGCGCACGTCAGTGAGGAGGCACAGAAGCGATTCACGGTGACGGCGGGTACGGAGTCAGGGAATCCAGCTCCGAGAGCTGCCCAGCGTGCGATATCGCCCATCCCCTCATGGGCTGGGTTTACGCAGCCGGCGGCGATGTCCTCGATCCGCTCGAGGGGGACGCCGACCCTCTCGCACGCAGCGACCATCGTCTGGCCGAGTAAATCGTCGGTACGAATGTGAGAGAGCGAGCCTCCGTAGCGTCCGACCGGTGTTCGTACACCACCAAGAATGAAAGCGTCAGTCACGCGGCCAGCGAGGCGTTCAGGGTGATCTCGGGAACCCCGGCCAACGCCCTGCTCACCGGACACCCAGCTTTGGCGGCTGACGCGTGCTCCAGAAACGTGGGCTCGTCGATTCCCGACACCTTTCCGACTGTGACCAGATCGATCTTGGTGATGGTCGGTATGCCATCGACCAGTCTCAAGGTGACCGTCGCATCGGTGTGCACCGACTCCGGAGGGCTTCCGGCTTGGGCCAGGATGTTGGACAGGGCCATGGAAAAGCAGGCAGCATGTGCAGCTGCAATCAACTGCTCTGGGTTGGAGCCTGGACCGTCCTCGAAGCGGGACTTATAGGTATATCCCCCGCTTATCGTGTCGCCGGCGGTGAAGGTCCCGGTACCGGTGGGAACATCACCTTTCCACTCGGCACTTCCTTTTGCTGGCATCACGCCCTCCTATCTCGACGACTCCCCACTTTATTTTGCCCGTGTCGAGCCCGTCGCCCGCATTGGCCTGGACGAGATCAGTCGAGTCATACGAGGGGACTCAAGCGGTCGCCGGTCAGGTCGACGGTGATCAACCGGTCGGTGAATCGCCAGATGTCGCCGACCTTTTCGAAGGAGTCCGCGTACTGACCCGACAAAGTGATGACGATGCCCCCAGTGGTCGAGTTCTGCAGGACGGTCCAGTGGCAGTGGGAGGAGGCGGTGGTGGTGGCATCCGGCTCCACGTCGGTGTGCCGCGGCCACTTGACCGACCAGCAGCTTAGTGTCACACTGCGACATGGAATCAGAGGGAGGTGTGGAGTGACGACCCAGAGCGCCAGTGATGTCTACTACGACCCCTACGACGTGGACATCGACGCCGACCCCTATCCGGTCTTCCGCCGGCTGCGGGATGAGGCGCCTCTCTACTACAACGAGCCCCATGACTTCTACGCCGTCAGCCGGTTCGCCGACGTCGAGCGGGGCTATCTCGACCCGAAAACCTTCATCTCCGGGCGGGGCGGCATCATCGAGCTGATCAGGGCCAACATCGAGATGCCCTCGGGCGTGCTCATCTTCGAGGACCCGCCGGTCCACACCATCCACCGGCGCCTGATGTCTCGGGTCTTCTCGCCAAACCGAGTTGCCGCCCTCGAGCCTCAAATCCGGGCGTTCTGCGTCAGCTGTCTCGACCCGCTGGTGGGAGCAAAGGGGTTCGACTTCATCGGCGATCTGGGAGCACAGATGCCCATGCGGGTCATCGGCATGCTGCTCGGCATCCCCGAGGAGGACCAGGAGGCCGTGCGGGACAAAGTGGATGCCAACCTCCGCACCGAGGCCGGTCAGCCCATGGAGGTGGGTGAGAAAATCGTCCCCACCGACATGTTCGCCGATTACATCAACTGGCGAGTCGATCATCCGTCGGACGACATCATGACCGAGCTCCTCCAGGCCGAGTTCGAGGACGAGAACGGCAACGTCCGCAACCTGACCCGCGAGGAGCTCCTCACCTACATCAGCGTCATCACCGGTGCCGGCAACGAGACGACCGGCCGGCTCATCGGATGGACCGGCAAGGTGCTGGCCGACCATCCGGACCAACGACGGGAGTTGGTCGAGGACCCGTCGCTCATCCCCGGCGCCATCGAGGAGCTCCTGCGCTTCGAAACCCCCGCACCCCACGTGGCCAGGTACGTCACCCGGGAGATCGAGATCCATGGCCACATCGTTCCCGAGGGCAGCATCCTGGTGCTGCTCCCCGGATCGGCGAACCACGACGATCGGCGCTTCCCGGACGGAGACACCTTCGACATCCACCGAAAAGACGGGAAACCTCTGACCTTCGGGTACGGGATCCATCTCTGCCTGGGTGCGGCCCTGGCCCGCCTCGAGGGTCGGGTAGCCCTCGAGGAGGTCCTCAAGCGGTTTCCCACCTGGGAGATCGACATGGACAAGGCCCGGCTCGCCCCCACTTCGACGGTCAGGGGTTGGGAGACGCTCCCGGCGTTTACGTCGTGAGCCGCGGAAGCACGCGGTCGCCAGCCCCGGGCCTGAGCCCCGCCGGAGGCGGGTGATGGGCCTGCTGGACGAGAAGGTGGCCGTGATCACCGGCGCCGGATCGGGGATGGCCATGGCATCGGTCAAGGTCTTCGTGCGAGAGGGCGCCAAGGTGGTAGCCGCCAACATCAGTGCTGCCGAGCTAGATACGGCGACCGAGCTCGGTGGAGGAGTCCTCCCCGAGCACTGCGACGTCTCCCGGGAGTCCGACGTGGAGGCGGTCGACGGAGGTTGGTCAGCGAAGCTGGCCTAGCAGAATGGACGCCGTGACCGCCGAGATGCCACCGCCGGAACCGCCGCCGCGAACCGGTCGACCCTACGACGGCACCTTACGTCGTGAGCGGGCGGCCGAGACCCGGGAGCGGATCATCGTCGCAGGTTCCGAGCTCCTCCACCGCACGTCGGTCCGAGACTGGAAGAAGCTGACCGTCCGGGCCGTGGCCGAACGGGCGGGCGTCAATGAGCGGACCGTCTACCGCTACTTCGGGAGTGAGCGGGGTCTGCGAGATGCGATGATGCGCCGGAACGAGCAGGAGGCCGGCATAGACCTGGCCGGCATGCGGCTCGAGGACATCGCCACGGTGGCGGCGCAGGTCTTCGAGCATGTCTCGCAATACCCGAGGGAGACGCGCCCGCCGCTCGACCCAACCCTGGTCGACGCCAATCAGCGTCAGCGCGAGGCACTCCTCGGCGCCATCGCCGAAACGGCCGAGAGGTGGCCCGAAGAGGATCGGATGGTGGTGGCCGCTGTGTTCGACGTCCTCTGGAGCGTGGCCTCGTACGAACGTCTGGTCGTCGATTGGCAGAGCGATCACAAGCAGGCAATCCAGGGGATTACCTGGGTCATCGGACTGGTCGCAGAGGCCGTTCGGGACGGTCGGGGGCCGACATGACTCCCGTCGTCGTCGGGAACCGACGGCTTTCATCCGGCGTCTCCGCCCCAGCTGCCGATCCTCGACGCACCCACTCGAGCCCTGTTACCACCGAGGAGCACAGTTGAGCGACGACCAGTTCGATTCCATCGATTTCTTCCGCACCAAGGAGCTCATCGACAACCCCTACCCCTATCTCGAGCACCTGCGTCGGCTGTGCCCGGTGGTCAAAGAGCCGCACCGCGACGTCTACATGGTGACCGGGTATGAGGAGGCCATCGAGATCTACCACGACCAGGAGACCTTCTCGGCCTGCAACTCGGCCATCGGGCCATTCGCCAAGTTCCCCGTACCACTGGAGGGTGACGACGTCACCGAGATCATCGAGACCTATCGCGACGATCTCCCCTTCGGTGACCAGCTCCCCACCTTCGACCCCCCCAAGCACACCGCTCAGCGCGGGCTCCTGATGCGGCTGATCACCCCGAAGCGCCTGAAGGAGAACGAGGCGTCCCTGCAGCGGCTGGCCGACAACCAGATCGACCGCTTCCACACCCGGGGCAAGTGCGAGTTCATCGGTGAGTTCGCCCAGCCCTACACCATGCTGGTCATCGCCGACCTGCTGGGGGTGCCGGAGCAGGACCATCCGGAGTTCCTCGACAAACTCATGCACCACGACACCCTGGAGATGACCCATAGCCCCCTCGAGTACCTCTATGCCAAATTCACCCGCTACATCGAGGACCGACGGCGCGAGCCTCGGGACGACGTGATGACTGGGCTGGCCACGGCCACCTTCCCCGATGGATCGCTGCCCCCGGTTGAAGACGTGATGAAGATCGCCTCCAACCTGTTCGCTGCCGGTCAGGAGACAACGGCCCGGCTCCTCGGCACCGCCCTCCAGACCCTGGGTGAGCGCCCCGACCTCCAACAGCAGCTCCGCGACAACCGCAACCTGGTCTCCCCCTTCATCGAGGAGACATTGCGCCTGGAACCTCCCATCAACGGCACCTTCCGCCTGTCGCGGACGCCGACGACGGTCCGGGACACCCAGATCCCGGCGGGCAGCACGGTCATGGTCCTGCCCAGCGGGGCCAACCGCGACCCGCGTGCGAGTTCGCGGATCCCGACGAGCTGCGCCTCGACCGCGAGAACGCCCGCCAGCACATCGCCTTCGGACACGGCATCCATACATGTGCCGGGGCCCCACTGGCCAGAGCCGAGTCCAACGTCTCGCTGCAGCGCATCCTCGACCGGATGGCGGACGTCTGCATCTCGAAGTCGCACCACGGCTCGGCCGGAGCCCGTCACTGGGAGTACACACCCACATGGATGCTCCGGGGGCACGACCGGCTCTACCTCGAGTTCACGGCCATCGACTGACGTGAGTTGGCTCAACTTCTCGCCTATTGAGAAGGGAGGCCAGCGTGACCAGCGCCATAGATGACCTGTTTCTTCCTAGATCAACCCTTTCTAGCCCGGAACGCGACGAAGTCCCGGCGGGCGTCCGCCGGGACTCGTGCGTCGGTATCTGGTCGAGAGCCGCGATCAGGTCTCCGACTCAGTCACGTCACCTTGGGGATGAACTCCTGCACATTCGGACACCGGGGAAGGCTCGTGTCGAAGCCGCCGTTGGTAACCGGGGTGCTTACGTCCCAGTCCGGTACGTAACTGTGGTTGGCCTGGTAGTCCCACACCCTGGAACCGCCCACCGTGCCACCACTGGTCTGGCAGACGATGCTGACCGTGTCGTACTCAGCCAGCGAGCCGACCGACCCGTCCGCGCTGGACGGACCGGATCGCTCGATGACGGAAGACACGCCGCTCACCTCGAAGTTCCACGACGCAGGGTTGATGCACGGTGGGATTGGGTAGCTGAACGTGTCGAAGTTCTGGGTGTCGACGTAGGCATCCGGTACCCATCCGCCGTTGGTCAGGTAGTCCCATAAGGCAGACCCGCCGACCGACGACCCGGCCTGCTGACAGGTGAGGTACACGATGTTGCCCGCAGGGAGCACGTGTTGCTCGCCCGAGACCGTCGTGGGCGACGAATATTCGCCGCTCGACCCGGTGTTGTAGATGACGTAACGGTACGGCGACGCAGGCATCGACACCGGTGGGATCGGTGGGGGTGGGGCAAACCACGAGAAGTCCTTGTAGTAATAGCCCGAGGCCGAGCCGTTGATGCTCCAGTCGGTGGCCGAATGGATAGTGATCGAGTTGAGGCCGCTCTTATCGTTGTTTTCAACCATGAGCTGGATGGACGAGCCCGACACGGATTTCACGATGCCTACGTCGCCATAGTCACGGGCATTCGTCCCGGCTTCGGTGGTGGTCTCGTCGCCGGCCACCGACTCGCTCAGGATGTCGCCGACCTGTGGCAATGGTGAGGAGGCCCCGTCGGTGTGAGTGACCACTGCCACGTGCAAGTACCTACCGATGTCAGAAGCGAAGCTCTTCCCCTGTCCTCCCCAGCCCGTCGCGCTGTCATTGTCGATGTTGATGTACGTGCCGGAGAAGTCATAGAGATACCGGATGGCCAGCTCCGTGCACTGGAAGCCGCCGAGGTCGGTGGTCGGCCAAAACACGGGAATGGCCGGTCCGCTGTCGTTGCCATAGAGCGGGACCGGGCCGCAGGCGTATACGTCGTCGATCTCCGGTCCGAGGATATGCCCGGACCCCGGGTAGGCCTGAGCGCAATACCCGGTCCCTTCGCCGTACCGTGTGGCCGCTGCCGCACTCGACGACCGCGCGCCAATCAGCAGGACCGTCAGGCCGCATACACCGAGGACGATGCTCAGCATGAGCCGGAGCATCCGGTCGAGCGGTTGCCTTGTTCTGGCCAGCGGCCAACGTATTCCTGCGTCCGCTCGATTGATCATCGTCTTCCCTTCGCTGCTTTGCATTGCATTCGTCTCCTTATTCGCACGGCTCACGGCCGCTATTGCTGGTGTTGTCGCCCATCCTGCGCCCTGCCCCTGAACGATCTCTGACCAATCGCTGAAGAACACCGCCCAATGGCTGAAGGGCTTTTGGCTGGCGACCCATCCGGAGGGCATAAGCCCAGGTCCGAAGCGCCGGGTAGGCTTCGAGCAGACGGCGGTGGAGGGCCATGTCATGCAATACCGGATCCTCGGATCACTTGAGGTGCTCGATGACCAGGGACGGCCGATTCCGCTCGGCGGGCAGCGGGAAAGGGTCCTTCTCGCCGCCTTGCTGCTCGAGGCCAACCGGGTGGTGTCGGCGGATCAGCTGATCGAGGCATTGTGGGGCGACGATCCTCCGACAACTGCTTCCAACACGTTGCAGGTCCATGTGTCGAAGCTCCGCAAGAAGCTGGTCGATCGAGTGGGCTCCGAGGGTCCACTGCATACCGAACCGCCCGGCTACGTGCTTCGAGTAGGGAAGGGAGAGCTGGACTCGGAACGCTTCGAGAACCTCGCGACGGAATCGAGCACTGACGAGGACCCTGTCGTAGTCTCGGCCCGTCTGGCCGATGCTTTGGCTCTCTGGCGTGGTCGGGTGCTTGACGGACTCGAGATAGACGTGGCCGGCCGAGCTAGCGTTGCCCGTTTCGAGGAGCTCCGGGTCGCTACAGTCGAAGCCCGGATCCACGCTGACCTGGCCTTGGGCCGCCATGTACGACTCGTCGGCGAACTCGAGGGGTTGGTCCACACCTATCCACTGCGGGAGAGGCTGCGGGCCCAGTTGATGGTCGCCCTTTACCGTTCAGGACGTCAAGCCGATGCCCTCGCCGTCTACCGCAACACTCGAACAATCCTCTCCGAAGAGCTCGGCATCTACCCGAGCCAAGCGCTCCAAGACCTCGAACTGGCCATCCTGAATCAGTCGCCCGAGCTGGACTTGCCAATGGAACGGGACCTTTCGACGATCGAAAACAAGCGTCCCGCGGAGATTGTCACCGCACTCTCAAGCTACATCGAGGGCGCTCGCATGTCGGAGCCGGCAGACACAGCAAGCACCCGCGACCGCCACCATGAAAACGTGGCGATCCTGTTCACAGATATTGTGGACTCGACCGTACTGTCACAGAGTCTGTTGCCGGAAGTCGCCGACGATGTCCGCCGCGGGCACTTCTCGCTCCTACGTCAGGCCGTCACTGAAGCGGGCGGCACCGAGGTGAAGAATCTCGGAGACGGGCTCATGGTGGTGTTCGCGTCCGCCTCTGCTGCTCTGGATTGCGGTGTGTCCATGCAGCAAGGCGTCGAACGCGACAACCGTGACCGGGAGAATCCGGTTGGCCTTCGGGTGGGGTTGAGTGGGGGCGAGGTCACCCGAGAGGACGCCGATTACTTTGGCGACCCGGTGGTCGAAGCAGCTCGACTCTGTTCCCTCTGCGACGGCGGGCAGATCCTGGCGACCGACATCGTGCGAGGAATGGCCGGTCGTCGCAATCGGCACGAGAGTCGTTCGCTTGGAGGGCTCTTCCTGAAAGGTCTCCCCGAACCGGTCGAGACCGTCGAGATGAGCTGGGTGCCCCTTGGAGAAGCAGACAGCGGAACCTCCGTCCCACTTCCCAGTCGACTTGGCATACGCCCGGAGGTCGGTGTCGTCGGTCGATCGCCCGAAGCGGAGGCCATGGCCGATGCCTTCAAACAGGTCGCCAGTGGTGCGGGTCGCGAGGTGGTGCTCGTCTCGGGCGAGGCCGGTCTGGGTAAGACCACCCTTGTCGCTGAGGCGTCTCGGTCCGCCTTCGAGGCTGGGGCCTGCGTATTGTTCGGCCACTGCGAAGAGGAACTAGCCACCCCCTACCAACTCTTTGCAGAAGCACTTGGGCACTATGTCACCTACGCACCGGAGGACCAGCTCCGTCATCAGGTTGCGACCCACGGCTCCGAACTGGTCCGGCTCGTCCCGGCTCTGGCCAGCCGCATCCCCGATCTGCCGCCAACCAAGGCCACCGACTCCGATACCGAGCGCTACCTCCTCTTCGCTGCTGTCGTCGGATTTGTCTCTATGGCGACCCAAAATCAACCCGTTGTTCTCGTCCTCGATGACCTCCAGTGGGCCGACAAAGGTAGCCTGCTCCTGCTCCAGCACCTGGCCGCATCCGAGGTGCCCATGCGGCTGCTCGTCCTCGGCACCTATCGGGACAGCGAACTGTCCAACGCCCATTCGCTGGTGGAGACGCTGGGCGCTCTGCGCCGCCTGAGTGGCGTCTCCCGGCTCGGGTTGGTCGGTTTCGACGACACCGGAGTGCTGGCACTGATGGAGGCAGCCGCCGGCCACAACCTCGACGATGTCGCAGTGGGTCTTGCCCATGCCATCTATCGTGAGACCGATGGCAACCCGTTCTTCGTCAGTGAGGTACTCCGAAATCTTTGGGAGACAGGAGCGATCTACCGGGACCCAAACGGACGGTGGGTGGCGGTGGACTCCCTCGAGGGTATGGCTCTGCCCGACAGCGTGCGCGAGGTGGTCGGCTCAAGAGTGGTGCGGCTCGGCCGTGACGCCCAGCGGGTGCTGTCGGTGGCGTCGGTCATTGGCCGCGACTTCGATCTTGACCTCTTGGCCCGTGCAACCAATACCAGTGACGACGACCTACTCGACATCCTCGAAGCCGCCTCTGCTGTCGCCCTGGTGCGTGAACCGGAAAATGCCGCCGGGCGTTACAACTTTGCTCACGCCCTCATCCAACACACCCTGTACGAGGACCTCGGCCCGAATCGGCGGGCTAGGGCGCACCGGCGAGTGGCTGAAGCCCTGGAAGACCTCTCCGCGGATCGCCACGGGGGGCGGGTCGACGAACTGGCCCGCCACTGGTTCAGCGCCACCCAGCCGATCGACCTCGCTAAAGCCATCAGATATTCCCGCGAGGCGGGCGACGCCGCCCTCAAGGCGCTCGCTCCTGCCAATGCCTTGCGCTACTACGTCCAAGCTCTTGACGTTTACCCGCAGACCACAGACCCCGATCCTGTCCTAGGGATCGATTTGGCCATTGGCCTCGGAACTGCCCAGCGCCAAACTGGCAACCCCGACTATCGCAACACCCTCCTCAATGCAGCGCGCCGGGCCGCCGACCTCGGTGACATGAACCGGCTCGTTGCTGCCGTCCTGGCCAACAACCGCGGAGTGGTTAGCAGCGTCATCGCCTTCGACACCGAAAAGGTCGAGATTCTGGAGAAGGCCCTCGATCGGCTCTCCACGGACGACCCCGATCGGGCGCTCGTGCTTGCGACCCTGTGTTCGGAACTCACCTTCGAGAGCCCACTCCATCGTCTCCAGGCTCTCGCCGACGAGGCCGTCGTCATTGCCGAGACCTTTGATGACGATGAGGTCATCGTACGGGTCCTCAATCTCGTTTTCGACCCACTTCAGGTGCCTCCCCTACTCGAGCAGTCGCTAATCCGGTCCGCCGACGCCCTGATTCGAGCCGGGCGGATCGGTGACCCAGTACTTCTCTACTTCGCCGCTGGATTTCGCGCCATCGCTGCCGCCCGCTCCGCGGATATCGAAGAGATGGACCGCTGCATGGAGATCATGGGGTCCTTGGCAAAACAACTCGACCAGCCGATATTCACTTGGGGGTACACCCTCTGGCGGGCCGGACGAGCGCTGATCGCGGGAGAGACCGACCAGGCCGAACGGTTGGCGACAGAGGCTTTCCAGATCGGCACGGACTCCGGCCAACCCGACGCCACCTTGCTGTTCGGCATGCAATTCATGGCTGTGCACCTCCAACGCGGCACCGTGGGTGACCTTGTCCCACTCATCGAGCAGATGGCCGCCGAGATGCCCCAACCGCCACCGGCGTCCCTCTCCGGAGTACTGGCCGCGGCCCACGTTGAGGGAGAGCGCATCGACACCGCGCGCCACCTGCTCGAGGGGTTTGCAGCCTTAGACTTTGATCTGCCGTTGGGTCAGGATTGGATCAAGGGGATGGTCGCGTTTGCCGAGGCTGCCGTCGAATGCCGGGATCCGAAGTACGCCGGGCCGCTTTTCGACCGGCTAGCGCCATGGGCCTATCAGTGGTCCTGTGACACGGTTACGGCTGAAGGCCCGGTCAGCCACTTCCTCGGCGGTCTGGCCACCGTCCTCGGCCGCTATGACGAGGCGGACGCCTACTTCGCCCTATCTGCAGAGTTCAGCGGCCGGGCGGCTGCGAAGTTCTTCGCCGCCCGTACGGACTTCTCATGGGGTCGGATGTACGCCGAGCGCGGGGCTCCAGGCGACATCGAAAAGGCTCGGGATCTACTCACCAAAGCGCAAAGTGCCGCAGAGATCAACGGATTCGGGACCGTGGAGCGGCGTGCAGCGGCGACCCTTCAGGAATTGCGTTGAGTCGTTCGTCAGTTCTACTCGGATGAGGGGAACCTGATTAGGTCCGTGCCGCGATCGGTCCGGATGAGGTTTTCGGCACCTACACGTTGGCGATGTACGGCTGGGATCCTGTGAGTGCCGAGAATCCCATCCATGCCTATTGACTTGGATTTTGCATTGGAGGACCAGCGCCGTGGCCGACTGAACTTCACACGCAGAATATTGTGGTTTTTCCTCAGCTTGACTCTTGAAGCCATGCCAAGCTGAGGCATGGCTATCCAAATCCTCGGAGCGGTGATCGGCGCTGCCATCGTGGTGGCGACTGGGTGGAGCGTCCTTGTCACCTTGGTGGTGCCGCGGCGCGTTCGCAGCAATATCCCTCGGATGGTTTTCATCCTGAACCGAAGTGTGTTCCACTTCCTCGCCGACAGGACCAGCTCCTATGAGGACCGGGACCGGATGCTAGCGATCCAGGCACCTGTGCAACTCGTCGGACAGGTCGTGGCATGGTTAGCACTGTATGAGCTGGGGTTTGGCCTACTCCTATGGCCTTTTGTCGGCGACGGGGGACTAGGAACCGCCATGGAGCAGGCTGGCTCGGCGCTGTGCACCTTGGGCTACCTCGTCCCACGCGCCGGTGGAGGAGCAGCACTCGATTCCTTCGCCGCGCTCGCCGGCCTCGGGACGGTTGCACTCCAGATCAGCTACCTCCCCACGTTGTACGCAGCATTCAACCGACGGGAGGCATTGATCACCATGCTCGACTCGAGGGCGGGCGTACCCTCGTGGGGGCCCGAACTCCTGGCCCGTACGCATTACGGTCTCGGCTCCGGAGTCTCTGCTGTTGGTGAGCTACCCGAGCTGTTCGAAGCGTGGGAGCAGTGGTCGGCAGACGTGTCGGAGAGTCACACCACCTACGTGCCACTGGTTTGGTTCCGCTCGCCGCGTCCGCTCTCGTCGTGGGTCACGTCGCAGCTGGCCGTGCTCGACGCCTGTGCCTTGTATCTGGCACTCCTTCCCAACGCGTCAGGCCTTATTCAAGCGCGACTCTGTCTGAGGGGTGGCTTTACGTGCCTCGGCAACATCGCCCGAGCTCTAAAGATTCCGATCCCCGAAGACGCCGACCCGGGCACTGGAATCTCACTCTCCTATGACGACTTCGTCGAGGCCATCGAGCGCTTACGCAGAGTCGACTTTCCAGTTGCTCGTCCGATCGAGGATGCATGGGCGGACTTCAAAGGCTGGCGCGTCAACTACGAGGCGGCTGCTTACGCTCTGGCCTGGGCAACAGACGCTCCGCCGGCCTTGTGGTCGGGCCCGCGGCAACATGACATTGAGACGATTCCCCCCCTCCGGCCACGTCAATGATCGCGATAGCCGGAGTGACAATCGAGAGGCCCTTTCGTCGTGTGTAGGGTGACCTGCGCGGAATGACACCCCAAGATCGATCCCGACTATAAACCTTGTCAGCCCCAAAAAGGACCTCAAGAGTGCCTCCGAGATTGTCGATAGCTGGCGAACGGAGGGCGCGCCCATCCCGGGCGACCGCCCGTGCACACGAGGAGACCGATACGCATGGAAACCGGCAACCGACGCCGCCTCACGTTGGGCCGTGTTGGGGTGGCACTCGCCGTCATGACCGCCGTCTTCGGGTTCGCTGCCTTTGCCGACCTCGGCATCGCCGGCGCTTCGACCGAGGCCCTCACGGTGCACATCTACGAGTGCACCGAGTACCAGAACAGCGGCGTGCCCGATCTCAAGACGGGCACCACCGAGATCACCGGGGGAACCGCCACCATCGAGAACGTCACGAGCGCCGAATCCAATCCGGTCACGGCATCGGTTAGCTCGGGCACCTACACGATAGAGGCAACAACGCCGGCCGGCTACTACTTCACCCAGTGCCCAGGCGAGGCCACGACGCCCACGCTGACCAACGCCGATCAGTCGGCCAGTGGCTCGGTGTCGATCTCGTCCAGCGCGACCTCGGTCGCCTTTTACGTGATCCCCTTCCAGACGGCCTCGTGCTCGGCGACTAATGGTGGTGTCACCTGTACCCTCCCCGACACGCTCGGGCTCCCCTTCTACACCCTCACCACGTTGCTCAGCGAGGCGAACGACGTGTCGTCGAGCGTCTCGTTGTCCACCCCCGTCGTGATTACTGCCTACGGCGGCAGCGGCGGGAAGGGCTACAACGCCGACCCGGGCGTCCCCTCGGGCGGCAACGGCGGTAGCGGAGGCGAGGCTCAGACGACCCTCACCTCCATCGCGAACTACGAGTCCGCCTACCATACGACTCTGCTGTACTACTACCTGGGCTATCCGGGCATCGGGGACGGATACGCCGGCGACAAGGTCGGCGGCCTCGGGGGTTCTTCGACGATCGTGTCACCCGACAACTTCGCCACTGGGTCGACGTCGCCCTGCATCAACGGCTACAACGGCTGCAGCTCCACGACCAACGTTCTCCTCCTCGCCGGCGGCGGCGGAGGAGGTGGTCAGGGTGGTGACTCAAACACCGGCGGCAATGCCGGCGCGGGCGGCTCGGCTTTGGCCTGGACCTCATCCAACGCCGTTGCAGAAGGTGGCAACGGCTCCTCTGCTGGCGGCGATGGCGGGCACGGAGGTTACGGCGCCGGCGAGAACCCGACCGGTAACGGAGCCGGCGGCAACGGAGGAAAAGGCGGTGACGGCGCCGACAACCACGGCGGAGGCACAGGCAGTAGCGGCATCGGAGGTGAGGGCGGCTCGATGCACAAGTCGAACGGACCCAGCAAGTCAATCCCTTGGGCCAATGCCGGCTATCTCACGCTGGTCGGCAGTAACGGTGCGGGTGGCGAGGGTGAATGGCGAGGCACCGGCGTGGCCGACGGTGGCTCTGGCTCCGGGGGCGGTGGCTTCGGTGGCGGTGGCGCCGGTGGATCGGGCGGTGTGACCGATGCCGGTGGCGGCGGCGGTGGAGGCGGCTCCTTTGCGCTCAAAGCACTGACATCAGGGTTGGTTTTCACCAGCCCCAGCCACTCGTCGGGGTACGGGCAGGTCTCCGTCACCTTCGTCCTGAGCTAGGCGGGCGGTGCATAACACGGGACGCGCCCTGCGCTCGGTCACCAACACCGTGGTTCCCGTCACGACGATCCCCGACGATCGTCCTACGGGTGCCGCCCCGGGTCTTCGCTCGCCCTTCGGCATCCGCATCCCGCCCTGTGCCTCGCTCGAGGACACCGTGCGGTGCGTGCAGAGGGCAGAGGACGCTGGCTACGGCACGGTCTGGGTCCCCGACTCGCAGTTCCTCTTCCGCGATCCGTGGATGGCCCTCGGGGCGAGCGCCCTGGTCACCGAGCACATCCGGCTAGCCATCGGCGTGACGAACCTCCGCACGCGCCACCCCTCGGTCACCGCATCCGCGATGCAGACCCTCGAGGAGGCGGCGCCAGGGCGGACAACGATCGGTCTTGGCACCGGGGACAGCTCGGTCAAGAACCTGGGCTGGTCGGCGAGCCGCCTGACCGACGTCGAGGCAGGCATTCTCGAGCTTCGCCGTTTGAGCCTGGGGCAGACGGTGACCTACGACGATTGGTCGATGCGGCTCCGGGATGCGACCGGACGGGTGCCGCCGCTGTTCCTGGCGGCCACCGGCCCACGAGCCCTCCGCCTGGCCGGTCGGGTGGCCGACGGCGTACTCATGATGGCGGGCGTCACCCCATCACTGGTGGGCCGGGCGCTGCAGCACGTCGAAGAGGGGCTGGCAGAGGCCGGCAGAAGCCGCCGCGAGATCGAGGTATGTCTCGGCGCCGTTTGTCACGTCGCCGACGACGACACCGACGTGATCCGCGTGGCCCGGCCGCACTGCGTCGGCGACGCCCAACGTGGAGCGTCGCCGGTTTTCGCGGAAGTTGGGGTGCGACTGCGCGCCACCGTGCCCGTGCGCATTCCCGGCGTATACCCTGACATTACCCATGCTGAGGACTGGGACCTGGCCGCGGCGGTCGCGAGCAAGTGGGTGGACGACACCTCGGCGCAGCGCTATGCGCAGGCCTTCACCCTGATCGGGACGCCCGACGAGCTTGCCGGGCGATTGCAGGCGGCTATGGCCGCCGGTGTGGACAGCTTCTACCTCCGCCACTACCGGTCCTACGTACTACCCCTCGATCTCCTCGACCGGTTCGCCGCCGTGGTCGACTCAGGGGCGGTGGACGGGGTCAAGCCGCACTGAGAGCGGACGACGGCATTCGAATCCGCGACCCTCACCTTGGCAATAGGAATTGGCCCACTGTCTCTACCTGCACTTTTGAAAAAACAGGCAGTACGATGGGCGTTTCCATGGACCGCGAGGACCGCGACTGACCGTAATTGTCAATGGTGCGTGTGTTTTTGTGGAGCGCGAACCACGGAATCATGTACCACGGGCGCACATGGGCGGCGAGGCCGACGCCACCGGAAAACGGAAGGGCGGAAGGGAGGGAGCGGGCTGTCGGGAACGGTTACGCCCCTATCCCCCAACGAGTGGGTACCCGGGATTCGAATACTCAAGCGCCGGGGCAGCCGGTCGCTGCGAGTCGGGGATCAATGGCGGTCGTCGGCATCTCGGTGGACGAATTGGCCCCAGGTCGGATTGTCACCGATACCTGCTTGACCCCAGAGGTAGCGACCAGTTCCACCCAGGGCGATGTCGGAGGCGAGATCACCCGAGCACCCACCGCCTGGACCCTGTAGCCGTGTGGGTAGTCGCGTCGGGGCACGAAGATCTCGGTTGGCGCCTGTGAGCAGGAGCGCTGCGAATCGACCGGCTTAGTGCTGTAGTCGAAAGACATGGTGTTTCTCGCGGTCGAGGGAGTAGGACAGTGGTGTCCCGGTGACCTCCTCTGGATATGGCACCACCAGCGCGTCGAGCAGCGATTGCCGAGCATTGGACTCCGTTCCGGGATTGGTGTCGTCGATCAGCAGTCCGGGGGAGAGGCTGCTCGAGGTCGTGTAGTACTCCCAGTACGTCCAGTTCAGAAATCGCTGGTCGGCGAGATCGACCATGTTGGCGTTGTCCGTGTCGTTGGTACTGTCGCCGAACTCTCCGAGGTCAGCTGCGGCGCCGGCCCGTTGCGCGTACGCGATCCCTTCGTCAAGTGCCATTGACTCAGTCGGGGTGCACCGTGCATCCTGTGCGGCCGCTGCTGAGGCATTCGACGGCTCGGGTGCGGTCCCACACGACCGATCGTAGTAGTGGAAGCTGAAGCCGAGGCTGGGATCGGTACTGAGCGGAGCGGGCAATGCGGTGGGCGACGGCGTGAGCGTGGGAATCGGCTCGTAGAAGACCAATGCGGACCCGTTCACTTGTCGAATGGTAGAGATCAGCTGTCTGTAGAACGTTGGGAGCTGCCCTGTCTCGAACTGGGGGCACGAGGCGAACAGGCCGCAATCGGAGGACGACCCCGGATAGGGCTCGTTGAAGATATCGAGACCGAGAAGGTTCGATGCGTGTGCAAGTGCAGTAGCCGCCCGTTGCCAGGCTCCTTCGAACTGCCGGGTCAGTCCGAGGCCGCCTACGGGCTCGTCGTCCCAGAGGTTCTGAAACGCATCGGAGGCAGTTACTCCCTGGGACGCCCAGAGTGGGGCACCGTCGCCTCCGTACTTCGCGGAGTAGTTGTCCTGGTGGAAGTCGACAACGGTCCGGATACCGTACTGGCCAAGGACCCCGTTGACGTGTGCGATGCGCTGCACGTAGGCGGACGAGTAGTCGCCTGGGCTCGGCTCCGCGCCCGCCCACAAGAAGCCGATTCTCGCACCGGTGAACCCCTCACTCACCAGGAACTTTGCGTCCTGGGCCGAAAACGTTGGCGGATAGTAGGGCGCGCTCTTCCAGATCATGTCGAGACCGTGGGTGATAACGACCTGCCCGTTTGAGTCGATGAGCCACTTGCTCACGTGAAGGACAGGTGTCGGTTCCGAGGTGCTGGGATGGACAGTTGCAGAATCTGACTGCGTACATGCCGTCAGGAGAACTCCGATGGTGAGTGCGAGTGCGAGTGCAACAAATCCGGTCTGACCTGGTCGCTTTCGCGACGTCTCCAGATTCATGTGAGATGGGTTTGGCACGAAGTGACAGCGTAGATCGTTCTGCAATCCTGCCTGCAACCTGAACCTCGAGTCGACAAGTACCTCATTAACCATGCCTCGCATGCGTAGCCTCCTCGATTAACTTGCCGGGCGGGCCGAATCGAAACCACCCCGTTCTCTGAGATCAAGGAGGCTGTCCACGTCGATGGTTGCCCTTGACAATTGGCAATCAGACCGGACCCACCAATCCGAGAATCTTGGCCGTATCGGGCCGGCTCGCTATGGGCCGACCGACATCCGCACATAGCGTCGTGGCCGCCGTCACCAGTTCTTCGTTGTCCGGTTGACCCGGTCCGGCCCAGTCCTCAAGACCAACGTGGAGGTGGCCGCCCCGCTCGATCGTCATGCGGGCTATACCGCTCTCCACGATGTCACCCCCGACGACGGCCGCCGACCATGGGAGCGGGCAATCTTCCAACATCGCCATGTACGCCTCAAATGCTGGCTTGGTGGGTGGCAAGCCGAACACGCCACCGAGATAGCCATGGTCGCCGCCGAAGTACAACTTGATCATTGCCCCTGCGGGCAAGCGCCCGGCTCTCCACAGGCCAAGAGCTGCTCGAAGGAATCCGGGTTCGAAGACAGCCACGCTGGGGGCGAGCCGACTCTCCTCACAGACATTCAGCTGAAAGTCGATGTCGGCACGTGAGTTCACGTACACGAAGTCGCCCAGGTTGACCGAGCCGACATCGACGACGCCGATGCGACAACCAGCCGCCGCAAGTACGGGGAAATGGGCGAAGCTCTGCTCGACTGGTCCCGCGTTCACGGTCGGATAGAGGAGCGCGTCGGGAATGACCTCCCATACCGGGCGCCAGCATTCCAAATAGTGGGCCGCGGCAGTTGGGCCGTCCACCATCACGACGTCAATGTGATTGTGCACGATGGTCGCGCCGGCTGCCAAACATTGCAGCGCGTCCTTCGCAACTTCAGCGGGCATCCGAGGCACGTGTGGATTCTGCCGTTTCGATGTGACTCCGTTGATGGCTGCTTCGATGATGACCGGTCGCTCCATAAGGTCTCCCACCTGCTGAGTTGTCAAAGTGCGACGCGCGACCAATACGTACCATCGAGCATGTCTCTCAAAGTCGATCGCTCGGAATCACCAGAATGAAGATTCCCCGGTGAGGCCGAGATCGGGATGAGCGCCTGAAACTGTGGGCTGGCAATTCCCCCAGCCTTCAGCTCCGGTGTCCAGATCGCGCACATGCACGAAGGTGTCACGAATCTGGTGGAGCTCGCGGGCCAAACTGGGTTCACTGCAGTCATCAAGGCGCTCTCCGTCCACATGCAACTCTCCTCGCCATTCGCCATAGTGGTGACCGCGCCAGCCGAAATACAGGCCCGTGCCAAGGTGAAATCCGGTAGACGTGGGAGCCTCTAGCTCAAAACATCTCGAAGCTCCGTCGTCCATCAGCACCTCCACCGAACCACCGAGAAGCCGTCTGTTGGAAGGGTCGTAGCTGAGGTCGGGACGGATGTCGGCAATGCCCTCGATGCGACCGTCGACATGCTCAATCGCCCCGGTGACCGTTCGTTGAACGTGCCCAAAACCGTTCAGATCGACCAAGTGCATGAACAGTCCCCACTGCGTGCCATCAGGGTCGACCATGAGGATCGGGCACCAGATCATCGAGAACACCATCTCGGGAATGGGATCGAACGGGTCCATATCGGTCGGAGGGGCTCCGACGTCGTAGCGCACGCCCCACGAATGATCTCGTGTCGACACCCACTCGTCAGGAGTGATCTCGTGGCGATCGCCATCAATATCGATCCAACCCGAGGCCGTCCCGATCTGGTGGTAGCGGACTAGATCCGCGCTGATCCTGTAGCCGAGAGGTGTTCTCATATGCGTGCGTTCTTCAGTGACGGGAGGAAGCACCGCCTCGTAGATCCATTCGAACGAAAGGGCCTGGCAAGAGTTGGCATCGAGCGCAAAGCGAACCCGCTGCATGGGCGCAAGCACCTCGTAGTGGATCGGACCGACTGAGGTCAGGTCAGGCTCAGGAAAGAGGCGACGGCTGCCGCGGACGGTGACCTGCTCGACGCCCCTGGACAGCCCCGCGTAACCGTCCAGCACATTGCGGTTGGTGAACTTGCCCATTCCAAAGCCAAGCTGCAGACTTCCATCACGTTTCGCCACCATGGCACACACTTTTTCGGTCCACGACGGATCACTTGACCCGACCGTGGCGAAGGTGTCTGCGATCTGGTGGTCGAATCGCTCGTCGGCCGGTCCAAGCGGACCCAGGGGGTTGGGCATCCTTTCCTCACTCCTCACTCTCGATGGTTCGTTCCGCCCCGTTGCTTGTACCCGATCATGATGGACTGCGCAATGCGCCGTCGATGAATCCCTTGAACTGTTCTGCCGTCAGTGTTCCGAGGTTCGACTCGTCAGAGTTGACACCTAACAGGGCGAACTCATTGAGCAGCACCAAGAAGAGATGAGCGAGGGAACGGTCATTGCCCGGCCGAATCTGGTGACAAGCCTGACCATCTTTAATGATACGGGCGATATGCAGCACAACCTCGAGATAGCGCGCATCCACATTGTCGGCGAATTCGGCAAGGACCGGACCAGTGACAGCCGGTCCACCACGGATGTGACGCAACAGAAGGCGGAAATGCGGACGATCGGTAAAAAAGTCAATCCCGAGGTCGATGATCCGATGCAACTTCTCCAAAGGACCGATGGCGCTCTCGGCAACCTCTCGAACGACGCTATCCCACTCGTCCGCCCGTCGTATGCAGGTCTGAGACAAGAGATCCTGCTTGTTCTCGAAGAACAGATAGATCGCCGCAGGCGAGAATCCAGCAAGCTCCGCGATCTTGCGGAGCGAACCATCACGAATGCCGTCCTCACCGAACACCCTCTCGGCGGCGTCAAGGATCTCAGTTCGGCTCTCCGCTTTACGGGAAGCGCGGCGCTCGGCTCGGCGGTCCATTTGAACATCAGACTTGTTCACGGACTCCATGGTAGGAGGCGAATCGTTCGGAGCCAGCCCTGTCGGCATCACCGCGGCAAGACCCGAAGAGGCAACCGCTCGTGGCGTCGGACCATCAGGCTTTCGACTCGTCGGGGCGCGCTTCCAGCATCCAGCGTGATACTCCCGGTCCGTTCAAGGAGCATGGTCAACACGATTCGCGCTTCCAATCGAGCGAGAGGAGCTCCAACGCAATAGTGCATACCGCGCCCGAACGCTAGATGGCGGCGGAGTACGGGCCGATCAAGGTCGACGTCGTTGGGATCTTCGAATTCGGTCGGATCCCTGTTAGCCGCTCCCCACAACAGGAGCAGCGTGGCACCACTTGGAATTTCAGTGCCCCCGAGTGATGTCGCCTCCGGGACGAAGCGCATTAGAAAACGAAACGGGGATTCGAGTCGAAGGACCTCTTCGACAAAGGCTGGAATGAGGTCAAGGTGTCCTCGCAAACGGTCTTGGAGATCGCGGTTCTCGGCGAGCAGACGGACGGCGTTACCGAGCAGACTCGTGGTGGACTCACCTCCGGCACTCAAGAGGGTGTGTAAGACAACGGTTGCTTCATGAACGGTGAATACCCCGGTATCGATGCCGCGTGCGACGGCCCCAAGGATGTGGTCATCTGGTTGACCAACAGCAGCAGCAACCTGATTGGCAATCCATGCCTCAATCTCACCGATGCGGGCCACCAGCGTGTTCAACTGAGAAAGGGACAATGTGGCACCCAACATTGACGTGGAGTCGAACGCAGCACAAAGAAGCAGGTCGAGGTCGCCATCGGGGAATCCGATGAGTCGGCCGATGAGTGCGATCGGCACGACGTTCCCGACTTCAGCCATGAAGTCAAAGCCCTCGCGGTTCAAGGCGCGTTCTAAGCAACGATCGGCGGTATCCGCAATCTCGGGTTCGAGAGCCGCCACCCTCTTCGCAATGAGCTCCGAGAAGACCACGTTTCTGTGCATCTTGTGGTCAGGAGGGTCGGCAGTGGCAAGGGCATCCACCCCCGCATTCCCGAATGAGAGGCGACCGGGGAGCCCTTCCTCGTCTCTGTAGAGTAGGGCTCGCATGTTCGAAGAGAAGTCATCGACCAGAGCGGCAGCATCGGCCAACAACGCGTAGGAACTCACCGTGAAGACTTCCCTATTTGGAACTTTCCAGACAGGAGCGTGCATTTGAAGCCGGCGATAGAAGGGATAGGGATCCTCGATCACCGCAGGATCGAGTAGCAAAGTCCCTGCAATTTCGGCGGTCACTTGAAGGACCCGACATCTAGTTCGTCGTCCATTTGCCCCAGGTCACATCCGAGTTCCCGGTCGACTAGGCGCCCAACTGACATGCCCTGCCTCCTTGTTTGTTGACGTGTAGTTTACTACACTGAATCTGTGTTCACCCGACGAAGCGGCGGACGTGACGGAGTTCCACGCCGCAAGTATCGACCCAGTGACCAGAGTGGGGTAACACCGCGTTTGACGCTGTCGCGCCGAACGAACCGTGTGCCTCATTAGGTCAACCAACGGCACTCGATGTGTCAGATCGCCCGATCCGAGGTCTTCTCAGAGGAAGAGACGAAAACGACAAGGGGGACTCAAGTGCAATCCACCGCCGCAGACGAGGTGACTCGGCAGCGTGCATCGCCCATCACCGCCATCGTCATTGCCATTGGAGCAATGACGATGGCGGCTTGCTCGTCCACTGCGTCACCTGCTTCCGGGACTTCTTCATTCGCCGACTCTCAGGCAAAGCCACCGATTCCCGCATCGGCATTCAGTGACTACACGGGGATCACGGCATCCTCGGTGACAATTGGGAACATCTCGACGACCCAACCCTCCGGCCTCTTCGAAGGCGCAGTCGTTGGGACCGAGGCGTACGCCGACTACGTGAACTCGCAAGGAGGAGTCCATGGTCGAAAGGTGAACGTCGACAGTGCCGATGACGAGTTCACGGGTGCCATGAACAAGCAATTGACCAACGCCGCCGTACAGAAGGATTTCGCAACGGTGGGCAGTTTCTCACTCGAGGACAGCTTTGGTGCGACCGTGCTCGCCGCCAATCCCCAAGTGCCAAATATCGCCGAATCCCTCAGTGCGGCCGCCAATGCCCTTCCGAACACCTTCAATCCCAATCCTCCGGCTGGTGGGTACTACCTTGGCCCGCTCGTTTACTTCGAGAAAAAGTTCCCCAGTGACGTCCTCCAGACAGGTGCTCTGATCGCCGACTACGGAGCAGCGGAGACTGTTTGGAACGGCGAGAAGGCGGCCATGAGCCATTTGGGCTACAAGGTGATCGCCGACCCGACGTTTCCTGTCAGCCAAACCGACTTCACTCAGAACGTCGTTGCCATGAAGACGGCTGGCGTGAAGATCCTCTTTCTCGAGCAAATGCCGGAGAACTACGCCTCTTCGGTAATCCAGGCCCTGAACCAACAGGACTTCCACCCGGTCGTCGTTCTGGGCACATCGACGTACAGCGAGGAGTTGGTGCCCAACTCAGGAGGAGCGGCAGCCATCGATGGCGCCTATCTCGAGCAACCCACCTCACTGTTCCTGGGAGAGGACGCCGGCAACACTTCCCCCCGTCAGCACGTTCCTGACCTGGGTCCAGAAAGCGTCGCCCGGATTCAAAGCCGACTACTACACACTGGCTGGCTGGCTGTCGGCAGAACTATTCGTTCAGGCACTTCGCGAAGGAGGCACCCATCCGAGCCGGGGATCAGTGCTCGAGGCACTACGCAGCATCACGTCATTTTCTGGCAATTATCTGGTAGGTACAGGAAATCCATCAGCTAAGAAGCCGACCAACTGCTACATTCTCGCTCAGATCGTGAACGGCACGTTCCAACGATTGGATGATCCGCCGGTCGATGGTCCGACGCATGGATACCGATGCGACCAACCCTATTACTACCCGTCCTGATGGATTCCTGGCTCGTTGGAACCCACCGCTTTCTGGAAGGAAGTGCTTTGTCCATGAACACCCTCCGAGTCGTCCAGTTCGCCACTGGAAACGTGGGGTCCGAGATGGTGAAACGCATCGTCGACCACCCTGACCTCGAGCTCGTCGGACTCTACTGCTACTCACCCGAGAAGGTCGGCCGCGACGCCGGCGACATCGTCGGGATCGCGCCGCTCGGAGTGTCGGCCACCAACGACATCGCCGACGTTCTTCGGATGAAACCGGACATCGTGAACTTCAACGGCGTCTGGCCTGACGTCGATATGTTCTGCACGCTGCTCGAGAACGGCATCAACGTCGTCACCACCTCCGACTGGATCACCGGCTACCACCGTGATCGGAACCATCCCCACCCGTCGGGGAGGAAGCCCACCGAACTCATCGAAGCCGCCTGCCAGCGCGGAGGAGCGACCTTCTACGGAACCGGGATGAATCCCGGTCTCGCCCAGATCCTGAGCGTGGTGGCGACGGCCGGCATGGGACGAGTGGACCACATCACCGTGCTGGAGACGGTCGACGTCTCGTGCCATCACTCGGTCGACACGTGGAAGAACGTCGGCTACGGGCGGCCGGTGGACGATCCCGAAGTTCCCGGCCTGCTCGAGACCGGCTGCACGGTCTTCGCCGACTCGATCTACATGATGGCCGACTGCCTCGACCTCGAGATCGACGACATCGTCTTCGAGTGTGAACTCGGCGCCTGCACCGAGGATGTCGACCTCGGCTGGTGGAAGCTTGCCAAAGGGGTCGGTGGGAGGCAGCCTCGCCAAGTTCAAGGGGATCTCCGGCGGTGAGTCGAAGATCGAGGTGCACCTCGAGTGGCAGATGACCCCGAAGACGGAGCCCGGGTGGAAAGTCCAGGGCTGCTACATCACCACCATCGAGGGTGACCCCACGATCGTCAACCGCCACATGATCTTCCCCGCCACGGGAATGCCACACGGTGCCTGGACGCCGGAGTACTTCGCCTCGGTGGGCATGACGATCACCGGGATGCCGGCGCTGAACGCCATGCGGTCCGTGTGCGAGGCGAAACCGGGCCTGCTGACGAGCGCCGATCTGCCGCTCCGCGCCTTCGCCGGCCGGTTCCACGACGAGGCACGGACCGATGACCTAGTCCGTCGACGAGGCCCATGAGCTCCCGGTACCCGTTCCCGGCCTCCCCCAACGGTTGGTTCAGTGTCGCCGCTGGCGCTGACCTTGCACCAGGCGACGTGCAGCCGTTGACGTACCTCGGACGCGATCTCGTGCTCTTTCGCGGTGAGGACGGGGTCGCGCGGGTCTTCGATGCCCACTGCCCCCACCTCGGAGCCCATCTGGGCGTCGGCGGTCGCGTGTGCGGTGACGGAATCGCATGTCCGTTTCATGGTTGGCGGTTCGACGGCGATGGCCGAGCTCGTCGAAGTGCCGGGGCTGGACCGGACGCCACGGGCTGCCGCACGGGCGTGGCCCGTATGTGAGCGCAACGGGCGCATCTTTGTCTGGCACCACGCTGGAAGTGCACCCCCGAGCTACGAAGTGATCGGCTACCGACCCAACGAGGCGAACTGGACGCCTTGGAGATGTAACACCTACCGGGTGCGAGTCCATGTCCAGGACCTGACCGAGAACATCATCGACCGGTCGCACTTCTCGGCGGTCCACGACATGGCACGACCCGAGAAGGATCACTTCGAGGTTCGGTTCGAGGGTCCATCCATGGTCGTCGAGCAGAGCCTGAAGGTGACCGCAGTGGACGTGACCGGCTATGAGATTCAGACGACGACGCACGACCTGTGGACCCGGGATCGTCGCAGTCGAGGTGAGCCAGGACCCGATCGAGATGCTCACCTACATCACACAGACGCCGATCGATGACGAGTTCACGGAAGTGAACCTGATCTTCTCGATGAAGGCATTGCCGGACGAGAAGGCCACCGAGTCGATCAGCGAGCTCAACGACCGGATCACCAATGAGCAGTTCACCCAGGACGTCCCGATCTGGGAGAACAAGATCTACCGCGAGCGCCCGATGATCACCAAGATCGACGGCCCGGTCGCGCAGTACCGCCGATGGTTCCGGCAGTTCTACTCGGATCGTGACTGATTTCACCAGCAGCGCGCGAGGTCTTCACATGAGCACCGCCGGCCCGAAACCGTCTCGCCGCCGCTGAACAGGGCGATCCTCGGATTGGTCAACTGCGGCGATGGCCCCCGAACAGCTCTTGGGACAGGGCCACTAGCGAAACAGGTAGGGAAGGGTCACGTGGTGCCCATTTCCGACGTTCCCGGGCAATGGATGCTGTGGTTGCTCATTCACACCCGCAGCGGAGCCACGTTTGCAGACACAACGATCGATGTGAGCAATACGGTTGCAATTGGGGATCTCAGGTGTTAAAAGCTAGATAGTTCTCTAAGTAGAGTGTCATACTACTTGGAGAATCACATTGCTCCGGTGGGCCGAGGGGCTCCGCCGACTAACTCCTCTAGGGGGAACTATGCGCAAGATGGTTGGTATTAGGTTCGTGGCCGCGGCCGCGATGCTCGGGTCGGTCGGACTGGCAGTCGCACTTCCGGGTGCCGTCGCTAGCGCCAAAGGACCCAAGCCGCCGGTTACGGTCACATGCAGCTCAACACTCGGAAATGCCGCCCAACAAATGAATATCGGCTGTGTCGGGACGGCTAAATCCAAGGTCACTCCCTACGGAGTGGCGGTACCGAACGGTACTGACACTGGTGCCACGATCTACTGGACCAACAGGGACACCACCACCGTTTCCGACTCTTACACGTCGGTGACCGATACCTGCGGGACCTATCTTGATCAGACTTCGAGTGTCGAAGAACAAGTGACAGCTACGGTCACGGGCGGCACGTCCAAGCTCACTGATGAGACCACAGCGCCCGAGGACTTGTGTGTTTACGTCGGGGCGACAGACGGTACCGTTCTCGTAGTCGGAGGATCGTCGACCCTATAAGTAAGCCGGTTATGACTGAACATCTACTTCATTCGAGTCACTGAATCCTGCGGACACGACCCTCGGTTTGCAACCCGAGGGTCGTGTCGCGGAGATAATCGTTGGTCCCCGTTGACGGCCTCCCTCGTTAATGGGGACCAACGACGTGGCTACCCGTGCGATCCTGTCGCATCCGTTTTGTTGACCCCGGCTTTCATGGTGGCCAGATCAGCCATTATCGATGTCCGACCAGAGGTGTAGGCGATCGCCCGGGCATGGCCGAGATGGTGGACATCGAAGCTGGC
Source organism: uncultured Acidimicrobiaceae bacterium (assembly GCA_963734395.1). GTDB lineage: Bacteria > Actinomycetota > Acidimicrobiia > Acidimicrobiales > RAAP-2 > Bog-756. Next base: position 827,180 of record CAVTGY010000007.1, on the reverse strand, counting down.
GTTGATCGAATTGGAGAAGCCCATGGCGTCCACGGCATTGTTTACGGCGCGCTTGGCCAGGCGTACCGCCCACGGGTCCATTGCTGCCACAGTGGCAGCCAGCTTCATCGCACGCTCTACCAGCGATTCGAGGGGTACGACTTCGTTGACCATCCCGCATTCCCTCGCCTGCTCGGCGGAGAGCGACGATGCAGTGAAGAGGATCTGCTTGGCCCGTCGTGGGCCGAACTCCCACGGATGGGCGAAGAACTCCACTCCGGGCATCCCCATCAAGCCAACCGGGTCGGAGAACTGCGCGTTGTCGGCGGCAATGATCAGATCGCATGGCCAACACAACATGAGACCGGCAGCGATGCACTTGCCTTGCACGGCAGCGATCGATGGTTTGACCAGGTCGCGCCACCGCTTCGCGTATCGTAGGTACCCGCGCTCTTCCCAGTCGTAGTAGGTGTCGACGGTGAGGACGCCGTCGACGCGCCGGGGGCCGAGTGAGGGATCGCCCCCGCCTTGCATGTCGTGACCCGCCGAGAAGTGCTTACCCTCGCTCCGCATCACCACGACCCGGACATCGTCGTCGCGGTCAGTGGCCATCCATGCCTCATCCAGCTCTTTCAGTACCTGAGGGGTCTGAGCATTGGCCGCCCGAGGGCGGTCGAGCGTGATGACCGCGATGCCGTCGGCGACCTCATACCGCACGAACTCTGCGTCCATGTTCTAAACCTTTCCACACACTGCACAGTCATGATCAACTATCCATGACAACAATGATTTTACTAGAAGAGAATCTGACTCTACCTGATGCGGGCCGGCGGGTGCCGACGACTGTGGTTCGGTGGACAACGAGTGCGGTTCCCTTGACACATGGAAACCTCGAACCGAACCCGCGCCCGCTTGCTCCGGCCGCTCCGGTGAGGTCAGTCGGTCGCGAACAGGGCGCGGAGAGACACCAGGTCGATCTTGCCCGTCGGCAATTTGGGAACGGCGCCTTCGTCGATCACCCTCATATGGCGCGGGACCTTGTACGAGGACAGAGTCGTGCCGACCGCCTGCGAAACCGCCGTCAGATCGACCTCGCATCCCGATTGGGGGACGAGCACAGCTGAGACGTCCTCGCCCCGATCCCCCGCCGGGATCCCAATGACGAACGCTGCCCGCACCTCAGGGAACTGGATGAGTGCGGCTTCCACCTCTGCTGGCGAAACGTTGGATCCGCCGCTCTTGATCATGGCGGTCCGCCTACCGGTGTACCGGAGATACCCGTCGGTGCCGAACCAACCGAGGTCCCCAGTCGGATACCAGCCGTCGACTGCGAACACCGTGTGACGTTCCCGCTTGTAGAAGCCGTCCATGAGAAACGTCCCCCGCACCATCAGCTCGCCTTCCTCGCCGGTGACCGCCTCCTCGCCCGTCTTGATGTCGGACACTCGGTGCTCCATCCCAGGGAGGCTGCGACCGAAGGTTCCTCGTAAGTCTTCGGGCAACGGCGCGTACGGGTCGTCGACCGAGGTGTGCGGTCCTCCGGTTTCGGTCATCCCAAGAGGCATGGGTGCAAGATCGGGAGCGGCCGGGCGGATCTCGGCGGGCAACGCCTCGACGAGAGTACCTCCGCGGACGCTCGTGAGGTCCCGGTTGGCAAAGCTCGGATGGTCTGCCATCTGACGAGCCGCATTTGGCCAACACGAGACCTGCGTCACCCGCTCGCGTTCAATCAGGTCGAGGGCCTCACCGGCATCGAAACGCTCCTGCACCACTCCGGCCGCCCCTGAAGGGAGAGCGCTGAGCAGAACCATGGTCATCCCGCCTACCCAGAAGAATGGCATAGGCGAATAGATGCGATCCTTGGGGGTCAGTCCTCGTCGGTGAGCCAGCAATGCTCCGTGGCGGACCAACGAACCGTGGGAATGGACGACGGCTTTGGGTGCCGCGGTGGCACCCGACGTGTTGATGATGACCAGGGAATCTGAGGGAAACACCTCCGATTGCGCGGCGTCCACCACCGCATCGGGTGCGGCGGCGGGGAGTGTCCGCGACCAGGTCCGGACCTCGTCCTCGATGTGGATCCAGCGAAGAAAGGGGGCTCCGCTCAGAGCCAGCTCGGGAGTGCTGTCGACCAACCCGATGAGACCTTCCTCAAGCAGGTCAGGTAATGACGCATCGGCGAATTGTGATGCGGCGAGCAGGGCGGCCACATCGGTATGGCGCAGGGTTCGGGCTAACTCGTTGGCGGGAGCGAAAGTCGAAAGAGGCACGCTGAGGGCGCCGATCCTGGTCATGGCCAACCAGGCGATCGCCCACTCCGGACCGTTGGGGTACAGAAGTCCGACCCGCGAGCCCTTGCCTACCCCGGCTGCCATCAACCGTCCGGCCAAGTTGTGGCTTCTGATATCGGCCTCGCCGAATGTCAGTCGGAAGTCCGGACCGATGAGGAAGACATCATCGGGCCGGCTCTGACGCAGAACCAGCAGATCCGGAATGGTGGCAGGGAAAGAACCGAGTTGGACCGAAACACCACGGCCCGATGAAGGTGACATGGGGGAACCTGCGCTAGGAGACGGAGACAGGCACTCGCGAGTAGCCCGCGACATTGGACATGTTCACACGCTCCAGTCCGTCGCGCTCGACGCCCAGCCGAGGCCAGCGCTTGCGGATGCCCTCGAAGGCGAGACGGCTCTCCAGACGGGCGAGCCACGCTCCGAGACACCCGTGCACGCCGTAGCCGAAGGCCAGGGTGGTGCGGCCGCTGCGGGTGATGTCGAACTCGTCGGGGCGGACGTACTCTCGTGGATCGCGGGTGGCCGCTCCTGTCAACAGGATGACCGGCGACTGAGCCGGAATGGTTCCCCCGTCCACGGTGAACTCGTCGATCGCGAATCGTCCCTGGTACTGCGAAGGCGGATGCATTCGGAGGATCTCTTCGACAGCGGCCGGCACGGTGGCGACATCCGCTTTCACCAAGTCCCATTCTTCAGGATGCTGATCGAACAGCACCACCCCGCTACCGATCAGCTTTGTGACCGTCTCGCTCCCCGCGCCGGCGATGAGCACGGCAAATCCAGCGACATCCTCGTCGCTCAGATACTGCTTGTTTCCCTCGTCGTTCTCGAGAACGACATCGATAAGCTTTGACATGAGAAGACCGTCGGGTTCGGCTCGCTTCGTCTTGGCCAGATCGAGGAAGTATCCCGCCATGAGGAGTGATGCCTCCATGCCCTCTTGCGTCGTGTTCGGGTTTCCCTCATCCCGATGGAGAAAAGTGTCCACCCACAGCCGTACCTGCTGGCGCTCCCCTTCGGGCACACCCAGTATCGACGAGATGACCTCGACTGGGAAAAGGGCGGCGAATTCAGCGACGATGTCAAATGACGAGCGCCCCACGAGCCCGTCCAGTAGGTCATCGATCACGTCCGCCACCATCTGTTCGAGGCTGCCGATGGCCCGGCGACTGAATGCCTGGCTCACCAACCGGCGCTGGCGAGTATGGAGCGGTGGATCCATGACGATCATCATGTTGGTCCTCATCGGCCGCTTCTGGAGTAGCAGCTCCAGCGTGACGCCGTAGGAACTGACCAGTCGCTCGGGGTCACCGTGTGCTGAGACGACGTCCGCATAGCGGGAGAGTGCGTAGAAACCGTATGAGTCGTTGAAATAGACGGGTGCTTCGTCGCGCAGGCGAGCGTACGTTTCGTACGGATCGTCGAAGAAAGTGTCGGAGAAGGGGTCGAACTCGATCAGATCACGCGCCACGAGTTCCCCTTTGCACTCGCCCGACGACGGCGTGATGGCCAGAGCTGGTCGGTCGGTGCATGCATGACTTTACAATAACGAGAAGCATATTTCCCTTCCGCCAGAAGATCAAATCTGGACACCGGATCAGTCCGACGAGGGGAGCGGTTTGGGAGCGTTGGCCACAAGAGGTCTGCCCTCGCAGGCCAAAGGACCGGCGCCGGCTTTGGTGCAGAGAACCTCGAGGCCCGTGCTCTCATCCGAATAGCGTTTTCCGAGCAGAACCGGCTCTCCATCCCCGGGTGAGCCTTCTGGGGCGTCGCCGATCGGCGACTCGCCCAGTTCAACCATGGGAGCGCCGCAGCACGTCATCTCGAGGTCGCGGTCAGGACCGCGAACCACCACCACCTCGGTTGCGCAGACTGCGCTCCGAAGTCTCACGCCCGGCGTCATCGACTTTCGATCCTTGTCGATGCCAAGAATTCGGCTGCAACGTCGGCGAAGGTGTCGGGGTCGGCGGCATGAGCAGCGTGGCCCACGCCGTCTAAGGTGACCAGCCTCGCTCGGCTGTTGACCTGAGCCAGGTGGAGCGCCTGTTCCACACGGACCGGCTGGTCTTTGGAGCCCACCACCAGCAGGATCGGACAACCTACGGCTGAGAGGACGTCGTCGGCGACTTGGGCGCGGTCCGCGGCGTCGTCGGAAAGCGCCTCGAGAATGGTGCGCCAGTGCTCAGGCCCGTGCTTGGAAGTGTGCAGCTCTCGCAGCGACCGTGGCCACCAAACGGCCATCTTCTCCACCTGGGGCACACCGTCGGAATGCCCGGTCCCCGGACTCACCAGGATCAAGCTTTGAGCAGTTCCCGGCTGACGGATCTCCATTTCCAGTGCGACCTCTGCGCCAAACGAGAAACCAACCACGTGTGGACGTCCGAGAGCAACGTGCGCGACCAGTGAGCGAAGATCACCAACCACCTCGTCGAGGCCGAGTGCACCTTCAACGTGGTCGGACGCACCATGGCTGCGAAGGTCCGGAACGATGCAGGAGTGGGAATGCTTCAATCGCCGGACCAACGCATCCCACTCATGGACTCCAGTACTGGTGGCACTGTGGACCATCAGAACGGGAGCACCACTGCCCTCCACCCTGTAGTGAAGTCGCGCCCCACCTCGCTCGAGTACTGGCATGTCAGGGATAGCCGATGGTCTTGGTCTCGAGATACTGCTCGAACCCTTCGCGACCACCCTGACGGCCCACTCCGCTGGCCTTGTAGCCGCCGAATGGCGAGTCGGCCGCATACCAGTTGCCTCCGTTCACGCTGACGGTGCCTGTCCGGATCCGGCGCGCCACGGCCATACTCCGCTCGAGCGAAGCGGAACTCACCATTCCCGACAGGCCGTAGATCGAGTCGTTGGCGATGCGCACAGCATCGTCGTCATCCTCGAAGGGGACGACCACGAGAACAGGTCCGAAGATCTCTTCCTGGGCAATGGTCATCGAGTTGTCCACGTCAGCGAAGAGGGTGGGCTCGACGAAGAAGCCACGGTCTAACCCACCGCGACCCCCGCCCACAACCAAGCGGGCACCCTCAGCCACGCCGGCATCGATGTAGTCGAGAACGCGCCGTTGCTGGCGGGCGTTGATCAACGGTCCGGCCATCACCTCGACATCGTTGGGATCGCCGAACTTGACCGTCCTGAAGCTCTCCGCCACCATCTCGATCCCTTCGTCATAGCGGGAGCGCGGGAGGAGCAACCGGGTGGGGAGGGCGCATCCTTGGCCCGCATGTACGCACACGAAGATGGCCGACGAGAGCGCGGTCGTGAAGTCAGCGTCGTCGAGCACGATGTTGGCCGACTTTCCCCCTAGTTCGAGGAAGAGCCGCTTGAGTGTCGACGACCCCAACTCCATGATGCGCCGGCCGGTGGAGGTCGATCCCGTAAACGAGATGAGGTCGATACGCGGGTCTTCGACCAGCTGCTGGCCACGCTCATGGGATGCCGACGTGATCACGTTTATCACTCCGGCTGGTATGTCTGTCCTCTCCGAAACGAGACGCCCGAGGTGGGACGCATTCCACGGGGTGTCGGGAGCGGCCTTCAACACCACCGTGTTCCCGGTCGCCAGCGCCTGGGCCACCTTGTGGAGGGTGATCTCCAACGGGAAGTTCCAGGGAACGATCGCTCCCACCACGCCGGCCGGTTCCTTCACGACGACGCGATGGCTGGCGCCCTCCCCCTCGCCGTTGTCCGGCAGATCGTGCTCCCAGGCAAACGTGGAAATGGCATCGGCCGGTGCTATCACCGCGTCGGCTAACGGCATATCGAGTTGCGGGCCGTAGGTCATGAGCAGAGGGGTGCCGACCTCGGCGATCAGTTCGGCGCGAAAGGCCTCGCGCTCGGACTCGAGCGCTGCCTGCAACTGGAGTAGGCACGAGCGTCGGAACTCGCGATCGGTGGACCAGGACGTGGTGTCGAAGGCGGTCCGGGCGGCGGCAATGGCTGCGTCGACGTCGGAGGCCGAAGCGTCGGCTGCCCGACCGATCTCCTCCTCGGTTGCCGGGTTCACATTGGGATAGGTGGCGCCGGAACCGGCACCGACCAGCTTGCCGTCGATCAGCAGACGGTCCTCGACTGGGATCTCAACCAATTTGACGCCTCACTCCATTACGAGGCCGGGGCGTTGCCTTATTGGACACTGCTACCTCCGTCTGATCGGGACACTTCACAAGAGGCTAGTGTGCACTGGCGAAAAGTTACATTCTCCGAGGAGCCCCCGCCGTGGCAGCCTGTGCTGATTACCAGACCGATCGGACGATCAGTTGAGGACCACCTCTCCCCGTCCAACCGCCCGGTGTACGAGTAGGCCCGACCTTCGAGGATTTGGTGCCTGAATCGAACGGCGAAGGGCCCGTGGCCGTGAGCGGTGTGGGCACATCATTGTGGACACTGACCCTAAATCGGCCGGATCGCCGCAACTCCATCGACGAAGCGATGCAGGCGGCCGCTCTCTCTGTCGTGCGATCGGCGAGCGCCGATCCGCTGGTGCGAGCGATCGTCCTGACCGGCGCAGGAACCGCTTTCAGTGCCGGCGGCGACCTCGGACTGATACGGCGCATGCAGGACGACCCCGAGGTCCGTCGAAGTGTTCTCGACCGAAGCCGATCGCTCTTCGGCGCTTTACGCGACCTCCATGTTCCGATCGTGGCCGCGGTCAACGGACCGGCGATCGGCGCCGGATGCACGCTGGCCCTGCTGTGCGACATCGTCATCATGGCGGAGGGAGCGTCTCTCGGCGATCCACGGGTCGCCTTCGGTCTGGCTCCGGGTGACGGAGCGGCGGTCTTGTGGCCTCTCCTCGGGGGGCTCCCCGCCGCTCGTTCCTACCTGTTGACCGGGGATCGCATTTCCGCGGAGGAGGCCTACCGGATCGGACTTGTCAGCCGGACCGTGGCCGCCGACGACCTCGTGCAAACGGCGACAGCCGTGGCTACCCGGCTGGCCTCGCTCCCCCCGGCAGCGGTGCAGGCCACGAAGCGGGCCCTCAACCGCCATCTGGCTACGGCCGAGACTCCGGTATTCGAACTCGCGCTTGCCGCGGAGAGTACCTCCTTCGACACTCCCGAACACAGAGAGGCGATCGAACGGCTGACCGCCCCATCCTCCGAGACCGGTCGAGAAAACAAGAAAGGGAAGGACGAGTAGTGAACGGCAGTTTTTCCCTCACCGAGGATCAACGGCAGTTTCGACAGACCGTGAGGCGATTTGCCGAAGAACAGATCGCCCCCCATGCGGCCGAGGCGGATCGCACCGCGTCCTTTCCGTGGGCCTCATTCGAGGCGTGCCGAAAAATGGACCTGATGGGACTCGGCCTACCTGAAGCCTACGGCGGCTCCGGCGCGGACACGGTCACCCAGGCAGTGGCCATCGAGGAGCTGGCCCGGGTGTGCACGACCACCTCGGGAACGGTAGCTATCTCGAAACTGGGCATGATGCCCCTGGTCCACTTCGGTTCGGAGGAATTGCGTCGTCGGTACATTCCGCGGGTGACGACGGGTGGGTCTCAGGCGAGCTACTGCCTATCCGAAGCGGACGCCGGAAGCGACGTGGCCGCGATCCGGTGCCGGGCGGTTCGAGACGGCAATGGCTACATTCTGAGCGGGTCCAAGTACTGGATCACCAACGCTGGAGTCTCGGACACCTACACCGTGTTCGCCAAGACGGATCCCGACGCCGGGCACCGGGGCATCTCCTGTTTCCTGGTCGAGGCGGATTGGGGTGTCGCCGTGGCCAAGCACGAGGACAAGATGGGGTTGCGAGGCAGCCCAACAGGAGAGATCGTCCTCGACGGTGTCCGGGTACCTGCCGAAAATCTCGTGGGCCAGGAGGGCGCCGGATTTGCCATCGCCATGCACTCCCTGGATCGCAATCGTCCGATCATCGGGGCCCAGGCCGTCGGGATCGCCCAAGGAGCCATCGACTATGCCGCGGCCTATATGAAGGAGCGGACCGCATTTGGCGCTCCCATCTCCGAGCTGCAGGGATTGAGATTCATGCTGGCCGACATGGCCATCCAAAACGAGGCTGCCCGGGCCTTGGTCTATCGGTCCTGCGCCATGGTCGACGACGATCCCACCGATGAGCTGTCGACCATCGGAGCAATGGCCAAGTGCTTCGCCACCGATACCGCCATGGCCGTCACCACCGACGCCGTCCAGTTGCTGGGCGGAAACGGGTATATCAAGGACTTCCCCGTCGAACGTTTCATGCGGGATGCGAAGATCACCCAGATCTACGAAGGCACCAATCAGATCCAGCGTGTCGTGGTGTCGAAGAGTCTGCTCGGCTAGCGGGGATGACGACACCACGGAGGAAGGATCCATGACCGCCGGCGACCAGCCAGCAGGTACCCTGACCAACCGTATCGGTGACCCTCTCCGAGTGCTGGTGGTGGGGGCGTCGAGCGGAATTGGGGCCAGCACGGCCCGGGCCTTGGTGGGAGCAGGGGCCCGGGTGGCGGGGGCAGCCCGCCGCGCCGACCGTATTGCCGAGCTGGCCGGCGTTGTTCCGGTGATGTGTGACGTCGACCTGGCCGATGTCTGTGCCCAGGCGGTAGAGACGGCGGCGGCCGCCCTCGGAGGCCTGGATGCTCTGGTCTATGCCACAGGGACCACCGGGCTGACGCCGCTTGACACCGCCGGCCCGGAGGAGTGGAACCAGATCTTCACCACCAACGTCGTCGGCGCGGCCATGGTCACTAGGGCCGCCCTGCCCCACCTACGGGCGGAGGGGAGCGACGGACGAGCGGTCTTCCTCTCGTCGGACTCTGCTGTCAAGCCCTACCCGGGCCTCGTCGCCTACGGCGCATCCAAGGCGGCGCTGAGCGCCTTCTGCCTCGGACTGGCCAGTGAGTTCCGGGATCTCCGTGTCACCGAGGTGATGGTCGGGCCCACTGTCGACACCGAGGTCGGCGATCATTTCGACCCCGACGCATTCGCCGTCTGGTTCACCCGCTGGTGCGACGACGGCTTCGTCCGCTACGGGTACCAGCTCTCGGCTGATGTGGCCGCGGTCATCGCCGAGACATTGCGCACCGAGCGGCCCGATGCTGTCGTCATGGCCGCTGCCGACCCTTCCCCTTAGACGTCCTCAACGGGCCGAACGGTTGATCGGACTTTCGACAGTCGGCGCTGAGTCACCACGCCCGTCATCGGTTGTCGCCCGAGGGGAAGTGAAGCCCGGCAGGGCCCGAGGGGGAAGTCCCTCCAGGCCAGCGTGTGGTCACCGACTTGAGCCGGGTGTTGAAGCGAACGCCCTCCATCCCGTGGACGTGGGTGTCCCCGAACAGGGATTGCTTCCAACCCCCGAAGGAGTAGTAGGCCATGGGCACGGGGATGGCCACGTTGATGCCGATCATGCCCACCTCGACGTCCCGGCGGAAGCGTCGGGCGGCGGCCCCGTCCCGGGTGAACAGAGCCGTCCCGTTGCCGTAGGGATTGGCGTTGACCATGGCAATGGCTTCATCCAGAGTGTCGACCCGAAGGACGGAGAGTACCGGCCCGAAGATCTCGTCCCGATAGACGCTCATCTCGGGGGTGACGTGGTCCACCAGGCTCGGGCCGAGGAAGAAGCCCTCGTCCCTCCCGGGCACTTTGACCTCACGGCCGTCGAGGGCCACCTCTGCCCCCTCATCCTCAGCGGTGGCCAGGTAGCCGGCCACCCGGTCGCGGTGGGCACGAGTGATGAGGGGACCGATGTCCGAGGCGGGATCGGTACCGGGCCCGGTCACCAGCTCGGCGGCCCGGATGGCCAGCGCCTCCAGTAAGGAGGCGCCCTCCCCCACCACCACCACGGCCGATACCGCCATGCACCGCTCGCCGGCCGAGCCGTAGGCGGCGCCAATAAGGGCCTCCGTGGTGCTTGGAAGATCGGCGTCCGGCAGGACCACAGCGTGGTTCTTGGCCCCGCCCAGGGCCTGGGCCCGTTTTCCCCTGGCAGTGGCCCGCGCAAAAACGTGGCGGGCCACTGGGGTGGACCCCACGAAGGACACCGCGGAGACCTCGGGATGGTCGATGAGTGCGTCGACAGCGGCGGCGTCCCCCTGGAGGACCGAGAAGACCCCCCCGGGCAGGCCGGCCTCCGCCCAGAACTCGGCGACCAGCACCGAAGGGGAGGGGACCCGCTCTGAGGGCTTGAGCACGAAGGCGTTGCCACAGGCGATAGCGATCGGGTACATCCACATGGGCACCATGACCGGGAAGTTGAACGGGGTGATGCCCGCGACCACCCCTAATGGTTGGCGAACCGAGGAGGCGTCCACCCCGGTCGAGACGTCCTCGGAGAACTCCCCCTTCAGCAGATGGGGGATCCCGCAGGCGAACTCGACCACCTCGAGTCCCCGAGCCACCTCGCCGAGAGCGTCCTCAGTGACCTTGCCGTGTTCGGCGGTCACCAGGCGGGCCAGGTCCTGCCGGTGGGCGTCGACCAGCTGGCGGAAGGCGAACAGGACCCGGGAACGATGGGCGAGCGAGGACTCCCGCCACTCCAAAAAGGCGGCCCGGGCCGCTGTCACCACCGAGTCGACGTCGGTGGCCGAGGCAAGCACCACCTCGGCGGTCTGGCGTCCCGACGCCGGATCGAACACAGGGGCCGTCTGGGCGGCGTGCCCCTCGAGGGAGGATCCGATCCTGTTCACGTCTCTCCTTCACGCCTTCTCACTTCGATTGTGTCTTCATGCCGTTGCCCGCCGAGGATCGAACGGACCTCGCAGGTGGACTACCGGACGCTCCCTCCCTCAGTTGACGTATCCCATCTTTCGGTAGACCTCTTCGACCTCGGCCACCATGGCGTCGGGCAGTGGCGGCTGAGGTGGTCGGGAACGGGGATAGTCCCCCACCGGAAGGCCCAGGGTGGCGGCGGCCGCTTTGAAGGCGGATCCCCAATGGGTGTAAGGCGCCTCGACGTTGGAGGCACCAAAGGCGTGGTGAAGTCCGACTACCAGGTCGTCGAGGCCCGAGTCATACCAGTGGTCGACCGCCTCGGACAGTTTGTTGGCCACGAGGAGCTCCCACTGGTCGCGATAGACCCGCCGGTCCGGCAACTCGTAGAGGAAGGCCGAGCCGCCCAGAATCCCCGGCGCGCTGATCCCCCGCTGGAGGAAACCGCCTCGGTACGCCAACATGTCGCACTCCCAGATCACCACCTCGGGCACCAGCCGGTGCAACGCTGCCGTGTGAGCGGGACGGAACATCCCGTTCTTCACCGCGCAGATGGCCGGGAACTCGCGGACCAGTCGGGCCGACTCGTCGGGCGTGAGGATCCACCCGGCCGCATGGGTGTTGAACAACCCGAGGGCGATGTCGGTTCGGTCGGCCACGTAGCCCACCAGCTGGCGGGCCGCCTCGTATCCCTTGGCCTCGAAGAACGGGGGGATGAGAAAGCAGATGTCGGCTCCCGCCTCGGTGGCGTGACGGGCCAGTTCGACGGTCTCCAGAACGTTGGTGCTGGCCGGACACGCCTCCACCAGCACCCCCGGTCGCACCGAGCGTGCCTCGTCCACGGCCACCTCGAGCAACAGCTTGCGCTCGGCCACGCTGAGGGCCCAACATTCGCCCACCAGGCCGCCGACCCAGATGCCGTCGTGCCCGAGATCGGCCAGGCAATAGCGGACGAGCGACCGCACGGCGTCGGTGTCGATGTGCTCCCCACCGGGACCCTTGAAGGGCGTGTAGAGGGAGTCGATCATCCCCCGGAGGGCGCCGGGAGCCCACTCCCTCGCGTCACGTGCTGTTGCCATGGAACCTCCTTGTGTGGACGTCGATCACGAAGACTTGGGCCGGCTACGGGGAAGGCCGAGCCGCTGCTCGGCGATGAGACTGCGCAACACCTCGCTGGTCCCTCCGTAGATGGTCGTCGCCACCGCGCCGCGATAGTGGTATTCGAAGACACCCCCGGCCGGAACCCCCGGCTCGGTCCAGGGCAGTAAACCCTCGACACCGACCATGTCGAGGACCGCCGAGGACCAATGGACGTAGGTCTCCGGGCCGAAAAGGGCGGCCAGCGGGCCGGGCTTGCCCCCGATGTCATCGAGGAAGGCGGTGCGGAGCCCGAGCAGGTCGGTGATCTCGGCGTCGATGGCCAGGCGGGCCAGGCTCTGCCTGTTGACCGGATCGTCGATCGCCCGCCGTCCATCAGCCGTTCTCTTGCTCGACGCCCAGCGAGCTGCAGCGGTGGCCAGCTGGGTGGTCCGAGAGGTGGGTGCGATGTTCTGCTCCGCTTCAAGTGCGGCCCGGATCACCGCCAATCCCTTGTCGGCCTGCCCGACAACCATGGCGTCGTCCACCCAAACGTCGCTGTAGTACACGATGTTGGTTCGCTCGTAGCCCATGGTCCGCACCGCCTGACACTCGATGCCGGGCGTGTCCATGGGCACCAGGAACATGGTCAGACCGCTCGGGCCCACCGACCCGGGGGTCGTCCTGGTCAAGAGGAAGCAGTAATCGGCGCGATGGGCGAAGGTGGTGAACATCTTCTGCCCGTTGATGCGCCACTGGCTGCCGTCGCGCTCCGCCCGGGTCTTACAGGCGAACACGTCGGAACCGCCCTCGGGTTCCGTGTATCCCAGGCAGATCAGCGTTTCACCGGCCGCGACTCCGGGCAGGATCGAGCTCTTGAGTTTCTCGCTTCCGAGCGACCGGATGGCGTTGGCCGGCAGCATGGTCGTCCCATGCCCGATCGTCGGTGCGCCCGAGGCCCGGATGGTGGCGGTCAGCACCCCGGCCTCGAAGGGGTCGAGCCCGGCACCTCCTTCCTCTTTGGGCCAGCCCGGAGCGATCCACCCGCGCCGGCCCAACGCCAGCATGAGTGGTCGACTCACCCCATCGCCGGTGGCCAGTTCTTCGGTGATCATCTCGGGGGTGACGTGCTCGGCTACAAATGCCTCTGCTTCCCTGCGGATGTCGGCCCAGTGCGACGGCTCGTTGAAGTCCATCTCAGGACGCCGGTCCGTAGAGGCGGTCCGCCAGGATTTGCAACTCGTGGGCGGGATCGGCGAACACGAGAGACCATGCCTTGGCCCGACGGTAATAGAGCTGGATGTCATATTCCTGGGTGAACCCGTAACCGCCGTGGATGTGCAGGCTGTGCTGGGTGGCTGACTGGGCGGTCTCGGCGGCGAAAACAAAGGCCTTCGACGCCAAAGCGGGGCCGGAAGGTAGGGCCTCGTCGAGGGCCCAGGCCGCCTTACGGATGAGCAGATCGAGTCCGTCATTGGCCGTCACCGAATCCGCCAGCGGATGGGCCACCGCTTGGTAGGTACCGATCGGGACACCGAAGGCCAGGCGCGCCCGGGCATAGGCGGCGCCAATCTCGATGGCCTCGGCAGCCAGACCGTAGAGGGCTGCGGCCCGGAGAAGCCGGACGTCGTCGCAGGCTCTTTCGAAGGCATCGAAGGCTTCATCACCGGAGGCCAGGACAACGGGGTCGTCGACGGGATCCCACCGGGCCAGTGGCAGACCACCGAGGTTGGGCACCGGCCGTACCTCGGGCGGCCTGCAGTTGGCCACCAGTCGATCGCCCTCGAGGGAAACGACGACATCGGCGATGGCGCCGTCGGCCAGCAGTTGACCGTCGAGTCCCGAGCGACGGGTGCAGAGCGAGACAAGCTGTGCTCCCTCCACGATCGCGGCGACCAGGTCGACGGCACCGACCTCAGCGCAGAGCCTGGCTGCGGCAGGCGGCTCTGCAAACGGGATGGGCGCCACCCACCTGCCGGCCGCTTGGGCGATGAGGGACAACTCCAGAAGGCCGCCACCGCCGCCTCCCTGATCCGAAGGGATCCCCACGTCGACGGCGCCCATGTCCTGTACCGTCGACCAGAGACGCGGGTCGAAACCGTCGGGCTCCACCTCCCGCACTCGGCTCGGCGTCGATTCCTTGGCGAACAGAGTGGCGAAGGCCTCACCCACCGCCTGCTGCTCGGGGCTCAGCGAGAGGTCCACTGCTCTCCTCTCACGAGATGACCGCAGCTTCCTTCCACGCGATCAGGTCCTCCCAGGTGTGGCCTTCCTCGAGCAGCACTGCTTCGGTGTGCTCACCGTGTTCGGGTGCTCGGGTGAGCTGGGGCGGGGACTCGTCGAACTGTACGGGGTTGGCTACAAGATGGAACGTCGATCCGTCCCCCGCGGTCACCGCCTGTAGATAGCCGTTGGCGGCCACCTGGGGATCGTCGAAGACCTCGAGTGGATTCCGATGGACCGACCACGGCCCCTCTTGCCTGTCGAGCAGGGCCGCCACCTCGTCGAGCGATCGCTTGGCGAACTCGGTGTCGAGCTCGGCGATGCAATCGGCGCTGTTCCGCGCCCGGGCCGCGGCATCGACGAATCGGGGGTCGGCGGCCAGATCGGATCGCTCGAGGACCTCGCATAGACGCCCCCAGTAGCGGTCGGACTCCAGCATGACCAACTGAACGTGCCGACCGTCGGAGGTTGCGAACGAGCCGACGATCGGATTGGGCATCTCATCCCGGGAGCGCGAGGGCATCTTGGGTGTCCCGGTGAGCTCGCAGGCAGTGATGGTCGGAGCGATGTTCCAGAGGCCGTAGCCGAGGAGCGACACGTCCACCACCGACCCTTCGCCTGTTCGCTCCCGGGCGAACAGCGCCGCGGCGATGCCCCCGGCGATGGTTTGAGCACCGGCTACGTCGCCAAAAGCCATGGGTTGCGAACGCGGCCAATCGTCAGCGCCAGTGATCGTCGCCGACACACCGGAACGGGCCCAGTAGGCGGTGGCGTCGTAGCCACCGTCACCGGCGTCGGCACCCTTGGGTCCGTACCCGCTACCCCGTGCATAGACAATCTTGGGATTTACGGCCCGGATGTCATCGACGTCGATACCCAATCGCCGGCGAGTGCTCGGGAGGAAGCTGGTGAGGAATACGTCTGCTCCCGCGACAAGCTGGCGCAGCAGCTCCTTGCCCGCTTCAGATCCGAGGTCGACACCCACGCTGCGCTTGCCTCGATTGGGGACCTCGATGATGAAATTGACCGTGTTGTTCGGAATGATGCCCCCGGCCGCCAAGTTCCGCTGGGGATCACCACCGACGGGGTGCTCGATCTTGATGACGTCCGCGCCCCAATCGGCCAGGATCGCACCGGCGGCCGGTACGAACGTCCAGGCCGCGACCTCGACGACCCGTACTCCCTCCATGGGCCTGGCGGGCATAACGCTCCTCTGTCCTCCGTCGGCTGCGGGTCGGAGAATATCCTTCTCATTCACTGCAAGTCAAGATTGCACGGATCTGTTACTGCCCCATGGCCAGACCGCCGTCCACGGCCAAGGTTGCCCCGGTGATGTACGAAGCATCCTCGTCGAGGAGCGAGAGGACGGCGTGGGCGAACTCCTCGGGCCGACCGAATCGCCCGACGGGTACCGAGGCCTCGACGATCGAGCGGTCGGTAAGGGCCAGATCCTCCAGCAGATCGGTCTCGAAACCGCCGAGGACAAGGCAGTTGACGGTTACCGAGGAACGGGCCGCGGCACGGGCCATCGACCGTGTCAGGCCGATCAGCCCGGCCTTCGCCGCGGCGTAATCGACCTGAAAAGAACTGCCCATAGTCGCCGAAACCGAGCTTACGTTGACGATCCGACCGAACCGCTGGGCCTTCATGGGGACCAGGGCAGCCTGGGAGAGGAAGAATGCGGCGGACAGGTTGAGGGCGAGGCTTGTCCGCCACTGGTCGGTGCCGATCTCGGCAAGCCGAGCTTCGCGAACGGCGCCCGCGTTGTTGATCAGGTAGTCGAGCCGACCGTGAGCGGCCAGCACACCATCGACCAGTGCGGTGCAGGCGGCCGGATCGGTCACATCGACTTGGTGAATCTCAAGAAGTCCCCCACAGCGGTCGCGCAGTGACTCTGCTGACGCCCTGTCCGAGCGGAACACGCCCACTACGGTCACTGCTCGGCCGACCAGAGCCTCGCTCACCGCAGCACCGAGACCGCGGGTTCCACCGGTCACCAGGGCCACCCGCTCAGTCACCACTCCCCCACGAGCAGAAGATCCTTCACAGCTCTGCCAACCGTATCGGTTCACCTCGGACAATGAGCTTGCGCCCGAGGACCGGAGCAAGTTCGGTGGCCGATCCGAACAACCGGTCGATGGTGGTGGCCCGGAACATGAATCGGTGAAACGGATGCTCGGCGGTGAACCCGATCCCTGCCAGTACCTGCTGACAGTGGGTCGCTACAAGTCTCTGGGCCCGACCAGCTACTACTTTCGCCGTCATCGAGGCCAAGACCGGCTCGTGGCCGTCGAAAGAGGCACGAGCGGCGGCATGCGCCGACGTGGCCGTCACCCGGCCTTCGGCCAGTCGGTGACGGACCGCCTGAAATGAGCCGACCGGCCGGCCGAACTGATGCCGGTCGGTGGCGTGAGTAACGGCGAGCTCGATCATCGCCTCCATGGCCCCGCACAGTTCGAAGCAGAGGGCCCGGCGCCCGGCCGCGACCACGGTCACCCACCACTGCGCAACCGAATCACCAGCGGCCACCGCCTGGCCACCCACCGACGCTGCACGCACATCCTGGATCAACAGCCCATCATCGAGGCCACTGACGGCGCGTATCGACGTGTCGTCCCGGTCAATCCGCTGCAGTTGGACCGCACCGTCAAAGTCCGCAACAGCGAGAATGGCGTCAAAATCGGGACGGGCCCCAACCAGTAGGCCACCGAGCCGGTTCTCCGACAAGGTGCAATCTTCGGCCCCCGGCCTCGGGATCAGGATTGCCGAACGTCCGACCTCGACGTCGGGAAGGCTGCCGGCGGTCGCCAGCACGTCATGCAGCGCCGCCGACCACGAACCACAGCGGCCTTGAGACGAAAAGAGGGCGTCTGTGGCGTCGACCGGCTCCAACTCGAGCAGCTCGCTCCAGCCGAAATCGTCCAGCGCCCGGGTCAGCCCTTCGCCATCGAACCGGGAGGCCAGATCGAGGAGGGTGCGTTCGACCGTTTGGAGCTCGAGAGCGTCCACGATCAGCCCCGTGGCAGGCGTAGGACTCGCCCGGCCACGATGTCACGTTGGATCTCGCTCGTACCCCCGTAGATCGTCGCCGCTCGCGAGTAGAGCCATTCCTTGCGCCAGCGATCGGCCACCGAGGTGTCACCCAATTCGACCATGCCGGGTAACAGTTGCTGACCGGCCCCGAACACGGCCTGTTCCGCCGCCGCGATCAAGATCTTGTCGATCGACGCCTCCGCACCGGGCACCGCTCCCTCAGCGACCCGGAGCTGGGTTCCACGGGACTGTGCTCGCAGCGCGAACACGTCGGCGAAGGCGTTCCCGACGACCGCGCTCTGCCTCCGCACCCCCGGGTGAGACTTCCCTGCACAGCTCGGCGAGGTGATGGAGGAGCCAGGCGCTCCGTTGCCAGAAGATAGGACCCCTCTCACATCCGAGAATGTGCTGGGTCACCTCCCAACCTCCGCCCACCTGGCCCAAGACCCGTCCCGCGGGGATCCGGACATCCTGGAAGAACAGCTCACAAAATTCGTCGACGCCCGCCATCGTCTCCAGAGGGCGGACGACGATTCCGGGACTGTCCATATCGACGAAGAACGCCGTAACTCCCGCCGATCCACTACTGGGTCCGCCAGTTCGTGCCAGCACGACACAACGGGCCGAGTGATGGGCCCAGCTCGTCCAAAGCTTCTGTCCAGAAATTACTCCACCCCTCACCGTCCTTGCGGGCCGCCGTCTTCAGCGATCCCAGATCACTGCCCGCCTCCGGTTCGGAGAATCCCTGGCACCAGAGCTCAGCGCCACTGAGCATGAGAGGGACGACGTGGGAGGTGAGTCCGGGATCGCCGAATGTGACAACCGCGGGACCGAGGACCTCGGGCATCGACCACGCCGAGGTGTGCACGAGAGCGCGGACGGTGAGCTCCTCCCCCAGGATGGCGCGCGAATAGTGGTGACCCTCCCAACCCACCGACCGCCGTGGGCCACCCCCACCGCATGAATCCCTGCTCAAAGAGCGACTGCTGGACCAGGCGCTGATGGTCCAGGATCTCGCTGGTCGTGCCATGGCCTCGGTACGGCGGCTGGAGTTCATCGATGTTGTCATCGATCCAGGCGACGAGGGATTCCCGGAACTCGTTTGGGTTCATGGAGTTGGTGACCACTGTACGGTCCGTCGACACAGCGTGAACGGCGGCGTGTACTTGTTGTGACAGCCCGGCCCAGCTCGCCGGATGGCCGGAATCATGCTTTCACTATAGGATCATTTCCTTCTCGTAACAGATGGCGAGCTGCGCAGCTCGTTGCCCTGAGGGAGGGTTCATGGAACGAAGCAAGCTCAGCGGATCGGTCTTCGACGCCGACAATCACTTCTACGAACCCCGGGAGGCACTGACCCAATTCTTGCCCGACCGGTATCGCGACGCCATCCGCTACGTGGACATAGACGGGCGCACCAAGGTGGCAGTGCTCGGCCAGATCAGTGACTACATCCCCAATCCGACCTTCGACCGGGTGGCCGCGCCCGGTGTCCAAGAGGACTACTTCCGGTTCGGTAACCCGGAGGGTAGGTCCCCACGGGAGATCATGGGCAAGGCGATCGAGCCCCTTCCGGCCTTCCGCTAGCCGGGTGCGCGGCTGGTGTTGATGGACGAACAGGGCATCGATCGCACCCTGATGTTCCCGACCCTGGCCAGCCTGGTCGAAGAGCGATTTCGAGACGACCCCGATGGCATGCACGCCGTTATCCACGCCTTTAACCAGTGGATGGAAGACACCTGGTCGTTCAATTGCAGGGACCGGATCTACACCACCCCGATCATCTCCTTGGCCATCGTGGAGAAAGCCATCGAAGAACTCGATTGGGTCCTTGAGCGGGGTGCGAAGGTAGTCCTGGTCCGACCGGCACCCGTACCGGGGCTTCGCGGCACACGTTCGTTCAGCCTCCCTGAGTTTGATTCGTTCTGGGCGCGGGTCCAAGCGGAACGAGTGGTCGTGACGATGCACGCATCGGATAGCGGCTACTCCCGGCAGGCAAACGAATGGGAGGGTCCCGGTGAGTTTCGACCCTTTGCCGCGTCGACCTTCCGAATGTACTGGAGCGCCGCTCATTCGCCTATCGCCGACGGCCTGGCCGCGCTCGCCTGCCACGGCACCCTGGCCCGGTTCCCCGAGTTGCGCATCGTGTCGGTCGAGAACGGCAGCCAATGGCTTGCTCCCCTGATGGAGGCCCTCACCGGGGTGTACAAGAAGACACCTCAGAACTTCACCGAGGATCCTCTCGAAGGCCTGCGCCGCAACGTGTGGTTGAGCCCATTCTGGGAGGACGACTTACGATCGCTCTCGGATCTCCTGCCTATCGATCACCTGCTCTTCGGCTCGGACTACCCCCACCCCGAGGGCCTCCGGGACCCACTCACCTATGTTGACCATCTCGATCAGCTGAGTGATGGGGAGATCCGCAAGGTAATGGGTGGGAATCTGTCCGCTCTGGTCGACTGATGTCGGTCGTTGTCGTCACCGGCACCGGCGGAATCGGCCTGGCCTGTGCCGCGCCGCCTGGGAGCCGGTGGCGAGCTCGTCCTGGCCGAAGCCGACAGCGCCCGCCTGCATTCGGTGGTGACCACGCTACGAGACGAGGGTTTTGCCGCCCACGGATACGAGATCGACGTAAGTGACGGTTCGTCCGTCTCCGGGCTAGCCGACTTCGCAACGGAACAGGGCCCTTTAGCCACCCTCGTCCACACCGCCGGACTCTCGCCCACCATGGCCCCCGGAAACCGGATACTCGAGGTGAACCTCAAGGGAACGGCGTTCCTCGTCGCCGCATTCGAGACTTTGGCTGAGGTGGGCACGGTTGGGGTCTTCGTGGCCAGCATGGCCGGGCACCTGTGGCCCATCGACGACCAGATCGACCGGGCCGTCGCCGCGGCTCACCCCGCCGATGTCGTCGGCGCCACGGGACTGGCCGACGACGTCGACCCATCTACCGCCTACGCGGTATCCAAGAGGGGGGTGGTCGTGCGGATAGCGGCCGCCGCTCCGGCGTGGGGTGCTCGGGGGGCCCGCATCGTCTCGGTCAGCCCGGGCATGATCGCCACGCCCATGGGCCATCAGGAGTATGAGGCCACACCGCTGATGAAAGAGTTGAGAAAGGGGAGTCCGATTCCTCGTCTCGGGACACCGACGGACATCGCCGAAGCGGTGGCTTGGCTGGCCGGACCCGACGCCGGATTCATCACTGGCACCGATCTTCTGGTGGATGGAGGGGTAGTGGCATCACTGCGGGGGTGGTCCTCTCCCGCCTAGATGCAGTTGCGCTCTGCACGGTCCCACCCGACTGAGCGGGAACAGGGTGTGTCAGACCGGCGCGTTCTTCTTGGCCCGGCGTCCCAGATCCATGGCGTTGGTACCACGGTTGGCCGGCTTGCCCTTCGAGACGATCGAAACGTCCCGACCAGCTGCCTTGGCTCGTAACGCCCCGACGGTCGCCTCCTCCCGGGGAACGTGGACGAAGGGGTCGTAATGGAACTCACGCATGGCGTTGGCATGGGTGATCTTGTCGATCTCCTCGTCCGTACAGATCGACAGGTACTTCATCAACTGCTCCGGTGAGGTGGGCCACGTCGAGTCGGAGTGGGGGTAGTCGCATTCCCAGGTTAGGTGATCAAGGTTCAGATGGTTCCGACTTTCGATACCGAACCAGTCGTCGATAAAACAGGTGATCACCCGATCGTTGAAGACCTGGCTCGGGAGTTGGTCACCGAAGTCCTGGCCGGTCCAGGCGCGGTGCCGCTGGTACGTGTAATCAATACGCTCGAGGAAGTAGGGAATCCAGCCCGTACCTCCTTCTGAGAGGGCGAACCGCAACTCGGGAAACTTTCGGAGAACCGGAGAGAAGACCAGGTCTGCTGCAGCCTGGACGATGTTGATCGGCGTCAGCATCATCGTGACGTCGATCGGGGCATCCGGTGCGGTGACCACCAACTGACTCGACGAGCCGATGTGCAGACACACCACGATCGAGAGGTCTGAACATGCCTTCCAGAACGGGTCCCAGTGATCGGAATGAAAGCTCGGGTAGCCCAGCTTCGATGGATTTTCGGAGAACGTCACCGCGTGGACGCCCTTCTTCGACACCCGGTACATCTCCTCGGCCATCCATATCGGATTCCAAATGGGTGCGGTGGCCAGCGGGATGAAGCGACCTGGATGAGTACCGCACCACTCTTCGATGTGCCAGTCGTTATAGGCCTCGAGCAGAGCTCGACCGAGGTCCTTGTCGTCAGGGCGGGCGAATAGCTGTCCGGTGAAGCCGGTGATCGACCCGAAGCACATCGATCCCAGTACGCCGTTGGCGTCCATGTCCAGTACCCGCTCATCGATGTCGTAACAACCGGGACGCATGTCCCTTCTCGACGCTGGTTCGAGTCCGTACTCGTCGGGCGGGCGGCCGGCCACCGCGTTGAGACCGATGGTGGCCATCTCCACGCCGAGGAACTCCCAGGCCTCGTTCCCGTCTGGTTTGACCACGTACCGAGGCGCCAGGTCCTGGACCTTGGCCGGTGCCCAGCGCTCAAAGAGGTGAGCGGGCTCTACCACATGGTCATCCACGCTGACCAGGATGAGATCCTCGATGTCCATGGGCCCAGCCTCCCTTCCAACGCCGACACTGCGACTCCGACTCCGGGGCACGAGCGCGGGCCCACTGGCCAAAGGTAAACGTAACTTTACTATGAAGAGAACGCAAATGTAGTTATTTAACCCTGGCATTTCATCGAATAACCAGACCGCCGATAGTCTGGGCCGTCGAGGATGAGTGGGGCAGTCTACGAGCGAGATGGAAGGACACCACCTTTGATCAGACCGCCACTTGACCCGGAATTCGCCTTTCTTCTCGAACTGGACCTCGGATTCGGAGGCAGCACTTTCGACGTCGACAAGATCCGCTCTGCTCTGATCGAGTTGATCGAGCTGCCACCGGCACTTGATGGCGTAGTTGTCCGCCAGTTCACTATTCGGGAAGACCCTGAGCTGGTGCTGCAGACCTTCGCACCCAGTGAAGGGGGGCCGCACCCCTGTCTCCTCTGGTTCCACGGCGGGGGTTATGTCATCGGTACGGCGACGATGGACGCGCACCGGCTGCAGCGGTGGGCGGCCCAACTCGGGTACGTGGCCATTTCAGTCGAGTACCGACTAGCCCCTGAGCACCCATTTCCGGCCGCCCATGATGACGCGATGGCGGCCATGCGGTGGGTGCGGTCGTCGGCCGATGTGCTCGACATCGAACCCGACCGGATCGTCGTCGGAGGAGCCAGCGCAGGCGGTGGAATCGCCGCCGCTACCGTGCTCGCGGCCAGAGACGAAGACCTGACCGTCGCCGGACAGTTGCTCTTCTACCCGATGCTCGACGACCGACAGCAGACGCCGTCCAGCCAGTGGGATGCACCTGTATGGTCACCCGCGGCCAACCAGTACGGATGGCGGTCTTACCTCGACGGTCTCTACGAGGGAAAGGTGCCCCCTTATGCTGCACCCGCACGCCGATCCCAGTTCGGTGGCCTCCCACCGTCCCTCCTCATAGTGGGGGGCGCAGACGGGTTCTTCGACGAGAACATGGACTATGCAGCGAAGCTCACCCGTGCCGGGATACCCACCGAACTGCGTGTCTATGCGGGCGCACCCCACGGCTTTGACCTCATGGCTCCGGAGGCTTCGGCGTCAAGAGCGGCCCTCCGCGATGCGGAGCAATGGCTTAGCTCCAGGTCCGAGATGACTGAAAATTGACCTCATTTGGACAACCATTCGACCGAGCTCAGGTGAAGTCGCTCCCGCCGTCCACGTTGATGTGAGCGCCGGTCATGAACGTGTTGGCCTCGGAGGCGCAGAACGTAACCACACGGGCGATCTCGTCAGGAAACGCGACTCTACCCAGATCGATATGGGCGCCATAGCGGTCGGCCATGACTGCGTAGGATCCCACCGGGTCGGTGGAATCGCCTCCCGCGGCCCGAATGGCTCTCGCCACACCATCAGTAAGGACAGTCCCCGGGGCTACCGCGTTGACCAGGATCCGGTCTGCGGCAAGGTCGCGGGCAAGGTTCTTGGTGATGCTGGCGAGAGCCGCTTTGGATGCCGTGTAGGCGATGAGTCCGGGCGTCTGATGCTGAGTGGACATGGCGGTCAGATTCACGATGCGACCCCACTCGGCATTTCGCATCAGAGGGAGCACGGCCCTGATGGTGCGGACAGCGGTGAGCGTCCCTTGGTCGAACGCCTTCTCCCAGTCCCTATCGTCGAGGGTGTCGAACGAGCCGGTTACGGTGGGGCCGACGGCGTTGACCAGGGAGTTGACGTAGCCGTATCGGTCACCGATCGAGGAAAAGGTTTCTGCCACCTTGCCTGAGTCCGTGACATCGACTGACCAGGCATCACAGTCGGTGAACCCCCGATCCGCCAGCGTCGCTAACGCGCCCTCCAGCCTCCCCGTGTCGCGCCCGAGGACGGCCACGGAGAAGCCGAGTGCGGCAAGACCTTCGGAGCAGGCCAAACCGATCCCTGCCGATCCACCACAAACGACAGCGACGGGCGTTTGACCGCTCCCCACCGATTGGACGCCGCTGACCTCACGGTGGTGAGACTGGGGATCTCCGGGAACCCGGATCGGCTCATCCATTCACCCTCCGGTCCCGATTCGGCCAGCCTCATCGTCGTATGACGCCGGCTCGCCCAGGCAGGACATCGTCCAATCCATGTCGTCCTCTTCTCTCGTGCTTCCGGACTTCGTCGGCGACCCTACATCCTCATTCTTCGACTAGTAGTACGAGACTTTCCGGTACGATCAGGTAGAACCTGGATGGAGAGGATGCATTGGATGGCAAAGAAGGGGACCCAGACAGAGGAGTCGACGGACCTGGACTCGCTTCCGACATGGAAGCGGCAGAGCGTCGAGCGGTCGCTCAAATCTGCGCGAGCACGGGCTCAGGACCGGTCGGACAGGTTCGTAAGGGCCGGGATCGAGATCATCAAAGGCACCGGCGACACTGGATTCACGGTCCAAGACGTGGTCGACGAGTCGGGCATGTCCATCCGGACGTTCTACCTGTTCTTCGAGAGCAAGGACGATCTTCTCCTGGCCATTCACGAAACCATCCTGTCCTCGGAGGTCGAGCCGCGGCTCCGCCGACGGTGCGATGTCGAATCCGACCCGATAGACAAGATCAGGGCGTTCATCGAAGCCCTCTTCGAGCTGAGCGGGAACCTGGTTCCATCCACCCGGGCGTTCATCGTTCAGCAGCATCGACTGGCCGAGTCCCGACCCGACGACCTCGATCTTGCTGTCGAACCCCAGCTCAACCTGTTCGGCGAGCTGCTATCGGGTGCGGCCGACGCAGGCCGGGTGCGTGAGGGCTTGGACGTGGAAACCAACGCCCGGCTCCTCCACCACATGATCCTCAGTGTCGTCGAAGCGAGAGTTCTCGGCTCCAAGCGATCGGCCGACATCTCGCCGGACCAGGTGTGGGAGCTCTGTGCCGCTGCCATCGGCGTCCAACCGGCGCGGAAAGCTGGAGCCAGGGCTTAGCCTCCTTCCCTCGACCGAACATTCAGAATATGGGAGTCGACCAGCTGCCAGAGGGTGCCGGCTTCGTGCTCGAGAAGGCACTGTCTCGCGATCCTGACAGGGAGGCGATCGTTGCGGCCGATCGCCGACTCACCTATGCCGAGCTGGACTCCGCCGCCGACTGCGCCGCAGCCTCCCTCTACAGCCGAGGCCTCCGTCGTGGTGATCGCGTGGCGGTAAGCCTTCCCAATGCCTCGGAGATCGTGGTCCTGTTCCACGCCGTCATGCGCTTGGGTGCCGTGTGGGTGGGACTGAACACCAATCTCGCTCCGCCCGAATTACGTTACATTGTCGAGGATTCGGGAGCCGCGCTCTTGATCGGTGATCCAGAGACACTCGGCACCCTTCGCCAGATCGACGCAGTACGAACCGATGCCATTTGTTCACCCGACGATCTCGAAGCGACCGCCTCGCCGTTGGACGGTTACCCCCGTCCACGTGATCTGTTCGATGCTCCGGCAGGCATCGCCTACACCAGTGGGACGACCGGGCGGCCGAAAGGGGTCGTCCACTCACACCGGAACCTCCTCCTCCCGGGGGCTGTTCTGGTGGCAGAGCGGGGATACGACGCAAGGCTGAGGCGCGGTGATTGCGCCGCTCTCACCATCTTGAACCTTCAAGTCACCAGTACCCTCCTGACGGCACAGGCAGGCGGAACCCAAGTGGTGATGAACCGAGTCGATCCCGAGGGCATAGCCACCTGGATCCGACGGGAGCAGGTGAATTCGTGGTTCGGTGTGCCGACGATGCTCTACGGACTGGCCAGAAGCGACGAAATCATCCCATCGGACCTCGCGTCGCTCGAGGACATCTGGACGGGAGGCGCCGATCTTCCCGAGTCGATCAGAGAGGAGTTCGAAGGAAAGTTTGGTCGCCGCGTCCATGCCACCTATGGGCTGACGGAAGTACCGACCGTGGTAAGCATCGAGCCTCGATCGATATCTCATGGATCGGGATCGAGTGGAACAGTCCTCCCCCACCTTGCCGTGAGCATCTCGACGGGGGACCGCCCTACGAGTGCGAATGCCGACGGCGAGATCCTGATCGCCGGTCGGGAGGACGGCACATGGGCCAATGCCTACCGTCCCATGCTCGGCTATCACAACGATCCCCAAGGGAGTGGGGAAGCCCTCGCCGACGGGTTCCTCCACACCGGGGACATAGGGATTCTCGACGACGAGGGAAGACTCCTCATACGCGGGCGCCGCAAATCGCTCATCCTCCGAGGAGGAGCGAATGTCTATCCCGCCGAGATCGAGCGAGTGATCCTCCAAGTCCCCGGAGTGGTCGGCGCGGCGGTGGTCGGGATTCCCGACGACCGGCTGGGACAGCGGGTCGGATGCGCTGTCGAGTTGGCGCCGGACACTGCGGTCGGCGCAGAGGAACTCGGCGCCCACTGCCAGTCATCGTTAGCCAGGTACAAGGTTCCCGAGCGCTGGTTGATCCGATCGCTCCCCCGCAATGCGATGGGCAAGGTCATCGTTCCCGAAGTCGAGTCGTGGTTCGCCGACCAATGAGGGCAGGCGCACTTCGCAGAAAATCGCCATCGCCACGCTCCACCGATTCCGTGGTTCCCGGAGCACGTTTCGAGAGTCGTGATGATTTGGGATAGGTTGCTTTTCTTCTACAAGAAGCATACTTTACTGCGGTGCTCAAGCGTTGTGTGCCGAAACGAAGGCTGATCGAGGGTCCTTCGGTGCGACGGGCCGTCATCAGGTTCACCGGTTGACCAAAACGACCTCTGTCCAGCATCGATTGCTCGATGCGCCAGGGCAGCGGCACAGATGAAGGGGGAAGCGGGATGAGTCAGTCGCCCACACAGATGCCGGATACCAGCCCGGTGGTGCACTCTGGCCGGAGCGATGCTCGCCACAGTCGGTCCATCACCGCGGCGGTCGTTCTGGCCGGTCTCTCCTTGATGGCAGCCGCCTGCAGTTCGAGCCAAACCACGGCCACCACGACCACGCCGAACACGTCTCCCACCACGACCAGCAGCGCCTCGACATCTTCCACCGCAGCAACCACTACGGACGTCCCAACCTGTCCGAGCGGTGTTGCCCAGGGGTCGCCGGGGGTCACCGCTCACAACATCAACGTGGGTGCGGTCGCCACCTTGTCCGGGCCACTCGCCGGTGACTTCGATGCCATGGAACCCGGCGTACAGGCATACTTCGACTACATCGACAGCCAGGGCGGGGTCAACGGTCGCACGATCACCCTGGCCGACACGCTTGACGATCAGGGAAATCCAAGTCAATTCAGCACACTCGTCCACACAGCCGTCGACCAGGACAACGACTTTGCCCTGGTAGGGGTGGCGAGCCCCTTTTTTGCCGCCAGCTTCTTGGAGCAAACCTGCACCCCGACGTACGGTTACAACGTCACCGGAAACTGGGCAGGACCGCCGAATCTGTATGCCACCGGCGGATCCTCTCTGTACTACCCGGAGATTCCCTACTACGTCGCGTACCTCATGAAACAGATCAAGGTCCACTCCTTTGCAATCCTCGCCTACAACGTGGCGGCCTCATCCGATGCCTGCAGCGCTGTCGACACAGGTCTCACCAAAGCAGGGTTCAAGCAGGCTTATACCGATCTCAGCGTCCCCTATGGTGGCAATATTGCTCCTGACGTCCAGCAGATCAAGGCCTCCGGGGCCCAGCTTGTCATGAGCTGCATGGACGTGACCGACAACGTCTCATTGGCTCGCAGCATTCAGCAGTATGGGGTCAAGACCAAGCAATACTGGCTCAACGGAAGCGACCAAGCGACACTCGACCATTACGGCAACTTGATGCAAGGCATCTATTTCGGTATCGCCCATGTACCGCTGACCGCTCCCACGCAGTACTACCCAGGTCTGGCGACCTACCTGACAGCGATGAAGAAGTACGAACCGTCGTATGTCGGTGATGAGGTGGCCATTCAGGGCTGGGCGTCTGCCGCTCTGTTTGTCCAAGGTGTCAAGAATGCTGGCAATGACCTCACTCAGGCCAATGTGGTCAAGGAGGACAATCAGCTCGCCAGTTGGACCGCCGATGGGCTCTACTATCCGATCGATTGGGCCACGTCTCACACGACACAGACCGCCTTCTGTCAGGCCTTAATCCAGGTTCAGGGGAACAAGTACAATTCGGTTCTCGGTCAAGGTCATCAAGTATTCAACTGCTTCGACATCAACAAAGCCGATCCGACGCCAACTAACCCGACGCCAGCAACTCCGCCTGCTGGAACGCCCGGGACTTGAGGCCGTCCTGGGCGCGCGGACGCAGACACGTACGTGGAATCGTAGAGTCGACGGGCTAGGTCAGAATTGGAACAGTTTTTCGGATTCGCCATTCCGGGTGTTCCGTTCGGTTGCGCGTACGCACTCTTCGCCGTCGGGCTAGTTCTCACCTACCAAACGACGGGCGTATTCAACTTCGGTTTCGGCGCGCAAGCCTTCGCCTCAGCGTTCGTCTTCATCATCCTTGTACAGAATGCCGGACTGCCGACGTGGCTGGCCTTTGTTATCGCGGTGGTCATTGGGGCACCACTTCTCGGCGTGGTCTTCGACCGCCTCCTGTTCCGCCGCATCCCCAACACGAACTCCACTGCAAAGATCGTGACCGGCATCGCTCTGCTGGTGGGTATACCGGCTCTCTTGCCGGTGATCTTCGGGAACCAGACCCTTTACAACCCGCCGACACTCCTCTTCAACCAGGAAACCGTCTACTTCACGCTGTCCGGCTACCCAGTAAACGGCCACGACTTGAGCGTGGTGGTCATCACCGCAGCTGTCATGGTTGCGGTGCTCGTGATGATGCGCTTTACCGGCCTCGGACTTTTCATGCGCGCGGCAGTCGAGAGTCGGCGGCTGGTGGAGCTCGAGGGAGTAAACGCTGGGCGAGTGGTTTCCATCGCCTGGGCCGTGTCTAGCCTCCTGGCTGGGTTGGCCGGCGTGCTGCTCGCGCCCGCCTACCCCGAGCTACAAGCCGAAAACTTCATCACCCTGATGGTCGCCGCCATCGCCGCTGCTGCGTGCGCCAGCCTGCGTTCGCTTCCCCGGGCCGCCATTTTCGGGGTCCTCCTCGGAATCGTCTCGCTCCTGCTGCAGGGTTATGTTCCGACCCAGAGCATCTTCTACTCCTCCGTCCTGCCCTCGATCCCCTTCATCGTTCTGGTGCTGGCTCTTCTCTTTGTCCCAGGCCTCCGCAGTGCCGACCAGGAAAAGGATCCGCTTGCCTCGGTCGACCCCCCAGCCCCGCCCTTGGCGGCGACCCTTCGACTTCCCCAGATGAAAAGGATCGTCCGGATCTTGTGGGTCACCCTCCTGGTCGTTTTCGTCGTCTCCATGCTGACCTGGATACCGCCCACCTGGGAAAACGTCTTTAACTCAGGATTGGCATTCTCCACCATCTTTCTCTCGATCACCATGATCACTGGCATGGGTGGACAGCTGTCGCTGGCCCAAGGCACCCTGGCGGCGGTCGGCGCGTTTACAGCCGTCCTGCTGGCCGACCACCTCGGGGTGAACATGGTCGTGGGCACGCTCATCGGCGCGGTCACCGCCGCGGTGATCGCGGTGATTCTCGCTGGGCTGTCCCTTCGACTCCGCGGGCTCGGTCTCGCCCTCATGACGCTGGGCGCGGCCCTCTTCTTCGACTCCAGCATCTTCCCAATACACGGGATCACCGGCGGTCAGAGCGGGGTGAACCTCGAACAATCGTGGATCACCCCTTTCGACTTCTTCGCCACCGACGGTCACCAGTTCTTTGTCCTCGCGTTTGTGGTCCTCGTGCTAGCCGTCGTCATGGTTCTTCTCGTGCGAGAGGGGACCGTTGGCCAGTATCTCGGGGCCATGCGCGGGAGTGAGACCGCCGCTGCCGGCCTGGGGATCAACCCGACCTGGCAGCGCATCGTGATCTTCGCTCTATCCGGTGCCGTCGCCGGCGTGGGCGGAACCTTGTTGGTCATCAACACCCAGAACGCCAATCCGGCTCTGTTCAATTATCAATTCTCCCTGGTGTTCGTCGTCGTCGTGCTCACAACCGGCGTGACGACAGTGGAAGGTGCGATTACCGGTGGGATCGCATTCGTAGTCATCCAACAGCTGCTGACCTACGTACCGCTCCGGTTCCAGGGGCTGACGGTCGTCGTGTTCGCCCTCGGCGCCCTGGGCTATGCCCGTCACCCCGAAGGCATCGTCGAGTTCTTCAAACGAAAGCAGACTTTGCAGATCCAGCGCCTATTTTTCGGAGGGAAGCTAGGAACGGAGCGGGACAGTCAGCCGCCTTTGCCACGAGCATCGTCGAAAACTGGTGGCACGGTGCCTGTGAGGTCGGCGATCTCTACCAGAGCGGTGAGCGCCAGCGGCGCACACCTGGACTTCGATAATGGATAACGACCGAGACTCGGCGACAGAGAGCACGATGTCGTTCGCCCGTAACGGCTCAGCTATGGGCTCCGACGACGTCGCTCCGCTGTTGGTCACCCAAGGCATCAGCAAGTCCTTCGGTGGAGTCCGAGCAGTGGACAATGTCGACTTGGTCGTCGATGCGGGGGAATGTCTCGGACTTGTCGGACCCAACGGCGCAGGCAAGACCACCCTCTTCAACTGCATCTGTGGGCAGGTCCGCCAAGATTCCGGGTCACTACTGTTCAAGGGACGGATACTCGACCGGATGCCTACGTTCAAACGCGCTCGACTCGGCATCGGTCGCACCTATCAGCGGATCGAGATCTTTCCCGATCTCACCGTGGAGCAGCATCTCCTGGTCGCGGAGCGCGCCCGTCAGGGGGACGGTCGTTTGTGGAAGGACCTGCTCCGCATGAGTGCACCCAGACCGGCGGAGCTCGATGCCGTCGACCATGTACTCGATTTGGTCAATCTTCTCGACGTGCGGAGCGTTCCCGTTTCGGCTCTGGGCCTCGGGACCTGCCGGCTGGTCGAGCTGGCCCGAGCTCTGGTCGGCCGGCCTGACCTGCTGATGGCCGATGAGCCGTCATCGGGTTTGGATGTCCACGAAACCCGCGAGTTGGCTCAGGTCCTTCGCTCCCTACAGCAAGAGCATGGTATGGCTGTCATCCTCGTTGAGCACGATCTTGGCATGGTCGGCGACGTCGTCGATCGTGCCGTTGTGATGGATCTGGGCCAAGTGATCGCCGACGGAACTTTCGGCGAGGTAATGGCCGACCCCGCGGTACGTCAGGCCTACCTCGGGGTTCCTGCGTGAACAGCGATGTGCAATTGACCGTCGTCGAACCGGACCTAATAAGCGCTCCTCCAGCGCTCCAATTCGAGCACGTTGGCGCAGCATACGGTCCCTACCGCGCCCTCTTCGACGTCAGCTTTTCGGTTGCGCCCGGTTCGACCGTGGCGCTCCTCGGGTCCAACGGGGCCGGCAAGTCCACCGTCTCCCGGGTGGCCACCGGCCTTCTGCCGTCCACGGAGGGCGTCGTCCGTGTTAACGGGATTGATGTCACTGGCGAGAGTGCGTTCAAGATCGCCCGCAGGGGCGTCGCCCACGTACCCGAGGGCCGCGCCGTTTTTTCGAGCCTCACGGTCGAAGAGAATCTGGCGATCGCATTTCGTCAACGCCTTGGGCAAAAACACGTGCCCGATGCGCTCGGACGTGTGTATGACACCTACCCCATGCTTGGCGAGCGGCGCAAGCAACAGGCCGGTACGTTGTCGGGTGGCCAACAACGACTGCTCTGCTTGGCTAAGGTCCTGGTGGCTCCGCCACAGCTTCTTATCGCCGATGAGCTGTGTCTCGGACTGGCGCCGCTCGTGGTGGAGTCCGTCTATGACGGATTGGGGGCGATGGCCGGAGCTGGAACCACCCTCCTCGTGGTTGAACAACAGGTGGAACGAATACTCGGCATGGCGGATCATGTCATCGTTCTCGAGCACGGCGCCGTTGCATACGACGGTGACCCGTCAGGGGCTGTCGAAGCGGTGGAGGGCATTCTCGCTTCCCGCGGTGAGCGCATCACACTGGTGCGCAGCGCCGGGGATCGCCGGCCCACCACACTCCGGCAATAATCCGCGATTGGGAAAGCGGATCCGAAACGGGGTTTGACAGCAGACAGCACCGTGAGCGCGACGCAGCCCCCGATGGGGGCCGGAGTGCCGCGTCGCGTGCCGGAGCTTCGTCCGCCA
Source organism: uncultured Acidimicrobiaceae bacterium (assembly GCA_963734395.1). Classification (GTDB taxonomy): domain Bacteria; phylum Actinomycetota; class Acidimicrobiia; order Acidimicrobiales; family RAAP-2; genus Bog-756. The sequence continues at coordinate 795,182 of CAVTGY010000007.1, read as the reverse complement.
CAATCACGCGGGCGGAGGGACCAACCCAACCGCGACGCGTGCCAGAGGATCGAGGGGTGTCAGTCCGCCAACTCCCTCCGATCCTCCAGATCTCGTTCAAGGTCATCACTTGCGAAGTGAAGCTCAGTATCTACTAAGCGGATATATCACTGTACTATGCGGATTACGTAGTTCTACTAGTTGAGATCCTCCGCAGCAAGTACGGCGATGAAGCTCACTCGTCGAAGCTTGGCTCCTCTCCGCCGCCAGCTCGTGCTCAATCCCCCCGCAGGAGTGTCTTCTTGAGCCCTTGAATGACCGCGGCGCACCCGAGTTCGAAAAGCTCGTCTCGTGAGAACGGTGTCGAACGGGTCACACCTTCGAGCGTTGAGGGCGGCGCACCGCTGGCAATCGCATCGGCCATCGCGTCAAGGTCGATCTGCCCGGTCATGAAGGTGAAGAGTGTCGTGAAGCACACCACCGCCGCATCGGGGGCGAACCCGCCATCGGCGAGGATGGCCAGCACTCCCTTGGCCAATCGGGTTCCCTCAGTAGTACCGGGATCACCGAGCCGAGACGAAACGCCCGGGTGATCGGTAAACACTCGACGAGCGTCGCCCAACAGGCGCATGAGGCGCTCCTCCCAACTCGCCTCCTCTGGCTCGGGCACGGCGATGTCGCGGAGAATGTGGTCGACGACGAGCGCGTGGAGGGACTCTTTGCTCGTCACGTAGTGGTAGATGGTCATCGGTGGCACGCCCAGCTCTCGGGCGAGCGCGCGCATCGACAGGTTCTCGAGGCCCACCTCTCGGGTGAGACGAAGGGCCACGGTCACGATTTCACTCTCACTCAACGAGGGTGGACGTCCGCGGCTGCGGGGAACATCAGAAACCACGGAACTCAAGAGATTGATCGGCGAGGTGCCGGGCAGAGGCATCGGGCGGCCCATCAGTCGCGCTGGGTGAACTTGGTGTAGCGGCCGCCTAGTAGCCACTCAGACACGTAGATGTTTCCGTCGGCATCGACGGCGACCGAGTGGGGCGAGTTGAGGTGTTCGGCGTTGTGCAGGTCAGGCACCATGGCTCGGCCATCCTCGGTCAACGTGTTCGGCCAACCTGGCCGCTCGGGCCACCCTTGTCCGTTGCGCGACACCTGGTCAGCGCCGAGATAATCGACGAGATTGTCGTCCATGTCGAGCAAGGCCAGTCGCGAGTAGAGCTCCGCCACAACGAGAAGCTCGCCCCACTGTGCAAAGCCACTCGGACTATTGAGGAAGGATGCTCCGACGGTCCGGAGATAGTGACCCTCGAGGTCGTAGACCTGGACCCGCCGATTCTCACGATCCGCGATGTAGAGCTCGGGCTCCTTCTGACCACGGCGGTCGATGAAGACCGCGTGGGGACAGAGGAAGCGCCCGCCTCCTTCGTCCCCGCTCAACGCGATGAGGTGCTGTCCCTCCTTATCGAATCGGTGCACGAAGCTCGATCCGTAACCGTCGGCGACCCAGATATCGCCACTCCCTCCGAAGCGTTCTTCGTCCACCGCTACGCCGCATGGACAGTACTCACCCATCATCCCTGATACGGCTGGATCACCGGGCGGAAGGGGGAGCTCTACCAAGATCTCGCCCCCAAGGGTCATCTTCACAACGCGGGGCTGGCGGTTCTCGAGGCGGATCCCTTTCCCGAACAGGGCTGCCCAGGCCTCGTCCCCTGCTTCCGGGGTGGACCCGAAGACGAAGCCGGGATCGGATATCCACAGGTTCTCTCTGTCGCCGTCAATGACCGAGGTAATCCCATGACCCTCGGTCAGACCTACGGCAAGAACCCGTTGAACGGCGCCGCGGTCGTCGAAGGCAACGAGTTGCCCGGCATGGAACCCTATGAGCTCGCCCTTTGCCGTTACGACCAGCCCCGAGTGGGCCCAGGACGAGCCCGAGCCGAGCACTTCTGACAGGTCGATGCAGTCGATCGTCATCTCGACATCGGGCACGGTGGACTGATCGTCGTTGATTGGCACGGATTCTCGACTCTCGTACTCGATGGCTGAGCCAAGGAGGCGAATCGTCCCACGACTGGTCCACCTCGCCCTTGGCGTCTATTCTAGTAGCCTGTACGACAAATAGGGTGGGTGGTCGAGGGACACTGCCGGAGCGAGCGAAGGAAGGTCCAAAGTGGGCAAGGAAATCCCCGCAACGTCGCTGCTCGACCCCGACGTCCTCGACAACCCTTACCCCTTCTACCAGCAGCTCCATACCGAGGCACCCGTGTGGGAGATCGCCGACACCGGGGTTTTCGTTGTCAGCACCTTCGAGCTCCTGGCGGAAGCAGCCGCGCGGGTCGAGGACTTCTCGTCAAACATGCGCTGCCTCCTCTACCGGAATGAGGTCGGGCTTCCCGGCAGGTTCGCCTTCGGCGACCTCGGAGGACAGGTGCTCGCGACAGCCGATCCTCCCCTGCATGCCATGCATCGCAGCACCGTCTTCCCCGAGCTCGTTGCTAAGCGGATGGAGACCCTGGACGCTGAAATCACCGTGCTCGCCGAGGCCCTCGTTTCCGATGCCATCGACGGGGAGCGCATCGACTTCATGGCTTCTATCGGCAACATCGTGCCCATCACCATGATCAGTCGCCTGATCGGTTTTCGCGACAGCAATCTTGACGAGCTGTGGGCGGCAGCGGTCCAGATGACCCGGTTGATCGGAGGCACCCTGGGGCTCGACGAACTGGCCGAGACGGCGAGCCGCGGAGACCAGGTGATGGCGTGGATCGCCGACCAGGTGGCAGCAGCCCTGGAGAACCCGAGCGAGGACCTCCTTGGCGCGGTTGCCCGCGGTGTCCACGAGGGGATCTTTTTGGCCACCGATGCGACCGGCGTCCTGACCATCCTATTGAGCGCAGGAGGTGAGTCCACGACCAGTCTCCTGGGTAACGCGGTCCGCATGCTCGCCGAGCGCCCCGATCTCCAGGACCAACTTCGGCGAGAGCCCGAGCAGATCCCGACTTTTATCGAAGAGGCCCTCCGCATCGAGTCCCCCTTTCGCTACCTGATGCGGTCCGTGCCGAAGGACACCACGCTCGACGGCGTCACGATCCCCGCCGGTTCGACCGTGCTGCTGCTCTGGGGCGCAGCCAACCGGGACCCCGCCGAGTTCGAACGACCTGACGAGATCGATCTCTCCAGGCGGGTCCCCCGGCGCCATGTGGCCTTCGGACGCGGTATTCATCACTGCGTCGGCGCCCCGCTGGCCAGGATCGAGGCCCGCAACGTCCTCACCGTGCTACTCGAGCGCACGAGCAGCATCGAGCTCGATCACGATCTTTCGCCGACCTGGGAACCCAGTCTCCTCGTCCGGCGTCACAAGGAGCTCCCCATTGAGATCGTCGCACGCTAGGCCCACAGCCTGCTTCGCCCGGTCGCCGCAGACCGAAGACTGCAGCACCCACGTAGGAGGACTGATCGGATCGAGGGAAATGACGGAAAATATTGAAAGTCGAACTGCAGATCTCGCGGCACCAACTCGTGGGAGCGGTGGCATTCGCCGTTCGACACCGATCACCACACCTTGTCACATGCGTGAGTTGCTTGGCGCGCCGCAAGATGTGCATGGAAGGACTAGGCGGAATGACACCCCAAGATCGATCCCGGCTATGAACCCTGTCAGCCCACAAGCGGTTGAGGAGGTCGATCTGATGCCGGCCATCGGTTCGGCGACTGCCCGAGGCCAGAAGTGAGCCACGACTACGCAATCGCCCAGATGCTCGATCTTGAACAGACGAGCCCCCACCACTACATTGCTCAGAATCTTCCAGGTGGTGCTCCCGTGGTATTCGGGGGCCAAATCCTTGCACAAACGGTGGTTGCAGCCTCCCGCTCCGTCTCCGACAAGCAGCTCAAATCGCTGCACACTGTGTTCGCCCGCGGCGGATTGCCCGAGCGTCCTCTCGAGATCGACGTCCAACCACTTCAGGTCGGCCGCACTTTCGCCAGCCTGAGCGTCTCGGTACACCAGGCGGATCGACTCTGCACCGAATCGATAGCCCTCTTGCACGAACCCGAGCCCGACCTCATTCGGCACGCGGCCGATGCACCATCGGTGACTACTCCCGAGATGACCCCGTCCCGCACTGGTGGACACCCATGGTGGGAGTTGCGGGTGGTCGACGATGTCGATCTTCAGGATCCCTACGAATTCGGACCCCCCGAGCTGGAGGTCTGGAGCCGCTTCAGCGGGGTGCCCGCCGGATTGGCTGCCAGCCAGGCCATGCTGGCCTTCGCCTCAGATGGCTTCCTCATCGGTACCGCCATGCGCCCTCACAAAGGAGTGGGGCAGGCCATGGCACACGTGACAATCTCAACGAGTGTTGTTGCCCAGACGCTCAGCTTCCACGAGCCGTTCGATGCAAGCGAGTGGCTCCTACTTGCCCATCAGAGCCCCTACGCCGGGCGGGGACGTTCCTATGGCCGCGCTGATGTATTTACCCAGAGCGACCGATTGGTGGCGTCCTACTCCCAGGAGAACATGATCCGAGACTTTCCCGAAGGCCAGGCGCCTGTTGGGAGCGAACGGGCCAAATACTGATTTGGCCCGGCGGGACGCCACTCGCAGTGATTTGTCTCGGTCCATAACGTCAGCTGCGTCAACGTAGACACCGTCAGTGTTGACCAAATAGCGAACCTTCTCTTCGTACACCGATCGCTCCATCGGGTAATGCCCTGGATTTGCATTCTTCATCGTCGTAAGATCGGCATAGGTCACCAGTACAGGTGGTGTTGACATGGCGCAAGTCGTTCGGTCCCGATTGTCCCGGTCAGCGATGAGGGCGGCTACTGCGGTCGCTGCAGCTGGGTTCACTGCCGTTGTAATTACGTCGGTAGGAAGCGCCGCAAGCAGCAGGCTTGACAATCCCTTAGGCCTACGTGGCCAACGGCCGTTACGACGCCGTGGGCGTCATCAACACCACCGCCAACAAGGCGATGAAGACGGTGGCGCCCGGCAGCGGGCGATTCGGGTCCCGCAGCGTGGGGGCGATTACGACTGACCGGAGCTAACGAAAGGAAGGAACAAGTGACGTATATTCCCTGGATCCTGATGGCAGTAGTGCTGGTGGTCATCGGCATCGGCACCCGGGTTAGTGGGGGCGGCAACCCCAACTACAAGTTGAGCTGGGGGCCGGAGAAGTCGTCGACGAGCTCCTGACGCTTGCCTTTCGACGCAACGTCGTACACGGTCTCCGCCAACGGAGGTCTGGACGTAGCCCTAACTGACGGCTCGGTGGTCAGCTTCGCTACGGAGGAGTGCGCGACCTCGATGAAGAGTGCCCCCGATCAGTGACCGGGACGGTGGCGACGGAATCGTCTAGGTACTAGTTCCGCCGCCGGAGCCTCCAGGCCCGGCATCGAAGTCTGGCGACTTGACTGTCAACTCGTGCTCAAGTGCAGCTGGACGTTCAGACCACGTCAGGCCGCAGTCGTCGCAGCGGTGCGGGGATGGGTGGCCCGGGGGCAGTGCGCATTCACATTGGTCGATCCTCCGGGCCGTCGCGGCCCCGCAGCCGGTCATAATCCGATTGAACACCCGATCGTTCGAAAGTCAACGCATGACCGGAGTTATTAATGGGGCGTTCATGCCCGGCGATCCGGCGCCGAGAGGAGTCGCAATCCAGCCACGTGCCACAGACGGCCGCGACCCCTGAGGTGTTTCCCGGTATCCCTGTTCACCAAAGAGCAAAGGAGCCTGGAAGATGCCTTTCGCCCCCTATCGGGCAACAATGAAGACGGTGCAGTCGCCCTTGCAGTCAGGATTTGGTGTCAGCTCGACGGCCTCGCAGGTGATCGACGGGATCAACCTCACCGGAAAGGTGGCCATGGTTACCGGGGGCGCCTCAGGCATCGGCCTAGAGACGGTCAGGGCGCTGTCCGGTGCCGGTGCATCCGTTGTGGTGCCAGCTCGGAACCTTCCACGGGCACGACAGACACTCAACGGGCTACAAGGCGTCGAGGTCGAGCTGATGGATCTCATGGAGCCGGCCTCGATCGCGACATTCGCGGCCCACTTCGAGGCGTCTGGGCGCCCACTTCACATCATCGTTGCCAGCGCCGGCATCGGCGGGGCGCCACTCCTTCGTGACTCCAGAGGTTACGAATCCCATTTCGCGACGAATCACCTCGGTCACTTCGACCTGGTCTCCCGATTACGTCCGGCCTTCCGTCGGGCTGAGGGCGCACGTGTTGTCATCGTCTCCTCATGGGCGCACCGCGCGTCAGACATAGTGTTCGACGATCCGAACTATCTGCGGCGCGACTACGACCCCGTTACAGCCTACGGGCAGTCCAAGACGGCGAACGTTTTGTTCGCCCTGGCCCTCGACGAGAAAGGAAGGAGCGAGGGTGTCCGCGCCTTCTCGTTACATCCCGGGACGATCGTCGAAACGAGATTTAGCCGCGACATGCCTGAGGGGGTGTTGGAGGCGGTCGGCATGGTCGATGCAGACGGCACAGCGGTACTGGACACCTCAAAGGGATGGAAGTCCGTCGAGCAGGGGGCGGCAACTAGCGTCTGGTGCGCCACGAGCCCCGATCTCGAAGGAAAGGGCGGCCTGTATGCGCAGGATTGTGACATTGCTCCGCTCCTCGATCACACGGATCCTGGGGTGATGGCGGCGGCAAACAGCTTCGGTCCCGCTGCGCTGGGCGTCATGGACTATGCGTTGGACCGGGGCGCCGCGGGGCGCCTTTGGACACTTAGCGAGGAACTCCTCGAGCCTGAGGCCTGAAGAGGCCAGCAACCTCGATGAACAGGTGGCAGTTCGCTTGAAAGAACAACGCTTGACAATTGTTGAACACAGTGTTGTCACGATCTCGAGGTACGGAGTTGCCCGAATGTGCTCATCACTTGAGGGATGCCTCCGGTCACTGGGAGAGTCAGCTATTGACTGGCTAAGCGACACTTCGAGGTCGGCGAGTTGGGAAGCGTCCCCGAACGTTAAGAGACAATCGCGTGCGGTATTCCGTGCGGCCGTTGACGAGCACCGAGCCGCACCCGGTACACGTCGGAGTATGTGAGCAAGGGGTCCTCGGCAGCGAATAACAGGCATTTGGCGCGCTGTGATCAGGGGAAGGCGGACGTCGGTCTGCATGGCGATCTATCGCGTGGTCAACCTGTGGCGACGATCATGATCCCTCGACCGCCAAGAGATCGATCTCCCCGAGCCGACCTGTTCTGTGCCCACCCCTCGATGCCGGGCCCTGCCCAGATAGGACCGACCTCTGCCTTGCCCGTGTTCATCGAGCGTTCACCCTCCCGCAACGATCCGTTGCCACGGGCTTGGTACAACTGACAGTGGTCCGGGGATTGCGGGTGGAACCGGCGTCGACGGGCCGTAGGGTTGAGACTCCGCCATGCCATCCCCCGGTGTGGCGGAGGCTCCCCGTCCAAGTGACAACCCATGGTCAGCGAACTAGACCTTGGGTATCTACCGGCGCTGGCCGGGGAGGAGTCGGGCAACTGCCGGCTGGTCCGGTGGTGTTGATGGTGCCGGGCCCGGAGCGAAGGCGGCGGAACTCACGCTCGACGGACCCGGCGCAGCAGGTTATCGCTGCAACGTGTTCTAGTCAGGCGGTGAAAGGAGGAGACGAGGGCACATCCACCTCGACCCTGATGAAGGGCGGCGGGTCCACCTTTGCGGCATAGAGTTCGCCACCCTCGGGGCAGCGAATCGACCGGTAGTACCTCATGCCGTTCTTGTCACGCACCGGGTATGGACCTTCCACGAGTTCGGACCCTTGATAAAACGGACAGAAAACAGGACCGCCCACCGGCAGCCTCAGCTTGTCCTCTCCACCGAATTGCATGTCGCAGATGGTAGTCCGCAATGAAAAAACCTCGCATCCTGTCGGACACGGGCGTTCTGAATAACTCTCAGTCAACGCAGGAAATCGATGCGGCATGTTCGGCCTTTATGACTGACCACCTGACCATCGTTGTCAACGGCGCGTGCGTTTTTTGTGTGAGCGCGAACCACGGAATCTTGTGCCACGTGCACCACATCGATTGATCTCACATCGTCTTACACACAATGCTGGCTGTACGACGGCACGCCCCGCTTGGACCGGCCCCACTATCGCCGCACGGTCCAGAGACAGCTCCATTCTCATGAACCTCTTCGTTGCTCACCACCACCCTCAGCCTGGTCGTTCACATGATGCATTCACAGCCGCAATCTTCCGGAAACGGGAGCTTCGTAGCGTCGGTTGGTAGGAGTCGCCGCCGCCGGGATGAGGCCGAGGGCAGGCCGGCGGATGGAGGTCGAGAGCAGCCAGGAGGGAGCCAACGCGCTCCGCAAGGAGAGGGAGGTAGCGTGACCAGCTCGTTTGACCTGGTGGGCGGACACCGGTCCGCCCTGGTTCCCCTGCGGCCAGGGGTTGGGAGCTCTGAGCCCAGTGGCACTGGTGGGTCGACTGAGGCTGTCGACCATAAGGCGAATCGCTCGCCCGTCCTGGCGAATCACCTCCCCGCTCCGCCCCACGTGATCGTCCTGTTCGGGGCCACCGGGGACCTGGCCCGGCGCAAGCTCCTCCCGGGCCTCTTCCACCTCTCCCGGGCCGGCCTGCTGCCCGAGTGCCGGATCGTGGCCACCTCGCTCGAGGAGCTCGACGACGACGACTACCACGCCATGGCCCGCGCCGCCTGTGACGAGCACGCCCGAGGCGAGGTCACCGACGAAGACTGGCGAGAGTTCCGGCGGTACGTCACCTACGTGCCCGGGTCAGATGGAGCTGACGGTCTGGCCCGGGCTGTCGAGCGGTCGGAGGCGGAGCTCGGCGGCGAACCCCGGCGCCTGCACTACCTGAGCATCCCGCCTCAGCCGCCGACGCCGTCGTGCGGACCCTCGGCGAAGCACGGCTGACCGAGCGGGCCCGGATCATCATGGAGAAGCCGTTCGGGACCGACCTCGCCAGCGCCCGCGAGCTCAACGCGGTGGTTCAGGAGGTCTTCGACGACGACCAGGTGTTCCGCATCGACCACTTCCTGGGCAAGGAGGCGGCCCAGAACATCCTGGCCTTCCGCTTCGCCAACGGGCTCTTCGAGCCCATCTGGAACCGTCAGCACATCGACCACATCCAGATCGACGTGCCCGAGACCCTGTCGGTCGGCCTCCGGGCTGCGTTCTACGAGCAGACCGGTGCCTTCCGGGACATGGTGGTCACCCACCTGTTCCAGATCCTGGCCTTCGTGGCCATGGAGCCACCGACCGCCCTCGAGCCACGGGCCATCAACGAGGAGAAGAACAAGGTCTTCCGCTCCATGCGCCCCATCGACCCGGACCCAGGTGGTCCGGGGCCAGTACGAGGGCTACCGCTGGAGCGACGGGGTGGCCCCCGACTCCGACACCGAGACCTTCGTGGCCCTGCGCTGCGAGATCGACAACTGGCGCTGGGCCGGCGTCCCCTTCTTCCTGCGCACCGGCAAGCAGATGGCCGAGGGGGCGCGCATCGTGTCCATCGCCTTCCGGGAGCCGCCCAAGTCGATGTTCCCCGCCGGGTCGGGCGTGGGTACCCAGGGTCCGGACCACCTGACCTTCGACCTGGCCGACTCGTCCCGGCTGTCGCTGTCCTTCTACGGCAAGCGGCCCGGGCCCGGGCATGAAGCTCGACAAGCTGAGCCTGCAGTTCGCCCTGCACGAGACCGACCACGCCGACGAGCGTCCTCGAGGCCTACGAGCGGCTCATCCACGACGCCATGAGCGGCGACCAGACGCTGTTCACCAACGCCGAGGGGATCGAACGGCTGTGGGAGGTCTCCCACCCGCTGCTCGACGCCCGCCCGAGGTCCAGCTCTACCGGGTCGGCTCGTGGGGACCGCCGGGCATCGCTGATCTCATCAGTCCCCGCAGCTGGCGGCTGCCCTTCGAGCGCGGCTGGCGCCAGCACCGGTGAGTCGGCCAGACAAGTATCCGGCGTCGCTCGGTCGCCGATGACAAGCCATTGGAGCGAGAGCGGCCCGGACAGGCCACGTCATCGTGTGCGGCCTGCAGGGCGTCGGCCTGCGCACCGTCGAGCAGCTGCACCTCGGGGGTCGCCGGTGGTCGTGGTCGACGACGACCCCGACCTCCGGCTGGCCCGGATCGTCGAGGGCTGGGGCGTTGTCCACATCCACCGCAGCGCGCATCTCGGCGACGGGCTGGCCGAGGCCGGGCTCGACCGGGCCGCTGGCCGTCATCTGCGTCGAGACCAACGAGCTGGTCACCCTCGAGATCGCCATGCGGGTGCGAGAGGCCCGACCCGACGTCCGCCTGGTCGTCCAGCTGGCCAACCCGTCGGTGGGCCGGGCCCTCGAGACGGGTGAGCGGAGCCGGGCAGCGTGCTCGACGTGGCCGCCCTGGCCGCGCCCTCGTTCGTGGAGGCGTGCCTCGGCAGCCTACCCACGACATCGAGCTCGGCGGCGAGCGCTTCGCCGTGGTCGAGGTCGCCGTTGACGAGGACGAGGGCTGCCACCCGACGTTCCGGAGTCACTTCGGCAACCTCGCCCCGGTGGCCGTCATGCCGGTCGACGGCGGCGAGATGGCCTGCTGTCCGGGGCGCGACCATCCGGTGTCGGCCGGCGACCGGGTGGCGGTGCTCGGCACTCCCGACGAGCTCGGACGGTCGGCGTCGACGTCGACCGATGGCCAGTCGCCCCGCCCGCGTCTCGATCTCGTTGGTGACGAGGGCTCGACGCCGGCTTCGGGCTCATGCAGGACAGCGCCCGGGGCCTCGTCTTCGCCCTCGGCGGTCTGGCTGCTCTCTTGGTGGTGGCGGTCATCGTCATCCACCTCGCCTACGTCGACCCGATCACCCACCCCCATCTCGACCTCCTGACCTCGACCTACTTCACCGTCGAAACCGTGGCCACCGTCGGCTTCGGCGACTACTCCTTCGCCGCCCAGAGTGCCTGGCTCCAGGTCTTCGCCATCGCCTTCATCGTCGTCGGCGTGACCCTGGTCACCACCGCCTTCGCCCTCTTCACCAACGTCCTCGTCAGCCGGCGCATCGAGCAGTCGCTCGGTCGACGGCGGGTGCCGGGCATGGCCGGCCACGTGGTGGTCGTCGGCCTCGGCTCGGTCGGGATCCGGGTGGTCGAGGGGCTCCTGGCCGAGGGCGGCCGAGTGGTGGTCGTCGAGCACGACGACACCAACCGCTACCTGGGCCGGGCCCGGGCCCTCGGCGTCCCCGTGGTCATCGCCGACGCCACCCAGCGCCAGACCCACGCCATGGTCAACCTGGCCGACGCCTCGGCGGTGGCCATCCTCACCAGCGCCGATCTGACCAACATCGAGACCGGCCTGGCCGTGCGCGAGTCGCTCGGCGACCGCTGGGACGAGGTGCCGGTGGTCCTGCGGGTCTTCGACCGGGACCTGGCCCGCATGATGGAGCGGAACTTCGGCTTCCGCCACGTGCGCTCGACCTCGGCCCTGGCCGCCCCGTGGTTCGTCGGCGCCGCCCTCGGGCCTCGACGTCCTCGAGACCTTCTACGTCGACCAGCAGCCGTTCCTGGTCGGCCGGCTGCGCGATCGCTCCCGGCGGCGGGCTCGAGGGCCTGGCCATGCAGGACCTCTCGGCCCGCACCCGGGTGATCGCCCTGCGGCGGGCGGGCGGCGACGCTCGAGCACCCGCCCCGACGGGGGACCCGTTTCCAGGGCGGTGACGAGGCGTACCTCCTCGGCCCCTACGAAGAGCTACTCGAGGTGCTGCGGCGTGACCAGCGCACCGGGGCTGGCTCGGACAACCGCTCGGCCCAGCCTGGTGCCGAGGATGCGCCCATCCAGGTCACCAACTCGATTCGATGAGCACGGCTCCCGTCGCAATCGCAGAGAGGCCGGGCCGGTGTGTGTACCCGTGAGCCCTCCCGGCGCTCTCCTTCTCGATATCGACGGCGTTCTCACGGTGTCATGGAAGGCTCTGCCCGGCGCTGTCGCCGCCCTTTCGTCGTTGCGGGGCACGGGCCTACCGATCGCGTTCGTGACCAACACCACCTCGACGACCCGCTCCGCGGTGGCCGCTCGCTTGAATGAGGCCGGATTCGAGGTCGATCCCGACGAGGTGTTCACTGCGCCTCGTGCTGCCGCTGGATATCTGGGCTTGCACAGTCCCGACGCACGGTGTCTGCTGGTGAACCACGGTGAGATCGGCGAAGATCTCGCGGGCGTGACGATCACCGAGGACGAGGGGGCTGACGCCGTGTTGACCGGCGGAGCGGGCCCCTCGATCACGTACGACCTCCTTGACCGGGCATTCGAAACCCTGGTGAGGGGGGCAATGCTCGTGGCGATGCATCGGAACCTCGATTGGCGGACCGCCGAGGGTCTCAAGCTGGACATGGGGGCATTCATCGTGGGTCTCGAACAGGCCGCAGGCGTGTCGGCCACTGTGGTGGGGAAGCCCTCGCCTGCATTCTTCGGGGCAGTGCTCGACCAGGTGGTGGGAGCGCAGCCGGCGGATGTGCTCATGATCGGCGACGACATCGAGGCCGATGTGCTCGGTGCGCAAGCGTCGGGTATCCGCGGAGTGCTGGTGCGAACGGGGAAGTTCCGGGAGGCTGACCTGGCCCACCCGAAAGGCCGGCCGGACCACGTAGTTGACTCGGTGGTCGATGTGCCTGCCCTTCTCGAGGCTCTGGCCTGATCCGACCGCCAGGATCGTTTGCGCTCCAAAACGGCAAGACTGCTCGATCTGCTGGTCGCAGGGCTGGACGCAGCCACCTAGCGGTGAGCTGCCCAGACCATCAAACGGTCCCGTCCGTGCTGTTTCGCCTCGTAGAGCGCCGAGTCGGCTCGACGGAGAAGCTCGGACGGCGAATCCTGTGGTCCGTGCCAAGTCGACAGGCCGAAGCTCAGCGTGAGCTGCTCCGGCGCGGCAACGCTGTCAATCGCCATTTGAAGCCGCTCGACGAGTTGGCGCGCGTCCATCGTAGGCGTCTCTGGAAGAAGGAGCGCGAACTCGTCGCCGCCGATCCGCCCGACGAGATCGGCGGATCGAACACCATCTCGCAACGCGCTGGCGATGCTCACGAGTGCGGAATCCCCCGCGGCATGTCCATGCCCGTCGTTGATGGTCTTGAACCCGTCTAGGTCGGCAATGACCACGCTCAGCGGACGCCCGTAACGCTCGGTTCGCTCGACTTCGTTGATCAAGCTGGCCTGGAAGGACTGATAGTTGAGGCAGCCCGTGAGGCCGTCGTAGGTGGCGAGGCGGTGAAGGCTCTCGGTCAGCGTTCGTCGCTCCTCTTCCCCGATGTCGCGGTTCATGGCCGCCATGGCCGAGATGCCGCCTGCGACCCCGATCATCACGGCGCTGGCCAAAGCGCGAGCGCCGTCCCCAGACTGTCCGGTGGCGTAGATCAACCCGAAGCTTAAGAGCGCTAGCACGGCCAAGCCGACGACCTCGCGCAGTCGGTAGAGAAGGCCGCCGAACAGAACAGGAAGAACCAGCAGCCCGGCCAGAGGGCTCCCCGCCCCGCCGTCGAGCCCGATCGCGACCGCGATGACCACGATCGTCCCGACAGACCAGGCGAAGAAAAAGGTTTCGCGCCAAGGCGCCCCGAGCGACCGGTTCCCGATCGGGCCGGCGACGAACACGGAACCAATGATCGCGACGATGTCGAGCGTCATCAATATCCTTCGATGCGGAACGTCTGGTGTCAGGGTTATGTATGCCACCAGCAGCAGTCCGCCAAGGACGAACGAGAGGATCCCCATGTACAGGTGCCGGCGCCAGAGGTCCTGCTCCGAGTCGCGGACCAGATTCTCGACTCCAAGAAGACGATTCGGGTCAGACCCGTCCGTCGACTGCCCTGATTCTCCCCGACGACTCCGCACAAAGGATATATCGGCAGGCAGGAACGCTCCCTTGATCCGATCACGGGTTCCGGATCCGCCGGACACGGCCTTGCGGGAACGCCTGTCCCAACGAGGTCCTAGACCTCGGCACGGTGGAGGAAAACACCATTCGGAGCGAGCGCGCCGGCACACCGTCGAAGTCGGAAACGAGCTTGAAATGTGATCAACGCCTGAAGCCGGTCACCGGTCGCTGAATAACCGTCGGGTGGGGTGATCCCTCGATGGTGATCCAGAAGAATCGGCCAACGGGCCTGATGGAGACCCACAAGCCGGCGCCGGCTGAGCAGAACATCCGTAGCCTAGGCAGCTTTCCAATCAGGACGCTCAAGGATCCTGAGATCGTTGCCGATGGGGAATAGGTGACCGTCACCGACGCCGAGCGATCGCGCTCGGAAGTGGAGGTTGACCTGCGGCGCGCAATCGAGCACCTCTGCGAGCCAGGTGTGATCACCGCGGTGGTCCAGCCCATTGTTCGCCCCGGAGACATGGTCGTGGTCGGGTATGAGGCGCTTGCCCGGATGCCCATCGACCCTCGGCATCCGCCGGATTGGTGGCTTGACCAGGCGTCGGAGTTCGGCCTGCGCAAGCGACTTGAGTTGGCCTGCCTTGCCGCTGCAATCCAGCTCGGTGCCCCGCCAGATGGACGGATGCTGTTTGTCAACGCCAGTCCTTCCACGATCGCTGAACCCGCGCTCCTTGACCTCCGCACCGAATTTCCGGATCGACTCGTCGTCGAGCTCACCGAGCAGGAGGCAGTGGAGGACTACGAAGCCCTCCGGAATTGCCTGGCTGGGTATTTGCAGCGCGGCGTGCGGCTGGCAATCGACGATGCAGGCGCCGGCTATTCGAGCCTTCGTCATGTTGTCGAGTTGTCACCGGACTACCTGAAACTCGACCGGGAGTTGGTCAGCGGCGTCGATGAGGACCCGAATCGACGGGCCCTGATGCGCGCGGTCGTGGCCTTCGCCCGTGAGGTTGGCACAAGTGTTATCGCTGAGGGCGTGGAGACGAGGGGCGAACTGGACGTCCTTCGTGACGCCGAGGTGCACTTGGTGCAGGGATACCTCCTGGCCCGTCCGGGTCGCTCCCTGGCCGGACATCAAGCGCACCGGTCCACCGAAATCGCATATCAGGGGCGCGGGCGATTCCCATCCGAACTTCCGAGAGCACGGTTTGCAACAAGCCTTGGCGCGCGTCGAGAACGTGTTGGAGGCCTGTGAGGTCGCTGCCGAAACCTTGTACAGACACAGCCACCTGTTGACGAGTTTGTATCTTGAGCGCAACCACGAGTTACGGTGCGTGGCTCAACGAGGTCTGTGGCAGGTCCTCGATGGCATGTCCGGTACGGCGGGAATCACCGGAAGGACGTGGGCCACAGCCAAGTCGGTCGTGGTTGAGGACGTGTCGTCTCACCCTGACTACCGAGTGTCGGTTCCGGGGGTCGTCTCGGAAATCTGTGTCCCGATCATTGTGAACGGCGATGCGGTCGGCTCTCTCAACGTGGAGTCGTTCAGTCCTCTGACCACGGACGCGTTGGAGATGACAGAGTCAGTTGCCCGACTCCTCGCCGATCGGCTCGGAGTCATTGGTGTCAGCCCGGGCAACTCTCGATGGCATCGGGCAGCTCAAGCGTCGGTGTCCATCTCCGGGCTCCTTTCAAGTCGCCACCTGCCGCACCAGGTCCTTCACCGCTTCATCGATGCCGCAGAGATGGACTCGGCGTGTCTCATCATCGACCAGCCGCAGGGACCGTCGGTTCTCACGGCCGTCGGGCCGCTGGCAGAGAGCCTGGTGGCCCTTGACGGCAATGAGTTGGACGCCCTCTCAACCTTGGTTGGGGACATCCGATCTTGCTACACGGCAGGAGATGCCACGAGCCCGGGATTCGTCGGCACGGAGTCCCTGCGTTCCGCAGGTGCTCGAGCGGTAGTCGTGCTGCCACTTTGGGCACAGAGGCAGCGGTTCGGTACGGTCGTCTTGGCCCACTCCCGACCTCTTCGGCTGACCGGGGACCGGGTGGAGCCGCTCGAATTGCTAGCCGATCATGCCGCTGCGGTGCTTGAATCAATGCTTCGTTCAGTTCGAAGAGTCCCAGATTCGGCCGTGAAGGGTGTTACGACGACGACTGCTCGCTGAGCAGCCAATGGGGTCGAAGGGCTACTTGCCCCGGGATCCCCGCAAGAGTCGGTCAGTGGGGGGCGGCGCGGTGGGCATTCTGAGGCGTGGGTAGCGCCCTCAGAGTTCAGAGTACTGACACACCGGCTAGGGAGCAATCGGCTTTCCTGATTTGTGGGAACATCCAGCCAACCGTCCCCCAAGCACCAATGGCTCGGTGGCGGTTATCTGACCCGTGGCCCTTCGGCACACATGGGCGTGTGGCAACGTTCCCTTGAGGCTCAGTTGCGAGCCGGGGGCCGCCCACTTCAAGGTGGCGGAGTAGGGAGTGACGCTCTTCCCAACTTAGTCCTGATGTACTGACGGGAACAATGACATCTCGGCTGCTTTGTCGAGCAGCGACTGTTCACCTGCTGGATTCGCCCGAACACGAACAGTGATGACGGTTGAAAGTCGTCATTTTCTGGACAAGGCTGACCCACAAATATCACAGGGTCCGTGGCTGACGAATTGCCCAAGGAGTGTCATGCACATCAAATCTCGATTCATTCAAACGGTCGCCGCGGTCGTGTTGGCGACCGGAGCCGTCGCAGTCGTGGCCGGCCCGGCAGCCGCCCACACCGAGGGGGGTGGCGGTTCCTCCCGGACCTTGGTTGTATCGAATCAGCCCAGTCATTCGTGGTATGGGGGCTGGGGCAACGGATGGAATTGTGGACAGGCCCAGTACTCCACCATCGACTCGGCGGTGACGGCCGCCAATCCCGGAGACACGGTGGTCGTTTGCCCCGGCACCTATACCGAAGACGTGGTCATCACCAAGGCGCTGACACTCATCGGTCAGAATGCCACGATCAACGCCACAGGACTTCCTGGTGCTTCCACCGGCGCCATCCTCGGTCAGGCCCCGTACAACGGCGTCACGATCGAATCCTCCAACGTGACCGTCACAGGGTTCACGGTCGAGGGCGCCGAGGGCGAGGGGATCCTGGCCGTCAACCCAGATCCGGTGGCAGTCACGGTCGCAGGCATGTCGCTAAACACAGGTACACCGATCACCAATGTCACGATCTCGCACAATGACGTAACGGGTAACGACCTCGGCTTCAACAATCCGGCCTCCCCCTATATGTTTTGTACACCGAATGGGGGTTCCGATTGTGGTGAGGGAATCCACCTCTTGAGCGTCGCCAACTCAACGGTGATCGACAACAAGTCGGTGGCCAATGCCGGTGGGATTTTGCTCACTGACGAGTTCGGACCGAACCACGACAACCTTGTGCAGGGCAACTATGTCGCCGACAACACCAAGGACTGCGGTATCACCATCCCGAGTCACAACCTCGGACTGAACCCCGTCACCGGGCAACCCGATCCTTCATTCGGTGGCGACTACAACAACAAGATCATCGGCAACGTATCGATCGGCAACGGAGTTGAAGGGTACGGGGCAGGCATCGGGATCTTCGCTCCGGGGAGCTACACCGCCTCCTACAACAATCTTGTCTCCGGCAACTTCATCGAGGGGAACGGACTTTCGGGAATCTCGGTCCACAGCCACGCACCCAACGCCTACGTCAACGGCAACACGTTCGTCTACAACCTCATTGGCAAGAACAATGTTGATCTCGCCGATGGCACCGACTCGACACCGATCTCAGACCAGACGACCGGCATCCTCATCTGGTCAGATACCACTCCGTACAATTTCGTTGTCGCACACAACACGATCTTCGACGATACCTACGGGGTGTGGCTGACCCCAAGCACGGTCAGTGCCTCTGGATTGGGGACCAATCACTTCATCGGGGTGACGACGCCGGTTTTTGATGCCTCATGACGGCATGAACCTGCCTGACGATTTTGGAAAATTGAGAGGCATGAAACCGGGAAGGTGACCACCAGGTCCACAATGAATCACAACGCTTTCGAACCCGACATCGGGTTCAGTGCCCGAAGGTCACGGATACCTACGGGCCACCTCGGGTCGACTAAGGGTTGGCCTCCAGAAGTCCGGCCCATTGGCGAGGTTCGTCGTCGGCCGCCACGTTTCGGACCAGACGGTCGAGTACGGCCTTCGAGGCTGGCCACTTCCTTCTCGGTGATGCCGGCTCGGAGCCGCTGGTCGAACGCCACCGCCGCCGTCCGCAGACGAAGGAACGTCTCCTCACCCGCATCGGTCAGCTCCACCACATGAATCCGACGGTTGGTGGTGTCGCGCTGCCGGGTGATGAGCCCTTCGGCGTCCATGGAATTGAGATGGTGGGTGAGCGTGGCCTCCCTGACCCCGACCGCCTCGGCCAGCTCCCGCTGGTTGGCGGGACGTCGAATCTTCAGGTTGAGCAGCACCAACCAGACCGGCAGAGAGCCTCCCGCCTCGGCGAGCGCCTCATCGAAGGCCCGCCGCACGATCCGGGCCGCGCTGGCCAGGTGAAGACCGATCGGTGGCTGGGCAGGAGGCGGCACCCGGTCAGGATACCACTACCCATCGACCTCTAACCATTTGACTTCTAAGCTTTCGATACCTATGCTTTTGGGAGCGCCGTCGTCCAAGGAGACCCCCCAGATGTCAGAGCACCTGCACGCTTTCCTCTCGCAATGGACCACTGCCGAGCTCGCCGGAGACACCGAGACGCTGGCGACCCTCCTCACCGACGACTTCTCTGGTGTCGGCCCACTCGGATTCATCCTCCCCCGGCCCGCATGGCTGGACCGCTATCGCCAAGGCCTGGCCTACGAGCAGTTCAGTCTCGAAGAGATCCAGATTCGCCTCTACGGCGACGTTGCCGTTGTCACGGCCCGCAACAACGCCCGTGGCACCTATCAAGGCCAGCCCCTGCCCGAAGCGCTACGGGCCACGCTCGTCATCGCGTCCAACTCGGAAGCACTGCGGTTGGCCGCCGTCCACATGAGCTTCATCGCCGGCACCCAGGGCTCCCCACCCATGCCAGGACCAACCGACTCCGCCGAGAGTTATGCCGCCACGAACGCAGACAGGGAGGGACGATGACCGAGCTGGACGGCCGTGTCGCGCTGGTGACCGGGAGCTCGCGCGGCATCGGGGCCGCCATCGCCAGACTCTTCGCCGAGCGAGGCGCCGCCGTCATCGTCCATGGTCGCGACGCCGATGCGGTGCGGACCGTGGTCGCCGACATCGAGAAATCCGGCGGTCGTGCCCTCGCGGCGATCGCCGACCTCACCCGCTACGAGCAGATCGAAGCCATGCGAGACTCGATCGAGCAACGTCTCGGTCCCATAGACATCCTGGTCGCCAACGCCGGCGGAAGCACCGTCCGGCCCGGGCCGCTCGAAGACATCACCGAAGCCGACTGGCGAGGATCGGTCGACGCCAACCTCACCGCCACCTTCCTGACCATCAAGGCCTTCCTGCCCGGGATGAGACAACGCCACCACGGCACCATCATCACCATGTCCTCGGCCGCCGCCCGTCGTCCGACGCCCCAGTCCCCACTGGCCTACGCCGCCGCCAAAGCCGGTATCGAAGTGCTCACCAAGGAGCTGGCCGCCCAAGCAGGACCCGATGGTATCCGGGTCAACTGCCTCGCCCCCGAAACGATCCTGACCGAGCGCAATCAAGCAGCAAATACCCGAAGCCATCCAAGAGCAGCTGCGCCACACCCATCCGATCCAGCGCCTCGGCACGCCCGATGACGTTGCCCACGCCGCCTTGTTCCTGGCCTCGGATCACTCGTCGTGGATCAGCGGGACCACCCTGGACATTGCCGGCGGCTCCGTCCTCGTCTGAACCCACATATGCCGAAAACCACTGCCGATGCCGCCGGCGACGAAAGCGAGACGAACAGAACCATGAGAACGGAGAAATCGATGACTGACCGGTCTCGTCGACCGCGCCGTCAAGCGAGGTTGATGCGACTCGTCAACCCGCCCATGAGTCGAGTCCTCACCCTGCCCTTGTCAACGCCGATCAGCAAGCGGTTCATGCTCCTCTACCTCACCGGGCGACGCAGCGGAGGGTCCCATCGGCAACCAGTCAGCTACGTCAAGGACGGAGACCTGTTGCTTACGCCAGGCGGCGGGAACTTGAAGCTCAACCTCGAGCCCGGCCGCCCCGAACGGTTCCGACTCGACGGACGCGATGTCACGGCACGCCCAGACCTTATCGATAGCGCTCTCATGACGATGACCGCAGTAACCCTCGACATCGCCCGCGGAAAGATCATGTTATGACGACTTCTTCCAGCGAACAGTTGGTCGACGACGGAGTCACCGCAAGAGTTCGAGGGTTGCGCAACAACGTGTTGGCCGGCCTCGGTCATGCTGATCCTCGAATACGGCCTTGGCATCTGGACCAACCTCTACGCAAACCTGCCCGCATCAGATCACGGGAAGGCGACCTTCGCCGCGTTCGCAGGCGCGGTGGCCCACGGTCCTGTCGGCCTCACTCTTCATGCCCTGCTGGGCACCCTGCTGATCGTCACCGCAATCTCGGTGGTCGTACGTGCCGTACTAATCCGCCAATCAACTCTGATCATCATCGGATCCATTGCTCTATTGGCCATTTTTGCCGCGTGGGTCTCTGGGGCGAGGTTCGTCGGCCACTCGGGCAACGGCGCCTCCTTCGGCATGGCTCTCGCCACCGGAGTGGCGATCCTGGGATACGCAACGATCTTGTTCATCGCCATCCCCACACAGGTTGGCGCCACGGTGCGTCCGGCGGTCAGGGCCGGCTCCCGGCGCGGACACGCCTAACTGGACGCAGCTATCTAACGAAATCGCTGCGTGCGTGATGGGCCGGTCGAAGCTGAGGGCCGGCTGAGTAGGGCAGCTACATAGGCGCGCCCAGCGCACGCACTATGCAACGCATCATCGCTGCCCATCCCATCTCGACCTGCGAAAGCGCAGCGTGCCGGCCGGCCCGTGCCCTGGCGCCCTACCCATCCCGCATAGGCAGAAGTTGTGTAGAACTCCACAACCCCACAACCCCACAAAAACGAAAAGCCGCCGAACCAATTGGCTGTTCATCTGTCTGTGCGTATGCAAGGGACGGCCAAAATCGGCGCCACTGCCAACGCTTCACGGCCCTTCTATGTGGGCCGCTACGTGGTACGGATGTGGTACCCGGAAAGATCAAACGCATCTCAGAAGGCCCAATAGAGCCATCCCCCCGGCCGTGAGCTGCAGCTCCACTGAATGGGGTCAAGCTCATTGAGAGCGGACCACGGGATTCGAACCCGCGACCCTCACCTTGGCAAGGTGAAAGGAGCAACCCTGTGACCGCCACTTACAGGGATTGACCTGGGATTCACCCCTCAACAGTTCGGGCCATTTTGCACTGTGTTTCGACCTCTCACGGCCGAAGACGGCCGAAGTTTGGAACGTCGGTCGCACTTCTCTTGACGTGGCTACGCGGATGACCTTGATGTCTCCCCCACTGTCGCTCCCTACCATGACCCGACCGGCCCCACAAGGGACGGAGGGCGTCGGCCCGACCCCATCACCCGGCACTCACGATCAAGACGCTGGCGGGTAGGTGGGAACCGGGAACTGCCGCACCAAAAAGTCTTGGAGGATGCTGGGGCAGAGCGCGGTGTTGGAAAGACTGCATGACTCCTCGGCAATCTCGACCCCATTGACCAGATTTAGTGCCTGTGGAACGATCATCACGCCCGTGACGGCAATCGTTCCTCCCGATCCGTCAAGTGCCCCCTTCACTCCCGCTGGGTCGGTGATGGTAACCACATCGGGTGTGAGTTGGTGGACCTCCTCACCGGATGGGACGGGACCCGGGCACGGTTCGCTCGCGGAGGCCACCTTCGGGAAATAGGGACATGCCAGGTCAACTCCGGGAATATGTGCGGTGTAGTCGAATGTGGC
This sequence comes from uncultured Acidimicrobiaceae bacterium, assembly GCA_963734395.1. Classification (GTDB taxonomy): domain Bacteria; phylum Actinomycetota; class Acidimicrobiia; order Acidimicrobiales; family RAAP-2; genus Bog-756. The sequence continues at coordinate 773,358 of CAVTGY010000007.1, read as the reverse complement.
GGCGATGATCTGGGTCCCTGGGACAGGTTCAGATGCCGACGTTGTGGGATTGGGTTGACCCGGTGGGTACACATCCATCGCGGCGGAACCATCGGCACCGGTGAGTTGTGCGCACGACCATCCTCGGGGACCCAGGATGGTCTCTGTGCCTATGGAGTAGAACTCGACTTGGGCAACTTCGGTAGCAGGGACGGCCCCGGCGAGTTGAGTCGGGACCCACGCGGGACCGGTACTCGGAGCCCCAGAGGTTTGGGAACACGCGCCGACAGGAAGCACCGTTGCGATGGTTCCCTGCGATGGGGTCGTAGTCGTCGTGGTCGCGGACGTTACCGAAGTCATGGTGGCCGAGTTGGTTGGCAACTACCAAGTGATCGTCCAGGTTGCTCCCGAAACCACACCCCACTCACCGGCCTATCTGACCCCTCCGGTCGCGTTGCGAGTCACCTGAATCTGACTGGCTACAACCAATGCTTTCCTGGTACCTGATTCGACTACTTCTCTCGCGGTTCGCCGTACCTCTCGTCATTGCTCGCGGGAAAGATCCTCGCGACTTCCCCCGCCGCCGCACGGATCGCGTCCTCCCGGCATAGCCCGGCCACCTCGACCGTCACCCTGATCGACCGACTATTCCCACTGAATCGCACCACACGGTTCGCGGAGTGTTGCACCGCGTCGAGGAACCGCCGCATCCGGTCGTCTAGCGGCTTGGTGATGGTGACATCGACCTCGTACAGCATGGGGGTGACGGTATCGAACATACGTTCGTATGTCCAGGGGTTCACTCACGACCTGGTGACCTCGGGTATCTCCCGGGTTTCCCCCAGTTCTGACTTTGTTTGACCTAGCAACCACTCCCAATATCATCGAATCAACCAGGCCCGCCGACTGGGATTCCACCTCTCTACCCGGGTTTGGCCCGCCTTCTACCCTGGGGGAAAGTCCCCCCAATCCTGCCGGGGTAGAGGGCCGTACGGTGTACGGAGGGTGTCCCGAGATCCTTCAATGAGCGGGACTATGACCCGGGCGGGTACCACATGCGTTGCGCGCCAGGATGTCTGGCTAACGGTCGGAACTTCGTAATGCCATCCTCTTCGGCGATCGTCCCTCGGATCTGACTTCCTCGCACCTCAACAATCGCGGTATCACCTATCACCGTGTACGCCCTCGATTTACCATCCGGGCAAACTGCCGTGTTAGTTGCCATGGTCCTCCCGATGTGGGGCGTTAGGTAAAGCGCAAGAGTTGTTCACCTGGGAATCCGCACCCCCATTTTGCCCGGCCGAGATGACCCGAGTATCCCCGCGTCCGCTTCTCACCCGCTCCTACCCACCAACACCGTGCGAACCCCACAGGGGCGGAGGGTAGTCGTCGGACCCCATCACCCGCTATCGGGCCAGTCGAATGGCACCGATGACAAGAGAAGTGAACGGACCTTGTGACCCTCCGCTGTTCGGATAGAGGGTGACTGTCGAATAGAGTTTTCCGCCACCCGTGGCATCAGTAAACCGACCTGTCCCGCCAGTGATCGTGACCGTGGCGGTCAATAGATAGCGGGTGTACGACGAAGTCGAGGCCGACTTGCACACTGTTCCGTTCAATGAAGTGTTCAACTCGTTTCCATTTGAGGCCGTAGTGGTGACCGATCCCGTGACCGGGCTACCGGCGTTAGGACCACATGGTGGTGGACTACTGGCCGCCACCTCTGATCCACTTGTGGTGCCCCTGCGGATCGGTATGCCGACCACCTTCCCGGTCGACGTAGTGACGTTCTGAACCGTTGAGACAATCGTGCCGTGGCCTAGCTCAACATAGGGTCTCACCTTCCCAGTAAGCGGGGTTGCGGACGCCGAGCCGTTCAAAGCGGATAGCCCAATCACGGTCAGGACAATGGCGATACAGGTCTTTCTCACGGGTCCCCCACTTTCTGGCAGTGGTCCAAAAAGATGATCTCGTTTCGTTGCGACGCCTTCACGCCGGGCCCGGGGCTAAGAAGCGTTTGTCCCTCCCGCGGACCCGGCCCTTTATTAATACCCATAACGGGATCGCAACAACCATGAAGTTCACCTCAGCACCCTGCACATCTCTCGCCGCCGAATCGTGTTCAGACCGACGATTGAAGGGTCCGCGCGCGAGTCATTCCACTGGCAACAGGTAAGAACCGTGATCGGCACATCCGTCCTTTGGACCCGGCGCCACGGTGTACGCCGATGAGATTCCCGGGGGCGGAGGCTTTGAGAGGTATCAGCAGCTGCGCGTGGTTCGTAACGACCTGTCATCGGTGCTCTGGCAGCAGACTCGTGCCGATGTCGCTCCGGCTGCGTCCTGACCTGTGCCGGTGGGTGAAGCCACATGTTGCCCGCCTAGGCGTCCTTAAGACGATCGGCTAGGGGGTCAGTTACCGGAGCGCAAAAGACAACCGGTGTCCCGCCGCCGTTTTGCTGACGTCACTGAGGCTCGAGTGTCAGGTGATCGACTTCCTCGAGAACCTCGACGGAGACGAGATCTGCTCCCTCAAACTGAGGTCCGCCGGAGTCGTTCCAGAACGTGGTGAGCGCCTGGACGGATTCCCACCGGGCAATGGCCACCCACTGGCATGGGTCGGAGTCTGTCCTGAGGAGCGTGCTTCCCATCGCCCCGGGCTGGGATGATCGGATTCGGACGGTCCCCTGGTGCCACCAGGACGCGAAGGCCCCCTCGCACTCAGGATCGAGCTGCCAGCGATATATGGCGCGGATCATTGCTCTAGGGCCCTAGAGGTGTGCGGCCAGCTCGTCGATCGAGATCATCGGGATGCCCCATCTCAGGGCGAAGCGCTCGACCGCCGAATCGGTCAGCATGTGGCCGTCCGGGGCCATCACCTCGCAGATAACCGCCACGGTCGGAAGGCCCGCCGCCCGACACAGCGCCAGGGACGCCTCCGTGTGGCCGCGCCGCTCGGCCAGGCCACCCGGTATTCCGCCGAGTGGGAACACGTGGCCCGGCTGGAGGAAGTCCTCGGGACGGGCACGTTCGTCTGCAAGCCGACGCACCGTGGCTGCCCGGTCGAAGGCCGAAACCCCGGTGCCGGTCCCGGCGGCGAGGTCAACGGAGACGTGATACGCAGTCCCGTGACGGTCACCGCCCCCGGGCATTGGCGGGATCTCCAGGCGCTCCAAGCGCCCCAGGTCACAGGGCACGGTGGTATGGCCGCAGACTTGGGTGAGCAAGAACACGAGCGACTCGGGCCGAAGGTCCGCGCCGGCGAACACGACATCGGCCTCGGCCTCACGGTTGGGATCGTGGATAATGACCGCACCGCCGGCAGCGACCTGGGTGGCGGTCTTCTCCACCCCGGCCACCCCCCTCAGCTCCCCGGCCCAGGGCAGGGCGGCAAACGACCGGCTCGCTACCAGGTGCGCCTCCGCGTGCAGCTCCCGGGCCGACTTCACGAACAGGTCAGACTCCAGGTTGACCCGGCTGTCGACCTGGATCAATCCGAGGGTGGTCTCCCGCAGGGTGATCGGGATCAGCGCCACCGAGAAGCGGTCCTGGAGGGTGTCGGCCGTGGTCAGGCTCACTCCGTCAACGGCAATGGAGCCCTTGGCCACCACCTCGTCCATGAACCGCCGCGGTGGGCGAATCCAAACCCGGCGGCCACCAGCGGCGTCCTCGTCGACTGCGGTGACCTTGCCGATCGCATCGGTGTGTCCCTGGACCAGGTGCCCGTCCAGGGAGTCACCGACCCGGAGCGGCAGCTCGAGGTTGACTCCACACCCGACTGTGCGCTGGCCGAGGGTGCTGCGACGCGCGGTCTCTTCTGACACGTCGGCAGCAAACCAGTCGTCACCGATCTCCACCGCTGACAGACAGGTCCCGCTCACGCACACCGAGCCGCCAACAGCCAGGCTTCCGACTGTCTTGGGGGCTCGAACCACCAGGCGTGGGCCGACCTCGACCAGAGTGCCGACCTCGCTGATACGGCCATTGAACATGACAGTCCTCCAGTTCGCTCAAGCCAGGGCGCCGTAGCGCCATCGTTGGCGGACTGTCACCGGTGGTCCCGGGATTGCACCGGGTCGTTCCGCCAGCGGCGAAAGTTGCGGACTGTCACCGCACAGCACGGATTCGCACCGTGTGACCCGGATTGTAGACCGAGCGGTCAAGCCCTGGCAATGGGCAGACCCCGCGGACCGTTTCGCCACCCGGTACAGGAGGGCGAGGACACCGGATACGACGTAACCGGTGGCACGGCGACCAGTGCATAAAACGCTTACCTGAGGGGCGGACGAGGCCCGGGGTCGGATCAAGAAACTGTTGATGGGCGAGACTGGAGTACAAAATCGGCGGTTCGTCCTTGTCACGTTCTTCGACAACTCCCGGTAGTCGATCGCTGACCGGACAGATCGGAAGAGCTTCTACGTCCCAGAGGGAGAACCGTTGGCGGACGCCAAGCGCGAATAGGCGGTCGACTACAGCACCCGTCGGTTGCTCCAGCCGATGAGCATGGACGACCAGCGGAGCGAATCTGGATAGTGCGTCTCGTTCGTGGATCGTCCAGCGGTCGACGCTCTCAACCGACTCGGCCGTTTTCGCTGGTCGGCCGCCGTCCGGCCAGCGGGAAGGCCACCTCGACGTCGAGTCCGCCATCGGAATTGGATCGAATTCTCAACCGAGCGTCGTGGGCCTCGGCGATGGCCAGGACGATCGAAAGGCCCAGACCCGAACCCTCTCGTTGACCGGTGCGATCTGACCCCATCCGTTGGAAGGGCAGCAGGATCCGGTCCAGCTCCGTCGGAGGTACCACCGGCCCGGTGTTGACCACCGAGACAACGGCTTGACCGTCACGGCGTTCAGTGGAGACATCGATCCGCCCATGCTCGACGTTGTGACGGAGGGCGTTGTCCATCAGGTTGGCCACCAGCCGTTCGACCAGCCGTCCGTCACCCATAGCCGGGGCCGCCCGCAGTGTCGAGAAGACCCCGATCCCTCGAAGCTCAGCCTCTGCTGTGCAGGTGAGGAGGACGAGCTCGGTGACCGTGGCCAGATCGAGGACCTCACGCCGGTCGAGTCCCGCCTGCCCCCTGGTTAGGGTCAGAAGCGCTTCGACCAATCGCTCCTCCTCCTCTCCGGATGCGAGAACGCTCTCGTGTGCGTCTCTGAGCGTGTTGACGGTGGCGTGGGGATCGGCCAAGGCCACCTGTACGACAGTTCGCTGACGGGCGAGCGGGGTCCGCAGCTCGTGCGAGGCGTTGGAGACGAACTGTCGCTGCGACTGAAACGACTTGTCCAGCCGTGCCAGCAGGTCGTCGAAGGTGTCGCCAAGCTCCTTGAGCTCGTCGTCGGGACCGTCGAGATCGAGCCGTCGGTGCAAGTTGGTAGCCGAAATGTCCCTGACCGCCGTGGTCATTGTGCGGAGGGGACGAAGGACGCGTCCGGCAATCAGCCAGCCAAGAGCGATGGAGACGACGGCCATGATGGCTAGTGCGATGCCGGATCTGATCAGGAGCTGGTGCAGTTCGTTGGCAGTTATCTGGGCGGCCTGCATCTGGAGTTGGTGGGCCTGGGCGGTTGCCTGCTTGAGGGTGAGAGGCCTGTCCCCCGTGACCTGGACTACCCCGGACTTGGGCGGTAGGGGGCCACCGCCCACAAAGGTCCCGTGTACGCTCACTCCGCCAGGGCCATGGCTGATCGTGACGCTGCCTGTCCCCGTCGAGTCTCGGACCAAGACGTAGGTGATGGCGAGCACTGCTGCTCCCGAGAGAATGAAGAGCCCTCCATAGATAATCGTCAGACGGAGGCGAATCGTACGCCGGAGCCCAAGGGATGGTTGGGCGGCGTTCCTGATCCGGTCGGTCATGGCCATTCTCAAATCCGGTATCCGGCCTTGGCCACCGTCTCGATCACAGGAGGATCGCCGAGCTTGGTGCGGAGCCGGCTCATGGTGACCTTGACGGCATTGGTGAACGGGTCTGCCGCCACGTCCCAGACCCGCTCGAGCAGCTCCTCGGCAGGTAACGTCCGGCCTCCCGAAGCCAGCAAGAGGTGGAGGACGTCGAACTCCTTGGGTGAGAGATGGAGTGAGCGCCCACCTCGAGAGGCGCGACGTTGGGCCGCGTCCACTTCGATGTCACGTCGCCGCAGGACGGGGGGGATGGCCGGTTGCGATCGGCGGAAGAGGGCGCCGATTCGTGCCACGAGCACCGGGAAGTCGAACGGCTTGGTCAGATAGTCGTCCGCGCCCAGTCCGAGTCCGTCGACCAGGTCGTCCATGGTGGCGGCGGCGGTCAGCATCAGGACCCGGCTCCGGCAGCTGGCTTCCACCAGTTGGGAGCAGATCTCGTCGCCGTGCAGCCCGGGAAGGTCACGGTCGAGCACGATGACGTCATAGTCTCCCTCCAAAGCTCGGGTGAGCCCGACGGCACCCTCTAGGACGACGTCGACGTTCATCCCCTCCCGACGGAGTCCGACGCCGACGGCCCCCGCCATCTCCGCGTCATCCTCGATCACGAGTATCCGCACATTGTCTCCCTCCGAACCTGGTGCCAAGGCTCTTCCGTGCGCGTCGGCGCAATCACAGCCGAGTGGCCGCTCCCATGAGCATGCCGCACGCGGGGTTGCGGAAAGGTTTCACCCCCTAGGCACGGGTCGGGTGAGTTTCGACCACTCTTATCAAATGCTTATGGATGAGGGGGCAAATCGGCGTCGACTGAAACCGTCCCGAAACCGCAGGTGTCGTACAACGGCAGGTAAAGCAGCATCTCGTTCGAGGCAAAGGCAGGACCCATGCACAACGTCGCCATCGACACTGACCGATCCGAGCCACGAGGACGACCCCGGCTGCGGCGCTCCGGCGCCGTCGTCGCCGTCCTCGTGACCACCGCTCTCTTGGCGGCGGCTTGCTCCAGCGGCAGTGCCAGTCCAGGCGTCGCCAGCCTCGGGACGAGCGCGAACTCGGCCGACCACGGCTCCTCGTCGTCGGATCCGAGCGGAGCCGCGACCTCCGGCGGCACGGCAGGTCCGGGAAGCGCGTCGGGAATGGTGATCAGCGGGGGATCCGGCTCGAGTGCTTCGAGCAGGCTGGCCTTCTCCTCGTGCATGCGGTCCCACGGGGTGCCCAACTTCCCCGACCCCAACAGCCAGGGCCAGATCGACATCGGCTCCAGTGACGGGATCAACCCGCAATCGCCGCAGTTCCAGTCGGCTCAACAGGCCTGTCAGAAGCTGATGCCGAACGGAGGAAAACAACCGACACCGGCCCAGCAGGCCCAGGCCCTGGCCGCCGCACTCAAGATGTCCCAGTGCATGCGGGCCCATGGCATCACCGACTTCCCCGACCCGAGCGCCCGAGGGGGAGCGATCTCGATCAAGATCAACGGTAGCGCCGGAAGCGATCTCAATCCGCAGTCGCCGCTGTTCCAGACAGCCCAGAAGGCGTGTGCTAAGGACATGCCCGCTGGTCGGCCAGACCTCCTCTAGTGCGGGCGCCCGATGAGCCAGACCACGGAGGAGACGCTGGCCGTCGAGCCCCTCATCCCGGAGCTCGGTCACGCGCGACACCGGGGCCGTCGCTGGATCGTCGCCACCGTCGCCGTAGTGGTCGTCGCCGCCGTCGTGCTCGCCGTCACCGACCCCTTCGGGGGCTCGAGCCCAACAAGTGCCGGCGCCGTTGACAACGCATATCCGACCTCGCTCTATGCAGTCGCCCAGCAACCGTTGACGTCGCAGACCGACGTGAGTGCCACCTTGGGCTATGCGGGAAGCTACTCGATCGTGAACCAGGCCCAGGGCACGATCACCGCCTTGCCCGCCGTCGGTCAGGTCGTCACACAGGGCCAAGTCCTCTACCAGGTGAATGGCAGCCCCGTCGCCCTCCTCTACGGCTCGACCCCCGCCTACCGCACCCTTTCCGAGGGGGCCTCAGCCTCTGACGTCACCGGGCCCGACGTCCAGAGAGCTCAACGCCGATCTCGTGGCCCTGGGTTATGTGAGCAGCGCCGACCTCGACCCGACGTCGGACGAGTTCGGCTACTGGACCAAGATCGGGGTGGAGGCGCTCCAGTCCGCGCTCGGGATGACCCAGAACGGCACGCTTACCCTGGGCCAGGTCGTCTTCCTGCCCACTGCCGCCCGCATCACCGCGGTAGTGGGGACGGTCACCTTGGGCGCGCCCGCCCAGCCGGGATCGACCATACTCTCGGCCAGCTCGACGGCCCGACTGGTGACCATCGACCTCGATGCCGATCAGCAGTCCGAGGTCGCCGTGGGGAACAAGGTGACCATCACCCTGCCCAACAACCAGACGACGCCCGGGGTCGTCTCCTCAGTAGGCACGGTGGCCACCTCCTCATCCTCGGCCTCGGGGGGTGGCAGTCCCACCATCACCGTTCTCGTCACGCCCACCGATGAGGCAGCCACGGGCCACCTCGACCAGGCACCGGTCGAGGTGGCCATCACCACGGGCAGCGTTCCGAGCGCCCTCGTCGTCCCCGTCGACGCGCTGCTGGCCCTGGCCACCGGCGGCTACGCCGTCGAGGTGGTCTCGAGCTCGGGTGCCCACCATCTCGTGGCCGTCACCCTCGGCCTTTTCGACGACGCCGACGGCATGGTGCAGGTGACCGGACCGGGGCTTGCGGCTGGTCAGACGCGTGGTGGTCCCCAACACATGAGCGTCGACACAACAGTCGATGGAAGCCCGGCGGCATCGGCAGGCGACCTCGACGGGCCGGGTTGGAACCATGGCGGAGCCCCACCGGTTCTCGAGCTCGAATCGGTGACCAAGCGCTACGACACCGAGCCACCCGTCGTCGCTCTGGCCGGGGTCAGCTTCACCGTCCGCCAGGGTGAGCTGGTCGGTGTGGTCGGACCGTCGGGTTCGGGCAAGTCGACTCTCCTGCACCTCATGGGCACGTTGGATCGGCCGACCTCGGGCACCGTGCGCATCACCGGTCTCGACGTCGCCCGCCTCAGCGATCGCGAGCTCGCCGCCGTGCGGGCCACTCGCATCGGCTTCGTCTTCCAGCAGTTCTTTCTGGCCGAGCACGCCACCGCTCTCGAGAATGTTGCCGACGGTCTTCTCTATGCCGGCGTGGGGATCGCCGAGCGACGCCAGAAGGCACGGCAATCACTGGCCCGGGTGGGCCTCGCCCATCGGGCTCATGCCCGGCCGACCCAGTTGTCGGGCGGCGAGCGCCAGCGAGTGGCCATCGCCCGCGCCCTGGTCGGTGAGCCATCGATCGTATTGGCGGACGAACCGACCGGAAATCTCGACAGTGCCACCGGTCAGGCCATTCTGGCCCTCATGGAGGAGCTCAACGCCGCCGGCGCCACCATCATCGTCATCACTCACGACCGCGACCTCGCCGCTCGGCTGCCCCGCCGGGTCGAGATGCTCGACGGAAGGATCGTCGTCGACACTGGGAGGTCCGGTGGGGTCGGTGGCCGACTGTCCTCCGGTCGGGAGACGGCGTGAGGCGCTACGCCGACAGAGCCCTGGCGCCTTCGGCCTGGGCCAACGATCGACTTATGCCGGCCCGGGCAACCGAGCGAAGCGCGAAAATCCGAACCGCTTGCTCTTCCTTCGCCGTCATTGTCGGCGCAGTCGCTTTCGTTGCCGGCATCGGGCTCGTGGCCATGTCGCGGCTCATGATCGCTCTCGTCAAGGATTACACCGTCGATGATGGCGCCGATGGCTCCGTCCTCCCCGGACCTCGCCACCGGCCACCTCTTCGGGACGAGGCGGGAAGGTAGGCGGATGAGCACAACGACGATGCTGTCCCCAGCGACCCTGCGATCGGGAGATCTGGCTCGTGTGGCCAGCATCGGGCTGCGCACCCGCAAGTTGCGGGCGGCGCTGTCGGCCCTGGGCATTGCCATCGGAGTCGCCGCCATCGTGGCCGTGCTCGGCCTGTCGGCGTCGTCTCAGGCCGGGTTGCTCGCCGAGATCGACCGACTGGGAACCAACTTGCTCACCGTCACCAACGGGCAGAGCTTGTTTGGCCAGACGGCTGAGCTCCCCAAAGCCGCACCGGCGATGATCGGTCGGATCGGCCCCGTGACCGATGTCCAGTACACCGGTGCGACCACTGCCAACGCCTACCGGAGCCCGCTCGATCCCGACCGTCGACACCAACGCGCTGAGCGTCGATGCCGCCAGCCTCGGGCTCCTCCATGCCGTCGGCACCTCCGTGGCCCAGGGCCGCTTTCTCAACGCCGCCACCGCCAAGGAGCCGGTGGCCGTCCTCGGCGCCGCTGCCGCCCAGTTTCTCGGGATCGACGGCGTCTATTCCGGCGAACGCATCTGGGTCGGCGGCCAATGGTTCTATGTCGTCGGGATCCTGAACGCGGCGCCGTTGACCCCGGAGATCGACACCTCGGTTCTCGTCGGATTTCCGGCCGCCGAGGCCTACCTTGGCTTGGACGGCCACCCGTCGACCATCTACGTTCGATCCCAGACCGACGAGACCGCCGCCGTGCAGAGCGTGCTGGCGGCAACAGCCAACCCGGAGGCTCCCAATCAGGTCGACCTGAGCCAGCCCTCGGCCGCCCTGGTGGCCCGGGCCGACGCCCAGAGTGCGCTCAACGGGCTTTTCCTCGGCTTGGGGGCCGTGGCTCTGCTGGTCGGGGCCGTCGGCGTCGCCAACATCATGGTCATCTCGGTCCTTGAGCGTCGCAGCGAGATCGGCCTGCGTCGTGCCCTCGGGGCCACCAAGGGCAATATTCGCACCCAATTCCTGGCCGAGGCAATCCTGCTCGCGCTGCTCGGGGGAGCGGTCGGAGTGGGTCTCGGCACCCTGGCGACGGCGATCTACGCCTCGAGCAAGGGTTGGGCCATCGTAATCCCAGCACTGGCGTGGGCCGGTGGGCTCGGCGCAGCCGTTCTCATCGGTGCAGTCGCGGGACTGCTCCCCGCCCTCCGGGCGGCTCGGATGCCTCCTACTGACGCGCTTCGCACCGTCTAACTCCATCTGCGGATGACGATCCCCCTGCGGGAACCGACTCACCGCCATCGGTCATGGCGACGGATCGAGCCAGTAAGTGTTCATTTTCCTTGCAGGCACCCAATGAGGAGGACGGCTTGATGGTAAGAAGGGAGCGCTAGGGACGACGATGCGCCTTTCGACCGCTGTGGGTCACCCCGCGGTGGCAGCCACGCCCACCACCGGTGCGTTGAGGTGCTGGCCACCCATGGAGCCAAAGAACTGGGCGTCGCCGAAGCTGAACACCCCGCCGTCGGAGGCGACCTCCCAATAGCCCTTCCCGTCGGGGGTGGCGGCCACGCCCACCACCGGTGCGTTGAGGTGCTGGCCACCCATGGAGCCGAAGAACTGGGCGTCGCCGAAGCTGAACACCCCGCCGTCGGAGGCGACCTCCCAATAGCCCTTCCCGTCGGGGGTGGCGGCCACGCCCACCACCGGTGCGTTGAGGTGCTGGCCACCCATGGAGCCGAAGAACTGGGCGTCGCCGAAGCTGAACACCCCGCCGTCGGAGGCGACCTCCCAATAGCCCTTCCCGTCGGGGGTGGCAGCCACGCCCACCACCGGTGCGTTGAGGTGCTGGCCACCCATGGAGCCGAAGAACTGGGCGTCGCCGAAGCTGAACACCCCGCCGTCGGAGGCGACCTCCCAATAGCCCTTCCCGTCGGGGGTGGCGGCCACGCCCACCACCGGTGCGTTGAGGTGCTGGCCACCCATGGAGCCGAAGAACTGGGCGTCGCCGAAGCTGAACACCCCGCCGTCGGAGGCGACCTCCCAATAGCCCTTCCCGTCGGGGGTGGCGGCCACGCCCACCACCGGTGCGTTGAGGTGCTGGCCACCCATGGAGCCAAAGAACTGGGCGTCGCCGAAGCTGAACACCCCGCCGTCGGAGGCGACCTCCCGGTAACCCTGTCCATAGGTAAACCGGGTGAACGGCGTGGTGGCCGTGGTGCCGTTCGGCGTGGTGACCGTGACGTTGCCTGCTCTTGGCGAGGACGGAGGGATCGTAACCATTACAGAACTCGCCGAGTCGCTCAGGATTACGGCGGGAACCGAGTCGATGGCCACGGACCTGGCGCCGGCGAGGTCGCTCCCGGAGATGACGAGGGTGCCGCCACCGGTTGTCGGCGAGAAGTGGGTGGACAGCCCGGTGAGCGAAGGGCAGCCCCCAGCGGCCTGGAGCCCGGTGGCCAGGGGTCCGGCGTTCGGCGTCCCCCAGCCCGTCGCCAGGTCGTAACCGGGGGTAGCCGGATAGTCGCCACCTTGGGTGTCGGTGTAGTCGTTGTTCCCCGACGTGATGTCGGTGAAGGCATGCGACCCAGTCGCCCCGAGGCGATAGAGGGCGGGGTCCACCATGCCCACAGTCGAGGCGCAACCCTGGTTGATGTCGGTGAGGAGCGCGGCCCACAGCGGTGCCGCGGCGCTGGTCCCGGCGTCGGCCGTCCAGCCACCCGGGAAAAACGGCACCAATCCGTTCGGGGTTTCTACGTACAGGGGGTCGAGATAGATCGAGTAACCGACACGCTGGTCGGCATAGGCCGAGACGTCGGGGACCTCCCGGCAGTACGAACCGCTTGGAGCGCCGCACGGCGTGCCGGACGAGTACGAGTTGATCGTCCCGTGCCCAGCCGCTTGCTGCCAGGACGGCATGCTGAAGTGCGAGGAGATTCCGCCTCCGCCCGCGCCACCGTCGATGGTTGTCGCGCACGCCGGCCCCCGCCCCAAGCAATTGTTCCAGACCGTCTGCTCACTTGTGGTCGGCTGGTTCGCCGAGGGGGGCGGCAGCATGGTGCCGCCCGCTGCCAGGACATCGGGTTGGCTGGTGGGATCGTTCACCCCGAGCTCAGGATTCCCACCGGCGGTAGAGCACGCCTCCGAACCACTGTCGCCTGAGGCGACGACAACCGTCTGGCCCTGCGCCGCCAGCTGGTCGAGCACGACTGACTCACTGGCGAACTGGGCCGGCGTCACGCCCGCCTCGCAGAAACCCAGGCTGGCGCTCACCAATCCAGCAGAGTCGTCGTCGGCGATGGCTGTGAGGGTGCTGGTCACTCCGGGTCCGTCGTAGGCAACGATGCTTGCCCCGGGGGCCAGGGCTGCCACCTGCTCGATGTCGAGTGCCGCCTCGCCCACTTGAGTGGGAGCCCCCCCACCGTCGACCACCACCTGTCGCACCGGGTTGGTGAGGCCGTAGCACTGCTCGAAGGTCTGGATCTCGTGCGCGGTGTAGGGCTCTACCTCGAGGAGAGCGACGGTCTGGCCGTAACCGAGCCGGCCCTGGTCGTAGAGGTCGGGGAAGCCGTAGAGGCGGGCAATGGCCGTTTGGGTGTAGCTCGGATTCCCGGTGAGGTTGTTGATGGCGTTCGCCGCCGCCGGGCACGGGGAGGGCACGGGGATGCCCGGGGAGGTCATCGCTTGGGCAGCGTGCGCCGCCGACGGCGTCGCAGGTGATTCGGGTGTCGCCCGCCCCGCGTCGGCCACGGGATCGACCGGTGCAGGTTGTTGGGAGTAGTCGTCGAGTCCGAGGACCCCACTCACTACCCCGGCGACCGACGCCGGCACAGAGGGGGTGGTGAGGGCGGCGTAGCTAGTGGTTCCGGTCGAGAGCCGTACGTTCGAGATCGTCGTCTGGAAGGCGGCGTCGACCTCCGCTGCTGTGCCGGTCGCAGGGACGAGCAGCCCGTCACTCGTGGTCGCTCCGACGGAGAGACTCGAGGCGGCGAGCCACGATCGGACCGAGTCGATCGCCGCCGAACTCGGGCCGAATCTCGTGGCGAATTGACCATTCGCCAAGTACTGGCGGAACTGGGGAGACCCGGGCGTACTGACTGCAGTCACGAATGCCTGGAGAGAAGCAGAGTCGGGGATTTTGAGTGCGACGTCCACCCGGACCTGGGTGGAGGTCGCAGTTGGGCCCTCAACCTGGGCCCCGCTCGGGATGATCGACTTCGACGCCGGCAGAAGCGTCCTTGCCGATGGGTTGGCGCCGGCAACAACGGCCGGCGAAAGCGCGGCAATGGCCACGGAAAGCCCCGCGGCTATTCGCCAGGTAACCCGATGTCTCGCCCGGTTCCGCACGTTGGCCATGTGCCCCGACCTCCTGTCTCCGTGAGCAGGAGGTCTGCCCAATTGGCATCCATGCCAGACGGAACGCCCACTATTTCAAGCGCCGGACAAGAGGTCAAGCATTTTCAGCCGCACCGGGAGGGGTTGGAGCGTTTGCTGCCGACTGCTTCCTCGATCAGGAGCGAGAGGCGGTACCGTCTTGGGGACGAACACCCTAGATCTCGTATAGGTTTCGAGCGCCCAGATCGATACCTCGCCTCTCTGTGAGGTCGGCCAACGCTGGTCTGTCCGGCTCCTTTATGGGGATCCACCTACGGGCGGCTATTTCATCTGACCGGTGCAAGGCCGAAGTCGCAGCGAATTACGAACAGTCTGGCAAGCGATCGAATACCCGTCGCCAACTAGAGTTCGTTAGGAAAGCTCGGAATCTCACGACCTGTATTCGGGGTTCTGGAAATCGAAGCGCGCTCCCGCGTCCCATTCGCTTCGCTGGTTGCCGTATGCCGGGAACCCGCCGGCTGACTTCAGCATCCTGGCTAGGTGAAGCAAGTTCCACGTCATGAATGTCGTGTTGCGGTTGGTGAACTCATTGTTCACGCCAACACGCGTGCCATCCTCCAGAACATCGCCGTAGCTGGGGCCAGGCCCCGCCTCACCGATCCACCCGGCGTCCGACTGGGGTGCCACTGAGTAGCCGATGTGTTGAAGGCTGTACAGCACGTTGGAAGCACAATGTTTGATGCCGTCCTCGTTGCCCGTAATCAGGCAACCTCCAACTTTGCCGTAATAAAGCCACTGACCCTTGTCGTTCAGCTCGCCCGAATGGGCATACAGCCGTTCAATGATCTTTTTGGTCTCGCTGCTGTTGTCACCCAACCAGATCGGCCCTGCGATGACCAAGATATTGGCCGCTTGCACGTGTTCGAACAGATCCGGCCATGCATCTTCCGACCATCCGTGCTCCCGCATATCCGGAAACACGCCTGTGGCAATCGGATGGTCGACGGAGCGGAACTGCTCGACGGCGACCCCCTGCTTGGCCATGATGGCCGCGCTCACGTCGACCAGACGCTGGGTGTGACTCACTCCTGGTGATCGGGTCAAGGTCGTGTTGATGAAGAGTGCATTCAGGCTTGCAAAGTCCAAACTCGCATCGGTCATTTCGTGACCATAGTTAGATTCTGCAGTTTTGGCCTCATTTCCGTTGACGGATCGTCATAAGGGAATGGTGACCCTCTGGCGATACGATCGCACGGTGAAGTATCAGGAGCGAGCCACGCCCGTAGTTGGCGCCGTGCTTTGGAAGCGCAAGCTCGACAGCGCCCCCGTGGGCACACCCATCATGCCGGACGGTTGCTTGGACCTGCTGTGGGACGGCAACCGTCTGTTCGTCGCCGGCCCGGACACGGCCGCTCGTTGGCACCGGGGTCTGGCAGGTACCACCTATGTCGCACTTCGCTTCTCGGGTGGGCTAGGCCCGACGCTGCTGGGTGTACCGGCGGATGAGTTGCTGGATCGGACGGCGAACCTCGACGAGCTGTGGTCTGGTCGCCAGGTCCGGGTGCTGACCGAGCGGGTCGAGGCAGACCCTGCCGCGGTGTTGGAAGCGTGGGTGGTCAAGCGCGCTGCTCGCTGCGATCAGGATCCGCTCGGACCGCGTGTCCTGGCCATGGCAACGGCGGGGACGCCAATCGCCGTGATGGCCGAACGGCTATGCATCAGCCCCCGCCAACTACACCGACGATGCCTCCCGGCCTTCGGTTATGGACCGAGGCATTTGTCTCGGATAATGCGGTTCCAGCGGGCGCTCGAAGAAGTCCGCTGCGGTGTGCCTCTGGCCCAAGTGGCAGCCGCTGGCGGGTATGCCGACCAGGCGCACCTCTCCCGGGAGGTGCGTGCCTTGGCCGGCACGACGCCCCGAGGATTGCTTGCCAATTCCTACGCGGAGGGCAGCGGAGCGAACAGGTCGACCGGCCGGCCGTCGGGGTCGTGGACAACGGCATAGCGCATACCCCAGAACGCATCCCACGGCTCGAGGTGGCCCTCGTAGCCGGCTTCAGTGAGTTCGGTCCAGGCGGCGTCGACCTCAGCCGGGCTCCCACAGGCGAAAGCGAGATTGGCTCGGTGCCCGCCTTCCATGGGGGGTGACCACCCTGGATCGAAGGACCGAATGATGTCCTCGGTATCCCAGGCCAGTCGCATCCCTCCGGCGAGTTCGACGTCCACGTGGGGCTCAGCATCGGCCGTCTTGGGTATATCCAGGCCTAACTGGCGGTAGAACGCGAGGGTGGCTGCCATGTCGGAGACGACCAGTTCGATCAAGGCGGGACGCAGATTCATGATGGTAACGGTAGCCAACCGTCCTTGGCCAAGATTGAACGCTTCGGACATCCATTGGTCCCGGCTACGGATCGGCTTGTGGATCACACCCCCGGCCTCGGTAGCGCTGACTGATCACCCAAGCTGATGGGTCCTCGGGGCGGGGCCACCCCACTTAGCTACGCTTGAAGGCATGGCAACTACCACCTGCTCATGCTGCGGCGAGACGCGTGAAACTGTCCAGCTCCACGATCACAAAGAGATACGGGTCTGTTACGACTGTCTCGATTGGTTGAACCGGAAGCGGGATAGGCAGATCATGGGGGACGGCGGCGGGTGGATGCCTGTGGGATTTGAGCCGATCTTCACGGTGACCGACGTTCCTCGGGCCACGGACCACTACGCAAAAATGGGATTCGAAATCAGCCACCATGACGAGACCAGACCTACGCCTTCGCCCACCGCGATCGAGACCTGACCATCCACCCTCACTCTGGAGGGTAAGTCGGCCCCCGGCAAGCTCTATATCCATTGCGATGACGCTGCCCAGCTAGCAGAGGAATGGCGCAAGGCAGGAATCGAGCTCACTGGCCCCGTGGACGAGGACTACGGCAAGCGAGAAGGTTCCCACGTCGACCCGGACGGGAACGCTTATTGAATGCCCTCCACCGGCACATTCGTGCGTGTGGATCAAGTCCCAGGGGAGACTCCGCCATCGCAACGGGAAGCACCAAACCATGATCGACCAGCGGGACCCATCGTCGTCGCCTCACAAACTGTCGTTTTCCCTGGTCTAAGGAGCTATCGGGCGCCTAACTCAAGATGTGCTGCTGTCGTGCCGAGTGTCACTACATGGGGCATGACGGCACGCGAACGTTCACCGGCCTGCATGTTCTCCGCTGTGAGACTGAGGAGTGCAATTACACAGTTGGCCTCGACCCGAGAACGAGCCGCGAACAACGAGCCGAAGCGCTGGAAGGTTGGATCATGGTCCGCGGCGAAGTCCACTGTCCGGAGCACTCCATTGAGCCGCCACCGGCTGCCTGAGCGGCGAACATCTGATCGCTGGACCTAAGGCTCGACTAGCCGCCCTACGGGCGGCGCTATCGACGGACGGGTGCTTGCCGATCGCGAACTGTCACTCATCGGCACTTCGAGGTCATGCCCCACTTGGATATTCCGCCGTCAAAGTGGGACACCTCGGTGGGCGTCGCTGAAGGTGCGTATTACCGACGCACGACGTTTCCTCGGTCAAATCGACCCAATGCTCGCGAATGCCGCCCTGCGGCTCTTCGGAGAAGCGGTTTTGGGCGCAATGTCTAATCGAGCACCGAATGGCGATCGTTGACAGACTGTGGCGGTGTCCGAGGTACCCGAAACTCGCTACGCCAAGACTCGCGACGGAGTCCACGTCGCATACGAAGTGTTCGGTGAGGGTCCATTTGACGTTGTCTTCGCCAACAGTTGGTGCTCCCACGCTGAGTTCTCCTGGAGCAACCCGACCATTGCCCGGTTCTATGAACGCCTGTCCTCGTTCTGCCGCCTGGTGCTGTTCGACAAGCGCGGCACCGGCTCTTCGGACCCGATAGTGGGTGTGCCGACGATGGAGGACCGAACGGATGACATTCGGGCGGTCATGGACGCTGCCGGTATTGAGCAGGCAGCGTTGTTCGGAGGCTCAGAGGGCGCAGCTACGTGTGCCGTCTTTGCTGCAACCTACCCGGAACGCACCTCGGCGTTAGTCATGTTCAGCCCATTCATCGTCGGTGTGGCCGATGATGAATGTCCTTGGGCATGGTCATGGGAAGTCTGGGATCTGGTGAAGGAAACCATGGCCGAGACTTGGGGAACTCCATACGGAAGCGGAGTCGAGTTCGTCACCCCCAGCTTGACCGGGAACCAAACGGCCATGGAGTGGTACGGGCGTTACTTCCGAGCAGCTTGCAGCCCTGCCATGGCCGTCGCCCTGCTCAACATCAACACCGAGATCGACATCCGTCCCGTGTTGGCAACTATCCGGGTCCCCACGTTGGTCTTGCACCGCATCGACGAGACCTGGGTCAACGTCAACTACGGTCGCTATGCCGCGGCAAAGATTTCCGGTGCGCGACTCGTGGAGCTGGAAGGCACCGACCACTATCCCTGGGAGCAAGATGCCGAGGCAGTGCTGGGTGAGATCCAGGAGTTCCTGATCGGAGAGCGGATCGAGCCCGACGACGACCGGGTCCTGGCCACGGTTCTGTTCACCGACATTGTGGAATCGACTGCGTTGGCCGCGCGTTCGGGGGACCGATCTTGGGGAGAGCTGTTGAACGCACACGACGCCATGGTTCGCCGACAGCTGACACGCTTCGCAGGTCAAGAAATCAAAGCCACCGGGGATGGCTTCCTAGCGACCTTCGACGGCCCCGCCCGGGCAATCAAGGCTGCGCTTGCCATTCGGGAAGGAGGCGCCCGACTCGGGCTTGATATCCGAGCCGGGCTGCACACCGGAGAGATCGAACGCCGAGGCGCCGACATTGGCGGGATCGCCGTTCACCTCGGGCAGCGAGTGTCTGCCATCGCAGGTGCCCGAGAGGTTGTGGTTTCGTCAACCGTGAAGGATTTGGTGGCCGGGTCTGGCATCGAGTTTGAGGACCGGGGAGAGCACGAACTAAAGGGGGTCCCGGGCGAGTGGCATCTGTTTGCGGTGGCGGGATGAAGGTTGGTCGGCGGGGATCGGACCGAAGTTCATGCGTGGACCGGACGAGGAAGTGCCGATCCAGCTCTCCTGCCGAGGACACGCCAGAAGTCGCAGACTGCCCCAATAACGCGTTGCCGCTCCATTGCTCCCCGGATGCCCCAGAACAGTGATGATGTTCTTGTCGTCCTGGAGGGTCCACCGCGTTGGTGTTGGTCTCCAATAGGTTCGGAAGCGCTGGGAGATTCGGCCTGACTTGAAGTTATGAGACATCTTCAGATGTCGTCGGCCGGGCTCTTCCAGCAACAGCACGAATACGGCACGTCCCGTCCCAGAGGGGGTGATGGACCGACCTGCGACAACAGGCCGGACCGCCCGTCACTCCGATCGGGGACGGCCGTGCCACCCCTCAACCGCTAAGGAAGGAAGGGATGGCATGACCATCGTAGAACCTGTGCGCACCGTGACCGGTGGCGTCGACACTCACCTGGACGTCCATGTTGCCGCCGCGCTCGACCCATTGGGAGGTCTGCTTGGATCCCAACCCTTCGAGCCGACCCCGGCCGGTTACAAAGCTCTGCTCGGCTGGCTCGAGGGATTCGGCGAAGTCGGAAAGGTGGGTGTGGAAGGGACCGGTTCCTACGGGTCGGGACTGGCCCGGTTCCTGCGCCGACGGCGTGTCGAGGTGGTGGAGGTGAATCGGCCCAACCGACAGGCACGCCGTCGCCAGGGAAAGTCCGATCCCCTCGACGCCATTGAGGCGGCCCGGGCCGCTCTGTCGGGTCGGGCCCAGGGCCAGGCAAAGTCCCGCGACGGTGCCGTCGAGGCCATCCGGGTCCTGGTGGTGGCCAAGCGCTCTGCCCGACAAGCCCAAGTCAAGGCCCTCACCCAGGTGCGTCATCTGGGCATTACGGCTCCCGACCAGCTCCGATGCCGCATGAAAGGACTGAGTGTCCCCGCACTGGTCGCCGAAGGGGCGAAGTTCCGGCCGACCAAGTCCACCGATCCGGTGACTGCGGCCACCAAGGCGTCGCTTTCCTCGTTGGCTCACCGGATCCAAGCACTGGACCGCGAGATCACCGAGCTCGACGAGATGATCGACCCCCTCGTGGCCGCCGCCGCACCCGACCTGCTCGCTCTGTTCGGGGTGGGTCCGGATACCGCCGCTGCACTCTTGGTGACCGCCGGCGACAACCCGGAGCGACTCCGCTCGGAGGCCGCCTGGGCCCACCTCTGCGGTGTCTCCCCACTGCAGGCGTCTTCGGGAAAAGTGACCCGCCACCGGTTGGACCGGGGCGGTGACCGTCAGGCCAACAGTGCCCTGTGGCGCATCGTGATGGTCCGAATCGCCCACGATCCCGACACCACGGCCTATTTCGAACGACGGGTGAAGGAAGGGCGCACCAAGCCCGAGGTCATCCGCATCCTGAAGCGCTACGTCGCCCGCGAGGTCTACCGCCCGCCACTTGCCCCGCGGCTAAGTCCTCGGCTGTGGGTCTGGCTCACCCCAGATCTGTCGTCCCCATGGACTGACTCTCCAGTGACTCGCCGACCCACAGCTCGGGACACCGATTCTTCGAAACGCGCGGCCTAATAAGAGCTTGTCCTCGACGTCGAGTGACTCATCACTGTTCTGCCCGCTGTTTCCACACCGAACCTCCCAAATGGGCTTGACAAGTAATAGGAGCGTCACCGGGAGTGTGGCGGTCATCGACCGTGGCCTACCGGCAGATGTGGGCATGTGAACAACTCGGCTGAGCGGTCATGGATCCTGACTTCTGAGCACCTCTCAAGTGGCAGGTTGGAGTCTTAAAGCCATCTGGCGATTCGGCCGATCATTACCAGATGCCATCGAATACCTGTCGTACGGCAATCCAGCTCATGATGCTGGCGACCCTGACCTCGCGGGCCACGGATGATTGAGGGACTGTCATCGGGCGAGATGGCTGGGGAAATCTCTCGTCACAAGAAGCACTCGGCCGGACATGAGTACAACGGTGACGAATCGGACACCGGCGATGGCACGCGGAGCCATGACCGAACCCTGTCCATCATCGAGGCGGTGATGCTGGCCGTCGTCGCCCTACTTGCCGCGTACACGGGATATGCCTCGGCTAAATGGGGCACGGAGTCGTCGGTCCGATTGGCCGCCGCATCGGCGGCCCGAACCGAGGCAAACAGAGCCGCTTTGGACGCGCAGGACACACGCAACTTCGACTCGACAACCTTCAACACCTGGTTCACGGCCTACGTCACCGGGGACACCACGGCTGAGGCGGTCGCTGTGCGGCGCTTTCGCCCGGCATTCAAGGTTGCCTTCGACGCGTGGCTGGCCACCGATCCCTTCACCAATGCGCTTGCGCCCCCCGGGCCCACCTACATGCCCCAGTACAAGCAACCCGAGCTTGCTGCCTCGACCGCCCTGGACACCAAGGCCACCGAGGGGTACACACTTGGCGTGCAGGCGGGATCCAATTCGGACAACTACGTCCGAGACACCATCTACCTCGCCACCATTCTGTTCCTGATCGGGATCAGCGGTCACTTCCGCTTCTTTCGCATCCGGGTTGGCCTGGTCGCCCTGGGGGGATTGATGATGATCGTGGCCGTTATCCAGATTGTGACCTCGCCGCCGATCCCGTAGACCACCGCGGTTGCCTGCCCCTAAACACCAATGATGTTGTTGAGCCTCCGTGAGGATCCACCGCCGAGTGGCTGGTCCTTTGTAATTTCGGGAGCACCAGGGTCCTCGACCTGACTTCAGATCACGTGGATGCAGCTCTGCATCTGCACTCCGTCGGTCGGAGATTCTGGACCAACAGAATCGAGGCGCGGCGCGCCCCGTTCCAGAGGGGGTGATGGGCCGGTCTGTTACGAGCAGATCGACCCGCACCGTCACTCCTTTCCGGGACGGCCGAGCCACCCCTCAACCAACTTAAGGAAAGGAAGGGATGGCCGTGACCATCGTAGAAGCTGCGCGTGCAATCACTGGCGGAATCGACACCCATGGCGAGGTCCATGTGGCCGCCGCCTTGGATGAGGTCGGCGGACTACTCGGCACCGAATCGTTTCGATGCCACACCCGACGGCTATTCGGCCCTGTTTTCGTGGCTGGCCGGCTTCGGGGCAGTTGGCAAGGTGGGTGTGGAAGGGACCGGTTCCTACGGTGCCGGCCTGGCCCGGTTTCTTGCCCAGGCAGGTGTCGAGGTGATTGAGGTTGATCGACACAACAGACAGGATCGGCGTCGCCAAGGCAAGTCCGATCCGATCGATGCCGTTGCGGCAGCGCGAGCTGCCCTGTCGGGGAGAGCCCACGGCCACGCCAAGAGCAGAGACGGAGCGGTCGAGGCCATCCGGGTCCTCGTGGTTGCCAAACGGTCGGCTCGCCAGGCCAGGGTCAAGGCCCTCACCCAGATGCGCAAGCTGACCTTCACGGCTCCTGACCAGCTCCAATGTCGCATCAAAGGACTACCCACCCCGCAGTTCATTGTCGCCGCCAAAGGCCTTCGGCCAGCGCAGTCGAGCGACACTGTGACCGCAGCCACCAAGGTGGCGCTGTCGTCGCTGGCCCATCGCATCGGCGAGCTCGACGAAGAGGTTGCTCGACTCGACGACCGGATCACTCCGCTCCTCGAGACTCACGCTCCCGAACTCCTGAACGTCTATGGAGTCGGTATCGACACTGCGGCCACCCTGCTCGTGACCGCTGGTGACAACCCGGAACGGCTGCGATCGGAGGCGGCCTGGGCCCACCTGTGCGGGGTATCACCACTCCAGGCCTCCTCGGGCAAAGTGACCCGTCACCGGCTCAACCGAGGCGGGGACCGCCAGGCCAACCGGGCCCTCTGGGTCATCGTGATCTCCAGACTGGCCTCAGATCCCGAAACCCAGTCCTACATGGAGCGCCGAATGAAGGAGGGTCGCTCCAAGCGCGAGATCATCCGCATGCTCAAGCGCTACGTAGCCCGCGAGGTGTATCGCTGACCGGTTGAGCCCGCCCGCTCCTTGCCTCGCGGCTAACTCCTCGGACAATGGGCCTGGCTCTCTAAACACCTGCCGCCCCTCTGCCTCATCCTCGTCTTCGGCTACCCATAACAGCATGGTGGATATGTTCATGATGTCCACCGCTGAGAACTGCTTTGCCAAGCCCCGCCGGGACGCGACATAGAACAGGTATGTGGGGGAACGGCGAAACTTGGGTTGATCTATGACACCTTGTGGCACCCTCGATTCAAGTTGGTTCGCGATATCTCCCGCGATCTCTCGTCGGGCAAGGGCTTCTTGTTTGCGTCTATCCCACTCGTCGTAGTCAATGGGTGGCCCCGACCCGAGACGAGCTTGAGTTGTCTCAATGAAAAGCGCCTGAAGTCGGTCCATAGCGTCAGCCAGCAGCATTGCGGCTCGCTTGGTGTCCTTGGCATCCTTATTTGTGCCCATGGTCCATATTCTGGTTTACAATCTTGCGGTACTCCAGGAGTTCTGGCATCCCAGGCGCCGCTCTTGGGTCGCCTCGCAATGATCGTGCGGCGCTCCCGGATCTAAGTCGGACAGCTGCGCCAGACCGTCCAGTCGTGCCGTACATGGGCTGTTAGCTCATCGCGAGCATCTCCTGCGTCCCAGCGCAGATAACGCGACCCTGACCCGGTGATGGGGGGCACGCTTACACCCGTCGGAGCCCTCTCAGTCAGTAACATTTCATGGCATGAGCGCAGTCGTCCTCAGGGGTCCGGCAAACACGGCGCCGGAGTTGATCGTTGGTCCATTCCCCTCCTTGAAGGAGGCGGCGGAATGGGCACAGAATCATCCACGAGATGGCGGCTACTCCGTTGCGCAGCCGCTGACAGACCCGGTTGATTCCATCTGAGACTTTCAGGGTGGCGATACACACTCCCGTTGATCTGGGACACCCCCTACACCTGGACCTCGACCTCCTGAACCTCACTGCCGATGACTGGTGGACCTCCTGGTGGCGTCAGCGGCACGATCGCAGCCGTAGCGTGCTCTGCGGTGTCAAAGACGACGATGCAGGTGCCAGTTCCGCTCCCGTCATTCATCCATATCCCATTCTCAAACCCAGGCAACACTCTGGCTTCTGGTATCACGAATTGATTGAGAATCGAGTGTCTGTGTTCAAGATTTGAGTCTGGGTCGATCTTCACGCGAATCACTGCGGCATGGGCCACGTATCACCTCCGGAGCAGCTTTCACAGATGATGACACGATCCCCTGCCCAAACGTGCTGCTGGAGGCGGGCATACCCGATGTTCGGAGGCGGCCCTATCATTGCGAGGTTGGATCACTCGACCATGGGTAGATATGTCCGATCGCAGTACATCTCAACTGGGCGACCGACGATTGGAGGCTAGGCAATGGCTGCACGCAGCGACCAGATGACCAGCTTCACCTACCCGATCTACATTCAGGCCACGCCCGAGCGGGTCTGGCAGGGCCTCACCGACCCCGCGCTCATGAAGCGCTATTGGCGGCACCAAAGGGCTGGTGAGAAGACCTTTCAATCGGACTGGAAGAAGGGCTCCACCTACGACATGGCGCACGATGAAGTCGGGCTTGTCGTGAGCGATCCCCAACAGGTGATCCTCGAGTCCGATCCCCACCGCCGGCTGGCCTACACCTGGCACACGATTACGCCCGAATGGGCCGCCGAGGTCGGGATGGACGAAGCCACTGCTGATGCATGGCGGGCTGAACCCCGTTCCAACGTGGCCTTCGACATTGAGGACGTCGGGCACGGGGTCGTAAAGCTCACGGTTGTCCACGACGGGTTCGAGCCCGGTAGCAATGTTCTCCAAGCCATTTCTGAGGGATGGCCTGCCGTTCTTTCCAGTCTCAAGACTGTCCTTGAGACTGATTCGACGCTGCGGACCTCGTAGGGGTGCGCAGCCAGAACGAGGAGCACTTGGTCACAGACGGTCGGGATGGCTGATCGCCCTCAAAGCCAAGGCGACGATGAGGATGGGAGGGGCCCAATGGTTGAATCATCCGATGAGTACAACGCCAAAGTGATCGGTGAATTTCGGGCCAACAGCGGACGAGTCGGCGGCATGTGGGAGGAAACGCCGCTTCTTTTGCTCCACCACACCGGAGCGATGTCCGGTGTGAGCCGCGTCAACCCAGTCGTGTACCTGCCCGACGATCGGCGCTACTTTATCTGGGCCGCGAACGGAGGAGCACCGAAGCATCCAGCCTGGTACCACAACCTAAAGGAGCACCCGGCCACGAGGATCGAGGTCAGTAGCGGGACGATTGACGTCGTAGCGGAGGAGGCCACCGGCGACGAGCGCGACCAACTGTTCGCGAGAGCAGCAGAGCGCTATCCACAGCTCACTGACATTGCGCGGAAGACCGAGCGCATTATCCCCCTGATGATCCTGACGCCCAGACCGAGCTCCTAGGGTTTCGGGCAGCGCACAGTCGGTGTTTCGGTGTAACTGTCCGGGCCGAGGGTGCCGGAGTGTCCCACTGTCATTGGTGTCATGTGCTAATCCTACGTTCCGGTCTTGTAAGCGTCGTGGTAGTTCCACCATTGATATGGCGGAGTCTGCGGATACCCCTCGGGCGAGTCCTCCCAGTCTTCCTGACGACCAAGCGCCGTGATGTCGAGGTAGTTCCAAGTCCCACCCATCTGCTCGTCGCCTCGAAGGTCGATGAAGTAGGTGCGGAAGATCTGGTCACCCTCCCGGATGAACGCGTTGGTACCGTGCCACTGGTCGACGTCGAAGTCCTTATCGAAGTCGTCGGTGATCGTGTACCAGGGGATGTGCTCCCAGCCGTGGCGCTTTTTCAAGTGCTCGATGTCAGCCTGAGGGGCGCGCGATGCAAACGCAAGCGCCGTGTTTCTCGCACGCAAGTGGCCAGGGTGCGCGACTTGGTCGGCGCCGAGGGAACACCCGACGCACGCCCTCTCGGGGTACGAGCCGCCCTCTGCTAATGTCGTCACGTCAGGTCCGTAGAAGGCGCGGTAGACGATGAGCTGACGCAGTCCCTCGAAAAGGTCCGTGAGGCTCACCCGTCCGGCGGGACCGTCGAACCAATATTCCTTGTTAATGGCCATCCAGGGCATCCGTCGGCGTTCAGCCGCGAGCGCGTCCCGGACGCGGACCAACTCCTTCTCCTTGGGCAGGATCTTCTCTCGTGCGGCGAACCACTCCTTCCGCGAGACGATCGGCGGTGTCTTCATGGCTCTCCCTTCTTTGGTCATCGCTACAGGCTCGCGCGCAGGCGCTTCCAAGGAAAGTGGGTCCTCTGAAAGGCGTGTCACTTGGCCTGCCCTGCCCGCCTTCCAGGGAGAGAGCTAGGTGCCCCAATCGTGCATGGGCAGTGAGCTACCAGCAAGACACATGCCGGTCGATAAGGCGCTCCGAGCCGGTGAATGATGTGGAACGGCCTGTCAACCCCCAGCGCTGTGGTCCTTTTCACTGTCTTTTGGTCGCGACGCACCAGAGGTGCGGCGCCTGATTGTCCTTGAGCAGTCGACGGGGCCCCGACGTCAACACGGAGCGCCTGCAGCCCGAAGGGTGAGGACGAACGGTGTTGACGTCGGGGCGGAGGCTGCTACTCGGCTCCCCGTGCGGTTATTGGTGGCGACCGGGCAAGCCATCGACGACGCGCCGGAGCGCAGTGGATCGGAGAACCGCCACGATGATGTACGCGTATCGAAATCGCAGTAAAGCCATTCGCAGTTGGTTGCCTCTGAATCAGGGCGCCCGTGCCACCCTCCCAAGGAGGGATGGTGGGCATAACACCGGCGAGGATCGGATCTGCTGCGGCGGAGCTCCGGCGCGTCGTGGAGGGCTCGACCAGACGCGGCGCCGATCGCGCGCTGATCGACGGGAAGATCATCGTGCTCAGACCTCGGCCACCATCTCGGCCCAGAGGAACCCGGCCAGCTCATGGGCGATGGCAGCAGCCACCACCGAGCGCACGTTCTTGTGGGCAGCCAGTTGCCGGAACCGGCGGGAGAGCCGGACTTGGGCTGACCACGAACGGGCCACGGTCTCTGGCGGGACGTCTTTCTGTCGCTCGCGTATGCCGATACCGACGTTGGGGCTGTGTTGGTAGGCCCAGGCAGCTTCGCAGAGTTGGCCCCGCAGGTGGGCGTTGCCGGCCCGGGTGATCGAGCCCCGGCGTTGGGAGAGACCGGTCGAGTTCTCCCCGGGTACGAGGCCGGTGAAGCTCATGAATGGTCTGGCCTTGGGGAAACGACGCCAGTCGAACACCTCGGCGGCCAGACACAGCGCGCCAATTCTGGTCACACCGCGGTAGGCGGCCAAGCGTGGCACCTGGTCCCCGAAGGGTTCCGATGTGCACCAGGACAGGAGATCTGCTTCGACCGCCTCGAGGGCGGTATCCCGCAGCTTCACGGTGGCCAGATAGTGGGCGTAGGTGGTGGCGATGGCGGGGTCGTCGAAGGACAAGGTGGCGAGCCAACGTCGGTGGCGTTCGGTCCAGGTCGACCCTCCCCGCCACACCACACTGTGGCGGAGCAGGAACCCACTCAGGCGGTTACGGGCCCGGGTGAGGTCTTGGACCATGTCACCACGGGTCCGGCACAGGTCGCGCACGCCTTCTTGGGCCGGTGTGGGGATGGCGACGGAGGTGAGCTCGCCGGCCCGGTGCAATCCGGCCAGTCGCCTGGCGTCACGACGGTCGGTCTTGACCCGATCGCCCGAGCCTTTCGGAATCAGGGACGGCGCCACCACGTCGCAACGCACTCCCATCGAGGAGAGCAAACGCTGGAGGTCGTAGCCGGTCGGGCCCGCCTCGTAGCAGGCCCAGATCCCCTTTGGGCGACCGATCCGCTTGACCAGGCGACGAACCGAGTCGCTGTCGTGGAAGATCTTGTCGACCTCAGCGACGTCACGATCGGGTGGCAACACCGCCACGGCTATTGAGTTCTTCGAGACGTCCATCCCCAGGTGGACGAACCCTCGGTGGGCAATACTGGACACGGCTGGCTCCTTCCTTCCGTATGTCGGCTCCGTTCACTGCATAGTGAATGATCCACGTAAATGCGGATTCCGGAGGAGCCGGCCGTTCCATACTGAATCGGGGTCACGGTCGCTTACTCTGGATTGGGTGCCTGACGTCCCCGATTACTCCGAGCCGGAGACGGCCCCTTCGCCGGACCACCGTCGTCGCTGTCCCGAATGTCGGGGACGAAAAATGCTTCCTGGAATGATCAGGACCGAAGGCAAAGGCATGGGCAGCGCCTATGGTCCTTGCCCCACCTGCGATGGCGTCGGATACGTCACATATGAAGTTGATGAGTAGGAGTCCCTGGGGTGTCTGGTCGTCCCGTACCCGGTGGTCAGGGGCAGCCCATCCCTCAACCGGGCGTGGATGATGGCCGATAGGTTTCTTGTGGACAGTGAGGATGAGGCCCAGACCTTCGGGTCGGGCTGGTGGCACCGGCCAGCGTGGTTCGTCTGGATCATGAAGAAGGCGTACCGATACAAGCCTGCGCCCAAGAGTCCTGCTGACTTCGAGAAGTTCATCGAGCTGCATGAAAAGATTGTCGCTAGAGCTGTGCGCAGGTGGGGGCCTGACGGGGGTCCGACGTCTAATGCGAGGCATCACCTGGCAATTGAACTGGAACGAAGCGGACGATTGGCCGAAGCTCGACTACTTCACGAAGAGGTACTCGCCGCACAGAGACGCCACCTCGAGCCGGATGATCCGAATGTTCTTGGGGCCGAAGAACGTCTAGCCGTGAATCTCTATCAGTCTGGAATGTACGAGGAGGCAAGGCCACTCTTCACGCATGTTCGGGATGCTCGTGAACGCTCTCTCGGGTCCGATGATCCGGCAACGCTAAGACCAGCGAAATGGCTGGCGGCTATCGCAAGCGTCGAGCAGGGGGACTATTAGCCCTGTGGCATAAGTGCCGTTACACGGGTGATCCGTCAGGCTTCGGCTTTGATCATGGAAGCACGGATGGAGGTTCCCGTCCAGCGCGTGGTGCGCGAGAAATGACGATCTGAGCATCCGTCTCAACTCCGATCATCGGGCCGGTGGACCGGCAGTTGGCGCTGAGCATTCCGTCCGAGGGGCTTGTCGGTTGTCAGACCGTCGATCAGCTCTTGAAAGATGTGTGTCCTCTCGAAGTCGGCTTGTTCGACCGCGCTGTCCTTCTGGCGACGGAGGATCGGAATGAACTCCGGTCCGGTCTCGAAGAACCCGCAACCTTCACAGATGGTCTGGTAGGAGCAGTCGAGCTGAGCGGGTCGTGTGCAGCGTCCGTTGGCCAACAGTCGAGGGTGACTCCGGGCCAGCAGGCGGGCCTCCTCGTCGACGACGGAAGCATTGCTCGCGACCTCGACCGCCTGGGTCGCTCGGAAGTACTGCTCGGCGACGGAATCGTTCGAGATGCGTGCGTAGACGAGGGTCATGCGCGGTGAGCGATGACCCAACATCTCGGCGATGGCTTCCAGGCTCATGCCCCGGTTGATCAACTGGGTGGCGAGGGTGTGGCGCAACTGGTGTGGGTGGACGTGGCCGGTGCCCGCCCTCCGTGCCACCGCGGCCACGTAGCGGTGGACGGTCCGACGGTCGAAGGGTTGGCCGTCGTTGCGGACGACCAGCAGTCCTGAGGGACTCGGACCTCGCCGGGCCCGGTAGTCGGCGATGAGGTCGATGAGCACCGGGTGGAGGGGAACGTTGCGGTCGTTGTGGAGCTTCCCGACCGGGATCCGCAGCCAGTGGGCACCACTCATGCGGAACACGGCATCGTCGCGCACTCCGCCGAGCTCGCCGGCCCGCATGCCGGTGCGGGCCAGCAGTTCGACCATGAGTCGCCGACGCCGGTCGGGGTCGTCGGCCAAGGCGGCCATGAACTTGGCGGCGGTGGGGTCGTCCAGAAATCGGGGCAGGGGCTCGTCCCGTTTGGGGAAGTCCCCGGCGAAGATGGGGACCCTTCGGGGCGCGTCGTCGTAGTCCCATTCGATGATCCGCTCGAAGAAGGTGCGCACCAATCCGAGCTTGTGGCAGATGGTGGCGACCGCCGCCGGCTGACCGGGGGACTTGCCGGGCCGGGCGGCCAGGGCGAGCTTGAACGACTCGACGTGGTGGCGTGAGACGTCGGCCACACAGACGCAGTCCGGGTCGGTCTCGATGAGGTGACCGGCGAACACCCGCAGGGCGAGGTCCGCCGCCTCGACGGTGGCCGGCCGGGACGAAATTGCCAGCTGGGCCAGGTAGTTCTTCATCGTCGAGGCGAGCTGTTCGGCTCGGGCGGTGATCTCTGTCCACGTCCAGGTGGCGCTTCGTGGCTCCAACCGGGACACCGGCTCCAGTGATGAGACGGTGCGAGTCGGCAGCTTGGAGATCGATGCGCCGCTCATGACAGGGCCTCGAGCGCCAGGTCGGCCTCGACGACATCGGCGGCGGCGCGGTACTCGGCGGCCAACCAGTCCGACCCGAGGTGCAGATAGACCTGGGTCGAGGCGATCGATCGGTGTCCGGCCTGGGCCTGGAGGGCCTCGAGGGACATGCCCGCTTCCCGCAGTCTGGTCAGACAGGTGTGGCGGAGCTCGTGACAGGTGCCATGGGTGAGCCCGGCCCGCTTCCTCGCCGCCGCCATGACCTCGTCGAGGCCTTCTGTGGAGAGCGGCATCCCACGGTTGGGTCCCTTCAGCACAACGAAGAGCCGGTCACCGGGTGCGTCGATGGGTCGTTCGCACTCCAAGTAGTCGGCCACGGTGGCAAAGAACGTGGGTGACATCGGCACCAGGCGCTGGTGGCCACCTTTGCCCTCGGCGATGAAGACCCGACACTCGCCGAGGCGGATGTCCTCCAGCCGGAGCCCGAGCGCCTCACATCGACGGAGACCACCCAGCAGCATGGCTTCGGTGATGGCCCGGTCACGTCGGGTCCGCAGTGCAGAAAGGAGGGCGGCTGCTTCCTCGGGGTCGAGGATCCGAGGCAGACGGCGCACTCCCTGCACCAGGGGTGCGCCCCGAAGCTCCCGGCGGCTGCGCCGGGTGGGCAGGCCCCGTGGCACCGGGTTCACCGCCACCGGCGTGTCGGCCCGAGTCAACAGATATCCATAGAAGGCAGAGACCGCTGCCAGCCGCCGCATGACCGTTGCCGGTGACAGTCCGGTCCCGGCGTCGGGGAAGTGCACGACGTTCTCGGCACCGGATCGGGGCTGTTGTTGTTCGGCGACGAAGGTCATCACGTCGGCCGGTGTCACCTCGACGGGGTCCTTGGTGACGACGGTGAAGAACGCCTTCAGATCGTGCGCATAAGCGCGCACCGTGTTCGGCCGGGCTCTCCCAGATGCGAACTCCAAGAAGGCGTCAACCAGCTCGTGACCGAGCTGATATCGATGGCCGCCACCCTCACGGGCGACGCGTTGCAACTGCGGAGACCAGACCACGGCAATCCTCCTTGTCCGAGCCTCCGCCCGGGGAAATTCTCCCCGAGCGGTCAGCCGAACTGGCGGATCACCCGTATAAGTGGATCACCCGTATAAGTGCCGGTAGGGGGCAGCTAGCCAAGCGAATCGCACTCGGAACACCTGCTCAGCTCTCTGCCCCATCAACGGCATCCATCAACTCACGGAGTGAAGTGACTGGGTACGAGCCCATCGACCAGGCTTCCGTAAACCCACTGAACTTCCCTGCGATCTCCTTCGTGGCCATGATCCCTCCGGACGATTTCAGCAGATGGAGGATCGAAGACTCCCAGCTGCGTGCGATGACTCCATCCATTGGTCCTCTCAGGTCCAGCACTTCCCAGCCCAAACGCCCATGCTGGTTCAGACGGACCTCTGGGACGTTCGTAATGCCGACCTGAAGTAGGTTCCATGTCGGGTGTTCGAGGAGATAGATCCAGGCTGGTGAACCTGGGTCGAACCCGTACTTGGCGCAGGATGGGCAACCTCGGCCGGACATTCGAGCATTGACTGCGGTCGTCCACTCGTGGCCTTCGTCGCAGCGCCATCGGCACTTCCGTGCGCTCCCAGCCAGCACCGTAGTGGGGTCGGTGTCCACCAGTTGGCGTACGAGATCAGGGCGAACGGTAGCGAGATCGTTGTGCCCAACCGAAAGCAACTGATTGCTGCAGACCGGGCAGCCGACACCGTTGGCTCGGTTGGCGACGATGGCATCCCATTCGTGGCCCTCGTCGCACCGCCAACGGAATCGCTTCTCACTTCCGGCGGACACCTTTGTCGGGTCACCTTGGACGACTTCCGTGACGAGATCAGGATGCCTGGTCGCAAGGTCAGTCTCACCTTGAATGACCGCCTTACCCGAACAGTATGGGCAGCCGACACCGGAGGTCCTGCTTCCGATGGTGGCACTCCACTCATGGCCCTTTTCGCAGAGCCATGGATACTTACGGTTGATGCCCGCAGTCACAGTCGTCGGATCCCAACCGTTGGCCTGGGCCGCGACTTCCGGGAACTTGGTAGCGAGATCGTTGAAACCTACTTCGAGTCTCTGGTTGGCGCAGACCGGGCAGCCACGTCCACTCGACCGATCGGCTACGCGGGCTTCCCATTCGTGCCCGAGGTCGCACCTCCATGTGCATCGCTTGCCACTGCGGGCCGTGACAGAAGACGGGTCGGCACCGTCGACGACCTGGGCGGCCAACTCCGGCCTAGTCGTCCAGAGGTCGTTGAATCCAACCTCGACCCTTTGATTCGCACAAACCGGACAGTTGCTTCCCCGACTTCGGGCGTTGGCTGATGCCCGCCATTCGTGACCAAGAGCACATCGCCACGTGAATCGCCTGTTGCTGCTCACGGTGATTGTCGTGGAATCGCCGTCGACCAGTTCGGAGGCGATGTCGCGAGCGACGGTAGCGAGATCGTTCGCACCAGCGATCACCACTCGACCTGCGCACACGGGGCAACCTTCACCTCTGGCTCGGCCACTGACGGGAGCCTCCCATTCGTGGCCAGATGCGCACCGCCACCGGAATTCCTTGTGGCTCCCGGCGGAGACGGTGGTTGTGTCCCCGGTGACCACCTCGGCCGTCAGGTGCGGGTGAGTCGTGTTGAGGTCGTTGAAACTGGAAAGCACCCTCCGGCCAGCACAGTACGGACAACCTGATCCGTTCGATCGGTTGTTCGGTGTGGCGTCCCAATGATGACCTGCAGCACACTGCCAAGTCAGTTTCTTGTTCGTGCCGGCCGAGACCGTCGCTGGATCCCAGCCAACAGCCTCGCCAGCCAGTTCCGGATGGGATTCGGTCAGAGGGCGACTTCGCACAACCTGAGCCTACGGAATACCCGAGTTCACCGAGTGACCAGTTGAGCGGTCTCCGACCTCGGAGCGGAGGCGTGGATTCCCTAGGCGCAACGTCAGCGTGGCAAGGGTGCCGTTGTGAGGCAGACAAGACTCAGCCCCCAAACCGCCCCTCCTGCGCCGGCCCCTCCCTTGTCCCGCTTCGGGTGGCCCCGCTCGTGTCCGGTTCGGGGCCGTCGCGTTGTCCGTCTCTCTCTCTCCCAGCTGGGATTTGTCTGGAGCGGACGACGGGATTCGAACCCGCGACCCTCACCTTGGCAAGGTGATGCTCTACCAACTGAGCCACGTCCGCGTAGGGCTGGACTTTAGCAGCAGCCCGACCATCTCCTCCCCGGGCCAACCTGCAATCGATCGTCGGTGGGTCGGCCGTACCCACACCATCCGAGCGGAAGACACCGATCGCCAACCGACTAGGCGGGGAGCTCACCGTGCCACCACGGCACCGGCCTGACCTTGCGGTTGACCTCCCTTGTCAGCTCCTCCATCGAGCCGTGGATGCCATGAACGATGGTGTCGATGTCCGGCACCAGTTCCCAGCATCCCTGGATCCCGACGTACAAGGTGTCCAGGTAGGAGAAGACGGTCACGTTGATCCCGACACCCTCGATGATCGGTCCAACCGGATACATGGCCACCATACGAGCGCCGGCAAAATACAAGGGGAAGTCGGGTCCGGGTACGTTTGAGACGATCAGATTGAACATCGGCGTCAGATGGTCGAACAGTCGCACATTGCTCACCAATCTGGTCAGCCTGGTGGCGATGGCGGGAGCCAGGGCCTGCGCCCAGCCGGCGAACACGTCCGTGCCTGGCCCACTACGCCGTTCCTTTGCCGATCTCGTCCTTTCTGAGATCAGCCGAAGACGCTCGGCCGGCTCCGCCATCACGTCGGCCAACGGCACCATCATGGCCGACAACCGATTGCCCAACTCACCCTGTTCGGACTCGGTGCGAACCGACACCGGCACCATCGCTACCAGCGGCTTGCCCAGGTGCTCCTCACGTCGGTCGAAGAAGGTGCGCATGGCGCCGGCAACGATGGCCAACACCACGTCATTGGTGGTTCCACCGAGCACTTCTCGGACCCGATGGATCTCATTGAGCGGAAGTTCGGCGAATGCGACCCGCCGATGAGCCGAGATGGCCCGATTGATCGAGGTGCGGGGTGCCTCGAAGGGGTAGGGAGGCGGGTTCCCGTCCAGCTGCCTGCCGGTGAGGCTCCGGGCGCCGGCCAGCGTCCGGGAGACGGTGCGAATGACCGAATCGGCATGGCCGGGCAGGGACCCGAGGATGCTGCGCCACTGCTCCCCTCCTCCTGGCAACGGGTCCGGGGACCACGCAGGGTCCTGAACCGAGCGTCGACTCGGGACCGATTGGGGAGATCGGCCGTCCCCCCTCGGGCGGTCCCATCTGCGCGAGCCCCGGGTCCGGCCGAACAGGGGTCGGGGTGCCGGAGTCGGAGTGAGATCAAAGAATGCGGCGATCACTTCGGCGCCGGAAACGCCGTCGATGATCGAGTGGTGCACCTTGGGTACCAGGGCCAGACGGCCGTCCTCCACGCCTTCGACCACATGGAACTCCCACAGAGGCCGTGTGCGATCGAGCGGTCGTGAGGCCAGGTCGCCGAGCAACACCTCCAACTCCTCGATGCCCCCCGGGGACGGAAGGCTGACCCGCCGCACGTGATAGTCGAGATCGAAGTCGGGGTCGTCCACCATGGCCGGGTGCTGCACCCCGAAGGGAACCTCGACCACCCTCTTGCGGAACGGTGGAACCAAGGGCAGGCGTTCGGCGACCATCTGCCTGATCTGCCAGAAGTCCACACCTCCCTTCACCTCGCTGGGGTCGAAGATCAGCGCCCCGAGGATATGGAGGTGGGTTGTCGGTGATTCCAGGGACAGGAATGCCCCGTCCAATCCGGTCAGTCGGTCCATCGCCGGTTACCGGCCGGTCGATCCGAAGCCACCCTGGCCCCGTTGCGTCGTGGACAGATCGGTCACTTCGACGAAGTCCGCCGTCTCCACCCGTTGGATCACCAGTTGGGCGATCCGGTCTCCTCGGTGAATCTCATAGGGTGCCTCCGGGTCGGTATTGACCAACAGCACCGCCAGCTCGTCACGGTATCCCGAGTCGATGAGGCCGGGAGTGTTGAGACAGGTGACCCCGTGTCGCAGCGCCAAACCGCTTCTCGGTTGCACGAACCCCGCCCAACCCTCGGGAATGGCCACCGCCATGCCGGTGGGTACCAGGGCGCGACCACCGTTGGCCGCCAGCGTGGCGCCGGTGCGGGCCACCAGGTCGGCACCGGCATCACCCGGATGCGCATACCCGGGCAAGGGCAGATCCGGATCGATCCGGATCACCGGCACCGAGATGGTTCCGCGCCCGTTGACGCCCTCGCCCCCCTCGACAGACACCGTTTCGCCGTGTGTTGCCGGGGCCACCGGACTCCTCCGATTCGTTCCCCCAGGACGCTACTGGCGTCGGCCGACCGGCACCACCCCGATCTGAACCCATCTGACGGTCCGTCATATTGGCCGCCCGCCCCCATCCGGTATGGTCACCCTGGTGCTGGTGTGGATGGACCTCGAGATGACCGGGCTCGACGTCAAATCCGATGTCATCGTGGAGGTGGCCACCCTGATCACCGACGACGACCTGGCCATCGTGGCCGAGGGCCCCGACCTGGTGGTGGCCACCGCTCCCGAGCAACTGGCCACCATGGACGAATTCGTACGGACCATGCACACCAAGAGCGGACTGCTCGCCGACATCGCCGCCTCGACCGTCACCCTCGAACAGGCCGGAGCATCCACCCTGGACTTCATCCGATCCCACGTGCCCAAGGCCAGGACGGTGCCGCTGGCCGGCAACTCGATCGGTACCGATCGGAGGTTTCTGGCCGCACAGCTCCCCGAGGTCGAGGAGTACCTTCACTACCGCTCCGTGGACGTCTCGACGGTCAAGGAACTCGCTCGCCGTTGGTATCCGCTCGTCATGAAGGATGCGCCGGTCAAGGCCGGAGGACACCGGGCCATGGATGACATCCGCGAGAGCGTGGCCGAGCTGGCCTACTACCGTACGGCCATCTTCCGGGCCACGGACCCGGGGTAGACAGCAATGGCCGACGCGGTCGAACAGGCCGTTGATCCACCTGCGGCCGAGAGCCCTGCTCCCACCCTGGCCGAGGCCACCGCCACCCTCACCGCTCCCGGACAGCTCTTCGAGATGGAGGATGTGACCATCCGCGGGGTTCCCACCCGAACCTGGAAGTCGGCGCCGTCCAGCCTTCGCACCGTGCTCGAGCTGTCATCCCTTCACGGGGAGAAGGACTTTCTGGTCTACGAGGACGAACGGATCAGCTTCGCCGAGCACTTCGAAAGGGTCGCCGCTCTCGCCCACGCCCTCACCCAACAGTTGGAGATCCGCAAAGGCGATCGGGTGGCCATCGCCATGCGCAACCTCCCTGAGTGGGTCATAGCGTTTTGGGCCTCGATCGCGGTGGGTGCGATCGTGGTTCCACTCAACGCCTGGTGGACAGGTCCGGAACTGGCCTACGGCCTGGACGACTCGGGCACCTCCGTGGTGTTCGTCGACGAGGAGCGGAAGGATCGGATCGGTCCTCACCTTGAGGAGATCCCCCAACTGCGGACCGTTGTCCTCTGCTGCGAGGAACCGGATCCGGACGGAGGTCGCCGAGCGGCAGAGGCGTCAACGATGGACCGGACCCGATCGTCGCCAGTACCGGTGATCCCCTTCGCTGATCTGATCAGACTCTCGGGCCACGGCGCCACGCTTCCTGAGGTCACCATCGATCCGGACGACGACGCCACCATTTTCTATACATCGGGCACCACCGGTCGGCCCAAAGGAGCGGTCGGCACTCATCGCAACAGTGTTTCCAACCTGATGAACCTGTTCTTCGTCCGCACCGCGGGCACCTTTCGACGTTCGGCGCCGCCTGACTACATCAAAGACAGGGTCCAGAGCTCCAACCTCCTGTCGGTGCCTCTCTTCCACGCCACCGGCTGCCACGCCGTGCTGGTGTCCAACACCGCCGCCGGCGGCAAGCTGGTGATGATGCATCATTTCGACCCCGAGCGGGCGCTCGAGTTGATCGAGCGCGAGCAGATCACCGTGTTCGGTGGGGTGCCGGCAATGGTCATGCAGGTCATCGACTCACCCAACTTCGCCAAGCGGGACACCTCCTCGGTGCGATCGATCTCCTACGGCGGCGCACCGTGCCCCCCCGACCTGGTGCGTCGGATCAAACAGCACTTTCCGGGCGGGGCTCCGGGCAACGGCTACGGCCTGACCGAAACGTCGGCCATGACCACCATGAACGCCGGAGACGACTACGTCCGCAAGCCCGACAGTGTCGGGCCGCCGGCACCGGTCTGCGATGTCGCCGTGGTGCCAGAGGGGTACCAGGGCGACCAACCGCCGCCTGACGAAGACGACGATCCCGCACGGACCGGCGAACTGTGGATCAGGGGCCCCAACGTGGTGCGGGGCTACTGGAACCGGCCCGAGGAGACGGCTGCCACCTTCGCCGGCGGCTGGCTCCGCACCGGTGACGTCGCCCGCATCGACGAAGAGGGATTCGTCCATATCGTCGATCGGTCGAAGGACATGATCATCCGCGGTGGTGAGAACGTGTACTGCGTCGAGGTGGAGGCCGCCCTCTTCGAGCATCCCGCGGTGGCCGACTGCGCCGTCATCGGCGTGCCCCACCCCGTGCTCGGCGAGGAGGTCGGTGCGGTCGTCGTGCTGCGGCCGGGGCAGAACGTCGGTGGCGACGAACTGGCCCGCTTCGTGGCGGAACGGCTGGCCGCGTTCAACGTCCCCTCCCGGTTCTGGTTCAGGTCCGAACCGCTTCCCCGCAATCCCGCGGGAAAGGCCCTCAAGCGCCAGCTACGCGATGAGCTCCTCGGAGAGCCAAAGGCTGGTTGAGCTCGACCGCGGCCGACCGCGGGCCGCACGAGAGCTCGGTTTCGGCTATCGGTGGGACGCCAGCCTGGTCCGGGTGACCTCCACGTCACGCTCCATCTGTTCGATGAGGGCCTCCACGCTGTCAAATGCCACCTCGTCGCGTAGGTGGGAGACGAAGGACACCCCCGCCTCCTCGCCGTAGAGCTCGCCGGAAAAGTCAAGGAGGTGGGCCTCCACCAGCAGATCGCCGTCGTCGTAGAAGGTGGGGCGCCGGCCCACCGACACCGCTGCCTCCCAGCTCGATCCGTCCGGTCGTTGGTACCACGCGGCGTAGATGCCGGCTCCGGGCAGGCAGATGCCAGAGGGGACATCCACGTTGGCGGTTGGAAACCCCAACTCGGTCCCACCGCGGTGATCGCCGGCCACCACCATCCCTCTGACCTGGTGAGGCCGTCCGAGCAGTTCGGCGGCCTCCTCCACCCGGCCGGCGGCGATCGCCGTGCGCACACGGGTCGACGAGATGGGTTGGCCACCCCTCTCCTTTGGCCCTCTGTCGGCCTGGAGCGACACGCCGTCCACCGCGAATCCGGCCTTCTTTCCCATCTCCTCCAGGAGGGCAACATTCCCTTTTCGTCCATGCCCGAAGTGGAAGTCCTCGCCCACCACCACCACCCGAGCATCGAGGGCTTGGATCAGGATCAGGTTGACGAAGTCCTCGGCCGTCTCGTTGGCCCGCTCGGCGTCGAAGGGCACCACCACCACCAAGTCCACGCCTGTCGATTCGAGCAACTCCAGCCGCTGATCGAGATCGCAAAGGAGACACGGCGCCGACTCGGGACGGACCACGGTGGCCGGATGTCGGTCGAAGGTGACCACCGCGGTGGTCAATCCATCAGCCCGGGCCCGGGCGGAAAGCTCACCAAGGAGCGCACGATGACCCAGGTGGACGCCGTCGTAGGCGCCGATGGTCACTGCGGTTCCCCCTGATGGGGGTCGACAGCGCGAAGGGTCGGTCACGATCTCCATCAACGGGGAAGGTTACCGCTGCCGCTGCCGCGTTCGGTGTGACACCGGTGCCGTCGGGTTCCGGTCATCTGGGCGCACTCACCACCACCGCCGGTCTGATCCGGTCGGTTTCGGTGGCCTCGTAGACAGCCAGGAGGCGCTGCTCACCATCGACCAGACCCCAGGGGCCGTCTCCGGTGACGCCGAGCGGCACCCGGTCGAGCGCAAGTCCGCGCGCCACCAACAAGGCAACGTCGTCGTCCACCACCACCTGGTCGATGTCCCGCAACGCCTGGGCCGGGGTGAGCACCGCCGCCGCGCCCAGTTCGTCGACCAGCAGGGCATCTTCGACGGAGAACGATCCGATCCGGGTTCGTCGCAGATTGCGGAGGTGGGCTCCCCCGCCCAGTTCGGTTCCCAAGTCAGCGGCAAGCACTCGGACGTAGGTGCCGGACGAGCATTCCACCTCGATCCGAAACACCCCTGGATTCAAACCAGGGGAGACATCGAACCGGTGCACGGTGACCGGCCGCGCCGCTCGTTCGACCTCCTTTCCCTCACGAGCCAAGGCATGCAGGCGGCGGCCGCCCACCTTGACCGCCGACACCATCGGAGGGATCTGCTCGATCGACCCGGTCAATACCTTGGCTGCTTCGCGGACCTGGGCGAGGCTGACCCCGTCCATCTCCCATGTGCCGGTGACCTCTCCGGATGCATCGAGGGTGGAGGTGGCTGAACCGAGGACCACCTCGGCCTGGTAGGTCTTGGGGAGCGCGGTCAAGAACCGCATCAGACGAGTGGCCCGGCCGAGCCCGACCAGAAGAACACCGGTGGCGTCGGGGTCGAGCGTGCCGGCGTGACCCACCCGCCGTTGGCCGAAGATGCGCCGGCATCGGGCCACGACGTCGTGCGAGGTCCACCCGGCCTCCTTGTCGACGACCACAAGTCCGGTGACCGGTTCGGTGCCCTGCGGGCTCATTCCCCCGGCGCAGTCGGATCGGCCGCGTCCTCGGGTCCGCCTTGCTCATCTCGAATCTTGCGCAGGACCTCGTCAACCCGGCTCCCGGCCACCACCGCCGGATCTACCGCGAAAGCCAACCGCGGCGTGCGCTTCATCCGCACCTGGCGTCCGAGGGTGTGCTGCAGCTGGGGGCGGCGCTCTTCGAGCGCGTCCGCGGCATCCTCGGAGAGTGAGCTCAGGTACACGGTCGTGTGCCGCAGGTCGGGGGCGGTGTCGACCGAGGTCACCGTGACCAGACGCAAACGCTCATCGGCGTCGGCCAACCGTTCGAGCTCCTCGGCCAGTACCTGTCGAAGAACCTGGTTGACCCGTAGCGACCTCGAGTAGGGAGCCACACCACGATTGTCATGCCGGCGACCTGACACAGCTCCTCCGCTCCGACCCCTCTGATGCCGGCCGCCACCGATGCGGGCCGGATCCCTCAGGTGCGCGGGATCTCCCGCTCATCGAACGTCTCGATGATGTCGCCTTCCCTCAGGTCCTGATAGTCGGACAGGCCGATCCCACACTCGAAGCCGGCCTGCACCTCGCGGGCATCGTCCTTGAAGCGGCGGAGCGAAGTGATGGCACCCTTCCAGATGACCGTTCCGTCCCGAAGGAAGCGCACCTTCGAGCCCCGGGTGATCACGCCCTCCCGAACGTAACAACCGGCGACGGCACCGATGCGAGGCACACGGAACACCTGACGCACCTCGGCTTCGCCGGTGACCACTTCCTCGTAGACGGGCGAAAGGAGTCCGAGCATGGCCGCCTCGAGATCCTCCAGCAGCTTGTAGATGATCTCGTAAAGGCGGATTTCGACGTTGGCCTTGACCGCCATCTCCCGGGCCCGGCGATCGGGGCGGACATTGAACCCGATGATGGCCGCCGCCGAAGCCTGGGCCAGTTCCACATCCGACTCGGTGATCCCCCCTACGCCCCGGTGGACGAAGCTCAGCTTGACGTCCTCCCGCTCGAGCCTGCGCAGGCTGTCGGTGACCGCTTCGAGCGAGCCCCGCACGTCGGCTTTGAGGATGAGATTGAGGGTGGCCGTTTCGCCCCGCTGGATCTGCTCGAACAGATCCTCGAGCTTGGCCCCGCCCAGTGCCGAGTTGGCCGTGGGCACATGTCCGGCGACCCGGTAGCGGTGAGCGCGGGCTTCGCCGATGGTGCGGGCCTGGGCCAGTTCCGGGGCCACCCGAAACTCGTCCCCGGCGTCGGGTGGCTGGGAGAACCCGAGTACCTGGACCGGCGTTGAGGGTGGCGCTTCCTTTATCTGGTCTCCATGCTCGTCGACCAGCGCCTTGACCTTTCCCCATGCCGCACCGGCCACGATCGGATCACCCACCCGGAGGGTGCCCCGCTCCACGATGACCGACGCCACCGGGCCCCTCCCGATCTCGAGCTCGGCCTCGATGACCACTCCCCGGGCTCGGCCCTCGGGGCTGGCCACCAGCTCTTCGACCTCGGCAACCAGAACGATCTGCTCGAGCAGGTCGTCGACGCCCAGGTTCTCCAGGGCGGAGACCTCCACCGCGATGGTGTCGCCACCCCATGCTTCGGGCACCAACCCGAGCTCGGAGAGCTGCTGCAGCACTCGGTTGGGATCGGCCTCTTCACGGTCGACCTTGTTGACGGCCACCACGATCGGCACGTCCGCCGCCTTGGCGTGGTCGATGGCCTCGACCGTCTGGGGCATCACCCCGTCGTCTGCGGCAACCACCAGGACCACGATGTCGGTGACCTCGGCGCCCCGCGCCCTCATGGCGGTGAACGCCTCGTGGCCCGGCGTGTCGATGAAGGTGATCGGATGGTCGTGCCAAACGACCTGATACGCGCCGATGTGCTGGGTGATCCCGCCGGCCTCACCCGCAACCACGTTGGCCGAACGGATCCGATCGAGTAGCAGTGTCTTGCCGTGGTCGACATGCCCCATGACGGTCACCACCGGCGGACGCGGCCGCAGGTCGGACTCGACCTCTTCCTCGTCGTCGTCGTCGAGGAACCTGGCCAGCAGCTCTGCCTCGCGCTCCTCACCAGGATCGACCAGACGGACATCGGCCCCGAGCTCGGCCGCGAACAGGTCGATCATGTCGTCGGTCAATGACTGGGTCGCCGTCACCATCTCCCCCTGCAGCAGAAGGAAGCGGATGACGTCGCCGGCCGAACGATTGAGCTTGGGACCCAGGTCCCGCGCGGTGGACCCGCGCTCGATGATCACCTCTGTGTCGGGAACCGGGGCCGTCGACGGCGCGTAGGCGGTCATCTGGGTCGGTTCGAGCTCTTCGAGGTTGCGGCGCCGGCGCCGGGGGCGCCGTTGATTGGGGCGTCCACGACCGACTCCCGGACCGCCGCGCCCGCCTGGACCGCCACCGGGGCCTCCGGGGCCACCGCCCGGGCCACCACCTGGCCGACCGCCATACCCGCCGCTCGGGCCTCCACCGGGACGGGTGCCGAAACCCCCGCCGCTGCCCGCTCCCGGGCGCGGGCTACTTCCCCCGGGTCGAGCTCCCGTAGAGCTGGGGGCACCGCCGCGTCCACTGAACCCGCTCGGGCCACCGGGGCGGGGGCCTCCCTGAGGAGCTCGGCGACCGCCCGTGCCGGGAGGCGGGGGGATGGGCTTCCCGGTCACCGAACGGGGAGGACCCCCCGGTGGCGGTGGGATCGGGCGTCCGGTCGCACTGCTCGGTGCGTGGGCCGGTGCTGAGGGGGGCGGGGTCGGGATCGCCGGCGCCCTGGCGGCAGGGGGAGCCGATTCAGGCGAGGCTGCCGGGGCCGGTGCCACTGTGGGAGCGGGTGCCGCCGGAGCCGGTGCTGCCGCCGGGGCCGGTGCCACTGTCGGGGCCGGTGCTGCCGGGGCCGGTGCCACTGTCGGGGCCGGTGCTGCCGGGGCCGGTGCCACTGTGGGGGCCGGTGCTGCCGGAGCAGAAGCCGCTGGGGAAAGAGGTGGGGTCGGTGCCGCCGGAGGCGCGGACCTCACCGTGCTGGCCGCCGGCGCACGGGATGGTGCGGGCACGCTCGGCTGTTCCGACGCAGGCCGACTGGTGATCAACCTGGCCCCCGAACGCCTGGGTGGCATCGGAGCGGGAGGACTCTGGGTCGTATCGCTCCCGTTTCTGTCGCCACCGGAGGTGCCGGCGCCGCCGTCTCCCGCCGGGGCCACCCGGGGACCGGGGGTCTCGGTCAGGGTCGGTGCGGTCTCCAGCTTGGCCGCCGCCTTCTTGGTGGTCGCAACCTTCTTGTCCGAGGGCGCGGGCTCCCCGGGCTGGACCGGACGACGCAGTCCCTCACGATCTGCCTTGCGGCGGGCGCGATCTGCCTGCGCGTCCTCGATGGACGACGAATGGCTCTTGACGCCCATCCCCAGAGACAGGCAGAGGTCGAGCGCCTCTTTGTTGGTCAGTCCGAGCTCGTGAGCGAGTTCGTAGACCCGGATCTTCTTCGGCAACGGCTGTTACTGCCCTTCATCCACGTCGTAGATGCCGATACGCACATACGACCCTCTATCCTCGCACATCACGGGACCGAGGCCTCAGAGCCCGGTCCGTCCTTCCCTTCCTGCGGGGG
Source organism: uncultured Acidimicrobiaceae bacterium (assembly GCA_963734395.1). Classification (GTDB taxonomy): domain Bacteria; phylum Actinomycetota; class Acidimicrobiia; order Acidimicrobiales; family RAAP-2; genus Bog-756. Next base: position 729,564 of record CAVTGY010000007.1, on the reverse strand, counting down.
GCTGAGCACGGTCCTCAACCGCTCCACTTCTTCGCTCCCGACCTCGCCCCGCAGGGCACGGCTGAACGCTCGGCGCTTGATCGCCTGTTCGACGCACCCCGGCGAGGTTCGGCACAACCAGGCCCCGCGACCCGGGAGGGTGCGTCCCAACGCCAGTGACCCGTCACCGGTCCGCACCACCCGGATGAGCTCCTCCGTCGTGCGGGCGCGCCGGCACCCGATACAGGTCCGGCGCCGGACTATGCCGGGTCCCCCCCGCCCGAGTCCCCCCCGGCGACCTCGGCGGGCGCTTCCGACGGGGACCCGGTGGGCTGGAGTTCGACCGGCTCCTCCACGATCGTCTCGCTGACAACCACCGCAGCGTCTCCGTCTGCGGGGACTGCCGCCTCGGCTCCCTCGGCGCCCTGCGACCATTCGGTCACCGACACCGCGGTGCCGCCCTCGGCCGGTTGCCAGACCATTTCGCCGGCCTCGTTCTGGATCCACTCCCCCTCGGCCCATTCCTCGCCCGAGTAACCGGACTCCTCGTCCGCCAACTGGGTCTCGCTCTTGATGTCGATACGCCACCCGGTCAACCGGGCGGCCAGTCGGGCGTTCTGACCCTCCTTGCCGATCGCCAACGAGAGCTGGTAATCGCTCACGATCACGGTTGCCGTGCCGGTGTCGTCGTCCAGTCGCACCTCACGCACCCGAGCCGGGGCCAGCGCCGACTGGATCAGTTCCACAGGATCGTCGGAGAACGGCACCACGTCGACCCGCTCGCCGCGCAGCTCATTGGTGACCATCCGCACCCGCGAGCCGCGGGCCCCGACGCACGCGCCCACCGGGTCCACGTTCGGATCGTTCGACCACACCGCGATCTTGGTTCGATGACCTGGCTCACGTGCGGCCGCCTTGATCTCCACCGCCCCCGATGAGATCTCGGGCACCTCGAGCTCGAACAGGCGCTTGATCAGGCCAGGATGGCTGCGGCTGACCACGATCTGGGGCCCCTTGGTGGTCTTGCGCACCTCCACGATGTACGCCTTGAGCCGTGCACCGTGCTCATAACGCTCGTAGGAGACCTGCTCGGCCTGGGGCAACAGGGCCTCCACCTTGCCCAGGTCGAGCAGGGTGTAGCGATTGTCGGTCTGCTGCACGATGCCGGTCACGATGTCGCCTTCACGTCCGGCGTACTCCTCGTACTTGAGGTCCCGCTCCACTTCCCGGATGCGCTGGAGAATGACCTGCTTGGCGGTTTGGGCGGCGATCCGTCCGAAGTCATCGGGAGTGTCGTCCCACTCGCGGATCACGTTGCCGTCTTCGTCCAGCTCCTGGCCGTAGACCCGGATCTCGCCGGACTCGGGATCTATGGTCACCACCGCTTCCTCGGCGGCGTCCGGCCGGCGCTTGTACGCGGCGACCAGGGCGTTGGCCAGGGCATCGAGCAGCGTCTCCACGGAGATGCCCTTGTCGCGCGCGATCTGGCTGAGCGCATCGAGAAACTCGAAGTTTGGCTTGCTCATCGGGTAACGACCTTCTTCCTCTGCCCTGGCTTGCGCGGCGCGGCCCTGGTCGAGCCGGTCGCCGTGGATCTCCCTCCGCCCGCGCCGGTCTCCGGGCCCCACTCGAAGACGGTCCTGGCCCGATCGATGTCGCGGTAGCGGAGACGGACCCTCCCCGCGTCCTCGCCTTCGGCCGCCAGTTCGAACCCGTCGTCGTCAGCCGCCAAGAGCCGACCCCGAAGCCGTCGCTCGCCCGGCACCTGTGGCCTGGTCTTCACCGCGACCGTCTCCCCCACTGCTTTGGCGAAGTGGGCCGGCGTGCGCAGCGTTCGTTCAACACCGGGGCTGGAGACTTCCAGGGTGTACCGGTGCGGGATCGGGTCCACGTCGTCGAGCACCCCGGATACCGCCCGGTTGGCGTCAGTCAGCGCCTGAAGATCCACCCCACCGGCACGATCCACGGTGACCAGCAGCACCCCCGACCGCAGTTCGACATCCACCAATTCGAGGTCGGCAGCGCTGATCACCGGTTGGAGCAGGGCCATCAGCTGGTCGACCATTTGCGCTGCCTCCTTTCCGGTGTCCGTCGTGGCGAACCTCGTGTGTCATCACTCCGTTTAAAGCCTTCTCCTCGCCGTCTTCGAAGCGTTCCGGACCAAAACAAAAGCGTGGGCTGTCCGCCCACGCTTTCACAGCGTCACTTCAACTCCAACCGAACGGCAGATCTAAGAGTATAGCAGCGGCCGGTCGCGGCTGTAAACGCCCTGACGTGCAATTTCACGGTCGCGTGCACCGGTTTGCGGGACCGCTCGCTAGGCGCCGACCAGATCGTCCACCGACGCGTCCACCGCCAGCTCCCGCTCCTCGCCGGTGGCCCGGGATCGCCACTCCACCACCCCGCGGGCCAGTCCTTTGCCCCCGATCACCAGACGGATCGGCAGACCCAGAAGATCGGCGTCGGCGAACTTGACCCCGGGAGAGAGGTCCCGGTCGTCGTAGAGGACCTCCACGCCGGCCGCGGTCAGTCGCTGATAGAGGGCGTCGGCGGCGGCGGCCACCTCGGGGGAACGATCCGCGCCCAGCGCAGCCAGATGCACCTGGTAGGGCGCGACCGCCGGTGGCCACACCAGTCCACGGTCGTCATGGTGCTCCTCGGCCACCACCGCCAGGAGACGGCTGACCCCCATGCCGTAGCAGCCCATCGAAAAGATGCCTTCGTCGCCGTTCTCGCTCACGAAGCCTGCCCCGGGCATGACCAGCGAGTACTTCTCACCCAGCTGAAACGTGTGCGCGGCCTCGACCGACCGGATCAGCTCGACCGGTCCACCGCACCGCGGGCAGGGGTCGCCGGCGACAACAACGGCGAACGAACCCCACTCGTCCACCGTGAAGTCTCGGTCGAGGACGGCGCCGGTCACATGGTGGTCCTTGCGTCCGGCGCCGGTGATCCAGGAGCCGCTCCGGCCGACCTCGGTGTCGCCCACCACCCGAACACCGTGTTCCTGTGCTCCGACCGGTCCCATGTACCCCTTGGCCAGCGGAGGATACGACTCGAAGTCGGCGTCCTCGAACAATCGCCATCCGGGGGGCAGCCTGGCCTCGCGGTCTCCGGGCACCAGCAAGAGCGTGGCCCGGCCGTCCCCGTCGAACACCGCCATGCACTTGAGGAAATCCGAAGCCGTCACCCCGGGGTCGTAAAAGAAGGAGACTACGTCGGTGATCCCCGCTCGACCCGGTGTGTGGTGCTCGGTCATCGGCCCGGCATCGGGCGGACCGCCTCCCTCTGACCCCTCGACCGCCCCCCGGGTCGCTGCCTCCACATTGGCCGCGTATCCGCACGACGGACAGGAGACGAAGTGATCCTCGCCCACCGCCGAGGCGACCATGAACTCGTGATTGACATCGCCACCGATGGCGCCCGATTGGGCCTCCACCGGGGTGACCTTGAGGTCCAGCCGCTCGAAGATCCGGAGGTAGGCGTCGAAAACGAGCCCGTATGAGACCCGCATGGCCTCTTTGTCCACGTCGAACGAGTAGGCATCGGCCATGATCAGCTCGCGGGTGCGCAGCAGGCCGAAGCGGGGTCGGGCCTCGTCCCGGAACTTGACCTGGACCTGGTACACGGTCAGAGGAAGCTGCCGGTAGGAGTCGACCTCGGCACCCACGGTCACCGTCACCACCTCCTCGTGGGTCGGGCCAAGTACGAAGGTTCCACCTCGGGCGTCAACGGTCATCGCCGGCAAGGCATCGCTTCCGAAGAGCGCAGCCCGCCCCGACTGTTCCCACAGCTCGAGCGGGTGGAGGGCGGGAAGCAACAGCTCCTGGCAGCCGGCGGCATCGAGCTCCTGCCTGATCACCCGCTCCAGACGCTGGAGCACCCGAAACCCCAGAGGAAGAAAGGAGTACACCCCCGAGGCCAAACGCCGGATGTAGCCGCCCCGGACCAGCAGCTGATGGCTGGCCACCTCCGCGTCGGCCGGCGCCTCCCGCAGGGTGCGGACGAGCAGCCGGGACATACGCATGGTCGGCGATCCTACAGCGATGTCACCAGGCCCCTTCTTGGCCGGGCCAGCGCGCCGCTCGACGTCGGTACCGACGTCCTCTCCGATTGTTTTTTTGAGAATTTGCTTAAATTATCGCTTCTAGGCGATTCTGATGGAGCGTCAGTATCGCCTAAAGGTGATAAATCGAGCGTTTCGCGAAATTAAGATCCCGAAGGAGCGGTCGGTCGGCTCGGCCACCGATGAGCGGCGGGTTAGGCGCCGCTGGGGTCTCCGTACTTCTTACGGATCAGCTCCACCTTGGATTCCGACGCATTGGCATCCTCGCCCTTGGCGTCGAGCAGAGCCCGGCGGTCGGCCTCGGCCTCGGCCTCGGCGCCGGAATCGGCGGCGGCCAGCCTGGCCTCGACGCCTTCGGAGACCAGACGCTCGGCCTCGGCAACCAGCGCATCGACCATCTCGTCCTCGGGTACGACCCGGACGATCTTTCCCTTGATGAACAGGTGGCCACGCTTGCGGCCCGCGGCGATCCCCAAGTCCGCCTCGCGGGCCTCACCGGGTCCATTCACCACACAGCCCATGACCGCCACCTGGATGGGCAGATTGCGGTCCTCGACCGCGGCCTGGGCCGCCTTGGCCACCGCGATCACGTCGATCTCCGCCCGGCCACAACTGGGGCAGGCGATCAGGTCGAGGCCCTTGCGTTCCCGAAGACCCAGGATCTCGAGGAGCTGCCTACCGGCTCGAGCCTCCTCCACCGGATCGGCGGTGAGCGAGTAGCGGATGGTGTCGCCGATACCTTCGGCCAACAGGGTGGCGATGCCCGCAGTCCCCTTGAGGAGGCCGGCCGGGGGCGGACCGGCCTCGGTGACCCCGAGGTGAAGAGGGTGATCGAAGGCCTCCGACGCCAATCGGTACGACTCGATCATCAACGGGACCGACGAGGCCTTCACCGATATCTTGACGTCGTCGAAGCCCACCTCCGAGAAGTAGGCCAGTTCCATGCGCGCCGACTCGACAAGCGCTTCGGGTGTGGCTCCGCCGAATCGCTTGTACAGCTCCGGATGCAGCGACCCGGCGTTCACCCCGATCCGTATGGGCACGCCTCGGTCCTTTGCCTCGGCAGCCACCTGTTTGATCTCGACCTCCTTTCGCAGGTTGCCCGGGTTGAGCCGGAGGCCGTGGACACCGGCCTCCAGGGCAGCCAGAGCCATCTCGTGGTGAAAGTGGATGTCCGCGATGATCGGTACCGGCGAGCGGGGCACGATCCGGGCCAGACCCTCCGCCGCCGCCTCTTCATTGCAGGTGCAACGCACGATATCGGCGCCGGCGGCGGCGAGAGCGTAGATCTGGGCCAGTGTCCCCTCCGCGTCCGCCGTCTTGGTGGTGGTCATCGACTGCACGGTGACCGGAGCGTCTCCACCTACCAAGACTGCACCGACACGGATCTGACGGGTCGGCCGCCGCTCGGCGGTGGTCCGGGCCGTTGGTCCCATGGACTCCATGCTAGGCGGGACGACACCGGTCGGGAGCGCAGGGGCCGGACCGGTCAGGCACTCAGTTGAAGGGATTGGCGGACGGATAGAGGATGTCGGTGAGCAGCGCGGTGGTGAGGAGCACGCCGAGGAACATCAACATCAGCCAACTGAACGGCATCAGCTTGGCCACATCTGCGTGATACATCACCTTGCGACGCCCGGTACGGATTTTCTCGTAGACGGCAATGGCCACATGTCCGCCGTCGAGCGGGAGCATCGGGAAGAGGTTGAAGATCCCGAAGAACACGTTGATCACGATGAGGATGTACAGGAATTGCCCGATCCCCGCCTGGGCAGCCTGGGTGGCGATCTGCACGACTCCGACGATCGAATGCACACGGGTGCCGTTGGCTGCGGCCTGATTGGCCGCCTTGGCGCTGGTCACCTGGTCGAAGCGCTGGGTGATCCCGTTGGGCGAAAACAGGTGCCCGACACCCACGATCGACGCCCACATGAAATGACCCAGGTCGGCACCGGTGGCGCTGAGCGATCCCACCGGTGAGGATCGTTGTGTGGGCTCGCCGAGGCTCACCCCGATCACCCCGAAGGGGGCAGAGCCGGCGGGCGCCACCAATCCCTGCTCGTGCTCGACCCGCCCGTTGGCGGGAGTGATGGTCAGGGTTTTGTCGCTGCCGTTGCGGTTCACCACCACGGTCATCGGCACCCCGGGATGGGCGTGGATGGCATCGGTCAGCAGGTTCACGTTTCCGTTGACCGCCTTCCCGTCGACGGACACGACCACATCGCCGGCCTGGACCCCGCCCACCTGGGCTGGGCCGGGCTTGCCCCCGACCGGGGCCACGCCCTGGAATTGCACCTGATTGGCATTGGGCACTCCGACAAACGTCAACAGGACCCACAGGAGTACGAAGGCCATCAGAAAGTGCATGGCCGAACCGGCCACCGCCACCAGCAGTCGGGCGTGGAAAGGCTTCTCCCGATAGACCCGCGACTCGTCGGCGGGATCCACCTCCTCCAAGTTGGTCATCCCCGGGATCTTGACGTACCCGCCAAGCGGGAGCGCCTTGATCCCATACTCGGTCTCGCCGCGCCGGAATGACCACAATCTGGGCCCGAAACCGACGAAGTACTCGGTCACCTTCATCCCGCCGTGCTTGGCCGCCAGAAAATGGCCGAGCTCGTGCACCATCACGATGACGATGATCGACGCGATGACGATCAGCAGATCCAGTTGCCCGGTCGCCACGCTCAGAGCGGCGATCACCACGATGGCCGCGATCAATTCGGCGGCCAGACGTTGCGGGGACTTGTTCCGATCGGCGGCGGGTTCGGGTGGCGCCGGCTCGACCGGGCTCGACGCCTTGGGAAGCGTATCGGTGGCGCTCATGCGACCTTCTCACGACCGGCAACCACCACTTCGGCCTCCCGCCGGGCCGTGGCGTCGGCACCGAGCACATCGTCGACGGAGCGGACCGGCGGCTCCGGGTCATCGACCGATCCGGAGGTGGACGGGGCGTCATAGCGGTCGAGGGTGTCTTCGACCACCTCGCCGATGGCCCGCCACCCGATGCGACCGGCCAGAAACGCCTCCACGGCGACCTCGTTGGCAGCGTTGAGCCATGCCGGAGCCAGATCGCCGGCCCGGCCGGCCCGGTAGGCGATGTCGAGACACGGGAACAGGGTGCGATCGGGTGGTTCGAACTCGAGGCTGGAGAGCCGCGTCCAGTCGATCGGCCCGAACGCCGTGGACAGCCGGTCCGGGTAGGCCAGCGCGTAGCCGATGGGCAGTCGCATGTCGGGCATCGACAGTTGGGCCACCACCGCACCGTCGGAGAACTCGACCATCGAGTGAACGATCGACTGCGGATGAATCAGCACATCGATGGCGTCGTAGGGAATGCCGAACAGCTCGTGGGCCTCGATCACCTCGAGTCCCTTGTTCATCAATGTGGAGGAGTCCACGGTGATCTTCGGACCCATCGACCAGGTCGGGTGAACCAGTGCCTCCGCCACGGTGACCGATGCCAGTTGCTCGCGGCTGCGTCCCCGGAACGGACCGCCGGACGCAGTCAGCAACAGCCGGGTCACGTCAGATCGGTGGCCGGCTCGGAGGCACTGATGCACGGCGCAGTGTTCGGAGTCGACAGGAATGATCTCGGCTCCGGCAGTGCGCCGGGCCCGCTGGACCACCGGTGCTCCGGCGATGATCGACTCCTTGTTGGCGAGCGCCAACCGCCGGCCTGCCTCCAGGGCAGCCAGGGTCACCGTCAAACCGGCGAATCCCACGATCCCGTTGACGACCACGTCCGCCGTGGTGGCGATCGATGCCAGGCCCTCGGTGCCCACCACCACTTCGACACCCGGCGGCAACAATCTGGCCAGCGCCGGCGCCAGCGTCGGATCTCCGATGGCCACCACCTTGGGTCGGAACCGAGCGGCTTGGGCCGCCAGCGCATCGAGCGAGCGGTTGGCTCCGAGCGCCACCACCTCGAACCGATCCCGACAGCCTTCGATCACCTCGAGCGCCTGGGTCCCGATCGAGCCGGTCGATCCGACAAGGCTGACGGTCACCATCCCGCCGCCGTCACACTCCGACGGCTGCTCCTCGGCGGCCGCAGCGGGCCGAACGGGAACGGTCGTGGGGGTGGCCATCTCTCTAGCCTGCCCGAGATTCAGGTGATGTTGAGGGCGCGGACCAGATAGTAGGTGGCGGGAAGCACGAACAAGAGCGCGTCGCACCGATCGAGCACGCCGCCGTGCCCCGGCAGCAACGTACCCATGTCCTTGAGCCGGAGGTCCCGCTTGAGCAGGGATTCGCAAAGGTCGCCGATCGGTGCCACCACCGCCACCACCACGCCCAGCAGCGCGGCCTTGGCCGGTGTCCAGGGATGGATCGCCCCGACCACCACCGTCGACACCAGAATGGTGAACACGGTGCCCCCCACCAGACCCTCCCAGGTCTTGTTGGGGCTGATCGTCGGGGCCAGCGGATGTCGTCCCATCCAGCCGCCGGCCACCAGAGCGCCGACATCGTTGGCCACGGTGGCGATGATCGCCCCGAGGAGAAAGGCGATCCCGTGGCGGTCGGGAAACGTCGACGGCGAGAGCAGCAGGCCGGCATAGGCACCGAGAAACGACACCCAGCCCACGGTGAGCAGGGTCGCCGCGGTGCCGGCCACCGGGGAGCCCCGTTCGATGCCGCACAGATACCAGAGCAGGGTGAAGACAGTGATCATCACCAACACCAAGGGGAGAGCAGCCACCCCCTTGTCGTAGGACCCGACGATCAGGGAGACGGTTCCCACCAGGCCGAGCAGGGTGGCCGGATGGTAGCCGGCCCGTCTGAGCACGCTGAAGCACTCGCCGGCGGCGGCGGTGACCACGATGGTCACCAGGACCAACGAGGCGACGGTGCCCAGCTTGAATGCCAGGAGCGCGACCGCGGCCACGGCAAGTCCGGTTCCGACTCGGAGCCCGATCGAACTCCCCCTTTCGTGGGAATTCCTGGCCGACTCACCCGACCCGGGTGCCAATCGACCGGGGCGACGGGCCGGTGGAGGACCTCCCCCGGTCGGGTCGCTGACTCGGTAGCCGCCATCGGGATCGGATGACCGGTTGGCCGTTCCCCGACGACCGGATCGGCGCGGCGCAACGCCGGCGGCCACTGCCGCGGTGGCGGCGATATCGACACCGTCGGAGACGGGCACCGAGCGCTCGACTCCACCGACATCGGCTGCATCGGAAGCATCCACAGCTGACCGTCCCGTATCGCGATCCGCCGTACGGTCGGCGGCGGCCAGTCCGGCCACCCCTCCCCGCTTGAGTCCGACGCCCGGGACTTCGGTCACCGATGCTCCGGGCGGCTCGGCAGCCAGAGGGGTGTCGGTGGGCACCTCGGCGTCGGTGGGCCGCTTGGCCCGCATCCGCGCGGCAAGTAGTCCGCTGCGTCGGGCTCGGTGGGCCCGGGTCGAGCCGGTGGGTCGGGCCCGTTCGGTCGGGTAGAGCTCTTCGTCGGCGGTGCCGGCCTCGTCCGCCGAGGTCGCAGGCTCGGTGATCCCGAGGAGGGAGGGTCCACCTTCTGATCCCTCCGCTCCACCGCCCCCCACACCAACGCTGTCGCCGCCCCCGGACGCTTCCGGATCAACGGCAGAACGCGAGGCGAACAGTTCTTCGCTCGGCGCCGAGTCGCCAACATCGGAGCGGACAGCGGCAGCGGCGAGGGGGCCGACCACCTCCACCGGCTCGGTGATCGGTGCGCCGAAGGACCCGTCGGTCCCGACGTCATCGCCATCTTCGGTCGGTCGACGTTCGGATACCGACGTCAACGGTGTCGGCGAGTCGAGGTCGAATTCCCACGGCCGACGGTCGATATCGGTGCTGTCCGACTCGTCGAGCGACCCCAGGGGTACCGCTTCCTCGCCGAACATGGCCGGTTCGAACTCATCGTCGTGGGCAGTCCAGTCGGCGTCCTCTTCGCGCCAGGAGGGCGCACTGATCGACGACCCGGTCTCGTCATCGTCCGAGTCTCGTGACAACACGGCCGGAACCTGACCGGTAGGAGGCTCGGTCCAGTGCGGGAGCTCGGTGGGCACCGGTGTTCCACCCGGGACCGCGGTCTGGCCGGGGGTCACCGGCTTGACCGTGTTCCCCAGCTCTTGGGCATCACCCGGCTCATCGGTGAGCCGAACCGACGGCTGACCGAGGCCGGAATCCCCGTCGTCGATGAAAGAGACATCGGCCACACCGGGCCGCGGCGAGGGTGACTGGTCGACGTCGCCGGTGAGGTCCGCCTGCTGGGAAACGGTCGGCAGCACCGACGTGCTCTCGCCGGCCGGTTCGGCACCGACGATGCGAACACGATCGGTCGACGGACCGGACGGGTCCGGACGCGTGGCCGGAAGGTCGGTACGGGTCACCTCGTCTTCTCGCCGATCAGGGACGTCGTCCACCTCAGTTGTGTCCTCCCGTCGGCCGGGCCCGATTGGCCCGGCCAGATGTCAGATTTCGAGGAGCTCCTGCTCCTTGTGGTGCAACAACTCGTCAATGGCGGCCACCTGGTCATGGGTGATCCTGTCCAAGTCCTTCTCCACCCTCTCCAGCTCGTCACTGGAGAGCCCGCCGTCCTTCTGCATTGTGTCGAGCTCGTGACGTGCGGATCTGCGAGCATTCCTCACGGTCACCCGCCCGTCCTCTGCCTTCTGTTTGACCACCTTCACCAGCTCTTTTCGGCGCTGCTCGGTGGGAACCGGAAACGACAGTCGGATGACTGTTCCATCGTTCGAGGGCGTGATGCCGAGGTCGGATCCCTGCAGCGCCTTTTCGATGGCCGGCAGCGACCCCTTGTCGTAGGGAGAGACGACCAGCAGCCTGGCTTCGGGAACGCTGAACCCGGCCAGCTGGCGCAGTTCGGTCTCGGCCCCGTAGTAGTCGACCTTGATGTGCTCGACGAGGGCCGGGGTGGCTCGGCCGGTTCGGACCGACCCGAACTCGGCCTGGGTGTGATCCACCGCCTTGGTCATGCTCTCCCGCGCTTCGGCGACAACCAGTGAAACCAGTTCGTCATCCATTAGCGAACCAGCGTAGCCAGCTGGTCAGAACCCACCCAGAAGACGGTGCCACCTGGGAATTCATCGGACCAGGGTGCCGATCGGGTCGCCGCCGAGGGCCTTGTGGATATTGCCCGGTTCCATCAGATCGAACACCCGGATGGGCAGCCCGTTGTCCATGCAGAACGTGATGGCCGTCAGGTCCATCACCCGCAGGTCCTTGGCCACCACCTCCATGAACGAGACTTCGTCGTAACGGGTAGCCGTCGGGTCGAGCCGGGGATCCGCCGTGTACACGCCGTCCACGCCCCCGTGTGTCCCTTTGCACAGGAGCTCGGCTTCGATCTCGGCGCCCCTGAGGGCCGCGGAGGTGTCCGTGGTGAAGTAGGGATTGCCCATGCCGGCAGCAAACACCACCACTCTGCCCTTCTCCAGATGGCGGATGGCACGGCGCCGGATGTAGGGCTCGGCCACTTCGGCCATCTGCACCGCGGAAAGGACCCGGGTCGGCTGGTCATTGTGCTCGAGGGCGTCCTGCAGGGCGAGGGCGTTGATGACGGTACCCAGCATCCCCATGGTGTCCGACGTGGCCCGGTCCATGCCGGCACCTGCTCCTGTCGTCCCCCTCCAGATGTTGCCGCCACCGACCATCACCGCCAGTTCGATGTCGAACTCGTCCCGGGTCCGGGCAATCTCCTCGGCCAGCCGTTCGACAACCGATGCGTCGATGGTCTCGTCGGAGGCGGAAGAGGCCAGCGCCTCCCCGGACATCTTCAAGACAAGGCGACGTCGCTGACCCACCGTCGCCTCAGTCGCCGATGATGACCTGGGCGAATTGTTTCACCGTGGCCGGCCCGAGGAGCTTGGCGATGGTCTGCTTCTCATCCTTCACGAACGGCTGATCGAGGAGGACTCGCTCCTTGTACCATCCGCCCAACCTGCCTTCGATGATCTTGGGCAGCGCGGCATCGGGCTTGCCTTCGTTGCGGGCGATCTTCTCGACCGTCTCCCGCTCGGCCTCCACCTCGCTTTCGGGTATTTCGTCCCGCGAGATGTAGCTGGGCCGGGCAAAGGCGATGTGGGCAGCGATGTCATGGGCAAGCTCCTCGGTCCCACCTTCCAGCGCCACAACCACGGCGTTGACCCCACGGCCGGCCTGGAGGTGCAGGTAGGAATCGATCTGGCCCGCCGGGGGAGCTTCGATGCGAACGATCCGGCCGATCGAGATGTTCTCTTTCGAGGTCACCTTCATTCGCTCGAGTTCGTCGTCGAGCGCTTCGGTGGCGTTCTCACCCTTGGCCGCCACCAGGTCGGCCAACGAGGTGACCAGCGCGACGAAGGCGTCCGACTTGGCCACGAAATCGGTCTCCGATCGCAGCTCGACGATCGACAGCGCGTTGCCCGACCGCCCGATGGCCACGGCGCCTTCGGATGCCTCCCGGTCGGCGCGCTTGGCCTGACTGGCCAATCCCTGGGTGCGCAACCAGACCATGGCCTCGTCCATGTTCCCCTTGCTCTCCTCGAGGGCCCTCTTGGCGTCGAGCATGCCCACGCCGCTCAGCTGCCGGAGCCGTTGCACATCCTTGGCGGAATAGTCGGGCATGACTACACCTCCTCGGTGCCGGTGGCCGGCGCCGCGGTCGGAGACTCGGCCTGCTCGGCCTGCTCGACGATTGGGGCCTGCCCGGGGTCGCCATCGGACGATCCATCTGCAGTGGCGGCCTCGGCGGGGGCAGGCGCATCGGCGGCGGCCGGCGCATCGGCGGCGGCAGGCGCATCGGCGGCGGCCGGCGCATCGGCGGCGGCAGGCGCATCGGCGGCGGCCGGCGCGGCCGGAGGCGGTGGAATGGGCCGGGTGGCGGTGATGGCGGATGCCGGTGCGGATGCGCCCGCGGTGACCGACGCAGGCTCGGGTTCAGGAGACGGGGAGGCGGCGGGAGCCGCCGGAGCCGCCGGAGCAGTCGGCGCGGCAGCCGAAGCGGCGACAGGAGGTGCCGGCCGCTGCTGGGCGATGAAACGACCTTCGACCACCGCATCGGCGACCACACGGCACAACAGGGCGCCCGATCGGATGGCGTCGTCGTTCCCGGGAATCACGTGGGTGATCACATCGGGATCACAGTTGGTGTCGACGACGGCGACCACCGGCATCCCCAGCTTGTTGGCCTCGGTGACCGCGATGTGCTCCTTTTTGGTATCGATCACGAAGATGGCGTCGGGCAGGCGGTCCAAGCCGCGGATCCCACCGAGGTTGCGCTGGAGCTTCTCGAGCTCGCGGGTATGGCGCAACGCCTCCTTCTTGGGCATGGCGTCGAAGTCCCCGGCCTTCTGCATGGCCTCGAATTCCTTCATCCGCTTCACCCTGCCGGACACGGTCTGGAAGTTGGTGAGCATGCCGCCCAACCAGCGCTCGTTGACATAGGGCATCCCGCAGGCATCGGCGTACACGGCCACCGGCCCCTGGGTCTGCTTCTTGGTGCCGACGAAGAGGATGGTGCCGCCCCCGGCCACCAGGTCACGGATGAACCCGTAGGACTCCTCGATGCCCTTCATCGTCTGGCGCAGATCGATCAGGTAGATCCCGTTGCGCTCCCCCAGGATGAACCTGCGCATCTTGGGGTTCCAGCGGCGGGTCTGGTGCCCGAAGTGGACACCCGCGCCCAACAGCTGCTTCATGGTGACGACGGCCATAGCACTACTCCTTGTGACGGTTGTGGTTCACCGACCGCTGCACCCCTGCCGGGGCGACCGTGGACGCGGCCGAGTGCGAAATTCGATCCCGCATGGCGCTCCGCCGGTTGACGGAGCAGCCCCATGGTAGTGCCTTCGGCCCCCGGTGCTCCACTTGGGAGACCCGCCCGGACGAGGCTGCCTCAGCCGGCGGTTGTGGTGGACACCCGCTTGGACCCGGTGGTCGGGCCGCGGGCCCCGCTCACCGTCTTGGCGCCGGGCCCCGACGGCCGCCTTCCCTTTCCCTCGGGCCGGTCGGCCAACTTCGCCCTCAGCTGCAGGACCGCCTTGGTGTGGATCTGGCACACCCGTGACTCGGTGACCCCCAGGATGTCGCCGATCTCCGCCAAGGTCAGACCTTCGTAGTAGTAGAGAGTGAGCACGGTCTTCTCACGGTCGCCCATCTGGCCGACCGCCTGGATCAGCGCCTCTTTGGTCTCCTTGACCTCGTAGGTGTCCACCGGGCCCGCCGTGCTGTCCGGCAGTGTCTCCCCCAGGGTCGAACGGTCCGATCGGTCGCCACCACGGAAGACCTCGTCCAGGGCCACCACACCGACGAACGAGATCTTGCGCAGCGCCGTCTGGAATTCGGCATCGGTCATCTCGAGGTCGGCCGCCACCTCTGCATCGGTGGGCGTACGGTGCAGGGTCGCCTCCAGCTTCGAGTACGACTGCTCGACGGCTCGGGCCTTGGCGCGAACCGATCGCGGGACCCAGTCGATCGACCGGAGCTCGTCGATGATGGCGCCCTTGATCCGCGGGATGGCGTAGGTCTCGAACTTGATGTTCCGAAGCGGCTCGAAACGCTCGATGGCGTCGATCAGACCGATGATCCCGTAGCTGGCCAGGTCGGCTTCGTCCACATGCCGGGGCAGCCCGACCGAAACCCGGCCGGCGACGTACTTGACCACCGGGGCGTAGTGGACAATGAGCTGATCGCGCAGCGCCCGGGCACCGGTCTTCTTGTACTCGGCCCAGAGGCTGTCGATCCCGTGCCCCACCGTTTCACGTTGCGTCGCCAATTGTCCCCTTAAGCCCGTGGATGCGTTCCCGAATACACCGTGAGCATGCGTTCCTTACTTACATGAGTGTAGACCTGTGTGGTCTGGAGACTGGCGTGCCCCAGCAGCTCCTGCACCACCCGCAGGTCGGCCCCCCCGTCCAGTAGATGGGTGGCGAAGCTGTGGCGGAGGGCGTGGGGGTGGGTGGGAACCGGCGAGCGGCGGTCGAGGAGACGTCGGACGTCCCGAGGGCCGAGCCGGCGTCCCCGTCGGTTGTAGAAGAGCGCCCCCGCGGGGCTGTCCTCCCTGGTCAGAGCCGATCGAGGTCCCTCCAGCCAGGCCTGGATGCTCCCCGCGCACCGGTCGTGAATGAGCACCTGACGCTGTTTGGACCCCTTGCCGGTCACCGTGACCACCCGGCGGGCCAGGTCCAGGTCCTCGAGGTCCAGGGCGCACAGCTCGGCCACCCGGAGCCCGGCGCCATAGAGCAGCTCGAGCACGGCGTCGTCCCGGCGATCCACGTCCGGGGACACACGGTTCGGGGCGGGGTTGGCCGGGTCGAGAAGCTCGTCCAGCTCGGCGTGGGCGAGGAGGCGAGGGAGGCGGGAATCGGGGGACGGCGCGGACAGGTGGGTCGACGGGTCGGCCGCCACCAGGCCCCGCTTCGCACACCACTGGAAATAGGAGCGGATGGAGGCGGCGATGCGGGCGATGGTCGATTTCGAGTAGCGGCGGGTGGCCAGGAACGCCAGATAGCGACGAAGCACGATCCGGTCCACATCGGCGGGACCCTGGGCACCCCCCCGGGCCGCCCACTCGGTGAACCGCTCGATGTCCGATGAGTAGGCCTTCACCGAGGCCGGCGACAGCCCCGCGACCGATCGACGGAAGGCTTCGATCTCCCAGGACACACCGAAACAGTAGCTGTCGAGGCCGGCAGTATCGGGCACCTGGGAGAGGCCGATCTGGTGACCGCTCCCACAGACCGCCACCGGAGGGGAGACAGGGCTAACGTCATGACGCCGTCACTCAGCTAGGCGCTCGGCGACGGCGATGACATACGGAGCCTTTTGGTGAGGCCGAGGGGATCACCGCAATCTCGGCCACGGTTCTAAGGGGGAACATGACTGATCGAATCGACCGACGCTCATTTCTGGTCCGGGGAGCGGCGACCGGTGCAGGGCTGGCCGCCATCGGGACCTCGGGCGGCCTCCTCGCCGCGTGCAGCTCGGGGTCGAGCTCCGGTTCCCCGACCTCGTCGGGCACAACCCACCCCGACGGCATCTCCACGGCCACGCCCAAGCCGGGCGGCACGCTCGTCTTCGGTGTCGATGCCGAGGAGAAGGGCTTCTCCCCGACCATGGGGACATTCGACGAGGTCGGCATCCTCTACGCGCGCACCGTCTTCGACCCGTTGATGATCCTCGGCGCCGACAGCCTCCCCCATCCCTACCTGGCCCAATCGGTCACACCCAACGCTGACTACACGGTGTGGACGATCACCATGCAGCCCAACCTGGTCTTCCACAACGGTGCGCCCTGTGACGCCGCCGCGGTCGTCGCCAACTTCGAGGCCCAAAAGGCGTCCGCGCTCACCGGTCCCGCCCTCACCCCGGTCGAGACCATCTCGGCCACCGGCCCATTGACGGTGACCATCACCATGAATTCCCCGTGGGTGCCGTTCGACTACTACCTGACCGGCGGCATCGGGGGCCAGTTCGCCTATATCGCCGAACCCACCTGGCTCAACTCGGGCAGCCAGACCAACCCGATCGGAACCGGCCCGTTCGTGTTCTCCGAATGGATCCCGAACGACCATTTCACGGCCACCAAGAACCCCCACTACTGGCGCCCCAACCTCCCGTATCTGGACAGCATCACCTACAAGCCCATCCCCGACCCCAACCAGCTGTTGTCCACCCTCCAGTCCGGTGGCGTCGACATCATCCACAATGACACCGCCAACGTCACCGTCACCCTGCGGAACAGTCCGTCCCTGGCCTACATCGACGACCTGAACAAGGTGGCCGGAGAGCCCGACATGGGGTGCATGCTGCTCAACCTGTCCAAGCCGCCATTCGACAATCTCAAGGTGCGCCAGGCCGCGGCCTACGCCACCAGCTCACCCGAGTACGTGGCGGTGATCGACCAGGGGGTCAACCCCACCTCCAACGGACCGTTCACCAGCACCTCTCCCTACTACGTCGCCGACAACGGCTACCCCGTCTACGACGCGTCGAAGGCCAAGCAACTGGTCCAAGAGGTCCAACAGGAGACCGGCAAGCCGGTGGTCGTCACCATCAACCACACGCCCGACCCCGCGGCCACCCGGGACGCCGAGTTCTACCAACAGCAGCTCCAGACCGCCGGCATGACCGTTACCCTCAGCCCGGTCCAGCAGGCCGACATCATCAACACCGCCCTGCTCGGCACCTTCGAAGCGCAGGTGTGGCGTCAGTTCGGCGCCGTCGACCCCGACCTCAACTACATCTTCTGGAGCCCGACCAACATCAATTCGGTCTACTCCATCAACATGGCCCGCAACACCGACCCCAACATGCAGGCCGCATTGATCAAGGGCCGCCAGTCCTCGGCCCAGGCCGATCGCACGGCCGCCTACCAACAGCTCAGCCGGCTGATGGGGGCGGACATCCCCTACGTCTGGGCCGACCGGACGGTCTGGGCCATCGGGGCGCAGCCCAAGGTGGAGAATTTCAACAACCCGACCACCCCGGCGGGCGCCCCGGCGTTCTCCTTCATCGGTGGCGCGATCTGGCCCACCCAGATCTGGCTGAACCCCTGACAACCGCCGGCGTCTGCCTGCGCCGGGGCGCGGAGCCGCACGTGTCATGATCGGGTAGTGAGCCGGATCCTGGTGGTTGAGGACGACGAGCGGATCCGTTCCTCGATGCGCCTGGCTCTCGAGGACGAGGGGTACGTCGTCGAAGACGTGGCCAGTGGCGAGGAAGCGGTGACCCGGTTCGGCGAGGAGCCCTTCGAGCTGGTGCTCATCGACCTGATGCTGCCGGGGATCGACGGGTTCGAGACGTGCCGGAACCTGCGCCGGCAGAGCACCGTCCCGGTGATCATGGTGACTGCCCGCTCCGACACCCACGACGTGGTGGCCGGTCTCGAGGCGGGGGCGGACGACTACGTGACCAAGCCGTTCGTGGCCAAGGAACTGGCCGCCCGGATCCGAGCCCTGATGCGGCGGTCCCGCACCGACGATGCCGGAGACTCGGTCCTCAGTTTCGGAGACGTGGAGATCGAGCCGGACGCAGGCGTGGTGCGCCGAGGCGGCGAGGAGGTCCACTGCACCCGGACCGAGTTCCGCCTGTTGTGCGAGTTGGCCGATCACCCGGGCAAGGTTCTGAGCCGGGAGCATCTACTCGAGCAGGTCTGGGGGTATGACTACTTCGGCGACGGTCGGCTGGTCGACGTGCACGTGCGTCGGCTACGCACCAAAGTGGAGCCAGACCCGGCCAACCCCCAATTCATCCTCACCGTCCGGGGCATGGGCTACAAGCTGGCGGTGTGATCGGTGGATCCGGGTGAACCTCCTGCCGGTGTTGGATCCGACGGAACCTCCCAGCCCGCCGAATCCGGCGCCACGCCCCGAACACGGCGACGCCACTCCACCCGGAGCCGCCTCTCGGGTGGTCTCGGCCTCCGATCGAGGGTGACCGCGACGTTCGCCATCGGAGCGCTGGCGCTGTCCACCCTGATGGCCGGCATCACCTACTTCGCCGCCCGCCAGAGCATCCTCAACGAGCGTCAGACCACCGCACAACGGCAGGCCTTCGCCAACGCCTCGTTGATCCAGAATGCGCTCCGATCGCCGGTGACCCCGGTCAACCAATTGGTCGAATCGGTGGACACCCTGCCCGGGTCGCGATCGGTGTTGCACAGCCGGGGCCAGTGGTACGCCACCGATCCGATCCTGGTGGGCAAGAGCGCAATCCCGGCCCAAGAGCGTCAGTTGGTGCAGTCGGGCACGCCGGCCACCCAGTTCTTCTCCATCGACGGCACGCCGCAGCTGGTAATCGGCGTCCCGCTGCCCGCGGTGCATGCCGCCTACTTCGAGGTCTTCTCGCTGGACGAGCTCGAGGGCACCCTGCGCACTCTGGCCATCGCACTGGCGGCTGCCGCCCTGGTGACCACCCTGGCCGGCGCGGCCTTGGGGAGGAGGGCGAGCGGGAGAGCGCTTCGTCCGCTGTCTCGGGTCACCGACGCCGCGGTGGCCATCGCCGGGGGCCAGTTGGACACCCGGGTGGAGGCCGGTGACGATGTCGACCTCGAGGAGCTGGCGTCGGCATTCAACCGGATGACCGCCAACCTCCAGGACCGCATCGAACGCGAGGCCCGGTTCACCTCGGATGTCAGTCACGAGCTCCGATCCCCCCTGACCACCATGTCGGCGACCGTCGGCGTCCTCGAGACCCACCGCCACGAGCTTGCCCCCCGGGCCCAGAGTGCGTTGGCCCTGCTCGACGAGGATCTCCAGCGCTTCACCCGAATGGTGGACGATCTGTTGGAGATCTCCCGGTTCGACGCCGGCTCCGCCGAGCTCTCCCTCGACGAAGTCGACCCCGGTGAGTTGGTGCTGCGGGCGGTGGCTGCTTCTGCCCCGATCGGAAGCAACGGTCAGCGAACAGCGCCGTTTCCCGTGGAGATCGACCCCGACGTGAAGGACCTACGCCTCCGAGTGGACAAACGACGCTTCGAACGGGTGATGGCCAACCTGGTCGAGAACGCCTCCCTTTACGCCGGAGGCGTGACCCGGGTCACCGTCGAGCGTCATCCCCGGGCCAACAGTTCTGCCTCGCCGCCCCGGAACATTCGGGTCATCGTCGAGGACCACGGACCGGGCGTCCCCTTCGACGAGCGCCATCACCTGTTCGAGCGCTTCTATCGGGGCGGTCGGGCCGGGCAGCGGGCATCGAGCGAAGGCACTGGCCTCGGCCTGTCACTGGTCGCCGAGCACATCCGCCTCCACGGGGGTGCGGTGTGGATCGAGGATGCCCCCGGCCACGGTTCACGATTCGTCGTCGAGTTGCCCCTCTCGCCCGGCGAGTCCGACCGGAGCCCGCTGTGACCCGCGCCCGCCCAACCATCGCGGTGGTGGCCATCGCCCTGGCCGCGATGGGGGCGACCGGTTGTGGGATCCCCACCTCCGCCAGCCCGACACCCATCGCAAAATCGGATGTCCCCTACCTCCTGCTCAACCCGTCGACCCCGACCACGGTTCCCTCGACCGTACCTACGGCGGCGACGGTGAATGCGACGATCTTCCTGGTGACACCCAGTCAGACGGTGTTCCCGGTCCTCCGCAAGGTGAAGAGTCCGGCCGACCTCAGCGAGATACTCGGGGCCCTACTCGCCGGGCCTACCAGCGTGGAGTCACGATTCGGGCTGCAGAGCTTCCTCACCGGCGCCAAGACCACGGTGAAGGCCACGGTCGTCGGCGGTATCGCCACCGTCGACTTCACCTCCGATCCGGTCCAGGTGGTCGGCAACGACCAAACCCTGGCCATCGCCCAGGTGGTCTACACCGCCACCCAACAGCCGGGGGTGGTCGGGGTGCTCTTTCAGAGTGCGGGCCAACCGATCGAAGTGCCAACCGCCAGTGGGTCCCAGGTTCCCGGACCGGTGAACCGCACCTCCTACCTGCCCCAGGCACCGATCCAGTAACCGATCACCTGAGCCGTCGTTTCGACGGTTCAGGGTGCGGGTGCTTCCGCCCACGCGATCCGGGGCGCGTCGACCCAGAGGTGCTCGAGATCGTAGAATTGCCGCGCCTCGTCGAGGAACACGTGTACCAGAAAGTCCCCGTAGTCCATGAGTACCCACCGGGCATCGTCGAGCCCTTCCACCCGTACCGGTGATCGACCGCCCAACTCCTTCACCTGACGCTCCACCTCGTCGACGATGGTCCTCACCTGTCGGTGATTTCGTCCGCTGGTGATCACGAACGCGTCGGTGAGCCCGAGCAGTTGGCCCATGGCCAACAAGGCCGTTTCCTGACCCGACTTCGCAGCCGCGGCACGCGCCGCCACCATGGACTCTTCTGGGACGAAGGGTTCGATCTCCTCGACGACCGGTGTGGCGCTGGGTGTTGTCAACGGTGGCCTCCTCTTGACGCCGCGGCGTCCAGGTCTCGGTAACTCTGATTAGTGGAGATGGCTCTGCTGGGCAAGGCTGCATAATCGACGTGCACGTCTGGGAACATGGGCGCCGACGGCGTCACCGCCTGGGGGCTCGACGCTCGGCTGCTGGCGATGCCCACGATGAGCAGGGTGATCGCGGTGCACCCGGCAACGACTACCGCACAGACGATCGAGATGCGTCGTCGTCGCCTGCGGGCGGCACGCAGTGCCTGCCGTCCGTTGGCTCGGGTGTTGCCATCGGAATCGGGGTACGGGCCGGCCCCGGGTGTCGTGCCTGGCTCTCCCGGCTCCGACTCTCCGGGCTCGATCCCCTCGATCATCTTCTCGTAGCGTACAGATCTCGCCGCTCGATGCAACGGATCACCCCTTCGGGGACCAGTCCGTCCACCGACTCGGCCGATTCGAGCCGTTGCCGCAACTCGGTGCTGGACACGTCACGCGGCGCCACCGGGACGGTCACCGCCCGCCACCCCGGCGGAGGGGTGACCGGTGGAGCGCCGGGCCGGGCCACCACCGCCAGGGTGACCTGCCGGCGCAGGAGGGGTTCATCCCGCCAGGTGGTGAGCCCGGCCACCACATCGGAACCGACCACCAAGAAGACCTCCGCGTCCGGATCGTCCTGCTTCAGCTGACCCACGGTGTCGATGGTGTAGGACGGACCGCCCCGATCGATCTCCATCCGCGAGGGCTCGAGGCCCGGCCAGCCCTCGACGGCCGCCTCGACCATGGCGAACCGGTCCTCGGCACTGGTGAGGGTCCTCTCACCCTGTTTCTGCCAGGGCTGGTTGGCCACCATCAGCAGCATCCGATCGAGCCCGAGCTCGCGGCGCACCGCATCGGCCACTTCGAGGTGGGCGGTGTGCACCGGGTCGAAGGTTCCGCCGAAGATTCCGATCCGAGAGCCCGTGGCCGCCACACCTACGTACCCGAGAGTTCCGCGACAACAGGCGCGAACGCTTCCATCTCCGCCTCGTGCACCACGATGTAGCTGAACCCGAACAGCTCCCTCCGCCGGCGGAGGTTCTCGGCGATCTGATCGGTGGTCCCGATCATGGCGATCGGTGACCCTTCGATCTGCTCGGGGGTGACGTTCAAGGCGGCGGACAGGCGTCCGATGGCATCGTCGCGGTCGGGCACGATCTGCACCATGAAGGTGAGACACTGCAACTCGAGTTGGTCGAACCGCTCGCCCGCCGCCTTCTTTATCCATTCCACTCGCTGGTGGTAGTACTCGGCAGAGGTGGTCTCGAGGACCTCGGGACCGACGTAACCGGCGGCCAGGCTCGGGTTGACCCCGACGATGTCCGCCTCGCGGGCGGCGATACCCAACACCCGTTGGCCTCCCCCTCCGATGATGATCGGTGGGTGGGGCCGCTGCACCGGGTCGGGTGTACCCGTCGCGCCGTTGACTTGGTAGTGCTCCCCCCGATAGGTGGTCTCGCCGGTCGACCACAGCGACTTCATCACCGCCAGGCTCTCGGACATCCGGTCAATCCGGACGCCGGGCGGGTCGATGGCGATTCCCGACTGCTGATAGTCACTGGTCATCCATCCCGCCCCGAGCCCGAATTCGACCCGACCCCCCGAGAACAGGTCGAGGGTGGCGATCTCCTTGGCCAACACCACCGGGTGGCGGTAGTCGTTCCCGAAGACCAGGGAGCCGACTCGTAGGGAGGTGGTCACCTCGGCGGCGACGGTCAGGGCGACCAGAGGCCCGAACTGGTCGTCGAAGTGGTCGGGGATGAACAGCGTCGAATACCCCAGGTCCTCGACCTTGATGGCGGCGTCTCGCCAGGCTGCCCCGGAGTCGGCACTGGACAGTTGGACTCCGAATCGGAACGGCACCATGTTCCGAGCCTAGAGCCACAGGCTTTACGCTGGGACGGTGCCTGTACGCCCCCTCTCCAGCCCTTGGGCCCCTGACTCGTGGAGATCCAGACCCGCCGCGCAGCAGCCGGCGTGGCCCGACCAGGACGAGCTCAAACGGGTGCACGCCCGACTGACCGGCCTTCCTCCTCTGGTATTTGCCGGCGAAGCCCGACACCTGACCGACGCGTTGGGGGAAGCCGCCGACGGCCGGGCGTTCGTGCTCCAGGCGGGTGACTGTGCCGAGTCGTTCTCCGAATTCAGTGCCGACTCAATCCGCGACAAGCTCAAGGTCATCCTGCAGATGGCAGTCGTGCTGACCTACGGCGCCGGCGTCCCGGTGGTGAAGGTGGGTCGGATCGCCGGCCAGTTCGCCAAACCGCGCACTTCTCCCACCGAACAGATCGGCGACCAGGTCATCGATTCGTTCCGCGGGCACATGGTCAACGACGACCTGCCCGAGAAGTCGGCACGCATTCCCGATCCCAGCCGGCTGGTGGCCGCCTACAGCCAATCGGTCTCCACCCTCAACTTGCTCCGGGCCTTCACCAAGGGTGGATTCGCCGACCTGGGCCAGGTCCATGCGTGGAACCAGGAGTTCGTCGCCAGCTCCACCGAGGGGCAACGGTTCGAGAGCATCGCCGAGGGCATCGACCGAGCACTGCGATTCATGCACGCGTGCGGAATCGATCTGAGTTCGGAGAGCTCACTGCACGCGGTCGACTTCTGGACCAGTCATGAAGCGCTCATCCTCGACTACGAGGAAGCGCTCACCCGCCGCGACTCGCTCACCGAGCAGTGGTACGACTGTTCCGCCCACATGCTGTGGGTGGGTGAACGGACCCGACAGCTCGATGGCGCCCATTGTGAATTCCTCTCGGGAATCCACAATCCGGTGGGCTCCAAGCTCGGCCCCGGCGCTGGACCCGACGACGTGATCGCACTGTGCGAGCGGCTCAATCCCGACCGGATTCCCGGCCGCCTCACACTGATCACCCGGATGGGCGTGGACTCGGTCGAGTCGGCCTTGCCGCCGCTGCTGTCCGCAGTCCGCGACGAGGGCCACCCGGTGGTGTGGGTGTGCGATCCGATGCACGGCAACACCTTCACCGCCGAGGGAGGACGCAAGACCAGAAAATTCGACGACATTCTCGGTGAGCTCACCGGCTTCTTCCGGGCCCACCTCGAGGTGGGGACCTGGCCGGGAGGAGTCCATGTGGAGCTCACCGGAGACGACGTCACCGAGTGCCTCGGTGGGGTCGAGGACATCGTGGAAGGCCAACTGGACCAGCGGTACACGACGACCTGTGATCCCCGGCTCAACGCGCGCCAATCACTTGACCTGGCCTTTGCCGTCGCCGAGCTGCTCCGAGCCTGACCGAGGGACGGTCGGTCCCCGGTCACCCGCTCCGGCCGGTCATTGACCTTCCATCCCCGACAAACGAGACTGGGTCGGCCCTGCCGATCCGGTGGGTCAGACCGCCAGCGTCCCCACCGGCCGGCCACGCCATGGCCATCGCCGAATCCATGCACCAAGACACACGGAGTTGCCTCGCCATGATCTTCCCGCGTTCACGCAATCACGGCTCGTCCGTTGCGCCGAAGAGCCGTCGCCCGATCCGGCGCATCCTGACTTTGGTACTGCTGGTCGGTGCGTGCATGGTGGGATCGGTGGCCGCGCCCGCCGGGCCGACCGCCACCGCCACTGCCACTGCCACCGCCGCCACCCCGGTCACCAAAGTGGCGGCCTACTGGCTGGTGGCGGCGGACGGGGGAATCTTCGCCTTCGGAGGTGCGGGGTTCTACGGATCGACCGGGAACATCCGCCTCAACAAACCGGTGGTGGGCATGGCCGGTACGAGCGACAGTGCCGGCTACTGGCTGGTGGCTTCCGACGGAGGGGTCTTCGCTTTCGGGGACGCCGGGTTCCACGGCTCCACCGGCAATCTGGTCCTCAACAAGCCGGTGGTGGGCATGGCCTCGACCCCCGACGGCAAGGGCTACTGGCTGGCGGCCTCCGATGGCGGCGTCTTCGCCTTCGGGGACGCCGGGTTCTACGGATCGATGGGCAATCATCCACTCAACCAGCCGGTGGTGGGCATGGCCTCGACCCCCGACGGCAAGGGCTACTGGTTGGTGGCTTCCGATGGCGGCGTCTTCGCCTTCGGGGACGCCGCGTTCTACGGATCGACCGGGAACCTCACTCTCAATCAGCCGATCGTGGGGATGGCCGCGCTTCCGAACGGGCACGGCTACTGGTTCACTGCCGCCGACGGCGGGGTCTTCGCCTTCGGTCAGGCCCCCTTCTACGGATCGCTGGGCGACGTGCCCCAGGCCCGTCCCGTCGTGGCCATGGCCGCGAGCGCCGACGGAAAGGGCTACTGGTTCACCAACAGCAACGGGGCCGTCACCAATTTCGGGTCGGCCACCTACTGGGGTTCGGCGCCCCAGGTGATCAACCAGCCGGTGGTGGGCATGGCCGAGGCCACCGCCAACGGCCACTTCACCGGCTCTTCGTACCCGTCGGGCACCTACGGCTACGACATCTCCAACTACCAGTGCGGCGGGCTGCCACCGGCTCCTCACACCATCGGTCTGGTCGAAGTGGTCGGATCCTCGATGGGCCCGACCAACGACTGTCTGTCTTCCGAGGCCGCCTGGGCGGGAGGGGGGCTCAACCTCTACATCTACCTGACCTACGGCACCGACGGGTCCACCGGCGACCCCGCCTGCAACACCACCGCCCAGCCCGCCGCCTGTGAATTCGGCTTCGACACCGCCCTCGACGCGTTCGGCAAGGCCCAGGCGGCCGGGGTCAACACCTCGGTGGCCTGGTGGCTGGATGTCGAGAGCGATCCCTCGTGGTCGTCCGATCTGGCCGCCAACGCCGCCCTGGTCCAGGGCGCCATCGACGGTCTCCATTCCAAGGGACTCAACAGCGTCGGCATCTATGCCAGCCCGGGCAGCTGGAACGGCGTCGTGGGCGACTATCAGCCGGGCGCACCGTACTGGGCGGCTTTCTGGGGCGCCGACCCGGCCACCACCTGCACCGACGTGCGCAGCGAATTCCCCAGCGCCCTCCTCCCCTCCGGGCCGGTCCAGCTGGTCCAGTACAGCTCTCCGTCCACCGCCTTTCCCTCCGGGGGGATGGACACCGCCTTCGACGACGACTACGCCTGCTGAAGCTCGGTGGGCGGCCACTGGCTCGGGTGTGCCCGGTGGTGAGCGGCGTCGTTGTACCGGAGGAGGCGCCACCGTCCCTCCTCGACCTCCCAGGTGCTCATCGAGGCGTGTTCGGTGCGCAATTGGAGTCGGGTTCCGGTGAGGCCACCGGCGACCGGGAGCTTGGCCAGCAGTGAGGCCTCGATCACCCCGGCATGGCAGGCCACCGCCACCAGTTGGCCCGGATGCCTGGCCACCACCGTGTCCAGGGTCACCGCCACCCGATTCACGAACCCGGTCCAGCTCTCCCCGCCCGGAGCGATGGGCTGGTCCGGATCGACGTCCCAGTCGAGGGTGCCGAACCGGGCGGTGAATTGGTCCCAGGAGAGTCCGTCCGCCTCCCCGGGGTGCAGCTCGCAGAGTCCGCAGTCGGTCACCACCGCCGGCGGTACCGGGCGCTCATCACCCGATGCCGAGCCGGCGACGCCCATCGCCGGCGCCAGCAACTCGGCGGTCTGGATGGCCCGAGGGAGAACGCTGGCATAGAGGGCGTCGGTGCCGGCCAGCTCCCCGGTACGGGCCAGGCGGTCGCCGAGTGCCCGGACCTGGCCGCGGCCCCGATCGGTAAGACCCCGGCATCCGAGGAGACCCCCGCAGACTCCCGAGATGTTGCACACCGCCTCGCCATGGCGGATCAACGCCAGTCGGGTGGCCGCCGGCCGCCGGCCGGGCACGGTGAGAATGCCGCTGGGCGGCAACGGCGTCGAGGTGGGGCCGGACTCGGCCCCGGCCAGGCCGTCGAACCCGCCGGACCCCCCGGACCCCCCGGACCCCCCGTTCACGCCAGCTCACCGACGAACTGCTCGAGTTGCCGGAGGGTGCGGCACTCGACCACCGAGTCGCAGTGAACGGCGTACTCGCCCACGATGGAGTCGCCCGAGTTCCAGTACGCCTCGGGCTCGGGGTTCAGCCAGTAGACGTGCCGGGCCCGGGCCCGGAGCTCCTTGAGCACCCAGGCCTGGGACGCGTGGTAGTTGTTGCGGGCATCACCGAGCAACAGCACGCTGGAGCGCGGGGTGATCTCCTCCCCCCACCGCTCCCAGAACACGGTAAGCGCATGTCCGTAATCGGAATGGCCGTCCACCCAGATGACATCGGCCTCGGTGTTGATCCGGTGCACCGCATCGGTTGGGTCGTCGGCGGCCTCGAAGAATCCGCTGACCTCGTCGATGCCGTCGATGAACACGAAGCTTCGAACCTTGGAGAACTGCGAGCTGATGGCGTGGACCAGATGCAGCGTGAAACGGGCGAAGCTGGCCACCGAGCCGGAGA
Organism: uncultured Acidimicrobiaceae bacterium; assembly: GCA_963734395.1. Classification (GTDB taxonomy): domain Bacteria; phylum Actinomycetota; class Acidimicrobiia; order Acidimicrobiales; family RAAP-2; genus Bog-756. Next base: position 702,276 of record CAVTGY010000007.1, on the reverse strand, counting down.
TGTCGGCGATCACCACGATCTCGGGCTTGGAGGGGCGGGGATAGCGGAACTTGGGGTCCACCGGGACGCCGCCGGTGGAAAGGGAGTGTCGGACCGTGGAGCGGAAGTCCAGCGGACCGCGGCGGCCATGACGCCGCTTCCGGGCCAACCGGACCGCCAGCTTGCGGGACAGCGGTTGGAGCACCTTGCGCAGTGCCACCAGCTCGTCGCGGGTGGCGTGCATCACGTCGATGTCCTCGGGCAGGGGCTTGCGCAGGGACCGGGCCAGGGCTTCGCTCCCCCGGTCGGCGACCAGCCGCCGCCGGATCTCGTTCTCGATCTCCTTTCGCAGCTGGTCGATGCGGAATTGGTACTCGTCGCGCAACAGTCGTTCCTCGAGCGAGGTGAGCGAGGTCGGGTCCCCCGGAGTTCCGTCGTCCAGCGAGGAGGCGCTGGCCCGAGCCTCCTCCACCAGTCGATCCAACACGCCGTCGAGATCGAGATTCCGCAGGGTGCGGTAGAGGTAGTAGGTTCCCCCGACCGGACGACCGGCTTCCATACCCGCATAACGGGACACCGCCTGGCGGGCCACCACCGACATCATGGCGGGGTTGGCGCCGAGTAGCGCCGCATAGAGGAGATTGGCGAGCTCGGTGGGGGTCATCCCCTCCTGCCCACCACCTCCGCCACCCCTCCCCTCGCCGCGCCGCCCGCCCGACCCGGTCGATTGGTCACCATCGGCGTCCGGCGGGCCCGGAGGACCGTCGCCGTCACCCTCGATCTGGTAGGCGGGCCCCCGCAGCGAGAAGTAGATCTCGAACGCGGTCTCATACGCGCGCCAGTGCGACGAGGTCTTCACCAGGCTGGCACCGAGGGTGTACTTGACCGCTTCCCGGTCCTCCATCGGCACGTGACGCAGGGCTTCGGCCGCGTCGAGGTGCTCGGTGAGCGAAACCGGGATGCCGCCGGCGCGAAGCTCGGCGATGAAGCCGGTGAGGAGATCGAGCACGGCCGGGAGTGCCTCCGAATCAGTGCGAGTGGTCGACGCCGGCCAACTCCTTGGCCGCCCGGTCGATGTCCGATTGGTACTTCAAGAGGATGTGGAGGGTATCCCGGGCCTGCTCGGCATCGATCGATTCGACGCCCAGGACCACCAGCGTCCGCGCCCAGTCGAGGGTCTCGGACACCGAGGGGTCCTTCTTGAGGTCGAGGGTGCGGATCGACCGCACGATACGGGCCACCTGGTCGGCCAGCGCCTGACTGATGCCCGGCACCCGGGTCTCGATGATCGCCCGCTCGCGGTCGAGCTGGGGATAGTCGATGTGCAGGTAGAGGCAGCGCCGCTTGAGTGCCTCGGAGAGCTCGCGGGTGTTGTTGGAGGTGAGGAAGACCAGGGGGATCTGGGTGGCCCTGACCGTGCCCAACTCGGGAATGGACACCTGGTACTCGGAGAGGATCTCGAGGAGGAGGGCCTCGGTCTCCAGTTCGACCCGATCGACCTCGTCGACCAGGAGCACCACCGGCTCGGGCGAGCGGATGGCCTCGAGCAGCGGCCTGGTCAGGAGGAATTCCTCCGAGAAGATGTCCTCTTCGAGCTCGTGCCACGGTTGTCCCGAATCGGCCTGGATCCGCAGGAGCTGCTTCTTGTAATTCCACTCGTACAGCGCCTTGGACTCGTCGAGTCCCTCGTAGCACTGGAGGCGGATGAGCCGGCTTCCGGTCAGGCGGGCCACCGATTTGGCCAACTCGGTCTTGCCGGTACCGGCGGGTCCCTCCACCAGGACCGGTTTGGCCAGGCGGTCGGCCAGGAACACCACACCGGCGATGCCGTCGTCGGCCAGGTAGTGCACCCCGGCCAGGCCGTCCCGGACCGCGTGGATCGAGTCGAAGCGGGGTTCACCGGCCACCGGAAACCCCGAGACGATCTGCTCGGAGGCACTGGTGGCACCGGGGGCACTGGGGGCCGGATCGGCCACCCCGGTCACGACCTCACCTGGCCGGTGCCCGACACCACGTACTTCACCGAGGTGAGCTCGGCCAACCCCATCGGGCCCCGGGCATGGAGCTTCTGGGTGGAGATGCCGATCTCCGCCCCCAGGCCGAGCTCCTCACCGTCGATGAAGCGGGTGGAGGCATTGACCAGAACGGCGGCGGCATCCACCTCGGTGGTGAACCGGCCGGCCGCCCCCAGGTCGCCGGTCACGATGGCCTCGGAGTGTCCGGAGCTGAACCGGGCAATGTGGTCGATGGCACCGTCGAGGTCGTCGACCACGGCGACAGCCAGGGTGAGGTCCAGAAACTCGGTGGCGAAATCCTCCTCGGTCGCCTCCCCCACCCCGGGAACGATCGAGCGGGTGCGGTCGTCGCCCACCAGGGTCACGCCGGTCAGGGCCCGGGCCAGGCGGGGCAAGAACGCCTCGGCCACCGCCCGGTGCACCAGGAGCGTTTCGGCGCTGTTGCAGACTCCCGGTCGTTGGGTCTTGGCGTTGACGACGATCGACTCGGCCATGGACAGGTCCGCCGCTTCGTCCACGTAGACATGGCAGTTGCCCGCCCCGTCGATCACCGTGGGCACGGTGGCCAGCTCGCGTACCGCCGCCACCAGCGACGGGCCACCCCGCGGAATGAGGCAGTCGATGAACCCGTCGAGCTGCATGAAGGCTTCGGCTCCAGCCCTGGTGGTGTCCTCCACCAGGAGCACCCCATCGGCGGGGAGCCCGGCCTTGACCAACCCGTCGCGCAACACGGCGGCGATGGCGGCGTTGGTGGCGATGGCCGACGACGAACCCCGCAACATCACCGCGTTCCCCGACTTGAGGCAGAGGCCCGCCGCGTCGCTGGTCACGTTGGGGCGGTTCTCGTAGATGATGCCGACCACGCCGAGCGGTACCCGCACCCGTTGCACGGAGAGGCCGTTGGGCCGAACCCAGCCGTCGACCACCCGGCCGACGACGTCGGGAAGCGCGGCCACTTTGCGCAGTCCTTTGGCCATGGCGGCGACCCGTTCCCCGTCCAGCCGCAGCCGGTCGAGCGAGGTGGCATCGGCCCCGGACCCCATCGCCTCGGCCACGTCGGAGGCGTTGGCGTTGAGGATGCCCTCGGCCCGCGCCTCGAGTAGTTCCGCTCCCCAGGTCAGCGCCTCGTCCCGGGCCGCGGAAGAGGCACGGGCGAGGAGCCGGCCGGCCGCTCGCGACCGCCGGCCGAGATCGATCATGGCAGAGGAGGGCATGGAACGCACCACGTCAGCGTACTTGCCGGACGTCGCGTGACCACACCCGGCGACGGGTCGGGTCAGTCCAGCACGACCAGATCGTCGCGATGAACCACTTCGGGGGCGCAGTCCTCGGGCAGCTCATCCGACCGGCGGCCGGCCCACCTGATCACCGTGGAGGAGTCCAACCGCACCAGCCCTTTGGCGAAGACCGCACCGTCGGGACCCACGATCTCCACCGCATCGTCCACGTCGAACGACCCCCGGGCGGACTGAACACCGGCGGTCAGCAACGAGCGGCCCCGGTCGACCAGCGCCTCACGCGCCCCGGCGTCCACCACCACGGTTCCCGAAGCGCCGATGGCAAAAGCGATCCACAGTTTGCGGGCGGGCAGTCGCCGTCCCCGGGGGCGGAAACGGGTCCCCACCCCGGGAGACGCCCCGCTCACCTCGGCCAACACCCCTGGTCGCGACGCGTCGGCGATCACTGCCTCGACCCCGGACCACACCGCTATCTTGGCGGCGGCCAGCTTCGAGCCCATCCCACCGCTCCCCACGCTGGTGCCGGGACCACCGGCGATGCGCTCGAGCTCCCTGTCTATCTCGACCACCTCTTCGATGAGCGACCCCCCGCTGGCCCGGCGGGGATCCTCGGTGAGCAGTCCCCGGGTGTCGGTGAGAAGGACCAACAGGTCGGCACCGACCAGGTGGGCGACCAGCGCGGCCAGCCGGTCGTTGTCCCCGAACCTGATCTCTTCGTCGGCCACCGCGTCGTTCTCGTTGACCACCGGGACCACGCCCAGCTCCAGCAGGCGGGTGAGGGTCTGCCGGGCGTGCAGGTACTGGCTCCGGTGCACGAAATCGAGGGGAGCCATGAGCACTTGGCCGGCGGTCAACCCGCGCCGATCGAGGGCGTTGCTCCATACCTGCATCAGCCGATGCTGGCCGACCGCCGCCACCGCTTGCAGGGTGGCCGGATCGGACGGCCTCGGCTGGTCGGGCGCCAGGGCGGTCCAACCGGCGGCGATGGCACCCGAGGTCACCACCACCACCCGGTTGCCTGCCGTGCGCGACTCTGCCACCTCGCCGGCGAGTCTGTCGATGGCCTCGTCGTCCACCCGGCCGGCACCGGTGGTCACCGAGGAGGAGCCGACCTTGACCACCACCGTCCGGGTCGTGGCGGGAACCGTCACGACCGTCGACGCCTGGTGCCCCGCACTCCGGTGAACTCCGGTTGATCGCGGGTCCACTCGAAGGAGAGCTCGCCGATGTGAACCAGGTCGCCGTCGCGGGCCCCGGCCCGGGCCAGGGCCCGGTCCACGCCGATGCGCCGGAGCCTCTCCTGCACGTAATCAGCGGCCTGGTCGGAGGTGAGGTCATTGAGGGCGACGGCCCGTTCGGCCACCTTGCCCACCACCCGAAAGGTACCGTCGTCCACCTTCTCGACGGTGAATCCCCCGGGGAGGGGCCGGTGGATCACGATGGTCCCCTGGTCGACGGGCTGGCTCGCCCGTTGGCCGGCCACCAGACCGGCCAGCCTGCCCACCAGTTGGATGATCCCCTGGCCGGTGGCCGCCGAGACGGCCAGGTCGGCCGAGGTGGCGCCGCAGGGAACATCGGCGTCGACCACGGTGTCGGCCTTGGACACCACTACCAGGCGCGGTCGGTCGATCAGGTCCGGCTGATAGCGCTCGAGCTCATGGAGCAGCACCCGCTGCTGTTCGACCGGGGAGATGCCGGTGACCGGGTCCGGTTCGACCAGGATCACCAGCACCCGGGATCGGGTGATGTGGCGGAGGAACCGGTGGCCGAGACCCTTGCCCAAGGCGGCGCCTTCCACCAACCCGGGGATGTCCGCCACGGTGAAGTCGGTCCCCTCGTCGGCCCGCACCACGCCCAGGTGAGGCTCGAGGGTGGTGAACGGGTAGTCGGCGATCTTGGGCTTGGCCGCCGAGATGCGGGAGATGAGGGTGCTCTTGCCCACGTTGGGAAAACCGACCAGCGCCACGTCGGCCACCAGGGCCAGCTCGAGGTCGTACCACTCCTCGTGACCTTTCTCGCCCTGTTCGGCAAAGGTAGGGGCCCGCCGGCGATTGCTGAGGAAACTGGCGTTGCCCCTGCCCCCGCGGCCACCGGCGCCGGCCAGCCACCGGTCGCCGGCATGGACCAGGTCGACCAGGAGCGAACCATCGCCTCCCCGGGCCCGGGTTCCCACCGGCACCGGCACCTCGAGATCGGCACCTCGTGCGCCGTGCTTCTTCTTGCCGCCCCCGTGTCCACCGTCACCGCCCCGCCGGTGGGGGTGGTCGCGAAAGCCCAACAGCGATGACTGGTTGGTGGTGGCCACCAACCAGACGTCGCCACCCCGTCCGCCGTCGCCGCCGTCGGGCCCTCCCCGGTCGACATGGGCCTCCCGCCGGAAGGCCACCGCCCCGGCGCCCCCGTTGCCGGCTTTCACGTGCAGCTGTGCCTCGTCGACGAATCCGGCCATTGTTCGATCCTACCGATCGACCGCTCGGGCCCCCGGGCCCGCCCGCTCAGGGGGAGACCAGTACCGCCTGGCCGAGCCGGTCGACCGCTCCGGTCACCCCGAGGGACCCGGCCAATTCCGAGTAGCTGCCGTACTCGGCTCGGAGCAGGGCCAGAAACTGCTCCATGGTCTCGGGCATCACCCGGAGTACAGCCGGCGCGACCTCCTCGACCTGCTCGACCGCCTCGGGATACTCGGCCTTGATGTGCTCGAGGAGATCGGCCATCGCCGTCGCGCTGAGGGCGTAGTCCTCGACGATGACCTCATCGGGGACCCCGAGGAAGGCCAGAATGAGCGCGGACAGCACTCCGGTCCTGTCCTTGCCCGCACTGCAGTGGAACACCGCCGGCAGCGAACCACCCGACCCCAAGACCTCGAATGCCCGAGTGAGGGCGGGAGCACCCTCGGCCACCATCTGCACGTAGCGGGTGGCCACAAAGGAGGCCTCCCGCCACGACGGCAGCTCTTCGTTGGCCGGGAGCACGTCGGTGAGCGGGAGATCGACGTAGCGCACCGGGACCTGCTCCACCGGGAACCGGCCGCGCCGAGTCGCTTCGTCGACCGTCCGGAGATCGATGACGGTGGCCACGCCCAGCTCGATCAGCCGGCGGTGGTCGGATTCGCTCAGCCGGTGGAGACCGTCGGCCCTGAACAGCCGCCGCCATCCGATCTGGCGGCCGTCGGCGGTCCGGTAGCCACCCAGATCGCGGAAGTTCGCGCATCCGTCGAAGGCCAGCGTCCGACTGGGCTCGGGACCGTCGGGGTGCGGCGGGGCAATGCCGGGAGAGGACATGGGTGCGGAGCGTACCGGCTGTCGAAGACGCCGCTGCCGCAGTGGCGGGCGGTGCCGGGTCGAATCAGAGGACGGCGACCAGGCCGATCAGTCGCCGGCCACCACGTCGACCAGGCTGCGACCCTTGCGACTGGTGAACTGGACGGTGCCGTCGGCCAGGGCGAACAAGGTGTCGTCGCCGCCCAGGCCCACGTTGTTGCCCGGGTGGAACTTGGTGCCGCGCTGTCGGACCAGGATGGCCCCGGCACGCACGGTGGTGCCTCCGAAGGCCTTGACACCAAGCCTCTGTGCGTTCGAATCACGCCCGTTTCGGGTCGAGCCGCCGCCCTTGGTCTTTGACATCTCGCTTCGCTCCTGGTCCTGTCGTCGTCTCTAGCCGGCGGCGCTGATCGTCTCGATGGCGATGGTCGAGTATCGCTGCCGATGGCCCCACCGGGTGCTCTGGTTGGACTTGCTCTTGTAGGTGAAGCCGCGGATCTTCGGTCCGAGCTCCTCACCGACCACGGTTGCGGTGACCGATGAGCCGGCCAGCTGGGTCGGCGTGGCCAGCACGGTGTCGCCGTCGACCACCAGCACCGGGGCGAAGGTCACCTGTTCCCCCGGGGCCTCCCCCAGCAACTCGACCCGAAGCGTCTGGCCCTCGGCCACCCGTTCCTGCTTGCCTCCGGTTTTGATGACGGCGTACATAGGACCGCCACTCTATACCAGCGGATCTACGGTTCCGGATCGTCGAGGATGATCCCTCTGCCGCCGCACACCTCGCAGGTGGTGGACATCGACTCGATCAGACCCTCGGAGACCCGCTTGCGGGTCATCTCCACCAGTCCCAGCTCGGAGATGTCGAACACCTGGGTACGGGTCTTGTCCCGGGCCAGCGCCGAACGCAGGGCGCTGCCCACCTTGTCGCGGTTCTCGCGGATCTCCATGTCGATGAAGTCGATCACGATGATCCCCCCGATGTCCCGCAACCGGAGCTGTCGGGCCACCTCCTCGGCCGCTTCCAGATTGTTCCGGTAGACGGTCTCCTCCAGGTTGGTCTTTCCGACGTTCTTGCCGGTGTTGACGTCGATGACGGTGAGCGCCTCGGTGCGGTCGATGACCAACGAGCCCCCCGACGGCAGGTAGACCTTGCGATCGAGCGCTTTGTGCAGTTGCTCGTGGACGTGGTACCGCTCGAACACCGGGAGGGATTCGACCTCGGGATCGAAGTACTCCACCCGGTCGGCCAGCTCGGGGTTGACCGCTCCCACATACTCGCGGACCTGCTCGAACAGATCGAGATCGTCGATGACCACCGCCCGGTACTCACGGTTGAGCTCCTCGCGGATGACTCGCACCGCGATGGCCGGCTCCCGGTACAGCAGTGCCGGGCCCTGACCCTTGCCGGCGGCGGCGGCAATGGCGTCCCACTCGGCCATCAGCAGGTTCACGTCGTTGCTCACCTCCTCGGCGCTGGCCCCGGCCGCCGCCGTCCGCACGATCAATCCGTGGCCCTGGGGGCGGACCGCGTCGACGATCCTCCGCAACCTCTTGCGTTCCGCGTCCTCGAGCCGTTTGGAGATGCCGTAGGCGGTGCTGTTGGGCACCAGGACCACGAAACGCCCGGGGATCGAGACCTCCTGGGTGAGGCGGGCCCCCTTGGCCCCGATCGGGTTCTTGGTCACCTGACAGAGAATGGTCTGACCGGGGCGGAGCAGCTGCTCGATCCGGGGCTGGCCCGGGGTGCCACCGGATTCGACGTCGTCGGTGTCGTAACGGACGTCGCCGTGGTAGAGCACCGCGTTCTTGGGCGTCCCGATGTCGATGAACGCAGCCTCCATACCCGGAAGCACGTTCTGGACCCGGCCCCGGTAGATGTTCCCGTCGATCTGGGTGGCGTCGTCGGAGACCCGCGAGACGTAGTGCTCGACCAGGGTGCGCCCCTCGAGCAGGGCGATCTGGGTGGTTTCCGGGCGCACCTGCACGCAGATCATGTAGCGGCCGACCGCCTTGCCCCGGCGCTCGCGTCCTCCGCGCCGGCCCTCGTTGCGGGCGGGAACACCCGCCGCCGTCGACGCCCCGGCGGTGGACGGGGCCACACCCGTCCGGTTCTGGCGCTGCTTGGCCCGTGATCCGGCACCCGGGCGGCCCTCCCCCCGGGACGGCCGGGTATCGGGGCCCCGGCCTCCCCGGTCCTCCCCCTGTTCGCGACCCCGGAGCAATGGCCGGCTCGGCGGCGACCGGGCGTGCCGGTCGAGTGTCACCGATCTTGGGGCGCTCGGGGACGGGCCGCGGGGCCACCGGGGGACCGCCGGGGACGGTGGTGGTGGCGCCGGCGTCGGCACCCCCGGGTGCCACCGCTGATCCAGGGGCGACCGCCGGCAAAGGCGGCGAAGAGGGCGTCGATGGGGTCGGGGATTCGGCCGACACGCCAGACGACCCGGGCGACTGGAGGGAGGCGGGCGGTGCCCCCGGCCCGGTCGACCGGCCCCTACCCCGTCCTCCTCGCGAGCCGCGCCGTCGTCGGCTCTGGCCACTCCTGGCCGGCTGTCCGTCCTGCTCCGGCGGTGCCGCCCCCCGGTTCAGTCGGTCACCCTCGGTTCCGCTCCCCCCATTGGGAGATCCGCTACCGCTCGAGGTGATCGGGGCAACGGGTTTGGGGCCGTTGGTCGGCGTTCCCGGCGATTCCGCCGGCACCTCCGCCGCCGGTTCGGTTGCTGCGTCTGACATCGATTTCCCTTTCGAAACTACTCATGAGGCACGCTCCAAGGCGTGCACGGCGCGGGCATCGCCTACGGCGGTCCCACTGACTGCGAGGGGCTCCTCACGGATGCCGTCGCGCTCGATCCACTGTTGCGTTCTGCATGCCCGGTCCAATACCGGGACTCCCTGTGTCCTGCCGCCGCCTGTCCCTGCGGTGGCTCCGGCGTCGCCGGGGCCTCCGGACACGGTGATGAGGCCACGTACCAACTCGATGGGACGGACACCGCGGGGCTGGGTGGCCAACTCGGCCGTCACCCCGGTCGATGCGCCGCCGGGCCCGGTCCGCCGGTCGCTGCCTGTTTCATCGGAAACGGTTTCAACGGAAACGGTTTCATCGGAGACGGTCAGGGACCGCACCGAAGGCCGAAGGTCGTCGGTCTCCTGCCTGCCTTTGCGCTCCCGTTCGATGGGTACCGACGATGCGGCAAGGAGCGAGGCCACCTGGGTCTCGAGCTCGGCCCTTGTCACACCGGTGAAGGTCATCGTCCACGAACAAGAGGTGACCAGCTGCTGCAGTGATCCCCCACTGCGATCGACCGGAGCCGCCGCCTCCACCTCGATCCCGGCGGGCAGGAGGTGGGTGAGCCGTTCGGGCAGCGCGTCCACCTCGACACCGGCAGCCTCGGCCCGGAGATCGTCGAGCGCCACATCGACGTACTCGGCCCATGACTCGCACCCGGTGGGGAGGGCCAACCCGAAGCTGAGCTGGGGACGGGGTGAGAACCCCTTCGTGTAGTCCAGGGGCAGCCCGGCCCGACGAAGGGCCCGCTCCCACATCCGGGCGACATCCCGTTGGCTGGTGAAGCGGATCTTGCCGAGCTTGGCGAAGCGGAAACGAATGCGCATCTCAGCCTCTCCCCTCCCCGACCCGCACGGCAGCGTCCTCTTCCGACCCGGAGGCCGAACCGGCGCCGGACGGCGCCGTGGTCAGAAATCGTACCGGCACTTGGCCCCCAACCGAGAGATCCTGCCCAGTTCCCTGGCTGCCGCCGGCCGGCGGCACCGCCGAAGCCACCACGTGCTCGATTCCGAATCCGGTGCAGGCCCCACAGTCGTAACACGGGGTCCACCGGCAGTCTTCGAGCCCGTGGTTGGCCAGGGCGTCCATCCAGTCCTGCCAGAGGAAGTCGCGGTGCAGTCCCGCCGAGAGGTGGTCCCAGGGCAGCACCTCGTGCTCGGTGCGATGGCGGTAGACGGTGTCCTCCAGGGTCATCCCGCAGTCGCCCAGCGCCTTCAGCCACAACCCCAGATCGAAGTGCTCGGACCACTCCTGGAAGGTGCCGCCCTCTCGCCAGACCTGCTCGATGACCGCCCCCACCCGACGGTCGCCCCGGCTGACGATGCCTTCGACCGCGGTGGCCTTGGGGTCGTGCCACCTGATGGTCAGACCCCGCACCCCCCGGGCCGCATCACGCAGGAGATGGACCTTGCGGGTCAACTCCTCGATGGTGTTCTGACCGAACCACTGAAACGGGGTTTGCACCTTGGGAACGAATCCCCCGACCGAGGCGGTGACAGTGACCCCCTTGTGGTACCTGCGGCCGATGGTGACGCACTGCTTGGCCAGCTCGACGATGCCCAGCGTGTCCTGGTCGGTCTCGGTCGGCAGCCCGATCAAGAAGTAGAGCTTGACCCGCTTCCACCCCTGACTGAAGGCGGCGTCCACCGCGGCGTAGAGGTCTTCCTCACGGATCAGCTTGTTGATCACCTGGCGCATCCGCCAGGTCCCACCCTCGGGTGCGAAGGTGAGCCCGGTGCGACGCACCCGCTGGATCTGGGCGGCGGTGCCCACGGTGAAGGCATCCACCCGCAGGCTGGGAAGGCTGACCGACACCTGACCCGAGCAGGACGGATCGTCGATGATGGTGGTCACCGTCTCCTCGATGCCGGAATAGTCGGCGCTGGACAGCGAGGTGAGGGCCACCTCGTCGTACCCGGTACGGGCCAGTCCCTCGGACACCATGGTGGTCACCTGATCAGCCGGCCGTTCCCGCACCGGGCGGGTGATCATCCCGGCCTGACAGAAGCGGCAGCCGCGGGTGCAGCCGCGGAACAGCTCGACATTGAGTCGATCGTGGACGACTTCGATGAGCGGCACCAGCTGTTGTTTGGGGTAGGGCCATTGCCCCAGATCGGCGATGGTCCTCTTCTCCACCCTGGGGGGGGTTTCCGGGTGACGGGGGGTGGTGGCCACCAGCGCGGGAACGGGTCGCACGTAGGGTCCTCCGGCGGGGGACGCCGACTGGTAGTGGGCCTCGTAACAGGCCGGCACGTAGACCCCGGGAACAACGGCCAGGGCGCGGAGGAGCGACGCCCGCCAGGAGGGGCCGTCGAGGGGGCCCGGGTCGCTCTGTGATCTCTTGGCTGCGGCAATCACCTGGTTGATCTCACCGATCGCCTCCTCGCCGTCCCCCAGGACGAAGCAGTCCACGAAATCGGCCAGGGGTTCGGGGTTGAAGGCGCAGTGACCCCCGGCCACCACCAGTGGGTCCTCCGCGGTGCGTTCGGTGCTGTGGACCGGAATGGAGGCGAGATCGATCAGATTGAGGACGTTGGTGTAGACCAGCTCGGCGGAGAGATTGAAGGCGAGCACGTCGAAGCACCGTGCCGGCAGGTGGTTCTCGAGCGAGAAGAGGGGGACCCCGGCCGAACGCATGGCCGCCTCCATGTCCACCCACGGGGCGTAGGTCCGCTCCGCCACCGCGTCGTGGCGTTCGTTGAGGATCTCGTAGAGGATCTGCAGCCCCTGATTGGGGAGGCCTATCTCGTAGGTGTCGGGATAGGTGAGGAGCCACGACACCGCGCCGGGACCATGCGCGACGTCCTGTGCACCCAGTTCTCCACCGATGTAGCGGGCCGGCTTGGTGACCTGGGCCAATAGGGGTTCAACACGTGGCCAGAGGGACTGCATCTCCCCCGACAGCCTAGGACACCCGTCCGCGGGGTCAGTCGGTCCGAGAAGGGACTCGTCCGCTCCCTCCGCCCCGATCACCCTGCGGACGGGACGGTGGTGGTCGTGGTGGCACCGGCGGTGCCGGTCTGGGGTGCACCGGGGGTCGACGTGGCAGGCAGGGCGATCGGCCCGGTCTGTTGCACCAGGCTGGGGGTGGGCGGGATCCCCGGGGCGGTGATCGGATGGGCGGCCAGGTAGTTGAAGATCTGACCCACCACCGGCGCCGCCGCGGTGGCACCGAAGCCGGCCTGGTCGATCACACACACCACCACGTACTGAGGGTCGGCGGTGGGCCCGAACCCCACGAACCAGGCGGTGGGCTCCTTTCCGGGCTCGCTGTCGGCGGTCCCGGTCTTCCCGGCCACCCCGCCGGGGAAGGTGCCGAGGCCGGGAACCCCGTAGGCGGTGCCGTCCCGGCTGTTGACCGCACCCTCGAATCCGGTGAGCAGGGCCTGGTAGGTGGTGGGCGGCAGGTTGACGTGTCCAGTGACCTGGGGGGTGAACCGCTTGACCACCTTGCCCGACGGGGAGACGATGGCCGCGGCCACCTGGGGGGCGTACCGGGTACCGCCGTTGGCGAACGTGGCGTAGGCCACCGCCTGTTCGATCGGGGTGATGACGGTCGCGCCCTGGCCGAACGCCATCTCCACGTTGTCCCCGGTGTTCCACACGGTGTTGGGAAAGCCGATGGGGCTCTCGGCGTGCAGTTTGAGGTCCTCGGCCAGGCTGTCCACCCTCGCCTGGTTCGACTCGCCGGGCAGATCGATGCCGGTGGGCTCGCCCAGCCCGTACGCCGCCGCCTGGGTCTGGATGGGAGTGTCGCCGTAGGCCGGATTGGACCTGTTGTCCCAGAACATCGCCCCCAGGTTGTAAAAGAAATCGTCGCTCGACACGGTGAGGGCCTTGGACACCGTGAGATCCCCGAAGCCACCCTCTCCCTCACTGTTGTGGAGGGGGGTGCATGAACCTGTGGCCGAGGTGCACCCCGGGAACATGAACACGCCGGTGTCGTCGTACACCGAGTTGGGATTGATCAGCCCGAGGTTGAGTGCGGCGGTGGCCGTGTTGAGCTTGAACGTCGAGCCGGGGGTGTAGAGCCCGTCGATCGCCCGGTTGATCAACGGCTCGTTGTTGGCAGGATCCGACAGCGAGGCGTACTCGGCGGTCGAAATTCCGCCAACCCATACCGAAGGGTTGTAACTCGGATAGGAGGACATTGCGTAGACCGCCCCGGTCTGCGGGCTCATCACCACCACCGCACCGCTGGTGGCGGCCGGATAACAGCCGCTGTTGTTGTTGCATTGCGGATCGATGTGCTGGCGCAGGTTGATCGCCTGGGTGGCCAGCGCGTTGTCGGCCACCTGTTGCAGGTTGGTGTCGATGTTGGTGACCACGTTGTCACCGGGAACGGCGGGCGTGGTCTTGAGCGTCCCGACGACCTCACCGCTGGGATTCACCTCCAGCTGCTGTTGGCCGGGGATTCCTCGGAGTTCGGACTCGTACTGGTACTCGAGGCCGGACTGGCCGAACGGGTCCCCGGCCTGGTATCCCTGCGACGCCCGCGAAGCCAGCTCGGTGCTGTTGATGGTGCCGACGTAGCCGAGAACCTGGGACGCCGGATACCCCATCTGCGCGGGACCGGGCAGCTCCAACTGGGGATAACTGCGCTGGGTGGTGGCCACCGAGGTGACTCCGGGGAAGTCCGACTGGTGTTCCTTGATGTAGAGGATGTCAGCCAAAGGGGCGTTGCTCATCACCGGGACCGGCCGGTACGGGCTGAATCGAGGATCGGCAATGGTCGCATTGACCTGTGCGGTGGTTTCGCCGATGAGCGCCCCCAGGCGTCCGACCACCGCCGGGTGCTGGACGGCGGCCAGCCGGGAAAGCGTGATCTGCTCGATGACCTGGTTGGTGACCAGCGGGTTCGCGTAACGGTCGAGGATCAGGCCGCGGGTCGGCTCGACCGGCACCGCACGGATCTGGTTGGCCGCCACCGCCTGGGCCGCCGCCGGCGCCTGGAGCACCTCGAGGGTCCACAATCGCAAAGCGAGCAGGCCGAACAGCCCGACAACGACGAGACCGGTGATCCGCAGGCGGAGGGCGGGTCGAGCCGCGGTGGTGTCCGGCGCGTCCATGATCGCCTCCACCGAGAATCGGCTCTGGCGCATCTTCGGCTGCTTGGTCTTCCTCTGTCTGGGGCTGCGCTCCTTTTGCGGTTTCGGATACCGGTGTGAACCCCGGAACGGATGGCGGAGGGTTCGACTCATGGCGATTCAGTATCCCAACGGACGCGCTCCGTCGGTACGCGGCCTCCGGACCCGCTCACCGCCCCGCTCCCGAGGAGACCGTGGAGGTGGGCACTCCCTCGATCGACGCCGCGGGAAGGGCCCAGGTGACCATGCGCAGCGCCGGTAGGGCCAACACCGCATTGGTCAGTGACACCACCACGACGATGCGCAACACGTCCACGTGGAGCATCTGGGGCTGGCCGATGACCGACCCCACCACCGCATAGGTGATCTCGTAGAGGGCACTGCCGCCCAGCGCCACCACCGGCGGCAACCACACCGCGGTCCGGTCGAGGGCGAGGGTGGTCACTCCCACCGCGAAGCCGATCACGCTTCCGACCAGGGCCGACAATCCGAAGGGGGTGGGGAGGAAGAGGTCGGCGACCAGGCCCGCCCCGAATCCCATCGACGCCCCTCGTGCCGGACCGCCGGCGATCCCGGCCACGATGGGGAGAAGGATCATGATGTCGGGATGGACGCCACCGACCCGGATGTCCAGCATCAGCGTCTGCTGCACGGTGACGAACCCGAGGACCACCAAACCGATCCTGGCCACATCCCGCATGGTCATTCGGGCGCCCTCATGTAGAGGGTCCCCACAACAGGACCGACACGTAACGCAGATGGGTCAGATCGGCGATGGGCTCCAGCGTCACCGATTCCTGGGAGGCGCTGGATTTGGTTTTGGAGGTGACCACTTCCGCCACGGGTATTCCCCCCGGGTAGATCGCGCCCTGGAGCCCGCTGGTGGTGAACACCTCGCCACTGGCCAGCGGGGTGTTGGTGGGCACCAGGTCGGCGGCAAGCGGCTTGCCCGCGCCCTGACCGGTCAGGATGGCCAGCGATCCGGGTGCGGGGCCGTAGCGGACTCCGACCGCCGACTGGCCGTCGGTGATCAGCCGAACCGTGGACGTCGAGTGGTTGGCTTGAACGACCTGGCCGACCAGTCCACCGGCCCCCACCACCGGCATGTTCAACTGCACGCCTTGGTCGCGACCGACGCTGATGTCGATGGTGGCGGCGAAGTCGCTGCTCCCGTAATCGGTGACCTCGGCGTCAACCGTCTGCAGGTTGCCGATGAACGGCAAATTCAAGAAGGCACTCAGTTGCTTGAGCTCGGTCAGCGCCTGCGCCGCATCCCCCTGGGAGAGCTGTTGCATCTTGAGCTGGTTGATCTCCTGTTGGAGCTTCTGGTTCTGCTGTCGAACAGCCCCGTAGTGGACGGAGCCGGCCAGAAAGCTCCCGATCGGCTCGATCACGTCGTCGACCCCCGACCGCACCGGAGCGAACGCGTCCGATGCGACCGATTTCACTCCCGAGGTGATCCGGTGGAATCCGCCGCGGGCGTCGAGGGTGATGATGGTGACCGAGGCCAGCACCAGCAAGAGGAGTGTGGTGCGTGGGCGGCGGGACCGCCTCGGCATCGGTCGTTCAGCGCGCCGATGAGGTAATCAGGACCTGCTTGAGCGCCTCGAACTCCTCGAGGCACTGCCCGCTGCCTATGGCGACGCAGTTGAGGGGATCGCGGGCGACCACGATGGGCATGCCGGTCTCCTGGGTGAGACGGCTGTCGAGACCGTGGAGGAGGGCGCCTCCGCCGGTGAGGACGATGCCCTGCTCCATGATGTCAGCAGCCAGCTCTGGCGGGGTCCGGTCGAGGGTCACCTTGACCGCGTCCACGATGGCCGACACCGGCTCATCGATGGCCTTGCGGATCTCCTGGGTAGAGATGACCACCGTCTTGGGCAGCCCGGTGACCAGATCGCGGCCGCGGATCTCGGCGTGGAGCTCCTCTTCGAGCTCGTAGGCCGACCCCAGCGCGATCTTGATCTCCTCGGCGGTGCGCTCGCCCAGCGCCAGGCTGTACTCCTTCTTCACGAAGGACACGATGGCTTCGTCGAGCTCGTCACCACCGATGCGGATCGATTGGCTGGTGACGATCCCGCCCAGGGAGATGACCGCTACCTCGGTGGTCCCTCCTCCGATGTCGACGACCATGTTTCCGGTCGGCTCGTGGACGGGGAGCCCCGCGCCGATCGCTGCCGCCATCGGCTCTTCGATGATGAAGGCCTTGCGCGCCCCGGCATACTCGGCGGCCTCCATCACCGCCCGCTGCTCGACGCCGGTAATCCCCGACGGAACACAGATCACCATCCGCGGCTTGGCGAATCGGCGCTGATGGACCCGGTGGATGAAGTAGCGGAGCATCTTCTCGCAGATCTCGAAGTCGGCAATGACGCCGTCCTTGAGGGGCCGTATGGCCTGGATGTGGCTGGGCGTACGGCCGATCATCCGTTTGGCTTCCGCCCCCACGGCCAGCGGCCGTCCATCCTTGACGTTGACGGCGACCACCGAAGGCTCGTTGAGCACGATGCCACGGCCGCGCACGTACACCAAGGTGTTGGCGGTTCCGAGGTCGACCGCCATGTCGCGGCCGAGAAGTGAGAAACTGTTGTCGCGCATCAAGGATGCACTCCTCTGTCGATGGTCGTTCGGGAGCTCACGAGTAGGTGTGACCGCACGCGGGCTCCGCTGCATTCGGGCTTGATCGCCGGCGGCATCTGCCCCTCACGCTACGGGAATTGGCCGGTGGGCACAAGGCAACCTCCGGGTGAGCCCCCGGAAGGCGGATCGGGCAATCGGGCCGGGTGGGCCCGATCTCAACCCAGGCCGGGGAAGAAGAGCTCGATCTCCCGGGCGGCTGACTCGGGGGAGTCCGAACCGTGGATGATGTTCTCGCTCATCTCGAGGGCGAGATCGCCTCGGATGGTCCCGGGGGCGGCGTCCGATGGATTGGTGGCCCCCATCAGCGTGCGCACCACCCGATAGGCGTCGTCGGGGCCCTCGACCACCATCAGCATCGCCGGCGAGCGGGTGATGAAGATCACCAAGCCGTCGAAGAATGGCTTGCCCTCGTGCTCGGCGTAGTGAGCACCGGCCGTTTCCACCGAGATGGTGCGGAGCTCGGCGGCCACCAAACGGAGACCCTTGCGCTCGATCCTGTTGATGACCTCGCCGACCAACCCCCGTTCGACAGCGTCCGGTTTGCAGATGACCAAGGTGCGTCCCACGAGCGGAGCAGGCTAGCCGACCAGGTGGTGGCGTAGGTCGATCAGCGTTTTTCGGAGCCCAACAGCGCTCGGGCGTCAGCGACCACGTAAAGGGACCCGCACACCACGACCAGATCATCGGGTCCGGCGCGCCCCAAGGCCAGCTCCACCGCGGCGCCGGGCGATCCGGCTGTCGTCACCCGCATACCCAGAGCTGCGGCCGCGTCGGCCACTGCCTCGCTCGGCAGTGCCCGGGGGGAGTCGGGCGCGCAGGCCACCACCGTCCGAATGCCCGCAGTCAGCAAGGCCTCGAGCATCGACGAGGGGTCCCTGCCGGTGAGCATCCCGACAACCGCCTGCGCCTCGCCGGCCACGGTGAACTCCTCCACCAGCGCACGGGCCAGCGCGATCATGCCGGCAACGTTGTGGGCGCCATCCACCACCACCAGGGGGTGTCGGCCGACCAGCTCGAGGCGCCCAGGCACGCGCACGCCGGCCAGCGCGTCTTCGACCACGGCCTCGCTCAACGGAGCCCCAAAGAACGCCTCCACCGCGGCCATCGCGCAGGAGGCGTTCTCCCCCTGATGGGCGCCGTGCAGCGGCACCAGCAACTCCCCATAGCTGCCGGCCGGCGTGTAGGCATCGATCAGCCGGCCGCCCACTGCGGTCCTGTTGGCGGTGCAGCCGAAGTCCTTGCCTCGAGCCCAAACGGCCGAGGCCCCGGCGTCGACCGCGGCCCGCCGCAGGAGATCGACCAAGGTGGGGTCCGATTCGCCGATCACCACCCGGCTCCCCTCCTTGAAGATTCCCGACTTGTCCCGGCCGATGTCCTCGAGGGTCGGACCGAGCACTTCGGTGTGGTCGAAACTGATGTTGGTGAGGACCGCCACGTCCCCATCCACCACATTGGTGCAATCCCACCGTCCACCCAGTCCGACTTCGACCACCGCCACATCGACGGCCTCGTCGGCGAACCAGGCCAGGGCGGCCGCGGTAAGCAGCTCGAATCGTGTTGGGAGCTCCTCCATCATCGGCTCGAGGCGGGCCAGTGACTCGAGAACTTCGACGAAGTCGGTGTCGCCGATGGGCTCGCCGTTGCGGGCGATGCGCTCGTTGACACGGCTCAAGTTGGGGCTGGTATAGGTGCCGACGGTCAAGCCCTGGGCACCGAGCAGGGCGGTGGCAATGGCCGCTGTGGATCCCTTGCCGTTGGTCCCGGTGATGTGCAGAGCGGGATAGGCGCTCTGCGGATCTCCCAGAAGCGTGGTCAGGGCGCGCATGCGATCCAGCCTCGGAAGTGACCTCCGGGTGGGCATGGCCAACTCGAAGTCGGTGTGCGCGTCCAGCCAGGCCAGGGCCTGGGGGAGATCGTCGAAGTTCACCGACACGGCCGCGATGGGATCGGCGTCGGGAACCTCAGGAAGCGGCCCGGCGGCTCCGGGACGACTTGGCCGGAGGGCTGTTGAGCGGCACCAGGGTGGGGTGCACCTTGTCGAGCACCACCGAGCGATCCACCACGCACTTGGAGATGTCGGTCCGGCTCGGCAGGTCGTACATCACTTCGAGCAAGACCTCTTCGAGAATGGCGCGCAGTCCCCGGGCCCCGGTGCCCCGCAAGAGCGCCTGCTCGGCGACGGCTTCGAGGGCATCGTCGGTCAGCTCGAGCTCGATGTGATCGAGTTCGAACGTCCGTTGGTACTGGCGGGTAAGGGCGTTCTTCGGTTCGATCAGGATCCGGATCAGCGCATCCTTGTACAGGTGGGACACCGCACCGACGACCGGGAGTCGGCCGATGAACTCGGGGATCAATCCGAACTTCATCAGATCCTCGGGAAGCACATCCCGCAACAGCTCGGAGTCGTCCCGTTCGGAAGCCTTGCGTACCTCGGCACGGAAACCCATGCCTTTGCGCCCTATCCGATTCTCGATGATGGAGTCGACACCGGCAAAGGCACCCCCGCAGATGAAGAGGATGTTCGTGGTGTCAATCTGGATGAACTCTTGATGGGGATGCTTCCGGCCCCCCTGGGGCGGCACCGAGGCGGTGGTGCCTTCGAGGATCTTGAGGAGAGCCTGCTGGACCCCTTCGCCGGACACGTCGCGGGTGATCGACGGGTTCTCCGACTTGCGGGCGATCTTGTCGATCTCGTCGATGTAGATGATGCCGGTCTCGGCCCGCTTGACGTCGTAGTCGGCGGCCTGGATGAGCTTTAGGAGGATGTTCTCGACGTCCTCGCCCACGTAGCCCGCCTCGGTGAGGGCGGTGGCATCGGCGATGGCAAACGGTACGTTGAGCATGCGGGCCAACGTCTGGGCCAACAGGGTCTTTCCGCACCCGGTGGGACCCAGCAGCAAGATGTTCGACTTGGCCAACTCGACGTCATTGTCGTGGGTACCGTTGCTCCCGGCCTGGACCCGTTTGTAGTGGTTGTAGACCGCCACCGACAGAATCTTCTTGGCGTACTCCTGTCCGATCACGTAGTCGTTCAGGAACTCGTAGATCTCCTTGGGCTTAGGCAGCTCCTCGAAGGAGAGCTCGGTGGTGTCCGCCAGCTCCTCGGCAATGATGTCGTTGCACAGTTCGATGCATTCGTCGCAGATGTAGACACCAGGTCCGGCAATCAATTTCTTGACCTGCTTCTGCGACTTCCCGCAGAAGCTGCACTTCACCAGATCGCCACCGTCTCCGAACTTCGCCACGTCGCTTCCTCGTGTCCTCTAGTCAGCGGTTCTGTTGCTCATCCGTACGTACTGCCTGATCTGCCCGATGCGATTCATGATGCGATTCAGGGACCCAACCCTAGCGGCTGGACCGGCGCCGACCGTTCCCTCCGGTCGCATGGCCGACTATGCCGCCCCGACCGCCTCCATGGAGATGGCGTCCCTGGAGGTGATGACTTCGTCGATCAGCCCATAGGTAACAGCCTCGTCGGCGGTCATGATGAAGTCGCGGTCGGTGTCCTTGGACACTCGTTCACCGGTCTGGCCGGTGTCCTCGGCCAACATTCTGTTGAGGAGATCGCGCATCCGGAGGATCTCTTTTGCCTGAAGCTCGATGTCGCTTGCCTGGCCTTCAACCCCGCCGAATGGTTGATGGAGGAGGATGCGGGCGTGGGGCAGGGCGAACCGCTTGCCTTTGGTGCCGGCACCGAGAAGCACCGCGGCGGCCGAGGCCGCCTGGCCGAAGCAGAACGTGGACAGATCCGGCTTGATGTACTTCATGGTGTCGTAGATGGCGAACAGGGCGGTGATATCACCGCCAGGAGAGTTGATGTACAGATGGATGTCCTTGTCCGCCTCTTCCGATTCGAGGAACAGAAGCTGCGCACAGACCAGGTTGGCGACCGTGTCGTTGATCGGAGTGCCGAGGAAAATGATCCGCTCGCGAAGGAGTCGGGAGTACAGGTCGTAGTTCCGCTCCCCCCGACTGGTCGATTCAACTACCCACGGCACGCTGTACGCCCTCACGTCCATCTCCTCAGCTCCCTCCGTGACCCTCACTTACGTTTCCTCCTCGATCTGGTTGACCATCAAGTCGTCCCGTGACACCGATCGTCCCTCCTCGTCGACCAGATCGACGTTGTCGACCAGCCACCGCATTGCCTTGGCTTTGCGCCGATCCGAGCGTACCGCCGGAAGCCGCCCCGACAGGTCCAACTGCTTCCGCACCTCGTCAACGTCCATTTCGAGGCGCTCGCCCATTGTGGCCAACTCCTCGTCCAGCTCTTCGTCGCTGATCTCGATCGCTTCCTGCTCGACCAGAGCCCGGAGCGCCAGATCGACCTTGACGCTTTGGAGGGCGCCGGCCCGGAGCTCGTCGAGGAACTCCTGTTCGTCGCGACCGGAGGCGCCCAGGAATTGGCTGATTGTCATCCCCTGACTATCGAGCCGATGGTTGAGATCGTGCAGCCTCTCGCGCAGCTCGACCGCCACCAATTGATCGGGGATCTCCTCGGTAACCAGTTCGGCCAACGCTTCGGAGGTTCTTTGCTGTAGGGCAATCTGGGCCTGCACGATGTGCCGCTGGCGGAGCCGCTCGGCTATGTCAGCGCGAAGCGCATCGGCGGTTTCGAATTCCGACGCCTCGGCCGCCCATTCGTCGGTCACCTCGGGCAGAACCAGCTCCTTCACATCCTTGAGCAGCACCTTGAAGGACACTGTCTGGTCCTGCCCGTCGATTTTCGAGTCGAAGGTGAAGATGTCGCCGGTCTTGCCCCCACGCAGCTGGTCGTCGAGCTCAGCCACCACTCGCCCGCTGCCCACCTCATAGAGCAGATCCTCCGCGTGGAGATCATCGTCTGTCGAACCCAGCGTGCCGCGTGTTCCGTGGATGTCGATGGTCACCTGGTCGCCATCGTGTGCGGGGCGGGCCACCTCGACCAACTCGCCCGACGTCGCCCGCAGCCGATCGATCTGCAAGTCGATCTCCTCGTCGGCGACCTCCAGGTCCGGGAGGGTCACCACCAGGCCCTGATAGCCGGGTATGACAACCGTGGGTCGCACCATGACCACTGCGTCGAACGAAACGGGCCCCGCTTCATCGCCGGAGGTGATGTCGATCTCCGGCTGGTCGATGGGATCGACCTCGGTGTCGTTTACCGCTTGGGCATAAAACTCGGGGAGCGCTTCTCTGATCGCCTCGCTGCGGAGGGCGGCGGCGCCACCCATCCGGGCTTCGATGACCCGCTTGGGAACCTTGCCCGGGCGGAACCCGGGCACCCGGACCTCGCGAGCTAGGCGCCCAACCACCTGTTCGAGAGCCTTATCGATCTCCTCTTGGTCGATCTCGACCGACAGACGGACCTTGTTGCCCTCCTCGGATTCGGCGGTGGCTCGCATACGAATAGGTCAGTGTACTGGCACCGGGCACTCCAACTTTCTTGATGCCGTCGAGTGCCGGGCGGCGGCGAACGCCGGGGTGGGTGAATACCTGTTCCCGGTTGTCGCCCGCTCAGATCATGAAGGCCATCGATTCGAGCACCTTGTGGCCCAGTGCAATGTCACCCCCGACCCGAACCTCGCCACTGGCCACCAGGCGCATCGGCTCCACCCGGCCGAACCCCAAGCGCCAGAACGCCTCTTGATCCATGCTCAGCGTCACCGTCGGATGATGGTCCGGTACCTCGGGCATCGATGCCGCTCGTCCGTCGTGCACCTCGACATGGACCTGGCGCCCCATGACGCCGTTCACGGCAAACAGCACCGAGGTTCCATCGGGTGGCGCGACCCGCTTTCCCACCACGAACGGCATGGAGCGCTCGCACCTGTCCAGGGTGATCGCCTCACCCACCCCGTTGCGACCGCCGGGTCGACCAACGGCGCGGCGGATGTCCTGCTCATGGGCCCAACTGTCCAGGACCCGGGTCTCCATGAACTCGCGGTAGGGCACCTGGCCCACCGGGCTCCAGCCGATCTTGTCGAATGATGCCTTGGGCATGGTCCGCAGCGCGTCGAGGCGCTGATCGGTGGTCTCGACGAATTCGGCGAACACGTCTTTACCGGACACGCGCCTGCGAGCCTCGACACACACCTCGTTCATCTCCCCGAACGCGTTGGTGACGTGATCGGGGACGACCGCCAGGGGCGCCGGGGGCTCCTCTCCCAACAGCATCCGTTCTATCCCGATGAGGTGTGAGAGCTGGTCCTTCACCGTCCACCCGGGACAGTCGGTACCCAGATCCCAGCCGGCATCCCTGATCTGTTCGCATACGCCGGTCAGGGAGGCCCAGACCTGGGCCATGGCGCCGACAACCGGCTCATTGCTGGTCGATGGGACATGCATGGGCACCCCTCGTGGTGGTCATGGTTGCTCCGCGGCTCTCTGGCAAGACACCCGATACGGGCGACCTCGCCTCCTCAGCCCGGCAGATTGGCCTCGATGGCATCGATCATCTCGGGAGCCTCCGGATCGACCATCGGCCGGAAGCGCTTGATGATCTCACCGGTGGGCGAGACGATGAACTTCTCGAAGTTCCACTGGATGTCACCGGCTTCCCCGTCGGCGTCGGGGAATGCCGTCAGTTCTTCGTAGACCGGGTGACGGCCATCCCCGTTGACCTCGACCTTCTCGAACATGGGGAAGGTGACGCCATAGGTCGTCGAGCAGAAGGTGGCGATCTCGTCGGAACTCCCCGGTTCCTGTTCTCCGAATTGGTTGCAGGGGAACCCGACGACGGTGAAGCCACGGTCGCCGTAGGTCTTCTGTAGTCGTTCGAGGCCCTCGTACTGCGGCGTCAAGCCGCATTTCGAGGCCACGTTGACCACCAGCAGCTCCTTGCCCCGGTAGTCACCGAGGGTTGCCGAAGCTCCGTCGAGGGTGTGCAGGGGAGGGTCGTAGATCGCCATGACCTCATTGTAGATGGCCTGGTCACCGCCCGTTCGGGCCGATCGGCAGGCACAGCACCTCCGGGTATCCGGTCCGGGGCGAGGTCGCCACCCGTCCGGTTAAGGAAACCCCCCGGATTGTCGAAGATACGGGAGGTGAAATCCAGCAATGGTGCGCGCCATCGGCGCCGGGGATTGAATGACGACCAATGACCGTCGAGGCTGAGGAGACGACTGGGGACACCCTGGGGCACGGTGACGTCTCCGGGACGGTGATCAACGTGTTGGTGGGCATGGTGCACGCCCGCAATGGCGACGTCGGCGTGGCCCAGACCCTGGCCCTGGCCGGCGAGGGTCGGTCCTTCTCCGACCTCAGGGATTCCAATGCATGGAGCTCCCAGGTGGAGACCATTGCCCTGTTCAATGCGGCAGCGCTGGTTACCGGGGACGGAGCGGTCGGGCTCCACGTCGGCGAACGCCTCCTCGCCTCACCTGGTGACACCGGTTTCACCGAGCGGCTGGTGGCCCTCGGCTCCCCCGAGGTGGCCTTCAAGCACATCGAGGTGTTGGCCGAGCACTTCGAAACCCGGTCACAGGCGGTACCGCTGCAGGTGGCCCCGGATCACACGCTGATCAGGGTCACCCCTCGATCGATGCCCAGCCGGCACGCTCATCTCTGTGAGATGACCCGGGGACTGCTCTCCCGGATCCCAGAGCTCTACGGGCTGGGACCAACCTGGATCAGCGAGACGGAGTGCAGCGCTCGGGGCGGCCGTTTCTGCCTCTACGCACTCAGCTGGGAGGACCCCTCCACTGCCGAACTGGGGGGAAGCGGCACCTACGGGAACGAAGCCTCCATGGTCGTCGGCGGCGGAGAGTTCGATCCCGCCGACGAGGAGTTCGATCCCGCCGGCGGAGAGTTCGATCCCGCCGACGAGGACCTGGCCACCGGGGAGCGGACGAGAAGGCTGCGCCAACCGTCGGGAGACATCGCGTCCGATCGCATCGCTGACGAACTGCGGGCGGAGCTGGGCAGGATGAGCGTCCTGTTCGAGAGTCCGATCGCCACTGCCACCGAGCTCTTGAGTGACGACGCGGACCCTCTGCTCGCCAGCATCGCCACCCGGTCGGACTCGGTGGTGAGCGCTGATCGATACCTCCTGATGATCCGGGTTCGCCCCGGAGAACCCATCCAACTCCACCATCGCGGACTCGAGTCGGATGAGGCTCAGATCCTGGCGGCTGAGATGTGGCGTGAACATCCAGACGACGAGGGTGGAACACGGATCATCATCGATATTGCTTCACCCCGCCGTCTGTACGGTCGGCTGGTCGTGTTCGGCGACCCGGAGGACCTCCGCACATCCTCGGAGATCAGGGTGCTCAGAATGCACGCCGAGTTCGCGGCCACCGCGCTCGACATCTTCAGTGCGCTCACCCACGCCAGACAGAGCGACGCCACCGCACGCACGCTCCTGTCGTTCTCCGAGGCCCTTTCACGGGTGAACACCCCGACTGAACTGGTGCGGCTCCTGGCAGACACGGCACCGGAGGTCACCGGTTGCGCTCAGGCGACGGTCTTCCTGTGGGACCACGCCAACAAGCAGTTGGCGCTGCGTGCGTGGTCCAATGGCACCGACCCCCCCGGTGGAGCGAAGGACATCGTGCCGATCCGGCCACCGTTGCGGCGGACCACCCCCGGTAGGAGTGACCCCCAAACCGGCGACGATCCATCCGATCGGGCGACCGAACGCATCAGCGACGCCCGCACCGCATCCCCACTGGTCGATCAGATGTTCGACCGCAAAGAAGTGATGGTCCTCGACCGGTCAACCCAGGATCCGTTTCTGCGGGACCTGCTGGATCAGTACCAGATCTCCGCTTCGGTGGTCGCCCCGCTCTTCGCCAATCGGGCGTTCTTCGGTGTGGTCGCCGCCAACTTCGACCAACAGGCATCGACCGCCTCCATCCGCGATGCCGATCTCCACGAACGACTCTCCGGTTTGGCTGACCAGGCCGCCACCGCCCTCCAGAACCTCGAGCTCCTGGAGAAGGTCTCGCATATGGCCTGGCACGACGCGCTGACCGGACTTCCCAACCGGCGTCTGTTCGAGGACCGCGTCGAACAGGAGCTGGTCAGGTCGCGCCGGGTCGGCGAGCCGGTCTGCATGTTCTTCGTCGACGTCGACCACTTCAAGACGGTCAACGACACCCTCGGTCACGCGGCCGGCGACGACCTGATCCGGCAGGTGGGCCAGCGTCTGGTTGACACGGTGCGCCGCCAAGACACCGTGGCCAGGGTCGGCGGAGACGAGTTCGCCATCCTTCTGCCCGGTCTGTCCGATCAGCAATCCATCGACGAGCTGGCCCAGCGCTCCCTCGAGGCGTTGGGCACCCCGTTCGTGGTGTGCAACGAGCCGGTGGAGACCTCCGCCTCGATCGGGATCGCCATGGCTCCCGATCATGGCGATTCCTACGACGAACTGCTCAGCCGGGCCGACGAGGCCATGTACCGTGCCAAGGGCCGCGGACGAAACGCCTTCGAGATGTATGCCGGCTCGGCGGTCAAACCCCAACCGGGGACCGTGGTCTTCGACGAGCGCACCCTCCAGGCCGACCTGGTCCGTGCCCTCGATCGCGACGAGTTCTTCGTGCTGTACCAGCCGTATGTCGATTTGCGCACGACCCAGGTGGTCGGCGTCGAGGCCCTCGTCCGCTGGCGCCACCCCACGTTCGGGGTTCTCGAGCCCGACTCGTTCATCTCGATGGCCGAGCGGAACGACCTGATCGTCGCCCTGGACACCTGGGTACTCGAGCAGGCCTGCCGCCAGGCCCGCGTGTGGCGCCACCACGGCCTCGGTCCTTTGAGGATCTCGGTCAACCTGGCGTCGCGCGATCTGTCCAGTCCCGCCCTGTTCGCCAACATCGACCGGGCCCTGGAGGAGACCGGAATCGATCCGTCATTGCTCGAGCTGGAGATCACCGAGCGGGTGGTCCTGGACCGTTTGGGACCCGCCAAGGAGAACATCGAGCGGCTTCGCCGACTGGGCGTACGGTTCAGCATCGATGACTTCGGCACCGGGCACTCCTCGATGAGTCGTATCGGCTCGTTTCCGGTCAGCACGCTCAAGATCGACCAGTCGTTCGTCCAGGTGCTCGGACCCGAAGAAGACAACAACACGTTGGTCTCGGCGATCATCTCGATGGCCGACCGCCTCGGACTGGCCTGCGTAGCCGAGGGCGTCGAGACCGCCCTCCAGAGTCGGGTACTACTCCAGCGTGGCTGCACCACCGCCCAGGGCTACTTCTTCAGCCCTCCGCTGCCTCCCGAGGACGTCGAGCGGATGATGTCCAGGATCGCCGGCGAGCAAGGGCCCCTGGACGCCAACGACAGCGCCGGCTGAGCCCTCCGGCCCGCCCGGTCGAGCTGCGGATTGCTAACTATTGCAAGCAGTAAAGCCCGCCATCCCCCCTTCCGTTGACGCAGACCGATACGTTCGGTCAAACCGAGTACCGGGCGTTGACGGCCCGAATCATGAGGAGGACACATGGCGTCGTACGAGGGATATTGCGTGAAGTGCCGCGAGAAGCGGCAGTTTGACGGCGAAGAGGTCGAGATGGCCAATGGCCGGCGGTCTGCCAAGGGCAAGTGCCCGGTGTGCGGGACGGGCATGAACCGCATTCTGGGCAAAAAGAAGGTCTGAGCCGGCTCGATCGGCGTGAGGGAGGGGTCACCCCTTCCGGTTCACCCATCCGGTCACTGCATATGGCCAGATGGCAGGAGTCGCCCTTCTGTCGGCGTCGGTGGTTGCGCCCTGGGCCGCTCAGCCCGAATGGCGAGTGCGCCGATCACCGCGCCCTCTCGGAGTCCCCACTCGCTTACCACCAGACGCTGCAGCCCCAGGCTCTCTACCAGCGTCGACAACACCAACGCTCCGATGGGCAAGAGGGGTGCCCGTCGGGTCTGGATGCCGGGTAGGGCCAGCCGGGCGTCGAGATCGAGGGTGGCCAACCGATCCGCCAGCTCCAACAGCTGGCCGGACGGGATCTCCACCTGATTGACCTGCAGCGTCGAGACCGAGCCCGAGCTGTTCTGTGGCCGGTGCAGTCCCATGGCCAGCCGGGCCAGAGCTCGCACCGTTCCCCCGCTGGCGATCACCCGGGTCCCCGCCTCGGGGGTGCGGTCCAGCATGGCCCGTATCGGCTCGGCGCGGGTCCTGGTCACCTCGGCAATCGCCGCCTGGTCGGCCCGGGTGAGCAGTTCGCGGGTCCGCAGCTCGCCTCGCAACCGCGCCGTACCAAGGGCCACGCTGGCCACGTCGGTCACCTCGTCGATGGTGCCGATCCCGGCCTCGAGACTGCCTCCTCCGAGGTCGAG
This sequence comes from uncultured Acidimicrobiaceae bacterium, assembly GCA_963734395.1. Classification (GTDB taxonomy): domain Bacteria; phylum Actinomycetota; class Acidimicrobiia; order Acidimicrobiales; family RAAP-2; genus Bog-756. Next base: position 674,028 of record CAVTGY010000007.1, on the reverse strand, counting down.
CCCGAGGACGGGATCGTGTCCGACCCACACCCCGGCCCGTTGACCGAGAAAGCAGAGCCGAGCCTCTTCTTCGCCGGTCAACAGCGTGATCGGGCTACCCAGGATCTGCTCCAGCCGGTTGATGAGTCGGGACCCGTTGTCTGCGTCTCGGAGCGCAGCGGTGGCCAGCGCAACCACCACGTCGACGCCGGCGTCCTCGCAGGCCATGGTCAGCCTGCGCACGGTACGGACGGCCGAGGCCGCCCGGTCGGCCGGAACACCCCCGGTGCGGGCGACCTCGGTCCCCAGGTGGAGGAAGGACCGGCGACGCAGCACCGGGATCAGCAGACCCTCACGCGACGCGTCGACCACCATCAGGTGGAAAGAGCTGCTCCCGAGATCGAAGACGGCAACGCGCACGGTCGGCACCGGCGTGACGCTATCCGCTGTTGCCCACGAGGGGGAACGCTCCGGTTCGCCCGGTGTGCTCGGCAACCACCCGGCCGCCGGCCGCCGGACGATCGGGACACCCGGGTCGCCTACGCTGGAGTGGGTTGACCGCCGCCAGCCATGGCGAAGGTGCATCTTGGACAGGTCAGCGTGTGAGCCGCCGGGAAGTAGCGCAGCTTGGTTAGCGCGCCTGCTTTGGGAGCAGGAGGTCGCGGGTTCAAATCCCGCCTTCCCGACCAGATGAGCTATGGCGAGTCGCCGTTGGCGCTCAGCTGGCCGCGCCCACCTGGTGCAACTCGACCGCGTTGCCCGCCGGATCGTTCACGAAGGTCTGGCGATTGCCCCCGACGCCGACAGGGTCGCCCACCTCGATGCCCCGGGCGCGCAGCTCGTCGACCACGGCATCCAGATCGCCGAAGCGGATGGCGAAGTGCTGGCCGAGGTTGCGGGGAACGGGGGCCTCGATCAGGTGGACCTGCTGTGTGCCCAGATCGATCCAAGCGCCGGCCACCCCCAAATCAGGTCGGTCCCGACGCAGGGTTCCCCCGAGCACATCGGTGTAGAAGGCGATGCCCGATTCGACGTCAGGCACGTTGATCGAAACATGGTGGATGGCCAGTGGTTCCATGGAGGAGATTCTGGCCGGATCGGTGAGCGATGGCAACGGAAGGACCCTGAGGCCTACCGACCGGTGGACCCGTCGATCAACTCGCGGAGGATATCGGCGTGTCCGGCATGACGGGCGGTCTCCTCCAACAGGTGCGTCAGGACCCAGCGGAGGTTGACAGGAGTTTCGTCGCCGAGCTCCCGGCAGGCCTGATCGAGATCCGGGGCGGCGGCCACCACGGCATCGACCTGACGCCACGTTTCCCGATAGGCACCGACGGCGGAGCCGAGCGAGTCGCTCGAGTTCACCGCGTCCTCCGGTGGGTCGATGTCCTGACCGGCAAAACGTCGCAGTATCCAGACAGACTCTGCGCGAGCCATATGTTTGACCAGCCACAGGAGCGTCGTCCCGCTGGCCACCGGTGACCGCTGCGCCGCTTCTTGGTCGACACCGGTCACCTTGCGCACAAGAGACTGGCGTTGGTACTGCAGGAGTGACAGCAGTATTTCCCGCTCATCACCTTCCACCCGAGGGGGCTTGTGGTCGGCCACCTCGGCGGCCTAGATCTGAGCCCCGAGATCCGAGCCGACGCCGAACCTGGTCTCTTCCACCGTGTTGCCGGTCCGTTTCACCAGGTAAGCCGCAGAACCGGTGGCCGGATCGACGTCTCGGTCACTGACCACCTGAGTCGGCGCCGTGCCCTCGTACCAGATCCCGACGCCGTCGTCGGTAGCGAGGCAGACCGGGGGCAGCGTGCCGTTGCCGACCAGCTCGTGGAGAAGTGGTCGGCGCTGCAATTCGCTGTCGTAGTGGACGCCGTTGCCGAAGGGAAGCATTCCGAGACCGTTGGTCACTGCACGCAGGCTCGGCCCGAAACTGTCTGTGGTCCCCCCGATATGCCAGCAGATACTCCCTGCCGAAACGCCGCTCATGATCACTCCCGACTCCCACGCACTGCGCATCGCGGGGCTCACCCCGTGGAGGTCCCACAGGGCGAGAAGATTGGCTACCGAGCCACCGCCCACCCACACCATGTCGCTACCTCCCAGTCTTTCGTCGGGATCGGCGGAGGGTTGAGGGAAGACCTTGAGCTCGCACACGTCGCATCCAGCCGTATTGAACGCCTCGTAGAGGATTGCGTAGTAGCGAGCGTCGTCACCGCTGGCGGTGAGGACCAGGCAAACCCGAGGTCGGGTCTTTCCGGTGGAGGCAAGGGCGTCGAGGACCATCCGGCCCACCCGCACCGACTGTTGCACGGGGCCGGCTATGAAGCCGCCGGAGGTGGCCAGGATTCGCGGCTTGACCAGGCGGGAGACAACCACGGCGAAACAGTGCTCGCCTCAGGCAGGCGAGCCGAGGCCGCCGGCGACCGCCGTGCGCGCCAGAATCCCGAGGGTTGCCCGCAGCGCTCCTTCGGACATAACCGGAAAGATATTGGCGTCCTTCCACGACTGGTCGATCGTCGACCAGTCATAGTAGGAGGTGACAAGCGTGCCGCCATCGACAGGGGCCAGTGTGTAGCCGTAGACATGGCCGATCTGCGGTTTGATCTGACCGAGAATCGTCCATGCGATCTCGCGGTCCGGTACCAAGGTGATGATGCTCACCGTCACGTCGTAGAGGCCCAGTGGGTAGTCGTTCAAGGCTTCACGATCCATGTGCACGACGAACGTATCGCCGACCGCCGACACCGGTTCGCCGGTGGCGCTCATCAGCATCCCCGAGCTGTCGATTGCTACATGTCCGCGTGGATCACACAGCATTCGGAAGATACTGGCCGGGTCAGCTGGAATGGTGCGTTGGACTTCCATCCGCTCGATAGCCATCTGCGCATTCTGCCACCGACGTGACACCCGGGTACGGCGACCCGAGTCCCGCGGGCGGCCCGCCGACGGCATCACCGATTTGGCTAGGGTGGCGGCAAGGCCTGATCCAACCTGGGAGGTATCCACTATGGAAGCCCCGAACGATGCCGAGCGAATCGTCCGCGATCTGTGCTTGGCCCTCGATAAACACGACGCCGAAGCGTTCCGCCTGTTGCTCACCGACGACGTCGTCTATCACAACATCCCGATGGAACCTGCCGTAGGAATTGACGCCGCGGTGACGTTCCTGGCGGGATTCTTCGCCATGTTCAACAGCACGACGATCACGATCCTGAACCTGGCAGTGCGAGGCAGCGTGGTGCTCACCGAACGAGTGGACACGTTCACCCTCGGGGAGAAGACAGCGCCGCTGCCGGTCATGGGCGCCTTCGAGATCCGAGACGGGCGGATCTGCGCCTGGCGCGACTATTTCGATATGGCCCAGGTCACCAACATGTTGTCCGACGACACCTGACCGATCGAGCACATCAGATCAATCGGCGAACCTTGCCGCCGTGGCCGGCACGACGGGCCGGATCAGTTCACGCGCTCCGTGGCAGTCCGAAAGCGGTAACGATCTCGGTAGCCGGCAATGGTCTCGAAAAGAGGAATCCCTGGGCGAGATCACATCGGAGGGAGCGGAGGATCTCCAACTGCTCGGTGGTCTCGACCCCCTCGGCCACCACCTTGAGACCGAGGGCGTGAGCCAGGTTGATCACCGCACTGACGATCTCCTCCCCCTCGATGCTGACTCCGAGTGCCTCCACGAAGGATTGATCCACTTTGAGGAAGTCGAGAGGAAACCGCTGCAAATAGCTGAGGGACGAATAGCCGGTACCGAAGTCGTCGATGGCCAGCAGCACCCCGATCTCCTTGAGAGCCCGTAGGACGCTGAGGGCAGAGGCAGCATCCTCCATGAGCGCGCTCTCGGTGATCTCGAGGGTGAGATGCTCGGGCGGCAACCCGCTGCGAGCGAGGATCTCCTCCACGGTCCGCACGATGCGGCGGTCGTCTATCTGCCGCGCCGACAGATTCACCTCCACCGAACCCTGCGGGCCGGTCCGTACCCGATCATTCCAGTCACGGAGCTGGTGGCACGCCTGCTCGAGGACCCAAGCCCCAATCGGAATGATCATGCCACTTTCTTCGGCTACGGGAATGAATCGATAGGGCGACGACCAGCCCCTGGTCCGGGTGCTGCCACCGGATCAGGGCCTCCATCCCAACCGTGCACACTCCGTCGATCTCGACGACAGGTTGATAGTGGAGCATGAGCTCACTGCGATCAAGGGCCCTGTGCAACGAGTGTTCAGTTGTCATTCGATCGAGCATCTCGATTCGCATCGACTCCCCGAAGGTCTCCACGCTCGAGCCACCGCGGCGCTTGGCCCGGTACATCGCTGATTCCGCATTGGACAGCATCACGGCACCCTCGTCGATACCGAAGGTGTTGAGGGCGACCCCCATCGAGGCGTCGAGAAACACTTCGGCTCCATTGACATCGAAAGGCTCCGCCAACGCCTTTCGCGCCCTCTCGATGAATGCGAACGCGTCGTTCTCCGCCTCGCCGGACGGGTTCTGGAACAGTGCGAGGAATTCGTCACCACCCATGCGGGCGATCAGCTGGTCGGGACCCGCGACCTGCTGCAACCGCCGGGCCACCGACCCCAGAACCTCGTCGCCGGCGTCGTGGCCCATGCTGTTGTTGACGGCCTTGAACCGATCGAGGTCGAGTAGCACCACGGCCACCGTGCCAGAGGTCCCTCGCCCCAAGGCCGCTGCTGCGGCCAGATGGCTGATGAATTCGACCCTGTCGGGAAGGCCGGTCAAGGCGTCTCGACCGGTGCTGCCAACTGACGGATCGACCGCAGCGCTACCTGTCGCCCGCGGATGGACAAATCCGGCGATGGATCGCTCGGCGCCCTGTCCGAGCGCAAACATCACCCCGTCGGTCACGATTCGATGGCCTGCGCGGTGCGCCAGATTTACCTCCCGTCGCACGACGTCTGGCGCCACGGGAACCCAATTGGCAGCGGAGCGTTCGGATCCGGGGTCGCCGAAGGGCCAGACGCCGAGATCAGCCGGCAGAAGTGTTTCGACAATCGGTCGTCCGACCACGTGGTTTCGACTCCAACCGAAGACCTCTTCAGCCCGGGGATTCCACTCGACGACCGCTCCGGCGGCGTCGACCTCCAAGAAGGGGACGGGGCACGACGAGACCAGTTGGCTCCACCGATGGTGCCACGGTGACAACTCGATCTTCTCAATCTCCGGCAGCATCAATTGCCGCTTAACCACCGTGTTGCTCCCGTCGTGGTCACAATGCGTGGATCGGAATCCCGGGAAAGCCGTCCATCCTCGTGCGGATGACCGGAGGCAGTTGATCGATCAAGCGCTCCCGCCGCCTTCTGCCTGTAGCGCACGATCGGTGCAGAATTCGCGCCACTGGCACGACATGGTAGGCACTCAGCACCTGCAGTTCAAGGATGCCGACGATCAGGGCCCAGGAACCGAGGGTGAACCGATATCGTCGACCGGGGCACCGTTCCCCCGTCGGCTCCTTCTTTTCCGGATCAGCTGCGCCGTCACCGCGAGCACCACGACTCCTCCAACCACCGCAATCGACCATACGCCTGCGGTGGACAGGATTCGCTGGAACGAAACACCCACGATGAAGCCGAGCAGCGTGTAGCCCACTCCCCAGATCAACCCGCCCAGGGCGTTGTAGAAAAGGAACACCCGGTAGCGAAGACCGCTCATTCCGGCCAAAGCGGGAATGAGCGCTCGGGCAAATGCTACGAATCGGCCCAAAAAAACAGCCGGGCCCCCGTATCGCTCGAGCATTCCCATTGTCCGTCGAATCCCGGCTCTGCCTTTGAGAGGACGCCGATCCAGAAGCCAGGGCCCGGATCGTTTTCCAACCTCGAACCCGACCGAGTCCCCCACGATCGCGCACACCACTACCACTGCCATCACGGTTTCGAGATTGACCCGACCCAATCCGGCAAGAACACCTCCGATTACAGCGGCAGTCTCACCGGGGATGAAGAAACCCACCATCAACGCGGCCTCGGCAAATACAAAAAATCCGATCAGTGCATAGGCGGCTGGCCCATGGAAGTGGAGCAGCCAACCCGACAGGCCTCCGGGACTGTCCGCGCCGAGCGTGAGTATCACATCAATCCGGCAAGTTCACCGGGAAAGGGTCACGCTGATCCACGTTCGACGGAGACAGGCCGGACAGGTCATCCATCGGTCATAGGTTCGCAGTGGGAGCCAGACCCCAAAGGGGAACTGCAGGAACAAGAACTCGACGAGTCCGACCCGACTCATCGATCCGCATGATGAACAGGACACCGTGAACAGACCGCGGGAGGACGGCAGATCCGATCCGATGGGCAGGGATGGCGCTCCCGCCGGCTGTTGGGACGGATCGGCCTGCGAGAAAAGGGCGTGTTTGCCGGCCGGCCTCGGCTGATGCGGGACCGGTCCCGAACTGACCCCGTCCACGGCCGGGTCTGTCAGTGACTGAGGGGACTCCTGGTCAACCGGCATCCAATACAACGCCCGCTTGCCCAACGGGTCGGGCCCATGGCTCATTACCCAACGGTGCCGGCGACGACGCTCATCTCCAGCAGCGTGCGAGCCAGTTGTCGATAGGCAACCGCCCCCGGAGAGCTCGGAGCGTGCTGAAGAATGGACTTCCCCCGTGCCGGGGCCTCCGCAAAGCGGATCGACTTTCGCACCGGTGGCTGTAGCACCGGGATTCCATAACGATGCTCGACCTCTTCGATGATGTGCCGGGCATGCTTGGTCCGGTCGTCATACATGGTCGCCACAATTCCGCGCACATTGAGATCACTGTTCGCAAAGGTGCGGACATCTTCGATGGTTTCGAGCAGCTGGCCAACACCGCGATGGGACAGGGCTTCGCACTGTAGGGGGATGAGGACAGAATCGGCTGCGGTGAGCCCGTTGATGGTCAGCACGCCGAGCGAAGGCGGGCAGTCGATGAGGATCAGGTCATACCTTTCGAGCACCGGCTGGAGCGCCCGCTTGAGCACGTGCTCGCGGCCGGTGCGGGTGAGTAGGTGAACCTCGGATCCGGCCAGATCGATGGAGGCGGGCACCAGATCGAGCCACTCGACACCGGGCACCGGAAGTGATACCTCCTCCACGGTCTCCCGTCGGACGAAGACGTCATGAAGGGACCGATGGAGCGTGTCAGGGTCGAATCCACACGAAAATGTCAAGCAGGCCTGGGGGTCGAGGTCCACCACCAGGGTCCTCCGGCCGAATTCCGCTGACGCCACCCCGAGTGAGTGCACCGTGGTCGTTTTGGCCACTCCACCCTTCTGATTGGCCACCGCCAGTACGTCAGTCACGAGCGGAGTCTATGCCCGCCTGACTTGACCCCACTTGGGATCAAAATCCGGTCATGCCCACGACCGGCCGGTTGAGCACCGATCCTCCCATCGAACCCAGAAACGGGGCCGAGAAACTGAACACGCCGCCATCGGAGGCAACGAAGCGGTATCCGCTGCCATTGGAGGTCTCGGCCATTCCCACAATTGGAGCATTGAGCGTGATAGCCCCTGTCGATCCATAGAAAGGAGCACCTCCAAAGGAGAAGACCCCGCCATCGGAAGCCACTTCCCAATAACCCCCGGTATTGGTGTCATTGACCATCCCCACAACCGGTTTGTTGAGATGCTGGCCGCCCATCGAGCCGAAGAACGGCGCGTCTCCAAACGAGAACATCCCGCCATCGGCGGCCACTAGTCGGTAGCCATTGCCGTCGGTGGATGAGGTCATTCCCACAATCGGTTGGTTGAGATGCTGGCCGCCCATCGATCCAAAGTAGCCAGCATCACCGAAGGCGAAGATTCCTCCGTCGGCAGCGACCTCCCAATAGCCTCTGCCGTCGGGGGTGGCGGCCATACCCACCACTGGTTGATTGAGATGTCGACCGCCCATCGATCCGTAGAAGTGGGCGCCACCAAAGGCGAAGATTCCTCCGTCGGAAGCGACCTCCCAATAGCCACCCGTCGACGGGGCCGAGGCCGCGCCGACCACAGGCGCGTTGAGCGAGATGCCGCCGGTGGATCCGCAGAACGGAGCGCCGCCGAAGGAGAAGATGCCACCGTCAGAAGCGGCCAGGCGATAGCCGGTCAAGGCGGCGGCCGGCACTGAGCAGGCCGGCATCGATCCGATCGGCGTGGTCCCGCCGGCGTTGCCGGTCAGCTGGGGATCGTGGTGGAACATCGGCCACGACCCGGTGCCGATGGCGAGTGCTCCGTTCGATCCTTGGATCTCGTAGTGATCGATCTCGCCCACCCCGGCGGGCGAGAGATCAGATGCGGTGTACCCAGCCAGAGTGATCCCGATGGTGCCATTGGGGTCCTCGGTCACCAGGGGCGAGTTCTGAAGGCCCAGAAGGGGACTGAGGTCGGCGATCTCCGATCCGTTGGTCCCGTTGAGCACCAGGGTGCCCGCGATGGTGGGGACGATCACGTCGTCGTAGTTCGAACCGGACAGGTTGGCGGTCACCGCCGAACCGATCACTCGACCGATATTGCTGTCTTCCCATATCTTTTGACCGGTGGCGGCATTGAGGACCCACACCGAACCGGATCTGCCCGTGCCCTGATCGGTCCCCTCCACCACCTGAAGCGACCCGTTACCGAGGACATCGGAAAGAGCAGGTGAAGAAAAGGTACTGCCGTCCAGCTGCTGCGACCACTTCAGCTGGCACAGCCCGTTGTAGGCCTTCACCGTGTCGGAATCAGAGGCGCCTCCGAAGTAGGAGCCGGTGCCGACGACAATGCCAGTCGCACCGCCAGGTAGGAAGCCGCCGACAGCGGGGGACGAATCCACCACCTGGTTGGTATCGGCTCGACAGATCTGGTCGCCGGTTGCGCTGAGGATCCGCAGGTGTCCACCATTGGAGTACTGCTGACCTTGGGCAACGCCTCCGGTCTGGTCGCCACCGACGATGACCTCGTTCCTACCGGTCCCGTAGAGGTCTGCCAATGCCGCCGTGGAGTGGGTGCTGTCCGAGTTGAAGAATGGCCACCCGGTCAGCGTTGCACCCGAGTTCGCGTTGAGCGCATAGGACACCTGTCCAAGCGAACCGGCCACGATGTCAGGACCACCCGCCTGGAGAGAACCAAGAGTCAGCCCGGCCTGAACGCCGACATCGGGAGCCGAGTCGGTCGGAGGATCGACCACCGGGGTGAACCACAGCTGGGCCCCCGACGACCCGTAGGCCTGGTAGCCACCCGTGGTTGGATCCGCATCGTTTCCTGAACCCACCAGCACCACTGACCGCCCGTTCCCCAATGGCTCAATCGAGGGGGTCGAATCGATTGGCCCGCTTTCATCGGTGGTCGGCCATCCGGAGACTTGGGTACCCGTCGAAGAAGCACTGGCCAGGTGGTAGGCGTAGAGAAACCCTCGGCGGTCCCCCACCACCACCGATGGCTGACCATCGAGATAGGCCACAGTCGGCGATGAGAGGGCGATGGGCTGGCCGGCGTCAGGCAACGGGCCCGTCGACCAGGTTTTGATCCAGTTGGGTGGATTGACCACCACACCGGGTCGGGCAGTCCCCGGGTCACGGGAAGGCGTGGTGGATGCAAACGTGGAAACAGGCGGGATGAAGACAACCGATGCCACGACGAGAGTCAGACTGGCCAGACGGCCTACCCGCCGGACCCGGGGCCGACCGGCAGTAGGACCGGCGTGGACGCGGCTGATCTCGGCTCGCGACCGAAGACAGGCAACGTCGGCGGATTCGATGGCGTCAGGATAGGACATGTCCCTCGGGAAAGGGAATCGCGGCGGTCTCGGCTGCGCCCCCGGCACCGCCCGCACCAGCGCCCCCGGCAGGAGTCGAACCCGCAACCTGATGGGTAGAAACCACCTGCTCTATCCAGTTGAGCTACAGGGGCCAGTCCACAGAGGCCACGGCTGACCGAACCTCCATCGGTCTGTGTCACACTAGAGGCTCCTTGGTGGCCGTAGCTCAGTTGGCAGAGCGCCGGGATGTGGCCCCGGAGGTCGCGGGTTCGAGCCCCGTCGGTCACCCTCGTCGCCTCTGATGGCTCGACATCGGAGCGGGCGCCGCTCCGGGCTAGTTTGAAGTACTCGCGCCTCTAGCTCAACGGCAGAGCAACGGACTCTTAATCCGCAGGTTCCGGGTTCAAATCCCGGGGGGCGCACCACACCTGTGCGCACCACACCTGCGCGCCTGCACCTGCAAAGGGCCCACTTCACCTCTGGATTCTCAGACCACCGGCATTACCGGGAGTGACCAGTCATCGCCCGACGGCGCGCTCCAACTCGGCCTTCGACATCCGTGAACGACCACGAATGTGTTTCCGTCGGGCCTCCTGATACAGCTGCTTCCGGGTCCGCCCGCCGGGCCCACGGTGAGACCTCAACCCGCCTCGGCGACCGGACGAGATGTCATTGGTGGAGGCCTTGCTCGATGACTTGGCCTCGCCCGAACGTGCTCGCTCCTTGTTCACCGTTCGAGCAGCAATCTCCTCCGCCTCACTCTCAGAGTCACCTCTCTCGACAAGGCCGGCTTTGATGTGGCGGAATTGTCGTTCACGCTTCCGACTCCAATTGTTCTGGGGCATGGCCCTCCCATCGTTGGGATAGCAGATCGTTTGTCTGGTGACGACCGCGCTCGCACGCGGCCGCCCGATCAGTTGTGCCCGTCCTGCGATACCGCCAAACCCAACTTCCGCTTTACCAGCACAGGTTTCCAGGCCGGCAGGGTTTCAGCATGCAGGAGGCGGGGAATGGTGGAAGCACCCGCCCCTAAAGGAGGCATGTGAAATGGCTGCAGGCCTAGTGGCAAGCATCATCGCCTTTGCAACCGGTGCCGTATTGGACTTCGCAGTGACGACCAGTCCGTATCAGCATGGTTTCAACATCAACACGATAGGTGTCATCCTGATGATTGTTGGAGCTGCCGGTGCTCTACTCTCATTGCTCGCGGTTCTTATGAGTGCCGGACCACACCGTCGTCGCACAACGGTTGATGACGGACAGGGTCACGTTGCTCGTCGAGACGACATGTACATCTAGAAGTATCGCGTGGCCGCCCGATCTGCACACGGTTGAAATCCTGGCCTCGTGCGCGCCAAGCGAACTTCTGAAATGTCGGCTGGTGGACTCACATGGGAGCCGGGCCCTCCCCTGTCCAAGCCCGGTTCCCGGTGGAAGTCCTGGTCGCAGCGAGATCGGATCGCGTTACGAACTCAGCACCTGACGCCGAGTAGTCGGTGGCTCTATCGAGTGGACCACTACAGTTCACAACCGGTCGTTGCCTTATTTGTTCTATCTCTATTGGTCCTTTCCATCGTGATCGGAGCTGTCCTGCGCTTCCGTGCAGGCTGGGTGACACCGTTCGAAGTTGGGACATCTGCAGTCACGCTCATGATGGTCCTGGCGATTCAACACACACAGGGGAGGGAACAAGCGGCGACACAGCGCAAGCTGGATGAGCTGCTCCGTGCCCTTCCGGAGGCCGAAAGTGGGTTGATGTTGTTGGAGGAAGCCTCCGATCGGACGATTCGAACTGTCGAACACGAACAACGTGAATCGAGAGAGAACTCCCAACGTGACTGACGACCATCACAAGAAGGTTTCATTGTTTGATCGAAACCTTCGGGCTCACGTAAGTAGGGACCATGCGCAAACTGATAGTTGTTCTGACGGGGTCGCTCGGGTTCGTCCTGGGTTCGCGGGCCGGCCGAAGTCCTTACGAGAAGCTTGAGCAACGATTGAAGTGCATCCGTGGGTCAGAGGAGTCTGGATTCCAGGGCAGCTGGTAACCGGCTGTCCATGGGTACTGGTTTACCCCATGGGCGCGATCCGATCCATCCGATGCCTTCGCTTCCAACCATGGCCCACGGGATTGGTCGTCGTCGGGAGTGGGTAGATTTCAAAGTGCAATGGCCACCTCGAACCAACATGTAGCGGGACTGTCGTAGTGGGTTCTGTCTTGCGCGGGACTGATCGTTTCCCGCCCGGCCAGGTGGCCAGGTGGACGTCGTGAGTACTCCCCCAGGGTGGCCACCGGACGATATCAAGCGGATAGTCGATTCCCTCGCCGACGGGCTCCTGATCGCAGACACCGGGGGCATCGTCCTCTATACCAACCCTTCCGCGGCGGATCTCTTGGGATGGCGCCCTGACCAGTTGAACGGGCAATCGATCAGTCTGCTTGCCGATAGCACCTACCCCGAATGGCCCAGCCTGTTCGAGGCCTTCATCAGAGATGATCCGGGCGGCATCATGGGCAAGCCCTTTGACGTGTCGCTGCGGCGCGAAAACGGGACCACCGTTGGAGTCGAGCTGGTCCTTAGTAAGGGCATGGGCCGTGACGGTCGTCAACTCGTGATCGGGGTCCTTCGACCCGGTGGTGGCAGATCCCTCGAGCGCCTGAGCAAGTTCACCCAGCAGTTGTTGGACGTGCTCACGGCAGCTTCAAGCGCAACACCGGCCGAACAGCTTCTCGGGGAGCTGGGGCGCCAGCTGAACTGGGATGTAGCGGCGCTGTGGGGCGTCGAGCCTGACGGCAGCTTGTTGTGCCGGGGAATCTGGACCACGCCGAGTGCTCCGGCGAAGGCGTTTGTTGCGGAAAAGAAGCGGTTTCCAACCCGGGACGCAGGTGGCTTGGCCCGATTGGTTATGGATCGGGGGGAGCCGGTCTGGTTCACCGATCTGTCGTCAAACGAACGCTTTACCAGTCCAGCGATCAAGGAAGACCGGCTCACCAGTGCGTGCGCCTTTCCCATCAGCTACGGCAATCAGTGCGTTGGAGCAGTCAAAATGATGAGTCGAGTGGAGCGCGTGCCGGACCCAGATCAGATCGAACTTGTCGGGGCAGTCAGCGGCCATCTTGGCGAAATTCTTCATGCACTTGAGCGGAACTCGGAACGGGACTTACTCCTGGCCGAGCTCGAAACCACGAAGCAGAGTCTGGAGTTCCTCCTCCGAGCCAATAAGGCAGTCGCGCACGTGGGAAGTTATGTGGAAGCGATGGAACGCCTGGCCGAGGTGTCCCTTCCAAGGCTCGGGGACTTGTGTCTCATTGATGTGACCGAAGGCGGCCAGATCCGGCGAGTAGTCTCCCGGCACGCCGACCCGGGCAAACAGGGTCTGGCCAAAGAACTGCTGCACCGTTATCCGCCCGATCCTGACGGGCGACATCCGACCGCCCAAGTCATGGTCACCGGCACATCCATGTGGGCGGAAGAAATGTCGGACGACTTCCTGCGTTCGACCACCCGAGACGAACGCCACTACGAAATACTGAAGCAACTCTCATTTACTTCGTACATGACGGTTCCGCTGTTGGTCAATGCTGAGTGTCGGGGGACCGTGACGCTGGTCTCGGCAGGTTCAGGCCGACGGTATTCGGCTGATGACCTAGTGGCGGCTGAAGATCTCGCCGGTCAGATTGTCGGCGTGCTTGAGCGAGCCCGCCTGTTTGACCGCGAGCAACAAATATCCCACACACTTCAGCGCAGCCTTCTTCCCGAACAGCTTCCGAGCGTCCATGGTTGGGAAATCGATGCCCGATATGTGCCTGCCGACTCAGATGCCGAGGTCGGCGGGGACTGGTATGACGTCGTGGCCCTCGACGATGGAGCAGTGGCGTTCGTGGTCGGAGACGTCTCGGGCCATGACATGGAGGCCGCGTCGGTAATGGGAAGGCTGAGCCACATGTTGGCCTTTGCCCTCTCCGAAGACGGATCGGCTGCTAGAGCACTCGAGCGGGTTAATACCTATCTGTGCGCATCGTCGATCTCACGCATAGCCACAGTGCTTGTCGTCAAGGTGGACATTCGCGAAGGACAGGTCACCATGTGTTCGGCGGGTCACCTTCCTCCAGCTGTCATCGGAGCTGACGGAGTGCGACTGCTCGAACTCACGCCGTACCCGCCACTGGGGGTGCCTGGTACACGCTTTGGGGATTCACAGATCCCATTGAGCGATCACACCTTCCTGCTCTATACCGATGGACTGATCGAGCGCAGAGGGCGTTCGTTGGACGATGGACTCCGGTTGCTGCTCAAGGCACTCGCGTCGTCGGATCCAGACGCTCAGACTGGATTGGCCGACCAGTTGCTCGTGCAACTGCTCGATGACGGTCCCAAGCAGGATGACGTCGTACTCCTCGCCGCCCAGCTCACGGCATAGACCTGGCTTGTCGGCGTCGATTCAGGCGCTTATGGATTCTCGGTGAACGCCGCTCGGAGGCTGGCCAGGCTCGAGGCCAGCAGACGGGAAACGTGCATTTGGCTGAGCCCGACCTGTGCGGCGATCTCCGACTGTGTGAGCTCGTCGACAAAACGGAGTTTGACGATGATCTGTTGCCGCTCGGGGAGATCTGCGATTGCACGAGCGAGGACCATGGTGTCGTCGGTCCCAGCGAAGCTGGAATCCACCTGTCCGAGCCGAAGCGCGATCGATCCGTAGTGGCGGTCCGGCGCGTCGATCGACGCGGTCCGGTAGCGCTGGCCCGCCTCCAGGGCCTCGAGGACCCACTCCTCGCCGAAGCCGACGTTATCGGCGATCTCGGCAACGGTAGGCGGCCTGCCCAACTCCTGGGTAAGTCTTTCGATGGCGGGGCGAACGGCGAGGTAGAGCTCTTGGATGCGTCGCGGTGCCCTGATCGCCCATCCCTTGTCCCGAAAATGGCGTTTGAGCTCACCGATGACCGTGCGGGTCGCAAATGTAGAGAACTCCACACCTCGGTCCGGCTCGAAACGGTCGACCGAATTCACCAGAGCGATCGAGGCCACCTGGACCAGATCGTCGTACGGCTCCCCCCGGTTGCTGAAGCGCTGGGCCAGCTGGTGGGCCAGGCCGAGGTGCTCTTCCACGAGTTGGTTCCGGAGTCGTGCGTCACCACTGTCGGCATACTCCGCGAACGAGCGGCGGACCTGCTGAGGGTCACGCACCGAAGATGCCATTAAACCTCGTGCCGGACCTTCCACTTTCGCAGCCACCCACGTCTCCGTCCGCCGTCGGACTCCTCGCCGTGTTCGTCCACGAGGGCATCGAGGATCCGGATGGAGAGCTCCCGCTCGCGCCGCTCGTCGGCATTTCCGCCGTCCGCTGCCGAATCGTCGCGGACGCAGATCACTTCCACAGCGTCGCCATTGGTGATGAAGGTCAGGTTGAGGCAACCGGCACCACGATCGCCGGCGATCAAGACACAGAGTTCGTCCACGGCCAAGCGAAGATCGTCGATTTCCTCCACATCGAAACCGGCACGGGAGGCCACCGTGGCCCCGGTCAGCCGAGCCAGGAGGAAGAGGTCCGACTGGACCGGGATGCTCAACTCGACGGGCTCACTCAACGTACGGACATCGGACCAACCCCGGTGAGGCCCGGTCATCGCGCCGCCGCCTCAACGACCGACGCCGAGATGGAAAACAGCTCTTTTAGTCCGGTGATCTCGAAGACCTTTATGATACGGGTATCTTCGAGGACCAGCCGGAGCTCGATTCCGTGTGCGTCACAACGATCCTTCGCGTCGATGAGAACTCCGAGTGCGGTGGAATCGATGAAGGTAACGCCAAGGAGATCGACGATTACCGGACCGCTGCTGCGGTCGGCGGCGGCGTACAGATACTCCCGAAGGGTTGGTGCCGTCGCCACATCGAGCTCGCCCCGCACCGCAATGTGCAGTAGGTCATGGTCGTATTGCTCGTCAACTGCAAACGCTTCATTCACGCTTACTCTCTCTCGTAGGGTTCAGTGCCCGCGCCGTTTAGGAATGTTGTCTGTAGGGGGTACTCGACCGAGGGGGTCAACGGGGAGCTGGTGGCAAAGGTAGCGATCGTAGGGCCTTGCCGGTGACGTCGGTGGCCGCCTGCTCGATACCAGCATCAACGGCGCGAATATCTCCGCATTCCCTCCGATTGCGCGATCACGGCATCAATTCCGGGATGCCAGGGTGTCGACTGGTCGTTGAAGAGCAGGCTCACCGTTTCCTTGATTTCGGCCAGCTTGCGGATCAACGCATTGTCGGGTGGCTGAGGAAGACTAGTCTGATGGCTACAGGCATCCTCGATGGTCCCCCGCAGTCGGTCCAAGTCGGTCGGACTGAGAAGGCCGACGAGCCCGAACAGTTCGCTGTCTTCGAACTGCATCAGATCGCGAAGCGAGAGAGCCATAGCATCGATATGCGCTTCGGAATCTTGGGGATCGATTACATGGGAACCGATCCACGCCACGCCACGCGAGTCGGAGCGGATCACTCCGATGGCGACACGCGCCCGGGCGAGTCGGACCTTGGCCAACTCGACCTGGCTCCGTTCCCCCAACGTGTCGGCAATCTGCGGATAGAAGGCGTCAGTCAGGACGTTCTCATACCGTGCAGCCAGGATGGCCGTCAAACGAGCCACTTCGGCTCGCTCAACCGCTGGACGCGGCTCGTCGAGGGCGTCGAGACACCGGGTCAGGAGGGATCGTTGGTTGGCCAGCGCATGCAAAGCGAACGGGAGCTCGCGCATAACAGCGCTCTACCCGGGTGCTTGCCGGGCAAAACATCATTGCTCGCAAACATTTCCATGAGGTTGGGCGTCGGGCCAGCGGCAAACCTGGCAGCATCCCTTCCGATCCAGTCAACGCCCGGCCCTCCGGGGGCCATATTCCCTCCAAGAGAGGGCCCATCACCCGCAATCGACGATCGGTGGTCCAGTTGGGCGATACCTCGGGAGACGGGGCCAGATGTCTCCCAGTTGTCGTCGGAACCATGCAACTCCGAGTACCGCGTTCCGCCAGGTAGCTTGATAGAAACAGTGCCACGAGCGGAGTGGGTCGTCCTGAGGAGGAAGTAAATGGAGGTTGCGGCCACATTGCGTTCGGTCCGTCATGCGAGGGGTGCCTCCAGCTCCCGGGAGGACCGCAACGTCCGAGGGTGGGCACGGTGGTAGCGGATCGATCCGAGGTCGTGGTATCCGCCACTCTCGACGATCCCTCGGCTCCGGTCATCCATCTGGCCGGTGAACTCGATCTCGCCAGTGTAGAGGCGACAAAAGTGGGTATTGCCCCATACCTAGTCGGTTCGCCGATTGGCGTTACCTTCGATCTAGAGAAACTCACATTCATGGACAGTTCGGGGATTGCGTTGCTAGTGCAAGTGTCGACTGGTGTCGGGAAGGTGACGTTGATCCACGTCACGCCGATCGTGCACCGCGTGCTCGAGGCAACCGGACTTCTGGACCACTTCGGTCTGGCTCCGTGACGGTGCGACGGGCGTTCGAACCCACCGATGAGTCCGTGTATGCAGCGAGGCAGTTCGTCATCGCCATGATCGTTGATGCAAAGCCGGAGGTACGGGACTCCGTTTCGCTCATGGTCTCCGAACTCTCAACCAACGCGCTGGTCCATGGGGACAGTGGCTTCTACATCACGGTGGACAGAGCCGACCATGCCGTGGTCATCTCGGTCAGCGATCGCGGTGGCGGCACACCCGTGCTGCATTCGCCAGGGCCCACTGAGCCGCACGGGCGTGGTCTGCGGATCGTGGATGCGCTGTCTGACGCGTGGGGGATCGCCACTACCTGCAGTGATGGGAAGACCGTATGGTTCCGGATGTCGCTGTCCCCTTCCGTCCCGGATTCTGCATCCGTCGAAGCAACGACAGCGGCCACGACCGACCCCGAGGCACGGGAGAACCCGTTGCCCACCCGCGGCGCGACGCCGAGGACGATCCCCGCGAGGACAAAGACCCGCAGGCCCATCTCTCGACGTCGCGGACCGGGACGGAAGTTGCGGGGAGGGGCACGGTCAGCTGGCCGCATCCTTCGCCACCGGTCGACTGGGTAGTCGGTCGTGCCCGATGCAGCATCCATCGCTCGGGCCGTGGACGCCTACACGGATCGGACCGAGTACGCCCTCCAAGTGGTGACCACCACATCACCCGACGGTGAACCCAGCGGATGCATCGTCGGGTTCTCGACCCAGTGCAGCATCGTCCCACCCCGCTACCTGGTTTGCATCTCAAAGGTCAACCACACCTATTTCGCGTCCGAGCACTCCGATGCGATCGCGCTGCACCTGATCGGGCGGGACCAGATCGCACTGGCGTCGCTGTTCGCAGAGACGACCGGGGACATCGTGGACAAGTTCGCGCAATGTCAGTGGCGCACCGGAGAGTCCGGCGCACCCATCCTGTCTGAGAGCGCAGCGTGGCTGGACGCATTGATCATCCGGCGCTGGAGTGTGGGCGACCACCAGGCGCTTCTGGTCCGTCCCGTGGACGGCGGGGCCGGAAGCCATCGGGAAGTGCTGACCGCGCAGAACGCCCCCGACTTCCGACCCGGTCATCCCGCCGACGGCTGATCAGACAGCCGATTGCAGCCCTGGCGCCGCCACGTGTTGGTTTGAACCAGGCCCCTGGTGGGAAGAACCGCCCCTGACGGGATGCAACCCGCATCCTCCAAAGAAGGGGATTTCAATGCTGCTTCTGCTCGCGCTACTTGTGGTCGTGCTGTTTGCCGGGCTGGGATTCGCCTTGCACGTCTTGTGGATCGTCGCTGTCGTGCTCCTCGCGCTCTGGTTGATCGGATTCGCCGTCGGACGCGGAGAGAACGCAGGTAGCCGGCGCTTCTACCGCTGGTGACCTGTCGCGTGTGCTCTGATCAACGGCACGTGATGGCGCGTGGCACAACCGTCACCATCGGATGGGTTGGCGACACCGAGGCGTGCGTCGACCTCTGGCGACCCGATCTTGAACGGTCTGCCGCGCCGGTCGACCATCTGACGATCACCTGCTTCAGCATCGGTCACACCTGGGTACTCGTGCTTCGCGGATCGTTGGATGCAGGGTCGGTAATCGCGCTGAGCAGTCAGTTCGATCAGTTGGCTACAGGTGAGTTCGACGACGTCATCGTGGACGTCAGCGGACTGACTGCTCTCGATGGCGCAGGGGCGTCGGCGCTGAGCGCGCTCGGCGAGCGCGTGGGCGTGGTCGGTGCCGAGCTGCGCCTCAAAAACCCGGGAGGCACGATCTCCTGTCATACGTCGGCTGGGATCGAGGCTTCGCCCCTCGAGCCGGCCTGACCCCGCCGCCTGGCTCACCTGGCAGCGTCCGAGGGTTGGCATCGTGCCCGCGATGGTTGACGGGCTACAAAAGGGAAATAACAAATCCATGGGAACCGACGACCTTGCGGGCATAACCGAGGCGAACGTGCAGCTCGGCTCCCGTGCGCGGGCCTTCGAGCAGGGTTGGCTCGCTGGGGTGGTCCTGGGATTCTTGGCCATCGCGCTGGTGGGGTATCGACGTACCCGAAGCAGGACGCGACATCGGTGGCGAGGGTGAGCCCAATATCAAGAAGGCGGGTCCGACGGCTGGGCGGACCCCGGTGACCAAGGCCGTCGACCGGATGATGACCGCCACCGCCCGGTGGCAGAGCGCCCATCCGCCGATCGCCGTTGTCTACGGCGTCGTCAAGAAATTCGGCGAAGACGACCTCAACCAATTCGTGGTGGCGCTGGGCTGGTACGGATTCGTGGCCATCTATCCTCTGCTCTTGGTAGCCATCAGTGTCCTGGGCTTCATCGGAGCCGCGTCTGTCGGCCATTCCCTTGTGACCACGCTCCATGAGTTCCCTGTCGTCGGCTCGCAGTTCAATCCGGCACACGGGGGAAGTATCGGACATGGGAGTACGCTGGGTCTGGCCATCGGCTTGGCCGGCCTGATCTACGGTGCGCAGGGCGTCACTCAAACGGCCCAGCGGGTCATGGTGAGAGTTTGGAACATCCCTCGGCTCGAGGTGCCGAGCTTCCTCGCACGACTGGCCCGCAGCCTGACCGGGTTGGCTATCATCGGCACGGCGTTCGTGGGCAACGCCGCCCTCGCCACTCTGGCGACGGCCACTGGACGCGACCTGCTCGACCGGATTGCGGTCGTGGTGGCCATGGTTGTGGTGAATGTGCTTCTCTATCTGGCCGCTTTCCGCGCACTAACTCCCTCGGTGATCCCCCTTGGCGTCCTGTTCTCCGGCGCCGGTGTCGCCGCCACCGGCTTTTCGTTACTCATCACCGTCGGTTCGGGGCTGGTCCAGCACCAGGTCCGGAACAGTTCGGCGACATACGGGCAGTTCGGGATCGTCATCGGCCTGGTGGCGTTCTTGTTCCTGGTCGCCAAGATCAGCCTTTACGGCGCCGAGGTCAACCCAGTTCTCGCCCGCCACTTGTGGCCACGAGGGCTGGGGGGCAGTGATCCGACCGAAGCCGATGACCGTGTTCTACTCGCCATCATCGATCAGAACCTCAGTCGGCCGAACCCGCGGAAGAGCGAGGGATTCGGCGAGGCGAGCCAGCGCCAGGTGTGGCTCGATGCCCTCGCCGGCCAACGGTCCCTGGAGCCCGACGGCACGTGGCGGCTCTCGGCGGCCGCCCGTCCAGCCGCGTTTGCCGACGACGGCGACTGGGTATGTCAGCCGAACGAGACCGACCGATCCGGACAGTCGACGAAACTGAGTGACCCAGAAAGCGCAACGATGGACGGACACACCGAGCCCGACGATGCCACGAATCGGGTGGACCGGATCCAGCACAAGCACACTGCGGACCGTCCAGCCACAGAAGAGGAGTCGACCGCGGCCGACAAGCACTACGCAGAGGAAGACAAGGAGCAGTTTGCCGATGTGGCCAGACACGAGAAAGAGATGATGGACATCGGCGCGAAGGTCAAGGGGGAGGGGTCGATCGACTGAGCCGCCAACACCAGCCTTGCCAGCCGTGACTGGTGTTCGCGACCTCCAAAGGACTAGATCGCGGAAACGACATCGGCCGGTTCGGAGTTCACATCTGATGACTTGACGCAGCTCATTAGTCGAGTTCCGTCGTTTTGTATTGGCTCCCAACCATCTTGCGGCCCGGAAAGGCAATATCTGTTCTTGGTCAACATTTACACGTTCTGCTTGAGAGCTAGCGTTGACCGGATGAAAGCATCGCTGAGCTTGTTCGTAGTGCCGATTGGATTGTTGGGACTGCTGGCGACGGCCTGTAGCAGCTCAACCGCGACTCCGACGACCACGAGGTCCAGGGCCGCGTCCACCACCACGACGTCCAGGGCGGCGTCGACGACCACGACTTCCAGGGTTGCTGCATCGACGACCACTACTTCCAAGACGGCATCGACGACCACTACTTCTAAGGCCGCATCGACGACCACGACTTCTAAGACCACCGGGAAGGGGAGCCCAACGGCAATCACGCTGAGTGGCGGAGTCACCGCCAAGCTCAGCTTGCAGCATTGCACCGAGTTGGGGCGAGTCACCCACATCGTGTTGACCGGGAACAGCACCAACGGCAGTCAGGTTCGCTTGTCGTTGATCGAGGACGGCAAAGCCAAGGTGGCGGTCGGCAACGCCCAACCCCTCTTCTGGAGCGGTACCGGATCGCTCTCCAATACAGGCACGGTCGCGGTAGCAAAGGGAGCGGTCTTCGCCACGCTGCTCCCCTCAAACACCAAATCAAAATCGCCGATCGTGGCCAACGGTACTGTCCACTGCTGAGCGCGAGTACCAGGGCCGATCCAGGGGCTTATAGTCCCAGGGATGGGAGTCCTCGTTGTCGGCATGGGTCGATCGGGAACATCGGCACTGGCTAGTGCACTTGCGTCGATGGGCCTCAACGCCGGCGATCCCTCGGACCAATTGGCCCTTGCGTTCGACAACCCCCAAGGGCATTTCGAGCTGGAATCCGTCGTGGACCTGAACACCGAGCTCTTAGAACACTTAGGCGGGTCGTGGGACAGCCCCCCGGTCCAGCCAGACGGCTGGATAAACGACGCCCAGATGGGCACGTATGTGAGCAGGGCTCGCGATCTGGTTACTTCGTCCCTGGGGAACGATCAATTCGTCTTGAAGGATCCACGCATCGCGCTATTACTTCCCTTCTGGCGCCGGGCACTCATCGACCACTGCTGCGCGGTCATGATTTTCCGGGACCCCAGCGAGGTTGCATGGTCCCTCCACCTCCGGGACGGCCTCCCGATTCTGACCGGATTGGCTCTATGGGGTGCGTACAATCGCAACGCGATGGTCGACTTGGAAGGTCTGCCGGTTCATATCTGCCGGTATGAGGATTTAGTAGTGAACCCCAGCACCGTCCTTGCCTCGATAGCCAAGAGCCTCGGCGAATGGGGCCAGCTCGGTGGTGATATCGACATCGAATCAGCGTCAGCGACGATCAAGCCGGACCTCCAACACCGCAGTTGGCCTCGGACAAATCAGGAACTGTCCAACATCCCGGACAGTCTGGCCTCACTCAACAAACATCTCTCTGAGCAACTCGGCAACCACGCTTGTTTCGAGCCGAGCCCGCCTCCGGATACCGGTTGGTGGGAAGGCCCTCTGCTGGAGGAGCGCCGAATCGCCGGCGTACGCCTGCAACAATTACAAGCCAGCTCTGCTGCACTTGAGAAGGCCCAATCCGAACAGCTCCGGCTGAAACGGCGTTTGAGAGACCTCGAGAGACGCCCACCGGTACGTCTCTACCGGGTCATCGAGCGCCTTGTTCGACGCCGGGACTAGACGCCAGGTTTGCCAGTTCCCACCCGCTCGGTGGAGGTGATCCACCAGCGGACAGCGCAACTCATTGACGCCGAGCCGAAGATTCACTCATCGAGGGGTGATCCCCCACGCGCCGGTCCAACGCCCGCTGGGTCGTAGCGCAGTCAGATCGATGCCCGAGCGGAAGGCGTCAGGGGGACAGCTCATCGGCTCCACCGCCACCGAAGTCCGACGTTTGTCGGCATCCAACGTGTCACCGGTATAGACCATCACGTAGGGAAACCGATCGTCGGTCCACAGGGTTGTGCCCGCCAACCCGTCGAGATGGTCGAGTAGAACGCGAGCCCTGCCATCGGCGTCGCGTCTCAAGCCCGTAAATGCGGTGTCCAACTTGGTCACACCGATGAGCCGGCCCTCATTGAAATCGAACTCGGTCCCCGCAACAGGAACTCGTCCCACCGGCAGCCCGCGCTCGTCGCTCACCAGCCGATGCTCAGCGGGTAGCGTCAGTCGGATCTGGTCGACGGTGGGTGTTCCCACCGTCAGATACGGATGGAAACCAAGGCCGAACGGTAGATCGGTCGGCCCGAAATTTTCGGCTTCAGTGACGACGGTCAGGCCGTCCCGTCCCAATCGGTACTCGATGGTCAGCCGCAGTGCGAACGGATAGGCCGGCGATGGGCGCAACTCCACTGCCATGGTCACCTGGTTCTGTGCTCGACCAACCATGCGCCAAGGCAGCCACCGGACCAAGCCGTGGATCGCGTTGTTGCCGGGCAGCTCATTCAAAGGAGCCTGACCGTCGACACCCTCGAAGGAGTAGCGGCCGTCACCCAGCCGATTGGGCCATGGGGCAAGCACCTGGCCCCGGCCGCCTTGGCTCCATTCATCGGATCCGAATCCGTCGATCACCGCCCGGTCGTCAATGGTGAAGGATCGGAGGGTGGCCCCGATTTCTGCGATCACGGCCCGCTGGTGGCCATGACCGATCACCCACTGGTCACCGGTGGCAGTTGTGGTCTCCGCTGGCCGATTGTCTTCGGCGTGTGGTCGGGTGGTCATGGTCGTCTGAAGATCCGCCGGGCAGCGCCAATTGGCTGCCGGGGCCGACCGGTATGGTAAGCGATAGGGCCACACCGGCCGGACGGACAGGAAATCCGGTGAACCCAACACCTCGGCCACGCCCTGGCCCTGATCCACCCGAGGGGAACGTCTCGCATGCGCATCCTTGTGACCAATGACGATGGCGTCTTTGCCCCCGGTATCGCGGCATTGGCTCGTGGTCTGGGCGCGGCATTCGGGGACCAGCACGAGCTGGTGGTGGTCGCTCCCCTGGTCGATCACAGCGGGGCCGGCGCCGCGGTGGGACCGGTCTATGAACGAGAGTCGATTCCCTACCAGACGGTCGAGATCCCCGGGCTTTCTCATGTCGCCACGTACGGAATCGAGGGTCCGCCTGCACTTGCGGTGATTCTGGCCTGCATCGAGGGATTCGGTCCTCGACCGGACCTGGTGGTTTCCGGGATCAACCACGGCATCAATGCGGGGCGGTCCGCGCTCCACTCGGGTACGGTCGGAGCCACGCTGACCGCCGCGCAGTTCCGAATTCGCGGTCTCGCCGTCAGCATCGCGTGGGGAGAGGACCCGGTTCCGTGGGAGACCCCGGTGTCGCTGGCGGTCGGACTGGTTCCAGTCATGCAGGATCTGCCAACCGCCACCGTTCTCAGCCTCAACGTGCCGGCGGTTGCGCCGCCCTTGCTTCGGGGGCTCCGCCACGGCGCTCTGGGTACCGTTGGATTGATCCGGACCGTACGACCCGAGCACACTGTCGAACCAGTGGCGGGCACGCCCGTCGACAAGACATCGAGGGCCATCACGCTTACCCTGCGGGGAAAGGGCGAGGGTTCCGACCGGGCAGCTGAGCGGGCCGAGCTGGACCCCGACTCCGACGCTGCGCTCCTCGCCGAAGGATGGGCGACGGTCACCCCCCTGATGGGAGTCCATGAGGATGTCTCGGCTACGGGCCGTGATTCTCTGGCCATCGCCCTTTCGACGTACGGGGCACCCGATCTTGGAACAATGGCCGGCTCTTGACCCGCTTGACCGGTGACCGTTTCTGACGGTTGTTTCACAGTTCCCGGGGTTGTTTGTTTTTTTGAAACTGGCCAAATTATCGTTTATAGACGATAGTGGTCGTCCTCAGTCATCGTCTACAGCCGATAATTTGCCCAATTTTCCAAAAGTAGATGGCCAGGGCTCGTGGAACATCAACCCTTGACCGGCGCCCCCGGTGTCGGTGCCGGTCGGGTCGTGCGAGGCGCCGTGGTGAACTGATCGTCCAGCCAGTCGAAGGTCACCTGAGCCGACAGACGGATGTTGTCCGCCTGGCAATGGGTCGAGGCGCCGTCCTCGGAGGTGAAGAGTACCGGGGTCACCGGACCGGAGACCTGGTCGACGAAGGCATCGAACTGCGCCCGGGGCTCGACTCCTTCACGGTCGCCCATCAGGGCCAGCGTGGGGCAGCGCACCGATGACGTCAACCCGTCGAGCCGGTAGGTGTTCATGGCGTCGCGCCATGCGTGGAACGAGGCAACGCCGAAGCGGTGGCAGATCGCGGCGATCCCCCATTGCATCTGGCGGGGCATCAGATCCTCGGGAACGCCGATCACGTCCTCGGGTCGGACGTCCCGAGCCATTCGGTACACCTCGGGTCCCACCCATGCCTCCATGTACCGGCTCATATCGACGATCGGCGGATTGGCGACCAGCGCCCGCACTCGGCGGTCGGTGGCGGCACTACGGGCGGCAAAGTAGGAGCCGAAACTCTGGCCCGCGAGGGCCAGCCGATCAGGATCGACGTCGGAACGACCGAACAGATGGTCGACCACCGCTGCGATGGGAACCTCGTAGTCGGGCCGGAAAGTCATACCCGGATTACCGCGCATGCATCCGGGCTGGCCGGGACCGTCGAAGACGAACACGTTCCACCCGCGCTCTGCTCCGGGCGCACCCAGGTTGAAGTAGAGCTCCTCGGCGCTCGAATCGAACCCACCCACTCCGACCAACGTGGGACGGCGTGGCCCACGCTCGGAATCGGCGTCTGCTGCAGGGCGCACCAGGTAGCCCGGAAGCGCTCCGTCCTCGAATGGCACCTCGATCAGTTCGACCGGTGGATCCAGAAGTGAGGCGCCCTCGGCGAAACAGGCCTGGCTGCGCTCGCCCATCCGAACCGAGCTGCCGGACACCCCGTCGGCGTAGTACTCGGCAGTTCGGTAGTAGGTGGAGGCCCGCAGCAGGTGATCCCGTCCGCTCACCCGATGGCCCGCGTCGAGGCTCGACCTTGCCCTCTCCTCGACCCGGTGCGCCAGGTGTTCAAATGCAGAAGCCCAGCTCTGTGGACTGCCGTCGGCGATCTCCGCCGCCACGCTCAGGCACTCCCCCACCGTCGAACCCCCGTAGTCGGCGACGCCGAGGGCTCGAATCAGTTGGTAGTTGAACTCGTCGTCCCGGAATCCCTCCACCCGGATCGCACTTCGGACGACGTCGGAGTCTTCGAACGACACGACACTCGTTTCTCTTGGGTACCGGGCGAGCGGGCGCACCACCCGGTGACCTTGGTTATCTTGCCCGAAGTCAGGTCTACCCTTTTGTCATGCGCGTCGCGGCGGTGCAAACGACTGCGGGACCGGACCGGAACCGCAACCTCGAGGCCGCCGCCCAGCTGGTGGGTGAAGCCGTCGGCGCCGGAGCTGCGATGGTGGTCCTCCCCGAATACTTCTCGGTTGCCGGTGATCCCGATTTCCTGCGCCGCCACGCCGAACCGATGGGGGGACCGACGGTGTCATGGGCCTCGGACCTGGCCGAGCGGAAGGGGATCCGACTGTTGGCCGGCAGTTTCCCCGAGGACACTCCGTCGAGCTCGGGCCCGGGGCGACAGCTGTTCAACACCAGCTGTCTGATCGGACCGTCCGGATCGATCGAAGCGATCTACCGCAAGATCCATCTCTTCGATGTGAGCCTGGAGGGAAAGGCTTCCACGAATCGGCGACGATCACCGCCGGGGACCAACTGTGTGTGAGCACCCTGGGTGGGCCGGCCCACACCTATCTCGGCGACGGCGTGCCTCCACCGATGGTGGGGCTCTCCCTCTGCTACGACCTCCGCTTCCCCGAGATGTACCGGATCATGACCATGCTCGGAGCAACGGTGATGGCGGTTCCCGCCGCATTCACGGCGCGGACCGGTGCCGCCCACTGGGAGCTGCTCCTCCGGGCCCGGGCGACGGAGAACCAGGTGTTCGTCATCGGCGCGGGCCAGGTGGGCGAGCTCCCCCCGGGGATGCCGGCCTGCTACGGCCACTCGATGATCGTGGACCCGTGGGGAACGGTGATCGCGGAGCGGACCGAACCCGACCCGGGCGTGGTCATCGCCGATCTCGATTGGTCTCTTCAGCAAAAGATACGGTCTGACCTGCCGGTCCTGGCTAATCGCCGTCCTGACGTGTACCGTTGGCCTGATGACATCACACGGGGCTGAGCCATTCGAGGTCGGCACCTTCGAATCAGAAGGTGTGCAGCTGTACTACGAGATCCACGGTCACGGTCCGCGGCATCCTGTTGTTCATGCACGCAATATTCATGGACTCGAACCTGAACCGTCGGCTGGCGGCCGACCTGGCCGCTACCGGCCACCGGGTGATCCTGCTGGATCTGCCCGGCCACGGGCGGTCCGACAAGCCGAAGCGGGCATCGGTGCACCGGATGGACACCTACGCCCACCACGTGGTGGCGCTGCTCGATCATCTCGGGATCGATGCGGCAGTCATCGGTGGTGTCTCGTTGGGCGCGAATGTGAGCCTGATGGTGGCCACCCAGGCCCCCGACCGGGTGAAGGGACTGGTCATCGAGATGCCGGTGCTGGAGTGGGCGGTGCCGGCCGCGGCGATGACCTTCGTTCCCATGCTGTTGGCCGTCCACTTTGCCGCTCCCCTGGTCCGCCGTGCGGCCTCCCTGCTCCGACGCCTCCCCCGTACCGGCGTCGGCGTGATCGACAGCACCATGAACTCGCTGTCCAACGATCCAAAGGAGACGGCCGCGGTGCTCCACGGGCTGCTGGCCGGTCCCATCACCCCCACCGTCGACCAGCGTTCGGCCATGGACGTACCGGCCCTTGTCATCGGCCACCGTGTCGACCGGATCCATCCGTTCCACGATGCCGAGCAGCTGGCCCGACGGCTTCCCGACGCCCGCCTGGTGCAGGCCTCCTCCATTCTCGAACTTCGGGTGCATCCCGAGCGTCTGACCAAACAGATCGGCAACTTCCTCGACGAGGTGTGGGCTCAGCCCGGCCGATCCGACCGCTTGGTGGGGTGAGGCTCAGTCTTCGAGGTCCGGTCGCCGGTTTCGCTTGCGCTCGGATTGCTGGCGCTTGTCGGCCAGTCTTCGTTCCTTCGCCCCCCGGGACGGTCGGGTCGGGCGTCGGGGCTTGTCGACATGGAGGGCGTCGGCCACCCGTGAACGGAAGCGCTCGACGGCAGCGGCGCGGTTGCGGACCTGGGACCGCTCGTCGTCCGCCACCACCCGGACCTCCGGCCCCAGGCGATCGAGCAATCGGGCCCGTTGCCGAGGACCGAGGGTCGGGGACCCGACTACATCGAAGCGCAACTCCACCCGGGTGCTGACCTTGTTGGCGTGCTGGCCGCCGGGGCCGCCGCTGGGACTGAACCGGAACTGGAGTTCGGAAATGGGAATGAGAAGAGACGGAGTCACCCTGACCACGCTCCCCTCGCCCGGCGGCGCATCCCCCGGAGTCATCGCTCGACCGACGCGTCCGAGTCGGGGGTCGGCTCGTCGATCACCGAATTGGTGAGCTCGCCGACACCCTCGATGGCCACGTTCACCGTGTCGCCTGCGGTCAACCATCGCGGCGGGTCCTCCCCGGCAGCCACCCCTGCCGGGGTACCGGTCGAAATCAGCATCCCCACCTCCAGAGTGAAGGCCGTCGACAAGTGCTCGATCATCTGCGCACAGGTGAAGATCATGTCGGCGGTGTTGCCGTCCTGGCGAAGCTCGCCGTTCACTCGTGTGCGGATGCCGAGTCCCTGGGGGTCGGCGACTTCGTCGGTGGTCACGATCCACGGACCGGTTGGACCGTGGGTATCGAAACCCTTGCCCATCATCATGGTGGGCGACCGCCACTGCCAGTCCCGCACGCTGACGTCGTTGACCACGGTGAACCCGGCGACGACTTCCAAGGCCCGGTCGGCAGGAACATGGCGGCACCGGCGCCCGATCACCATGCCCAGCTCCCCCTCGTAGTCGACACACGAGGAAACGGCAGGCACCTCGATGGAGGCATCCGGTCCGACCACGCAGGTCGGCTGCTTGGAGAACCATTGCTGGAACTCGGGACGGTCGTGGCCCAGTTCGTCGATGTGCGCGGCGTAGTTGCGGGCAATGGCGAGGAAGGACGGCGGACGGACCACGGGCGCTGTCAATCGGGCCGCATCGATGGGAACCCGACGCGCCCGGGAGGTCGGGGCCCGGACCAGTTGGGACGATGCGACACCACCCAGGTCCAGAAGGGCCACCATGTCACCGGGAAGCCCGATCACCGGATCGGTGAGGTCGACCACCTCGTCACCGACGACCAGGCCGGTCCGCGGACTGCCGTCAATCATGCTCACCAGTCGCACCAGCAAAACCTAGGCCACCCCGGTCCTACACTCGGCCCATGTCCACCCCGCTCCCGTCCGCGCCCGCCACCCGAGAGCCCGCGTTTCGAAACCGCATCGTGCTGGTAACCGGTTCCTCGTCCGGGATCGGTGCCGCCACCGCACGCCTGTTCGCGGCGTCGGGTGCCACCGTGGTCGTCAACTCATCTGCCTCGGTCGAAGCCGGCGAAGCCCTCGCTGCCGAACTACCCGCCGCCAGCTATGTCCGGGCCGACGTGTCCGATGAACGCCAGGCAAGCCATCTGATCGAGGAGGTCATCGCCCGCCATGGCCGGCTGGACGTGCTGGTCAACAATGCGGGCACCACACAGGTCATTCCCCACGGCGATCTGTCGGCGGCCACCCCCGATGTGTGGAGACGCATCTTCGACGTCAACGTCATCGGCACGTGGCAGGTCACCGTGGCCGCATCGTCCCACCTGCGGGACTCCGGCGGAGGGCCAGGTGATCAACGTCTCCTCGGTGGCCGGCGAACGACCGACCGGCAGCTCGATCCCCTACGCCTGCTCGAAGGCGGCCGTGAGCCACATGACCAGGTTGTTGGCCAATGTTCTCGGCCCCGACATCAGGGTGAACGTGGTGGCGCCGGGGCTGGTCGACACCCCGTGGACGGCGGATTGGGAGTTGGCCCGCGTGTACGTAAACGCCCAGGCGCCGCTCCAGCGGACAGCGAGCCCGGAGGACGTGGCCGAGGTGATCCTCGGCTTGGCGCGGGCGGCGTACGTCACCGGTGAGGTCGTCGTGGTCGACGGCGGTCTCAATTTGCGATGACCGAGCCTCAGGACAGTAGGCTCCAGGTCCGACGCCTCTGGCCGCCCGGGATTCCACCGGCTGCCAGCCGTCGCGCCCCAGCCTCCAGATCCCGTGAGGCAACTCGGGGAAGGTGGACAGCAGCCGCTCCTCGATCAAGGTCAGTCCCAGGCGGCGGGCAACGGCCTGGGATCGAACATTGGAGGGCAGGATCACACTGAACACCTCGTCCACACCGATCACCTCGAAGGCGTAGTCGATCGAGGCAGCACCGGCCTCGGTGGCATAGCCCTTTCCCCACAAGGTCGGATGGAGCGTCCAGCCGACCTCGAGGCCCGGCCAGTCCGGAGATTCGGGGCGGTGCAGGCCGACGCTGCCCACCAACTGGCCGGTTGCCCGCTCCTCGACCGCCCAATGACCGGAGCCGCGGAGCTCCCATTGCCCCCGCCACTTGGCCATGCCGGTCCACGCATCGCCGCGGGAGTAGGTGGCCGGCAGGCGCAGGGAATCTCGCACCTCCGGTTGCACGAACATGTCGTAGTAGGCGTCGAGGTCGGACTCCTCCTGGGGCCGGAGGATGAGCCGCTCGGTGATCAGGGTCGGACACGCGGTCATCGGATCGGGCAACCATCCGGCGAACCAGGTGCGATCACTGGCCCGCCCCATCGAGGGTGGTGTCGATGGTCAGCCCCTTCTTGAGGGTACGGGTGACCGGGGTCCGATCGGCGATCTCTGCCAGGCGCGCCCTCTGCTGGGCCGAGAGGTCGCCGGTCACGGTGACCGAGCGTTCGACCCTCTCCAACTTGGTGGCTCCGTCACCGGTGCGTAGAAGCCTCGCCCGCACGGTGACCTCGTCCAGCGCCCACCCCTTGCGGTTGGCGTACATGCGGAGGGTGGCCGCCGTGCACTGGACCAGGCCGGCCAGCACCAGCTGATAGGGGTTGGGCCCTTCGTCGTCGCCACCCACCCCGGGTCCCTCGTCGGCCACGAAGTGATGCCGCCCGGCACGGATCTCACCCCGGTACCCCGAGGAGCTGGTCACCGTCACCATGGCGACGGCCTGCTCGCCCTGTGTGGGCGCGGCGTTGGTGGCGTTCATCGCCGCATGCCGACACCTTTCATACCGACTTCGTAGCACCGAATCAGCACGCCGTAGCACCGGATCAGCAGGGATACGGCCCATCTGCGGATTCGGGATTCGCGAACGGACGGCGGACAGAATGGACTTTCCAGGTGGCTCCGGGCGTGTGACAGTAGGGGTGTGGGAACGGTGACCAGACCGGACAGATGGCACAATCAGCAGTCCTCGGCTGCCTCGGATGCGGTGCGCCCGCAGCGGTCGCTCTCTCCCGACATCTTGATCATGGCGGCCGCGGTGGCGGCTCCCGTCGTCGTGGCCGCAGCGCTGATCCCATGGCGAGATCAGCTGGACACCGCGGACAACGCCCTCTTCCTGGTGGTGGTCATCGTGGCGGTGGCCAGCACCGGACGCAGGCTGGCCGCCGCGGTGGCTGCCCTGGTGTCCGCCCTCGCCTTCGATTTCCTCCTCACTCGCCCCTACTACTCGTTTCGAATCACGCGGGACCAGGATCTGATCACCGAAATCCTGTTGCTGGTGGTCGGGCTGACGGTGGGCGAGCTCGCCGCCCGGGGGCGCCAGCACCGCACGGCCGCATGGCAGAGTCGCCATCAGGTGGCGCTGCTCCACGCAGTCACCGAGCTGGCCGCCACCGGCCAGGATCCCCAGGTGGTGGTGGAGGCGGCGGCCGATGGGCTCACCGAGCTGCTCACTCTGCGTGATTGCCGGTTCACCACCCACGACCCCGGCGACGTGGTGGCGCGGGTGACGCCCACTGGCGAAGTGAGGATAGGCAACGAGATCTGGTCGACCGCCGACCTCGGCCTGCCCACTCGGAACGTCGACCTCCCGGTGCGCAGCGGGGGGTGGTTGCTCGGCCATTTCCTGCTCACTCCGACACCAGGCAGGCCGGTGCTCCACGACCGGCTTCTGGTGGCGGTGGCGGTCGCCGATCAGGTCGGGGCGGCACTGGCGGCCGACGAATCCCCCAACGGCGCGGTCGGAGCCGGGAGATCGCCGGGAGCGGTGCCCGACGACACCGCTCCGTGAACACACCAAGTGGGGCAACCACCGGCACCTGTTGAGTCCGGCCACTCACCGGGGCGCCGGAGTGGCTGCTCCTAGGACTCGTTACCGGCCTCTGCCCTTTCGGCCAGCTCCAGATCGGCCTCCCGCCTGGCGATGATGTGGACGTCAATGGCCGCAGAGGCAGCCAGGCGCGAGATCTTGCGCACGATGGAGCCTCCCCCCAGCATCTCTTGGAACCGGCTGCGGGCGCTCGACCCAACCACGATCTGGGTGACGTGTCGGCGGCGGGCAAAGTCGAAGAGGGCTTCGGCCGGGTCGTCACCTCGCACCTCGTTCCAAACGGCTCCGACATCGGCCGACAACCGTTGCAGCGCGACCAGCTGGTCGTCGGCAGCTCGGCGGCGTCCCCGGGCGGTCGAGACGTTCACCACTTGGAGGTCGGCCTTGATCCGTGAGGCCATCCTCGAGGCACGACGAACGATGGCGTCGGTGCCCGGTGCGGAGGTGACACCCACCAGGATCCGCTCGTGGGTGTCCCACACGGAGTCCTTCCGCTGGTCTTGCAGATAGGCGAGAAGCTGTTCGTCGGTCTCGTCGGCCAGGAACCGGAACGCCAGCTCCCGCAGGGCGGTCAGGTTGTCGATGCGGAAATAGTGGGTCAGTGCCTCGGGAACTCGCTCCCGCGGATAGATGTTCCCGTGGACCATCCGCCGGCGGAGCTGCTCGGGCGAGGAGTCCACCAGTTCGATCTGGTCGGCCCTCCGCAGCACCCAATCGGGGACCCGCTCGCGGATGGGAACCTCGATGATCCGTTCCACGGCGTCGGCGATACCCTCCAGATGCTGGATGTTGACAGTGGTGATGACGTCGACGTCGGCGTCGAGGAGGTCGACCACCTCCTGCCAACGTTTCTTGATGGCGGCCCGAGCCGGGAACGTTGGTGTGGGCCAGTTCGTCCACCAGGACCACCTGGGGGTGGCGTTCGAGCACTGCGTCGAGATCCATCTCCTCGAAACGGGAGCCCCGGTACTCCACCACCCGGCGTCGGATCACATCGAGATCGTCGATCAGTTCCTCGGTGCTCTGGCGCCCGTGGCACTCGACGAACCCGATGGCCACATCTGTTCCCCGCTGCTTGCGCCGACGGCCCTCGCTCAGCATGGCGTAGGTCTTGCCGACCCCGGGGGCGGCACCCAGGTAGACGCGGAAGCGTCCGGTCGCCTCCACCGAACTCGAATCCGAGTCAGTCACCGCCGGCGCCCGTGGCGTTCAGGCAGCGCTCATCGGAGCTTGACCAGTGCCTCGTTCAGCTGCAGGACGTTGATGTAGCTGCTGCCCAGGAAACCGAACTGGGCGCTGTTGTTCTGGCTGGCGATGAGGGCCTGCAGGGTGGACGGCGCGATGCCGGTGGCCTTGGACACCATGGGGATCTGCGCCAACGCGTCAGCTGCGGTGATGTCGGGGTCGTACCCGCTGCCCGAGGTGGTGACCAGGTCAGGGGTGGGGTTCACCCCCCGGGCGTGCCAGTAGGCCACCAGGCATTGGGTATAGGTCAGCAATTCCTTGGACCGTGGGCCGAGACTGGTCCCACCCGATTCGCCGGGGATGTCGTCGATCGGCTGTGAAGACGATGTGGGAAAAGAACAGGCCACGGTGGTGCTCTGGGTCAGACCGTTGCTGTACAGAGGGTCGTCCCCGGGGTGCAGATTGGGATTGAACTTGGTACTGGCGTATGGGCCGAGCGCATCCGGGCGGCCCTGGAACACACAGCTCCCGAGCGGGTGACCGGGGCATTTGGTGATGGACCAGTTCTGCCCGATCGACGTCGACCCGTTGGGGGTGATCGACCCGTCGGCCTGGTGCTTGAACAGCACCTGGTCGACACCGGTGGCGATAAAGGTATAGGCGAAGGTCAGTATGAGGGCGACCACGGCTAGGACGACCGCACGACGGATGTGGACGAGCATCAGGGAGTCTCCATCAGTAGGCGTGAAGCGCGACGAGGATGAGATCGATGAGCTTGATGAAGATGAAGGGAGTGATGATTCCGCCCACCCCGTAGATCCACACGTTCCGGCGCAGGATGGCCGCAGAACCGGCCGCACGGAACTTGACTCCTCGAAGCGCCAGCGGGATGAGGGCCACGATCACCAGCGCGTTGAAGATGACCGCCGACAGCACCGCGCTCTGGGGACTGTGCAACTTCATGATGTTGAGCGGCTCGAGCTGCGGGTAGGTGGCGATGAACAGGGCGGGGATGATGGCGAAGTACTTGGCCACGTCGTTGGCGATGGAAAAGGTGGTGAGCGACCCCCGGGTGATGAGCAGTTGCTTGCCGATCTCGACCACGTCGATGAGCTTGGTCGGGTTGGAGTCGAGGTCGACCATGTTGCCGGCCTCCTTGGCCGCAGTGGTGCCGGTGTTCATGGCCACGCCCACATCGGCCTGGGCCAGGGCCGGGGCGTCGTTGGTGCCGTCGCCGGTCATGGCGATCAGCTTCCCGCCCTCCTGCTCGGACTTGATCAGGGCCATCTTGGCCTCGGGAGTGGCCTCGGCCAGGAAGTCGTCGACGCCGGCCTCCTGGGCGATGGCCGCCGCGGTCAGCGGATTGTCACCGGTGATCATCACGGTGCGGATGCCCATCTGGCGCATCTCGTCGAACTTCTCCCGGATGCCCTGCTTGACCACGTCCTTGAGCTCGATGACCCCGAGGATGGCCGGACCGTCGGCCACCACCAGCGGCGTGGACCCGGCCCGCGAGACGCGCTCGACGATCGCGTCGAGATCGGCGGGAACGGTTCCCCCCTGGTCGGTCACCCACCGCTTGACCGAGTCGGCCGCACCTTTGCGGATCTGGCGGCTGCCGATGTCGAGGCCGGACATGCGGGTCTGGGCGGTGAAGGGCACGAAGGAGTGCTCACCTTCGAGCTCCCGCTCGCGGATGTCGAAGCGCTCCTTGGCCAGCACCACGATGGAGCGGCCCTCGGGGGTCTCGTCGGCCAGCGAGGCCAGCTGGGCCACGTCGGCCACGTCCTGTTCGGTGTGGCCACCGACCGGGTAGAAGTCCGACGCCATCCGGTTGCCGAGGGTGATGGTGCCGGTCTTGTCCAGCAGCAGGGTCTGCACGTCGCCGGCGGCCTCCACCGCCCGGCCGCTCATGGCCAGCACGTTGCGCTGGACCAGGCGGTCCATGCCGGCGATGCCGATGGCGGACAGCAGCGCGCCGATGGTGGTCGGGATCAGGCAGACCAGCAGCGAGATCAGGATGACCACGAGACCGATGCTCCGGAATAGTGGCCGAACGCCTGGAGCGACACCACCACCGGGAGGAAGACGATGGTCAGCACCGCCAACAGAATGGTGAGGGCGATCTCGTTGGGAGTCTTCTGGCGGTTGGCCCCCTCGACCAGGGTGATCATCCGGTCGAGGAAGGTCTGGCCGCGCTCGGCGGTGATACGCACCACGATGCGGTCGGACAGGACCTTGGTCCCGCCGGTGACGGCCGAGCGGTCACCCCCCGACTCGCGGATGACCGGGGCCGACTCGCCGGTGATGGCCGACTCGTCGACCGAGGCGATGCCCTCGGTGATCTCGCCGTCGGAGGGGATCAGGTCGCCCGCCTCGCAGACGACCATGTCTCCCTTGGCCAGCGTCGCCGCCGGCACCAGCTCCTCGGTGCCGTCGGGAAGTAGGCGCCGTGCCTCGGTCTCGGACCGCATCCGGCGCAGCGTGTCGGCCTGGGCCTTGCCCCGTCCCTCGGCCATGGCCTCGGCGAAGTTGGCGAAGATGACCGTCAGGAACAGCCAGATGGTGATGGACCAGGTGAAGATGCCCGGGTGGGCGATGGCCTCGATGAAGGTGATCACCGTGCCCACCAGCACCACGAACATGACCGGGTTCCGGATCTCCACCAGGCCGGGTTCAGCTTGATGAACGAGTCGACCAGCGCCTTGCGGAGGATCTCGCCGTCGAACAGGCCGCGGGACTCGGCCACGCCATGGGCTTCGGTCGGCGCCGGCTGGTCTGGTTGGGTGGTGGTCACGGTCATCAGAAGAACATCCCGTGGCTGAGCTGCTCGACGATGGGGCCGAGAGCGAGGGCGGGGAAGAAGGTCAAGCCACCGATGATCACGATGACGCCGATGGTGAGGCCGACGAACATGCCGTTGTCGGTGCGGAAGGTCCCGAGCGACTCGGGCACCACGTTCTTGGCGGCGAGCGAACCCCCGAGGGCCAGAGCCGGGATCATGATGCCGACCCTGCCGATCAGCATGTCGATCGCACCGATCACGTTGTAGAACGTGGTGTTGCCGGTCAGGCCGTCGAAGGCCGAGCCGTTGTTGTTCCCCTGCGAGGTCAGGCCATAGAGGATCTCGGAGAACCCGTGGGGACCCGAGTTGAGGGGGCCGGCCCGCCCGGCGTGGATCGACACGGCGATGGCGGTGAAGACGAGCACGATGATGGGCATGACCAGGGCACCGAGCCCGGCGAGTTTGACCTCCCTGGCCTGGATCTTCTTGCCCAGGTACTCCGGCGTTCGCCCGATCATCAGGCCGCCGATGAACACGGCGATGATGGCGTAGATGAGGATGGTGTAGAGACCGCTCCCGGTGCCTCCCGGCGTCACCTCCCCGAGCATCATGCCGGTCATCAGCCCCAGAGCCGCCGATGGGGGTGAACGGTCGTAGGAGGCGTTGGCCGAACCGGTCGAGGTGTTGGTGGATGCCACCCCGAACAGGGCGCTGGTGGTGTCGCCGAAGCGGACCTCCTTGCCCTCGGTGTTCCCCACCGTCGAGTGCACCCCGGCCGCGACCACCGCCGGGTTCTGCTGTGCTCGGCGTAGCTGGTGTAGCCCACCCACACCCCGAAGATGATCACCATGGCGGCCAGCAGGGCGGCGCCGTGGCGGACACTGCCGACCATCTTGCCGAAGGTGTAGGTGAGGGCGAAGGGGATGGCCAGCAGCAGGTAGATGTCCAACCAGCTGGTGAAGCCGGTCGGGCTCTCGAAGGGTGTGGCCTGGTTGGCGTTGAGGAAGCCTCCCCCGTTGTTGCCCAGCTGCATGATCGACTGCATGGAGCCGATCGGCCCGCGGGCGATGGTCTGGGTGACCCCGTTGATCGCATCGTGGATGCTGATGGTGCCGGCCAGCGTCTGCACCGCACCCTGGCCGACGATGATGATCCCGAAGACGAAGGCGATGGGGAAGAAGATGTAGAGAAGGGCGCGGGTGATGTCGACCCAGAAGTTGCCGATGGTCGGTGAGTTGCGCCGTGAGAAGCCCCGGACCATGCCGATGGCCACGGCGATGCCGATGGCCGGGCTCACGAACTGCTCGAAGGTCAGGGCGCCGATCTGGGAGAAGTACGACATGGTCGTCTCGCCGCCGTAGTTCTGCCAGTTGGTGTTGGTCATGAACGACGCCGCGGTGTTGAAGCTGAGCGCCTGACCGACGTGGCCGAAGTGCTGCGGATTGAGCGGGAGCGATCCCTGGATACGGAGGAGCAGGTAGGTGATCCCCATCGCCACCGCGGAGAAGATCACCATGGAGGCGGCGTAACGCTTCCAGTTCTGCTCCTGCTCGGGACCGGTGCCGAGGGCCCGGTAGATCGGGCGCTCGGCCCAGCCGAGGAAATGAACCCGGCCGTCGAAGACCGCGGCCATGTAGGACCCCAGGTAACGCCAGGTGAGCCCCAGCGCGATGACCAGGGTGATGATGGTCCAGGTGAAGCCCATCTAGAACTTCTCGGGCTTGAACATGGCGACGCCCAAGTAGATGAACATCAGCACGGCCACGCCGAGCAGGACGCCTTGGGTCCAGGTCATACCCGGTCCAGGGCCCAGATGAGACCGAGCATCACCAGGACGAAGCCGATGATGCCGAGCACTGCGAGGAAATCTGCCATGGGACGAGTGTCCTCCTGCGTGGCTTAACAGACTCTTCAAAAGGGGCCGGCGGTCTGAATAAATCCTCAATAGACCGGCACCTTCGATCACCCACGGCGGATTCGTAGGACAATGGAGAGGTGCACAGAGGACTGGTCGGCTCGTTGGTCGGGGTCGCCGCAGCGGTGGGTTTGGCGGCGGCGATGGCGCCGCTCCGGCCCCATCTGAGCCCTGCCACTGCGGCCCTGGTGTTGGTGATCCCGGTGGTTGCCGGGGTGATCATCGGTGGCTTTGCCGCCGGTGTGATCAGCGTCGCCGCTGGGTTCTTGGCCTACGACCTGGTGTTCATCCCGCCCTACTGGAGCCTTACGGTCGGCAGTTCGCAGAACTGGGTGGCACTGGGCGTCTACGCGGTGGTGATGGTGTCGGTGGCCCGGGTGGTGTCCAACTTCGACGGCGCCCGCACCGAGGCCCAACGGCGGGCAGTCGAGACCGGTCGGCTGTTCGAGCTCTCCGACCTGTTGGTCGAGGACCGGTCCGTCGATGAGCTGCTCAAGACCATCGTGCACGCGGTCAGAACGGTCTTCGAAGTGCCGGGGGTGGCCCTGCTGGTGCCGGACGCCGAACGGTTGGTGATCGCCGCCTCGGCCGGCGAGGAGCTCTCGAGCCAGGAGCTGCAGCGTCTCGACCCCCGTTCCGGCGTACCGGTGAGCCTGGGGACCGGGCCCGGAGGAGCCGGTGAGATGCGCACCGTCGCTCTGACTGCCGCCGGCCGTCCGGTGGGCATCCTGGCCATGCGAGGAGCGCCGGCGGCAGAGGCAGACAGGGCTCTTTTGCGCACCTTCGCCAACCATGCCGCACTGGCCCTGGAACGTGCCCGTCTGCGGGAGCAGGCCCTGCGATCGGAGCTGTTGGAGGAGGTCGACCGGTTGCGCCACGCCCTGATCGGGGCGGTCTCCCACGACCTGCGCACACCACTGGCCACCATGAAGGTCGCCTCCTCGACCCTTCTCAACCCCACCCTTTCGGTGTCCGACGCCGATGCGCACGAGCTGTACGGCCTGATCGACACCGAGACCGACCGGCTCACCCGACTGGTGACCAGCCTGTTGGACATGACCCGGGTCGACGCCGGTGTGCTCGAGGTAAGACGCGAACCGACGTCGCTCCGCGACGTGGTGACCGACTCGGTCGACGCGCTGGGATCCACGCTCGGCGAACGACCGATCCTGGTGGACGTGGCCGAGACACTGCCCTACGTCGACGCCGACCAGCTCCTGGTCGGACAAGTGCTCGCTAACCTGATTGACAATGCCAACCGCCACGCACCCCCCGAGAGCGTGATCACCGTGGCCGGTGAGATCCTCGACGGCCGGGTCGCGGTTTCGGTTACCGACAGCGGGCCGGGAGTGCCTGCGGACGAGCACGAAGCGGTGTTCAATCGGTTCGTCCGATTCGACACCGGGGGCCGGGCCGGCCTCGGCCTGACCATCGCCAAGACATTCGTCGAGGCGCACGGCGAGCGGATCTGGGTCGAGGATGTGCTCGGCGGGGGTGCCCGCTTCGTCTTCACCCTTCCCGTCGCCCCCGTCGCCGCCCCCATCGGCGTGGACCGGTAGCGACCATGGCCAAAGTGCTGGTCATCGACGACGACCCGTCCCTCCTCCGGGCCCTCCGTCTCGGGCTCCGGGCCAGCGGACATGAGGTGGTCACCGCGGTCAACGGCGAGCAGGGGATCTCGCAGGCGGCGCGCACCTCGCCGGATGTGGTGATCCTGGACATCGGGCTTCCCGACATCGACGGGCAGACCGTGTGCCGACGGATCCGTCAGTGGAGCGAGGTGCCGATCATCATCTTGTCGGCGAGCGGCACCGAGGACCGCAAAGTCGCCGCCCTCGACGGAGGAGCGGATGACTACGTCACCAAGCCCTTCGGGATGGCGGAGCTGGAGGCCCGCATCAGGACAGCCATCCGTCACCGGGCATCCGAGCCCGATGGGCAGGCGCCGTCGACGATCACCATCGGTTCGCTGGACATCGACCTCGTACATCACCAGACCCAGGTCGGGGGCAGTCCTGTCGACCTGACGGCAAAGGAGTTCGAGGTCCTGTCCTACCTGGCCCGTCACGCCGGCAAGACCTGCACCCACCAGATGATCCTCTCGGCCGTGTGGGGTACCGGCTACGGACGGGAAGCGCAGTATCTCCACGCCTACGTGCACCGGTTGCGGCAGAAGCTCCACGATAGCTCGGGCGCGCTGATCCGGACAGCCCCCGGAGTCGGCTACAGCCTCAACCCCGACCCGGTGGCGGCATCCTGATGAAACGGGGACAGCTCCGGCTCTATCTCGGCGCCGCTCCAGGGGTCGGCAAGACCTACGCGATGCTCAACGAGGGCTGGCGCAGAAAGGAACGGGGCACCGACGTGGTGGTCGGCTGGGTGCAGGAGCACGGCCGGCCCCACACCGACGCCCAGATCCGTGATCTTGAGATCTTCCCGCGCCGAACCGTCGACTACCGGGGTCACACCTTCGAAGAGATGGACCTCGAAGGGCTGTTGGCCCGCAAGCCGGAGCTGGCGCTGGTGGACGAGCTGGCCCACAGCAATGCTCCCGGATCCAAGCACGCCAAGCGATGGCAGGAGGTGGAGGAACTGCTCGACGCCGGGATCAACGTCATCTCCACCATCAATCTTCAGCATCTGGCGTCGCTCAATGACGTGGTGGAGCGGATAACCGGGGTCACCCAACAGGAGACCGTCCCCGACCCGGTGGTCCGGGCCGCCGACCAGATCGAGCTGGTCGACATGGCCCCCGAAGCGCTGCGCAGGAGGTTGGCACACGGCAACATCTATCCCTCGGAACGCATCGACGCCGCCCTCGCAAACTACTTCCGGGTCGGCAATCTCACCGCCCTGCGCGAGCTCGCGCTGCTCTGGCTTGCCGATCGGGTCGACGAGGAGCTCACCGACTATCGCGAGCGCCACAACATCGCCGGGCCATGGGAGACCAGAGAGCGGGTGGTGGTCTCGCTCACCGGCTCCCGCGGAAGCGCCGTTCTCATCCGGCGGGCTGCCCGCATGGCCATGCGGACCAAGGCCGAGCTGCTGGGCGTGCACGTCCGAACCGACGACAGTCTGACTGCGGCCGGGTCGCAAGGGCTGGTCGAGAACCGCGCCCTGCTCGACGAGTTGGGGGGGCGGTATGTCGAGGTGGTCGGCGCCGATGTGGCGCCGGCGCTGGTCCAGGTGGCCCGGGCGGAGAATGCCACCCAGCTGGTGATCGGAGCCACCCACCGGAGTCGACTGAACGAGTATGTCCGTGGCTCGGTGATCAACGCGGTCATACGTGCCGCCAGTGGCGCCCTCGACGTCCACGTCATCGCCACCGAGGCGGAGCTGGAGGGGAACCCCGACCACGGCGCCGCCGACACCGGTGACCGCACCGGCGACACCGGCGACACCGGCGATTCCAGCGACACCGGCGATTCCAGCGACACGGTGCGGAGCCGACCTGGCCGCCATCACCGAAGCCTGCTGGCGCCCTTGTCGATACGGCGCCGGCTTACAGCACTGGTCATCGGCATCGTCGGCTTTCCCCTGCTCACCCTGGTGTTGACCGCGGACCGGAACGTCGACAGCCTGGCCACCGCCCTCAGCTGTTATCTGGTGCTGGTGGTGATCGTGGCCGCCACCGGTGGTGTGTGGCCGGCGGCCTTGGCCGCCCTGGCCGGATTCCTGCTGTCCAACTACTACTTCGCACCACCCATTCACACCTTCACCATCGCCGACGCCCGCGACGTTCTGGCCCTGGTCATGTTCATGGTCACTGCGGGAGTGGTCAGCGTGCTGGTCGATCTCTCGGCCCGGCGCACGGCGACGGCCGTCCAAGCCCGGACCGATGCCCGGATGCTCGCCCGGGTGGCCGGTCGGATGGCGGCTCCGGAGGGCAATCCCCTACCCGCTCTGCTCGACGAGCTGCTGGTGGCCTTCCGGCTCGACGCGGCCGCCATACTCCGTTCCGATGCCGACGATGACCCGGCCGGCGCCTTGGGCGGGGCGAGCGGCGGCCCGACCAGACACTGGTCGACGGTGGTGATGGCAGGGGTC
Organism: uncultured Acidimicrobiaceae bacterium; assembly: GCA_963734395.1. Taxonomy (GTDB): domain Bacteria; phylum Actinomycetota; class Acidimicrobiia; order Acidimicrobiales; family RAAP-2; genus Bog-756. The sequence continues at coordinate 631,983 of CAVTGY010000007.1, read as the reverse complement.
GAGCCACCGCGGGTTCCCGAGGAGGGCACCGTGGTGCTCCCCTTGACCTATCGGGACGTTCTCGCCCTGCGGGGACCGGGACTGACCGCCGAAGACCGGGAGATCCTGTCCGGGTTCGCCGCTCAGCTGGCCACCGGCCTCGAGAGCGACCGACTTCACGCCGAAGCGGCGGAAGCCGACTCGGTGGCCCGGGCCAATCAGTTGCGATCGGCGCTGCTCGCCGCGGTGAGCCACGATCTGCGCACCCCGTTGGCGTCGATCAAGGCGGCATCGTCAAGCCTCCTCTCCGACCAGCTCGAGTTCGGGCCCGACGAGACCCGGGTTCTGATGCGGACCATCGATGACCAGGCCGACCGGTTGAACAGCCTGGTGGAGAACCTGTTGGACATGAGCCGCCTCCAGACCGGCTCGATGGATGTTCTCGACCGGAGCACCGACGTCAACCAGCTCATCGACGCCGCGAAAGAGAGCCTGGGTCCACGAGGCAACCAGGTGGTGGTGGTGGTCGACTCGCCGCTCCCCCGGGTCCGCACCGACCCGGGCCTGCTGGAGCGAGCGATGGCCAACCTCATCGACAATTCACTGGTTCATGCGGGTGGAAGCGGGCTTCGCATCGAGGCCGGGTTGGTTGCAAGCCGGGTGGACATACGGGTCATCGACCGAGGACCGGGAATTCCCCGCGGTGAGCGCGATCGGGTCTTCCAGCCGTTCCAGCGCCTGGACGACTCCGAGAGCCGTTGTGGTGTCGGTCTGGGTCTGGCCGTGGCACGGGGATTCGTAGAAGCGGTGGGTGGGGAGCTGGACGTCGAGGACACTCCCGGAGGCGGGTGCACCATGGTGGTGCGACTACCCGCCGAAGCGTCGAACGATGTGCGACCGCCTGATACGACCATCCCACCGGCTTCGGAGACCGCCGACCCCGCGTCGGTTGGAGATCAACTGGCCCCCTAGCATCGGTCCGTGGACCGGGAGACGGTGGAGATCTACGACGACCGGGGCCTCACCTGGGCCGCCACGCACGCCGACCCGGTACATCGGGTCGAGGCGGAGTCCTTCGCCGATCGGGTGGCACCGGACACCATCCGCCTGGATGTCGGGTGCGGCGCCGGGCGCTATCTGCCGCTGTTGGGAACGCCGGCGATCGCGTTGGACGCCTCGGCGATCATGCTCGACTCCTGCCGCAGTGTGGTCCCCGACGCCCTCTGCGTGCAGGCCGACGTCGAACACCTTCCGTTCGCGGGTCAGACCATCGGCGGTGCATGGTCGTGGATGACCCACCTCCATGTGCCCCGGCGCCGGCTGCCGCTCGCCCTGTGGGACCTGCACCGGACGCTGAGGGTCGGCGCACCGCTGGAGCTCCAAATGCTCGAGGGTGAGTACGAGGGCGACGACCTACCCGGTGACGAGGTGGGCGGCCGGTTCTTTGCCGGATGGCCGCCGGATCGACTGATCGACCGGGTGATCGGAGCGGGCTTCGAAGTCGAGGAGGGATCGCTGGCGGTGTCCGGAGACGAGGTGCGGCTCCGGGCGCTGCGGGGGCGAACGCTGGCCGACACGGTCGGCGATGGCATGCGGCTCCTGATATGCGGCGTCAACGCTTCCTTCTACTCGGCCGACGCGGGCATCGGTTACGCGCGGCCGGGCAATCGCTTCTGGCCGGCGGCGCTCAGCGCCGGGATCGCCGACCGAGACCGGGACCCGATCGATGCCCTGCTCCGGAAGAGAATGGGGATGACCGACTTCGTCAAACGGGCCACCCGAACCGCGGCGGAGGTCTCCGCGGCCGAATACCGAACCGGATTCGCCCGGGTCGAGCGTCTGGTCGAATGGTTGCAACCCGGAGCGGTGTGCTTCGTAGGACTGTCGGGGTGGCGGACGGTGGTCGATTCCAAAGCGGTAGCCGGCCGACAGGACCGGCCGATCGGCGGCCGGCCTGCCTATGTGATGCCCTCGACCAGCGGCCTCAACGCTCGGACCTCGTTGACCGAGCTCACCGAGCATCTTCAGGCGGCCGGCGCCCTGGCCGACACCTGACACGGCCGGCGCCCTGGCCGACACCTGACACGGGCGGCGTCACGGGCCGACACCTGACACGGCCGGCAGTCACGGTCCGTCCACCGAATGTTCATCTGACGTTAGAACCGCTGTGACACAGGGTGGGTAGGTATCTAGCGACGGAATTCAGGGTTGCGCGAGATCATGGCTGCCACCATCGGTGCTTCGGTCCTTCAGGCCCGGTCTTGTTCTTGTCCGGCGCCTTCCGGGTGGGACGCCTGTTGTGGATTGCCCACGCGACGGAGGGCACGGCCAGGATCACCAAGAGAATCAGGATCCCGACGCTCACGGTTGGGTGCTGCCACTGGCGATCACGATGCTCCTGGTGGCAACTGGCGGACGGACGAGTTGGATGGCCATGGTTCCCGATCACACTGGTTGTCGATCGCAGCGTACGTGATCAGCCGGCCCCTGGGATTGCCCCCGGTCAACACCGGGAGCGGGGACGCTCATGGCCCGTGGCCAATCGGACGACTGAGGCACCCCTGGGCCCATGTCCGGAGGGTGTGGGATCTCCCGATTGACATCTCCGACGGTGCAGTCAATAGTCGTCTTGATCCGTGGCGTTGACGAGGAGGAACCATGCGAGTGATGGCGAGAATTTCGATCCCAGTGGAAGCGGGCAACAAGGGCATCCGGGATGGGTCGCTGCCCAAGGTCATGCAGCAGACTGCCGAGCGGTGGAAGCCGGAGGCGGCATACTTCACGACCTTCGATGGAAGGCGCACGGCCTTCTTCGTTTTTGACATGCCCGACGCCTCGGCCATCCCGCCGTTCGCCGAGCCATTTTTCATGGAACTCGACGCTGAGGTGCAAATCTCGCCAGTCATGAACACCGACGATCTGCAGAAGGGTCTCTCAGGGATGTCCTGAGACTTCAGCCTGACTCCAAGTGACGGAGCAGCCATGTCGCTACGGTGTGAGCAAACCAACGGAATTGGCGATTCTAAAGAAATCGGAGAATGGCGATGACTTCGAAGTCTGATTTCTCGACCGAGGAATGGCACCTGATCCTGGAGGCGCCACCAAGTGCTGGAATGATCGTGGTCACTGCCCAACGAGGAGGCTCGTTCCGCGAGTCCATCGCCATAGCCAAGAGCTATGTCGAGGCGCGCCAGCAGCACGGGGAAAGCGAACTCCTAGACGAGATCGTGTCGGCCAAACCCGAGCGAGATCACACGCACTATCACTCTCCCGAGGAGCTCAAGCAGCACGGTCTGCAGCACCTGCGTGATTCGATCGCTCTGCTCGAGCGCAAGGCCACTCCGGCAGAGGTCGAAGAATATCGCCGGTTCATCGTCACGCTGTCCCACAAGGTCGCAGCTGCCCACCGCGAGCACGGTCAAGTAGTGAGCGAGTCCGAGCAGGCGGCGATCAACGACATCACCGAGGCCCTGAACGCAACCGTCGGGTAGGAAGCGACGTCAAGGCCCGCCGCGCCGCTCTCCTGTCCGAAGTGCCGGTTATCCGACCATCCCGTAGGCGCGGGTTGCCTCCAACGTGGCCACGAGCCGCCCCTGCGCCACCATCGCCTGGCGGAACTCATCCCAGTCGGGATGCTCGCCTTGGGCCAGTCGGTACATGTCGACCAGCTCCTCGACTACCGCATCGTCGGGGGCCTGGGCTACCGCGGACAGGGCCACCTCGCCCTCGAGCACCACATAGGCAAAGAAATCCTCGCGGCTCACATGCAGTGAGGCTCGAGGATCACGTCTCAGGTTTCGGGTCTTCGCCCGACTGTCGGTCACCGAGATACGTACCGAGGAGACCTCGCCGGCAAGGTAGAGGATGTTGGAGAGTTGGGGCCGACCGTCGGCGCGCAAGGTGACCAACACGCCTTTGTTGCGCTGCGCCACGAAGGCGAAGGCTTCGTCCAGTTCCATGGCCACGGACCCACAATATCGGGGCTCCCACGGTGCTGATCCGTTCCACTACCTTGTCCCCATGAACAGAGCTTGGTTGGCAGGGGTGTGCGTGTTGATGGGCGGGGTGACCGCGCTGGGCTGCGGAGGTTCCACCTCGGCGACGACTACGACGTTGTCGAGTCATCAGGCGGGCTCGTCGCTGGTGTGGCTCAGTTCGATCGCCGAACCCTGGAACCACAAGCTCAATAGCGACCAGCAGGCTGTCGACGCGGCCAGTGCCGCCACCGCCGGCTCCAGCGGGGCCGCCGCCGACGCCTACTTCGCTCGGCTGGGCGCTGCCTGTTCCCAGATGGTCGATGACGCCGGCAAGGCACAGACCATCTCCCGCGCCCCGTCGGCCGCCCTTGACCAGGCGTGGCGAGCGATGGTGGTCCAGACCAAGAAGTACGCAAGCGACTGTCTGACCCTGACTGGTCATCAGTCCAACCCCAACCTGTCCACGTGGAACAACAGCCTGAAGACCATGAACACTGCCAACGCTGCGTTCAACTCCCAGGTGGCCGAGGTGCGCCAACTGTCATCGGGGACCGCCGGCTGATATCGCAACACCGGTCAGCGACCCGACAGTGATCGACCGGAGTCAGACCAATTCGAACCAGCCCCGATCGACTCGGACCCGACATCCGATCAGCTCGTTGCCCATCCCGTAGTCAGCCAGTGGGGTATCCCTGCTGATCGCCACACAGCGGCGCCCGTCGGTCGTGTTGCACAAGGCGACCGTGCGATCCGGATCCATCCGGTCGAAGGTGACCGTGTAGGTGACGACGGTGGCCTCTCCTGTGTAGCCATCGAGCTCCTCGACCACGTCGACGAGACCGGTGACCGACTGGGCCTGGTCTGCGAGGTCGGCCACCAGTGACGGTTGGCCGTCCGGCCGGGCGGACCAGATCCCGATACCCGGTTTGGTCAGGAGACCGCTGACCGTGGTGATCATGCCGAGCGCGCCCGGATCAGCCCGAATCCGTACGACCACGGCGACCATCGCCTGGAGGACGAAATTGTTGAACGGGCCACCGGCGAAGGTCATCCCTCCGGTCACCGTGGGAGGTGCGATGAGGTCCAGGCCCAGCTCGCGCTGTTGAACGCGTATGGCGGCAGGGAAGCAGCTGTATGCCTCTTGGATCTCGATATCGGCAACCGGACGGCCGATCCGGGCTGCCGCCGCGCCGCCGAGGACCCCCATGGCCGGCCAGGCGTAGGGCTCCCTTCGGCTCATAAGGGAGACGGCGTGGCTGGACTCGATACCCACCAGCGGAAACACCCATCGGTCGGTGGGCACACCCGAGCGGGTGGCCATCTCGGCCGAACAGAGAAGGAGTGCAGCCGCTTGGTTGACCGTCCACTGGGACGCGTGCCATTTGTTGTAGGGAAAGGACAGCGGGCGGTTGGAGGGAGAGGGCGTATCGATCTGACAGGCGCTCAGACACTTCGGAAAAGCGGCGGACGGGTTGTCCTGCGCTACCAGATTGAACCGGCTCCACAATCCGGCGATCTCACTGCGTTGGTCGAGGATGCTCTGGCCGTGCGCCGACCGGAGCGCATTCTCGATCATCGCATACTGCTGGACGGGGTCCCACAGTCGATGGGCGATCTCGACCGGCTCCAACAGCGGCCCGAGCCGCCGGTGCACCACGTCGGGTGCGATGCCGGTGGACGCCGCCTCCGCCTCACCACCATCGGAGCCGGCCCGGTCTCGCTCCCACCGTCTGGCCTCTCCGCCCACCACCACCGCCACCTCGGAGCGGCCGGTGGCAATGGCAAGCAGCGCGTCGTTGATGGCGGACTGTTGCGGGATGCCCAGTTCGAACAGGTGGGTCCGCGCCGATCGGGCTCCCACACGCTCGGCCACCAGGCGGGCTGGATCCGGATAGGACCAGCTCCCCTGGGGAACGGCGATCCGATCGATGGCAGCCAGCATGGATGTTGCACCGGCGTCGGTCCCCGCTTCCAACAGAGCCTGGGCCATCAGTTCGATGGCCGGTGCTTCTTCCGAAGCCGCGCCCACCCCCACCAACACCGGCGTCCGCGGGTCGAGTGAAGCGGCCCCCAAAGGACCCGGTGGTCCGGTCACTGCCTCACTCGACCGGGCGGCCCGCCGTGATCGGTGCTGAATCTCGAGCGACTCGTCGCTCTCGCATCATCCGGCCCACCTGGCGCCAGGTCACCGGTACGGCACCGAGGTCCAGAGCCTGATGTCGGGCCCGTTCGGGCAGGTCGTAGTGGGCCTGGTGTGGACGGTGTGCCCGATGTTGGAACCACTCCCGCTTCATACCCATCCGCACGCGGCGAAGGCATGCAGCTCGTCGTCGCTGTCGGCTACCAGGTGGGACCAGCGGTCATCGACCGGCCCGAGCCGGGCCGGCTGGCGCCAGTCATCGAGATAGACGGTCACAGCAAACGTCCGGCGATCGCGCTCAGATGATCCGGCCGGGGACACCGGGGGTGGTCACCACCGGAAAACCGGATGCCTCCCAGGCCAGCATGCCCCCTGCCAGGTTGCGGACGTCGTACCCGGCGTCGGCGAGGGCGCCGGCCACCGCCCCCGAACGGCCACCGACCCGACATACACAGACCACGGTCCGGTCTGTCGGAATCATCTCGATCCGATCGCTGATCGAGCCCATGGCCACGTGCACGGCATCGGGCGCATGGCCGGCCACCCACTCCTCGTCTTCACGGACATCCAGCAGGAAGACACCGGCCTGTACCAGTCGGTGTGCTTCCTCGGGATCGATCTCTGGTGCCGCCGTCTGGTCCGGTGTCACTGCATCACGGTACCGGAGGACTGGCCCGGCACCGACGCGGCAGGCAGATCCATCAGCTCGATCCTCACCCCGTCGGGATCCGTGCAGTAGAGAAAGTCGAGCCGCACCCCGGGGCCATCGAAGGTGGTCCTGGAGGAGCGCACCGCCGTGCCTCCCATTTCCTCGATCGTCGAAGCCACCTGGTCGACGTCGTCGACCAGCAGTGAGATGTGGGTGAATCCCAGCTGGTTCATCGGCCGCCGCTGACCGTCACCGACAACGCCTGGCGACGCAAAGCCGAGGAGCTCGATGGTCACCCCGTGCGCGGACCAGCATCTGGGAATGCAGGTCGACCCCATCCACCTCCATCAGCGTTGCGAACTCTCCTCCGACGTGATGGGTGGATGCCGGTTCGAATCCGAGGGCATCGCGGTAGAAGCGCACCGAGCGCTCCAGATCGGACACGCAGATCCCGACGTGGGAAACCGAGACGGTCATGGCAATGCCTTTCGTTGTCCGGCCGGCCGATCAGCCTCGCCCGCCGGCAGGTGGGCCCGTACGAATGCGCCCACGGCATCGAACGCCCAGGCGGCTGCCCTCCGCCCACGGCATGAGGATAGGGAACACGTGGAACATGCCGGGCTCCTCCAGGGCGACCACCTCCACCCCGGCCGCGTGCAAATGGTCGACGAACAGCCGGATGGGGTCGCGGAACATCTCGTCCCCCCCGAACGAGACGAATGTCGGGGGCCAGCCGCATACATCCTGATCCACGGCGGAAACAGATCCGTCCTCGGCGTTCCGGCCATGGAGGTAGGCGGAGGTGGGGATGTTCCACGGCAGGATGTCCTTACCGGCGTTGTCAGAGATCGACGGCTGGTCCAGGAGCAGGTCCACTTCGGCGAGAACATGACCACGGCGGCGATCGGCTTCTGATGGACGCGGTGCACGGAATAGATCAGCGATGATGCGAGTCCTCCACCGCTCGAATCGCCGGCAACGATGAGTCGGGAGGAATCGACGCCCGCGGCGAGCAGGGCCTCGAGCACCAGCGCGGCGTCCTCCAGGGCCGCCGGGAAGGGAAACTCGGGCGCCAGCCGGAGATCGGCGACGAACACCTCGCACCCGGTACGACGAGCCAGCCAAGCCGTGAACAGGGCGTACATCCGAGGCGACGTGCCGATGTAGCCGCCTCCGTGGAGGTACAGCACGGTGCCGAGGGCGGCATGGTGCCTCGGGCGGTACCAGATGCCGGGCACCCCGGCCACCGAGTCCGCCTGTTCGACCACATCGACCGAACGCACCAGCGGCGGGAGGACCACACCGCACAGGTCGTCGAGCACTAACTCGATCGACCGCCACTCGTCGATGGGGAGTGACGACGAGTACCATGAACGACCGGATTGCTTCACGGGTCACGGTGACGGCGAGGTTGTGGGGAAGATTGCCGTCCCCTGACCATGGACGGCGGAACGGGACCCGGGCCATCGCCGCTGCGAACTGGCCGGCCAGACCGAGCAGGTCGGTGGCGGTGATTGGCCAGGACGATCGAGCCACACCGGGCCGGCGCCCCATCACCATGGCTGGAACGGTACCTCTGCGGTCAGACCGGCTCCATGGCCAGGACCCCACCCAGGTGGAGCAACTGCTCGGTGGCTCCGCCCAGTGTCAACTCGATGTGCTTGGTCATCAGAAAATACCGGTGCAGTGGGTAGTCCCGGTCGACACCGACCCCGCCGTGGAGATGGACCGCGGCGTGGACCACCCGCTGGCCTCCGTCGGCTGCCCAAAACTTTGCGATTGCCACCTCTTTGTCGGCGGGAAGGCCCTCGGCGATCCTCCACACCGCCTGCCACGCAGTCAGTCGGATGGCCTCGGTGTCCACGTAGGCATCTGCCGCACGCTGGCCGACGGCCTGGAAGGTGGCAATCGGCTTGCCGAATTGTTCACGGGTCTTGGTGTACTCGGCCACCAGTGCCAATGCGGCTGCGGCCGCACCCGCCTGGGCCAGCGCAGAGCCGCGGCGGTGGTCCGTTGCACCGTCCACTCGATCACCGAACGACCGTCCTCGACGGTTCCCAACAACGCCTCCGGGCCGACTCGGGTGCCGGCCAGCGTCAGCACCGCTTCGGGCTGCCCGGTGTTGACCACCTGGCGCTGGCGGCTCAGTCCATCGGCCGCGGTTTCGACGATGAACACCGCCACCGAGTCGGGGCCCACCTGGGCCGGGACCAGTACTGCATCGGCGATCAGCCCGGAAGGAACGCACGACTTGGTTCCGGACAGTATCCAGCTGTCGCCGTCGGGCTCGGCCACCACCGACGGGGCGGAGGGAACCCCGCCGACCTCCACCAGGGCGGTAGTCAGCACGGTGTCACCGGTCACCACCCCGGGGAGCCACTGCTGGCGTTGCGCCTCGGTGCCGAACCGGGCGATGGCCGGCGCCGCCGCGGCCAGCGCCTCGACCACCGGCACATAGGCGGCGGTCCGCCCGGCCGCTTCCACCAGCAATCCCGTCTCGACGAACCCGAGTCCGGCGCCACCCACCTCTTCGGGGAGGGCTATGCCCAGCAGGCCGGCAGCGCTCAGTTCGGCCCAGATCTTGCGATCGAATCGCTCGCCGTCAGGTTCCGATTCGATGTCCCGCAGCCGTTCGTGGGTGGCCAGGTCACCGAAGATCCGGTCGGCCAGGTCGCGGACGGCCTCTTGTTCCTCGCTGAAGGAGAAGTCCATGTGCGTGTTTCCTCTTCTATCGCATCTATCGCAGTGATCGGGGCAGGCCGAGGCCGAAGATGGCGATCAGGTCGCGCTGGATCTCGTTGGTGCCACCCCCGAAGGTGAGGATGACCAGGCTTCGGGCGTACATCTCGAGGCGACCGGCGAGCACCGCCTCGGGACTGCCCCGAGTGAGGTAGCCGGCCTGGCCGACCACCTCCATCATCAGTTTGAACGCCTCCATGTAGAACTCGGTGCCGAACACCTTGGTGGTCGAGGCATCGGCCACGTCGAGGTGTCCCTGGGTCGCCGTCCAGGCCACCTTCCAGTTGATCAGCTTGAGGAATTCGAGCCGGGCGTAGATACGGGCCAGGTGGACTTGTACCCACTCCTGGTCGATGACCCGGCGACCGTCGGCCAGTTTGGTGTTCTGGGCCCACGACCGCACATCGGTCAGCGCCCTTTCGATGATGCCCGAGGAGCACAAGGTGACCCGCTCGTGATTGAGCTGGTTGGTGATGAGTGACCAGCCATTGTTCTCCCCCCCGACCAGATTCGCCGCCGGAACCCGTACGTCCTCGTAGAATGTGTAGTTGATGTTGTGATCGCCGAGCAGGTGCATGGGCACCACCTTGATACCGGGCGTGTCCATCGGCACGATGAACAAGGAGATGCCCTTGTGCTTGGCCACCTCCGGATCGGTGCGGGTCGCCAACCAGATGTAGTCGGCGCCGCCGGCCAGCGATGTGTAGATCTTCTGCCCGTTGATGACGTATTCGTCACCGTCACGCACTGCCCGGGTCTGAAGGGAGGCCAGGTCCGTGCCGGATTCGGGCTCGGTGTAGCCGATGCAGAAGTGGATCGCACCGGCCAGGATGCGGGGCAGGAAGAAGTCCTTCTGCTCCTGGCTCCCGAACTGCATGATGGTCGGGCCCACGGTATTGATGGTCAACATGGGCACGGGAGCTCCTGCCCGCATCGACTCGTCGAAGAAGATGTACTGCTCGATGGCCGAGCGCCCCTGGCCTCCGTACTCGGTTGGCCAGCCGATACCCAGCCAGCCGTCCTCGGCCATCTGCTTGACCACCCGCCGCATGTCGGGACCGATCCCGTGGCTGGCGGCAAGCTGTTCTTCCACCTCGGGAGTGAGCAGGTTGGCGTAGTACTCGACGGAGCCGGTTCCGAAGAGCCTGTTGTTCCTCGGTGTAGCCGATCTCCATTTGGTCCCTCCCGGTCTGTGGGCCTAGGTCACTTGGACAACCGCGCATCCAACGGCCGGCGTGGTGTTCGAGTGGTCGAGCCGGCCTGCCTTGCGGCCGAGGGCGTCCCCTGCGGTCGGGTGGAGCCGACTACTAGAACACGTTACATTCGCTATGCCACCGGCGCCACATCGCCGTCGATGGCACTCGCCGGTGGGGCGGGCGGACACGGTCAGGACATCCGGTAGGTTCGCGGTGACATCCATCCCCCGGCACCGGTAACTCCGGCACCGGCCGGACCGTGCGGCCCGCCGCCCAACTTCGAGGAGCACCCATGACTGAAGCCGTCATCGTCGCCACCGGTCGGACCCCGATCGGGCGGGCCAACAAGGGTTCGTTGGTGGATTGCCGTCCCGACGACCTCGCCGCCCTGGTCGTCCGCGAGGTGCTGGCCAAAGTGCCTCAACTCGACCCTCAGTCGGTTGAGGACGTGATCATGGGATCGGGACAGCCCGGGGGCGAGGCCGGGTACAACGTCGGGCGGGTAGCAGCACTGCTGGCCGGACTACCCGACGTGCCCGGGGTGACCGTCAACCGATACTGCTCTTCCTCCCTCCAGACCATCCGGATGGCTGCCCATGCCATCCGGGCCGGCGAGGGCGACGTGTTCGTCGCCGCCGGGGTGGAAACGGTCAGCCGCTACCGCAACGGCGCCGCCGACACCGGACCCCATAACGAGCTGTTCGCCGACGCCGAGGCCCGCACCGCCAAGCGGATGGCAGTCGCCGGTGAGCCGTGGTCCCCTCTCACCGGGTTGCCCGACGTCTACATCGCCATGGGCCAGACCGCGGAGAACGTGGCCGAGTTCAAGAAGGTCAGCCGCGAGGAGCAGGACGAGTTCGCCCTTCAGTCCCAGACCCGTGCGGTATCCGCCCAGGAATCCGGTTTCTTCGAGCGGGAGATCATCCCGGTGACCACTCCCAATGGTGACCTGGTGACAAAAGATGACGGGCCACGGCCTGGCACCACCCTGGAAGGTCTGGCCAGCCTCAAGCCGGTGTTTCGCGAGGGGGGGACGGTCACCGCCGGCAACGCCTGCCCGCTCAACGACGGTGCCGCAGCGGTCATCGTGATGAGCGATACAAAAGCACGTGAACTGGGGATCACCCCGCTGGCGCGCATCGTGGCCAGCGGGGTCAGCGGGCTCAATCCCGAGATCATGGGGTTGGGCCCCGTCGACGCCGTCCGTCAAACCCTGGCGCGGGCCGACATGACCATCGACGACATCGACCTGGTCGAGATCAACGAGGCCTTCGCCGCCCAGGTGGTCCCCGCGGCCAAGGAACTGGGTATCGGCTACGAAAAGCTCAACGTCCGGGGAGGAGCCATCGCTCTCGGCCACCCGTTCGGCCAGACCGGGGCGCGTATCATGACCACCCTGCTCAACGTGCTCGAGGACACCGGCAAGACCGTCGGACTCGAATCGATGTGCGTCGGCGGAGGACAAGGCATGGCCATGATCGTCGAGCGCCTGTCCTAGCCACCGTTGGCGGCCCGATCCGGCCAGCCAAGTCCCGCCACTACCCTCCGAGCAACGGATCTCCCGGTTGTCTGACGCTGCGGCCGGCCATGCGGGCCTGGCGCCAGGCGATGCCCGACAGCACCTCGAGGACGATCCGGTTGCCGAGATAGGCGGTGACATCGGCATGGTCGAAGGGCGGCGACAGCTCGACGACGTCCACGCCGGCCACCGGTAGCTCCATCCCGACGCGGCGCACCGCGTCCAGCAGCGCTCGGGGACTGAGGCCGCCCGGTTCGGGAGTGCCGGTCGCCGGGGCGGAACCTGGGTCCACCACGTCCACGTCGACCGAGAGAAAGACCGCATCGCACTGATCGGTGGCGATGGCGAAGGCCTCGGTCAGACAGGCATCCAGCCCTCTGGCCACCACTTCGGTCATCTCGTAGCTGCGCATGCCCTGTTCGGCCATCCACGCCAGGGTGGCGGGGTCGGGCCAGTAGCCGCGCAGGCCGATCTGGAGGAAGCGGTCGCCGCGTACCGCGCCGGACTCGATCAACCGGCGCATCGGGGTACCGTGGCCGATCAACGCGCCGAACTGGTGGTCGGCGGTGTCGGCGTGAGCATCGAAGTGGACCACCGATACCTTGCCCCATCCCACGTGACGAGCCACGCCGGTGACGTCGGGCAGCGCAATGGTGTGGTCCCCGCCGAGCACCAAGGGGATCGCCCCGCTCGACGCGATGCGGGCGACTGCATCTTCCAGTCGGCTGATCGAGACCTCGGTGTCACCGGAGGGCATTTGGATGTCTCCGACGTCGACCACGGCCAACTCCACCAGCGGATCGACCCCGAGGGCGAGGTGGGGCCTCATCCCGTCATGGGGGAGGTAGTCAGTGGTTCGGATGGCCAGCGGACCGAAACGGCACCCGGGGCGGTGGCTGGTGCCGCCGTCGAACGGTGCGCCCACGATCACCGCCCGCGCCCCTGCCCAACTTGCCGGATCGTCCAGGTGGGCGGCGGGGACGCCCGCGAAGGTGGCGTCGGGCCCGTACATGTTGCCGAGCCGCATGGCGCCGGTCAGCGCTCGCCGGCCAGGACCGACGGAACCGCCGGTCGTCTGCCCACCAAGGGAGGGCGACCCAAGGCTCGCCTCATTGCTCGATCACCTCGACCGCGTACTCGGGACAGTTGTCGACGGCCAGGCGGGCCCGGTCCTCCAGACCGGCCGGCACGGTGCCATCGCCCAGCGCGGTGGACTGTCCATAGTCATCGACCTCGAAGAGCTCCGGCGCCAAGGCATAGCAACGGCCGTGCCCTTGGCATTTGTCGGGGTTGACCTGGATCCTCATGGTCATCAGCTCCTCCATCCGCCGGGTCTCCCCGTCTCGATCAGGCTATCGATGCCGGCGGCGGGCCTCAGATGGTCAAGCCGCCGTCGACCGAGAGGACCGCGCCGGTGGTGTACGGCGACTCGTCGGAGGCCAAGAATGCCACCGACGCGGCGATCTCCGCCGGCGTGGAGAACCCCATGACCGACATCATCCTGTTCAGTTGGTCCTCATCGCCGCCCTCGGGCAGCTCGAAGGCGCCGAGCAACGGGGTGTCGACTCCGCCGGGTGCCACCACGTTCACCCGGATTCCTCTCGACAGGTATTCGCCCGCCAGGGCCTTGGAGAACATCAGCAACCCGGCCTTGGACGCGCAGTACGCGGCCGAATAGGCCTGTCCCATCAGCGCAGTGTTGGAGGCTACGTTGACGATGGATCCTCCGTGCTCGAGAAGATGGGGCAACGTGGCGCGGCAGATCAGGAACGGCCCGGTGAGATTGACGGCCAGAATCCTCTCCCACCGGTCCAGTGGCATTTCTGCGGTGTTGAAGAACCCCCCGATACCGGCCACGTTGCACACCACCGTCGGAGGCCCGAGTGCGTCCGCCAGCGACGTCACCGTTTCTTCCACCGACGACTCCGAGGTGACATCGCAGTGATAGGCGGTGGCGGTCCCTCCGTCCCCGACGATGGCTTCCTCGGTGATGGCCAGGTTGTCGGCGTCCACGTCGAGTGCGGCTACCGCAGCCCCCTCCCGGGCCAACCGGCGGGCGACCGCCCGGCCGATGCCCGAGCCGGCCCCGGTGACCACGGCGACCCGACCGCTGAATCGGCGTCCGGTGAACGAGCCGATGGCCTCATCCGCCGCGTCCTGCGCAGCTCCTCCCCTACCCAGTGTGATCCGGTCGATCGGGACCGGGCTCACTGCCGGGATCCTGCTGGTGGTGGCGATGCATACGTCTCGCGGAAGGTGTGTTTGAGGATCTTGCCGGCCGGATTGCGGGGCACGGTCTCGACCAGTTCGAGTTGCTCGGGAATGGATTGGGTGCGGAGCTCCCTCCCCTGCAAGTAGGTGACCATCTCGTCGAACCCGAATTGCTGGCCCTGGTTGACCGCCACCACCGCACAGGCGCGCTCACCGGTCTTCGGATCGGGAAGGCCGATGACCGCCACGTCCGCCACCGCCGGATGGGCGTAGAGCAGGTCCTCCACCTCCTTGGCAGAGATGTTCTCTCCGTGGCGGATGATCACGTCCTTCAGCCGCCCGGTGATGGTCACGTAGCCGTCGGCATCCACGATACCCAGGTCGCCGGAACGGAAGTACCCGTCCGCATCGAACGCGTCGGCATCGAGGGACGAGTCGAGGTAGCCGCGAATGACCTGGGGACCCTTGAGGCGGATCTCCCCCTCCTCGCCCGGCCCGGCCCGGCGTCCGTCCAGGCCGACCACGACCAGCTCGACCCCGGGGGTGGGCCGACCCTCGGTGTCTGCCAGTTTTTGATCGGAGTCGGTAGTGGAGGCCATGACCACGATGGGCGCCTCGGTCAGGCCGTAGCCGGAGACGATGCCCACCCCACCGATCTCGCGCTTGAGGTCGTAATGGAGTTGGGGCGGCTTGGGCGCGCCTCCTCCGGGGAACGAGCGCACGTGGGTGAAGATCGGTCCTGGCCCGTTCGCACGCTGGGCGGCCAGATAGGCCATGTGGAAGGGCGTACCCGAGCCGGCCAGGGTGACCTGGTTGTCCGCCAGGAACCCTGGCGTCGTCTTCGGGTCGAACGACTCGGTGGTCAGCAGGGTGCACCCGGTGAACATCGCGGCGATCAGCCATCCGATCCCGCCGATGTGGGTGAAGGGGAAGATCAGGGCCGACACGTCGTCCCCGTTGATGTCGAGGCATTCGGCCATGGCCAGTGCCGAGGCCATCACGGTGAGGTCGGTGTGCGGTGCGCCCTTGGGGTCGGCCGTGGTCCCCGACGTATAGAACAGCCACCGGATGGGCGCCTCGGCGGCCTTGCCGGGTGCCGGCTCCACCGCGGGCAGGTCGCCAGGGTTTCCATCGGGCAGGTCGCGGTCGACCACCAGCACCGACAGGCTCGGACGGTCGACGGCGATCTCGTTGGCCATGGCCTCGAAGTCGAAACCCCGGTAGACGGTGGGTACCACCAGCAGGCCGGCCTCGCTCTGGGCGGTGATGAAACCGACCTCGCGCCCGTGGTAGATGGGGATGAGGGGGTTCTGGCGCGCCCCCAGGCGGGCCAGCGCGCCCACCAACACCAACGATTCGTTCCAGGTGGGCAGTTCCCAGCTGACGCTGGTACCGACACCTACCCCGAACCCGGCCATCAGGCCGGCGGCGGCCCGCAGACAGGCGTCGCGGTATCCGGCGAAGGTGAGCACGTTGCCGGTGTCCTCGCGGGCCAGCACTGCATCGGGGGTGGCCTCGGCGCGGCGCTCGATCAATCCCCACAAGGTGGGTGCGCCGACCCATCCTCGGCGAGAAGTGCGCTCGGAGAGCTCTTCGATGAAGTCCGCCATCAGACCGCAGCCGACCACAGCTGGTCGGTGTAGGTGTCCGTGCCGGGCACGGTTCCGATGAACGCTGAGACCCATTCCACGCGGCCGAGGCCGGAATCGGCCAGCGAACCCTGCTGGCCGGCGAACACCGCGTCCCAACTTGCCGACGGTTCCTCGTCGAGGAAATGGAGCAACAGCAACCGTCGGTCGTCGGCGTCGCTGCGGGGAACGTCACTGGGAGCGTCGGCCAACAGGGGAAGGGGGCTGAAGGCCAACACCGTGGCAACCGGCGAGCCGGCGACGACCGGGGGCAGGTACTGGTCGCGGTACCAATCGCCGATCTGTTCGCGGGTCACCCCCTCGTTCGGCTGTACGAAGAGCGAGACCATGCCCGGAAACCGGTGGTCGAGCGTGAGCTCCGCCGGCACGCCGTCGTCGTCGCGACGGTACTCCCACTCGAAGTGGTACAGGCCGGTATGGATGTGGTCTCGCTGTTCGAACATGCGGCCGGCGGCGTGAAGCGCATTGACCTGATCGACCGCCCAGCGGTTCCACTCGTCGTGGTGTCCGTCGAGCACGTAGTACACACCCAGATAACTGCCGGTGTTCGGATCGTCGACCAGAGCGTCGGTCCCCGTCGGATAGCGCAACTCCTTCAACGCCGCGGTGGCCACGAACCGGGCTCCGGCGAAGTTGTAGGCGCCGATCTGGCATCCGGCATAGAAGTGGTCGCGCTCGTACCACCGGTTGAAGGCCACCTGATGACCGCGGTGTGGCTCCACCAGCGTGTACAGCATGGTCCCGATCCTGATGGGATCGTCGGTCACCCCGCCGGTCGCGGGGGTGGATCTGCCGGTCATCGTCCTTGTGCTCCTTTGTGCGGTGCTCGGTTCCTGTGCACGGTATCCCGGTGCACGGTTCTCCGTCCCGGTCCCCGCCAACGGGTACGCCGGCTTCATGGTGCCGAAACCGGGGCGAAGAGGGACGTCGCCCGGTCGGTCAGGGATGCCTTGTCAATCTTCATCATCGAGGTCACCGGGAGGCTGTCCACCACTACAACCCGGTCGGGCGCCTTGTAGTCGGCCAGAGAGGCACGCGCCGCCGACCGGAGGGTCGCCAGCAACTGGTCGTCGGCCGGCGCATCGCCTTCGGTCGGCACCACGAAGGCGACACCGATCTCCCCGAGCACCGGGTCGGGAACTCCGACCACCGCAACCTGTTCCACCGCGGGGTGGCTCCCCAGCACCCCTTCCACCTCGGCCGGATAGACGTTGTAGCCGCCCCGGATGTAGAGCTCGTTGGCACGACCCACCAGATGCAGGTAGCCGTCGCCGTCCACAAAGCCGAAGTCACCGGTGGTGAGCCAGCGGTCATCGGTGAGCACCGAATGGGTGGTCTCGTCGTCGTAGACCACGCCGGATGCACCCGGGCCCCGGGGCGGTCCGCCCCAGTAGCCGCGCATCACCGCGTCCGAACGAAGCCGCACCCGCCCCACCTCGCCGGCCGCCACCGGCCGGCCGTCGTCGCCGGCGATGGCCAGCGAGACCCCGGGCACCGGCCGGCCCACGGTGCCGGCCACCTTCTCGTCCGCATCACCGGGCAGGGTCCCGGTGCCCATCGAGGCCTCGGTGGTGGTGTAGCGCACCACCACCGGAACCCCGAACCGGTCCCGCAACGCGGCCACCAGTTCCGACGGCACCCGCGATGCTCCGGTGCCCACGATCCGCAGCGATGAAGTCTCGGCGTCGTCCAGATCGGGGTGGTCCAGCACCAGTGCCCACTGGGTGGGCACCCCCTGGGCGACGGTGATCCGCTCTTCGGCGATCACCCGGATGGCGTCCTCCGCCCTCCACGGTGTGGGCGTGATCACCGTGGTCACCCCGTGGGCGATCTCGTCCCAGGTGCGGGTCATCGATCCGACATGGGCGAAGGGCAACGGGGAGAGGCGCCGGTCACCGGGCTCGGAGAGCACGTCGGTGCCGTCGGCCACCGCCGCCAGGCAGGCGTGGTCGAACACCGCTCCCTTGGGCAGGCCGGTGGTGCCGCTGGTCCACACCACCGCCACCGGGTCCCGAGGGGACAGCTCCGGCCAACCAGTGGGGCCGGGGCCACCGAAGGCGGCCGCCAGCGCGACTCGATCGAGCACCACGCCGGTCGGCCCCGGAGGAGCCGCGTCCAGGTCCTCGACCACGGTCACCGCAGGGCGCGTACGTTCGAGGATGGAGGAGACCTCGGCGACACCCAGGCGGAGGTTGACGCCCGAGGTGATCGCCCCCAGTCGTGTGGCGGCCGCATAGCCCACCATGTAGTCGATGGAGCTGGGGAGCATCAGACACACCACCGACCCACGAACGACGCCCCGGCCGGCCAACAACCCGGCCGCGCCGTCGGCGGCCCGATTCCACTGGGAGAAGGTCAGGGAACGTCGCCCGGTAGTGGCGGTCTCCGGCTCGACGTAGGCCTCGGTGTCCGGGTTGACCACCGCAGCGGCGCGCAGCGCGTCGACCACCGTTTCCCACTCCCCTTCGATCTGACGCGCCGTCATATCGGTGCCGACTGTAACAGGGCGCTCCTCCACCGCCTCCCGCGCGTTCCGGTCGTTCGAGGGAGCGCCGTCGTCTCAGAAGGTGAGGACGCCCCGGGCCAGTGTGCCCGCCTCCATGTCCTTCACGATCTCGCGAAACCCTTCGAGGGGACGTTGCTCGGTGACCAGTTCGTCGAGCATCAGCTTCCCGGACAGGTAGAGCTCCACCATCAGCGGTATGTCGTGATGCGGGCGCGCCGATCCGTAGCGGCAGCCGAGGAGTCCGCGGTCGACATAGGCCAGGGCGTTGACGTCCACGGACACCTCGGTGCCTTGTGGCGGGATGCCGATGGCCAGCGCGTTGCCGCCCCAGTCGAGTACGTCGAGCGCATTCCGCAATACGCCAGGATGGCCGACGCAGTCGAACGACCAGTTGACCCCGCCGGTCCACCCGAGCGCCCCGGTCACCCGGTCGGGGCCCGGGGGCACGATCTCCCGAATCGCCGCCACCGGGTCGGTCGACGACGCGTCCACGAAGTGGGTGGCCCCGAAGGACGAGGCGAGCTTCTCCTTGGAGGCCATGGTGTCCACGGCGATGATCCGGCTGGCACCAGCCAGACGCAGTCCCTGGATCACATTGAGGCCCACGCCGCCGACGCCGAAGACGGCCGAGGTCTCCCCCGCCTTCACCTTGGCCCGATTGAGAACCGCCCCGACGCCGGTCAGGACTCCGCAGCCGATCAGGCAGGCCGAGGTCATTGGCACCTCGTCGGAGATCTTCACCGCCTGCACCTCTTTGACGATGGTCGATTCGGTGAACACCGAGGTGCCGGCGAAGTTGGAGGCCGGCTCGCCCTTGAAGGTGAAGGGCTGGGAGACGTTGCCGAGCGTCTTCACGCACCAGGTCGGGTGTCCGGTGCTGCACGCCCTACAGGTACCGCAGCTCTGCAGGGTGGCAATGACCACGTGATCGCCGACCTTGACCGAGCGGACCTCCGAGCCCACCGCTTCGACCACGCCGGCTCCCTCGTGGCCGAGCACCGATGGCGCCTTCCACGGGATGGTTCCGTTGATCACCGAGAGGTCACTGTGGCAGACACCAGCCGCGCCAATGGCCACCCGCACCTCGCGGGGTCCTGGATCTCCGACATTCAATTGGTCGGTGACCTCGACGTCATCACCGGTATAGACGATGCCTCGCATGGCACCTTCCTCTCTTCGTACGGTTACTGGATGGAACTGTCCGATTGATCACCGGGCGCGTACTGATCGCGCGAATTCGCGCTTGAGCACCTTGCCACTGGCGTTGACCGGCAGAGTATCGACCGCCACCACCCGCTGGGGCACCTTGTAGTTGGCCAGCCGCTCCTTGGCCCAGCCGGCCAACTCGGCCTCGACGGCACCGGGTTCGCCGGTCGCCGACGGTACGACCAGGGCCAGTCCCACTTCGCCCAATCTCCGGTCAGCCACGCCGACCACGGCCACCTGGCCGACTGCGGGATGCTGTCGGAGGACCGCCTCCACCTCTGCCGGGTAGACATTGAAACCGCCGCTGACGTACATATCCTTGAGCCGGTCGGTGATCGTCACGTTGCCGGCACCGTCCATGACGCCGACGTCGCCGGTGTGCAGCCAACCGCCGACGTCGATGGCCTCGTCGGTGGCCTCGGAGTCGTTGAAATAGCCCCGCATGACGTTGTAACCGCGGACGACGATCTCACCGGCCTCTCCCCTGGGCACCTCGGCGCCGTCGCCGTCGACGATCAGCACTTCGACGTCGGGTATGGCCCGTCCCGAGGTGCCCGAGATGACCTCTGCCGAGTCACCCCGACGGCACATGGTCACCGTGCCGGTGGCCTCGGTGAGTCCGTACGCGGTGAGCACGGTCTCGATCCCCAGATCTGACCACAGACCCTCCACCAGCTCCACCGGCACCGCGGCGGCGCCGGTGACCACCAGCCGCAGGGTGGAGAGGTCGAACCCCTTCCGGTCGGGATGGTCGAGGATGGACTGGAAGATGGTCGGCGGACCGGGAAGCACCGAGATCTTGTCGGTTTCGATCCGCTGCACCAGCCGGTCGACGTCGAAGACAGGTTCGGGAAGCATGGTGGCCCCGGTCATCAGGCAGGCCAAGATGCCTGCCTTGTAGCCGAACGTGTGGAAGAACGGGTTGACGATCAGGTAGCGATCGCCCTTGCGCAATCCGACCACCTCGGACCAGGTGGCGAAGGTGCGCAACGTCTGGCCGTGTGTGGTCATCGCCCCCTTGGGCTGCCCGGTGGTCCCCGAGGTGAACACCAGATCGGAGAGGTCACCGGAGGTGATCGACGCAGTACGGCCGGCGGCCACGTCGGGCGAGCACGAACCGCCCTCGGTCAGGAAGACCTCCCACCCCACCACCGGGTCGCCCTTGGCGGTCACCCGGGGAACACCGCGGTCGCCGGTCCGGAGGATCACCACCCGCTCGAGGTCGGGAACCGGGTGTCCGGCAGCAACGGCCTCGTCGAGGAGCCCCGAGTAGTCGGTTCCGAGGAAACCGTCCACCGTGAACAGCATCCGGGCCCCCGATCGGCTCAGGATGTCTGCCGCCTCGGCACCCTTGAATCGGGTGTTGAGGGGCACAAGCAACGCCCCGGCTCCTACCGCGCCGAGAGCGGCGATCACCCACTCGGCGCAGTTGGGTGCCCAGATGGCCACCCGGTCGCCACGGTCTATCCCGTTGGCCACGATGGCCCGGGTGGCAGAGGCCACCTCGTCAGCCAGTTGATCGAAGGTCAGCGCAGTGGCGGTTCCGTCGGGACCTCGGACGTCGACCACGGCATCCAACTCACCGAAGCGGGCGGCCGCATCCTCGACCAACCCGGGAATCGTCCCCCACTGCAGATCCCCGCGGGGATCAGTCACATCTGACACGTCGTCAGGGTAGTGCATCGCCTCGGCCGTTCGGCCGGGCGCGACCGCCCTGGTTCCGTCGCTCCCCCGGGCCCGCCGACTCAGGGATGCTGGCTGCTCACCGACACGATCTCACCAGTCATGAAGGTGGCGTACTCGCTGGCCAAGAAGACGATGACATTGGCCACCTCCCACACCTCGGCTCCCCGTCCCAAAACCTCGCGTCGACTCAGTTCCGCAAGTTCCTCATCGTCCATGACCTTGTTGAGGAACGGATGGAGGGCCAGGCTCGGCGCCACTGCGTTGATCCGAATGCCATGGGGAGCCGCCTCCACCGCGCTGCACCGGGTCAGCGCCATTACCCCGGCCTTGGCCGCGGCGTAGTGGGACTGTCCGCGCTGTGCCCGCCACCCGAGCACCGAGGCATTGTTGACGATGACCCCGCCCTCATTGCGGGCATAGAGGTGCCGGAGGGCGGCGCGGGTGCACCGGAAGGTGCCGGTCAGCGTCACATCGAGGACCAACGACCATTGCTCGTCAGTCATGTCCACCACGTCGACCTGGCCACCGAGGCCGGCGTTGTTGACCACGATGTCGAATCGGCCGTGACGGTCCACGGTGGCGTCGAAGAGATTCTGGACCTGAGATTCGTCGGTCACATTGCAGGGCACGGCCAGCGGCCGCTGCCCCGCCAGTTCGGGGAGGTCGCCGAGCGCGTCGGCCGCTTCCTCCAGCCGGCGCTGGTGGGCATCGGAGATAACCACGGTGGCACCCTCCTGCACGCAACGCTTGGCGGTGGCGAACCCGATGCCGGTGCCGGCCGCGGCGGTGACCACCACGATCTTGTCGGTCAACAGCCCCCTGCCCTGCGGCGGTGATGGAACGTTCGGCCGAACAGCTCCAGAGATTCCGGCGGCCGGGTCGGTCATCTGGTGACTCCCTTGGGTTCGGGCGGCAGGCCGAGCACCCGCTCGCCGATGATGTTCTTCTGTATCTCGTTGGAGCCGCCGTAAATGGTTTCCGACCGGCTGAAGAGGAAGGTGCGCTGGAACTCGCCGAGCTGGTAGGGGAAATCCTCCAACACCAGACCGGCCGGGCCCAGGACATCGATGGCCAGTTCGCAGAAGCGCCGGTGCCAGCTGGCCCAGAAGAGCTTGCTGATGGACGCCCCCGGTGGCGCCACCGGACCGTCGTAACCGGAGAGTGTCCGCAGCGTGTTGAGCCGGAGAATCTCGAGTTCGATGTAGGAACTGGCCAGGCGTTGACGCACCATCGGGTTGGATGCGGCCCCGTTGTCACGGGCCACCGCAACCAGATGATCGAGCTCACGTCGAAACGACAGTTGGTGGCCGAGCAGGCCCACCCCCCGCTCGAACGCCAAGGTGGCCAGGGCAACCCGCCACCCGTCCCCCACCTCCCCGACCACGTTGGCCGCCCCGGTTCGGGCACCATCGAAGAACACCTCGTTGAACTCCGAGGTCCGGGTGAGTTGGACGATGGGACGGACCTCGATCCCCGGCTGGTCCATGGGCACCAGCAGATAGGACAGGCCCCGGTGACGGAACGACCCCGGCTCGGTCCGGCAGACCAGGAAGCACCAATCGGACTGGTGGGCGAGCGAGGTCCACACCTTCTGGCCGTTGACCACCCATTCATCGCCGTCGAGCACCGCGGTGGTGGCCACGTTGGCCAGGTCGCTGCCCGCGTTCGGTTCGGAGTAGCCCTGGCACCAGAGCTCGGTTCCGGCCACGATCGGAGGGAGGAACCGCGCCTTCTGCTCGGGGGTGCCGTATTGGATGATGGTCGGACCGATGAGTCCTTCGCCCAGGATGCTGACCCGGCCGGGGGCCTTGGCCTTCACGTACTCTTCGTTGAAGATGACCTGATGGGCGATGGAGGCCCCACGGCCCCCGAACTCCTCGGGCCAGCCGATGCACGTCCACCGGTCGGCGGCGAGCACATGCTCCCACTCGAGCCGGACCTCGAAACCGAACGTCTCATCCCCCGAGCCACCCCGTCCCCCCAGAGCAGCGAACTCCCCCACCACGTGACCCTCCAACCAGTCGCGGACCTCCTTGCGGAAGGCTTCGTCCTCGGGTCGGTCTCGAAGGTCCATGGTGGAAGGGATCTGCACGCCGGGACTGTGTGGCGCCGATGGATGATGACGGGCGGTTCACCCAGAATCCGATGGCGACGCCATCGGGGCGGCCGACTCCGACCCGACGTTAGCAAAGCTGGATTCGGGCTCCCGGGGGTGCACCATGTGGCTCCCGTCGGGAACAGCCCACAGGTGGTGGACGTTGTCCCTTGTGTGGCGGTGCCGGGCCGTAGTGGCCGGATCCGAACACGGAAGGCCAAGGAGGAGTCGGAATGAGCGAAAACAGTGCAAAGGGAAGCGGCGAGCAGCTGGAGATGAGCGACGAGCAGTGGAGAGCCGAGCTGTCCCCCGAGCGCTATGCGGTGCTCCGCCAGAAGGGAACCGAGCCGGCGTGGTCGGGTGAGCTGTTACACGTGGAGGGAACCGGGATGTTCACCTGCGCCGGGTGCGGTGCGGCTCTGTTTCCGAGCGACACCAAATTCGACTCCGGATCGGGGTGGCCGAGCTTCTACCGGGCTCTCGATGACGGCGTCATCGACGAGCACGGCGACAGGACTTTCGGCATGACTCGGACCGAGATCACCTGCGCTCGGTGTGGCGGTCATCTCGGTCACGTCTTCCCCGACGGTCCCGCACCGACCGGGCAGCGCTACTGCGTGAACTCCCTCTCATTGGACTACGAGCCCACCCAGGATTGATCGACGGCGAACAGCCGCGCCTCGAGCAGTTCGAACAGGTCGCCGAGGGCACCGGCTTCGACCAGGTGGCCGGCCCGAAGCAGGCAACCGTTGGCATCGGCGAGCGCCTGACAGGCGGCGAACACCTCGGACTTGGTCATCCCGACCGTCGGGGCCGGGCGAACCCGAGCGTCCCGCCGGGGCCGGGTGACCACCGCGTCGGTCATGGCCCGGTCTCCTCGGGAGCCCGCTCCCCCTTGGTCGGGCGCTGGCGGCGCCGGGATCGGGCAGTGAGACTGGCCCGGGACCCGGTGGTCACTACAGCCACCACGGCCACGCCGACCAAGACGACGGACGCCGCCAGGATGGTGGGGGGCACGACCCTGCTGCGAAGCAGGAACGCGGCGGGATCGATTACCCCGACCACGACGCGCATCCAGAGCCGGACAACCGACCAGAGGGTCGACTGGTGGGGACCGGCCTGGGCCCAGGCCGCCCAGATGATCGGCACGCCCATCGGATCGCCTGCCTGACTACCGGCGTGACCGGGCGGCCCGAACCCGATCAGGCCCCCGCTCCGATCGATTCGTCCTCTGCGTCGGCGCTCGAACCTGACGCGCCCGCGTCTCGGTCGGTTTCGATGTCTGTTTGATGGCGCTCGACCTTGTGGACCTCGACGGTGGCAAACCGCATGCTCGCACCCACCTCGTCGGCCACGATCTCCACCTTGAATCGACGGTCGCCGTCCTCGGTCTCCCAGCTGCGCTGCTCGAGGCGACCGGAAACCACCACCCTCATCCCCTTGGTCAGGCTGAGGGCCACGTTCTCCGCCAGGTCCCGCCAGGTCACCACGTCGAAAAAGGAGGTCGATTCCTCCCACTCGTTGGACTCCCGATTCTGCCATCGCCGGTTCACCGCCACACCGAGGGAGGTGGTGGCCTGTCCTTCTCGGGTGTAGCGGATTTCAGGATCGTGGGTGAGGTTCCCGACGATTGTGGTGCTGGTTGCTGTGCTCATGGATGGTCCCTTCTCTCCCGCACCGAAGTGCGACTCTGCGGTACCCGAGCGGGCTCCAGTCGGTGCCATCGCCACAGGTGACCCTGTGATGTTGCAAGGGCCACCTTGCCGGGGACCGATCCGTCAAGGTGGCCGGTACCTTGCCGGCCCACGCGACGGATCACCATGGCCGATGGATGGCCAGGACAAGGACGAACCCGGTCGACCTACACTTCTCGGGAAGGCGCGGCGCCCCGTGGCGTCTGGTGAGTTATTTACAGTGGAGGGATCGGCCCACCGTGAGCGACGAGACAACCGCCCTGTACGGGGACGATATCTACACCGAGCCGGAAGGCGACCCCGACACGCTGTCGTTCCTCGGTCCCCTCGGACCGATGGCCGGAATCTGGGAGGGAACAAAGGGTTCCGACCAACATCCGGTTGCCGAAGGAACGGGGGAAGACTCGTTCGTCGAGCACGTCGAATTGCAGCCCATCGACCGCCAGACCAATGGGCCTCAGCTGTTCTACGGACTCCGCTACCACACCCACATCGTGAAACCGGGTGAGGTCGAGACGTTCCACGACCAGGTGGGGTACTGGCTTTGGGAACCGGACGCCCGAAGGGTCGTGTTCACGCTGGGCATACCCCGGGGCCAGGTCCTGTTGGCCGGCGGTGATGCCCAGCCGGACGCCACCGAGTTCGAAGTACGCGCCGAAGTCGGTTCCGAGGTCTACGGCATCCTGTCCAACCCGTTCCTCGATCAGGCGTTCCGGACCCTCAGCTACCGGTTGCGGGTGACCGTGCACCCGGACGGGACCTGGTCATACGAAGAGGAAGGTGTCCTCGACATCCCCCATCGCGACCAGCCCTTCTCCCATATCGATCGCAACACCCTCACCCGGATGGGTCCGCCCACGCCCAATCCCCTGGCCCGGGTCGCAGCCACAGAACCGGCCGATAGTCTCGGAATCGGCGACCTACGACACGAAAGCGGGATGCTCCCATGAACCATCTGATGCGCGAGTTGGCGCCGGTTACCGACCACTCGTGGAGCCAGATCGACCAGGAGGCCACACGTTCGCTGAAGCATGTTCTGGCGGCGCGCCGCCTCATCGAGTTCACCGGACCGCTGGGGTGGGAGGTCTCGTCGACGGGTGGCGGGCGCACCGAGAACCTCGACGGTGCCGCCCTGGGCCCGGTAGAGGTGGCCAGGCGCACCGTGGCACCGCTGATCGAACTTCGTTCCGCCTTCTCGCTGGCCAAATCCGAACTGGCCGCAGCCGATCGAGGGGCCACCGACCTCGATCTCGACCCGGTCATCGACGCCGGCCGAGCCTCTGCCCTGGCCGAGGACCAACTCGTCTTCCACGGGTACCAGCCGGGCGGCGTGTCTGGCATCGTGCCGTCGACGCCCCATCCGGCGGTGACCATCAGCGAGGACTACAGCCGCTATCCCGAGCACGTGGCCCAGGCGGTGGCCGCTCTCCGCGCCGCCGACATCGGCGGTCCTTACGCGATCGCCCTGGGAGCTCGCTGTTTCACCGGCGTCACCGAGACCACCGAGCACGGGGGCTACCCGGTCTTCGAGCACCTCCGTCAGATCCTCGGGGGCCCGGTGGTGTGGGCACCGGCGGTGGACGGCGCCGTCGTGCTCAGTCAACGCGGTGGTGACTTCGAGCTGACCGTGGGCCAGGACTTCTCCGTCGGCTACCGCTCGGAAGACGCCACCTCGGTCAACCTCTACATCGAGGAAAGCCTCTCCTTCCGCATCAACACACCCAACGCTGCGGTGCACCTCGCTCACATCTGAACAGCCGGGGGTCCGAAATCGGGAGCTCCCGGGTGGTTTCGAGGTGGCCGGGCCTACTCCCCGCGTAGATCGCGGGCCAGCTCCGCACAGGTTGCCTCCGCCAGCACCGTCCCCGGCATGCCTTCGGCGTAGGCAGGCAGGTTGACGGCCAGGGCCACCGGATTGGTGGTGAATGCGCGGATCTCCTCGTCGGTGAAGCGGAAGCGAACATAGTGGACCGCCGCGGTGACCTCCGCCCTGGTCAGGTTGGTGTCGTGCTCCTCCTCGGGGATCGACGCGACGACGTCGGCGTCGGGGCCGGTGCCGATGCGCACCTGGCAAGCCCGTTCTACCCCGACCAGGCGCGGGAGCCAGCTCCTCATCTCCTCCTCGCTGGTGAGTTCGACGAACAGGGTGGCGGACAGCTCCCCGGGGGTGGGGACGAGACGGTTGTAGACATCGAGCTCGTGCTGGATCTGCCGATCGGTGGTCAACTTCTCGGCGCGGGCCATCTCCTGCACTTGGAATCGCATGGTCAGGCGATTCTCGAAGGTCAGCGAGATCACCGGTCCCACGCTTATCCGGCGCAGCTTCTTGACCCGGATCACCTCAGCCCGAAACGCGTCGCGCTCGCGCTCGATATGCCCGCTGGTCGGCGATGTCGTCAAGTCTCAACGGCCCCGATCCGCTCACCGGATGCCCTCTCGGGTAACCCGGTGAGCCGGAACCAGGGGCATCGGCGGCACCGGTGCAGCCCGGTCGCTCAGGCGACCGAGGCCAACCCCTCGGTGAACCGTCCGGCGTGGCTCTTCTCGGCGCGGGCCAGCGTTTCGAGCCATTCGGCGATCTCCTCGAATCCCTCGTCACGGGCGGTACGAGCAAAGCCCGGATACATCTCGGTGTACTCGTAGGTCTCGCCCTCGATCGCCGACTTGAGGTTGTCCTCGGTGGGACCCACCGGCACTCCGGTCACCGGGTCCCCCACCTCGCGGAGGAAGTCGAAATGGCCGAACGCATGCCCGGTCTCTCCCTCGGCCACCGAGCGGAACAGCGCAGCCACATCCGGGTAGCCCTCGACATCCGCCTTCTGGGCGAAATAGAGGTAACGGCGGTTGGCTTGGCTTTCGCCGGCGAAGGCGACTTTGAGGTTGGCCTCGGTCTTGCTGTCCTTGAGTGCTGGCACAATGTTCCTTTCGTTGGCTGGGACCGTCGTGGCGGCTACCACGTGTCGGCTGTTCATACTCGATCCAGTGGTCTGTCAGTACATCCTCACACCTGGTTGCTCACACCTGGTTGCTCACACCTGGGTCACCGCCCGGGCCGATGACCGCTTGCGGCGGGCGGGCGACCGGCAGTCGGGACAGAGTCCGCGAAAGACGATCTCTGCGGTTCCGACTTCGAACCCGAGATCGGCGCCGGCCGGGACCGCCAGTTCGGGAAAGACGCCAACTATGTCGCGTACGCATCCACACTTCTTGCATACCAGGTGGTGGTGAGGTTCATCCACGTTGGGATCGAACCGGACCATTCCGGTACCCACGTCGAGAGACGCGATCTCCCCGAGATCAGCCAGGTCATGGAGGGTCTGGTACACCGTCTTGAGCGAGATGGTCTCCATCTCCCGGCAGGCGGTCGCGTGCACGGCCTCGGCCGAGGGGTGGGTCGCGTCGCCCTGCAGCACTCTGAAGATGCACTGGCGCTGGGCGGTAACCTTCCGGCCGGTGGACCTGAAGAGGTCGGTCAGTTCCTCCGGGGTCTTCACAGCCCTCGATGGTATCACCAATGATTGTTTTTCAACAATCGTTGTAGAAAAGTCGGAAGGCCGGCAGAAGTCCTTCCGGCCCGGCTCGGAACGGTGGTCACTCATCCTCGGTGTGGCAGGCTTTGGCCATGCACAGTCGCGTCGGCGCCGCCGAGCCGAGCGCAGGCGGGTTCCAACGCGTCAGTGCCCTCGAGCGGCTGGCCAGCGAGCGGTTCGACGTGCTGGTCATCGGCGGCGGAATCACCGGCGCGGGCGTGGCCCTGGACGCCGCCAGCCGCGGGTTGAAAACCGCCCTGGTGGAGAGAGACGACTTCGCTTCGGGGACCTCGTCGAAGTCTTCCAAGCTCGTTCACGGGGGCTTGCGCTACCTGCAACAACACGAATATCGGTTGGTGTACGAGAACCTGGCCGAACGCCAGCGGCTGCTGAACAACGCGCCACACCTGGTATCGCCCCTGCCCTTTCTCATCCCCTTGTTCGGTCGCAAAGGAGTGGTCAAACGCAGCGTTGCCCGGGCCTACCAGATCGCCCTTTGGCTGTATGACCTGACCGGGGGGATGCGCATCGGCCGGCGCCACGAGAAGGTCTCCCGGGCCCAGGCACTGGCCCACATGCCCAATCTGCGTGCCGATCACCTGGTGGCCGGATTCCTGTACTGGGACGCCCGGGCCGATGATGCCCGGCTCACACTGGCGGTTCTCCGCACCGCGGTGCTGGACCATGGAGCGGTGGCGGCCAACCACGCACCGGTGACCGGGTTCCTGGTCGGACCCGACGGAAAGGTGAACGGGGTCAGGGTGGAACCCGACTCGGGGGTTTCCTTCGACGTCCAGGCCACGGTCGTGGTCAATGCCGCCGGCGTCTGGTCCGACCAGGTCCGTGCCCTCGACGAACGCCGGGACCCCCACTCGATACGCCCGGCCAAGGGAGTCCACATCACCGTGCCCGACGCCGCCTTCCCCTGCGATATTGCCGCGGTCATCCCGGTGCCGGAAGACCACCGGTCGATCTTCGTGGTGTCCTGGGGGGACCAGGTCTATCTGGGGACGACCGACACCGAGTGGAACGGACCGCTCGACCATCCGAGTTGCCTGCCCGAGGACGTCGACTACATCCTCGACGCAGCCAACGCGGTTGCCACCAAGCCGATCAGCAGGGCGGATATCTGTGGGCTGTGGGCAGGGCTGCGTCCTCTGCTGGTCCCCGCGGAAGGAAAGCACGCCACCAGCGAGCGCACCGCCGACCTCTCCCGCCGGCACACGGTTGGGGTCTCGGCCAGCGGTGTGATCACGGTTACCGGAGGCAAGCTCACCACCTACCGGAAGATGGCAGAGGACACGGTGGATGCGGTGGTCGAGGCCCTCGGTCGGCGGAAGGTGCCATGCCTGACCAAGGACCTCCGGCTGCGGGGTGCGGGACCGGTCCGACGACCGGCCGCTCGGACCGGATCTGATTCCGTCGATGCGACCCCGACCCCGACCCCGGCTGCCGATGCCCGGACCGGGGAAGCCGCGGCCATCGCCGCCCACCTGGCCGGACGGTACGGATCGGAAACCCCTGTCGTGCTGTCGTTGACCGACGACCAGCCCGACCTGCTCGACGCGTTGGTTCCGGGGCTCCACTACCGCAAGGTGGAGGCCCTCTACGCGGTGCGGGAGGAGATGGCCTGCACGGTGGACGACGTGCTCGACCGGCGCACGCGGGCCTCGCTGCGGGACGCCCGCGGCGCGGCCGATGCGGCCGGAATCGTGGCCGAGCTCATCGGACCGGAGTTGGGATGGGACGCCGATCGCGCCCGGCGTGAGGCAGAGTCCTACGCCGACCGGGTGCGTTCGGACCTGGCCGAGGCCGGGCTCGACGTGCCCGGCTACCCGGCCGGGGCCTCGACCACCGACGGCGGCACCGTCACTGCGGCCACCGGCGGCGGCACCGCGGAGCCGAGGTGACCCAACCCACCCCGGTAACCGCAATCGACGCGGACATCGATCAGATCAGTGACGTTCTGGGGGGCACTCGAGTCGGCGTCGACGACTCGCTGCGCCGGCGCCTCGACGAGGTATGTGACCAGGTCACCGACGATCCGCAGGGGCGGGCCGAGGCCGGTCGGGACTGGTGGCCGATCTCGATCGGGTGGGCGGCGACCGGACAAGTTCCGGCCCGCCCGGCGGTGGTGGCCCGGCCCACCGACACCGATCAGGTGTCGGCCGTTCTCGCCCTCTGTCATCAGGCCAGGGTTCCGGTCACCGCTGCCGGTGGCCGAAGTGGAGTGTGCGGGGCATCGGTGCCTCTGTTCGGCGGCGTCGCCCTCGACCTCTGCGGTCTGGCCGGCTTCGGCCGGGTGGACGCCGAATCGCTGGTCGCCGACGTTCGGGCCGGTACCTTCGGCCCCGACGTGGAATCGGGGTTACGGGCCGACCACGGCCTGACCCTCGGACACTGGCCGCAGTCGATGGACCTCTCGACGGTGGGCGGCTGGTTGGCCTGTCGGGGTGCCGGCCAGTACTCGAACCGTTACGGCAAGATCGAGGACATGGTCATCGGCCTCGAGGTGGTCCTGTCCGACGGGCGGGTCATCCGTACCGGAGGGAACGCCCCACGGGCGGCGACGGGTCCCGACCTCACCCAATTGTTCGTCGGCAGTGAGGGCACCCTCGGGGTGATCACCGAAGGTCGTTTCCGGGTCCACCCGGTGCCCGTCGGCGAAGACCGCCGGGCGTTCGGTTTCGCCACCTTCGCCGACGGCCTCGACGCCTGTCGACGGATCTTGCGACACGGCGCCACCCCGGCTGTCCTCCGTCTGTACGACCGGACCGAATCGGCGCGGTCGTTCGACCTCCCCGACACCAACGTACTCATCGTGTTGGACGAGGCCGACCCCGGCCTGGTCGATGCGACTTTGGCCGTGGTCGATGACCAATGCGGTCATGCCCAACGGCTGGAGACCGAGCTGGTCGGACGGTGGCTCGAGCACCGCAACGACGTCTCCGCCCTGGCCCCCCTTTGGCGGTCGGGCATCGTGGTGGACACCGTCGAGGTGGCGGCCCGCTGGAGTGCCCTTCCCGCCCTGTACCACTCGGTGCTCGAAGCCCTGGGCGGGCTGGAGGAAACAATCGTCGCCTCGTCCCACCAATCCCACGCGTACGCCGACGGCGCCTGCCTCTATTTCACCTTCGCCGGCAGACCGGCGACCGGTGAGCGGTCCGACCTCGACGGGGCCGGACGTCAGGAGTGGATGGAGCGCTATTACCGGCGCGCCTGGGACCGGATCATCGAGGTCACCGGGGATGCCGGGGGGGCCATCAGTCACCACCACGGCATCGGCCTCAACCGGGCCCGCTTCCTTCCCGGCGCGCTGGGGGACGGCTTTGCGGTTCTGGCCGCCATGAAGCAGGCGCTCGATCCCCGTGGCATCCTCAATCCGGGAAAACTGGGACTGGCCAGCCCGTTCGGCGAGGTGTCCTGGCCGTGAGCATTCTCGTCGTGGATGTCGGCACCTCAGGCGTGCGCAGCGCGGTGGTTCGATCGGACGGAAGCGTCGAGCACGCCCACCACCTGGCGGTCCTCCCCCAGACCCCGTTCCCCGGACTGGTGGAGTTCGATGCGGTGGCGATGGCCACGGCGGTGGTGGAGGTGGCTTCGGCCAGCCTGGCCGCCGGTGGACCGGTCGAGGCGGTGGGCATCGCCAACCAACGGGCGTCGACCATCGTCTGGGACAGGGCCACCGGGGTACCGGTGGGTCCGGGACTCGGTTGGCAGGACCTACGTACCGTGGGCACCTGCCTCGAGCTCCAGGGCCAGGGCATTCGGGTCGCCCCCAATGCGTCGGCCACCAAGGTGGCGGCCCTGTTGGACATGGCCGATCCGGACCGGGCCCGCTCGGAACGGGGTGAGCTCGCCTTCGGCACGGTGGACACCTGGGTGGCGTGGACCCTGTCGGGCGGGCGGCTCCACATCACCGACCCGTCGAACGCCGGTGTGACCGGGCTGATCCACGGCGACGGGAGGGGGTGGAGCCCGGAGATACTCCACGCGTTGCGCATCCCCGAGTCGATAATGCCCGACATCGTGGACTCGTCCGGCGCCGCGGGGCCGGCCGAGATCCTCACCGGACGACCGAACATCGCCGGAGTGGCCGGCGATCAGCAGGCTTCCCTCATCGGTCAGGGCTGCACCCGGGCCGGACAGGCCAAGGCCACCTTCGGGACCGGTGGGATGCTCGACCAGTGCACCGGCACCGACCGGCCCGCGCAAGCCATGCGGGGCCCGGCGGGGACCATCCCGATCATCGCCTGGCGGCGCTCGGGGCGGATCACCTGGGGGGTCGAGGCCGTCATGCTGTCGGCCGGTACCTGCGTCGAGTGGCTCCGGGATGATCTGGACATCATCGACACTGCCGCTGACTCATCCGAGGTAGCGGCACGGTGCGATGACACCGGGGACGTCTGGTTCGTGCCCGCTCTGCTCGGCCTGGGCACGCCGGTATGGGACTTCGGCGCCCGGGGCACCATCCTCGGACTGACCCGGGGGAGCGGCCGGCCCGAGTTGGTGCGGGCGGTACTCGAAGGGATCGCGCACCGGGGAGCCGACCTGCTCGAGTCGGCCGAATCGGATTCGGGTCTGCCCATCCACTCGCTGCGAATCGATGGGGGTATGTCAGCCAACCCGGTGTTCAGCCAGGCATTGGCCGACGCCTGCGGGCGGCCGATCGAGATCGCCCCGGTCCTCGAGGCCACCACCCTGGGCGCGGCCTACTTGGCCGGCATGGCCGTCGGCACCTGGGCCGGCGAGGACGACGTGGCCGCAGCCTGGACGCCACGTCAGGTGGTGGAGCCGAACTCCGGGTACGACCGCGCCGACCGGCGTCAGCGGTGGTTCCAGGCACGGAACAGGTCCGAAGCCACGATCCCCGAACTGTCCGCTCTTGACTTCTGAGCTGCACCAGCGGGCCCGGGCATTGAACCGACACTCGGGCAACGCCTAGGGTGGGTGGACTGTCACGCTCGGCGACGGCGTCGGCGATCGGGCCATTGCAGGGAAGGCAGGGGTACGCATGAGCACGGGCACGGATCTCGGAAGTGCGGGACCGGGTCCGTCGACGGACCCCTACCCGGGGCCGTCCATCGAAGAGGCGATGGCCACCGCGCAGGGCCTCCACGTGGCGCTGTCGGAGGTGCTCCTGGGAACCCCGAGGGCCGTGACCCTGGCCGTGGTGGCCGCCCTCTCCGGCAACCACCTTCTCATCGAGGACGTACCCGGCGTCGGCAAGACGGTGCTGGCCAGGGCGTTGGCCACCGCACTCGGCGTCCAGCTGTCACGGGTCCAGGGACATCCTGACCTGCTTCCGTCCGACATCACCGGTGTCACCGTCTTCTCCCCCGACTCGGGGACATGGGACTTTCGGCCCGGACCGGTATTTGCACACGTCGTCCTGCTCGACGAGCTCAACCGGACCCCCCCTCGGACCCAGTCGGCACTTCTCGAAGCCATGGAGGAACAGCAGGTGTCGGTGGACGGTGCGTCGTGGCCCCTTCCCCGACCTCACCTGGTGATCGGCACCCAGAACCCGGTGGGCCAACTCGGGACCTACCCCTTGGTCGAGAGCCAGCTCGACCGGTTCGGGGTGTCGACCTCCATCGGGTACCCCGACGCAGAGGTGGAGACCCGACTGGTGCTCCACAGCGGTGGACGCTATGCCCTCGACGCCCTGTCCCCTGTTGCCGATCCCGCCCGGTGGCAACGGTCGATCGCTGCCACCGAATCGGTCCAGGTGGTCACGGCGGTGGCCCAGTACGCAGTGGCGCTGGTCCGGTCCACTCGCTCAGCCGGAACCGTCCGCATGGGGGCCAGTCCGAGGGCAGCCATCTCCCTGATCCGCAGCGCTCAGGCCTATGCCGTGCTCAGCGGACGTGCCTATGTCACTCCTCAGGACATCCAGGCGGTGGCGGTGGCGTGCCTCTCCCATCGCTTGGTCGCCGAGGGAAGTGGCGGAGAAGGCCCCGCCGTGGTGGCTCGGGTCATCGGCGAAACTCCCGTCCCGACCGCGTGAGCCGCGCCGATCCCGGTCGCCGGTCGCACCGAAGGCCCACGCCAGGTCGAGGGGCCCGCCTTCGTTCCCGCACCCACCCGGTGGGGTGGTTCGCTCCGGTTGTCGGCAGCGTGGTGACCATGTTGGCCTGGGCCGCCGTCGCCCACTCGAGCGGATCGGGATGGGTACAGGCCGTGGGCGCCCTGTTGGCCTCGGCATTGATCGTCGGTCTCGCCGCCCCTGTGTTTCCCGCCCTCCGGTCGCGGGTTACCTGCTCCGGTTCGCCGTCGGACACCGAGGCCGGGCGAGCCACCGAACTGACCATGGTGGCCAACCGGCCGATGCGCATTCGCCCGCTGCGCCCGACCGGTCCACCGGCCGCGGGGGCAGGAGCAGCACGCGGCGCCCGTAGCGTGGTGGTGACCATCATCCCCGAACGGCGGGGTGTGCTCGAGAAGGTCACCGTCGAATTGGCGTCATCGGCACCGTTCGGTCTGCTGTGGTGGGCACGCGAGGTGGAGGTGCCCCTCTCCCGGCCCCTCCACGTGGCCCCTCGATCCGGGGAACCTCGCCCGATGGAGACGGTTCCCGAGCACCCGACCGGTGACGCCGCATTGCGAGTACCGGCGGGAACCGGCGAGCCACGCGGGGTTCGTCCCTACCAGCCGGGCGATACCCGACGTTCGGTCCATTGGCCGGCGACCTCCCATGTCGGAAGCCTGATGGTGAGGGAGAACGAACGCCAGACCGATGACCCGGTGCTCGTCGATCTTGTCCTGCCCGCCGACCTGCTGGCCGCCGAGACCGAGTGCGAGGCAGCGATGGCCTCCCTCATGGTCTCGGTGATGCGAGGGCGCGTGGTGGTGCTCGGAACCCGGGAACCCGAAGGTCACGTCGTCCGGGCGGTGCGCGATCGGATCGACCTGGGACGGCGCCTGGCCCGGGCGGTCCCGTCGCCCGATGCTGCGGCCTCAGGTCAACCGACCGGCGGGGAGGCCCGCCGAACTGGGAGACACCGGTGACCCTGTGGCAGCGGGTGGTCCAGGCCAACAAGCCCGGACCTCCCGAGCACTCGGTCCCGTTCCGGGTTGCGTCCGCGGCGGCGGTGGTGATCGCGGTGGGAGCGTGTTGGAGCCAGAGTGAGTTGGGCGCGCCGGTGGCCGTGTTCGCGGTGGTGGCCACCGTGGTCGGCAATGCCCTGTCCTACGTTTGGCGGGAGCGACCGTGGCCGCTGATCAAGCCCATTCTGGCGGTCTGCGCGGTCGGCGGCTTCGTGTGGTTCATCACCACGGTCAGCCACAATGCCACCCCCGGGGACATCTCCACCGTCGAATCGCCGTTGGCGATCCTGTTCGCATGGGTGCTGTGCACCCATGCCTTCGATGTGCCGGCGCGCCGTGATGTCGCCTATTCGTTGGCCGGTAGCGCCGCACTGATGGCGGTGGCAGCGGCACAGTCGGTCGATTTCTCTCTGGGCCTCTACGTCGTGGCCTGGGCGGCATGTGGCATCTGGGGATTGGTGGCCATGTGGCAGTCGATGTCGGGCACCCGAGGGCTTCCGTGGATGACCATGGGAGCCGCCGGTGTGGCAGTGCTGGTAGTGGCTGTCGCACTGGTGGCCGTGCTCCCGGCACCGAAGGTCTCCAGCACGCTCATATTCCCGTCATCGTCGGGCGACTCCTCCCCGGTCGACACGCCCAACAACCTCACCGACGGATCAGGGTCTTTGCCGGCCCACGCGGCCAGCCCCACCGGTCGGCTCGGGGTCGGCGGATTTCTCGGGTTCGCCAAGTCTCTCGATACCGCCGATCGGGCATCGTTGGGCAACGAGGTGGTGATGAGGGTCCGGGCCACTCGTCCCAGCTTCTGGGTCGGTCAGACCTACGACACCTGGAATGGCCAGAGTTGGGTGGAGTCGGCGCCGACCAACGGCGGGGCACAGATCAAGCTCGACACCGGATCGCCGTTCGACATTCCCCCCGCGTGGGAACCGTCCAGTCAGTCGAGCGGCACCACTGACGTCCAGACGTTCTACCTGGCCCAGTCGGGACCGAATCTGGTGTTCCACGCCGACGCCGCACAGCGCGTGTACATCCAGACCCATTCCCTTTATCTGACCGCCGACGGCGCCATTCTTTCGGGCGCCACGATGGGTTCGGGCACCATCTACACCGTGGTCTCCGACGACAACACCGCCACCGGTGCGCAGCTGCGTTCAGCAGACTCGTCCTCTTCGGCTTCGGGACCGACCGGCCTACCCCTCGGTTCCTCCGGGTCGGACCCGTTCACCCAACTCCCCCACTCCTACCCCCGGGTGGCCGCACTCGCTCGCCAGATCACCGCGTCGATCGGGACGACCGGAGCGGTCAACCCCACCTACGAGAAGGTCGAAGCCATCGAGCGATGGATGTCAGAGCATGTCCAGTACACCACCGACATCCCTCCGCTCCCCCGCGGCGCCGACAGCGTCACCAGTTTCCTCTTCGGAAGCCGCCGCGGCTACTGCGAGCAGATCTCCACGGCCACCGCGGTCATGTTGCGAACCCTTGGCATACCCACTCGCGAGGCGGTGGGATATGTTCCCGGCCCCTACAGCCCGATCACCGACCTGTACGACGTGCAAGCCGACGACGCCCATGCCTGGGTGCAGGTGTGGTTCCCCGGCTATGGCTGGCAGAACTTCGACCCCACTGCGGACGTACCCCTGGCCAATCCCTCGCCGGGTTCGGTGTTGATCCACAGCGCGGCCACCGCGTTGGCACGGGTTCCCTGGGTCCCGGTTGCGGTGGTCGTGATACTGGCCGCCATGGCAGCCATCATCACGCGGCGTCGAATGCGGCGACCGGCCACCTGGGCCCTCCAGATCGCCGCCGACCTCGAGCGCGGCGGGATGCGACTGGGCCTCAGGCGGTCCTTGAACGAGACCCTTTCCGCTTATGGGCAACGGTTGGCGGCAAACGGAGCTCCTCGGGACGACCAGCTGATCGCGGTTACCGGGATGGTCGAGCGCTACTCGTACGCCGGAGTCGAGCCGTCCGCCGACCAGATCGCCGCCGCCTTGGGCTTCACCCGCTGGTTCCGATCGGCACGTCCAAAGCGCAGATCAACAGCAGAGGAGAATCATCCACGGGCCAACGACAGTGCCTCGTCGAACGAGGCACCGGCGGCCAGCAGCGGACGATAGGACATGAGCTGGCGGGCCCGGCTGAATGCCAGGACGGCTCGCAGGCGGTCACCGCGGCGATAGAGGGCCACCAACTTCCCTTCCTCTACCGATCCGTCCACCACCACCACTTCGTCGTCGGGACCGGGGAGCCCGATGACCTGGATCTTGGTCTCATACTGGTCGGACCAGAAGAAGGGGACCGGATCGTAAGGCGCTGCGGCCCGTGATCCGATCATCAGGTTGCGGGCGGCCGCCGCTCCCCCCTCGGCCGCGTTGGTCCAGTGCTCCACCCGAATCTGCTCGCCGAGCGTAGGAGGGGTCCATCGTGAAAGATCCCCCGCCGCCACCACACGGTCAGCGGCGAAGAGAGAATCGGAGCACACCACCCCGTTGTCCAGTGTCACGCCCGAGTCTTCGAGCCACTCGGTGGCCGGGACCACGCCGATCCCGACCACGACCAGATCGGCCTCGAGTCGCGACCCATCGGCCAGCTGCACGACCAACGAGGTGTGCCCGCCCGAGCCGTTCGACAATCGCTCCACGCCGACGCCGGCCCGCACCTCTACTTGGTGGGCCAAGTGGAGGCGCGCACATGCCGCACCCATCTGTTCACCCAGCACACGACCGAGTGGAGTGGGGAGCGCCTCGACCACGGTTACCCGCGCGTCCAGGCCATGGCAGGTTGCGGCTACTTCGGAACCGATGAACCCAGCCCCGATCACCACCACTCGGGCCCCGGCTCCTGCGGCCTCGAGGTCGGAACGGATCCCCAAGCAGTCATCCAGCGTACGCAGCACATGCACGTGGGCCATGTCCTCGGTGCCCGGCAGCTTGCGTGGGCGCGCCCCGGTGGCGACGATCAGACCGTCATAGTGGAGCTCGCTCCCATCGCCACAGGTCACCGTGCGGGTCTCGGTGTCGAGCGACTCGGCCCGATGACCGAGGAGGAGTTCGAGCCCGAAGCTGTCCAACTTGTCCGGCGTGTGATGGTGGATGCGTTCGACATCCCAGGTGCCGGACAGGAACTGCTTGGACAGCGGAGGCCGATCGTAAGGAGGGTGGACCTCATCGCCCACGATGACCACCCGGCCAGCGTGACCCAAATGGCGTATCTCCTCGGCGGCGCGCATGCCGGCCAACGATGCACCGACGATCACGATGGTGGAGTCCGGGGACTGGGCGTCGCTCATTCTCAGCTTCCGAACATGGTCATCCACTCTTGGGGAGTGCGAGGACGGAACACATAGTTGTGTGATCTGATGTATTCCATGGTGGCCGATGGTTCGGGCGAGTAGAGGTGCCCGGGGTAGAGCACCGTCTCGTCGGGCACCCGTGACAACCGAGTAGTCAGCGACTCGTACAGCGCTTCGGGATCTCCACCGGGGAGGTCGGTTCGACCACATCCGTCGAGGAACAGGGTGTCACCGGCGATCAGACGACCGTCGACGAGGAAACACTGGCTCCCGGGGGTGTGTCCCGGAGTGTGGACAAGAGTGATGGGAACCTCACCCACCCGGACCACGTCCTCTCCCCGGTGGGTGGTCAACTCGCCCAATCCGACCCCGGTGGAACGGGCGACCCACGGTGCTTCTTCGGCCTGGACGTGCACTGGCACCGGCGCAACCTCGAGCAGGCGGGTGATCCCTTCAATGCCCCACCCCATCATGTCGCCACCCACGTGATCGGGGTGGTAGTGGGTGGCTAGTGCGCCCACACACCTCATTTCGTCGGCGCCGAGGATCCCGATGAGCTCGTCGACACCGTACGCGGGATCGACGATGAGTGCCTCACCGGTCAGCTTGTCTCCGATCAGGTAGACGAAGTTGACCATCTGCTGGGCGATCTGGTCGTCGACGGCGAAATCCCGCCCGGCCAGCAGCTGGCGGAAGTAGAGACGGTCGCCGTCCGGTTCCGGTCGGGGCTTCAATTCGGAGTCGGTCACCGACACACCTTAGAAGCACTCCGGTCAGGAGCACTCCGGTCGGGCGACGAAGCCGGCCGTGTCCCCTCGCACCCCGCAAGCCGTCGGGGTACCATCGATCCGGGTCGGCGCCGGATCGGCCACGATTCCACCCGTGCGGTTCCGACGGACCAGAGCAAGCAGAGGGAGCGGCGGTGGCGACCGACCACAACACGCAGAAGGGCCCGACCGATTCCAACGACTTCCTCACCGCGGCCGGTGTGCTGCGGACCTGGGCGCGGGCGACCCCCGATGCGCCCATGCTCACCGAGGCCGCAACCACTCTCACCTGGGCCGAGGTTTACCACCGTGCAAAACAGGTCAGTAACGCCCTGGCAGAAGCCGGGGTGGTCGTTGGCGACAGGGTCGCCTTCTTGGATCGCAACGGGATCGAGTACTTCGAGGTCTTCTTCGGGTGCGCTCTACTCGGAGCGGTGAGTGTGGCGGTCAACTGGCGCCTGGCCCCGTCCGAGATGGCCGCCATCGTCGAGGACGCCGGGGCACAGGTCGTGTTCTTCGGAGTCGACTACGAGGCCGCGGTCAAGGAGATGAGAGCAAAGGTCGCCTGTGTGCGAACGTGGGTGCCTCTCGGCCGCTTCGCCGAATGGCGCTCCGAAGCCGCAGCCACTGACCCGGGGTATGAACCGGCTTCCGACGACGTGGTGACCCAGCTCTACACCTCGGGGACCACTGGCCTGCCCAAGGGCGCCATGATCTCCGGGCGGAACATCTCCTGCATCCTCAACCAAGCAAGTCGCGTCTTCAATATCGGGCCGGACACAGTCTCGTTGGTGGCGATGCCGCTCTTCCACATCGGTGGTACCGGCTGGGCATTGTCAGGCATGTCCCGCGGTGGCCATTCGGTGATCATCTATGACCTCGATCCGGCGAAGGTACTGCGGATCATCGAGGAGCACGGGATTACCGAGACATTCCTCGTACCCGCCGTACTGATGGCCATGGTGGCCACTCCGGAGTTGGCCAGTGCGGACGTCACGTCGCTCCGCACGGTGTTCTATGGTGCTTCCCCGATCAGCGAGGACGTTCTGGTGCGGTCGATGGAAGCCTTTGGATGCGACTTCACCCAGGTGTACGGTCTCACCGAAACGACCGGTGCGATCACCTCATTGATGCCCGAGGATCACGATCCCAATGGCCCTCGTTCGAGACTTCTTCGCTCGGCCGGGCGGCCTTTCGACCATATCGAGCTACGGATCGTCGACACCGAGTCGGGCATGGTGGTACCCGTCGGCACCGTGGGCGAAGTGTGGACGCGCTCGGACCAGAACATGCTCGGGTATTGGAACAAACCCGCTGAATCGACGTCCGTCCTCTCTGAGGATGGCTGGTTTCGCACCGGAGACGCCGGTTGGCTCGACGCCGAGGGGTACCTGTTCCTCCATGACCGGATCAAGGACATGATCATCACCGGGGGCGAGAACGTCTACCCGGCCGAGGTGGAGAACGCGCTACTGGATCATCCGGCCGTGTCGGATGCCGCGGTTATCGGAGTGCCCGACGAAAAGTGGGGAGAAACGGTCAAGGCCATCGTGGTGAAGTCTCCGGGCGCTCCAACAGACGAACAGGAGCTCGAAGCGGAGATCATCGGCGCCAGCCGCGCTCGACTGGCTCACTACAAGTGTCCCACCTCGGTCGACTTCGTCGACATGCTGCCCCGCAACCCCTCGGGCAAGCTGCTCAAGCGGGAGCTTCGGCGTCCGTACTGGGACGACCGAGAACGAAACATCAACTGAGGGATCAGAACAAGCCGGGCGACGCCTCGTCCTCGTCCTCGTCCGACATCGGCTCGCCGGCGATATCCGCTTCCCCTCCGGATGCCGCAACGACGACCTCGTCCCGACCGATGGCCTCGAGGCGGGGGACCAATTCCTCTACCCGCATCCGAGTACGCCGCAGACGGCGATCGAGCTCATCGACGATTTCTGTGGCCCGTTCGAGCTGAACGACCAACCGGTCGACATCGATGACCCCCGTCTCGAACTCCTCGATAATGCCGTCGAGCTCAGCCCCGGCGCCCGCGTAACTCAACTCCCCTACCCCGGTGGCCGGCGGATCGCCGTCGCCGTCGGTGCGCCCATCACTCCGCGAGGTAGCCATCATGTATTCCCTTCGTCAACGTGCCTCTGGCCATGCGAATTGGCGCTGTCGTCACCCTCGGGGAAGGTCGGTCCGCCGCGATCGTTCACCGTCGACACCACCTCACCGTCCGACAGCTGGGTGAGCAGGACCGAACCGGCGCCAACGTCAGTGGCTGAGTGGATCACCGACCCCTTGGAATCCCGGGTGACCGAGTAACCGCGTTCCGAATTGTCGTTGGTAGTCATAGGCGCCCAACAGCCTCCGCCACTGGCCAACCCGCAGGTGTTGGACCTCGAGCCTTCGGCCCGGCAGCAGTGCCAGCCGCCGAGCGCGGCTCCATACTTCCTCTTGTGTGATGGTGACCGAGCGGACTGATGACTTGGCCAGATCTGCGGCCCGGCCTCTCAGGAGGTGCTCGTGGGATTCGATCTGGCCCCTCACCGCAGCGCGCAGGTTGTATGACCGGTGCACCACTCGATCGGCGTGACGATCGAGTTGTGATCGTGCACCGGTCGCCGTGTCGCGTCGTTTCCCGTCGAGTGTGCGTCGGCAGTCTGCGAACCGTTCGCGGGCCAGCCGGCCCGCGGTCAATCCTCGTACCATTCCAGACCTCCACAGGTCGGTGGCCAATCGGGCGAGTTCCTGACCGCACTCGGTGGGAGTGATGAATGCCCGGTTGGCAACCTCGTCCGCCACCGACTTGTCTCCGGTGTGACCGATGCCCGTCCACACCGGCACATCGGAATCGACAATTGCCCTCGCCACCGGCTCGGCGTCGAACGTGGCCAGGTCGGCCTTGGAACCTCCGCCACGTACCACCACCACAATGTCGAAATCTTCTGCCTGGAATCGCCGAATGGCCGAAGCGACCACCCTCGAGGCCACCCGGCCCTGCACCTGGGTCGGGGCGATTCGAACATCGAATGCCATCCGCGAAGTTTCGAGCTGTCCCATGAAGTCGCGGAAGCCTTCGGTCCCGGGACTGGCAACCAGACCTACCCGCAGTGGAGGGCTGGGAACTGCGATACGCCGGTTGCGGTCGAACAGGTCTTCGTCGACCAGAGCCTTGATCAATCGGGCGCGTTCGGCCGCCACCTTGCCCAACAGGGCGTCAGTATCCAGTTCGGAGAGTATGAAACTGATGTCGCCTCGTGGCTTGTACAGCTGCACCCCGCCCCTGACCCGTACCACCATTCCGGTGCCGAGGACGATTCCCAGTCGGTCGAGTGTCGAGCGGGTCGTGCCCCATTTGCGCGACCAACACACCACCTTGAGGAC
Source organism: uncultured Acidimicrobiaceae bacterium (assembly GCA_963734395.1). Lineage (GTDB taxonomy): Bacteria > Actinomycetota > Acidimicrobiia > Acidimicrobiales > RAAP-2 > Bog-756. The sequence goes on along the minus strand of CAVTGY010000007.1, from coordinate 588,714 downwards.
CGGCGATCCGTTGTCGCGGGCGTTGACCGGATCGACCAGGTCGATATAGCAATGGCCCCGCGAGCTGACATTGAGCGAGCGGACCTCTCCGGACACCCAGACCTCGCCGGGAACTGCACCCCGCAGGGCGCGGTCGATTCGCCGGTACAGGTCGCTGATCGAAAGAGCGTCCGGGACCGGTGCGTCCGAATCGACGCGGGCGGGGCGTGAACCGAGTGGCACGATCGCCAGGTTAGAGGCACCTTGTGACCGGATGGTCGTGGGGCGCACTTGCCGACCATTGGGCCTCCTGTGGCCGCCCGAGTAGGTCGCGCTCGCGTTGGTCCCCACCGCGGTGTGAGACCATGGTGGGGACGGTGAGCCGGCCGGGTGGCCGCGGCCCGTCCGGGCCGGAGACAACCTCCGGTCAGGAAGGGTTGAGGAAGGTCGGGACTCCGAAGGGCAGGGTGCTGGTTAACGGCCAGTCGGGGTGACCTGCAGGAAAGTGCCACAGAGAACAGACCGCCGATGGCGATGCCTCCGGGCACCGCACAGGCAAGGGTGAAACGGTGCGGTAAGAGCGCACCAGCGATCGGGGCGACTCGGTCGGCTCGGTAAACCCCACCCGGAGCAAGGTCGAACAGGGGGACGGACGGCCCGTCCGGCACGCCTTCGAGGTGTGCCACCCCCAGGTGGACCGCTCAGATGGATGGCCACCCCACCCTCGTCAGAGGGTGGACAGAATCCCGCCTACAGGCCGGCTCACCGTCAGCAAGCCGCTTCGGCCGCCGACGTCTCCTCTGGCACTTTAGTTTCGCGAAATTGGGCTAATTATCACTTATAGCCGATGGATCCGACGCGGACATATCGCGTATAGACCATAAATCGGGCATTTTCCGAAATTACAAAGGCCAAGACGCTGAGCGGTCCGGGTGGCGCCATTGGTCCGGGCGGTGGGCGACAGCGAGTCCGGCCAGAGGTGGGAGAAATAGGGAGAGAAACAGGAATCAGTCCGGAGCGACCGCTTCCACGTAGACGGTCTCTGGGATGCGGTCCACGCTGTCGGGCACCGGCGAGATCTTCGAGGAACCGCCGGGCATGAACGTTGCTTCCTCGTACCCGGCCTCGCTCATGGCCAGGCAAAGAGTCTCGCTGTCCCAGGCCGACAGGTGACCGTGCTCTTGGAAGACTTCGCCCAACGCCAGCATCCGAGTAGGTCGGCCCGGTCGTAGCTGATCGATCACCGAATCCTCGCGCACATAACTGGTTGCGTAGAGGCCGGCATCTGGCACTCCCACCCTGATGATGCCACGAGGCATCATCAGCGGCAGAAAGAGATGCAGCATCCGGACGGCGCCGGCGATCGTCAGGTGTTCGAGGACATGCTCCATGAACACCGCCTCGGCAGACCCAGCGGCAAAGGGGAGGGGACGCCTGAGGTCCCAAGCCAGATCAGCACGCGCACCCACCAGGTCGATATTCACCCAACCATCGAGGTTGTTTCCCCCAGAGCCCAGGTGGAGCCGCAAAGGCTTCACGTCCTGCAAGGCACGAGCCCGACGTCGGATATAAGGGACGAGTGCGGTGGTAGCCAGCTGCTTTGCCCGAAGCCGGGTGGCCGGGCCCATCAGCGGCCGGAGGGTGTTGGAGAGGGGAATCGAAGAGTTCCCGGTCTCGGAGGCGCGTTGGGCAAGGTAGTGCTCAAGCGTCATGCGATCCGGACGTCCAGCATTCGCGTTGTTTGGTCCTTGGCTACTAGGGTCGTCAGGAGTGCGCACGATGCAATTGGAGCATAGCCAGGTCGGTATCGGCGAACCCCGCCGGCATGTTGCGGAACCCCGTGGCTCATGGATGCCCTGATTGACGATCTGCGGCACATGACCGCGTCGTGGAAGATGAGTCCCTCCCGGGTGCTGTTCCGCTCCGTTATCCGTCTGCCGCTGTATCCACGGCTTCGTGTGGTCATCTTCTACCGTGCGTCGGCGTGGTGCTGGCATCACCAGCTCCGGCCACTTGCACTCTGGTTGCAGTCACGCGGCATCCGCGCCGGTGGATCGGAGATTCACCCGGCTGCCGTCCTCGGGCGCGGATTCGCAATCATCCACACAGCCGGGATCGTGGTCGGACACGAAGTGGTCGCCGGTGAGAATCTCGTGCTTTATCAGGGAGTGACCCTGGGTCACAGCGGACGGGGTCGTCCGGGCCAGCCCGTGGTGGGCGACAACGTGCGGATCGGAGCCGGCGCCAAAGTGCTCGGACCCGTGACCATCGGGAGCGGGGCATGGATCGGCGCCAATGCAGTGGTACTTGCCGACGTACCGGACGGCGCCACCGTGGGTGGCCTATGGCGCGAATCACCCTCCTCCGAGACCGTCTGACCTCTCGGTAGCCTCCCCCCATGCTGGTGGCAATGCTCTACACGTGGGATCCCTCCAAGGAGTTCAACGACTACCGGGCCGGCCGCGTTCCCGCTCACCGCGTGTTCGGCGCCGCAGAGTTGCCACAGTTCGGCGTCGACGTCACCTTCTGCCGGTGGCGATTCATACCGCGTCAAATGAGGCGCCTGCAGCTCTGGAAAGTGTGGCAGGCCTGTTGGGTGCTCATCGGACAAAGAAGGCTGTCGTGCATTGTCAGCACCACCGAGGCGTCTGCCTTGCCCGTACTGCTCATGCGGCGGCTCGGATTGATACGCCGTCCGGTCGTGGTCCTCTCCGTCGCGGTACTGGCTGACCACTATCGCTCTGGCGTCACCGGCGCGGTGAGGCGTTTTCTGCTGCGACGGGCCGACATGGTCACCGCGTACGCCAGCGAGCAAGTCCCTATGCTCCAGCGCCAAATCGGCCTTTCGGAACAGCAGACTCGTTTCTTGCCCTTCGGTGTCGATGTCGAGTTCTTTCGGCCCAGTGAGCAGTCCCCACAGTGGGATGTCGTCGCCGTTGGGACCAACGACGGCAAGGACTTTCCGACCCTGGTGCAGGCCCTCCCGGAGAATTGGCGCTGCTTCATCGTCACCGACGCACCCAACGCCGCCCAGATCCGGTCGACCCCGAGCCAGGCCACGGTCGTGGTCGATCACGATGTTCCCATCCTGGATTTGCGTGACCATTACGCGGCCGCAAGACGGCACGTTATCCCGCTACGACCAGTGCCGTACTCTTCGGGACAGACCGTGCTGTTGGAGAATCTGTCGATGGGTCGGCCGGTGATCGTGTCCGATGTCGGGATGATCAGAGATTACGTGACACCAGAGGTGGCACGATTGGTCCCGCCCGGCGACGTGGGGGCCATGCGCTCAGCACTGGAGGAAGTGCCCAGGCAATCGGTCCCGGCCGCGGCGGCGCACGTACGCGACCATTTTTCGAGTCGCCGATTTGCCGCCGATCTCGCCGACATCTGCCGCACGCTGTCGGAGTGATCCGAGCCGTGTGGATGACCGCGGGTTCACTTGGCATGATCTGAGGGTGATCACCATGCCCCTCGAGCAGTTCGAAGAACTGGTCGGCGATGCCCTCGACGGGATTCCCGAACGATTGGGCGCCACCATGGAGAACGTGGCTGTGGTGGTGGACGACCTCAGCCCGCCGGGGCGGCTGCTGGGCCTCTATCAGGGCGTTCCACTCACCCGACGGGGCAACCACTATTCGGCGTCGGCGCCCGATCGCATCACGATCTACAAGGCCACGATCTGTGATGCATGCCGAACCGAGCAAGAAGTGGTCGAACTGGTGCGACGGACGGTCATCCACGAGGTGGCCCACCATTTCGGAATCGACGATCATCGGCTCGGCGAACTGGGTTGGGCGTGAGCGGGACGACCGTGGTGAGAGTGAAGAGGCATCAACCGATTGGACAGACCCTGATCAAGAGCGCGCCAGCCCGAATGCCTCACCGACCTCGGCAATATCCTGAGCGCTTCCGAACGCAAAACTGAAGATCACCTCGTCGACCCCAGCGGCAACATGAGCCGCCACCAAGTCGGGTACCTCATGGGGCTGGCCGATCGTGAATCCAGCGACCTCTTCGGGGGACGAGCTGGAAGCCAGCAGCGTGCGGACCTCGGCCGTGTTCTCGGCGGAGGTGGTCAGGATCAGGGGAGTCATCCAGGTCACCTCGACCTCCCGAGGATCGCGGCCGATGTCGGCGCAGTGATTCTGCAGTACCTCGATCTTGCGGGACAGGGTGGCGACGTCGCCGGTCACGTTGCACTGGTCGGCATACTGGGCCACCAGCCTCAGGGTCCGGCGCTCGCCGCCACCACCGATCATGATCTTCGGCCCACCGGGCTGAACCGGGCGCGGCGAATTCCGAGCATGTTCCATCAGGAAGTGGTCACCGTGGAAATCCACATCGTCGCCGGTGAACATGGCCCGACAGATCTGGACGGCCTCTTCGAGCATGTCGAGCCGCACCCGGTCGACCGGAAACTCGACGCCCAGCGACCGGTGCTCGACGTCATACCAGGCGGCTCCGATGCCGAGGATGGCTCGGCCACCCGAAATGACGTCCAGCGTGGTGACGATCTTGGCCAGAATGCCCGGGTTGCGATAGGTCACCCCGGTGACCAAGGTGCCCAGCTGCACCCGCCGGGTGCGGGCGGCGATGGCTCCCAACAGGGTGTATGCCTCTAGCATCGGTTGATCCGGTCCCCCCAAAGGCGGCAGCTGGAAGTAGTGGTCCATCACCCAAACCGAGCTGTAGCCGGAATCGTCGGCCGCCGTGGCCAGATCGGCGATGTGGTCGAACAGATCGCCGGGGTCGGGGCCGGAGAAGTTGGGCAGCTGAATTCCGAATCTGGTCACAGGTGCACGGTACCGCGCCGGCACCAACAGAACATCGGGCATCTCTCCCGGTTCCCCTCCACCGTCTCGAATGTTAGATTTCGCAGCCGTTGGTGGAGTCGCGGCCACCCGGGCACCCACCGAGACCGGGCGCTCGGGCACCTACCGATCGGGGACCCATGCATGCGTTGACCGGCTATCTGGACTTCCGACCCGACGAGCGGGAGCGTACGCTGGCGGCCCTGAGGGCCGTCTCCGAGCGCAGCCGGCAGGATCCCGGGTGTGTCGAGTATTGGTGGTCCGAAGACGTAGATCAGTCGTGCCGGTTCCGCTTCTTCGAGTGCTGGGATTCGAAAGAAGCATTCGACGCCCACCAGGCGCAGCCCTACGAGAAGGAGTTCATGACGGACCACGTTTCGCGAATCGTGGGTGCCGACGCCGCGGTCATGACCATCGCGGAGCGAGTCTCAGCGATGGGTTCCTAGTCCGTGCGTGCGGTGAGGAACACCGAGAACGGCATACGTGTGGTGGAGGTGACCGCCGCCCGCGCCGAGGGCGTGCGGGTGTCGGTGACCAGCTCGGGGATCTGCGGGTCAGATCTGCACCTGATGGCGTATGGGCCCTCTCCGGTGACCATGGGTCATGAGTTCTGCGGCCGTCTCGACGACGGAACGCCCGTGGCCGTACTTCCCAGGGTGACATGTGGAACATGCGACCGCTGCTTGACCGGCCACGAGCAACAGTGCCCGCACGCACTTGGATCCATGTACGGAATCACCCTCGACGGCGGACTCGCCGACGCGGTTTGGGTGGACCCGGGTTGCGCCAAGGTCATTCCGGCCTCCATCTCCCTGGAACACGCCTGCCTGGTGGAGCCCATCGCGGTTGCGCTGCACGGAATCAATCGTGCAGGTGTCGAACCTGGGTCACGCGTCCTGGTCGTCGGTGCGGGCCCCATCGGACTCTGCACCATCGCCGCGGCACGGGCGGTCGGTGCCAACGTCGATGTGATGGCCCATCACGCCAACCGAACACAAGCAGGAGAGCGACTCGGAGCGGGCACGTCGGTGGGGTCCGACTACGACACTGTTCTCGACGCCGCCGGGACCCAGAGTTCCATGGACCAAGCAATCCAGCGGGTGCGTCCGGGCGGCACCGTCGGCATCATCTCCAGTTTTTGGGAGCCGGTGACCCTGGGTATGGAGTTTCAGGTCAAAGAAGCCACGCTGGTTCCGTCGTTCACCTACGGCCACCATCACGGCGCCTGCGAGTTCGAGGAAGCCGCTCGTGTGCTCGACGAGAACCCGGATCTTCCGGAGGCAACCATCACCCACCATTTCTCGCTCGATGACGCCGCCGAGGCGTTCCAGGTGGCCGGCGACCGCGGCGCCGGCCACATCAAGGTGGTTCTCCACCCGTGAGCCGCCTGGTCCTTTCGCACGCCACCGTCGTCGACGGCGACCACGGCGTCCTCGCCGACGCCCACGTGGTGGTGGACGATGATCGGATTGCCGCAGTGGGTACCGGCCCGTTTCCGAATGCGGGGCCGGAGGACCGTGTGGTCGATCTTGGCGGCCGTACCGTGATGCCCGGCATGGTGAACTGCCACTTCCACGCCACCTATCACAACCTCGGCGCCACTCCCGCGCCCTTTGGGCTCGAGGAACCGATGGCCCTCCAGGCAGTGCGGGCGGTCACCAGTCTCGGGCTGCTGCTCGAGAGCGGGTTCACCAGCGCGGTCTCCGCGGGAGCACCATTTGCCATCGACGCCTCGATGAAGGTCGCCATCGACCGGGGCATCATTGCCGGACCTCGGCTGATCCCCTGTAGCCGCGACATCAGCACGACCGGTCACGCCGGAGATCGGAGCTTCCCGCCCCACTGGGATGTGGGTGCCCTCGGGGCCATCCGTCCCAGCGACGGGCCTCACGAATTCCAACGCTCGGTGCGTGCCGAGATCAAAGAGGGTGCTGAGATCATCAAGATGTTCATCACCGGAGGACACGGGACCATCGGTCCGAAGGAGCAGATCGAGATGACCCGCGAGGAGTTGGGTGCCGGCATCGAGGCCGCCCACCTCCGAGGGGTCATGGTGCGCGGGCACATCGCCAATCGAGAGGCGATCCTCATGGCACTGGACCTGGGGATCGACGTCATCGACCACGGGGACGGCATGGATGAGGAGTGCATCGAACGAATGCTGGAGACGGGAACTCCCCTGGTCCCCTCGATGCTGTTCCCGGCCCGGTTCCTCGAGTCGATGGGTGGATCAGCGCTCGGCTTCACCGATTCGATGAAAGCAGACATCGATGCCATGGCCGAGATTCTTCCCAAAGCCAACGCTTCCGGCGTGCGCCTGGTCATCGGCGACGACTACGGGGCGATCTTCCTTCCCCACGGTTCCTACGGTGAGGAACTGACCTATTACGTGAACCAGGTCGGCATCCCGGCCAAGGACGTAATCCGGTGGGCGACCAAGCACGGTGCTGAATTGATGGGCCGGGGCGACGAGCTCGGGACCATAGCGGTGGGGAAGCTCGCCGATCTCTTGGTTGTCGAAGGCAACCCGCTCGACGACATCAGGGTGCTTGAAGACCGGATCAATCTTGTCGCCATCATCAAGGGAGGGCGACCGGTCAAAGACGGTCTTTCCCGGCTACCACCGCGCTGAACGAGGGTCCGAGCGGAAACGCTCACCCTCCGACGGGAGAGCACCACGCTTCGGGCCGAAAACCGGCCCAATGGCCCACGCCACCGGAACCGCCGCGCGCGCTCACCTAGGCTGAGCTGGTGACCGGGACAGGGATGGGGACGGGGTGACGGGGATCGATTGATGTCGGGCAGGAGCGACCCGCCCGGAGCGGCCGACTCCTCACCTTCGATCAACGCGTCGCCCGACCGTCGTGTGGCTCGCGGCGACCACACTCGCACGATCCTGTGCGAGGCGATGATCGAACTGATCATGGAAGAAAACTCGCGACCGACGGTCAGCCAGGTCGCCGACAGAGCGGGCACCTCGCTTCGGACCGTTTTCAATCACTTTCAGATCGACGCCCTGTTCGGACTCGCCGCTGCCCTGCTCGTCTCACGCCATCGCCAACTGGTCGCCATGGTCCCACCGAAAGGACCGGTCGAGGCGCGCATACGGGCGGTTTGTCGCCAACGTCGCCAGTTCTTCGAAGCCATCGGTCCTCTCATCCGGGTGGCGCAGGTGAGGGCCGGGTCTTCGCCCGAGCTGAACCAGGTGCTGTGGGACCTCGAATCGTTCCTTCAACGACAGGTGGCGGCCACCTTCGGCCCCGAGATCTCATCCGATGGCCGCGACCCCCCTCTTCTCCTCGAGCACATCGACCTGGTCACCAGCTGGCGAACCTGGGACGTGCTCCGCAACCGTCCGGTACGGTCGGCCACGGCAGCAGAGCTGGCCATGGCCGTGTTCGTGACCCGGCTGCTCGTCCATCCGATCAGCGGGTCTCCGACCAAGGTGTCTCGTTGAAACGGTTGAGCACCGGACCGTCGACCCCCCAGCCCACCCGGGTCGCCGAGGCGGTCGCCAGGTAGAGCCGCCACGCGCCATGGTCCCCGAGGCCGAGCGCCCAACACGTCGCGGCCTTGATCGGCGAGACGTGGCTCACCACCACCACCGGATCCGGGCCCCGGGCTCCCTCCCCCTCATGGGCGAACAGCTCCTCGCAGGCTTCACGGACCCGCAGGCCTGCTTCGGTGAGTGTCTCGCCACCCGGTGGCCGATAGTCCGGATCGGACCTCCATCGTGTCCACACCTCGGCGGGAACCGACCCCAGTGGCTGACCGTCAAAGTCGCCATAGTCGATTTCGATCCATCGGTCATCGATCTCGACATCGAGCCCTGTGCCCAGGGCCTCGGCGGTGTCCCGTGCTCGTGACAACGGGCTGGAGATCACCCGACTGGCACCGGCGACGACCGGCCCGAGGGTTCGAGCCTGGACCAACCCCCGTTCGGTCAGGGGTGCATCGATCCGGCCCAGTAGCAAGCCGTCGGCATTTCCTGTCGATTCTCCGTGACGAACCAGGATCAACATGAGCGGCGCGCACCGGTGAGCACAAGTCTCAATGCACCAGGATTCGGTCGCACTGGTCACAAGTTGCGATCTCGCCGGGCGGGAGGAGCCGGATTCGCTCGACCTCGACCGAAGGCAGGGTCAGGTGGCAGCCGTCGCAACGGTCCCCCACCAACCTGGCCGCTCCCACCCCGCCCATCCGGGACCGCAGGGCCTCGTAACGCTGGGCCAGCTCGTTGGGCAGTCGAGCGGCGCTCTCGGCGCGCCGTGCTTCCTCGGCGGCGATTTCCACCGCGATCTGACTCTCCGCCTCGGCGATGGCGGCCTCGAGCCGAGCCACTTCTGCGGCGAGGGCATCGGATCCCGTCCGGTGCTCGACCAGCACTGCATCCAGCGGCTCCTCCTCTTCGAGAAGGGTCATCTCCTCTTCTTCGAATTGCTGCTGGCGGGAGCTCAGATGATGGACCTCGGCATCCATCGCCTGCAGGTCTCGGGAAGCGGTGACTTCCCCGGTCAGCATCCTCTGTTCGATCTCGTGTCGACGCTGGGCGGCGGCCGCGATCCGCTCCTCCAATTGGCGTTGACGGTTGGACAGGTCATCCACCTGGGTCTGGACATCGGCGAGCGCGATGTCGAGAGCGTGACGGCGCCGGCCCACGTCATGCAACTCGGCCCGCTCGGGCAGCGTGGCGACACGGTGCCGCAGCTGATCGAGGGTGGTGTCATGCTCCTGGACCTCCATCAGCGTGACCATCGGCTCGGTCATCTCTCTGCGCTCCCACTCCTCTGGTCCGACCGGTTGGCGACCCTCCACTCCGGTGAGGACCCGATCAGCCTACGGGCCGACCGGAGGGCGCCGGCCAGGGCGTCGTCGGCCAGAGCCTGGCCCTCCTCCCAGGTGAACCAGGCCACCTCTTGGCTCTCCCCCGGCCCTGGATTCGGATCGTGGTCGGGAGCCCACAACAGATATCGAAGGTCCAAGTGAACATGATCCTTGGCCGCCCGGTGTACATCCACGTGGATCATGGTCGGTCCCGCCTGCGGATGGGCCACGTCCAGGCCGGTCTCCTCCACGGTTTCCCGGATCGCCGCCTCCGCTGGGGACTCACCGGGTTCCAGGTGGCCTCCGGGTTGCAGCCACCGGTGCAGACGGCGGTGGCGGTGGAGGACGATCCCCGGTTCGCCGACCACGATGGCCGACGCGGTGACGTGGGTGAGGTCGGCTTCCTGGTCGAAGGGACGGTCGAGGCGCTCCAACTCAGCAGCCATGATGCTCACCGAGAGCGATTCCCGGGGGTCGCCGGGCTGGTGGGCGCGCAGCACCGCCCAAAGGTCCTCCATCGGGGAGCGGAGTTCCGCGGGGCCGACCAGACCCTCAGGGGCAGAGCTGCCCTCCGAAAGGGGAGGACCGGAGAATGGCGGACGGCCGCGCCGGATCGCAGGGGCCCGCGGCGGTCGATGGGCAGGGTCAGGCAGACTTGCGGCGCTGACGGTGGATCCGTCGCCGCTCCCGCTCGGTGGTCCCACCCCAGATCCCCTCACGCTCCCGATTGGCCAGGGCATGCTCGAGACACGACTCTCGAACTGCGCACTGATCGCAGACGGCCTTGGCCTCACCGGCCTCCTCGTCGGAGTTCGGGTAGAACACATCTGGATCGATGCCCCGGCAGGCTGCGTGCTTGCGCCAGGTGGCACTCATGGGAACGTCACTTCCTAGCTACTGTTCGGATTTCTGATCAAACCGCACAGTTCACACGCCGGCGACCAGGGAAAATGCGGCAACCGACGAATTCCAGGCGGAACAGACAGTATGACCCACCAGAACCGGTGGTGTCCACATCGAACGGCACATTCCAGAGGCTCGACGCCAGGTGGGCGGGGTCTGCCATCCTCGCCGGTCCGGACCAGCCGCTAGCATCTGCCGGCGCCGACGTTTCGGCCCGACCGCCGAAATCGGCCTCCCTCCGAATGAGCCCGCCCTCTCCGTCCGAACCCCTGTCCGGCAAGTCCATCGTGATCACCGGCGTCACCGGCCAGGTGGCAGAGCCGGTGGCCGTGGCCCTGGCCGAGCACAACGAGGTGACCGGAGCGGCCCGTTTCAAAGACCCCGCCGCCCGTGATCGGCTGGAGAAGGCGGGGGTCCGCTGCGTCCCGATCGACCTGGGCTCGGGAGAGGTGGGCGCGCTCCCCGCCGACGCCGACTACGTCCTTCATTTTGCCGTGTCCAAATCCAACGACTGGGACCGCGATCTGCGGGCCAACAGCGGCGGACTGGCCTGGTTGATGGAGCACCATCAGCGGGCCACCGGCTTTCTCCACTGTTCGACCACCGGGGTCTACAAGCCCATGGGCCATCACGTCTTCGCCGAGGAAGACCCGCTCGGGGACAATCACGGCGTCTGGCCCTTCCTGCGCACGTACAGCATTTGCAAGATCGCTGCTGAATCCACCGCCCGGTGGGCGGCGGAACGGTTTGGACTACCTACCACGGTGGCCCGGCTGTCGGTGCCCTATGGCGACCGAGGTGGATGGCCGGCCATCCACCTCGAGATGATGCTCAATGGCAGCGAGATCCCTGTGCATGTCGACGCCCCGAGCGTCTATCACCCGCTCCACCAGGACGACATCATCGCGATGATCCCGGCACTGCTCGGCGCGGCCGGGGTGCCGGCCACCACCGTCAACTGGGGCGGCGATCAAGCCGTGAGCATCGAAGAGTGGTGCGGCTACCTCTCGGAGCTGACCGGGGTTCCCGCCCGCTTCGCAGCCACCCCGGACACCATCGACAGCGTGCAGGTCGACCTGACCCGAATGCACCAACTGGTCGGGACCACCGGCGTCGACTGGCGGGAGGGAATGCAGCGGATGGTCGCCGCCCGCCACCCCGAGCTGCTGGCCTGACCAGGCCCTGGCTCAGGCCGGGCCCCCCGGCATGCAGTAGACGCTCCCCACCGACCACGCTTTGGTGATCGCGTCGGGAGTTACGGTCACCTTTGCTCCGGAGCGGAATACGGCGGTCAACTTCCCCTCGGCCGAAGTCCACAGCCAGCGCAGCTCCCCCGGATAGAGAGCGACCAACGGTCCCAGGGCATCCCACCGCTTCGGGTCGAGATGATGGACGACGCCGTGCATCTCCACAACAAAGGGACTGCCGATCACCACCTCGGTCTCTCCGAACTGGAGGGTCGAGTGCTGGTCGATGCGGATGAACGAGAGGACGGGCTCATCGAGCAAGAACTCCCTCCCCCCATCGGGCATCTCCCTGATCTCGCAGCCGTCGATCACCGGACCATGATCGCATCTCACCCCCGGCACTGCACATCTCCAGAGCCCGACCGGCCGCGGTCGGCAACGGTCAGCCTCCGAGGGCTTCGACCTGTTCGGACCAGAGGAGACCGGTCAGTTGGCCGGTCAGCCGGCTCAGCTCGTCGGCGGTCGACCGGTAACGATCGAGGCTGGCACCGTAGGGGTCGGTCACTTCGTCCGCAGTCGACCGGTGGACGAGCGAAGCGCGTGACCTGTCCCCGTGGACCGAGTCGATCCAGGAGCGGATTCCCTGGTCCGGACGACGGGGACCGGCGAGGGCGCCCCGGCGCACCAGTTCTTTCAGCGTGAAGGCCTTGGGCCAGCACGGAGGGTCGAGAAGGACGGCCTCTTGGACGTGTCGCCGGCTCATCCCGATGACCAGATCGGACTCGATCAGCATCGACGGGGTCAGCGCCCGGCTGTGGTGGCCCCGGAGGTCGATTCCGTACGGTGCCATCACCTCCAGCACCTCAGGAGGGACGTCCGAGCCGTCGATCTCGTCGACGCTCAGACCTGCCGAGGAAACCTCGCTCGATTCGGCGAGGTGTTCGATCTGTCCGGTGAAGAGGGCGGCCGCCATCGGAGACCGGCAGATATTGGCGGTGCAGACAAAGAGGAACTTGACGAGCGGATTGTACCGGTCTGGCGGCGAGCTCCCGCCTCGGCCCTGCCGGCACCACCGTTGGTTCGGCCCTCCGCCACTGTCACCAGCCGATCATGGCTACCCCGGTCGGCTCCGGCGCGTACGCTCGGAGCCCAGTGCGTGGAGCGTTGGCCGGGGGCTCGTCACACCCTGACCCTCGAGAGGAGGCTGGTGACCGACCCCGACCGTGTGGCCCTAGTCCACGACTACCTCACCCAACGAGGAGGCGCGGAGCGAGTGGTTCTCGCGCTGGCTGCCGCATTTCCGGCGGCACCCATCCACACGTCCCTCTATGATCCCGATGCCACCTTCCCCGAGTTTGCAGACCTCGACGTCCACCCCCTTCCCGTCAATCGGGTGAAGGCATTGCGCACCCACCATCGCCTGGCCCTTCCCGTTCTCGCTCCGGCGTTCTCCCGGCTCCGATTGGACGCACCGGTGGTTGTCTGCTCGTCGAGTGGCTGGGCCCACGGTGCGCAGACAACCGGTCACAAGGTCGTCTACTGCCACACGCCGGCCCGGTGGCTGTACCAATCCGACCGCTATCTGGAGCGACGGAATCGGCCGTCGTCCCTCCTGCTGTCCCTGCTCGCCCCGGCATTGCGCAGCTGGGACCACCGGGCAGCCGCTTCAGCCCACCGCTATCTGGTCAACTCGACCGCCGTTCGTCAGCGGGTGACCGAGCTCTACGGGATCGAAGCCGAGGTGGTGCCCCCGCCCGTGGAGGTCGACCGTCTGGGAACCCGCGAACCCGTCCTCGGACTCGAGCCCGACTTCATGCTGTGCGTCTCCCGGCTGCTGCCCTACAAGAATGTCGAAGCGGTGACGGCCGCATTCGGGCATCTCCCCGATCAACGCCTGGTGGTGGTGGGAAGCGGGCCACTGGCTGATCGGATCATCTCCACCGCACCACCAAACGTGACCGTGCTCGGCCGGGTCACCGACGCAGCGCTCCGTTGGCTCTACGCGTCATCGACCGGCCTGGTGGCCGCCTCCTACGAGGACTTCGGACTGACCCCGGTTGAAGCGGCCGGATTCGGAAAGCCCACCGCGGCGCTGCGTTGGGGCGGCTATTTGGACACCATCGTCGAAGGGACTACCGGCGTGTTCTTCGACCAACCCGATCCCCGCCTCATCGCGGCGGCGGTGGACGAGCTGAGCACTTCCACCTGGTCCCCGGAGGCGCTGGTAGCCAATACCCAGAAGTACGCCACCCAGCGGTTCGTCGAGCGGATGCAGGCGGTGGTGGCCGAAGAGTTCGGCGCGTACTGACCCTGCCGGCGCGATCAGGAGGCGCCGCGGCCCCGGAACATGGTTACCGGCGTCTCCCACAGAATCTTCATGTCCCACCAGAACGACCAGGACGCCACGTAGAGATAGTCGAGGCGACACAGCTCGAGATGAGAGAGCTCGTTCCGTCCCGACACCTGCCACAGGCCGGTCATGCCGGGACGGGCCTCGAATCGTTTGCGGGCCCATCCTTCGATCCTCATGGCCTCGTGAACCACGAACGGCCGGGGACCCACCAGCGACATGGTGCCGTTCCATACGTTGATGAGCTGGGGGAACTCGTCAAGACTGGTCCGTCGCAGAAAGCGACCCACCCGGGTGACCCGGGGATCGTTCTGCACCTTGAACAAGGGCCCATCGACTTCGTTGAGGTGTTCGAGCTCGCCACGGCGTTCCTCCGCGTCGCGGTACATGGTGCGGAACTTCATCATCGAGAACGGCACCTCGTTGCGCCCGGTTCGTACCTGGCGGAAGAAGACCGGTCCGGCGCTGGTCGCCTTGATGATCACGGCGACCACGACGAAGAAGGGGGAGGCGACCAACAGGATCAGCGAAGACGCCACGATGTCGAAGGAACGCTTCAGGAATCGCGAGCCCAGCGAGAGTGACGCCGGTGCGATGTCCAACATGGGCAGCCCGGACAGATCCTCCACGTGTGATCGACTGGTGATCAACTCGTAATACCTGGGCACGATGGACACGCTCACCTGGCCGGCCAAACCTTTGAGCATCTCGGTGGTGCGCTCGGGATGGGTGCGCGAGAAACAGACCACCACCCGTGCGACGCCGTACTGCCGGCACAACGCGGGGAGGTCCTCGAGCTCGCCGAGAACGTCACCCCTGCCCAGAGGACTGTCGTCGACGAATCCAACGAAGCTGACGCTGGAGTGGGCACGCAGATGGCTGGCGACCGTCTGGGCCAGCTTGCCGGTGCCAACCACGATGACCGGAACCGAGCCGACGGCGCTGCGACCGAGTATCCCGAAGGCAACGACCCGGGCCAACGGAACGGCGATCACCGCCACCACACACATGGCGACCACCTTGCCCACGGTCAGCGATTCGAGACCAGAGATCTTTCTCAGTGCGTAGGCAACGATGGCGTAGAGGAACCCTCCGATGATCAGCGCATGGGCGATGTTCCGCAAGTCGGAGAACACGCTGTTGGTCAGCCGCCGGGTCACTCCCCGGTACAACCCGTAGAGCGCGAAGACAGCGATGAACATCGGGATGACGGCCAGGTCGACCAGGTCGATGACCGCCCCGCGACTGGCCGCACTGTCCGGGTTGCTGGAGATCGCCGACACCAGCAATGGGCCGAGGAGCGCGGCAAAGGCCAGTCCGAACGTGTCCGCAATCAGCAGACGCCGGAGGGCGTGGCGGCGGACACGGGTGATGGCGGGGTCGCCGCCGGCAATTTCCTGATCAAGGTCGAATTCCCCGGCTAGGGCAATTTTCTCATCGAGTGCAACCGGTTCGGCCCGCGGCCCCACACTGGATGGCGACGGCTCCTCGACAACCAGGGGCATCTCGTCCGCTTCGGTATCAAGTATCGCCATCCCAGCCGGCCTGCCCTTTCCTGCACCGGTCATCCGCTGACCCCCTTCCGAAACCTCGGAAGATCAGCCACCACAATCAATTCCGCCAAAGCGGTCCCATGTTAAACGCAGCACAATGCCCTACACAACCGTGAATTTCCGCTTCGGCACCGCCCAGACGCCACCGGAAGAGCCCCGGACCCTCCCCACGGGCACGGAATCGGGTCCCGAAGGGTCATCGGGGCGGGAGCCAGGGTCATCGCGACTACTCCGCGGTGACCTGGAGCAGACCTGCCCGAATGGCGGCGATCGACTCGAAGGTGGACTTCTTCAACATGCTCTCGGGAAACTCGATGTCAAAGGCATCCTCCAACGCCAGCATCACGTTGACGCTGGCGTGCGACGTCATCCCCACATCGAACAGGTCGGTGGTCTCATCGATGGAGTTGGCATCCACGGCCAGCCGGCCATGTTCAGCCAGAACTGATCGAATAGTCTCGTCCATCGTCAACTCCCTCCCGCTCGCCGTCGTGCCGGATTCCTTGCTGTCCCCAATGCACGCTCTCAGAGCGGAGCGGCACTGCCGGACGGCATATCCCTATCACTACTGCAGCGGCCATTGACGCATGGTGGGTGAGACTGACTGCCCACTCCTCGATGCCGGCATCAGCGGCCATGGCGGCAGCCCGACCAGTGAGCCGGATATCGCACCAGCCACTGTCGGCCCGGTACACTTCGATGTCGCACCACGCCGGCCGGGGTCCCACCGGACGCAGCACCTTCAGCGTCGCCTCCTTGGCCGCAAAGCGAGCGGCCAGGGATTCGAATGAGTACTCGGGGATAGACAGCTCACGATTGTTGCTCGACTGGCAGCAGCCGATTTCGTGGGGGGTGAACATCCGATTCGTATAGCGATCGCCGAAGCGTTCAACAGACTCGATCACGTCGGAGACCGACACCAGGTCGACGCCCACCCGGAGCAACGATGCCCCGTCCCTTCCGTCAGTCTCCGTTGCAAGATACGGGAACGCATCGGAGATCCAGGCGTCGACGTCCGACAAGAGGATCGGCGGGACGGTGCTCATCGGACCCATTCCTCTTGCGATGAACGGGCGGTCGCGCTCCGAGGGAGAGGGTCGCCTACCCTCGGCGCGCTGATCGACGAGTACACGTTCCGGTACTCATCGGCGATCCTCGACCAACCGAACTGACCGACACGGGCGCGTCCGGCTGCGGCGATCGCGTGCCGCAATTGGGGATCGGCCATCAGATGCTCGAGGGTCCGGCTGAACTCACCGGCGTCGAACGGGTCTACCAACACGCCGTCCTGCCCGTCACGCACGAACTCTGGGGGGCCACCGTGATTGGTGGCTACCACCGGGATACCGGCACGCCAAGCCTCGAGCACCACGATCCCGAAGGGCTCCAGCCGACTGGGCATCACAAACATCGCCGCACCGGACATGGCGTCGGCAACCGCATGGCGGTCCAACCTGCCCACGAAGTGAACCGATCCATCGACACCGAGTCCGGTGGCCCGCTGCCGGAGCCCGTCGAGGTCGGGACCGTCGCCGGCAATGACCAGATCGGCCGTCCGGAATCGTTCATCCATGGCCGCGTAGGCGGCGATCAGCAGGTCGAATCCCTTCTTCTCCACGACCCGGCCCAGCGCGAAGATATAGGGGCGGTTGAGGTCATGGGACACCCGGATCGATCGGGTCGAGACTGGGTCGGCACCATCGCCACCATCGAGGGCGACCCCGTTGAAGATGACCTGGCCCCGTCCGGGTCTCAAACCGAACCGCTCCTCGGCATCGGCGAGTGTGAACGCCGAGCAGCCGGTGACCGCGGCAGCCCTGCGAAGACCCGCACGCAGGGATGCGCGCAGTGAGCGGGAACTGTCAAAGATGTCGGTGTCGTCCATCACCGTCTCGCCCTGGAGCGTGACCACCAGGGGCAGTCCGGTGAGCCGAGCCAGCGCGGTGGCGTAGGCACCGTTGGGACCGAAGCACTGGACATGGAGGAGGTCGGGGCGAAAAGCAGCCACTGCGCTCCGCAACGACCGCAGCGTGCGTGGACCGGTGACCGCGGTGCGGCGGATCGCCGGCCAGTTGGTGGCGGGCAACGGCATGGGCAACCTGCGGACGACGAGGCCATCCCGGATCTCCACCGATTCGGGCGACGAGTCATCACCCAGAAGGGTCCATACCTCGACTTGGTCGCCGGCGTCGCAGAGGGCGAGCGCCAGGTACCGCGTCAGTTCCTCCACACCGCCGAGTGCGGGAGGGTACGAACTGGGAATGAGGGCTATTCGCATGATGGTCTTCGATCGACACTGGACCCACGATCATCGGACATTGCTGCCGATACAACGGACGGTAACAGCATGGAAAGCAGCAGGATGCGCACGGTTCACTCTTTTAGGAGATGGATGGATTCAGCCACGGTTCGACGGCGGCCAGAACAGCGCCGGTTGGCTGCGGTGCGATCGTGCTCCAGTCACCAACCCCCGGGGACCAGTAATTGGAGAAGGCTGCGGCATACCACCCCGAGAGGAACCCTTGCTCCGCGCAGTCGCAATCGGGGGCCCAACTCGCCGGGTGGATGTTCAGGATGTTCTCGATCTGGGCTTCACCGCCCTGGGGTTCCACCGCCGCGGCGTCGACTTCATGCGCGATCTCGAAGGCAGTGATACCCGCCAAGCGCTCCACGGTCTCTCCCGGATAGACGTAGAGGATCGAGGTACCGCCCGGTTGGCCCCAGGTGAAGGTGGTGTTGCCGTAGAAGCCTGCCGACGGTGCGTCGGAGATGGGTAGGAACTGAATGCTGTAGCCGGGGATGCTCTGCCACGGATAGCGGACCAGGGCCAACGCCTGAGAACCGAGTTGGGAGGGGGTGAGTGCGGCCGGGGCGGGTGCCGGGGTGACCGGAACCGCGGCCGGGGTCACTGCGGCCGCCGGTGCCGATGGAGCCGCCGCCGCCGTGGGTGCGGTGGTGGTGGGTGCCGGCGCGGTGGTGGTCGGCGGGGGTGCGGTGGTGGTCGGTGCCGGAGCGGTGGTGGTGGGCGCCGGTGCAGTGGTCGCCGCCCGTGGGGTGGTGGCTACCCGGGCATCGGACCGGGCCGCCGACGCCGACGCCGTTCCCGACCGACCGGCGCCTGGGTCGACCAGCAAGAGCGAGGCCAAAACCGCCACGACCGCGATCCCGAGCACGGCGAATTCCAGGCTGAACACCGAGCGTCGCTGTCGGAAGGTGGCTCGAGCCAGCCGCGCCCGCAAGCCCGGAGCCCGGCGGTCGGGTCCGATGTAGTCAGGGGAGAGAACCAGCCCGGGGCGATCGAGCTCATCCCGGAAGGCGGCGTGGAGCTCTTCCTCGCCGGGGCCGGTGCCGACTTCTCCCTGGTAGAGCTGGTCCCAGGACGGCGCCGGGGGCGCCTCGTGGGCGGAGGCGGTCGCATCCTCCGACAGCAGTGAATCCATGACGGTAGATCGGCATGTTCCCGGCACAGCTGAAGCAGCCAGATGCCGATCCGTAGATGGGTGGGGTGGCGGTGCTCAGGTCTTCGGCGTCAGGGCGCTGGCGGTGCTCGGGGCGTACTTCGAGATCCTGCGTTGTGCGCGAACCAGCACCCGGTCC
This sequence comes from uncultured Acidimicrobiaceae bacterium, assembly GCA_963734395.1. Taxonomy (GTDB): domain Bacteria; phylum Actinomycetota; class Acidimicrobiia; order Acidimicrobiales; family RAAP-2; genus Bog-756. The sequence continues at coordinate 569,504 of CAVTGY010000007.1, read as the reverse complement.
GCGCGCTGGGCGGCCCGCTGCGAACGCCGAACGATCGCTTCTTGGTGTCGCCAGCAGCGCGGCGCCGGGGCCATGGCCGAATTGGCCCCACATTGTGCGGCGGGTGTGGCTGCATTCGCAGGCGCGGTCGCCGCCCGAGTCGGGCGGATCCGTGGGACACGCGGAGCCCGTGGGACACGCGGAGCCCGTGGGACACGCGGAGCCCGTGGGACACGGGCGGAACGACTCGCCGGGCCGGGTGATCTCGCCGGTTCCGCCTGCCCGGTCGAGGCCGACGCGGCTGACGAGGCCAGCGCCGCGGGATGGAATACCGCCACGGCGAGCGCCACACAGGACACGGTTATCAACATGCCCAGAACTGTCCCCCATGCGAGCTGCCCGGACCGGTGAGCGGTGGTCGTCGACCGGGACGAGCTCGGGGTTCTCCGCTGTTGCCGTCGGTCGGGGCCCACATAGCCACGGGTGATGATCAAACCGGGGTCGTAGAGATCCTCCAGCAGCTCGGATGGCACCTCGATCCGCTGCCCGGCCCCGCGCACCTGCTCGTCGCGAACCACTACCGAGCACGAGGACCCCGCCCGACCCGACCGCGCTTCGGCCGGGCCAGCTACCCCATGCGACTGCCTGGACACTCGAGGTTCATCGGCACGCCGACGGCACATCTGAAACGGCCGATCGGGTAGGAGCGACGCGGGAACGGCCCGAATCCCGATCCCGGGTCAACGGGGGACCGCTCCTGCCGGCAGCCGAGACCGTCCCAACAGCGGAAATCAGCCGGCGGGAAGGGTTCGGGCCATCGCACCGGTGGCGCGGGACAGGCCGTCCCGAATGGAGTGGCTCACGGTCCTCCGCAAACCCACGCCGGCGGACCCGCGGACCCTGCCGGCAACCGTTTCTCCATTGGCGGCGGAGGCAAGATCGGCTTTCTTTCTCCGGACGAGATCCAGATCGGCCATACCCAAGGAGATACCGCAGATGATGTAGGGGGCACCGCTCGGACCGCCGAGCCAGAAGATGTCGAACAGCCCGTCGACGTAGTGCCCGATGAGAACGCACAGTCCGAGCGTGCCCAGGGCGTACGGAAGTCTGATCATCGTGCGTACCGTCACCCAGACCAAAAAGACGAACGCCACCGACCCGACGATGCCGGTGGAGGCCAGGTTGTCGATGACCACATTGGGCGGTGCGGTCACATACAACCACTGGGGCAGATCGTAGAAGCGCATCCCCTCACCGAAGATCGGACTCAGATGCCAGACGTGGATGGCCAGACTGTATTGGCCCTCCCGAATGGAAACCGAATTGAACCTCGGGTTGTTTCGTGCCGCGTTGGAAAAGCTGTAATAGACGAGGAGGATGACGGGCACCGATCCGAGCGCGATGAGTTTCGCCCGCCTCCGGAGCTCTGGATTGAGGAGGAATGCCACACCGAGGGCGAGGACCATCAAAATGGCGGCTTGCCGCGATTGGGAAGCCAACAGGCCGAACAGGCACAGGTACTTGGTGATCCTGGCCTGGAATCGGCTCACCCCCGACCACGGTGGGTTGACCTGGGCGACCACGATGGCCACCCACATGATCGCTCCGACGGTGTTCTTCTGGTATCCCGACCACTGTGCGGGTTGGAAGTGGGAGGTGATCGAGTGCTCGATGGCCAGCAGTGCCAGCAGCGATGCTCCGCCGAGGAACAGGCGGAAGGCCTGGCGGGTGCGCCCGTAGGTGGCGATCACCCACCCGCAGAGCACGGTGGCCCCCAGATAGGAGAAACGGTGGAACCATTCGACGATGTTGTAGCGGTTGGGATGCGCGATCACCACCAGAATGAGGATTGCCTGGTACCAGATCACACCGCTGAGGAATTGCCGCAGGTAGCGAGCCTGGCTCCATCGGACATGGAACAGGCACACCACCCCCCCGACGAAAGCCAGGAGATCAGCAGCGCTGAAGTTGGTGCTGCCGCCGATCCGCTGGATGAGCATGGAACCAGGAAGCGCCAGCACCACCAGCAAGAGGGGGTCGGCGGCAAATATTCCGAGGGTCAGCACCGCTACGCCCAGCGCCAAACTGATCTTGCGGTGCCCGACAGAAGCAGCACCGACCACTGCCGCCACCATCACGGTGGACGCCCAGACAGCCGCCCATACCAGCGAGGTCCTTCCCCGCCTGGCGAGGCGTCGGATCTCGGCCAACCGGGCCTGGCCCTGAGCTCGGATCCGGCTCAGCATGCGGACATCCATCGGCTCATCGGACCTCGAGTGCTCCAGTGACGGCAGCCCCTTAGCGTAGCGGCCGGATCGCGTACCCCTACGACTTCGGCATTTCGTTCTCAAGAACTGAAGGCCCGATGTCGACGGTAAGTACAATCCCAAACACCAGGACAGCCCCGGTTGGGCTGGGGTCGGAGGATCGCTGGCAGGCAGTAAGAGAACGGACATGGCCATGAAGAACCCGGGGGGCGCCACAGACCACACGGGGCAGGACTCCGAGCCCACCTGTTCGGTGGTCGGTTCCCACCGGCCCTGGGGTGACCCGCCGAGGCCACAATTTCGGAGGATCGTCCCGGTGGTGACCAACCGTGGGTGGATAATGCCTGGGACGCACCGTACGCCCTATCCTCGACCTCACCGATCCTGCCCACTGAAAGAAATGGTCCCTTGACGTTCCCCGAATTCCTGTCGACGCTGTGGCGAAGACGACTGACCATCGTGGTCAGCGTTGTCGTGGCGGTCGCCGCAGCCCTCGCCTATTCGAAGCTGCAGACCCCGATGTACAAGTCGACGGCGCTCATCCAGATCAACAGCGCATCCAGCCAAACCGGCCAATCGGCGACACCGGTGACCCTTCCCGATCCGGTGCAATCCCTGGGCAGCACCGCCGTGCAGCTCGGGGCGGCCAAGATTCTTGGTGATCCCAACGTGGACGCGGTCGCCTCGGAGGTCACCGGCACGGTCGACCCCACATCCGGGGCCCTGACGATCACCGCGACCGCGTCCAGTCCTGAGCAGGCACAAGCGGTGGCCAAGGCGTATTCGGAGGCCTTCGTGAACCAGACCCAGTCACTGGTTCAGGCCCAGAGCGCCAAGATCGATGTCGTCCTGAACGGACTGGACACCAAGCTCGCCGCACTCGAGGCCGAGCCGGTCACACCGTTGACCACCGCCCAGATCGCCGCACTCACCCAGACTGCCAGTTCGCTGCAGACCGAACAGGAGAACATCCTGTTGGGAGAGCCGTACGCCAGCATCCAGGTGGCGGCGCAACTTCCGACGTCGCCGGCGGGGCTGAGCAAATCCACACTCGGTGTCATCGGCCTGGTCGCCGGACTCCTGGTGGGCTGCGGGATCGCCTTGGCACGCGACCAGTTCGACACCCGGCTCCGGAGATCCCCTGACATCGAATCGGTGACCGAATCGCCGATCCTGGCTGAGATACCCGAAGACTCCGAAGTTCGCTCGGGCACGGTGTCCATCGCCATGGTGCAGGCGCCCCAGTCCGCAATGGCGGAGTCGGTGCGCGAACTGCGTACCAGTCTGAGGGTGATCCTCGACGAGACACCCTGTCCGCTCATCGTGATCACCAGCCCGGAACCGGGAGACGGAAAGACGTTTGTGACGGCCAATCTGGCCGCCGCGTGGGCGATGAGCGGAAGCAAGGTCATCGTGGTCTCGGCCGACTTCCGTCGACCGAGGCTCGAGGAGATCTTCGGACTACAGGTGACCGGGCGCCCCGGCCTCGCCGATCTGATCAGAGCGAACTGGAAGAAGCCGGATATCGACGACCGGCCGCGGGTTTCCCGCGAAGAGAAGGAAGCTCCGAACAAGGTTGGCGATCGCCGGGTGCCGGGCATCCAGCGAAGCAACACGATGCGGAACCAGAGTGAGATCGCAGCCGTCGCCGACCAGCCTTCGGTGGCCTCTCTCGTCGTGGAGACCGGTATCTGGGGCCTTCAATTGCTGCCAGCTGGGACCAAACTGGACAATCCCAGCGAGCTGTTCGGGAGCCCCGGTATGCAGCCGGTGCTCGACCAACTCCTCCTGTTGGCAGACATCGTCCTTTTGGATACCCCACCGATCCTGTCGGTGCCGGACACCGCGATCATCGGTAGCTTGGCTCGAAACGCGGTGATCGTTGCCTCAGAAGGTCGGACAGATCGGGGCGATCTCGAGCGAACTGTGCGCCGACTCAACGCCACCAACTGTCACGTGTTGGGGATTGCTCTCAACCGGGTGCGGCGCAGTTCTTCCGATGCCTATCGGTCCTACGCCTACAAGCAATGAGTGTCGGGGCGATCGCACCGACCGCAATGCCGGGTGCCGAAGCTCAAGCACATTGAGCAACACGGAAGCACGGACGTCTCTCGAGGTGGAGGCCATCGTCGTGGCCTTCGGTGCGCCGGAATTGCTGGAGGAATGCCTGACCGTTCTGGGGAATGAGATTCCCGTCACCGTGGTGGACAACTCGTCCGATGAACGGGTTCGGACAGTCAGCGAAGGACACCGCGCTCACTACGTCGATCCGGGACGCAACCTGGGCTTTGCTGCCGGAGTCAACCTGGGACTGGCACGGCGACACCGGCCCGACTACGACGTTCTCCTGGTCAATCCGGACGCCACGGTCACCCTCCACTGCGTGTCAGATCTGCACCGATGCCTCCACCATCGGGACGATCTGGCCTGCGCAGCCCCGTCCCAGGTCGACCCCACCGGAACCGACCCCGCTCGGGTCGGCTGGCCGTTCCCTACTCCGCTCGGAGCTTGGGTGGAGGCCATCGGCCTCGGCCGACTCCGTCGGAGCAAGGACTTCATGATCGGATCGATTCTGCTGGTCCGGGCCACCGCGCTGTCCGAGGTGGGCGAGCTGGACGAGCAATTCTTCCTCTACGCCGAAGAGGCGGACTGGCAGCGTCGCGCCCACGACCTGGGATGGACGATGGCGTATTGCCCCGGAGCTACCGCCACCCACATCGGTGCCGGCACCGGCGGCGATTCCATAGAACGCAGTGTCCACTTCCATGCGTCGCAGGAACGGTACATCCGCAAACACCACGGCTCTCTCGGATGGCAGATCTATCGCTGGGGAATGATGGCGGGGGCGCTCCTCCGTCGTCTCATCCTGTCCGGGCCACGGGGCCGCTCGGCAGCCTTCAGATTCCGTCTCTACCGGCAAGGTCCGTGCGTGGTCGAGTCGCGACGGTGACACCTACCGATCGTCGGCACCTCTCCATTGTGCATGTCGTGGTGACAAACGCCTTTGCCGGCGTGGAGCGGTACGTATGCCAAGTGGTCAACGAACTGTCCGCCCGCGGTCACCAGGTCACCACCATCGGTGGGGATCCATCGCGGATGCGCGAGGAGTTGGCGGCCGACGTCGAGAACCGTCCGGCCGACACGTTGATCAGGGCCGCCATTGCCCTCGCACGGAGCCGGCGGGCGGACATCGTGCACGTCCACATGACCGCTGCAGAAGTTGCAGCGTGGCTGGCTCGCCCGCGGCAACGGGCACCCCTGGTTGCCACCAGACACTTTGCCCACGATCGCGGTTCGAACCCGGCGGTACGGGCGCTCAGTCGAGTGACCAGTCGAGCCATTTCCCGTGACATCGCCATCAGCAAATTCGTGGCCGATCGGATCGGTGGCACGTCCATCCTCATCCCCAACGGGGTACCTGATCAGGCCCAAGCCGAGCTTCAGTCGAATACGGCAGTGATGATGCAACGGCTCAATTCCGAAAAAGCGCCCGAGGTGGGTGTCAGGGCGTGGTCGCTGAGCGGCCTCGGAGACCTGGGGTGGCGACTGGTGGTCGCCGGGGACGGTGAGCTTCGACCGTCCCTGTCCAGGCTGGCCGGCGAACTCGGTGTGGCCGAGAGCATCGTTTTCCTCGGACAGGTGACCGGGACCGACAACCTCCTGGGCCAGGCATCGATGTTTCTGGCAACGGCGCCCGGAGAGCCGTTCGGGCTGTCGGTGGTGGAGGCGATGGCCCACGGGATTCCCGTGGTTGCCGCCAAAGGAGGCGCACACCTGGAAACGGTCGGCGACGACGGGGCCCTCTTTGCCGCCGGTGATCCGGCGGCAGCTGCTGCCGCGCTGGTCACCCTGAGCGGTGACCGGTCGTTGCGGATGCGGATGGGCGCTGGTCTCCGGCGGCGGCAGCAGGAGCGGTTTTCGCTCGCTACCCACACCGATCGGCTCGAGGACCTGTACCAACAGGTGATCGACGAGGACGGCCGCAAGCCACGGTGAACGCCTGGGAGGAGCGCTCAGTCGACTCAGCCTGACGACTGAACCCCGAGGTATTGCCACTCAGCGTGGTCAAATTGTACGTCTGTGTGGTATTTCTGCTCAAGGTCCCGGAGAGGTCGCCGATGGGACCTTGTGGAGCGGGTTGGGAGCCGGATCTTGACCTCACGCGCGGGGCGGATCGGTGGCTCTGTCTTGGTTGGGTTGACCGTCGTGGGGTCGGCGCTCGGGGTCTTCATGGGCAACGCGCACGCCGACCCCCCCACGCCCCAGATCCCCGGGGGTGTGGCGGCGCCGACCGCCGCCGAGGTCAGCCCGATCTGCAACGCACCCGACCCTTCCAAGGTCCTGGGTCCGGCACCGAGCCCCCCCGCCAACCCGACCAGCACGCTGGTCACACCCCCCGGCGGGGTGGCCAGCTTCACCGCCACCTCGACCAACCTGTACGTCCTCAACTCGAGCCAGCTGATCACCTACACCCTGTCCGGCAGCGAGGTGAGCTCGTTTGCGTTGCCACCGGGGTTCTCGGCTGGCGACTCGCCCTCCCAACCGGTCGTCGACCCGTCGGGGAACATCTATCTGTCCAGCTATTACGGGATGAAGATGGACAAGTTATCCCCGACCGGACAGGTGATCTGGTCGGTTGATCCCGAAGGCGGCAGTCCCACCGGCATCTTCTCGGTGGGCATCGGCGCGGCGTTCGAGCTGATGGTCAGTGTGACCCAGAACAGCTCGGGAAGTGAGCAGGTCAATCTCAACACCGGAGCGGTGAGTGGGTTCTTTCCACTGTTCGACAACTCGGACTTCGTGACTCAGGAGTCGGACGGAAACCTGCTCTTCTCGGGCAACGGCTACGTGGAGACGATCAGCCCGACCGGAACAGTCCTCTCCTCGTTCGGGTCCTCCCAGGACCAATCCAACGGGCTCCACACCGGCTCGGGCACCCAGTTCGAATACCCGGCACAAGCGGCTCAGGGAGCGGACGGCACCATCTACACCGCCGATCCCCTCGACACCATCGAGGCGACCAGCCCCCAGGGCTACTTCGAGAGCTCCACCACTCTCGGCCAGAACAGCAACGGTGGCGGCAACCTGGCCATGAGCAACAAGGACTTCTTCCTGGTCGGTTCGACCTTCTATTACCAAGGAGGGCCGCCGTTCCAAAGCGCCAGTGACAACATCTCGTCGGTCTCACTGGCCACCCTCACCGCCTATCTCGACGGCATCCAGGCGCCGACCAACTCCCTCGGTTGGGGGGCCGGAATCTCGACTCCGGCCGCGGGCAACTACTTCCCCCGGGACGACGCCCCAGGTCTCCGCCAACTTCAATGCGGGATGGGCCACGAACGCCTCCCACCTCCAGCTGTCCTACTCGGTGGAGAACGACGCCTCCCTCAACGCCGAGGTTGTGCCCAGCCCGACCACCGTCGACCTGCCCAGCACGGCCGCCGGCCTGGCCAACATCCCCTTGACCATCCCCGCCGTCGACCAACAGGCCGGCCCCTATCTGGTCCAGGCCTCGTTGTTCGACACCAGTGCATCACCACCAACCCTGCTCGGAACCACCTGCATGCCCTACACGGTCGGGGCCACCGGGGACCGTCTCGACCTCGGGACGCTTCCCCCCGGCTCGGGAGCCGGTGGTCCCGCCGATCCCCGGGGTGTGGCCCTCAATGCCCAACTCGGGCTGGACGGGCTGCGGGCACTTTCGTTCGCCTGGAGCAACTTCCTCCCCAACTGCAACGCCTCGGCACCGACGGCGGCGACCTGTGGGCCTGGCGCCATGACCTTCGCCAATGCTCCGGTCACCTACTTCCAGGCCGCGGCCGCGGCCATCGCCGACCACGTGTCCTACTGGATCCAGATCAGTGGAGGAGACCCGGTCTCCAACGCCCTGGTCGCCAACGGCTGGTGGGGTGGTGACATCCAGGCGCTGGTCGGCTACTACGCCCATCCCCCGGCAGGCTGTTCCGGATGCGCCCCGGTGACCATCTGGGAGCCGTGGAACGAGTCGAACAACACCGGATGGTCCAACGCCGCCAACTACGTATCCGAAGTGCTGGCACCCTTCTACAAGGCGGTCAAGGCCGCCGAACCCGGCTCGAGCTCGACGGTCCTCGGCGGAACGTCCATCGGGCCCTCGGTGGGCTGGTGGCAGCAGTTGATCGCCGCCGGCGGACTCTCCGACATGGACGTGGCCGCCATCCACCCCTACACCGGCAACGACGACGCATTCGACGAGGACGGGATGGAGACCCAGGTCGAGCAGCTGCAGGGGATCCTCAAGGGCAAGCCCTTGTGGTTCACCGAGCTCGGGTGGTTCAGCGGCGGCGACTACGACTACCTCAGTCAGGCCAACAATCTGGCCCAGATGATGATCTGGCTCAAGGTGCTCGACATTCCGGTGTGGAACTACTTCTTCGACGAGGGTTCGTGGGGCGAAGTGCCGTTCTCGTTGATCCAGACCGACAGCGCTGGTGATGACTTCGTGAAGCCCTCGGCTCTGTCCACGATGGTCGCTTCCACCCAGATCGGCAACCGCCCCTATCTCTCGATGCCCGCAACCGGGATCCCCCAGACCTATCAGTCCGACTTCGGCCCGACAAGCGGCGGGTCCACCCAGCTGGCCGCCGTGTGGTCAGATGGGCTGGACGTCACCAGTGCGGTCACCATCAGCGCCCCCGGCAGCGGCTCGATTCCGGTGACGGTGACCTCCCAGTACGGCAACGCCACCAGCGTTTCGGTCACCTCGGGCACCACCTACAGCCTGCCCCTCTCCGACCAGGTCACTTACATCAGCTACCCGGTGGGCGACACCATTGGCATCGGACCCACCCAGAGCTATGGGACCAACCTGGCCACCCAGAGCGACGGGGCCACCGCCACCGCCACCTCGGGGGACCCCTCCGACGCCATCAACGGAAACCTGGTCGGCGGTTGGGACTCGACCAAAGGCGACGCCACCCCGAGCCTGACCATCAAGCTGGCCGGAACCCCCACCATCAACCGCATCGTGGTCGACACCCAGTCGGTCGGGAGCACGGCCAGCGGGGTGCGCGACTACACCATGTCGGTCGATGAGCCAGGAACCGGGTGGACCACGGTGAGCACGGTGGTCGGCCAGTACCGGAACCACGAGATGCAGCTGGCCTTCGATCCGGTGGCGGCCAGTGCTGTCCAGATCAACGTCTCCGAAGTCAACTTCGGTGGCTACTACGGAGGGGGCGTCCCACCGTGGTGGACGCTCACCCTGATCGGCACCGCCTTCCTCCACGCCGTCCAGGTCTACGCCGGAACCGGAACGCCCGCCCAGGTCGACGGGACCGGGCTGACCCCCCTGACCACCGGGGATTCAGGTAATCCGCCGCCCACCACCACCACTACTACGACCACGACGACCACCACGACGACCACCACGACCACCACAACCGACCCGCCGCCGACCACGACCACGACCACCCAGCCGCCGCCGCCGACCACCAAGCCATCCCCCACGCCGGCTTCCCCGACCGGGACGGGCAACCCATCGCAGCGTCTGAGCACGTTCGGTGGTTACTGGCTGACCACCAGCAGCGGAGGGATCTATGCCTTCGGCAACGTGTCCTTCTACGGGTCGGCGGCCGCCTTCTCTCTCGACGAGCCGATCGTCGGCATGAGCACCACCCCCGACGGGAAGGGGTATCGGATGGTGGCTTCCGACGGGGGCGTCTTCACCTTCGGTGACGCCGGCTTCTACGGCTCGACCGGCGGGCTGCGCCTCAACAAGCCCATCGTCGGCATGGCCGACACCCCTGACGGGAACGGTTACTGGCTGGTGGCCTCCGACGGCGGGATATTTGCATTCGGTGACGCCCGCTTCTACGGGTCGACCGGCGGGATGCAGCTCAACAAACCCATTGTCGGCATGGTCTCCACGCCGGATGGGAAGGGTTACTGGTTGGTGGCTTCCGATGGGGGCATCTTCTCCTTCGGGGATGCCGTCTTCTACGGCTCGACGGGCGCACTCCGGCTCAACAAGCCCATCGTCGGCATGGCCGCCACCCCCGACGGCAAGGGTTACTGGCTGGTGGGCTCCGACGGGGGCATCTTCAACATCGGCGATGCAGGCTTCTTCGGGTCGGCCGGAGGGCTCGATCTCACCAAGCCCATCGTCGGCATGGCCGCCACCCCCGACGGCAAGGGTTATTGGCTGGTGGGCTCCGACGGCGGGATCTTCTCCTATGGAGACGCCGCCTTCTACGGATCGGCCGGAGGACTGGATCTGACCGCCCCCACGGTTGCCATCTCGTAAGCGGCGAGCCGGTGCGTCTACCAGGTGATGACGGCCGGTGCCGTGTCATCGAAGGACTGGCCGTTGGCCGACCACTGTTCGGCGGGAACCCGGGCCGAGGGGACTACCGTCATCGAGCCGTGCTGACCGGGCATCTGGAATCGCACGACCACCGTCGAAGTGGTGCCGTCGGCAATGGTCACCGGCGCAGCCAACACCCAGGTGGGACCCTCGCCCCCCTTTACTGCCAGGGGACCGGCACCGGTCATCGAGATGTCGGAAGCCGCCGCCGGGAGGTTGGCCGCCACCAATCCGAAATAGCCGCCATAGGTGACCGGTACTCCGGGAAAAGGCCCGGCGATGAACTGTGATTGTCCCGGCGGGGTGCTGTTGATGAGCCGGGTCGTCATGGTGACCGTTGTGTCCGGACCGTTCGGGGCGGTGGTCACCGACACATCGATCGGTAGGTACTGATCGAGCTTGTTCCCTCCCCGGTTGATGAGGGACACGTCGACCGAGTTGACGGTCAGGCTTCCGCTGACTCCGCTGACCTGCCATGCAGCCTGGTCGACCGGATTGCTCGACCACAGCATCAAATGTCGTCCGGCCACCGCGCTGGACATCGCCGTGGCCAGAGTCCGAAGGTCGGTGGACTGCCCCTGCAGTTGGCGGAGGACGGCGCCGGTCAATGTGCCCAGCGCGTCCTGTCGCTCCGGCGATCCCGCGGTGTTGTCGGTGGCTCCGGCGTACTGATCGTGAAAGAGATACTGCTCGACCGTGGCGGCGCTGACCGATTCACCGTTTACCGTGACCGGGCCGGTCGCCTCGAGCAGCTGTTGGACACCGACCACGTCGATCGCCAGCACGCCGTCCAGCTGCTGACCGGTGAGTGCCGTCCAGGTCCGGGCGGCCAATGGCGCCGTGACATCGAACTGAGGGGTCAAACCCTGGTTCCTGAGGTCGACTCCGGGCAGGAGCCATCCCCAGTTGCGCTGGAAGTCACCTGTGGGAGTGACCACGCCGGCGGGGAGAGTGCGGGCGCCGGAGGGACCGAGGTCGCCGATGGTCACCGAGCCCGAAGAAGTGGTCGCTACGCCGGCGTCGAGGAAGGCGCCGGACCCGGCCCGCATCTCCGCATTGTTCGCAGCCAGTACCAGATAGGTCTGGGGACCCTCGAGGATCTTGGCTACCACGGCCGCTACGCCCGCCGATTTGGTGAGCCGCAGCCGCGCGTCGTTCAGTTGGGCGACGAATTCGTTGCGCTTGGACGCCAGTGGGGTGACAAGCGCCTGCGATGGTCCGGTGTCGACCTGGGCCAGCTGATTTTCGGCGACGAGCGAAAGAGCGCCCAACTGACGGAGGGAGGCGACCCGCTGTTGCCCGGCTCCATGAGGCGAATCGAGGACGTCGTGCACCTGGGAGAGAAACGACGATCCCACCTGGGAAACGGTTCCTGCCGCAGTGCTGAGTGCCTTGACCGCACGGAACTGCCGACCGAGCACCGGCACCACCGTGATGGGAGCGAAGACGGGCGAGGACAGATCCGACTGGGCACTGGCGAACTCCGCGTGCGCCTGGTCGAGAAGCTTCTCCGATGCCGAGGAGGTCACCTGTCCCGGTGTCAGATTCGCCTTGACCTGTTGGAGCACGGCGAGGCCGTTCTTGTCATGGCGATACGCCGACATCGTCCTCACCCCGAGAAGGAGAGCCCAGATCACCACCACCACGGCAATGACAGCGCCAATCAACCACCTACGTCGCCGCCTTCGACCCCCACTGTTGCTCACGGCGACCACTCGTCATTCCAGGCACCGTTACGAGGGCGCCGACACTCAGCACGTCTCTGCGATGCAGCGGACAGGTTCCCGATGGTACCGGAAACACCACCGAAACCCTGGTCAGTAGCGGACCGCGCCGCGGAATACCCGAGCCGTGCCGCTAGCATCCCTGCGTGTCATTCACCGCCATCCGAATGGCAGTTGGGCGGGTGGTCTTGGTTGCCGGCGTACTGATTTTGTTGTTCATCCCCTATCTCCTGTGGGGGACCGGACTGATCACGGCGCACAGCCAAGCGCTGCTGCGCACCGAATTCGCCGCCGACCAGAGTCGATCGGGCGCACCCGTATCCACCCATTTATCAGCTCCCCATGGCGCCGTCCGGTTGACCGCACACACGGCTCCAACCATCGCCGACCCTGCGGTCGGGTCCCCGGTCGGTGCCATCCTCATTCCCAAGATCGGTCTGTCGATGATCGTGGTGGAGGGAACCGGTGTTCCCCAGCTTCAGGCCGGGCCCGGTCATTATCCGTCGACACCGCTGCCCGGTGAAGCGGGCAACGCGGCGATCGCCGGTCACCGGACCACCTATCTCCACCCCTTCTACAATCTCAATGAGCTGGTCCCCGGTGATCCGATCACCATCGAGACGGTGCAGGGGATCTTTCTCTACGCGGTTACCTCGAGCATGGCCGTCCTCCCTACCGATGTAGCGGTAGTCGATCCGACACCGACACCGACACTGACCCTTACCACCTGCAATCCGCGTTACAGCGCCAGCCAGAGACTGGTGGTCCATGCCGCTTTGGTCGCTAGCGTACTGGCCCACTCCAAAGCGACGCCGGTAGCACCACCACCGGCCACTCACACCCGGGCGGTCCAGACCACACCGCAACACGATTGGCTGGCTGCAATTCTCTGGGCCGTCGGCGTCATCCTCCTGACCACCGCGATCTGGATCGGCGCCCGTAGGACACGGCGCGGCTGGCGCGGTTTGGAGATCGGGATCGGGGTCGCAGTGTGGCTGGTGGTGGTCTTCTTCTTCTTCCAGTCGGTAGCGCCACTCCTGCCGGCGAGCTACTGAGAGAAGACAGCTACCAGACGATCAGGCCAACCCGACATCGACGTCGAGGCAGCCTTTGGGCCTGCGCGGTAGGTACCCGCTCAGTCGCGCTCTACGTCGACGGTGCGACGACGGCGACGGAGCAGGAGCCCGCCGGCCAGAACCGCACCGACACCGACGACTGCCAACTCCTCGATGTCCGCGCCGGTGAACGGAAGACTGCTCGATCCGGTCGAGGTCGCGGTAGACGTGGCCGACACCGTGCCCGGCACCCCCGATGGCTCGGTGCCTTGCACGGTCGGCGTGCTCGAGGTTGCGGCAATGGTGGGGGTGACGCTACAGCCGACCCCTGACATGGAGCCGCAATCGGCGGCTCCGGCGACGCCCGACGCCATGGCCAGAGAAGCCAGCGCCAAACCCGATCCAATCACGACTCGCCTTGCCCACATCATGGTTGCCCTTCCTTTACGTAAAGGGCGGTGCCCCTACGTACCCCTGGTCGACTGTCCAACCCATGATGCCGGGTAAAAGCCCACTTCGCAATGGTTGGTCACGGGGAGGCGTGCTGTGACCACTTTCTGTAGCCACCTGGACAAAGCGGGTCAGGCGGGGACCAGCTGCCCGAAGGTGCTGCACAAGCCGAACGCCTCGATGATCACGAACGCGGCCACGATCACCAGCACCACCGGTAGGCGCCATGACTTACCCCTGCGGACCATCGGTGTTGGCATGTACCACGAGGGCAAGAGGCCGGGAGCCTGATCGAGGTAGACGGCCAAAGGTACGGCATCCTCGCCGATCGGGGCGTCGGGATCGGCGGCCAGAGCCAGTTCGGCCAGTTCGGCATCGGAGAAAGCCGACTCGGCGGTGTAGGAGGCGACAGCATCCGCGCTCGACTCGCTCACCGCTGGTTGGTCGTCCATCATCCTGCCTCCGACCTGTTCGTTCCCCACCGGGTCCGACCGGCTCCTCTCCACAGTACCCGGTCAGCCCGGAACCCGTCCCGATGGGAGCCGGGTCGGGCCCGGCGTAGAGCAGCACTCGAGCAGCACTACGTCAGCACTCGCGCGGCACTACAGCAGATGGACCACCGATTCGAGCACGACGATCGCCACTCCGACCGCCACCAGACCGACCACATAGAGGGTGCGGCGGAGTGGTCGCTCCCTACCACCGACCGTCCCGACGCCCACCACGGCCAGGGCGAGGACTCCCACCACGTCGGCCAATACAAAAGCGGTGCTCACCGTCCACAGGTGCAGACCGGCCAACGTGAAGATGACCGTGGAGGGGACAGCGGCGGCCAGGATCGGCCACGAACTGAGCAGTTCGACCCGGACATCGGATCGCTTGATCGTCATTTGATTCCAAGACCGGGTGGTCACCAGGCGCGACAGGGTATGGGCCAGCCAGATGGCGACGGCGCCCACCACCACCACCCCGGCAGTCGTAAGAGCACCCGGATTTGTCTCGAAGGTGAGGCCGGCAATGGCCACCAACGTCGAGATCGTCCCGTAGACGTAGTCGGCGAGCCAGTGGACTGACCGACTGGGCCGGGGTGCTGGCTGGCCCGGCTCACTCCCGGCGTCGGTCAACGCTGGGCGTTACGAACAGCCGCTGGTGGTTCCGCAGCTGGCGCACACATAGCATGACCCGGCCCGTTGCATGGCGTTGCCGCACTGGTAGCAGTACGGCGCGTCCCTCGGCTCGGCGCGGGCGACAGGCCGGACCTGCGACCCGCCGAGGTCGGTCGGGTCGGGGACGGCGAGCGGTGCCGATGCCGTCGGCGCGCCGATGTCATCCGCGCTCCCGTCCAGCACCGTGGCCACCACCGGATCGATGGTGTCGACCACCCCCGACGATTGGGTGGCGGTCTCCTCCACCCCGGGGAGGGTCGGCTGCATCCGTTCGGAGGTGGACAACACCCCGAGCTCGGCTCGCTCGTCCGCTGGGAGGTAGTCGACCGCCAGCCGCCGGAAGATGTAGTCCACCAGGCTGGTGGCGATACGCAGATCGGCATCGTCGGTGATGCCGGCCGGCTCGAATCGCATGTTGGTGTACTTACGGACATAGGTGGCCAGCGGCACACCGTGCTGCAGGCCCAGGCTCACCGAAATGGAGAACGCGTCCATAATTCCGGCCAGCGTCGACCCTTGCTTGGACACCTTCATGAACACCTCGCCCGGACGCCCGTCTTCGTACTCCCCGACGGTCACGTACCCTTCGCAGTCGGCCACCCGAAACGCGAAGGTGGTCGACTTGCGACGCCGGGGAAGGCGTTCTCGCACCGCTCCGACGACGACCGTATCGGCGGTCCGTGACTGCTCGTGGGCCAGGGCTGCCTCGAGACCGGCGATCTTCTCGTTCAGTTCGCGCGCATGGGCCTCGGCCTCGGATCCGGCGGGAACGGCATCCGCATTGGCATCGGCATCGGTTTCGCTGCTCGACTTGGTGGTGGAAAGGGGCTGGGCCACCTTGCAGTTGTCGCGGTAGATGGCGACGGCCTTGATGCCCAACTTCCAGGCGTCGATGTGCAGCTGTTCGACGTCCTCCACCGTGACATCCTCGGGAAGGTTGACGGTTTTGGAGATGGCACCGGAAATGAACGGCTGGACGGCGCCCATCATCCGCACGTGGCCCAGGTAGTGGATGGTGTTGTCCCCCATCGAGCAAGCGAACACGGACAGATGTTCAGGAGCCAGGTACGGTGCGCCGACGATCGAATTGTGCTCATCGATGTAGGCGATGATCTCGTCGACCTGGTCCGACGAATAGCCCAGCCGGGTCAGCGCCCGGGGCACGGTCTGGTTGACGATGGACATGGTGCCCCCGCCCACCAGTTTCTTGGTCTTGACCAGACCGAGGTCAGGCTCGACCCCGGTGGTGTCGCAGTCCATCAGCAGTCCGATGGTGCCGGTCGGTGCGAGCACGCTGGCCTGCGAGTTGCGCACGCCGTGCCGCTCTCCGAGCTCGACGGCCAGATCCCACGCCTCTTGAGCCGCGGACAGCAGGTCGGTGGGGACCGCTTCCTCGTCGATGCGGGCGACGGCGTCGCGGTGCATGGACAGCACGTTGAGCATGGGCTGGACGTTGTCGTGGTAGCCGGCGAAGGGACCGACGCGCGCCGCGGTTCGAGCTGAGGTGGCATAGGCATGTCCGGTCATCAGAGCAGTGATGGCGGCGGCCCAGGCCCGGCCTTGATCCGAGTCGTAAGGGAGGCCCTGCGCCATCAGGAGAGCGCCGATGTTGGCGTAACCGATTCCCAACTGGCGGAAGCGACGTGAGTTGTCGGCGATCTTCTCGGTCGGGTAGTCGGCGTTGCCGACGATGATCTCCTGCGCGGTGAAGATGACCTCTACCGCCGACCGAAATCCCTCGATGTCGAAGGACGAGTCGTCGTGCAGGAACTTCATCAGATTGAGGCTGGCCAGATTGCATGCCGAGTTGTCGATGTGCATGTACTCCGAGCACGGATTGGATCCGTTGATCCGGCCGGTATTGGACGCGGTGTGCCATCTGTTGACGGTGGTGTCGAATTGCATCCCCGGATCGGCACATTCCCACGCGGCCTGGGCGATCTGGCGGAAGAGGTCACGGGCGGCAACCCACCGGACGGGTTGACCGTCACCTCGGGAGGTCAACGCCCACTCGCGGCCGTCGATCACCGCCTCCATGAACTCATCGGTGACCCGTACCGAGTTGTTGGCGTTCTGGTACTGGAGGCTTATCGAGTCCTTGCCGTCGAGGTCCATGTCGAAGCCGGCATCGCGTAGGACCCGCGCCTTGCGCTCCTCTATGGCTTTACACCAGATGAAGTCCTCGATGTCGGGGTGATCCGAATCGAGGATGACCATTTTGGCGGCTCGCCGGGTCTTGCCGCCCGACTTGATGGTGCCGGCCGAGGAGTCGGCCCCACGCATGAAGCTGACCGGGCCCGAAGCGGTACCGCCACCCTTCAGAAGCTCGTGGGACGAGCGGATGCGCGACAGGTTGACCCCCGCACCCGAACCACCTTTGAAGATGACTCCCTCCTCGGTGTACCAGTTGAGGATGGAGTCCATGGTGTCCTCGACGGCGAGGATGAAGCACGCCGAACCCTGTTGGGGGACTCCGGCGACACCGATGTTGAACCAAACGGGGGAGTTGAAGGCGGCCATCTGATGAATGATCAGGTGCTTCAACTCGGACCGGAAACTCTCGGCCTCCTCGTCGTCGACGAAGTAGCCGTCTTTGATCCCCCAAGCGGTGATGGTGTCGACCACACGGTCGGCCACCTGGCGCAATGACCATTCACGCTCGTCGGTGTTCGGGGTGCCCCGGAAGTACTTTTGGGCCAGGATGTTGGTGGCGTTCAGACTCCAGCCTTCGGGCACCTCGACATTCAGCTGCTCGAAGGCAACCGCCCCGTCCCGGTAGTTGGTGATCCGGGCATCGCGTCGTTCCCAGTTGACCGCGTCGTAGGGATGGACGCCGGCGGTGGTGAAGTGGCGCCGGATGCCGACGCTGACGCGCTGCGGGGCTATGGCCATTCCGTGGACCTCTTTCTGGATTCTGACGTTGTGTCGGTGCAATGACGGTGACTCGGTGGGTGCAGAAGACCGGTGGGTCTCCTTCTGCTTCTGCTCGAAAGGTGGCACTCGGCCTCAATCCGGACAAATTGCAAGGACAAGTTAGTAAAACACAATATGTAGTGGTTGACTCCCCCCGGAGGTACGAGATAGTGGGTCTATTACAGCAGCGTAGTTACACCCCTGTCAACGGATTCTGGCCAATTCCGGATGGCGGGCGTGGAAGAAATACCCTGGTGAGAAGGCGTTCGCGAAGAATTGCAAATGATTGCTCCCCGCGAGCGCGCCGGGGGACGCCCGGCACGATCGCTACAGTCCCCTCGTGGCCTCCCAATCGCCGGTAGCCGTGGCCGTCGACGCCGGCACGACCGGTGTGCGGGCGCTGGTGGTCGACGATCGGGCCGGTGTCGTTGACGTGGCCTACCGCGAGTTGACCCAGCACTTCCCGAGACCGGGGTGGGTCGAACACGACGCCGACGAAATCTGGCAACTGGTCCGCTCCACTCTGGCCGAGGTTGCCGGGCGGCTGGCCGACCAGCACCGCGTCGCCCGGGCAATAGGCATCACCAACCAGCGCGAGACGGTGGTGGCATGGGACAGGCGCACCGGTCAACCGCTCCATCGGGCCATCGTGTGGCAGGACCGGCGCACCGCTCCGCGCTGTCGGGCCATGACCGAGGCGGGACATCTTCCCCTGGTACACGCCCGGACCGGCCTGGTCCTCGACCCCTATTTCTCGGCCACCAAAATGCAGTGGTTGCTCACCGAGGGCGGACTATCGCCCGATGAGGATCTCGGGTTGGGCACGGTCGACTCCTGGGTCCTGTGGAATCTGACCGGAGGCGTGAACGAAGGGGTGTTCGCATGTGACGCCACCAATGCCTCGCGGACCATGCTCTTCGACATCGAGGCCAGAAGGTGGTCAGCGGAATTGTGCGACCTCTTCGGCGTCCCCGAGGCGACGCTCCCCAAGGTACGACCGTCCTGTGGTCGTCTGGGCCGGTTGTCGGAGACCGCCCTCGGCGCCGATTCCCCACTGCGGGGCGTACCCATCAGCGGGATGGCCGGTGACCAACACGCCGCACTCTTCGGCCAGTGCTGCTTCGCTCCGGGCATGACCAAGGTGACCCTCGGCACCGGCAGCTTCTTGCTGATGAACGCCGGGGCGCGGGCGCCGGCACCTGTCGACGGGTTGGTGACCACCTTGGCCTGGGACCTCGGATCCGCTGTCGACGCCCCGGGTGCCGATCCCGACGACTCCGGTCGGTCGCCCGTCGCCTATGCCCTCGAGGGGTCGGTGTTCGCCTCGGGTGCCGGCGTGCAGTGGCTTCGCGACGGACTGGGCATCATCGAGGATGCGCAGGCCACAGAACCACTGGCCCTCACCGTCGAGACCAGCGACGGGGTGGTCCTCGTCCCGGCCTTCTCCGGGCTCGGAAGCCCCTATTGGGACCCGGCGGCCAGGGGGACCATCACCGGGATCAGCCGGGGAACCGGCCGCGCGCACCTGGCCCGGGCCCTGATCGAGGCGATGAGCTACCAGGTACGGGATGTGGTGGATGCCATGGCGTCGACCCAGACCGCGCCGACCGTGCTCCGGGTCGACGGGGGTGCCTCGGCGATGGGCCTCCTCCTCCAACTGATCGCCGACCAGTCGCGCCTGGCGGTGATCCGGCCCACCTCGGTGGAGACCACCGCCATCGGGGCGGCCACCCTTGCCGGACTGGCCGAAGGCGTGTGGGGCTCGCTCGAGCAGCTGGCCACCCTGTGGACCGCGGACGCCGCCTGTGAGCCGGTGGCGCCGACATCGGCGACCGAACCAGCCCATCAGGCCTGGCTGCGGGCTGTCGACCGCTCACGGCAGTGGACCGACGGTGCTTAGCGCCCTGCTCCCGGGAGTCCACCGAGCCTGACCCGGTGGGGTCGGGGCTGTCTCTGTCTTCCCGCCTTCTATTTCGAAAATTGGCCTTTTTATCGCTTATAGACGATGAACGCACCCGCCATTATCGTCTATCGACGATAATTTGGGCGATTTTTGGAATTCAAGTTCCCCAAGGAGGCGGGGTGAGCGGCGAGCGGCAGGGTCGGAAAGTTCCCAAGGAGGCGGGTGAGCGGGCGACTGGCAGGAGGTCGGAGCCGGCTAGGAGAGCAACCGCCAACTTCGGTCGGCGAGCTGGGCCATGGTCGAGATCCACTGGCGCTCCTGGTCCCGCAGCACCGGATCACCGCGCACCACCACCAGGATGAGGCCGGCACCGGTCATCGGGGCGACGCACAGATCGGGGCGCTCGCTGACAACGCCGTCGAGTACCCCGGGGGCGGGCTGGCCGTCGCCGGCCACCACGACCGCGTGGTCCGCATCGATCACCGCGGCGAAGGACGCGATCAGGCTCCGTCGGACCCGAACGGTCAGGAGCTCGAAAAGCCCGGAGACCGACGTCTGTTGGAAAAGCGCGGTCGCCAGCTCGAGGAGCTCGGAGCCCCGATCGGGCATCGGCCCGGCAACAGGTCGCACCGACTCGATGGACACGCCGTCGACTTCGAGGATCTCGTCAGAAACCAGGTCGATGAGATTGTCCCCGGCCAGCCCGACGCCCAGCTCGTCGACGACGATGCCATGGTCGCGCTGGAGGATGTCGATGGAGACGACGTCTCCGCCGACCGAGCCGATCCGGCTGGCCACCGCCCCGAGTGCGCCAGGCCGATCGGGAAGCTGGACCCTGATCAGGTAGTTGAACATTTCCGGCTCAGGCTAGGCGGTCCCTGTGTACGGACTGTTTCCGATTGATTACAACATCGGATGCGATCGGACCTCGCAATGGGACCTCAACTAGCCCCGGCCCGATGGGCATAGCGGTCGACATATTCCTGACCAGATCGACTGGCGATCTCCCGCATCAATTGGTCGGTCAACGCCCGCAGCTCGGCCTGTTCGTCGACATCCGACCGATCCCGATCGCCGGACAGCGGAGGTCCGAACCGTATGGTCACCGTCCGGAACGGGCGCATCAGTCGGGACCCCGGCGGCTGCACCGCCCGGGTGCCGGCGATGCCGACCGGGATGATCGGGACGCCACAGTGCAATGACAGACCGCGCGGCTCCGGTGTGGCCTTTGTGCAACCGCTCATCGGGAGCCCGGGTCCCCTCGGGATAGATCCCCAGCAGATTTCCCGCGTCGAGGACCTCGGTGGCGGTGTCGAGAGCCCGCTGCGATGCGTCCCCTCCTCCCCGATGCATGGGAATCTGTCCGGCGGCCCGAAAGAACCATGCCGTGCGCCGGTCGTCGAAGTACTCGGCTTTGGCCACATAGGTCACCCGACGGCGAAGCACCAGAGGCAAGAAGAACGAGTCGCAAAACGATTGGTGATTTGCGGCCAGCACGGCGGGGCCGCGACGGGGCACGTGCTCACGGCCCTCGACCTTGACGCGCCAGAGCAGGTGGAACACCGGGGTCAGCACCACTTTGAGCAACCAGTAGGCCACGGGCAACGGTACCGCCGGCTGTGATCTACTGCACCGGTGACCGCACCGATCACTGACCCCGCTACCCGGGGTGACCCGACCACCGGCGATGCCGGCGATGCCGGCGTCCATTCGTGGACGGTCATGGGTCGCACGGTGGGACTCCCGGTCGAGGTGCGCCGCGCCGGGCAGTGGGGCGTCCAGTACCTGGTTCCCGCCGATGCCGCCCAGCGCATCGTCTCCCCCACCGGCCTGGAGGTCACCGGTCCGCTTCCGGGCAAGGCCTTGGTGGCCCTGGCGGTGTGCCGATACGACGACACCGACCTCGACCCGTACCACGAGGTGGCGGTCAGCTTCGTGGTCCGGCCCCATGACGCACCGCAGCCCGCCTCCCCGGTGCAGAGACTGCGCGAGTTCGCCTCCGGTGCCGTCGGTGCCTACATCCATCGACTCCCGGTCGATCAGGAGTTCACCTGCACCGCCGGTCGGGACATCTGGGGCTTCCCCAAGTGGGTGACCTCCATCGACATCGACGAGCCCGAGCCCGGCGCGGCCCGGCGCGGCGCCGGCACCTCGGTCCGACTGGTCGACGACGGGGTCCATGTGCTGTCGCTGACCATGGCTGCCGGCGGCCGCATCCGATTGCCCACCCAGTCGCCACCGAGCTATTCATTCGCCGACGGCGTGCTCCGGCGCACCGAGTGGACCTCCTCGGCGACCGGCACCACCGGTCGGTTCGGCGGGGCCACTCTTGTGCTGGGTGATCACCCGATGGCCGACGAACTGCGAACCCTCGGCCTTCCAAAGCGGGCCCTGTTCACCTCGACGGCCGCAGTGATGCGCGCCAGCTTCGGCCGGGCCGTGGTGGTCACTCCGACCCTCGGGTGACCGGCGACCTGTGGTACGACCGGTGCATTGACCGCCACCCGGACCGCCCCTAGCGTCTAGGAGCCATGTCCCGTCGTCTCACACCCAAAGGCGCAATGCGCCGGCGCGAGCTGATGGACTATGCCGCCCGTAGCTTCGCTGCCGATGGGTACCACTCCACTCCGGTCACCAGGATCGTGGACGGGCTCGGCGTCGGCAAGGGGGTCTTCTACTGGTATTTCGACTCCAAGGACCAGCTGCTCAGCGAGATCCTGACCGACGCCCTCCACTCGATGCGCCAGGCCCAACGCGAGGCCATTGCCGGGGAGCACGATCCCGCCCGGCGCATCGAGAGCGGGATCCGATCCACGCTGCACTGGCTTTCCGAACACCGCCACCTCTTCGTGCTGATGGAATTCGCGCGGACCGAAGAGCGCTTCGCTCCGATGATCAGACAAGGCGACGCCCGGATCGTCGCCGATGCCCTGCCGCACGTCAGCGCGGGCATCACCGCGGGTCTTCTGCGCGGGGAGGACCCGGTCGTCCTGACCCAGGCGATCCTCGGGGTGACCGCCCATCTGGCCCGGGTGTTGGTGTTGGAGAAGGGCGAAGATGCGGACCGGGTGGCAGACGCTGCCATCGCCTTCTGTCGTCAGGGATACGTAGCCACCAACCGCTCCGTCGCGACACGTCGGATCGCATGAACGACCGGGCGTCGACGGAGGCTCGCCCGTTGGTCGACGGCCTCCATTTCGGTGAGTGCCCCCGATGGCACGCCGGACGCCTGTGGTACGTGGATTTCTACGCCGGATCCGTTCGATCGGTCGGGGAAGGGGGAGACGACCGGGTCGAGCTCGAGGTCCCCGGTGAGCCGGCCGGCCTCGGTTGGATGCCCGACGGTAACCTGCTGGTGGTCTCCCGCAAGCAGCGCGTCGTCTTTCGTCTCGAGGTCGACGGGAAGCTCGTCGAGCACGGCGACCTCAAGCCGATCGCCACCTTCTACGGAAATGACATGGTGGTGGACCGGGACGGGCGGGCGTACGTGGGGAACTTCGGGTTCGACCTCGACCGGTTCATCGAGGAGCGCGGCCCGGTGGCGCTGGTGACACCACCCGGTCCACCGACCGCTTCGTTGGTGCGCATAGAGCCGGACGGATCGGCCCATGTCGCCGCAGAGGATCTCCATTTCCCCAACGGAATGGTCATCACCCCCGAAGGACGGACCCTGATCGTGGCCGAGACGCTGGCCAGCCGTCTTACCGCATTCGACGTGGGTGATGACGGGGAGCTCAGCGGAAGACGGGAGTGGGCCACGCTTTCGCGGTGCTCACCCGATGGGATATGCCTGGACGCCGCGGGGAGGGTGTGGGTGGCCAACGCCAGGTACCCCGAGTGCATCCTGGTGGCCGAGGGTGGCGACGTCGTCGATCGGGTATCCACCTCCCAGCCCAGTTTCGCCTGCATGTTAGGGGGTGCCGACCGCAGCACCCTCTATGTGATGACCGCTCCGACCGGTACTGAGTCGGTGGTCAGCATGGAACGGTCGGGACGGATCGAGCAGGCACCGGTCGAGGTCGGCGGTGCCGGCCTACCCTGAGATCCGGGTCAGCGCAGTCTGGTCAGGGCGCGGCGCAGGCTGCGCACCCCCTGGCCGATCCGCTGCTCATTCTCGATGAGGGCGAAACGAACATAGGGGTCACCTCCCGGACCGAAACCAACCCCGGGCGAGGTGGCCACGTCGGCCTCTGTCACCAAGAATTTGGAGAATTCCAGTGATCCCATCTCCAGATAGGGCTCGGGAATCGGGGCCCACACGAACATGGTTCCCCGCGGGGGGGTGATCTCCCAGCCGATGCGGTTCAATCCGTCACAGAGAGCGTCGCGCCGGGCCTGGTAGGTCTCGTTGATCAGTTTGGGATAGTCGGGCGCCTCGTTCATGGCCACGATGGCGGCGATCTGGATCGGTTGGAAGGTTCCGTAGTCGAGGTAGCTCTTGAGCTTGGTCAGCGCCTGGACGATGTCGGCATTGCCGACCAGAAATCCGACCCGCCACCCCGCCATGGAGAAGGACTTGGTCATCGTGTACAACTCAACCGCGACCTCTTTGGCCCCGGGCACCTGCAGGATCGAGGGCGGGGTGTACCCGTCAAATGCGATGTCGGCATAGGCGAAGTCGTGGACCAGCACGATGTCGTGTTCGCGGGCGAACTCGACCAGCCGGGTCATCCACGCCAGGTCCACGCATTCGGTGGTCGGGTTGTGGGGGAAGGAGAGCACGACCACCCTCGGCTTGGGCCATGCCGACTCCCATGCCTCCATCAGGTTGCCGAAGAATGCTTCGCCGGGGCTGGCGCCGGTTCCCGCACCCAACGTGTCCAGGCGCACGTGGCGCACGTCGGCGCCGGCAAACAAGGGAGCGTAGATGTGGATGGGATAGGACGGGGACGGCACCAGCGCGGTGTCCCCCGGTCCCACCAACACCCACATCAAATGGGAAAGGCCCTCTTTGGCGCCGATGGTGGTCACCACCTCGGTGTCCGGGTCCAACTCGACCTCGAACTTGCGCAAGTAGAGGTCGGTGATCGCCTGGCGGATCTTGGGGATGCCCCGACTCGCCGAATAGCGGTGGTTGCGCGGATTTCGGGCCGCTTCGGCCAGCTTCTCCACCGCTACGTCAGGCGAGGGGAGGTCGGGATTGCCAAATCCCAGATCGATCACGTCGCGGCCCTGGCGGCGACCGATGTCCCGCAGGCTGTTGATGGTGGCAAAGACGTAGGGCGGGAGACTGTTGATCCTGCGGAACTCCATGCCCCGAGGTTACCGCCGGTGCTCCCCCGCCCCCTGACATCGTGTTGGGTCAGGGTGCGGCACGTACCCTGTCGGCCGCTTCGGCAACCATCTCGATCGAGTCGGGCCAGGCGCATACCGCCCAGGTCGCCTTGGCCGCGGACAACTGGCCCAGGTGGTCGGTCGCCTCGGACGCGGTCTCGCCGATCGGCCCGGCCCAGGTGACCTCGATCCCCGTCGCGGCCAGCTGCACCACCTCCGAGGTGGCGGCCTCCCACAGGTTGATCGCGGCGCCGACCGCCCGGGCCAGCTCGGCGTTTTGGGGGAGGCCCCCGCCGATCCACACCGGGATCCCCAGGCCGCGCACGGCCGAAGCCACGATGGCCAGCCGTGCCCGGCGGCGGTCGGCCGACTCGAACGGCAGCCCGTATGCCTCGTTCTCCGCCCTGCTCATCCGGTCACCGGTCCCGATCCCGGCAATCAGTCGGCCGTTACTGAGGGTCGAGATGCTGGACAGCACCGCCACCAGCATCTCGTCGGGTACCAGGCCCACCCGGGCCACCAGGGTCCCCACGGCGATGGTGGAGGTGGAGGCCACCAACGCGCCGAGCAGCGGGGTCGAAGACAGCACCGGCCGGCCGGGTTGTCCTATAGGCCACAGGTGGTCGAAGCAGAAGACGCCGTCGATGCCCAGGGCTTCGGCACGCCGGGCGGCATCGAGGGCAGAGTCGGCCTCGTCCTGAAACTGCGGAAGGGTGATGCCGACCTTCATCGCCGCCGATGTGCTGGGAGCCCGGCCCCGCCGGTCAGGCCGTCGATTCGACCCGAGCCTTCAGTTCGCGAAGGGCGATCGACATGATGCGGCTCTGGGCCCGCATCTTGATGAAACCGGGTAGGGGTACCTTCATCTCCACTTCAAGGTGGTAGGTGACCTCGGTGCCACCGTCCCCGTTGGAAGCGAAGACATAACGGCCATCCAGCTTGGAGGTGATGTCACCTCTGGTCTGCACCCAGGCCAGCACTTGCGGGGCCTCGCTGAAGTCATAGGCCAGGGTGTAGCTGGTGCTTCTGCCGAATGCCGCCGCCCGAAAGGCCACCAGCTGAGGACGGCCCTGATCGTCACGCTCCTCGATAGTGACTTCCTTGATGTCGGAGGCCCATTGGGGGTAGGCGCCGATGTCGGCGCTCACTTCGAAACAACGCTCCGGTGTGGCCGACACGACCATTCGTTCGGTGGCTTGTTCCGCCACGATCGGCCCTCCTCCTCGGTTGATCCGGCTGTACAGACCTCAGCCTGTCACGTCAGCAAGCGACGCGGCCAGCCTAGGGGCGAGTTTGTCATAGTCGAAGGATGCCTCGACCCGGCGCCGACTCGACGCTCCCATCCGTTCACGCAACGCGTGATCGCCCAGGAGCTGACCGATGGCCCGGGTGGCAGCACCCACGTCGGTCGGACGGTTCACCAGCAGTCCGGTCACCCCGTGCTCCACCGCTTCGCCGGCGCCACCGGAGGCGCCGGCCACCTGGGGTACCCCGGCCGCGGCCGCTTCGAGGAAGACGATGCCAAAACCCTCCTGCTCGAGTCCGAGCCAGCGGTTGCGGCAGAGCATGACGAACACGTCAGCCGCCCCGACCAGCCCAGGCAGTTGCGCGTCACTGACCCCGCCCAACAGGCGAACCGGCGCGCCATACTCCGCCACCCTGCCGGCCAGGCGCTCGGAATCGCGGCCACGACCGGCGATGGCCACGGTCAGATCGGGCACCTCGGCCCTCAGCCGTACCGACGCGTCGATGAGCACGTCCATTCCCTTGCGCGGCACCAACCGACTCACGCTGACCACCAACGGGCCGTCGGCCGGGAGCCCGAAGTCGCGGCGTGCCGCTTGTCGCTGCGCGGCGGTCAGCGGCCGGAAGCGCTCGAGGTCGACCCCCGGTGGGATTTCCACGACCGGCGGCATCGGAGCTCCCCGCCCGGCACGGCGGGCCTCGGTGGCGGGATAGCCACCGGCCGACACCGCCAGGACACTGCGACGGAGCACGTGGCTCACCATTCGGCGAGATGCTGGCAGCCGACCGGGGAGAGCCAGCTCCGCCCCGTGGATCAACACGGCGTAAGGAAGACCGAGGCGCGGACCGACCATGCCGAGGGGCAACACCGGGTCGAGGACCACCAGGTCGGCCCCGACCCGGCGGGCCGTGTCCCGAATGCGACGGACGGTCATCGGGGTGGGCATCAGCACCCGGCCGGCCACCCGTTCGATTCGGAACCCGGCGGCGGCCTGCTGGCGGTCGAAGGCCGGGGCGTCGGGATGGGAGGAGGCGGTGAGCACCGCGAAGGTGTCGGGATCGAGCCGACGCCACAGCTCCCACAGGTAGGCCTGGATCCCCCCCACCTTGGGAGGGAAGTCGTTGGTCACCAGTAGATGGGTCACCTGGCCCCGTCCACCAGGTCGTAACGACCCAGTTCACGGGCCGCCCAAGCGGCGTGCTCGACCATCATGGCGTCGTCCGAAGCCAGCCAGCGCTGCAGCGCGCGCCGGGTCGGGGCATGGTTGCCATTGCCGACGTTGCCCAGGGCCACCAGTGCGTTCCTCCGCACGTAGCGGGGATCCCGATCGGGTATGTACCAACGGCCGTGCCGGGCCATCAGCTCGGCGTCGCTGGCCTCGAGGAGCTCGAGCAAACCGACCCACGGCTCGCTCTCCGGGTCCGGCGGCGAGGGCGGGTCGCGCCGGTCGGCGACCCGGTTGATCGGGCAGACCTGCTGGCACTCGTCGCACCCGTAGATGCGGTCGCCCAGCGCCCGACGGTGCTCCTCGGGGAAGGATCCGGGCGATTGCACCAACCAGGCCAGGCAGCGACGGGCGTCCACCACCCCCGGCGATACCAGTGCACCGGTCGGGCAGGAGGTGAGGCATCGGGCGCAGCTCCCACACCCCTGGGCGTGAGGCGTCGGGTCACCGGGACCGGTGGGTGGGAGCGGGGCGTCGGTGACCACCGTGCCGAGGACGAACCACGAACCGAGCCCAGGCAGCAGCATCATCGAGTTCTTCCCGAACCAGCCGAGCCCGGCCCGATGTGCCGCCGCCCGGTCCACCAGCGCGTTGTCGTCGCAGACCACCACCGCCCTCCACCCGAGCGCTCCGAGACGGTCGGCGATGGGGGCGAGTGCGGTCCGCAACGAGGCGTAGTGATCCCGCCGCGCATAGCGGGCCACTTGAGCGACGGGGTCGGACCGGGAAGGGGACCCGGGTTCGCCGGCAACCGGCAGCGGCTCCTGATGGCGATAGCTCCACGCCCCCACCACCAGAGCCCTGGCCCCAGGGAGGATCCGCGCCGGGTCCGTCGAACGCTCCGGGTTCCGGTAGGTGAACTGCATGTTGCCGTTGAGGCCCTGACGCCGTCGCTCGAGAAGATCGGCACGGGCCTCCTCGAACACGCCGGCGTGGGCGATCCCCACCGAGGCCAGGCCGGAATGACGTCCGAGCTCGACCAGGGCTTCACTCAGGGCGGGGGCGACTTCGGCCCGCTCGGGCCCGCTGAGGTCGGAGACGGCTGATCGGCGCACACTCCAATGGTCGCGCGCTCGGCGGATGGGCCCGAACAGCCCGGAGTGTGCCTGCGTCCCCCCGGGGGCGGCGGTCAGCTCACCCGGCGCGAATGGCGGACCCCGGGGACCAGGCCGGCACGCTCGAGCATGCGCACGGTGCGGGCCTGGTCGGCATCGACGACAACGGCATCCTCCGGCTGGCGTCCGACGATGAAACTGACCACGCAGTCATCACATATCGAGGTTCCCTGGTGCACGCAGTCACCGCAATCGATGGTGATCGGTTCCGGAACCATCGTGCGGTGCGGTGCGCTCGCATCCGGTAACCGAACCGACACCACCGATGGAGCGACGGATGTGGGAGAAGTGGTCAGATGCATGGTCCAGCCTCCTGGGGTTGGCGATCCGGCGATGGATTCCCTTTGACGGCGCCATCATCGACCAAGGCTGTGACAGGACCCGCTCAGTAGCCGGCGTCGGCGTCCACCAGTCCCACCAACTCCTCGCCGGCGGCGAACCGGGTCACGTTGGTGCGGATACGCTCGGCCAGAAGGGGCATCACCATCTCGATGGTGTCGGCGGTGTGGGGAGTTATCAGACAATTGGGCAGGTCCCAGAGCGGATGGCCGTCGGGGAGGGGTTCGGGATCGGTGACGTCGAGCGCGGCGCCGGCGATCGCCTGGGCCCGGAGGGCGGTCACCAGGGCATCGGTGTCCACGTGAGGGCCCCGGGCCACGTTGACCAGCCAGGCGCTCTCGTCCATGGCCGCCAGCTCGGCGGCACCGATGATGCGTTCGGTCTCGGGGGTCAATGCCAACGCCAGAAAGACAACCAGCGATCCCGACAGGACCTCGCCGAGGGAGGACACCGGCACGACCCGGGTGGCACCGGGGAGGGGGTCCGGACGGCGCCGGACCACGGTCGACTCCACCCGAAAGGGGGCCAGCTGCTCGAGGAGAACCGAGGCGATACCGCCTCCCCCGAGGATGGTCACCCGCTGGTCGTAGAGGCTGGTCCCGGCGGGAGTACCCCAGGAGCGGGCGGCCACTCTGGTCGGCAGGTGTCGGAGGCCGGCCAACGCCAGGGTGAGGGCGTGCTCGGCCACCGGTTCCGCGTACGAACCCTTGGCGCACGTCCAGATCCGATCGTGGTCGAGCAGCCCGAATCGGGCCACCCGCTCGACGCCGGCGAACGGGAGCTGTACCCACCGCAGGGCGGGGGCGAGGGCCAGCTGATCGGCGAGGCCCTTGACCTCGGCCGGGTCGAGCCAGACCAGGGCGTCCGGTGAGTCCTCGATGTCGACCAGCGTCCCACCGCCCGCCAGCACCGCGTCGGTGGCAAATGGGGCGGTCGAGGGTCCGACGGCGATGCGGGGTGCACTCATCACCGAAGACTACCGATCCCCTACCTCTGCCGACCAGGTGACCGCCCGGTCCGGCTGGTCAGCCCACTCAGTAGCGGGCAATAGAGACGGCCATTCAGCGGTTCTCCGTCAACAGCGAGTTCACCAGTGCCGACAGTTGGGGCTCCATCAATTTCGTCGCACCGTAGTAGAGATGATTGGTGTCTTCGTACAGGACCTGACCATCGAGCGCGATGGGGCATCCGGTTGCATTGCAGAGCGTGGTGTCGGGATTCAAGCTGGGCACGTCGGTCTCTTCGTGCAACACCTGAAGCTGGGCATCCTGCAATGAACGCCCAGGTGCAAGGGCAGCACTTCGGGAAAGCTCGCATTTGGCGACCGAAGAGGTCTTCGAGACACATTCGACCGGTGACTCAGGAAGCGTCGGGTTGTCAAGGATCACCCCGGGACGAATTCCTTCAGCAACCATTTGCCCAAGGAATGACTTGAACGCACGTTTCCAAAGCAGGACCTGCTCAGAGCTCGAGGGGATATTGCCGTTGTCGTCCAAGATTGAGCCAACGTAGAAATCGTGCTGAGAGAGTATGACCGCCCGGGGCTTTACCGTCCGCAGGAATCGCATGCCTTCGCTCGTGCGTGCGACGCATTGGCTGGTGTCGACTACCGCATCGGGTCCGATCCTGACTTCAACCGGGATGAATGGACAGTCCGACTCGGCCAGTAGCAACACCCGAAAGCCTTCTTTTGTCCCGACATCGCTAAGGGCGTTGAACCACATATCTGCGTGTGAATCACCAACGAGAGCGACCGTTGTCGAACTGGTCAGGTCACCGCCGAAGCAGTAGTAGGTATCGCCAGGCAAGTATTGAGCGTTGCACTGGGGCAGAAATGACTGGGAGTCGATCGCCAGTTCCTGCCTGAAAGAAGCGGGTGTCCTACTTGCGGAGATGAATCGGATGCCTCCGGCAAGAGCGAGGACCGCGACCGTGATCACCAGCCCGAAGACGACAGTCCGACGCACGGATTGGATGTTTCGTCGATTGAATCGGAAGGGGTTCTCGACGTATCGAAATGCGAGATAGGCCGCACCGAGGGAAGCGACCGCGGCCCCGGTGCGGACCAGCGTGTCTCCATTGTTCAGGGCCAGGACGGTGAGCACAATGAACGGCCAGTGCCACAGGTACCACGAGTAGGAAAGACGCCCCACCCATTGCATGGGCCTTGTGCTGAGGGCACGGGAGAATGGCGCATGGGCGTAGGAGTCAGCATTGCTGCCGACCAGGATCAACAAGAGCGTCGCCGCCACCGGCACCAGGGCATTGGCGCCGGGATAGGTGGTGTAGGGGGAGAACAACTCAGTGGCCCCTATCAGCAGGCCGACGCCCACGAGCCCACCGATTGACGCCACCAGAGGAGAAACCGACCTCCGAATCGCGACCAGTCCGAGGATTCCCCCGGCGGCAAACTCCCAAGCCCGGGTCGGAAGACTGAAGAAGGCCCAGGTGCTCCCTTCACCGGTCCAACGGAGATTGAGGGCAAAGGACCCAACGACGATGATCGCAAGGACGGCGATGGCGACCCGTCGATGGCGGTGAGGCCACCGCCTGGTCACCAACAGGATTCCGAATACGACAAAGGGCCACAACAGATAGAACTGCTCTTCCACACCCAGGGACCAGGTATGCAGGAACGGACTCATGTTCGGATCCGATCCGAAGTAGTTCTGTGCGTTTTGAGCAAACAGAAGGTTCGAGACGTACAGTGCCGATGCCGCGCCCTCCTTGGTGATCTCCAACATGTCGAACGGCGCAACGATGAGGAAGCTGGCGATCAACGTGGCTGCGACCATGAGGCCCAAGCCGGGCACCAGTCGACGAATTCGTCTGGCCCAAAATGTCCCAAAGGCAACCGACCCACTGGCAGCAGAATCGGTCAGAAGGCGTCGAGTGATGAGATACCCCGACACGACAAAGAACACGTCGACACCGATGAACCCACCGGAAAAACCCGGAATACCTGCGTGGTATCCGACGATCAACAGGATCCCCACCGCTCTAAGCCCCTCGATATCGGTCCGAAACCCTTCGGACTTTCTTGTGCTCGGATCGAGGAGTGCCACGTCCGAATCCGACAGGACGGGAGAATGCGGGAGCACGCTTGAATCAGTACCCCCCGACTTTGCCATGACCGATTTTACCCTTGAGACATTCCAACGACAGGTCGCCTGATTTGAATCGAGGATACGAACCACTGTTGACCGAATACCCGGGGAAAACGGAACGTTTTTAGAGCTCTGTTTGGTGACTTGGGAATTCCAACCGAGCCGATCATTTCCGGTTCAATTCGTCCCGAATGTGCTTGGGCAGGCATCCATTGCCAGCGCGGGCCTGGGCTTGGCCGCCAGGCCCGGTCGTGATCAACGGGTTATTTGAATTCCCTACTCCCTGATATTCTGCTCCGGGACTCACGGGGGGTGAGGGCAGTGGGGCATCTTCAAGGGTGGCATGCCGACCCGTCTGGTCGGCATCAAGAAGGATCCTTCTCGCAAGGCCAGTTAACATCTCGGGTACGCGACGGTTTGGACAGGCGGGAGCATCCAATCAGAACAAGTCGGTTGCGATCCGACATGTCCCAAGTGTGCGGAGAACTCCGGTCGGCCGACGCAGTCGCCACGGCCCTGTGGTCTCTTGTCGTCGTTATCGGAATTTTCGATCTCTACCAGTACCACCATCTCGCCGTCTTCGGTGTTGACTTTGCGTCGGCCTGGGGTGCTGCCCATGCACTTCTTCATCACCATACGAAATGGGGCGGATTTGTCTACCTGCCAGGATGCTTACTATTCGTCTTTCCTCTTGCTGCCATACCGCTGCGCATCGCTCGACTGGTCATCTATGTCGTCCAGTTTGCGGGGCTCGGTTACACCTTCTGGTCAATCACTCGGATAACACAGCGATCGCTTGGATCCCGCAGCGTTGCCGGACTTGCATGCGTGTTAGTCGTGGCTGGGCAAATTGGCGTGGTCTCCTACTACGAGAACTTCACATTGCTCCTCGTCCCTCTGGCAGCCGCGTTCTACCTCGCAATCGACCGTGGTCACTCAGTTCGGGCGGCCGTGGCCCTCGGCATCTCGATCACCATCAAGCCACTCCTGCTGCCGCTGTTCGTCGTCTTCGTCCTGCATCGCTTGTGGAGGAGCCTGACCATTGCCGTTCTCATCCCGTTCGTTCTGACCTGCATTGCGTTTGTGATCGTTGCCTTCAGCGGTAGCCCCTCGCAGTTCTTTCACGAAGTGTCGGTCGTCTTTGGATCAGATGCCCGCTTCCCGATCAACATGTCCATCAGCGGAATGGGCTCGATCCTCTCCCTGCCAGTGTGGCTCGTGGTCACGTTCAGAGTGACAGCGGGTCTACTGTGCGTAGGTATGTGCCGCCGTATGTGGCTGCATCCCATCGGTGGGCCCGGCGAGCAGGCCATATGGCTAACCGCACCGTTGCTCGTCGGGATGATTCTGTGCTTCACGTTTGCGTGGGCCTACTACGCGGTGTTGTTCCTACCGTTGGTCCTGGTTACGTTGGACAGAAGGGATTGGGGCGGTCGCCTCGTCCAAATCGGCGTGGTTCTCGCACTGCTCTTTCCACTACTTGCCGGTCTCACCAGCGGGTATCCGAGCGCGCATCCCTCTGACATCATCGCCTTCCTCGGTCTTGTGCTGGTCATGGTGGGAATTGCGCTGGTCGACCTCGCGCGACAGCGACGATTCCCTGGCGCGACGCCCCTCGTTGGATCTCACCGGATCCCATTGAGTGGGCCATCTCCACGAGCAACTCCGAAGTCCGTAGGATCAGTTCTGCACACGACGGGCCGGTAGATCGGGGGATCGATGATCGTTCCATTCAACGTGCGAGACTTTCTCGACCGGGCAGTATCGACCTATCCGGATCGGGTCGGGCTGATCGATGAGCCGAACCAACCCGCGGAGTCGTGGGGGCCGCTCACCTTCTCCGACATGGCGGACCGGGCACGAAGCCAGGCCGCCGGCCTCGACCGGTTGGGAGTTCCCCCGGGAGCGCGGGTGGCCATCGTCTCGGCCAACGCCTCGCGCCTGTTGACCTCGTTCTACGGTGTCTGCGGATGGGGACGCATCCTGGTCCCGATCAACTTTCGCCTGGCGCCCGACGAGGTCTCCTACATCGTCGAACACTCGGGCGCCTCGGTACTCCTGGTCGATCCGGAGCTCGAGGACAGCCTTTCCGCCATTGGTGCCACCCACCGCTACTCGCTCGGAGCGGACACCGACGCCGCTGTCTTTCCCGACGACGCCGAGCCGGCGCCGTGGCCGGCAGACGAGGGGGCCACCGCGACCATCAACTACACGTCGGGAACCACGGCCCGGCCCAAGGGCGTGCAACTGACTCACCGGAACTGCTGGGTCAACGCCGCCGTCTTCGGCTGGCACATCCAAATATCCGACCGGGACGTCTACCTGCACACCCTCCCCATGTTCCACGCCAACGGGTGGGGAATGCCGTGGGCAACCACGGCGATGGGGTGCGCCCAGGTCGTGCTGCGCAAGGTCGACGGCACAGAGATCCTCCGACGGGTCGAACGCCACGGCGTCAGCGTGCTCTGCGCGGCCCCGGCCGTGGTCAGCGCGGTCCTCGACGCCCTGCCCGGGTGGGACCGACCCATACCCGGCAAGGGCCGCACCCGAGTGGTGGTGGCCGGGGCACCACCCCCCAGCCGAACCATCGAGCGGGTCGAGTCCGAGCTCGGTTGGGAGTTCATTCAGATCTACGGACTGACCGAGACCTCCCCCCTGCTGACCGTCAACCGCCACCGTGGGGAATGGGACGACCTTCCATCAGCTGACCGAGCCAAGAGGCTGATGCGGGCGGGCACTCCCGCAGTGGGAACCGCGGTCACGGTGGATGACGGCGGGGAGCTCCTGGCCCGGAGCAACACGGTGATGGAGGGCTACTGGCAGCAACCGGAGCAGACCGCCGACGCGTTGCGTGGGGGATGGTTCCACACCGGTGACGGCGGGATCGTCGACCAAGAGGGCCACGTGAACATCCTCGACCGGAAGAAGGACGTCATCATCACCGGCGGCGAGAACGTATCGTCCATCGAGGTCGAGGACGCCATCTTCTCCCTCGCCGGGGTGGCCGAGGTGGCGGTGATCGGTATCCCCCACGACACCTGGGGGGAGCTGGTCATCGCCCTGGTGGTGCCGGCTGACGGTTGCCGGCTGACCGAGGACGCGGTCATCGACCACTGCCGCGACCGGCTGGCCGGCTTCAAGTGCCCGAAGCGGGTGGAGTTCAGGAGCGAGTTGCCCCGAACCGCCACCGGAAAGCTCCAGAAGTTCAGGCTCCGTGCGCCCTTCTGGGAGGGAATGGACCGCCAGGTCAACTGAGTGGCGCCGCACTGCGGACGACCGCCGGCGAGCCCTGGTGGGCGAGCCAGTCCTCGATCACCGATGTGGTCCATTCCGGAGCCTCCAGCATGGGAACGTGTCCGGTGTCGGAGGCGATCTCGAAACGCCAGTCGGGATGGGAGGCGATCATCCGGCGAGCGGCGGACAGTGGCACCAACAGGTCGCGGGCGCCGTGGATGAGCAGGGTCGGCGTGGCCAGTCCATCGAGCTTCCTGATGGTGGCCGCGGGGTTGGACATCAACAGGGACAGCGAGCGGGCCGAGCGGAGATAGGCATCGTCGGCCAGGGCCCGGTTCACGTTCTCGGTGAACTCGACGTGGGCCCCGACCACGTCGGCGGGCACCCGGGAGGCGTCGACGCAGCAGACGGCGAGCACGCCTCTCACCGTCCGTTCGGCGGAGCGCCGCCGGCGACGGGCCAGGTAGCACTCGCCGAGCCCGGGTACCGCGCACACCAGGAGGTTGGCGACCACCCGGGGGTGGACCAGGCCCAACCTGGCCGTCGGCAGTGCCGGGTCGACGAGGACCAGTCCGGCCACCGAGTCGGGCTCCGAAACAGCCTGTAGGGCAGCCACCAGGCCGCCCATCGAATTGCCCACCAGAATGACCGGGGAGCCTCCCAGTGCGTCGAGAAAGCCGCTGAGCAGACGCCGGTGGCCTTCGATGGTCGCCGACCGCCGCCCCGCGGGAGTGAGCCCGTGCCCGACCAGATCGACCGCCACCACCCGTGCGTGCCGGCTGAGCGAGGGTCCCACCGCCGACCAGTTGAGATGCGATCCGCCCAGTCCGTGCACGCACACCAGCAGGGGACCGGCCTTTGGCCCACCCATGTCCATGTAGTGGACGGGCCCGTCCACATCGACCGTCTTCGACACGCCGGCGGGCCGGACCCTCAACGGTTGTCACCCGAAGGGAAGTGCAGCCCGATCGGACTGGATCCCTCCCCTGACGCGGGTTGTGGCCAGCGGGTGGTCACCGACTTGAGTCGGGTGTAGAAGCGGACGCCCTCCATGCCGTGGATGTGTGCATCGCCGAACAACGACTGCTTCCAGCCGCCGAACGAGTAGTAGGCCATGGGGGACG
Source organism: uncultured Acidimicrobiaceae bacterium (assembly GCA_963734395.1). Lineage (GTDB taxonomy): Bacteria > Actinomycetota > Acidimicrobiia > Acidimicrobiales > RAAP-2 > Bog-756. The sequence continues at coordinate 533,039 of CAVTGY010000007.1, read as the reverse complement.
GCATGGCGCGTTGATCCCGACCATTCCCACTTGGACCTCACGGCGGAATCGGCGGGCCGCGTGACCGTCACCGGTGAAGATGGCGGTCCCGTTGCCGTAGGGATTGGTGTTGACCAGGTCGATGGCCTGATCGAGGGTGTCCACCCGGATCACCGACAGCACCGGTCCGAAGATCTCGTCCCGGTAGACCCCCATCGACGGTGTCACACGGTCCACCAGGCTGGGGCCGAGGAAGAAGCCCTGGTCGCATCCGGGGACGTCGATCAGGCGCCCGTCGAGGACCACCTCGGCGCCTTCGGCCGCTGCCGAATCGAGATACCCGGCCACCCGGTCCCGATGGGCCCTGGTGATCAGCGGACCCATGTCCGAGGCGGGGTCGGTTCCCGGGCCGGTGGTCAGGGCCCTGGCCCGGGCACTCACCGCCCGCACCAGCGGATCGCCGTCGCCCACCGCGACCACCGCCGAGATGGCCATGCACCGCTCGCCGGCTGAGCCGAACCCGGCAGCGATGAGCGTGTCGGCGGTGGCCTCGAGGTCGGCGTCCGGCATGACCACGGCGTGGTTCTTGGCACCGCCCAACGCTTGAGCCCGGGTGCCCGACACGGTGGCCCTCTCGAACACGTGCCGCGCCACCGGTGTCGAGCCGACGAATGAAACCGCGGCCACGTCGAGGTGGTCGACGAGCGCGTCGACGGCCACCGCGTCGCCGTTGACCACCGAGAACACCCCTTCCGGCAGGCCGGCCTTGGCCCAGAGGTCTGCGATGAGAAGTGACGGCGACGGGTCGCGCTCAGAGGGTTTGAGGATGAAGGTGTTGCCACAGGCGATGGCAACCGGGTACATCCACATCGGGACCATCACCGGAAAATTGAACGGCGTGATCCCCGCCACCACGCCGAGGGGCTGTCGTACCGACGAGGCGTCCACCCCGTTGGAGACGTCCTCGGAGAACTCCCCTTTGAGCAGGTGGGGGATGCCACAGGCGAATTCCACCACCTCGATCCCACGGGCCACCTCACCGGCGGCGTCCTCGGTGACCTTGCCGTGCTCGGCGGTGATCATCCGGGCCAGGTCGTGGCGATGTCGGTCGACGAGCTCGTGGAAGGCGAAGAGGACGCGGACCCGAGCGGCGAGCGAGGTCGTCCGCCACTCCATCCATGCGGTCAGCGACGCAGCCACCGCCCGGTCGACGTCGGCCGGGGTCGCCAGCACCACCTCCCCGGTCTGTTCGCCCGATGCCGGGTCGAATACCGGAGCGGTCCTCGCACCGGTTCCATCGACTGATGATCCGATCCTGTTCACCGCACCTCACTCCTCACCGGGTTGTGTGAACCACCCCTGCGTTCCGGACACCACCGTGCGCTCACCGTAGGAGACGATGGCCGCGTGAGAGAATCGTCCCATGTCAGAGGTGACTCCACCAGTGCCGGGGCATGTGGCGATCACCGAACGGACCCGGCTCCGCCGGATCCCCGAACAGGGGTCGTATCGCCTCGCCGACGTGCATGCCGTCCTCGACGCCGGATTCGTGTGCCACCTGGGCCTGGTGGTCGACGGGTGGCCGGTGGTGGTGCCCACGGTCTACGCGCGGCTCGACAACTGGCTCTTTCTCCATGGCTCGGTTGCCAGTCGCAGCCTCCGCGCCGCCGGTTCGCCGGTGCCGGCGTGCGTGACCATCACCCACATCGACGGGCTGGTGCTGGCCCGATCGGTGTTCGAACACGCCGTCAACTACCGCTCGGCCATGATCTACGGCGAGCCCCAGGTGCTGGACGACCCGGACGAAAAGCTGGTCGGGCTGCGGGCCATCAGCGACCAGGCAACCCCGGGTCAATGGGGATACGCCCGGGCCCCCTCCAACAAGGAGCTGGCCAAAACCACCGTGTTGCGCATGACACTCGAGGAGTGTTCGGTGAAGATCCGCCGTGGTCCCCCCGACGACGGCGACGGACCCGATGGCCACCTCCAGGTGTGGGCCGGGGAGATCCCCCTGCGGACGGTCCGCCTCGATCCGGTGGCCGATCCCGGACTCCGTGCCGGAATAGGGATTCCCGACCACCTGGCGGCCGGAGCACCGGCGCCGGGGTCGAAACCGTGGCGCGAGATCGGGAGCGACTGATCGGGGCATCCGGAGGGCGGGCTCAGCGCAGCAGTTGGGCGAGCGGGACCACTGCCATCCCGTGGGCCGCGGCCACCGGCTCGTAGACCACCGATCCCTCGACCACGTTGACCCCTTCGGCCAGGGCGGCATCGTGGCGCGTCGCGTCGCGCCATCCGTGATTGGCGAGTTCGAGCACGTAGGGGAGGGTGGCGTTGACCAGCGCGTGGGTGGAGGTGTGCGGGACCGCGCCGGGCATGTTCGCCACGCAATAGAAGAGTGATCCGTTGACCTCGAACGTCGGGTGCGAATGGGTGGTCGGACGGGTGGACTCGAAGCACCCTCCCTGGTCGACGGAGATGTCCACCAGCACCGAACCCTCGCGCATGGTGGCCACCAGGTCGTCGGAGACCAGTTTGGGAGCCTTGGCCCCCACGACCAGGACGGCGCCGATCACGATGTCGGCGTCGATGCAGGTCTCCTCGATGGCGTGGGTGCTCGAGGCCACCGTCTCCAGTGCGCCCCGAAAATGGTGGTCGACCCGGCGGAGGCGCTCGAGGTTGCGATCGAGGATGAAGACCTCCGCGTGCATGCCCACGGCGAGGGTGGCCGCGGCCATGCCGGCGACGCCGGCCCCCAGGATCACGATTTTGGCGCAGCGAACACCGGGCACCCCGCACACCAGGACACCCCGTCCGCCCCCCGGGCTCATCAGGTGGTGGGCACCCACCAGCGGAGCCATCCGGCCGGCCACCTCGCTCATCGGGGTGAGCAGCGGAAGCGAGTTGTCGGCAAGGCGCACGGTCTCATAGGCGATGGCGGTGTTCCCCGCAGCCAACAGCGCTTCGGTGCAGGGCAGTGACGCGGCCAGGTGCAGGTAGGTGAACAGGACCTGACCCTGGCGCAGCCCGAGGCGCGGGTACTCCTCGGCGATCGGCTCCTTCACACCGAGGATCAGGTCCGACTCGGCCCATAGGTCGACCGGGTCGTCCACGATCTTGGCCCCGGTGGCGATGAAGTCGGCATCGGGAATAGACGAGCCGACGCCGGCACCTCGCTCCACGTGGACGACGTGCCCGGCCGAGGTGAGCTCGCGCACACCGGCCGGGGTGATCGCCACCCGGTACTCGTCCGGCTTGACCTCCTTGGGGACCCCGACGATCACCGCGGCAAACTTCTCCCGGGTAGCCGTTGCCGTGCGGGATTCATCAGCGTCCGCCGTGTAGCTCGATCAGCGACAGAACTACGGGATCGGAATGTCATCGCGCTCACGGATTCCGAACAGGCCGACCTCGGTGCCCAGATCCGCAGGTACCAGGGTCTTGGTGGACTTGTTGAGTGTCTCACCCTTGAAGAAGGACGGACGCCTGCGGGCGTAGGCGAACATCAACACGATGCCAAGGAGCAGTGCACCGACATCGATGAGGAAGACACCTCCGATATGCCAATGGGGCGGAAATTGCATCGTCCACGACGTGTAGCTGTTGACCGGATTCCAGTAGTGATAGAGGGTCCACGCCATGATGGCATACAGAATCAACCCTCCGAGGAGAGGCAGGATGCCCCGCATCCATAAATTCCGAGCGCTCTCGGTGAGCGTCTTCCGGTAGTACCAGGCGCACGAGAATCCGGTCATCCCGTAGTAGAAGGCGATCATCACCCCTAGAGCCGAGACGGAATCGGCGATGACCGTGCCCGCGGAGACGAAGTTCATGACCACGTACAGGATGATCGATATCCCGCCCATGGCGAGAGTCGACACCGTCGGCGTCAGATGCTTACGGTGAATCCTTCCGAACGCCGACGGAATCGACTTGTAGACGGCCATCGACAGCGTCGTGCGGGCGGTAGGGAGAATCGTGGTTTGCGTCGATGCGGCCGCAGAACTGAGGACCATCAGCAAGAGCAGATGGACGAGCACGTTGCCTGCGCCGGAGGTGCCGAACACCGCGTGCCCCAGCGAGGAAAGGACATCGTTCTGGTTGCTCGGGTTGCCGAGTCCGACTCCCTTTGTCCCGAGCCCGGCAAAGGACTGGGCGGAGAGCACCACCAGCAGATAGGTCACCAGGAGAATCACCGTCGAGAGAACGGCCGCACGGCCGGGTACCGTCTCCGGATCGGCGGTCTCCTCGTTGACCGAAACCGTCGTGTCCCATCCCCAGTAGATGAACAGCATCAACGCCAGGCCGTTGATGAACGCCGATGCCGACGAGATATCCAATGGATTGAACCAGGACAAGGAGGGGGTCAGGTGTCCGACGGGTGCGCTTCCGTTGCCCACCTTGACCAGCGCCACCACCGACAGCAGCACCAGCATGGTGAGCTCGATGCCAAGGAGGGCTTTCTGGAAGTTCGCCGATATTTCGATGCCGAGGTAGCAGATGTAGGTCATCGCGACGATCCAGAGGATGCCGACAAGGAGGACCCAGGAGCTGGAAGCATTACTCCCGATGCCGTTGGCGTTGAACAGCAGGAACACGTACTGACCGGCGATTTGGGCCAGGCTGGCCATCACCAGAATGTCAGCGGCGATGAGCCCCCAGCCGCCGAGCCATCCGGTCTTCGGACCAAAGGACCTGGTCGCCCACGTGAAGATGGTGCCGCAGTCGGGGTCGGCGTTGTTCATCTCCTTGTAGGCAAAGGAGATGAGCAGCATCGGGACGAATGCCAACACCGTGACGATGGGCGCTTGCGGCCCAATGATCACCACCACGAACCCGAGCGTCGCGGCGATGCTGTACGCCGGAGCGGTGGAGGCAACCCCGATGACCGTGCTGGAGATCAGGCCGAGGGCACCGGACTTGAGCCCCTTCGGCGCCAGTGGGGTTGCATCGGGCTCGACGGTTTCCGTGGACGTGCTCACTGGCTTCTCCTTGCTCGCATACGGATCTTGCGCAGCATGTCAGCTGCCGATGTAGCTCATAACGTGCTTGATACGGGTGTAGTCCTCGAATCCGTACGATGACAGGTCCTTGCCGTAGCCCGATTGCTTGAATCCGCCGTGGGGCATCTCGGCCACGATGACGATGTGGGTGTTGATCCAGACGCATCCGAAATCGAGGCCTTTGGCCATCCGCATGGCCCGGCCGTGGTCCCGGGTCCACACGCTCGAGGCCAGCCCGTAGCGGACACCGTTGGCCCATTCGAGGGCCTGTTCCTCGTCCGAGAAACGCTGCACGGTGATGGCCGGACCGAACATTTCCTCTTGGACCACCTCGTCGCCCTGTTCCACTCCGGTCACCACAGTGGGAGCGAAGCAGAACCCGCGGGCTCCCACCGGGGAACCACCGGTCACCACCTCCGCGTGGTCGGGGAGACGTTCGAAGAACCCGCTCAGGCGGTCCAGTTGCGCGGCACTGTTGAGCGGACCGTAGTCGGCGTCCTCCACGTCGATGCCCCCAACCGTCTGGGACTCGGCCTGCTCGACCAGGGCGGCAACGAACTGGTCGTAGATCCGGGGCCCGGCCAGCACCCGGGTGGCGGCAGTACAGTCCTGCCCGGCGTTGAAGAAGCCGCCGACGGCGATGCCCTCGGCGGCAGCCGCCACATCGGCGTCGTCGAACACCACCACCGGCGCCTTGCCTCCCAGCTCCAGATGGACCCGCTTGAGGCCGGCCGCTGCCGACCCGGCGACTTCCATACCGGCGCGGACGCTTCCGGTCACCGACACCATCGCCGGAGTTGGGTGCTCCACCAACATTCGCCCGGTGTCGCGGTCGCCGCACACCACGTTGAATACCCCGGCGGGAAGATGTTCGGCCATTATCTCGGCCATCAGCAGCGACGAAGCCGGGGTGGTGTCGGCCGGCTTGAGCACCATGGTGTTGCCGGCGGCAAGCGCGGGCGCCCACTTCCACACCGCCATCATCAAGGGGTAGTTCCACGGGGTGACCGCTGCGCACACACCGATCGGTTCCCGTCGGATGAACGACGTGTGGTCCTTGAGGTACTCGCCGGCCGACTTGCCCTCGAGCTGGCGCGCTGCACCGGCGAAGAAACGGATCTGATCGACCAGCGGAGGGAGCTCCTCGGCCAAGGTGACGGCGACCGGCTTGCCGGTGTTCTCGCTTTCCACCCGCACCAGGTCCTCTGCCCGTTGCTCGAGCGCGTCGGCGATGCGGAAGAGGGCCAGGCTCCGCTCCGACGGTGTGGCATCCCGCCATCGGGGGAAGGCTTCTGCCGATGCGCTCATCGCCGCATCGATGTCCTTGGCCCCGGACACCGGTGCTTCGAGGTACTCCTCACCGGTGCTCGGATCGACCAGCATGGCCGAGGAGCCGTCGGCGCTCTCCACGTAACGTCCGCCCACGAAATTGGAAAGGCGCCGATCTCCGCTGAGGCGACGCTTCTGCTTCCCGTTGCTCACTGGTCCCCCCCCGAGGCGCTTCGTGGCTCGATGATTGCTAGGTCATAGTGGCTGAAGAATTGTCCGGTTACAAGCTTTTTTGGCCATGAATTACTCTCCAGCTACGAATTCCTTTGATTTTCCGCACCGATTGTACTTTAACTGCTATAACAGGAGGTGCATGCTGACTCCGACCAGACGCCCACCGGGGCCTGCGAGCAGCCCATCGGCCGGAGATCCGGGCTGCTGATCGATGGGACCGCCGGTTCCTCCCCCGTCGGCCAACGGTCTGCTCGATGACGCCAACAAGGCGATCGTCGAGGAGCTCCAAAAGGACGGGCGCCGGACCTACGGCGCCATCGCCGAAGCGGTAGGCCTCTCCGAGGCGGCCGTGCGCCAGCGGGTGCAGAAGATGCGCGAGGCCGGAGTCATGCAGATCGTGGCAGTCACCGATCCGCTCCAGGTGGGGTTCCGCTGCCAGGCCATGGTGGGGATCCGGACCGACGGGGACTCCCGAACGGTGGCCACACAGTTGGCCGCGGTGGACAACATCGACTACGTGGTGATGTGCACCGGCTCATTCGACATCCTGGTGGAGCTGGTTTGCGAGGACGAGGATGCGCTCCTCGATCTCCTCAACGGCGTGGTGCGTCGAATCCCCGGGGTGCGGGAGACCGAGACGTTCATGTACCTCAAGTTGACCAAACAGACCTATACCTGGGGGACCCGATGACCGAACTTTCCAATGACGCCCTGGAAGAGAGCGCCCGTCGACATCTGTGGATGCACTTCACCCGCATGTCCCGCACCCAACCCGTCCCGGTGATCGTCCGCGGCGAGGGTGTGTGGGTCTACGACCAGCACGGCAAGCGGTATCTTGACGGACTGTCGGGATTGTTCACCAGCCAGATCGGTCATGGGCGGACGGAGTTGGCCAAAGCCGCCGCCCGTCAGGCGGGAACCCTCGGCTACTTCCCCGTGTGGAGCTACGCGCACCCGATGGCCGTCGAGCTGGCCGATCGCCTGGCCGACCTCACCCCGGGGGACTGCAACCGGATCTTCTTCACCACCGGCGGCTCCGAGGCGGTGGAGTCGGCGTGGAAGCTGGCCCGTCAGTACTTCCGGGTCACCGGTCAGCCCGATCGCTACAAGGTGATCAGCCGCAACATCGCCTACCACGGTGCCACCATGGGAGCGCTTTCGATCACCGGTGTCACCGAGATCAGGACGCCGTTCGAACCGCTGGTGCCCGGAGCCATCAAAGTACCCAACACCAACTTCTACCGGGCTCCCTATTTCGCCGACGATCTCGACGCCTTCGGACGGTGGGCCGCTGATGCCATCGAGCAGGCCATTCTCTTCGAAGGCCCGGACACCGTGGCCGCGGTGTTCCTCGAGCCGGTACAGAACGCCGGGGGATGCTTTCCACCTCCTCCGGGCTACTTCCGCCGGGTGCGCGAGATCTGCGACCGGCATGGAGTGCTGCTGGTCTCCGACGAGGTGATCTGCGCATTCGGGCGGCTCGGCCACTGGTTCGGGGCCGAGCGTTACGAGTACCAGCCGGACATCATCACCATGGCCAAGGGATTGACCAGCGGGTACTCGCCGATGGGCGCGATGGCGGTCAGCGATCGCCTGGTCGAGCCGTTCCTCAACGGGGAGAGCTTCCTCCACGGCGTCACCTTCGGCGGCCATCCGGTCAGCGCGGCGGTTGCCCTGGCCAACATCGACGTGTTCGAAAAAGAGGGACTGCTGGAGCGGGTCCGGCGGAACGAAGCTGCCTTTGCGGCCTCGCTCGACACCCTCCGCGATCTCCCCATCGTCGGGGACATCCGGGGTGCGGGTTACTTCTACGGGATCGAGCTGGTCAAGGACAAAGTCACCCGGGAGACCTTCGACGACGACGAGGCCGAACGCCTGCTGCGCGGGTACCTGTCGGGCGCCCTCTATGACGCCGGGCTGATCTGCCGCGCCGACGATCGCGGCGATCCGGTGGTGCAGCTGGCTCCCCCGCTCATCTGCGGCGAGGAGGAATTCGAGGTGATGACCTCCATTCTGCGCTCCGTCCTCACCGAAGCGTGGAAGCAGATCTGAGCTCGCCATCGGGCGAGCGCTACCGACGACTCTCCCTGTGGTGGGACCGACTGCCCGGCCCGATCGGGATGCGGGACCCGCTGCCCGGCGACATCGACGTCGACATAGCGGTGGTGGGTGGTGGGCTGACCGGTCTCTGGACCGCCTATTACCTGGCCATTGCCGATCCCGGGCTGCGGATCGCGGTCCTCGAGCGGGACCTGGTCGGATTCGGCGCATCGGGCCGTAACGGCGGATGGTGCTCGGCACTGTTCGCGGCGTCCGGGCGTCGCCTCGATGGTGCGGCCACCGGCGGGGGTGCCTCGATGCGTCGGGCGATGGAGGCGACCGTCGACGAGGTGGGTCGGGTGGTCCGGTCCGAGCCCATCGAGTGTGACTTTGTCCAAGGGGGAACCGTGGTGTTGGCCCGCAGCGCCACCCAGCTCCAGCGCGCCCACGCCGAGATCGCCGGGGCACGGTCAGCGGGCGTCGACCAGCGCGGCCTCCGATTCCTCTCCGCCGCCGAGGCCTGCGCCATGGTCGGGGCCAGCGGCGTCGTCGGTGGCACCTATACCCCTCACTGCGCGGCGCTCGATCCGGTCCGACTGGTACGCGGGCTGGCCGAGGTGGCGGAACGCCGGGACGTGCGGATCTACGAAAGGACCGAGGTGCACTCGGTGCGCCCTGGTGAGGTCGAGACCGCCCGGGGCACGGTCAAGGCGACCGCAGTGGTCCGGGCCACCGAGGGCTACACCCGGAGCCTCCGCGGTGAACGGCGCACCTTGGCTCCGGTGTACTCGCTGATGATCGCCACCGAGCCACTCCCCGATCAATTGTGGGCGGAGGTCGGACTGGCCCGACGAGAGACCTTCGCCGACTATCGGCACCTGATCATCTACGGGCAGCGCACCTCGGACGGGCGGATGGCCTTCGGCGGACGGGGTGCTCCCTATCACTTCGGCTCGGCGATCCGACCCGCCTTCGATCGTCAGGCCGGTGTGCACGAGGCACTGCGATTGGCGCTGGTCGAACTGTTCCCGGCGTTGTCCGCTGCCGCGGTGACCCACCGGTGGGGAGGCCCCCTGGGGATCGCCCGCGACTGGTTCCCCTCGGTCGGGTTCGACGATGTCACCGGCGTGGGTTGGGCAGGCGGCTATGTGGGCGACGGCGTGTCGACCACCAATCTCGCCGGTCGCACCCTCTGTGATCTCATCTTGCGACGGGATACCGATCTCTGCGCCCTTCCCTGGGTCGGGCACCGTTCGAGGCGATGGGAGCCGGAGCCGCTGCGCTTCCTCGGGATCAACGCCGGGTTGCGCCTGGCGGGCAGCGCCGACCGGGCCGAGGAGAGGACCGGGGGGACGACATGGCGGTCCCGTGCGCTGGCCAAGGTCCTCGGAGGCTGAATCGACGGCGGCGAAGCACCGGCCGGTACCCAGGACGAGGTCGGTTCAGCCCGCCCCGTAGAAGGGGGCGCCGAGGGCGTAGATCCCCCCGTCCATGGAGAGCAACCAGTATCCGCCGGTTGCCCGGTCGGCCGAGATCCCGCTGATCGGCGCGTTGAGGGTCACCCCGGCGACTGACCCATGAAACCCGGCCGAGCCATAGGCGAAGACCCCCCCGTCGGCGGCCACCAGCCAGTAGCCCTGGCCGAAGGCAGCCGCGGCGATGCCCACGATCGGGCTGTGCAGCGCGATCCCAGTGGGTGAGCCCAGACTGGGCGCGCCACCGAAGGCGAATATCCCGCCGTCGCTGGACACCTCCCAATAGCCCCCGCTCACCGGGTCGAAGGCGATGCCCACCACCGGTTGGTTGAGGGACTGACCGCCCATCGAGCCGTGGAAGTGGGCGTCCCCGAAGGCGAACACACCGCCGTCGCTGCCCACCTCCCAGTATCCCTGGCCGTCTGCGGTGGCGGCGAAGCCGACGATGGGAGCGACCAGTCGCTGGCCGCCCATGGAGCCGAAGAAGTGGGCGTCGCCGAAGGCGAAAACACCGCCGTCACGGGCCACCTCCCAATAGCCCTTGCCGTCCGGGGTGGCCACGATCTGGATGATTGGCGCATTCAGCTGCAGCTGACCGATCGGGCCGAAGTCGGTCGCCCCCCCGTGGGTGGAGACATCACCCCCGGAATCAGTAAGCCAGTAGCCGGCACCCGACTTGTCCGAGGCGATACTCACCGCCGGGGTGGCCAGCGAGCCGACCGGCTGGAAGGTCGCAGCGGCGCTCGCGGACACTTCGTTGGAGGAGGCCGACAGACCGGCCGAGTTGATGGCCTTGACGGTGAAGTAGTAGCTGGTTCCCGGGAGTAGACCGGTGGCGATGTACGCCGTTCCGGTCACCGCGACGGCGCCGTTGACCGGCACCGCATACTCGGCTCCCGGACTGGTCCCCTCGTAGACGTCATACCCGGTGATCGGCGAGGTCCCCTGATCACTCGGGGTCGACCAGCTGACAAGGGACTGGGTGGCGCCCGATGTCGCCCCGGTGGCGAACGGAGCGCCCGGAACCGCGACCGTCGAAGGCGCGGTGGCAGCCACGGGGTTGACCGGGAGGACGAAGTCGGGCAAGGCGGACGCGGTCTTCGGCGTGGTGGTGGCGGTGGATCCAGGTGCGAGAGTGGGAAGACCGCTCGGATCGGTTGTCGTGGTTGCCGAACCCGGAACGGCGGACCCCGACGAGGTTTCGCCTTTTTGGTGAGTCCCGCGGGTTCCCCCGCTGCGCGAGCCGGCGCCCTTGTGAGCATCGGTACTGCCCGGCGTCGACGTCGTCGGTTGATCGCCGGAACTCTGACCACCGGAGCCGGCGGTCGGTGCCGGGGTAACTCCGTGGCCATTCGAGCTCACACCGCTGTGGCTGACTGCGTCGGTCTGATTGGAACTATTGGCGGATCCTGCACTGGTCGACTCGGGCAGCCGGGAACCGACCACGGTCCCTGCTACCAAGACGGTGATGATGGCCACGGTCCCGGCCAGCACCGCCCTCGAGCGCTTGCCGGGGAGGGGTCCGTCGCCCAACAGCCACAGCGACCACTGCTTCAGCCCCCGTGCCCACTCCTGTGCCCAACCCTTCATCCAATCGCCCCTTTTGTCGCGATACCGGCCTTCCGACACATCGGACCGACGATCCCGCACCTCTGGCCTGCGCAGACGAGCAAGAGCGGGTTCCTCCCATCTGCGACATCACCGGGCGAGCTACGAGTAGAGACGAGTATACCTACTGGGCACATGAAACAGCTGGTCGCCGCAGGGACGACCGTGCCGTGGCGGTTTTGTTCGCCACCGGGGTGGCCCGGCCACATTCAGTGGCGGACCGCTCAGAGCTGGTCGGTGACCCGGTTGTCTCCATCGACGACCACCACCGAGGGTTGATGGGATGAAATCCGGTCGTCCTCGACATCCACATAGCTGGCGATGATCACCAGATCACCCACCTGCGCCAATCGGGCGGCCGCACCATTGAGACAGATCTGCCCCTCGGCCCCTTCGATGGCGTAGGTCTCGAAGCGGGCACCGTTCATCAGGTTGTACACCGACACCTGTTCATGGGGAACGATGTCTGCGCTCTTGAGGAGGATCGGGTCGATCGAGATCGAGCCGACGTAATTGAGATCGGCATCGGTCACTCGCGCACGATGGATCTTGCCGTTGAGCATCCTTCGCCGCATTGCCCTCTCCTTCCGGCTCCCCTTTCGAGCCCCACACCACTCCGCCACAGCGTAATCGTTTCGTCCGGCGCCAGCGGGACGCGCCCTCCGGTGCCGGCCCCGCAGGGGGAAACGCCCTGGGCATTCGGGTAATCGGTTCAAGTCGGGAGCGCAACGTGTCGAAGAAGTCACAGGACTCGTTACGAGAGCCAGGACTCTGGAATGTGGAACAGAGACACCAAACCGTCCGAGAACGGAAGGCCGATCAGGCCGTGGTCGATCGAGACATCGACCGCGGGTGGTGAGGAGCCGACTTCCCGGCCGGCGTTGAACCCCACCGTTCTGGCCTACATCATGGCCCCTGCGGCGCTGGTGGTCATCCTGCTCTTGATGCGGGCCGGCGTGGTGGTCCGCGAACCGGCCTGGCTGTGGGTTCTGGTCTTCGTCGCCATCCTGTCCTGCTCCCGGCTGCTCGACCACTTCTACGTGCCGCACCCGACTTCCGCCCTGCTCCAGGCGCGGGTTGCCACCGCCGCCGCCGGGGTTACCGCGGTCATCTACCTGACCGGGTGGGGACCCGTCCTCCTGTTGGCCTACGCATTCTTGGCATTGGAGAACGTGGCGCGCGCCGGTTCCCGGGTGTGGCGGATCACCGCCCTGTGGAGCGTGGTGGGGATCCTGGTCGGACAAATCGCCATCTGGCAGGGCTGGATACCCACCCGCATCACCCTCTACGAGGCCAACGCCATGGCCATCATGGGGGGATTCGTTCTGTTCTTCATCATCCGCATGGCCGGGGCGACCATGGAGCAGAAGGAGGACGCCGAATCCTCCATGCGGCTCAGCGAGGACCGGTTCCGCTCGCTCATCCAGAACTCGACCGATACCACCATCGTGGTGGGGGAAGGCGGACTGTGCACGTTCGTCAGTCCGGCGATCACCCCGCTGTTGGGATTGGAGCCCAACGAGATGCTGGGGCGGCCGGCGACAGATTTTGTCCATCCCGACGACCGCGACCGCCTGGCCGATCGCCTGGGCGAGCAGTTCCGGGGTTCACCGGACACGGTGCTGGTCCAGTTCCGCATGATCCGCAAGGACGGCGGGATGTGCAACGTCGAGGCGGTGGTCACCGACCAACGGGGCCGAACGTCGGTGGCGGGCTATGTGGCCAACGTGCGCGACATCACCGAACGGAAGGAGTTCGAGGCCCTACTGGCCCACCGCGCCCTCCATGATCCCCTCACCAACCTTGCCAATCGCCAACTGATCCTCGATCGGGCTGAGCAGATGCTGGTGCGATCGCGCCGGGCCTGCGAACCGATCGCCGCCCTGTTCATCGATCTCGACAACTTCAAGGACGCCAACGACTCACTGGGCCACGAGGCGGGCGACAGACTGCTCCAGGCCGTCGCCAACCGCTTTTCGGCAATGCTCCGAGCCAGCGACACCGTCGGGCGGCTCGGCGGCGACGAGTTCGTGGTGCTCACCGAAGGTGTCGCCCTGGCCGCGGGCCCGGCAATGGTCGCCGAGCGGATCCGCGAGGTGCTTCGCAAGCCATTTCACGTCGAGGGCTATGCGGACATCCCGATCACCGTCACCGCCAGCATCGGAATCGCCACCGGCGACCGGCCTTCGGCGCAAGAGCTTCTCCGGGATGCCGACATCGCTCTCTACCGGGCCAAGGCCAAGGGCAGGGATTGCTACGCCCTGTTCGAGCCGGCCATGCAGTCCGCCGCTCTGGACCGCCTCGAGCTCAAATCAGATCTCGACTCCGCGCTGGTCAACAATGAATTCTTCCTGCTGTACCAACCGATCTTCGACCTCGACAACATTCGCATCAGGGGAGTCGAGGCCCTGCTCCGCTGGCACCACCCGACCCGGGGGGTCATCTCACCGGACAACTTCATTCCGGTCCTCGAAGACAGCGGCATGATCGTCGACGTAGGCCGGTGGGTGTTGAACGAGGCGTGCGCGCAGGCGACGGTGTGGCACCGACAGGGGTTCCGGCCCAGCATGTCGGTGAATGTCTCCATGCGCCAACTGGAGACTGATTCTCTGGTCGACGACGTCGAGCGCGGCATTGGCGGCCAGCGGCCTCGAACCGGGCCTGCTGGTGATCGAAGTGACCGAGTCCACGCTGATGAAGGACGCCAACGCCACTGTGGCCAGACTCAGGCGGCTGAAGGACATCGGCGTGATGATCGCCATCGACGACTTCGGCACCGGGTACTCATCGCTGGCCTACCTGCGTCAGTTCCCGGTGGACGTATTGAAGATCGACCGCTCGTTCGTCGCCGAGATGGACGGCTCCACGGATTCCGCCGCTCTCATCCACACGCTGGTCGAACTGGGCAGAACCCTCGGGCTGATCACGCTCGCCGAGGGCATCGAGGAGACCGCCCAACTCGATATCCTGCGCAACGAGCAGTGCGACAGCGGGCAGGGATTCATATTCTCGCGGCCGGTAGACCCGGCCGCCATCGAATCGCTCCTCGCGCTGGCGGACACCCGTCAGATCATCGACAAGCCGACCGCCGACTTGCGCTGACCTCGGCGTCGGATCGGTATTCGATGCCTCAGGTGATCGGGCGTAGCCGAACGTAGACGTGACTGGGCCCGGCGTCGCTCGGGTCAGCGCTCCGGAGCATGCCCGACCACTCTCGTTTGAACCCCGCCTTCTCCAGTGCCCGGTAGGACCGGCGGTTGGCCTGTTGCACAGCCACGACGACGGCAACCGCGTCGGGACACCGCTCCCAGGTGACATCGATGAAACGGGCGATGATCCTGGGTCCCAGGCCCTGCCCGATTCGTGATTCGTCGCCGATCAGATAGTCGATTCCTACCGCGGGGCGCGGCGAAGTCCCGACCGCCATCGCCTGGTCCCACTGTGGATCGTCTTCGAGTCGGTATCGCTGGATCAACGCGACGTCTTTACCATCCTCTTCGACCATGAACACTTCTGTTGGATCACGACCGTCGACGACCGGTCCGAAATCAGCCTCCAGATCGGCGTCATCGTGCGAATGGCGCCACCACTGGGCAACGTGGGGCGCGGCCAACCATCGTGACAATCGGGGAAAGTCCGAGCGTTGGAGTGCTCGGAAGGCGATCGGCACCCGATCAGGATGCCAAATGGAGTGCCTCCGTGCAGGATGTTCGCTGATCGGGCACTCTTGAGAAGTGGCCGCCATCCGCAGAGCACTGGTTTTGGCACCGATGAGCATCGAGCTCCGAGCCGTGGTCAAGCCGCTCGGCGCCCGCCCGTCGATGGTCGACGGCGTCAAGGTGTTCACCGGCCGTCAAGGGTCTGTCGAAGTGATGACGGCGCAGATCGGCGTGGGGCCGTTGGCAGCGGCGAGTTCCACCGAGCGCCTGCTCGATCGTCTGACGGTCGACCACGTTGTGGTGAGCGGTATCGCCGGGGGGCTCGACCCGACCGCCACGATCGGGAGCGTGATCGTGCCCGAAATCATGCTCGACGTGGCTTCGGGGAAGGAGTATCGCCCCTCCCCCCTGGGCACGCTCGAACGGGCGGGAACAGTGGGAACCGTCGACGAATTGATCATGGATCCGCAGCGCCTGGCCGGTCTGGTCGAACAAGGAGTGAGCGCCCTGGAGATGGAGTCGACCGCGGTCGGGTCGGTCTGCGAAGCCAGGGGTGTGCCCTGGACGGTGATCAGGGTCATCAGCGATCGACCCGACGACGGGCTTACCGAAGACGCGGTGATGGACGTCCTCCGACCAGACGGATCGACGGACATCGGTGCCGCCCTCCGCCTACTGGTAGCCAAGCCCAGCCGCATCCCCCGGTTCGTTCGCCTTGGTCGCGATGCATCGATGGCGGCACGGCGGGCCGGCACAACCGCGGTCAACGCCCTGAAGTGACGAGACCCGGACGATGAGCTTTCCCCTGGCACCGCTCGCACCTCGGACCGGCCTGAGGGGCATGGTCAACGCCGCCGATCAGCTGGCATCCATCGCCGGCGTCGGCCAGTTGGCCGAGGGTGGTTCGGCGGCCGACGCGGCGGTGTCCGCGGCCGCGGTGATGGCGGTCACCAGCCCACACCTCTGCGGGATGGGCGGAGATCTGCTGGCCATGGTCAGTGCGCCTGGCGCTCGGCCGGTGGCCCTCATGGGCATCGGGCGCGCCGGATCAGGAGTGGACGCCGCCAGAATGCGTTCTCAGGGCCACACGGTCATGCCCCAGCGGGGTGACGTTCGAAGCGTCACCGTCCCGGGTGCGGTCGATGGTTGGCTCGCCCTTCACAATCGGTTCGGACGTCTGCCCCTGGCAAGGGTGCTCGAACCGGCCATAGCACTGGCCACTGACGGCTTTGTGGCCTCGCTGTTGCTGTCGTTGTCCAGCTATCTCGTCTGCGACCTGCCCGGCGCCTCCGAACTCTGCCCCCAAGGCCCACTGCAACCCGGATCACTGGTCCGACTACCCGGGGTGGCCCACGCCCTTACCGCCATCGCCGAGAAAGGCAGGGAAGGCCACTACGGAGGCGAGTTCGGCAACGCCCTGGTCGAACTGAGCGAGGGTGTCATCAGTGCCGCCGATCTCGATGGCGACCTCGCCTATTGGACCGATCCGTTGCTCCTGAGGGTTTGGGGCCATGATCTCTGGACGGTCCCTCCCCCGTCACAGGGCTATCTCACCCTGGCCAGCTCGTGGCTCGCCGAGCGCCTCGACATCGGCAGCGATCCGTCGGACCCCCGGTGGGCCCGCATCGTGGTGGAGGCGTCGCGCCTGGCCGGACAGGACCGGCCGGCCGTGCTCTTCGAGCACGCCGACGGTCTCGCCCTGATCGGCGAGCAACGCCTGGGCGACGCTGCAGCAGGTGCCGATCCCGATCGGTTGCGACATCCGGAAGGGACCGCGTCGTCTGGTGGAGCCGGCTCCGCCAGACCATACGTCGGAGACGGGGACACCACCCATCTGTGCGCCATCGACGCCAGCGGTCTCGGCGTCTCGCTCACCCAGTCCAATGCTCTCGATTTCGGATCCCATCTGGTGGCCGGTTCGACCGGGATCTTCCTTCACAACCGCGGGGTCGGCTTTTCATTGGTCGAGGACCACCTTGCCGAACTCGGCCCAGGCCGCAGACCGCCTCACACCCTGTCCCCCATGCTGGCCACCGCGCCCGACGGGTCGTTGCGCCATCTCCTCGGGGCGATGGGCGGCGATGCCCAACCCCAGGTCCTTATGCAGCTGTTGGCCCGGATGATGGTCGGAGGACAAGACCCGGTGACGGCCATCACCGCAGCACGCCTTTCGCTCGACGCGCCATCGGCGGGTCCGTTCCGGCTGTGGTGGGGTGACGACCTCACCGTGAGGATCGAGTCCCACGCGCCCGCGCAGTGGAAGGATGGTCTGACCGGCCTCGGTCATCGGGTGCAGATGATCAGTGCGTTCGATCCGGTGGCGGTGGGATGTGCCCAGATCATCTCGGTGAGTGCCGCCACCCAAAGCACGAGTCGGCACTTCGTGGGCGCGGCCGATCCTCGCAGCCCGGAAGGCGGGACAGCAGGGCGCTAGCGAGCGCCGCCATACCGTTCGGATGGAGGCCACAGCGACCAGGTGATGCCACTGGTGGTGGATCGGTTGCTAACCTCGTTCGCCATGACGGGACGCGGTCGACGCGGACGCGCTCCGATGCCATCGGGTGGTGACCGCCCTAGCTCCTTACCGAATGAGGACGGGCTGCGCGCGTTGGGGAACCAGATCGCCCAGCAGGGCGAGCCGGCCACAGGTGAAGCCAACGAGAGCACGGACACGGCAGGTGACGGCACGGCCAACGTGGCCAATGCCACGGGGCTCTCCGCACTGGCGGAAGAGATGCAGCGCGCCGGCGGCGGGGGTACCGGTCGACGCCGGAAGGCAAAAGGGAGGCCCAAGGCCACACGGCGGCAGCGAATTTGGCGCGGCGCCCTGATCGGGATGGCGGTCCTGTTGGTGATCGTGGCCGGAGGTGCCGGGTACACCTACTACCTGACCCACGACCTCAACCGGGTCAACGTGAAGGGCCTTGACGGGGCCCTGAGCACCGGCCAGGAGGCCGGCACCGAAAACATCTTGATGGTGGGTTCCACATCGCGGTGCGCCCTGAAAGTACAGAATTTGGCCTACGGGCTGTGCTCCGAGGGCGTGAACGGGGTGAACAGCGACGTGATCATGGTCCTCCACGTCGATCCGACCCACCATCGGCTGGCACTGCTGTCGATTCCCCGCGACCTGTTCATTCCCAACGCCCGAAGTGAGGGGCCCAACAAGATCGACGCGGGGCTCTTCGAGGGCATCAGCCAGGTGGTGGCGGCGGTTCAAGATGACTTCGGGATCCCGATTCAACACACGGTCTCACTCAACTTCGACCAGTTCGCCAATGTGGTGGACGCCCTGGGTGGGATCAACATGTCGTTCCCGATGTCGGTGTTCGACGCTGAATCAGGTCTGAACGTCCAAGCAGCGACCTGTGTGCACCTCAACGGTACCCAGGCACTCGAGGTCGTCCGGGCACGTCATCTGCAGTACAAGTCGAGCGACACGACAAGTCTGTATGCCGAGGACTGGCCACAGGAGAACCTGAGCGACCTGGCTCGGATTCGTCGCGATCACGAGTTCCTCCGGGTCCTGGGCTCAGCGGTGGCAAAACAGGGGCTGGGGAACCCGATCACCGACATCAATCTGATCAATTCGGTCAAAGCCGACTTGAGCTTCGACCAATCCTGGGCGGTCACCGACATGGCCAGCCTGGTGCTCGACTTTCATTCGGTCAACGTCAATTCGGTACCCCAGCTCACCCTGCCGGTTGCCGTGGTAACCGATCCCGATGGGGCCGGCGGCGGCCTCATGTACAAGGGCGCGAACTACGGGGACTCCGAGTTTCCGGCCCAGTCGCAGGACCAGAGCGCCATCGACCAGGTGCTCGGCATCGGCGCCAACACCGATTCGATGACCGGTGAACCCTTGCCATCGCCGTCGTCGGTCAGCGTTTCGGTGATGAACGGTTCCGGTGCCTACAACCAGGCCACCGACACCGCTACCGCTCTGGCTGCGCTCGGATTCCATACGGTGGGTGTGGGCGACACGCCGACGGTGGGCGACGTGGCGGAGACCGTCGTCTACTACGGGTCCACCGCGCCGGCCACCGAGGCCGCCGCCGAGTCGGTCGCCCGGTCGATGACCGGGGCGGTGATCATGGCGTTCGACCCGGCCGACGTGGCCCCTGGCGCACAGGTAACGGTGGTGACGGGTACCCAGTTCTCGGTGAATCCGCCCGGCCCGGTTACTCCTGCGGCGACGACCGCTCCGGCCGCTGGTGCTACCACTACCCCGACGACTGCGGCCCCAACGACGCCAACCACCACCGCTCCGACGTCGTCAGCCATTGCGACTCCGTCGCCCACCACCTCCAACCTCGAGCCATGGGACCCCAGAGCCTGCTCGCCGAACGCCACCCCCACCGCGCCGGCAGCCAATCCGACCTGACCCCGGGATCTACCTACCCGATCTCCCCGGTCGCTTCTCCGTTGCCATGGAACAACGCCCTGTGCCGCTCGCGTGCCGTCTCCGGAGAGATGTCGTCGTAGCAATTGATCCATTTCACGCAGGCCGCGCAGAAGACACTGACCCGGTCACCGAAGGTTGCAACGGCGCCATCCGGAGGGACCATTTCGTGGTCAATCTCCCTGCTCCCCGGAGCCACGCTGGCATCACCACCACGGTTGGTCCCGTCCGGCTGGTCGTCGCGGTGCATCTCTACCTCCGTTGTCCAATCCCACTAGCCTTGCAGACGGCACCAGACCAATCGCGTCATGGGGATCCCATGTACCGAGTGATCCGGATACGGGGATCAGGCTGATCCAGCTTCCTTGCTGTGGCCACGGACTCCACGCAGGTCGCCGACCGCACCCAGATCCGAGCTGGGTGAACCGGGACATCTTCTACCCCGCAGCTCGGGCGAATGCCTCAGGTCTGTTGTCGTAGCCGATGATCTCCACTATCTGGCCCTCGTTGCCACGGATCCTCGTCGCCGATCAGAACCCGAGCTTCGAACTCGAGGCACTTGGTCACTTCGGCCCGGACACCGGCACTCGACCACAACGACGGTTGAACGCAGACGATCGACCGAACATGACTGAGAGCATCCGAGGACGTGGCGCGCCGGACACTCCCCGCCAATGTTGTCATCCACCTCATCCGGTGCGGTGCCAACGGCCTTTGGGCGCGCCGGCCCCAAACTGGTCGGAAGGAGCCGAAGCGCACAAACCGGGAGTCGGGGCGGCGGATCCCCATGCTCAACCAAGTCTGGTAGTTGTGATTATATTTGGAAGGCCGGAGAGAGTCCATGGGTGAATTTTCCTTCGCCTGTAACGGAATTCAGACCCCATTCGTTACAGTGCGGCTCTTCAAGCGTCATTTCACGGCGCTCAAGGCATCAACGGAAGAATGTTCACACACACGTCAGAATCTCTTTAACAAGAGTTCATTCGGCGGCGACCGTCGTCTGGTTTCCAGCGGGGTAACCGCCTTTTCGGGGGTGGGCAGATTCCCTCGTTACTGTCATACTCTGAGGTGGTGGCCTTCGTTCAGAGAACCGTCTCGTCGGTCACCAACCTTCGAGTCGTGAGAGCCGGTCCGGTTCGACCGGTACTCGGAACCACACGAGTTCGTGATCGCGACCGCTTTGCATTCGCTGAGTGCGCCCGGTGTTTCAGGCCGATCTACACGAAAGGTGATGGTCGAAGCATCCGTTGCCTGTGGTATCACGTAGCTCTTCCAACACACCGAGCCTGCATCCAATCGGAAGCAGAACAGGCGGGCAAACCAGGGGTGCGGGATCTCACGTACTGAGTACTCGGACCAGCGCAACCCATTGCGGCTGGAGCACGGAAGCAACCAAAGACGGCCTACTGAGAAAGGTCGGGCAGCTCGAGATCAGGGATGAGACCGAGGCGCTGCGTTCCCCGGATTCGGCCCAGCCCAGGAAGAGTCACGCTCCGGATGCCCAGAACGGTGACCCAGGACGGAAGCGCCGCGGCCGGGTAACCGACAGCCAAAAGCTCCTCGGGATCGGCCGCCTGGCAAAGACGGGACGCCAGGTTGGTCGGCCGCCCGATGTAGTCATCTCCGTCCATGATGAGTGCTTGTCCGTGAGCGAACCCACCCCGCAAAGCGAGTGTCGACCCGTCGTAACGCCCGATCAACTCGGCTGCCGTGGCTAACGTCGGTCCGACTTCAACGCCGACGATCATGGCGCCGTCGCCTAGCCATTTGGCAACCATCACGCCGCGTCGGACGGCGATATCGCGGGTCAACGAGCGAAAGCGGGTGAGCGTGTCGATGGCCGCATGCTCGCCGTTGGTCGCTATGAAGCGAGTGAACCCGCAAAGATCGACGAAGGCGAACGCTCGGTCAACCAAGGCGATGGTCTCGGCGATCTCTTTGGGGGCTTCGATGCCGCGGCTGAGAGGAGCCGTTCCTACCACTCCCGGACGAGCACTGCCGCCCCCCGCTTCCACCAGGGGGGCGCCGCGGGTGACCATTTCGTGACCCGTGGTTCGGACACGGTCGACGAGACCCTTGGCTGTCGGAGTTTGCCGTTCTCGCGGAGACTTCGGCTGTGAGCTGGACATGGTCCGATCATCTCAGATTGCCGGGCTACCGTCGGACCGGCGGGCAAACCACGCTGATGGACGAGATACGGAATCGGCTGGATGGTGGCTCATCTGGTTCGAAACCGGCACGCAAGGTTCACCAAGGGTTCAGTGTCCTCCGGACCGTTGGCAGCAGAGATCTGTGGGTAAGCGAGTGCTTCATCACGTACGGCGGGATGCCCAACTACTCGGTGAGCATTATGGAGTTCGCCCACCCGTATGTGGTGCACGAGACGCAGTACTTTGCAGATGCCTTTGGCGCGCCTGAGTGGCGAACAGCACTGGCTGAACCGGTGCCGGGTGGGAACATCGCCAGAGCCTGATCAGGGTTATTCAAGTTCCTTCCAGTGCGGCCGCCTGAACAGTCGGGCGAATCTGGCACTCAGGGACGGACCTTCGTCGTAAGTAGCATCGAGATGGAGAACCGGAGGGCCGTCCGGTGCCGGCAATGCCGCCGCTTGCTCGTCGGAAAGGCCACATCGAACGGACGACGTGGTGATCTCGGTGATTTGGTCTCGGTCAACAAATCGATGGCCGTCCTTGGTGCCAACAACGATCCCGTCGAACTCGTCCAGCTCGGGTATCTGCAGAACGTGCACCACTTTCCCGAACTCGGAGCCGGAAGCACTGAGCACAGGAGTTCCATTCGCAAGCGCAAGATACGAAACCGGTTCTCCTTCATCCACGGCGGTCTCCTCTGTTGGTCAGTCCAATTCCAGCACTTCTTTGACTGTACCGGCCCGGCCTACCGGACGGCTCAAACGGGCGAGGTCGACCAACACCACTGGTTCAGCGCCTCAAGTCGCCTGTGACCCGACGATCATTGCCAGTGAGAGAAGGGTGACGAGAGTTCCGATCCCGATGGCTGCTACAGCCAACCCTCTATGTTCACCAGCTCGGGACTTCACATAGGCAACCAGACCGAGAAGGACACCGATTGGAGCTATGAACACCCCCACGGGTCCGGTTCCGAGCAATAGCCCGAGGCCAATAGCCGAACAGAGAAAGGCGATGGTCGCCGAGAGACCGGTCCGCTTCCCAACATTCGGATTTTGGCGGAGGGTAGCACCAGCGTCCGATTGGTCGATCATCCCTTTACTGTGTACCGGCTACAGGAACACGTCAATGCTCCCAAGGGCCCCCTATCACCGATGATTCGGCGGGTGGCGCTCCAACGCTGTCGTACCTGCGATGTGCAACCCAGATCTTGTTGGGCGTCATCATCGGGGGACAGCCTCCACGTCGAATGGCCCATCTGGTGAAAGGCTGAACGGATGTTGCCCATCCGCACCCCCGACGAGCCAGGGCTGACTCGCCGCCGGTTCCTCAAGTTCGGGCTCGGAGGTGCCGCAGCGGTCGTCGTAGTGGGGGCGACTGGGCTCGAGTTGGTTTCCCATGGCGTCCTGCCGGGAAAGCAGAAGCTCGATGATCTGGATGGCGCATGTTCGGTTGACTCGGCGCCACTCAGCTTTTCGACACCGGGTCCCTCGTTCTCAGGCACCTTCTACTCTCAAGCCCGCAACACACGGGTGGGCTACACCATTGCCTACCCTCCAGGGCACGCCCCGGGGAGCTCACTGCCCTTGATTGTGATGCTCCACGGATTCGGGGGCAACCACACCAATGCCGTGGCGGGGATGACTCCCGCGCAAGCTCTCGCTCTTCATGTGGACGGACACCCGCTGCCCCCGATGGCGATGGTGACCGTTGACGGTGGAGGCGGCTACTGGAACCCCCATCCCGCTGACGACCCGATGGCCATGGTCGTGAACGAGCTGATCCCGATGTGCCAGCAGCGTGGACTGGGAAGTGCATCTCAGAAGATCGGGACGATGGGTATCTCGATGGGAGGCTACGGAGCCATCCTGATGGCGGAGAAGTACCCGAACCTGATTTCAGCAGTAGCAGCGATCAGTCCGGCGGTGTGGACGACCTACAGCGAGGCGCAGACAGCGAACGCCGGAGCCTATGCATCCCTCGACGCATTCAGGTCGAACGACGTCGTCACCCATGTTCAAGATCTTGCAGGGAAGCCTGTGCGCATCGCATCGGGGTCGGATGATCCGTTTCACCCCGGAGTGGTCGCTCTTGCCAACGCGGTCCCGCCTTCAACAACGGTGATCATCTCTGGCGGTTGCCACACGGACCCCTTTTTCATCTCCCAGGAGCCTCCGTCTCTCCGGTTCCTCGGCCAGCACCTTGTCGCCTCGTCTAACTGACCGATGGCCCCTGGACAAGGAGCCGCAAGAAAGGACCTCGAAACTGTCAGCTGGTCTCCCGGGGTGTCTCACGTCACCGGCTACAAGCGCAATGGAAACGAGGGTACGCCTTCCGACCAGGATGATTGAGTAACCGACAACTAGCTGTGAGTGGCAG
Organism: uncultured Acidimicrobiaceae bacterium; assembly: GCA_963734395.1. Taxonomy (GTDB): domain Bacteria; phylum Actinomycetota; class Acidimicrobiia; order Acidimicrobiales; family RAAP-2; genus Bog-756. Next base: position 508,844 of record CAVTGY010000007.1, on the reverse strand, counting down.
CTTTCGCCGGGAGCGAGTAGCGCTCGAAGAAATGCCACATCGTCTCGTCAGCATTGACCAGGACGGTTCCCCTGCCGACGCCAGCCAGTATCCAAGTGGCCTGTGGACCGGTGTTCAGCGCACTCCCCGGCCAGACGTGTCCCGACCCGGTGAACCGCCAAAGTGCAACTTCGGACCCAGATCTGCAATTGGTGAAGGTCACTGGTGTGGCCGTCTCCCCAGCCGAAATGGAGTTCGGGGCACCGACGATGGTCGTGCCGGAATGGGCGTGGGTGTTGCACCCGTCGGCCTTGACCCACTGGTTGATCCCCTCCATGACAGAGAGCCGGAGCCGGGGATTGCTGTTAGGCACACCATTCCACTTGGCTGTTGGATCGTTGAGACTGTGGAACTCCATGGTCGGAACTGCCCGGGTGGGATGGATTGTTGGAAGCTCGACTTGACCGGCCACCGAGGACACCGCGGCAACGTGGTTGGATGCTTCCGCCGCCATCGCATAGGCCATCATTCCGCCGTTGGAGATACCCGTGACGTAGACGCGTTGCAGGTCGACGGGCGTGCGCGAGGCGATGTCGGAAATGACCTTCAGCAGGAATCCCACGTCGTTGATGTGCCTTGTGACTGGAAGGCCACAACATTGACCGGCATTCCAGCCGTATTGCGCCTGTTTGGCCACAGGGTCAGGCGTGAGCACTTTGGAGATTCTCGTACCGTCGGGGTAAGCAACGAGATAGCCATCATGGTCGGCGGAGGTGTCCATCGCGGAGGTGACTTCCTCAATCTGCCCATTCTGGGTGGCGCCATGCAGGTTTAGAACCAATGGGAGTGGCTTGCCAACTGCCGCCTCTGGCGGGACATGGAGTCGGTAATCACGAGCCAATCCGCCGAAGTTGAGGTGGAAGACGTAGGAGCCATTCATCGGAGTCAACACCGCCTGCTCTGGTGTCGCGCCTGCGCCCGCCGTGAACAAGAGGGTTCCGAGCAAGGCCGACACTGCAATTGTGCACACCATCAATGAACTTCGACACCCCGTTTTGAGGATCATCATCCGCCGTTTCGCGTGGGAGCTTTTGCCTGTCTCGACACCATAATTGGGATGGGCGATCGAGGTTGCCACGTCAAATGCTGATCAGAACCCGAAGACTTGCTGGGCTCAGTACCTGACCGCTCCGTCATAGTTGTTGTTGTAGATGCCGTAGAGATCGGTCATCGAGTGTTCCATGACCGGAGTGCCGGTTTGAAGTGCGTCCCATACCTGCCCCCCTCCTGCATAGATGCCGGAGTGCGCATAGTGCCATAGGTCCGATCCGCCAAAGAACACCACGTCCCCCGGCTGCAATGCGGTTTCGTCGGCGGCAATGGTGGGCTGTGACCGAATGAGTGTCCCTTGTCCGTCTGAGTCAGTCCCTCCCGGTAGCATCTCACCGTTAGTAGGTACCGTGATCCTCATCACCTGGTACACCGCGTACTGCGACAAACTCATGCAGTCGAAGCCGGGAGCCTCGCAGTGTTCACCGCTGGTGGGCTGGCTGGGTCCATTGATTCCTCCGCCACCGTTGCAGTAGGGAACGCCCACCTGGGAAGCTGCCGCAGCTACGACTGTGGCTGGAATGGTCGTCGTTGCGATAGGCGGCGGAACCGTGTGTTCGGTGGGTTGGGTGGTGGTCAGCGGAGCAGAATGAACTGGCTTCTTGATGGCTCCTGCATGATCGGTTGTCTGGCATCCGGTCATACCCACGGCCGCCAGGGCAAGAGCCCCCACTACGGCTGCAGCGCGTCCAAAAACCACCATCCCCTCAGTAATAGCCGATGCGATAAGCGAATGCTCAGCGCTCGGGCCGTTCGTGGGCAGTTCCTGGGTAGCGATCCGGAGGTATCACTCATCTACTACCCGCATTCGGGCATTGCCCCGGATCTGACCTATGCGTTCGATCCTGGCGTTTGACGACCTGACGTCGCATCGGCCTTGAGCATCAGGTGCTTACACTGGATCGATGCCCACGCCCGTAGGCCCGGTGCCGCCCGACCCCGATGATCCCGACCTGTGGGACTGGAGCGGAGATGACGATGAGGACTTCCGTCCTCGTCACTCCTGGCTACGCCTTGTTCTTGTTGGCATCATCGTGGTGGGACTTATACTTCTGTTGGTCGTCAGCATCCTCTAGTCGATTGGAATGCCGAACGTGCCGGTATCTCCCGCCGCCGGGAAGGTGACCCACAAGGGCGTCATCCTGGCGACTTACCACCCATACTGAACTGCCGACGCTAGTGGTCGGGCAACCCAGGAACGGCAGGCGGGGTCTTGGGAAGCCCAGGCATTGGATTGTCCCACCAAAGCGTGAGCTCCATTCTTCTTGCTATCCGCCAACCGCTAACCGTGTTGACGAGTTGATCGTGGTACCGACCTCCAACCGTAAACAGCCACGGCTCGCCCTCGACTTCCAAACGATTCACATTGAGGAAGCACGATTTGGCCTGTACCCCGTCAGCGACGCCCCTGAACTCACGATTCACGACGAGGTGTTGTGTCACGTCAAATATGGGCAGCACCTCAGCGAGCCACCCACGAACCTCGGGATAGTTCCCTTCAACACCACCCGCCGATCGGTAGTCAAGGTACGAGTCGTCGTTAAACACGGTGTCAAGCAAATCCCAGTCGAGGTTATCGATGGCCGAGGCGTAACGGGTAAGGAGATCGTCCATCTCGATCCGGTCCACCAGCGCGATAACTTCTCCGTCCACCATTTTGGCAGGCTACTGGCTCGTGCATGGAGGTGAGGAGTACCCGCGTAGATCGCCAGCCTCCAAGGGCAGGAGGTCGAATTAGCCGCCGGGGTCACCAGGGACCTTGGTGGGGATCAACTTGGGGAACAGCCGAGCCGAGATGCGATGGAGAATATCGAGCGCCGTTGCCGGCGACACCTCGGCATCAGGGTCGGCGGGTGCCGTCGGTATCCCCTTTGCCAGCTTCTCGGCGTGCAGGAGGAGACCGTGGCAGGCGCTCCGACCCAACGTGCTGATGGCGCCGCGTTCGGTGGCCCAGTGCTCTTGGTACGCCGGGACCGGCAGCGGGGCTACTTCGGGCCAGGTAGCAACCTCGCGTGGTCGGTCGAGGCTGTAGATGTGCTCAAAGATCCGGGCCACGGCGTCACGCTTCGAGAACGGCTCTCCAAGGTCCCATACCTGGCGCAACGTGGCAATCAACGAGGTGTGCCGGTACTCGTCGGTGAAGACCGAATGCTCAGGGATCCACGGCGAAACGACCAGGGCCGGTACCCGGTAACCCGAACGATCGAACTCGAACGTCGGGGTTCCTTTCGGTATCGCAGCATCCGGTGGCGGCACGAGACCCGGTGGCACATGGTCGTAGGTGCCGCCGGGCTCATCCCAACCGATGAACAGGGTCGTGTTGTAGATGTTCGAGCCGCCCGAGGTCGGCGCCGACTTGACGGCGTTGTAGATGCGGGCCAGGAACGCCTCGCCGGCCAGAATCGACGACGGCGGATCGATATCCACTTCCGATCCCGGGAGCAACGCCCGGCCGAAGGCGGGGTGATAATCACCGTGACCTGCCAAAAGGTTTGGCTCGATGAGCGAGAAGTTCGGCAGCGTCCCCTCGGCGGCGTCGCGCTCAAACTCAGAGAACGGGACGAAGTGCGTTGCGAAGCGCTCTCGGAGACGGGACATGTGGATGATCCCGGTGAATGAGATCGGATCTGGCTCAAGCACGTAGATCTTCCACGTCTTTCCAGACGCTTCCAACCGGTTGAAGATCGTCTCCGCGTTGTTGTGGTGCATGAAGTGGCTCATTGGTCGATTCACCACGAGTCCAGATGCCGTGGCGGCGGTCCAAAAGGACCGATTCGTCATGGTTTGAGATGGAACCTCGCAGAACCAGTGGTCGAAAACGCCGAATCCCCGAGCAATGGAACTGATGACCGGTACCTGTTGGGGCGTGTAGCCGGTCATGATCTGTTTGTACTCGTCATACGTGGGCTGACGGCCCATCTCGACCGTGAAGAAGCTGATGTAGTCAGTGACGAAGCCGTCCATCGTCGGCTCCTGGCCGGGCGCGGGTGCATTGAACGGCGGCGCCATCTCGGTAGCGTCCTTGAACCGGTTGCGCTCGTCCAACACGTTGAACAGCTGGGTGTTTGTGTGTTGGAACTCCTCGCCGGGATCCGGATTGGGCGAGTCCATGCTGGTCGCCACTCCGAAGGGCACCACCTGCTTCTCAGCCCCGTGTTCAGCCCATTCGGGAATCGGGTTGGACAGATTCTTCCCAATCACGCCTTCGAAGGAAGGGACCTCACCCGGTTGGTAGAGATGACCAAGCAGGTTGTCGAAAGAACGGTTCTCGAAGAGCACCAGGACCACATGGTCCATGGCACTGGCGCGGTCAAGGGACATTCAGATCTCCTTCATGGGCTCAGGGGCTGAGGGCTCAATGTCTGAATAGGGACGGGGCTCAAACCCAGTGGAGGTCTTGGGATGTTACTCAAACCGGGCTGACCAGGGGAAACGGTCGACCGGGCACCGCATGGTCGAGGGATTCGGCGAGAGGGAGTGATCCGGGCATTCAGAACGAGGACGCGACGATCTCGATCGTCACCAACCTGGGAGTGGAAATTGACACTGTCCGAAATGCTCTGAACCGGACAGGCGCGAAGCTCGGATCAGGGACCGGGTGGGAGTAGCAGGACAACTGTCGAACCCTGACCGACGCTCGCGAATTCGTCAAACCTTCACGCCGTTGAGCTGGGAGAATGCGCTGAAAGGGTTCGACGAGCGGTGGGGCCCTATCGCGATTCGTATGCAACCCTGTCTGCGTAGCCGACAATCATGTCCAATGGGACCCCGAAGGCAGCGGCGATATCGCCAACCGAAATCCCATCAGCGATGGCGGCAGGAATGACGGCCTCTCGGACCTTATGTCGGGCCTCGTAGAGAGAAATCACTGCATCTTCGGCGGCTCGGCGTTGCTCCACAGATGGCACCGTTACCAGCGCCTGTCCAACGCTCGCCCCATCGTCTCAGCCCCCTCGATGGGCTGGAGAGGTTGCAGCGCCACCCGTCAGCTGAGCGGATCGCGACGGGTGGATCTCCCTCCGACCTCTAGGCCATCCATGTTTGGCGACAGTATCCGGCTAAGCGTGAGACATTCCCTGCCCATGACCGGCACCTAGGGGATACCGATTCACAGCCCTCTTCGTGAGCTTGGAGAACGTCGAAGGCATCACTCACGAAGAGGGGCCTTCCAGCCGAGTAGCGGGCACACATTGTGCCAACCGAACGACGAGTGGAACCTGACCTGTTGCCAAGAGATAGTTGTATAGATACACTATGTGTATCCCTACTACCTTCAGTCCCGTCTCATCGTCGTACACGAACCGCCAGGCGACCGACGCCGTCATGACGGCCAGCCGTGTCCTCGTGTCGGTCGCAGCTCGGTCACTCGCAGACCACGAGGAAGAGGTTTCGCTGCAGCAGTACCGTGCCCTTGTCGTACTCGCATCCCGCGGCCCCCAGCGACCGAGGGACCTCGCGGCCGCACTCGGCGTCGAACCCTCGACGGCGACCCGCCTCTGCGACCGACTCGTTCGGAAGCGGCTGATTTCGCGGCGACGAGCAGGAGCTGATCGGCGCGAGGTACGTCTCGACCTGACGCCGAAGGGAAATCGGCTCGTCGACAGCGTGACGGAGCGCAGACGCGATGAGATAGACCTGATCCTTGGCGCCATGCCAATATCTGAACGAGCGAGCCTGGTGAGGGCGTTCGATGTCTTTGGCAAGGCGGCAGGTGAGATTCCCGACGGGGAATGGCAGCGCAGTTGGGACCTCTAGACAATCCTCTCGGGCATCCACTCGGAGTGATTGCTCACATGGCGCGCTCGACCCAGTTCGGCCTCCTGGCGCTGGCCATGGCGGTGGGGGCGCTCGCAGGCCTCGGCGCCGTGGTCTTTCGGGAGATGATCCTCGGCTTCACCTGGCTTGCGACGGGGTACGCACAGTTCGGGCAGCAAGGCAGGGTTCCAAGCCTCCACTTTCCCGGAATCGGAGTGTGGTTCCTACTGATCATTCCCGTCGTCGGGGGCCTGCTCTACGGCCCGCTGATCCAGCGTTTTGCCCCCGAAGCCCGGGGCCACGGCGTTCCCGAGGTGATGCTGGCGGTGGCTGAGAGTGAGGGTCGCATCCGACCCCCGGTCACCGTGGTCAAAGCACTGGCATCGACAATCTGCATCGCCACGGGTGGTTCGGTTGGCCGGGAGGGGCCCATCGTTCAGATCGGCTCTGCGGCGGCGTCGACCCTTGGACAACTCTTCAAGGTCCCGGGGATCAAACTGCGCGTGCTCGTCGCCTGCGGTGCCGCAGGAGGGATCGCCGCGACCTTCAACGCGCCATTGACGGGCGTGTTCTTCGGATTCGAGATCATCCTTTGTGTCTTCTCGATTGACGCCCTGTTTGCGATGATTCTCTCCGCGGTCGCCGCCGACCTCGTGAGTCGAGCTGTCTTCGGGTCGGCACCCTTCTTCGCCACCCTGCCGCATGGACTGGTCGTCCAACAACCCGTGGTCTTTCTTCTTCTGGCCGGCCTCGGTCTGGTCTCTGGCCTGTTGGGCTGGACGTTCAAGTCGGTGCTCTATCGAATGGAGGACACCGCCGACGCCCTGTGGCACGGAAGGCCCGAGTGGGCACGACCCGCCGTCGGTGGTCTTGTGCTGGGTGTCGTCCTCCTGGCTGTCCCCGAGATGTACGGGGTGGGCTATCCGGTGATGGAACGAGCGATCGGCGGCCGCTACGTGCTGTGGTTCCTGCTGGTCCTCCTGGTCGGGAAGATTGTGGCTACCAGTTTGACGCTTTCGATTGGCGGATCGGGAGGTGTGTTCGCTCCGTCGCTGTTCATCGGCGCGATGGCCGGCATGACCTACGGGTCGGTGGCCCAGCATCTCTTCGGACAAACGGTCAGCTCACCCGCGGTCTTCGCGGTGGTAGCCATGGGAGGGGTATTCGGGGCCGCGGCACAAGCGCCCCTGACGGCCACGGCAAGCGCCTTAGAGATGACCGGGAACTTCTCCCTAGTTCTTCCAGCCCTGCTCGTGGTGGGCATCGCGTCGGCCCTTTCCAAGCACCTCAGCGATGGAAACATCTACACCACGAAGCTGTTGAGGCGGGGCGTCGACATCGAACACCTGAGGGCAGGATGGGTCGCATAAGAAGGACCATGGTGGAGTCTTCCACCACCGCCAGGGTAAGCAACTAATGCCCCAATGGAGACAGGCTCGGCTCGGGATCATCAATGACCGACTCCAGCCGGACGAGGAAATCCTGTTTGATGTCCTCGGGTTGTTGCTGGACCCCGGTGGCGGACTCAAACCGCGGGAGGCCGAAGGCCATTTGGTGCTCTCGGATCGCCGATTGGTCTTCGGAACAGCCAAGCACGGCATCTTGGTAGACCTGATGGTGGAACAGATCAAGGTCCCGGTGACAGTCCGGCACCGGTTCATGATGGCGCACCTGACCATGTCTGATGAATACGAAACCGTTCGGACATTCGTGCTGAACAAGCGTTCCGCTCAGGCACTAGCTGGTGCGATTAATCGCGCTGAATTCCAGGACCCGTGACGTTGCCGGCTCATTCGGTTGCCTCGAACAGAGCGACGAGGCCACCGTATCGAGCACGCAGACGTGAGAGGTGTACCACTTGAGGAGGCGCTCGAAAGCGACTGGCGTCATCGTGACCATCCAAGACATGGCCGTTTGGGAAAGATGGACTGCCTGGCGGGTGCGGTAAGACCCAGCCGCCCGGCTCCTTCGTCGGCAATTGTGCGCATTTCTTGTACGCCCAGGCGCTGCACTACTCAGTCTTCGCTTTCGACATGGAGTCCTGAGATACCCACCGGGCTTCTCAACCGCCCGAGGTGCTAGGAGGAGTGGTCGTGCATCCGTTGCACGGGCCCATCCCGTTGAAGTAGGCGGGGATGCTCGGCGAGTCCGTGGGGGGATTGGTTGGTAGGAGGACCGGTGGGCGGGGCGCCTGGTTGAAGTCGAAGTCCTGCTCCATGTTGCCCAGGATCTTCTCGTCTTCGCGCACATCTGGCCGGGGGTCGGCGCGCCCATCGGTCGTGGGGTTGAGCCGGGACCCACCCAAGAAGTCGTCCTCTATGAACTTGAGATAGGCGTCGCTGCTCAGCGTCTGGTGGTCGATATAGCCCGGCTTGGCGTAAGGCGAGATCACCATGGCCGGCACGCGTAGCCCGTAGCCGTTTTGGTCAACGGGTGGCGGGACGACGTTGTCGTAGAAGCCGCCCCAGTCGTCCCATTGCAAGAAGATGGCCGTCGAGTCCCAGTCGGGGCTCTTCATCGCGGCGTTGACGACGGCGGTGACGTAGGCCTGGCCCTGGTGGACGCTGGCCGGCGGGTGCTCGCTGTCGGCCTGGGACGGGGTAACCCACATGACCGAGGGCAGAGTCCCCTTCTTGGCCTCGGCGAAGTAGCTGTTCAGCGGCTGGATGTTGCGCAGCTGATGGTCCTTCTGCACGTCCTCGAAGACCGGCAACGGGTTCCAGATGCCGGGGGTGAGATAGCTCTGCGCTACCGGTGGGCAGACCACGGCCGAGTCGTTGTCGCAGTCGGGTTGGTCGCCCGTCTGAACGTAGTAGGCCCACGAGACATGCTTGTTGTAGAGGAGCCAGGTGATGTCGGTCCAGGCGTCGGTGATGTCGGCCGTGCCGGTGTCGATGGCCTGGTCGACGTACTTTTGCATCTGGATCGGCGTATAGGGGCCAGTGATGTCGTTCTTGCAGCTCATCGGGTTAGGACTCGAGCACTTGGCAGACCAGCCCGACACCAGGTAGAGGTGGTCGGGCAGCGACCACGAGGCGACGGGCTCGAACATGTGGTCGTCGAGTGAGAAGTCCTTGGCGTACGTCCAATAGTTCGGGATCTCCATTGCCGTGTGGTAGCCCATGACGTCGGGGGTGGCCGAATTGGAACACTCAGGGTCGTCTACGGTGTTGACGTCTGCGCCGCACCCCTTCTTGGCCTGGGTCGCCTGGGAGATGAACCCGTCCATCTTCCCCGCGTCGACGTCGGCTTTCGCGTTGGCCTCACCGTGCGGCCCGCCGCCGTTGACGTCGCTGGTGTCGTGGTAGGGCATCTGGCAGCCGCCGGTCGGCATGGGCACGCACACCGTCGGCACCCCGTTCTGCATGGGGATGCCGTCGGCGCCCGGGTACGTCCCGAAGTAGCTGTCGAAGGAGCGGTTCTCCTGTTCGACGACGATGATGTGTTTGATCTTGTGGATACCCGCCGCCACGATGTAGTGGCCGCTCGGGCCGCCGCTCACCTTTTCCGGTGGGGCGGCCGACTGCGGCGGCGCGTCTGCTGCAGCCGGTGATCGCCAGCGCCAGGACGACGAGACTGCCTGAGGCGATTGCTACGGCCCGCCGCCCGCGGGCACGCGACCGGGATCTCGTGTCACTTGTCATGTACCTCTTCCTTTCGACGAATCGGTCAGGTGGAGAGCGTCGGGCGTCGACGATGCGGTCCATGCCGTGCCCCCGGCGGGGGACGATGGTCGAGAGAGATTGAGAACCTCCGCTGCTGGACCTACAAAAGCTGCAGACCAGGGCCGACCCAAACACCAACCCTGGGGCACGCCGGTGCGCCGGTGGTGGTGGCGGCGGGCTGCATATTCGAATTATCGGTCGCCAGGTCCCAACTGTCAACTTGGTTTACAATTCGCTACCATCTCCCGTATGGTTTCCGATGTGCCTCCTTCGGATGCCGCCGTCGGAGGCACCGATTCGACTCAGGCGGGATCGGACGGCCTTGGACCGGCGCTCCGGCGAGCCTGGGTTGGCTATCAGCTGCGACTCGACGCCGCTATGGCCGATGCAGGATTCGGAGAGCGACGATTTCCCGACGGGCGGGTGCTCCGGTTGTGCTTGGAGCAGGGCGGATCAACGATCTCGGCCATTGGGCGCGAGCTCGGCATCACTCGTCAGGGGGCCAGCAAAGTCGTCGGGCACCTGTGGGATCGTGGCTACGTTTCGGTCGCCGATTCGCCGACCAGCAAGAGGGAAAAGTCGGTAATGCTCACCTCCCGCGGCGTTGACTACCTCCGGTCGCAGCGAGCGGCCGCTCAAGCGATCGAGGACGACCTGAGGGCTGAGCTCGGCGAAACGGGGTTCTCCGGGCTGCAAGCCTTGCTCGACGCGCTCGGCGCGCTCGACGACGGTGAGATGACGTGGATGAGCACCTATCTTCGACGCTCGGCAGGTAATTGAATCAGGCCGGGCCCCCGGGAGTTCTGAATGGATTTCGATCGCGCACGGAATCCGCCGCGGCGCGAGATCAGCCTTGGGTGTGGACCCGGCTGACCTGCACTTCGGGTGGGCGCTACCGGACTCGAACCGATGACCTGCTGGTTGTAAGCCAGCTGCTCTACCAACTGAGCTAAACGCCCTCATGCCATTTGCGATGAACGGACTCAGGGTAGCGCTCCCGTCCGTGGCGATCCGTCGCCCGGTCAACACGACAGGATCGGGGTACTACGAGTTGTCCGGCAAGTCCCCGGTTGCCGTTGCTTGTCTCAGTTCCTCGAGAAGTTCGGGTGTGGAGGCGGCCAGCGGGGTTCTTCGATCTGCGTGCTCTAGAGTCACCAGATCCCGTCCTGCCGACTCAGCGACCACGGCGCCCGCCTCGTTGCAGATGAGCATGGCCCCCAGGTAGTCCCAACTTCCGAGCTGCGATCCTCCCACCACCGTATAGGCGTCGAGGACTCCCTCGGCCACCGCGCAAAGATCGAGGGCTGCCGATCCGAGTTCCCGGAACTGGGACCATCCGAGGTAACGCGGGGGATAACCGGAGAATCCGACGATCGCGTCCCCAAGAGCACGACATGTCGAGGGTCTGATCGCTGCACCATCCTTGCGGGCTCCACCGGAACGCAGCGCTTCGAATCGAGCGCCGGATACTTGATTGGCCACCACGGCTGCCCGGGGACCTTCGCTGTCTACGGCACACAGACTGGTGGCATACCAGGGGATGCCTCTCGCCGCGTTGGTGGAGCCGTCCACCGGATCGATCACCACCACCAACTCGCGATCCATCCGGTAGGGCCCGGACTCTTCGGACATCACGCCCAGACCGGCCCCGTCGAGAATTTCCTTGGCTGCGGCATCTGCCACCAGATCCGACCGATACTGACTTTCCCGGGTTCCCGCCAATCCCCAGTCGCTGAGCTTCGCCAGAGCGCCAGCCACGGCGGTGGCGGCTGCGTTCAGCACCTCGAGCAACGTAGTCGTCGTTCACTCGATCGACGATACCGGACCTGCCGTAGACCGGTAGGCTGAGGAGCCTGTGGCAGTCATCGATGTGGCCGGGTACGTGGCCGATCTGAAGGATCACTCTGTTGACCATGGCTTCCATGTCCATGATGAGCGGCACTTCGTGGAGACCTACTCGCTCCGCCAGGTGTGGGAGGTGGAGCTCCATCCCGAAGACGGCTGCGGTGGTCCGCTCGATCTCCATCTGGCCCTCGAAGTCGATCCGAGGACGTTGCTCTCGTTTGAGGACGCCGTCTTCGGGTTGCCCGAGGACGACGAACCTCCCGACGACTTCCACTTCCCGCTCACCTTCACCTGGGCCCTTCCCCCGTTGCCCCATGGACCGGACCTGCTCCGCCTGGCCATCGATCTGGCCGGGGTGGGAGGCATCGAACTGCCCCTCGAAGTGTCGGCCATCGACTCCTACGCCTCGGCCACCGATGCCGCCGAACGGCGTCTCAACATCGTGGCCCGCTCTCCTGTCTCTCTCACCCGGGTCCTTGCCGGCGAAGAGATGATGTGCGAGGTCTTCGATCGCTGCCTGGCGGTCAGCCGCTATCTCCTCGACTCGGCCGGCAGCTGGCTCGGGTGACATCCCCCGGCCGACGACGGTGGCTACCGCCACCGGTCATCGGAATCGCATTCGCGATCGGGCTCGGGACCGTGCTCAGTGCCTGTGGAGGCGACGACGGTACGGCGCTCGCCCGCCAGGCCTGCACCCACATCAATCAGTCGATTGCACTGCTCAAGAAAGCCCAGCTCCAGCCGACCGGAACCGATCACGGAGCGATCGAGCAGGAAGCATACGACCAGCTCCGCCTGGCTCTTCCCATCGCCGCCGAAGCCGCCTACCACGACGGCCAGTGGCAGGCGCTGATGACCACCGTGTCGGAGAGCAACCGGGTATCGGAGACCATCCTCGAACCCGCTCTCGTCGTTCAGTGCGCTCAGGCCGACCAGTCGACCTTCAACCAGCCACCACCGCCTTCGTCGATTCCCCCGCCGGCTCCGGTGTCGTCGTCCTGACTGGCGGCCGTTCCGGATCGATCGGTCGCTCAGGCTGGACTGAACGTGCCCCTTCCCTGGTTCCCCACATGGAGATGGTGGTCTATTTCGAAGTGTCTGCACGTAGAGGAGTCGACGGGGACGTGTTGGCCGAGGAAGTCGACGGGGTCGACGTGGCCGGCGATGTCAGAAGATCACCGCTCATCTGCAGCCTCCCGATCTTGACCACCTCGGGCAGCAGCTGAGCGTCGAGCCACTGGCCGGCAGCGGCGGTGGGAACGATGTGTACACCGTCACCGTCTCGGATCTGGATCCCGTCGAATGAGGTGGTGAAGGTGCCGCCCGGGCACAGGAGGGCGTTGAAATCGTCCAGTCTCACCGTCGCCGGGTGCTCGGCGGCCACCTGGCGCACCAAAGCGTTGTACTCAGCCAGTCGGGTAGCCGAGTCCTCTGGCCACGGCAGTCCGTTGTCCTGCTCGCCCGAATCGAAACAGGGCGATGTCATCAACACCATAAGGGCTCCGGTCGAGGTCCCCACTTGTACTGCCTGCTCGAGCGATGGCCTTGACATCGGCATCGAACACCGGGTCGCCGATGTGCAGCCAGTGCCCATCGATCAATCGGTCCTCGACCTCCCACCGGCCGGCCAGAACCATCACCACGTTGGGATGGAATTGGCTCAGGTCCCCCCTCCATTGCGCAGGCCACTGAACCGACTTCGGCGCCGACGAATTGCACGCCGGAGTGACCGTGTCGGGCACGCCGTGGGCCCGGTAGGAGGTGCTGAGTAACAAACCGCATCCGACGATCGCGCCATTGTCGATGTTCACGTCATAACTGTTCTGAGGCTGGCTGGCCAGCATGGCAAACCCGAGTCGCCAGGCCACCGAGTCCCCGAAGATGGCCACCTTGACCGGCGGTCCGCTGTATTGGGTGCCAACCACCCGAAACGTGCCTGCGGCCTCGGCCGCTCGACGGCACGGTGGCCATGATGGTGACCATCACCACCGTCAGAAACGCGGCACTGGTCGTCAACCAGGCCTTCCATTCAGTCAACGTCCGCATCCTGCCCCTGCGGATCGGCTCCTCCACCAGATAGAAGGACCCGGTGGCCACCAGCAGGGTGACCGCGATACGGACGGTCAGGAGGGGGTAGCCGTACAGATGGATCCGGGCCGCGTCCAACAAGGCGAAGAGAGGAAAGTGCCACAGATAGGTCCCATAGGAGATCTTTCCCACGTAGCGGAACACCGGATTGCCGAGGGCCCTCGACAGGGACGCCTCCTGCGCGGTGATGGCACAGAAGATGACCGTGGCCACGCCGATGGCGTACACGAAGTAGCCACCCTCGAACATGAAGGAGCTGGGCCCGGTGAGCCGTGTCCACAGTGCGACGCCGACGCCGAGGGCCGACCAGCCGAGGATCTGTAAGCAGACCCGTGCTCTTGGCGCCGTGATCTCCCAGGCGCTGATCAGCTTGATCGAGGGACCTCTCCGGCGGTGTCGGTCTCGGCGGTGCGGTCGGGGTGGGATAGCGCCGGCAGTACCGGCCGCAGGGTGCGATCGCAGGATGCGGCCGGGCGTGTCGGCGGTCGGCTCGCTCAGCGCCGGACGGTGTTGAGCCCACATGGCCATGGTGATGGCCAAGCAGGCGCCCACCAGAATGTCCTGGCAGCGGGTGTCGGTCCCTTCGTAGATCGCGCATGATCGATGCGCCGTGCAGATAGCTGAGACGCATGTCGACGGCCGATGCGATCGCGCCGATCATCGCGGTGGCCAGGATCGGCCACAGGCGTCTCGAAGCTCGTAGCTTCCGTCCCAAGTGCAACATCAGCAGAGCCACCGGTGGCCACACGATGTAGAACTGCTCCTCGATCGAGAGCGACCACATGTGAGCCAGAGGTGACGGCTGGGCGGTCAGGTCGAAGTAGTTGCCACCGCCGAAGATGAAGTGCCAGTTGGCCACGTAGAAAAGGGTCGAGAGCGAGTCGAGCCGCAGGCTGGCGAACTCCCCCGGGGTTGCGAACACCTTGGCGTAGATGGCCACCCCGATCAGCATCACCAACAAGGCGGGCAGCAGTCTCCGGGCCCGTCTGGTCCAGAACTGCCCCAGACGGATGGTCATCCTCTTCGTCCACTCCCCGAGCAACAGCGAGGTGATCAGGAAACCCGACAGCACGAAGAACACGTCGATGGTGAGGAATCCCCCGCCGAGGATGGGGGCACCTCCGTGGTAGAGCATCACCCCCAGCACGGAGAGCGCCCGCAGCCCGTCGAGCGCCGGCACGAAGCTGAACCGGACCTCCCGACCCCGAGCTCCGGTGGCCCCCTTGGCCTGCCTGGTCGATGGCGCGCCTATGGCGTGGGCTCCCGAGCTCACCGTCGGGTCATCCCAGCAGCCTGCTGCCGGCCTGCCCGGGCCATCTCACCCGCGCCACCCGCAGCGGAAGGACCAGGATCGGCCGGCCGGAGTCGGCCGATCCTGTTCACACGGTCGGGTTGAATCCGGCCGGCAGGTTGACGGTCTTCTTTTCGAGGAACAGTTCGAGGCCGTCCTCGCCGAACTCGCGGCCGACGCCCGACGCCTTGTACCCTCCGAATGGAGAGGAGAAGTCGATGGGGATGTTGGAGTTAACCATGTAGGTGCCGGTGCGAACTTGGCGGGCCACCTTCAATCCCCGCTCGTTGTCGGCGCTGAACACCGCCCCGCACAGTCCGTAGTCCGAGTCGTTGGCAATCCGCACGGCGTCGGCATCGTCGTCGTAGGGGATCACCGACAGCACGGGTCCGAAGATCTCCTCTCGGGCAATGCGCATACTGTTGTCCACATCGACAAAAACCGTCGGCTCCACGAACCAGCCGGTGTCAAGCCCCGCTGGGCGGCCGCCGCCGACCGCGATCTTGGCCCCTTCGTCCTGACCGATCCGGATGTAGTTCTCGACCCGTTCGCGCTGGCGTTCGGCAACCAACGGACCCACCTCCGTTGTCGGATCGAGGGCGTCTCCCACCTTCATCGATCCCACCTGCTGCACAAGCGCATCGGTGACTTCGGCATAGCGGTCGCGGGGGGCGAGGATGCGGGTCAGCGAAATACACGCTTCCCCGTTGTTCATGATGGCGTTGGGCATCATCAGCGGGATGGATGCGTCGAGATTCACGTCATCGAGGAGGATGGCTGCCGACTTCCCTCCCAGTTCGAGGCTGAACCGCTTGAGGTTGGCCCCACAGGCAGCACCGATCTTGCGTCCCGCGGCCGTCGATCCGGTGAAGGACACCTTGTCCACGCCGGGATGATTGACCAGATACTCCCCCACCTCGCGGCCGGCCGGCACCACGCTGAGCACGCCCTTGGGGAGACCGGCGTCAGCGAAGATCTCGGCCAGCACATTGGCGTCGAGCGGCGTTTCGGGCGCCGGCTTAAACACCACGGTGCTCCCCGACAGGAGGGCAGGGGACAGCTTGGCGCACGCCAAGAAGAGGGGGACGTTCCACGGGGTGATCGCAGCTACCACCCCGATCGGCTCCTTGGAAACCAGCACCGGTCCCAACAGCCCGTCCTTGACGGTTTCGAAGGCAAAGGTTGACCCCAGGCCGGCGTAGTAGTCGAGGATCATGGTTGGCGCCAGCACCTGGGCCAAGGTCCCCCACGAGATCGGTGAACCCATCTCATTGGAGATCAACTCGGAAATTCCCTGCATGTCGTTGCGGATCGACTCAGCCACCTTGGTCAAGATCGCGGCGCGCTCGGCCGGTGCCATGTGGGGCCAGGGCCCGTGGTCGAACGCCTCCCTGGCAACACCAACTGCCCGGTCGACATCGGCGATCTGCGCCTCGGGCACCCGTCCGACCAGCTCCTCGCTGGTGGGAGAGACCACATCGAATACCGAGGAGGAGGACGGCTCCACCCACTCCCCTCCGATGAACAGACGATCGTATGACTTCACAGGCCCTCCCTGGCTGGAACAGGATCTTCGGCGGCTCGACCCTCCCACCTCGGGAGCGGGACGAGCGACCGCACCGGCGGTACAGGGACAAATTGTAGCCCGGGCACACTGCTCACGCCCCATCTTCGAGATCCTCGCTACGCTCCCCCCACCGCCCGACGGCGGGACCCCTGACGATTCGAGCACACCGAGGAATCACCATGCTGTCCCCCCTTGACGACTACCCGGTCCATCAGATCTCCGAGCCCATGCGCCACGTGGGGACCTCGGATCGCAACTTCTACGATCGCTACTACTTCAACATCCATGGCACTGGCGACATACACGGGACTGCGGACGAGCTCTTCGCAGTCATCGGAGTCGGCCAGTACCCCAACCTGAGCGTGACGGACGCGTTCGTTTCCGTCCTGTGGGGTGAGGACCACCGGGTGGTCCGCGCCTCCAAGACCCTCGGCGCCGATCGGATGGATGCCTCGGTGGGACCGATCCGGATCGAGGTGATCAAAGGGCTCGAACAGGTGAGAGTGATCGTCGAGCCCAACCAATGGGGTATCGAACTCGACGCCGTGTACCAGGGATTCTCCGAGGCCCACCTCGAGTCCCGCCATTTCGATCGGCAATTCAACCGGGTCATCTTCGACTCCACCCGCTTCGCCCAGGTCGGATCCTGGAACGGCACCCTCAAAGTCGGTGACCGAGAGATCCGTCTCACCCCGGACCGATGGTGGGGATCGCGGGATCGCTCGTGGGGGGTCCGTCCGGTCGGTGAGTCGGAACCTCCGGGCATCCGGGCCACCGACACCGCGGGAGGATTCTTCTGGATCTACGCCCCGGTGCGGTTCGAGGACCACGCCATGGTCACCATCATTCAGGAGCGGCCCAGCGGAGAGCGGATCATGGAGGACGCCCATCGGGTCTTCGCCCTGGGCTCCGGTCGTGAGCCGGAATGGCTGGGACGGCCTGAGCACCAGTTGCGATTCGCCCCGGGCGGCCGGGCGGTGACCGGGGCCACTCTCACCTACTTACGGTGCCGCCGGTCACAAGACGGCGGAGGTCGAGGTCGAGATCCTGTTGGCCTTCCCCCTCCTGCTGGGCTCCGGGTACGGACTCGAGGAAGACTGGAGGCACGGCATGTACCAGGGCGAACTGGTGGTCCAAGGGGAGGCGATTCCCCCGGACCCGAACTATTCGAGCTGGGGTCTCACCGAGTACGCCGCTCGGTTCACCTACGAGGGCCAGGTCGGATACGGGATGTTCGAATGCGCGGTGATGGGGCCACACCAGCAGTACGGATTCACCTGATCGGACCGACCGGCGGCCGGGGGCCGTCTGCGGTGGCGGTCAGGACACCGAACGAACGGCTTCCGGCTCCCAGAATGCGCGCAGGGAGGCGATCCTCCCGTCGGATGACCGCCGGTAGATGTACACCCCGTCCACCTCGACGGCGCCTCCACCGGAGAACTCGATGCGGATGACACCCACGTTGGCCGCCTCGTCCCCGCACAGGAAGGACTGATGGATGGTGAAGGTCACCGACTCGTTGGTGGCGATCACGTTGTCGTAGAACGCGGCGATGGCCTCGATGCCTCGATGGCCTCCGCCCTCGGGATCGAACGGAGAGGGGCCCACCGGATCCTGGACCACTGCATCCTCGGTGAACAGGTCCAACCAGGCTTGTCGGTCACCTGCCTCCACGGCCGCCATCGAAGCCCGACCCAGATCCCGTGCGGTGATCAAGGTCGTGCCTTTCCCATCACCGTTTCAGCGAATCGGCGGAGATTGTCGAGCTTGGTCTGGAGCACCTCGGTGTCCGGGCCCACCGCATAGGGCCATCGGAATCCCACGATCACGTCGGTGACACCCAGCTCCTCCAGTCGGCGAACACCGTCGACGGAGTACGCATCGAGTGAGATCACGTGGACCTCGAACTCACTGGTTGCCGTACCCTCCTCCTCCCGCATCTGGCCCAGGCGATCCAGAAGGCCGGGAAGGTCCGCCGGGTCGCCGCCGCCATGGAGCCAGCCATCCGAACGGGCTGCTCTCCTCAGTGCCGGCGGCGCGTGGCCGCCGATCAGGATCGGGAGTGGTTTGCTCGGGGTGGGGCTTATCTTGATTGCCGGAAGGTCGTAGACCTCACCGTGGTACTCGAAGTAGCCCCCAGCCGAGAGGCCACGCAGGATGTCGATCGCTTCGTCCATGCGGCGGCCGCGGCCTTCCCACGGTACCCCGCACAGCTGGTAGTCCTCCGGCCACGGACTGGTGCCCACCCCCAACGCCAGGCGGTTGTCGGTCAGGACTGCCACCGAGGTGGCCTGCTTTGCCACCAGCAACGGGTGGCGGGTGGGCAACTTGAGGACGAACGTGATGAAGCGGAGCCGCTCGGTGACGGCGCCCATGGCGGGAATCAAGGAGAACGGCTCGATGAACGGCTTGTCGTCGAGAAACTCACGGGTGTGATCGGGAGAGAACGGGTAGGTCGAGTCGGACTCCTGGGGGTAACAGATGCTGTCGGGGACGACCATGCCGTCATAGCCCGCATCCTCTGCCGCCTGGGCCAGGGGCAGGTAGAAAGAGGGATCCACCATCGACTCGGCATACGAGAACCGCACGGTTCAGTTCCACTCCCCTGGCCGTCCGAGTGTGCTCCGGCACGGGCCGGCGCCGGACTGCCACGGACACTACAACTTCCCCACCCTCTGACTCCGTGTCGGTTGCCTACGATGCGGGTGGCGCGGCCTTGGGTACCTCGGCGGCCTTCAGCCGTTCAGCCACCCACGAGATCCCATCGGGTTTGGCCATTTCGTCGGGCCAACCGGCCAGAATCTGTTCCACCTCCGGCAGCGAGGGGATGTGGCCGATGACCATCACCAACACCCGGTCCACCGGCATCTGCTCGACCTCGGCGTCCCCGAACGGTGTCCATGTGTCCACCTCCGGAACCAGTTCGAGCATGATGTAGAGCTCACCGGTGTCCTCCACCCAGCTCAACTCGTACCGATTGCCCTTGGCATCGAACCAATTGGTGCCGAACTCGACCTCCGATGACTGACGACGCCGCTCGTCGGCGCTGTAGAACTGCTCGATATCCATGGATCTCCCTGTTCTCGTCGTACGAGTGTCACCCAGACCTGCAAGGTGTCAAGCATCAGCCGTTACCGTGTCAGTAATCAGCCGTTATAGCGTGACAGATCAGGTGGTATCGAAATGACTCAGATCAGCGTTGTTTCACAGTGGGGCTGTGGGGCAGGCAGGGATCGAACCTGCGACCGAGGGATTATGAGTCCCCTGCTCTGACCACTGAGCTACTGCCCCCAGGGCGGGATTGCTCATCCTATTCACTTCTCCACACCTTCGATCTGTCCTAACATGCGGCCAATGTCGGGCACCGCGCGAGCCAACGCTGTCCTCTCCGTACCACGCCCGCACCGACACCGCCGAATCGTAACCATTCCACTGCTCGCCCGGCTGGCGATGATCCTGGTCGTCGTGTGCGCCTTTGCGGACGCTGCGCTGGGATTCAATGGGGTCAAGTTTCCGGTTTCGCTCAACGGTAAGCGACAACCTTGTCAGTAGACACGCGAACGATTCCGCGTTGGCCAACGGACCCGGTTGAGTGATGGTGCCCGGCCATAACAGGCGAGCCGGAGATGACATCGTCCTTCCCGTCTTCCTCGGCGACGGTCGCTGCTCGGTCGAGGTCGCCGACGGCGAGATGGTCGGATTCGGCTTCAAGCCGTTCCTCGACCGATCACGCACGGTCGAGCTGATCGAGGACGATCAGGCTCCGGTGCTACCCGGTGTGGTCTACACCCGTGTCGCCGGTGTTTCGTTCCACGACGACGTCATCCAGCTTCCCCACTTCGGTGCCGGAAAGAGTGTGGAGATCAGGCCCGAACCGGGCAACCCGCGGGACCGGAATGCCTTGGCCGTCACCGGCGGCGGCCGGCGGGTGGGATACCTGCCGGACCCGATTGCCAGCGTGCTCGCTCCCTCGGGCACCCGGGTCGGACGGGGGGTCATCCTGATGGAATGGTCGACCAATGGCGCTCGTCACGACATCTGGGTGCTCGGCTCGATGCATGTCCGGCTGTCACTGTCGATCGACAAGTGACCGGAGCAGGGCCCCAAAGGAGACTGAACCGATGACCGCTCGGGTTTTGGGACGTGGGGAAGGGACGAAGACCTACACCGCCCGAGGAAGCGTCATGATGTTCAAGGCACTGGCCGAGCAGGACGACGGAGATCTGTCGCTGATGGAACGTACCCTTCCGCCGCATGGACGCCGACCACCACCGCATCGACACACCAACTGTTCCGAAGCGTATTTCGTGCTCGATGGGTTGGTATCCGTCAGCATCGAGGGCCAGGAACGCACGGTGGGACCCGAGGGATTCGTGCTGGTCCCTCGAGGTACCGCGCATACCTTCGGCAATTCCGGTGAAATCGAGGCTCGGCTTCTGGTCATCCACGTGCCGGCCATGGATGCCTACTTCGCCAGCCTGCACGAGTTGTGGAACCGTGATCAGGCGCCGTCTCCGGAGGAGGAGCGGGAACTGATGGGCAGGTTCGGCATGGAGACCGTCTGAGCGGCACGCCGAACCGCCAGTGGCTGCCTGCTCCGGGGGAGAGACTCGAACTCTCAACCTAGCGGTTAACAGCCGCTTGCTCTGCCGATTGAGCTACCCCGGAAACGCTGCTCGTGCTGGCCATCGTGTGCTGCAGCGTGAGAAGAGGAGACTAGCCGGTGACTGCCCACGTCACCGGCGGAAATGCACAGCGGCCCAAGGCCGGGCACAATGAGCATATGAAGTTCCGCATCGGCACCGCCATCGCCTTCCTCGTCGGCTACACCCTGGGCGCCCGAGCCGGCCAGGAGCGATACCGGCAGATCATGAAGATCGGGGGCGAAGTGGGCCGATCGGCTCCGGTGTCAGGCACGGTGACCCTGGTCGGCGACAAGGCCAAGGCGGTAGCCGCCCTGGGTACCGAGCGGATGAAGGACGCCATCGGTGTCCGGCTGGGATGGCGCGACGGTGACCAGGCTGCGGACGCCATCGCCAGCGATCTGGCAGAAGACCTGGCCACCGCCCTCAACGGGCGCCGCTACTGAGCGTTGACCGACCCGGCCCGGTCGCTCAGGCCTCGTCGAGGTAGTCGCGCAGGAGCTGGGCCGACTCGGGCCGCCGCAACTTGGCCAGCGTCTTTGCCTCGATCTGGCGGATCCGCTCGCGGGTCACCCCGAACGCCTTGCCCACTTCCTCGAGCGTTCGGATCTTCCCGTCCTCGAGTCCGAATCGCAACCGGACCACGTCTTGTTCACGCGGCGACAGATGCCCGAGCGCTTCTCGGACCGCGTCGTCGAGCATGATCCGGGCGGCGGCGTCGTCGGGCACCACCGCTTCACGATCTTCGATGAGATCGGACAGGCTGAAGTCGTCTTCGTCGCCCATCGGCTGCTCGAGCGACACCGTGTCCTGATTGATCCGCTGGATCTCGCGGACACGCTCGATGCTGAAGTCGACCCGGCCCGCCACTTCCTCTGCGCTCGGCTCGCGCCCGAGCTCCTGGAGGAGTTGCCGCTGCGCCCACACCACCTTGTTGATGGTCTCCACCATGTGAACGGGGATACGTATGGTCCTGGCCTGGTCGGCGATGGCACGGGTGATCGCTTGTCGGATCCACCAGGTTGCATACGTGGAGAACTTGAACCCTTTGGTGTGATCGAACTTCTCGACTGCCCTCATCAGGCCGAGGTTGCCCTCCTGGATGAGGTCGAGGAACGCCAGGCCGCGATTGCGGTACCGCTTGGCAATCGAGACGACCAGACGGAGGTTGGCTTCGATCAGTGCCTCTTTGGCCGCCTGCCCTCGTCGCACCAGCACCCGATCGGCTGACCTCGACGGATAGGAATCGGCACCGGCGCCGTCGAAGCCGGCCAGACGGTCTGCGGCACCGTTGCCGGCCAGAATCCGCTCGGCCAACTCCACCTCGAGGGCGGCATCCAGCAGCTTGACCTTGCCGATCTCCTTCAGGTACATGTGCACCGGGTCGGCTGCCGAACCGCGGAACCCGTCAACATCGCTGTAGGCGTCGGTGGCGACGACCCGTCGAGAGGAGCGCTCCTTTCGGACCGCCGGCCTCGTCGTGGCCGCGGGTACCGTCACGCCGTTTCCGGTGAGTGGCCGCCACCTCGGCCGGGCCGGCCGGGGGTCGAGCGGTTTCGAACGCCATGATCCGGGGGGACGAGCGACGCGCGGCATCGTCGGACAGGAGGGGGATTCCCTCGCGCAATCGATCCGAAACGTCATCGGCCACCGAGGTGGTCATCGGTACCACCGTCGTCTCACCGGTGTCGTAGGTGAATTCGATTCCCGCCTCTCTGATCCTTCCCACCACCTCGGTGATCAGATTCGGCGTTCAACTCGATGGTCCGCAGTACGGTCATCACGTCATCTTGTGTCAGCCCACCCCGAACCCGCCCCATCTGGATGAGCGCCTCGAACTGATCGACCGGCAGTACGTCCAGAACCACACCGGTGCCGTTCGCCGAGTTCGCGGTCGTTGCCTCCACCGGTTCGACGACCGATGTGAGATGAGATCCTTGTTTGGAGCTCACGATTCCCGCCCGGCCGTACCCGTCTGTTCCCTCACCACCAGCCAGGCTACCAACCTTGTCGTCGCCGCGACCGAAGCACTCGGAACATCGAGTTCCTGGACCCAGGCGGACGCGGCGACGGCCTCTTCCGCTGCCGACGACGAACTGCGCGCCTCGGCTGTGACCAGGTGCAACTCCCGCCGGGCCGCATCTCGTACCAACTGGCGAACCACGTCGTCGGGATCACCCCTGGGCTCCTCCACCGTCAGCCGCACCAGCAGAGCCCGCACCTCCGGCGACGAGTCGTCGATGGCCTGGTGAAGGTCGTCGGCGCTCACCAGCGATCGGAAGACCTCCCGCTGCAGGTCGTCGGAGAACAATGCCGCCTCCAGCCTGTCCCCCACGTCGTCGGGTCGGTGAATGGCCAGCCGCAGAGCCTCGAGCCCGGGCCTGAACTCACCGGTCGACCGACCCGAACCCGTTGACCCCGCCGTCAGGCGCCCGCCCCCCGTCCCGCCCGAAGGCCGGTCGCCCCCGGCGTCGAATCGGTCGACACCGTCGTCGCCGTCATCGGGATCGCGGACCCAGGACCCGCCCGGTACTCCATCTCGATCTCGGCTCGGGTCGTCGATGACCGCCCCGCGGGGTTGACGCCGATTCCTCGACAACCGGCGAAGGCCGCGGTCCCACCTTCGCGAAGATGCTCGAGACGCTCGCGGAGTAGCGACGGGTCCAGTCGGCACCGCTCGGCCACCTGCATCAGATATTGATCGCGAACCAGATTGTCGGGATGAACGGCCACCGCGGTCAAGGCGTCGTCGGCAGCTCTGGCTCGTCCCTCCGGAGTGGACAGCACAGCCGATTCGAGGATCCGCTCCAGGCGAAACTGGAGGAACGGCTTGGCGTCCGCAATGGCCGACCGGAGGGCGTCGGGGTCGCTGCGGGCCAACGATCCGGGATCCGAGCCGGCAGGGAGGTCGGCCACCGCCACGTTGATCTCGTAGCGACGCTCCCATTCGTAGAAACGACCTGCCGCGGTCTGTCCCGCGCTGATCGGAATCGAAGGCCAGTACCACCCGTGACGCGAATCCGCGCAACAGGGTGACGTGCTCGTCCGCCAGGGCCGTCCCGCAGGTGGCGACGGCGCGCTCGACACCGCACTCGAACAGCCCGATGACGTCGGTATACCCTTCGCACACCACCACCTCATCCGACTCGATGATGGCCTGCTTGGCCCAGTTGAGTGCGTAGAGCGTCTTCCGCTTGGCGTACAGCGACGACTCGACCGAGTTCTTGTACTTGGCCGGGTCCGGGCTGCCGGGGAGGATCCGGCCACCCAGGGCCACCGGATGCCCCGAGGGATCGCAGATGGGGAAGAGAACGCGGGCCCGAAAGGCGTCCTGCAGCCGACCTCTCCGATTGACGAACCCGAGCCCTGCGCCGACCGCAGTTTCCACGCTCAGTCCCAGCGACGAGCACAGCAGGTCCCAGTCGTCCGGCGCCCATCCCAGCCGGAACCGGCGCACCACCTCGCCCTCGTAGCCCCGGCTGCGCAGGTAGTCGCGGGCACCCCCTGCATCGTCCGCGCCCAGCAGGCGCTGGTGGTACCACTCGGTGGCCCGCTCCATGGCGTCGAGGAGGACCTTGCGGCGCTGGCCGTCGCGCCCGCTGGTGGCATCCTCATGGATGGTGATCCCGGACTTGTCGGCCAGCCGGCGCACGGCGTCCACGAAGTCGAGACGCTCGATCTCCCGGATGAAGGTGATGGCATCGCCCTTGGCCTGGCACCCGAAGCAGTAGTAGAACCCCTCCTCTGCGTTGACACTGAACGACGGTGTCTTCTCGCCGTGGAACGGGCACAGTCCGACCCAGCGACGCCCCTGTCGCTTCAGGGCCGCGTGCTCACCGATGAGGGCGACGATGTCTGTTGCTGCCCTGACCCGGGCAACGTCTTCATCGGGGATCCCCATGGACGATGACGGTACCGCGTGGTTGCCCGACGGCATTCACCGGATGACCACCAACTGGTCTGACGTCTCGGACCGCGGCCTGGCGGTCCGCGGCGCCCATCCCCTGTCGGCTAACGCTTGGCTCTGGGCTTGGCTTTGGGCTTGTGCTTGGCCGAGGGCTTCGCCTTCCCCAGCCGGTGGGTGGTGTGGCCGGCCAGGACGGCCTGGGCGGCGGCCAGACGGGCGATGGGCACCCGGAAGGGGGAGCAGCTCACATAGTCGAGTCCGGCCTGGGCAAACGTGGTGATCGACTGGGGGTCGCCACCATGCTCACCACAGACCCCGATCTTGAGGGAGGGTCGGACGGCACGGCCCCGCTCGACACCCATCCTGACCAGTTCACCCACGCCGTCGGGGTCGACCACCTCGAAGGGGTTCCTCTTCAGCAGTCCCAGTTCCAGATAGGCGCTCATCATCCGACCCTCGACGTCATCGCGACTGAACCCGAAGGTCATCTGGGTCAGGTCGTTGGTGCCAAAGGAGAAGAAGTCGGCCTCCTCGGCGATTTCTCCGGCGAGAAGAGCGGCACGGGGGGTTTCGATCATGGTGCCGATCAGCACCTCCAACGCCCCGTCACCGGGAGGAACGCCCTTGGCGCGCCGGCGGGGCCGGGCGATGGATGCGGCGGCCTGGGCCTCGGCGATGGCGGCGTCCACCCACGACCGGGCCAACGCCATCTCCTCACGCGAGACGGTCAGTGGGATCATGATCTCGACGATGGGATGGCCACCCGTCGCCACCCGGCCGAGCGCAGCCTCCATCAGGGCGCGCACCTGCATGGCGTAGAGCCCCGGCTTGATCACGCCGAGCCGCACCCCTCGGGTACCGAGCATCGGGTTGACTTCGTGCCACGCCTTGGCCGCCGAGTAGAGCTGGTTCTCTTCTTCGGACAGTCCGCTGATGGCCTCTTTGATGGCCAACTCCTGGGTGTCGGGGAGGAACTCGTGGAGGGGCGGATCGAGCAGCCTGATGGTCACCGGGAGTCCGTCCATGGCCTCGAGGATCTCGTCGAAGTCGGCCCGTTGGGCAATCCTCAGGGCCTCCAAGGCGGCGTCCTCTTCTTCGGGGGTCGCGGCCAGGATCATCCGGCGCACGATGGGGAGACGGTCCTCGGCCAGGAACATGTGCTCGGTGCGGCACAGCCCGATGCCCTCGGCCCCGAGTGTCCGGGCATTGGCGGCGTCGGGCCCGTTGTCGGCGTTGGCCCGCACCCCGAGGTGGCCGGCCCGGACCTCGTCGGCCCAACCCAGAATGACGTCGAACTCCGGTGGCGTCTGCCCCTCGGACACCGGCACCTGGCCCAGCACCACCGTTCCGTTGGTTCCGTCGATCGAGATCCAATCACCCTGGTTGACCACGGTGTCGCCCACCGCGAAGGAAGAGGAGAGAGACCTGCACGGCTTCGGCGCCGACCACCGCCGGCTTTCCCCACCCACGGGCCACCACGGCGGCGTGGCTGACCAGCCCGCCCCGAGCGGTGAGAATTCCCTCCGCCGCCAACATCCCGTGCACGTCATCGGGAGAGGTCTCGCTGCGGACCAACACCACCTTTTCGCCGCGCTCGGCAGCAGATTGGGCGTCGTCGGCAGTCAGGTAGACCCGGCCCACGGCCGCTCCGGGCGAGGCCCCCAGGCCCCGGGTCAGCACCGCGTACCCCGATCCGGCGAACTGGGGATGGAGGACCTGCTCAAGGTGGTCGCCGGTGACTCGCTCCAATGCCTCCTCCTTGGACAGACGGATGGTCCGCTCCCCCACCATGTCGACCGCCATCTTGAGAGCCGCCCGCCCGGTGCGTTTGCCGACCCGGGTCTGGAGCATCCACAGCTTTCCCTGCTCGATGGTGAACTCGGTGTCGCACATGTCCCGGTAGTGCGCCTCCAGGCGGGCGAAGATCCCCAGGAGCTCGCGGTGGATCTTGGGGAACCGGTCACCGAGGGCGGCGAGCGGCTCGGTGTTCCGGATGCCGGCGACCACGTCCTCGCCCTGTGCGTTGACCAGGAAGTCGCCGTACTCCCCGGTGTCCCCGGTGGCCGGGTCACGGGTGAAGCCCACCCCGGTCCCCGAGGTGTCGTCGCGGTTGCCGAACACCATGGCCTGCACGTTGACCGCCGTCCCCAGGTCGTGGGCGATCCGCTCCTGAACCCGATAGGCGATGGCCCGCGGACCGTTCCACGATGCGAACACCGCTTCGATCGATCCGCGTAGCTGTTCGTCGGGATCCTGGGGGAACGGCTTGCCGGTGTGCCGTTCGACGATCTGCTGGTAGGCGTCGACCAGATATCGCAGCAGCTCGACGGGGACGCCGGCATCGGATCCGGTACCGGCCAGTTCCTTGGCCGCCTCGAGGAGCGAATCGAATTCCTCCCCGGGGATCCCACACACGATGCGCCCGTACATGGCCACGAACCGGCGGTACGAGTCGTAGGCGAACCGCTCGTCATCGGTCTGCTTGGCCAGACCATCGACCGACTGGTCGTTGAGGCCCAGATTGAGCACGGTGTCCATCATCCCGGGCATGGAGAACTTGGCCCCCGACCGCACCGACACCAACAGCGGGTCGCTCGGGTCGCCGATGCGCTTGCCCATCTGCTTCTCCAGTCGGACCCTGGCCTTGGCCACCTCTCCGGTCAGCCCGTCGGGCCAGCCTCCCTCCATGTAGTCACGGCAGGCGGTGGTGACGATGGTGAACCCCGGTGGCACCGGCAGCTCGAGCACCGAGGTCATTTCGGCCAGGTTGGCACCTTTCCCTCCGAGGAGATCCTTCATCTCCATCGGGGGCCGGCGGTGCTTGTGGTCGAAATCGAAGACATACTTCATCGGGACAGGGTCTCCTGGGGTGGATTCGAGGCCGGATCGGCGGCGCGTCCTGCGCCGGCATCGGACACCGGCACAGTCCATTGAGCCTACCCGGCGGCCGTCGGGCCAGGGCCGTGGGCGCCGCGAGGCTCAGATCCAGTTGGCCCTCGCACGCATTTCGGCCACCAACCCGTCGATGGGCACCCGTACCTGTTCGGTGGTGTCGCGGTCGCGCACGGTCACCGCGCCGTCCTCCAGCGAGTCGAAATCGACGGTGACGCACCACGGGGTGCCCACCTCATCCTGGCGGCGGTAGCGCTTGCCGATCGACTGGGTCACGTCGTAGTCGCACATGAAGTGCGGCTGCAGCGAGGCCAGCACCGCCCGTGCCAGTGGCTCCAGGGATTCCTTCTTCGACAACGGCAGCACCGCCACCTGGTAGGGGGCCAGTCGGGGGTGGAGCCTGAGCACGGTGCGGGCCTCGCCCCCGACCTGGTCCTCATGGTACGAGGACAGGAGGAAGGCCATCATGGTCCGGGTCGCCCCGGCCGCCGGCTCGATCACGTAGGGCACGAACCGCTCGCCGGTGGGCTGATCGAAATACTCGAGCTTCTCCCCCGATGCCGAGGCATGGGCCAACAAGTCGAAGTCGGTGCGGTTGGCGATGCCTTCGAGCTCGTCCCACCCCCAGGGGAAGAGGAATTCCACATCGGCGGTGGCTGCCGAGTAGTGGGAGAGCTCGTCGGCCTGGTGGTGCCGGAGCCTCAGCTCGGACTCGGGGATCCCGAGGTCGGTGTACCAGCGGAACCGTTCCTCCAGCCAGTAGGCGAACCACTTCGGTGCCTCTGCGGGCGGCACGAAGTACTCCATCTCCATCTGCTCGAACTCACGGGTGCGGAAGACGAAGTTCTGCGGTGTGATCTCGTTGCGGAAGGACTTGCCCACCTGGGCGATGCCGAAGGGTGGTTTCTTCCGGGTGGTCTGGATCACGTTGGCGAAATTGATGAACATGCCCTGGGCGGTCTCCGGCCGGAGGTAGGCGACCGCCCCTTCGTCCTCGAGTGGCCCGGCGTGGGTCTTGAACATGAGGTTGAAGGCCCGGGCGGGGGTGAACTCGGTCGAGCCGCACGCCGGGCACACCCCGTCGATCTTGTCTTCGCGCCATCGCTGGTGGCAGTGCAGGCAGTCGACCAGGGGATCGGTGAAGTTGGAGAGATGCCCGGACGCCTCCCACACCGCCGGCGGCGAAAGGATGGCGGCATCCAGGCCGACCACATCGGTGCGTCGTTGCACCATCGCGTCCCACCACGCGTTCTTCACATTGCGCAGCATGTTGACCCCGAGGGGACCGTAGTCATAGGTCGAGCGGAAGCCGCCGTAGATCTCCGCCGACTGGAAGATGAAGCCTCGACGCTTGCACAGGCCGACCACCTTCTCCATCAGGTCGGACGGGCCGTCGAGCGCGTCAGAGGCGATCTCCGGCGTCGGGCATAGGGGGAGATGGTACCGGCTGGCATCGGGCCGCCCGCTCCGACCAGGGCGCCCGCCCGGTCCTCGGCCCGCAGTCGGGTGGTCACCGCAGTGGCAAGAAGTCGACCGGACGGCGGTGAGCACCGCCCGCCCGTCGCCTCGCTCGACCAGGCCGGCCAGGTCCGGGTCGTCGGGCAGGCTGTCGGCGGGCACGCCGGCCGGGGTGCGCAACGAGAGCGCCAGCCGTTCGAGACGTCGCTGCGTGTCGGTGAGCACCTCCTCTCCGGCGGTGGCGCCGCTGCCCATCCTCGATCAAGGACAGGTACCGGTCGGGGGTCCTCACGTTCCACCATCGCCGACCGGCCCGGTGCGAATGGGCGGCCGATCCGATGCCCCGGTAGTCGCCCTGTTCCCAGTAGAGGCGGTTGTGACGGCACTCATAGCCCGGGTTTCGCCCAGTTGGAGATCTCCTCCCACCGGTAGCCGGCCGCGCCGAGGATCCGCTCGGCCGTCTCGTACCTGGCGGCCTGGACATCGTCGTCCGGGTGGCGATCCGGATCGGCGGCCAGCGGGGTGCCCGGCTCGACGGCCAGGGAGTAGGCACTCACATGGGGCGGAGGACGG
This sequence comes from uncultured Acidimicrobiaceae bacterium, assembly GCA_963734395.1. Lineage (GTDB taxonomy): Bacteria > Actinomycetota > Acidimicrobiia > Acidimicrobiales > RAAP-2 > Bog-756. The sequence continues at coordinate 479,071 of CAVTGY010000007.1, read as the reverse complement.
GACATCCCGATCACCTCGTCCAGGCTCCGTTCCCAATCGTCGTCGCTCTCGCCCGCCCCTCCGATGATCAGGTCCATGTTCCAGTTGCAGAACCCGGCGTCGACCACCGCGGCGGCGGCATCGGCGACCTGTTCGACGCCGTGACGGCGGCCCAGGCCGACAAGGACGTGGGGGACGGTCGACTGGACGCCGAGCGAGAGGCGGGTCACCCCTCCGAGCCGGTAGGCGGCCAGCAGGTTCGGCGCGGCGTCCTCGGGATTGCACTCGACGGTCACCTCGGCCCCGTCGACCCGCGGAACGGCGTCGAGGATCTCGACCAGCAGATCGGCCGGGAGCCGGGACGGGGTGCCGCCTCCGAAATAGACCGACGTGGCGGGGAGCAGTTCGCCGGCGCTCCGAGCCCGTCCGATCTCGGTCACGCAGGCGGCCGCGTACCGCTCCATCAGGTGATCGCGGTCGGTGTAGATGGCGAAGGCGCAGTAGTCACAGCGGAACCGGCAGAACGGGATGTGCACGTAGACGCCGAACGGCGGTGTCGGGTTCATGCCACCGGCCCGGCCCGCAGGGCCCGGAGCCGCCGGTCGAGGTGTATCTCCATAGCCTCGGTGGCCAACCCGGCCACCTCGTCGGTGACCGGGGAGCGGGGCTCGGCCAACACACCGGCGAGACCTCCACCCAGTGTGCGCCGCAACAGCGACAGCCCCTGCGGTGACAACGGACGTCCGCGTCGGCAGCTCCGGCACAGTACGCCGCCCTCCAACAGGTCGAAGGCGACCAGCGCGCCGGCGTCGGTCTCCCCACAGGACACGCACATGTCGAGCATCGGGGCCGAACCCTCGAGGGCGAGCACCTTGAGGAAGAAGGCGGGAGACACCATCGCCGAGTTCTGCTCCGCCAACGCGGCGATGGCGCCGACCAGCATCTCGTAGAGGCGCGGATTGGCGTGGCGCTCCTGGGCGACCTGGTCGACCACCTCGAGCATCACCATGGCCACGGTCATCCGGTCGAGGTCCTCGCGGACCGTCCGGTTGGTATCGATCACCTCGACCTGGTTGATCATGTCCAGGTCCCCTCTTCCCTGCCAACCGAGCAGGGCGACATGGCTCAACGGTTCGAGGCGCGATCCGAACTTGGAGGTGGTCCGGCGGACGCCCTTGGCCACCGCCCGCACCTTGCCGTGCTGGTGGGTCATCAGCGTCACGATCCGGTCGGCCTCACCCAGACGGATGGTGCGCAACACCAGCCCGCGGTCGCGAAAGAGGGTCATGTGCGCCCGGTGGGCTCCTCAGAGGGCGGGTTCTGCCTCGCCGAGGAACCTGCACCCGGCTCGCCGGTGCCGTTCGGCCCGCCGGGGGACAGCGAGGCCTGACCACCGGTCACCGGCCGTCCCCGGGATCGTCGGTGATCCCGGCCCCCTCCGAGCAGGCTGTTGGCGGCGATGATGCCCAACAGCACCGGCGGGACCACCACCAGGGGCACCACCGCGCTGAACCCGGCCGCCGCCATCACCACACATCCGGCGTAGACCAGCGCGCCGAGCACGATACCGGTCACGATCCACACTCCCCCGCGGTCGTCGCGGCGACGGTGTCGACCCTCGGAAGAGGCCGGTGGGCGATGGCCCATCAGCTCACTCCCCCGTAGCGGCGTTGGCGCCGCTGGAAATCGCCGATGGCGGCGAACAGGTGGCCTCGCCGGAAGTCGGGCCACAGCACGTCGTCGAAGACCAGCTCGCTGTAGGCCAGCTGCCAGAGGAGGAAGTTGGAGATGCGGTACTCGCCCGAGGTGCGGATGACCAGATCGGGGTCGGGTTGATCGGCGAAATAGAGCCGGGACCGGATGGCCTTCTCGGAGACCTTGTCGGTGGAGACGCCCTCGGCGACCAGCCGTTTCACTGCGTCGACGATCTCGGCCCGGCCCCCGTAATTGAATGCCATGGTCAGGGTGCAGCGCCGATTGCCGGCAGTCAGGTCGATCGACTCGTCCATCCGCTTGAGCACCCGCTTGGGCACCCTCCAGTCGCGCCGGCCGGCGAACCTGATCCGTACCCCTTTGTCATGCAGCTCGTCGCGCCGGCGGAGGAGCAGGCTCTCGTTGAATCCCATCAGGTAGCGGACCTCGTCGGCCGGACGGCGCCAGTTCTCGGTGGAGAAGGCGTACATGGTGATCCAGGGGATGCCCAACTCGAGCGCGCCCTCCACCGCATCGAGGAGCGCCGCCTCGCCTGCGGCATGGCCGTCGGTCCGCGGAAGTCCGCGGCGGGCGGCCCAGCGTCCGTTCCCGTCCATGACGCAGGCCACGTGGGTCGGGAATCGGGCCGCCCGACACGTCGGCCGCCGACACGTCGCTCCGGCTCGAGCCATCGGGCCCGTCCTCTCGCACCTGATGCGGTTGCACCCTGCGAACCTATCGTCTCGCCGGCGCGACCCGTGCCCGGTGGCAGCGCAGAGGACGGGCCGACGCCCGGACGGCACTCCCTTCTTGAGGTCCGCCGCTGCGGGCGCTAGACCCTCCCCATGTCCCCGCAGGCTGCCCTGGCGATCTTTGCCGCCGGATTGGCAGCGGGGACGGTCAACGTCATCGTCGGATCGGGCTCGCTGGTCACCTTTCCCACCCTGCTGGCCCTCGGCTATCCGCCGCTGCTGGCCAACGTGTCCAATACCGTCGGTCTGGTCCCGGGCAGCGTCAGCGCCACCGTGGCCTACCGTCGAGAGTTGCACGGGCAGCGGGACCGCCTCATCCGGCTGGGTTCGGCCTCGTTGCTCGGGGGTCTGATCGGGGCGATCCTCCTGCTCGGGCTGGGCCAGAGCGTGTTCCGGGCGGCCGTGCCGTCCTGATCGCCCTGGCCGCGGTGTTGATGGCCATCCAACCCCGACTGAAGGCCGGCCTCGAGCGCCGGACCGGTCGACGGAACCACGGGGGGTCCGGACTGGCGGTGGGCGTCTTTCTGACCGGTGTCTACGGGGGCTACTTCGGAGCGGCCCAGGGCGTGATCCTGATCGCACTGCTGGCGATCTTCATCGACGACGACCTCCAGCGTCTCAACGGCACCAAGAACGCGCTGGCCCTGACGGTCAATGCGATGGCCGGTGCCTTCTTCGTCGCCACCACCCACGTGTCCTGGTCTGCGGCCGGGTTGATCGCCGCAGGCTCGGTCATCGGCGGCCAGATCGGCGGCCGCTTCGGCCGGCGCCTGCCCGCGCCCGTCCTCCGTTGGGTCATCGTGACCGTCGGCCTCGGCGTGGCCATCGGCCTGGCCGTCGAGTGGCACTGAGGGTGCACGCCGATAGGGTCGGCGGATGACCGACGATGTGGTCACCATCCTGGCCAAGGTCACCGCGGCGCTACCCGGAGGAGGCGAGCGCCGTGACGGGCAGCGCCAGATGGCCTCCGAGGTGGACCGGGCCATAGCCGAGGGTCGCCATCTGGTGGTGCAGGCCGGCACCGGCACCGGTAAGTCCCTGGCCTACCTCATTCCGGCCGCCCTCTCCGACCAGCCGATCGTGGTGGCAACCGCCACCAAGGCCCTCCAGGACCAGCTGGCCACCAACGACCTCCCGCTGGTGGCCGGGGCCATCGGCCACCACCTCTCCTACGCCGTCCTCAAAGGGCGGAGCAATTATCTGTGTCGGCAACGGGTCTCGGAGATGGACGGACGCGGCGAACAGCTCTCGCTGGCACCGGACGGAGTCGAACCAGCCGATGCCGACGATCGGATTGCTCAGGGCTCCGGCGACGAGGGCGGGAGCGGCTTCGGGGCCCAGATCAGGAGGCTGATCCGCTGGGCGGAGACCACCGACACCGGCGATCGGGCGGAGCTCGAGTTCGAGCCGCACTTCCGGGCGTGGGCCCTGGTCTCCACCACCGCCGGCGAGTGCCCGGGCGCCTTCCGCTGCCCTTCGGGTGGTGACTGCTTCGCCGAGCGCGCCCGTGCCCGCGCCGCCGACGCCGACGTGGTGGTGGTCAACACCCATCTCTACGGGGCCCACCTGGCCAGCGGGGGCGCGGTCCTCCCGCCTCACCAGGTGGTCGTCTTCGACGAGGCTCACCAGGTCGAAGAGGTGATGACCGACAGTCTCGGGGTGGAGATCGCCCCGGGCCGGTTCCGAGCCTTGGCCGCCTCGGCCCGACCGGTCCTGGACGCCGGCTCGCCGGGCGCCGACCAGGCCATCGACGGCGTCGCCGAACTGGGGGACCTCTTCCAAGGGGTCCTGGCCCCGCTCGCCGGGAAACGAATCCTCGATCATCCCGTCGAAACCACCACAGCCGAGGGCCCCGAAGATGCAGCCGGTCCCGCCCTGGCCGAGGCACTGGCGCTGGCCACCGGGCGGGTCGGCCGGTTGACCGACACCCTCCGGGCCGCAGAGCGCGAGGGCGACGACGACCCCGGGGAACTGCGCACCCGTCGCGACCGGGTACTGCTGGCCGCCGGCCATCTGGCCGCCGACCTGAACCGGATGATCGGCCGCGGCGAGGACGAGGTGGTCTGGGTGGACGGTGGGGCACGTTCGTCGAGCCTGCGGCTCTCGCCCATCGACGTCGGCCCCCTCCTGTCCGAACAATTGTGGGGCACGGTGACCGGAATTCTCACCTCGGCCACCGTTCCCATCGGTCTCACCGGTCAACTCGGCCTTCCCGCCGACGGTACCGACGAGCGCGACGTGGGCAGCCCCTTCGACTACCCCGGTCACACCATGCTGTACGTGGCCCAGTCCCTTCCCGACCGTCGCCGACCGGAATCGGAACCCGCGCTCCACGACGAGCTCGAGGCACTGATCACCGCGGCCGGAGGTCGGACGCTCGCCCTGTTCACCAGTTGGCGTGCCATGCATGCGGCCGTCGAGGCGTTGCGATCCCGGCTGCCCTTTCCGATCCTGTCCCAGTCGGACCGGCCCAAGCCGGCACTGGTCGAGGCCTTCACCGACAGCGAGGCCACCTGCCTGTTCGCCACGCTCGGTTTCTGGCAGGGGGTCGACGTTCCGGGTCGCACCTTGACCCTGGTCACCATCGACCGGATCCCCTTTCCCCGACCCGACGACCCGGTGCTGGCCGCCCGACGGGAGCGGGCCGGTGCCGGGGCGTTTGCGGCGGTCGACCTTCCCCGGGCGGGCACCCTGCTGGCCCAGGGAGCGGGCCGGCTCATCCGGACCGCCGAGGACCGTGGTGTGGTGGCGGTGCTCGACAGCCGGCTGGCCACCGCCGGTTACCGCGGCACCCTGCTCGCCCGGGTCCCCCCGATGAAACGGACCGTCGACCGCACCGAGGTCGAGGGTTTCCTCCGCACCATCACCACCGAACCCTGACCCGAGCGGCGGTCGGCGGGGTCGTGGTTCAGAAGCCGAGCCGGTCGAGGGCGTCCTCGCGGTGCTGCCAGCGCTTCTCCACCCGGACGAAGAGCTCGAGATAGGCACCCGGTGCCATCTGCCGACGCACTGCGGTCCCCACTTCTTTGAGGGTGGTCCCCCCCTTCCCGATGACGATGCCCTTCTGTGAGTCCCGCTCGACCAGGATCTCGCAGCGGACCCTCGGCCACTCCCACTCGGTGACCCGGCAGGCGATGCTGTGGGGGAGCTCGTCCTGCACCCGGTGGAGCAGCTCCTCCCGCACCAGGTCGGCCACCCACAACGCGTCGGCCACGTCGGCCACCATCCCCTCGGGGTAGTAGCGCGGTCCCACGGGCATCCGGGCCACCACCGCCTCGGTGAGGGCGGCGACCCCCTCGCCGGTCGACGCGGAGATGGGGAAGTACTCGACGGGAATCTCGGGGCCGGCGTCCGCGTCGATCTCCCCGATCACCCCGGACACCGCGTTGATCTCCCCGATCACCCCGGACACCGCGTTGAGGTGGGTGAGGACCCCGTCGCCTCCGACTCGGTCGATCTTGTTGACCACCACCAGGAGCGCCGGCGACCCGGTGGCCTCCACCCCGGATCTCGAGGCCAGCGCCGCCGCCCCGGCCATCGAGCGCACCCGGTTCGCCGACCGGGCCAGCACCATCCGGTCACCCGGACCCACCGCCGCGGTGGCCTCGACCATGGCCACCACCACGTCGACATCGTCCAGCGAGGAGGACGCGGCCTCGTTCATGCGCTCGCCCAGGGGGGTGCGGGGTTTGTGCACACCGGGCGTGTCCACCAGCACCACCTGGGCATCGGGGCGATCGAGGACCCCCCGCACCTGGGCCCGGGTGGTGTTGGGTCGGGGCGAGGTGATGCTCACCTTGGTACCGACCATGGCGTTGACCAGCGTGGACTTTCCCACATTGGGACGCCCGACCACCGCGGCAAATCCCGACCGGAAGGAGGTCATCGGGGATCCTCCTCGACCGGCGGGGCCACCGGGACGATCCGGACCCGTTCGATACGGCGGCCGTCGACCCGATCGGCCACCAGCCGGAGCCCGTCGACGGTCACCGACTCACCGGCCACCGGAACGTGGCCGAGCAGGTCGAACACCAACCCTCCGACCGTGTCCCAGGCACCGGTGGGAAGGCGGGCATCGACCAACTCGTTGACCTCGTCGACGGGCAGTCGGGCGTTGACCCTCAGCTCACCCGAGCCGAGCTGCTCCACCGGCGCTTCCTCGACATCGAACTCGTCGACGATCTCCCCGACCAGTTCCTCGATGAGGTCCTCCAGGGTGACCAGGCCGGCGGTGCCGCCGTACTCGTTGACCACGACGGCCATGTGGAAGGTCTCCGCCTGCATCTCCCGCATCATGGCCGACACCCGTTTGGTTTCGGGGACGAAGTGGGCGACCCGGAGATGGGACCGGACAGGGTCGCCACCCTGTCCCGATCGCACCGTGCGGATCATGTCCTTGGTGTAGGCGATCCCCACCACGTCGTCGACCTGGAGCTCGACGGCGGGCATCCGGCTGAAGCCGACCTCCAGGGCCCGCTCCAGCACGGCTTCGACCGGTTCGTCGGCCCCGATGGTCACCATGTCGGGACGGGGCACCATCACCTCGCGTACCACGGTGTCGCCGAACTCGATGATCGAATGGATCAGGGCGCGTTCTTCGGTTTCGATCACGTCCCCCTCGACGGCCACGTCGGCCATGGCCAGCAACTCGGACTCGGTCACCCCCGAGCCGAGGTACTGACCCTTCTCGCCGATGAGCAGGTTGGCCAGTCCGATCAGGGCCCCGGAAACGATCCGGATCGGCCAGAATCCGACGATGGCCGACACCAGCGGTGCACTGAACAGGGCGGCCCTCTCCGGGTGGTGTACCGCCCAGTTCTTGGGCACCGCCTCGCCGAGCACGAAGATGATCACGATCTCGAACACGGTGGCCGCGACCACGCCCCAGGCGCCGAACCAGTGGGAGGCCAGGATGCCGACCAGGGTGGCGACCACCAATTGGCAGATCAGCACCAACAGGAGTACCGGATTGAGGAATCCCTGGGGATTCTCGGTGAGGCGGAGCAGCTGCTTGGCTCCGAGACGTCCGTCCTCGACCAGGGCCCGGGCCTTTGGGCGGCTCATCCGGACCAGGCTGGTCTCGGCCAGCGCCAGCAGGGCGGAGGCGGCCAGGAGCACCAGCACCACCACCAACAGGACCGCGTCACTGGCACTGAACGAACCGGTGGCGACCAGCAGGCCGGTGGTGCCGGTCATGAGGCCACGCGGTAGAAGCGAGACAACAATTGTTGCTCGCGCAGTTCCATCCTTTCGGCCTCCCCGTCGACCTGGTGGTCCATTCCCAACAGATGCAGGATTCCGTGGACGACCAGCAGGGCGATTTCGTCGTCGAAGGTGACCCCGTGATCGACGGCGTTGCGGGCGGCGACGGCCGGGCAGAACACCACGTCACCGAGCAGGACCACCCGGCTGTTGTCCGGGCGGGTGGTCCCCGGTCCGGTGCCCCCTTCGTCGGGTAGTCGGCCACTTCGGTCGCCCTCGTCTTCGATGGGGAAGGAGAGGACGTCGGTGGGACCCTGGGTGTCGAGGAACCGCTCGTTCAGCGAGCTGATGGTGACCTCGTCCACGAACAGCAGCGACACCTCGGTGTCGCTGACGATTCCCTCGGCCTCGAGCACCGAGCGGGCCAGCTGCGCCCACCGCTGTACATCGACCGGATGGTCCGCCTGCTCGTCGGCCGCGTAGATGTCAAGGCTCAACGCGACCGTCCGGGTGGGAGCGGCGCTCGTAGGCGTCCACGATGTCCGCCACGATGCGGTGGCGGACCACATCGCGGCGGCCCAAATGCACGAAGGCGAGATCGGGCACGCCGGCCAGCACCGATTCGAGGCCCACCAGGCCCGACCGGCCGCCGGCCACGTCGATCTGGGTGATGTCGCCGGTGATCACCGCCTTGGAGCCGAATCCGATACGGGTGAGGAGCATCTTCATCTGTTCGGGGCCGGTGTTCTGGGCCTCGTCCAGGATGATGAAACTGTTGTTGAGGGTGCGTCCCCGCATGAAGGCGAGCGGGGCGACCTCGACCGCCCCCCGATCGATGAGACGCTGCGCGCCCTCCGGCTCGAGCAGGTCGTGGAGGGCGTCGTACAGGGGTCGGAGGTAAGGATCGACCTTGGCCATCATGTCGCCGGGCAGGAATCCCAGACGCTCACCGGCTTCGACCGCCGGGCGGGTGAGGATGATCCGGCTGACGTGGCGGGCCTGCAGCGCCTGGACCGCCAGGGCCACCGCCAGGTAGGACTTGCCGGTGCCGGCCGGGCCGATGCCGAAGGTGACGATGTTTGCGGCGATGGCGTCCGCATACTGCTTCTGGCCGGCGGTCTTCGGACGCACGGCCCGACCTCGCGACGACCGAAGCAACTCGGCGGTGAGCACCTCGGACGGCCGGAGATCGCCGTCCATCATGTCGATGGTGCGGTGGACCTGGACCGCGTCCAGTCCCTCTCCCGACTCGAGCAGGATGATCAACTCTTCGAACAGGGCCCCCACCCGTTCGGCGCCGTCTCCCTCGATGGAGATCTCGTTGCCCCGCACGGCAATACGGACGTCGTCGAATGCTCCCTCGACCAGGCGCAACAACTCGTCGCGCTGGCCCAGCAGACCGGCCATCAGGTGGTTGCCGGGAACGAGAATCTTGACCTGGGTGCCTGCCACGTGCGCTCTGCACCCGACCCTACCAGCGGTCCGAGCCCGGGCACCCAATGGTGGTGGATGGAGGGTCAGAGACAAGCCTCGGCTGATCCGCTGGGCGGGTCGTGCCGGGTGCCTCGCCCCTCAGCCCGGCGGCCAGTCGAACTGGCGTCCGGCGAGCAGGTGGAGATGGAGGTGGGGCACCGAGTTGAGGGCATCGGGTCCCACGTTGAACACCAGCCGGTAGCCCCGGTCCTGGCCGGATACCCCTTCGGCATCGGCGACGGCGCGGGCCGTGGTCAGCAGAGCCGCCAGCTCGTCGTCGTGGATATCGGTCACCGCAGCGGCGTCGACGATGTGGCGCTTGGGGACCACCAGCACGTGCACCGGCGCCTGCGGGTTGATGTCCCGGAAGGCCACGGTCAGCCCATCGCTCCGAACGATGTCAGCCGGTACCTCGCCGGCGACGATGCCGCAGAAAAGACAATCGGGCACCGAGGTCAGCCCGTTCCGTTGGCGACCACCCCGTCTGCGGTGGATTCGGCACGACCGTTTCCCTTCACCTCGGGATAGAGGTGTTCGAGGCTGCCCGGGGAGATCCGGCTGGCCTCGATGAACCTGGTCACGTCGGACTCCTGAATGCGGATGACCCGCCCGAACTTGTAGGCCACCAGATCGCCTTCGTCGATGAATCGGTAGAGGCTCCGCAGCGTGATGCCCAGGCGCTCAGAGGCGTCCTTGGTGCTCAACCAGACAATCGGCTCGTTCACCGCTGTCTCGCTGCCGGCTGTCTCGCTCCCGGTCATTACACGTTCACGAGAAGCCCGAGCTCGTCGAGCCGGGCACCCATGCTGTCGGGTGTCACGCCGAACAGACAGGCGATGGCCCGGACGTCCTCGGCCCGGATGGTGATCATCCGACCGTTGAAGTCCTGGCGATGTACCTGAATCATGCTGAGGAACCTCCGGAGAAGATCGCGCTCTGGACCGCTCACCGTGTGGAGCTTGGTCAGATCGATGGCCACCCGCTCGGCGCCGGTACCCGCCTGAATGGCCCGGCGAGCGCTGAGCGGCACCACTTCCTCGCCCGACCCGGATGTCCCCCACCGAGTGGTGGCCATGTCGTCAGGGGGCAGCAGTTGGTCGACGGGTACGTCGTACAGCTTGGCCAGCCGCTGGAGGCGGGGCACCGAAATGGCACGTTCGCCCCGCTCGTAGGCGCCGAGCACCGACGCCTTGAACTCCTGCTCCGAGAGTGCTTCCACCGCCTGCAGCGAGAGTCTCATCTGCTTGCGCATGGTGCGAAGCCGGGCCCCGACGGCCTGGGCGTACGCGATGCGAGCCGCTTCCTCCTGCTCGTCATCGTCATCGATCTCATCGACGCTCTTGTCCATCACCGACATGTGCACCTCCGCTGATCCGCCCATTGCCCCTGACCCGGTCCCCTGACTCCGGTACTGCCATTGCTAACGCAGGCACATGGTGATCACGAGCGCTCGATGGGAACGATCGCCCTCCCGTAGGAGTCCCTGCCCCTCTGTGTAGTTTTGCTCACGGAGCGTGGTTACGCAAGGTCGCGACCAGGTGAGATCGGAGCCCACACAGGAGCGTGCCTACGGCAACCGCCGCGGTTTCAGCCCTCAGCAGGGTGGGACCCAGCCCCACCCGGCCGCTCCAGCGGTCCAGCTCCTGGTCGTCCCACCCTCCTTCGGGTCCCACCGCCACCAGCGGGTGGGCCAGTGAGGGCCGCTCCCCTCCGGGGTGGGCGAGGGAGGGCGGACCACCCGCCCGGGTGGCCAGCTCGGCCACGGTGGTGACCGGGGTCAACTCCGGCAGCCACGGCCGTCGGCTCTGGGCCGATGCCTCGCGGGCCACCCGTCGGAGACGATCGACTGCCCGTCGGCCCCGTTCCCCGTCCCACCGCACCACCGAACGCGCGCTCTGGAGAGGAACGATACGGTCGACCCCCAGCTCGGTGAGTTTCTGGGTCACCCATTCGGGACGATCCCCCTTGGCCGGGGCGAAGGCCACGGTGATCGCCACCTCCGGTTTCGGTTGGCTCCGCAGGGGACCGTCGACCACCAACAGTTGGGCCAGGTCAACCGGGTCACGACCGCGCGCTGCGCCGACCAGACGGCACGGAGCCCACGACCCGGCCCCGTCGGAGACCACCACCTGCTCGCCCGGGCGCAGACGGAGCACGTCCACAAGGTGGTGGGCGTCACTCTCGGTGAGGACCGGTGCCGTCGGATCCTCCACGAAGACCATGGCGGCTGCGGCCACCAGCACGGGATCGGGTGCGTCGTCGGAGCCGCCGGCCGAGCGCGGCCCCATGCTCAGCTGAGGGCCGACCGCAGCTTCGACAGCAGGCCTTCGGGTTGGGGCACCGAGCCCAGGTCCTCCCCGCGGAGCTCGGCCAGCTTGGACAGGAGCTCCCGTTGCTGGTCATCGAGTTCGGCGGGGGTGTCCACCTCCAGGTGGACCAGGAGATCGCCGCGGCCTCGACCGCGCAGCTTGGGCACGCCCTGCCCCTTCAGGGTGATCACCGCGCCGGTGCAGGTTCCGGGGGTGATGGACAGTTCCCTCGTATCGTCGAGGGTGGCAAAGGAGATACTCCCGCCCAACGCGGCCATGGTCATCGGAACGTGGGCCGCGGCATGGAGGTCCACACCGGAACGCTGGAAGACGTCGTCGGGATCGACCGACACGTGCACGAAGAGGGCGCCGTTGGCGCCGCCCCGGAAACCGGCCGGGCCGTGGCCGGCCAGGCGCAGCGTCGAACCCTCGTCCACCCCCGCGGGGATGTCCACGGTCAGGGTACGGCGCTCGTTTCTCCGCCCTTCGCCGCCACAGTCCTCACAGGGACGTTCGATGAACTGACCGGTGCCCTGACAGCGCGGGCAGGGCACTGCGGTGATCACCTGTCCGAGGATCGACTGGCGCACCCGCCGCAGCTCCCCCGCTCCCTGGCACTCCGGGCAGCGCACGGCCGAGGTGCCCGGTCGCGCCCCGCTCCCCTCGCAGCTGTCGCAGTGCACCGGCGTGGTCACCTCCACCTGGCGGGGCACCCCGAAGACGGCCTCCCGGAAGGTGAGACGGAGGACGATCTCGGCATCCGGACCCGGCATCGGACCGGTGCGAGCGCTGCCACCCCGGGCGCCGGGCCCGCCCATGCCGTTGAAGAACGCATCGAACAGGTCGCCCAGGCCCCCGCCGAACGGATCGCCGGGGGCACCAGCCCCACCGGGGCCGAACACGCCTTCACTGCCGTAGCGGTCGTAGCGGGCTCGGCGATCGGGGTCCTTGAGGACCTCATAGGCCAGACTGACCTCTTTGAAACGGTCCCCGTCCTCGTCGGTTCCACGATTGGCGTCGGGATGGAACTCGCGGGCCTTGGCCCGATAGGCGCGCTTGAGCTCGTCGTCGCTCGCATCCCTCCGTACCCCGAGCACCTCGTAGAGGTCAGCAGTGGTCAACGTCCCGACCTCTCGTTCATCTGCGGCATCGCTTCTCGCTCATCGGCCCGCCTCGCTCAGCCGCTGGCCCAGGCGGTCTCCGACCACTTTGGCGGCGGACAGGGCCAATGGGTAGTTCATCCGGGTCGGGCCCAGCAGGCCGATGGTGCCGCCCGCCTCTCCGTCGACCGACACCGGCATGACCACGATGGCGCACGAGGCCAGTGGTTCCATGCCGTGCTCGGTGCCGATGGCCACGGTCAGACCGGTGTCCAGGATGTCGCGAAGGAGCGTGACCACCACCAGCTGTTGTTCGAGGATGCTGAGAACGGAGCGCACCGTTTCCACCGCGTCGAACGAGGCGGCCATCCGCGAGGAGCCGCCGACGAAGAGCAGATCGCCGGCGGCGGCGGAGCCAAGCGAGCGCAGCGCCTTGATCGCCGCTGCAACCACCCCATCGGTGATCGGGTCGCCGGTGCTCGCCGCTTTCGGAGGTACCTGGGTGAGCGGCATGCCGAGGGAGTGGGCGGCCACTCGGGCAGCCGCGTCGGACAGACGGGCTTCGTCGACCTCGTCGGCGAACTCGATCGACTGCTTCTGGAGGGCGCCGTCGGCCAGCACCACCACCAACAGGGCCAGATGCGGACCCAAGCCGACCAACTGCACCGACCGTATGGCGGCCGATTCATGGGAGGGCCCGACCACCATGGCCGCACAGTCGGTGAGGTCGGCCAACAGGCCCGATGTCCGCTCGAGCATCAGCTCGATCTCGCCGTGGGCGTGATCGAAGAACCGCCGGACCTGCTGGCGTCCACCGGGATCCAGTGCCCCGGGTCCGGCCAAGTGGTCGACGAAGAAGCGATAGCCCTTGTCGGTGGGGATCCGCCCCGCACTGGTGTGGGGTTGGGCGAGGTACCCGTCACGTTCGAGAGCCGCCATGTCCGAGCGCACCGTGGCCGAGGACACGCTCACACCGGGGGCGTCCACCACGTGCTGGGACCCCACCGGCTGGGCCGATCCGATGTACTCGGCCACCACCGCATTGAGAATGGCCGCCTTGCGGGCGTCGAGCTCGCTGCTGGCGGCGCTTTCGTCTGTTCGCTTGTCGTCGGTGGTCGGCATGGGTGTACCCGGTGAGACAAACCCGGCGGCGGCCGCGGTGGCCGACGTCAGGCGGGTGTGCTTTGGCACTCCACTCTAGTGAGTGCTGACCGTCTGGGGACTGCCACCCCGAACGGCGGCAGGCCGGCGTCCACCACAGGTCCTCTCCCTGGGTGGTCGTCTCCTGGTCCGCCCGCCGGGTCGGGGGATCACGCCGAGGCGACGAACATCCGTTGGGTCATGGCCGGGCCGAGGGCGATGGTGGTCTCGCCGACCACCAGGGTCAGGGTGCCGTCGGGTGCCTTGGCCTGGATGATCGCGGTGGTTCCCGGCGTCAGTCCGTTGTCACCGAGGTACGACAGCGAGGCCGCATCGTGCTCGACACTCTCGGTGATGCGCTCGAGCCGGATGCGGTCGCCGGGCACTGCCTGGTCCAGGCGGCGCTGTTCCGGCCCGATCGGCTGGACCCCGGGGATGGGATTGCCATGCGGGCAGGTGGTGGGATTTCCGAGCAGCACCACCAGCCGGGCTTCCACGTCATCAGAGATCACGTGCTCCCACCGGCCCGCCTCGGCGTGGGCCTTGTCCCAGTCCAACCCGATGATGTCCACCAACAGCCGCTCGGCCAGACGGTGCTTGCGCACCACCCCGCGGGCCAACGAGGCACCTTTGGGAGTCATGGTGATCTGACGCGAACTGCGGGTGATCAGATCATCCGCCTCCAGCCGATCGAGCATCTCGGAAACCGACGGGGCCGCCTTGCCCAACCGTTCCGCCAGGCGGGCCTGGATCACCGCGATGCCCTCTTCTTCCAGGGCGAAGATCGTCTCCAGGTACTCCTCGACAGGAGGATGGAAGCGGTCCAGCACGAATCCGATCCTACGGCACCCGGGCCGACGGCGATTCGAGGGCGGATCTCAGCTCTGAAGCGTCGCCAGCAAAGCATCAGTAGCTCGCTCCCACGTGAGCTCCGAGCCACGGCGATCGGCCCGCTCCTGGGCAACCTTCAGAGCGGTTGTATCGGCGCTCAGCCGCCTCAGGACATCGGCCAGTTGGGACGAGTCGTCGGTGTCGACCAAGATGTCCGCGTCACCGCAGGCATAGCCCAGGCCACCCAATCGACTGCTGACGATCGCGCACCCGCAGGCCATGGCCTCAGCTGCCACCAGTGAAAATCCCTCCTGATCCCGCGACGGGATGCAGACCACGTCGTGGGTGCGGTACAAGTCGCCCAGCTCCGAATGGGTCAATCTGCCCAGGAATTTCGCACCCAACATCTCTGCTTTGGACAGGACGGCAACCGCATATGGATCGCTTGGGGGTCCCGAGTCCCACCACCAGCCTCCACCTACCAGCGTAAGGTCAACGGGAATGTCCTCTCGTGCCAGTTGCGCGACCGCATCCACGACGAGATCGATACCCTTGTTGGCATCAAAGCGTCCGACGAAAAGCACCCGTAGCGGGCCGTGACGCTCATCACGATGCCTGGCGTGAAAGGTTGCAGGATCTACACCGTTCGGCACCACTGAAACCCCTCCTGATGGCACGACGTAGTTGTCACTGACCCAGCCAGCCAGAAATGGGCTTGGCGCCACCAGAAAGTCGACACCACTCAGGTCCTTGTGCTTCCCAGCGTCAGCGTTGATCTTGTTGTGAAACCAGATGGCTGTCTTACCAGCGCCCGTATTCTTCAGCCACCCGGCCGAAGACGGATCGTTGTGCGTAGCGGCGAAGTCGGGACGCTCGCTTCGCGCAAGTTCGCAGACCTCGGAGCAATATTGCTTGTAATAACCCCACTCGCCCCCATGTAACTTCGTTGTCATCTTCATTCGAAGGCGACTTGCAAGTGATCCGGATGGCTCGTGCCAAGTGACGACACGACCACCTTCAAGAGGCGGGTCGTCGCTTTCGCGGGTGATCACCACAACATCATGGCCACGCTTCGCCAGTTCGCGGGTAAGGCCTTGGATCACAATCGCAATTGCTCCCGGCCTGGTCGTCGTGTAGTGCTCGGCAGGGTAATTGATGAAGCAGACCTTCATGACAACTCCTCCAGAGCGGCGATAGAGAGGATCGGCCTTGCAACGCCGATAGCGAGCGCCTCATTCTGGACCCGGCGCCGGCATCCGTCGAGCTTGGTGTCGGCCAGCTTCACCGGGTGGAACGGATCGGCCACGCTCACGGTCACCGATCCTGAGCATCGAGGCCAGGCACTACCGTGGAGCCCGTGGACAGCCCGGGAACCGATCCCTCCGACCAGGACGTGGCCCCAGCCGCGACGCCCCCGGTCACCTCGGACGAGCAGGACGGGGAGGACGGGTCGGAGGCGGGAAAGGACCCACTCCGCTTCAACAACTGGATGAAGCGATCGACCACCGGCGCGGTGATGACCGGCATCGCTCTCGGCTTCCAAGCGGCCCTCCAGCCGCGGAAACCGGAGGTGCCCTTCGTGATCGAGGGACGCAGCGAGCCCGACGACCTCGACGGGCCCATCGATCTGAGGTTCGACCCGGACAGCCCGGCCAACACCGTGGCCATCATCCGTCGTCCGGTCGCCGACGATGGTCCACCCCCGCGCTCCTCGTGATCGGAAAGGCGTGATCGGACAGGCGTGACCGTTCACCCTCTCCCGGGTCGAGGCGCCGAGGGCCGGCGGCGGCCGGCGCCAAGCGATCGCTCCCCCGCCCTCCACTGGCGCATGGCCACCGCGACCTTCCAGGCCGACCCGTCCACCACCAACACGACGCCGACACCGTAGGCGAGGCCGGCGATGGCGTCGGTGGGCAGGTGCCACTGCAGTGCGATCACCGCGAGTGCCATCCACAGCGCGTAGACAGAGCCGACGATCGCCGTGACGGTACGCCATCGGGCCGGAGAGGCGAGCGCAGCGGCGGCGGCCAGTGCTGCCGCACCGACGGTCGATCCCGACGGATAGGACAACACGCCCCCGAGGGTCCGGCCCACCAGCGGCTTGGCCACCAGCTCGCAAGTGACCAGGGCCAGGATCGGTCCGATGAGGCAGGCCCACGCTCGAGGTCGATCTCTCCGGAAGGTGACGGCCGCGGCGACAGCAGCGGCGGCGACGATCACCACCGGGTAGCGCAGCGTGGTCACGCCGGTCAACCACGGGCCACGGCCCGACCGGACCAAAAAGGAGAACCACCCGTCCACCACGACCGGGCCGGGTCGGAATGCGAAGTACAACGCCTCCGGCCACCACCAGCACCACCAGGGCGCCCCCGACGAGCATCTCGATGACGGCGTGGCTGTCCCGGAGCCCGGTGGCCGGTGGGTTGGTCCCTCCTGCCCGGTGAGGCGCCGCCCCCGACGAAGGCGCGTCCTGGCGCGGAATCCACCGGAATCACCTCCCATAGGCTACCGGCTCACCTCCGATACCCGCCGTACGCGCACCGCTCGCCAACGACCTCCGCAACGAACGGTGACACCCCGACCGCCCAGACGACCCTCTCTCCAGATCTGTCGTTCGGGTCGGGAAGTATCCTTGTGTCATGTCCGACGTCGACGTCACGGTGCTCATCCCCACCCGAAACCGCGCCGATCACATTGCATCGAGTCTGACCAGCGTGCTCGCATCCGCGCCAAGATGCTCCCTTTGGCGTCGAGGTCCTCGTGGTCGACAACGGCTCGCGGGACCACACCGCCGAGGTGCTCGGCGGACTTCTCTGCGGCGATGGCCGATCCTGCGCGTCGTCGACGATCCCGTGGCCGGAAAGTCGGGCGTGCTCAACCGGACCCTCCAACTGGTGAAGGGACGCGTCGTCGTCTTCACCGATGACGACGTGCACGTGCCGGAGTCGTGGGTCGCCGACATGGCGACACCCATCCTCGAGGGGCGACGCGGACGCGGTGTGTGGCCGGTGTGTGCTGGCACCCCATCTCGAACGACCGTGGCTGACGCCCAAGCTGCGTTCCCAGCTGGCCGAGATGATCGACGTGATCGGGAGACGTCCCGGGCATGGTCGGCGCCAACATGGCCGCATCGACCGAGGCGGCCATGGCCATCGGATTCGACGAGGAGCTGGGGCCCGGCGCCCGCGGGTTCGCCGATGACGTCCTTTTCAATCTCCGTCTGAAGACCGCCGGGTACCGCCTGGTCGGGCTGTACCGGTCCCCCGGTCGATACATCACCTGTCGTCGGACCGACTGAACTACGCGGCAGATGAAGAGCCTCGCCGAGCGCAACGGATCGAGCCACGCCTACCTCTGGCATCACTGGCTGCAGAGCGACCTGCAACTCCTCGGCCTCAGGCGCCTTCGCGCGACGAGTGACGCCTGGCGTGGACCGGCCTGGTCACCTCGTCGGATTCGGAAGCCATCAGCGAACGGGAGTACGACCTGTGGTTTGCCCGCAGCTTCTGTGAACACCTGGCCGAAGAGACGCCGCGACCACGCACCTACGCGCTGCCCGATCTCAGCTCCGAGAGCGCCTGACCGTTCGACTGCTCGGCCGCCTGCCGGCCGGTCGTCTGGACGGAGTCGGCGCCCTCCGGTGGGTGTCAGCAGCCACGTGGTCGACAGTCACGCTGGATAGGATCGAGCCGATGGCGGACCCATCGGATGTGGACTCCGCACACCAGACACCTGACTGGCGCATTCTCCTGTGGATGCCACGAGGGGGCCAGATGCCCGGTGGGCACGTGGTGCAGATCGATAAGACGGCACGGGCGCTCGAGGAAGATGGGTCTGCAGGTTGTACGGGACTTCTCGAGCGAACCCGAGCTCACCGATATCGACTTGGTCCATGGCTTCGGATTGACCTCGACAGAGATCCGCGGCTGTCACACCGGCGGCGGGTCCCGGTGACGATGTCGACGATCTACTGGGAGCGCTCCTATCGATCAGATGGGCCCGACCAACGTCCGGGAGCACGCTCGATCGCCGGCCGAGCCGTTCGAGCGGCACGCTTCGCCGGCGCCGCGCTCCACGGCCGTTCCGCTCTCATCCAAGCCAGCCTGGGGGCGTGGCCACCGAACTGGAGATGCTTCTCCGCCTACGAGTCGGCCGATCTGCTCCTGCCCAATGCCGTGGGAGAGGCCGAGAGCATCAGTCGGGACCTGGGCGTCTCAACGCCGATGATTCCGGTTCCCAACGGTGTCGATCCGTTGAGCTTTGTCGGAGCCAACCAACTCCTTCGAGGATCGGCGCTACGTGCTCTTCGTCGGCAGGATCGACCCGCACAAGAACCAACTCGGTCTGATCCGTGCCCTTCGTGGGATCCGGGCTCCCCCTGGTCATCGCAGGCGACGATCACCCACATCACCCCCGCTACGCCGAGCGGTGCCGCGCCGAAGGAGAGGGCTGGGTGACCTTCACCGGTCAGATGCCCCATGACTCCGCTGAACTGTCCGACCTCTATCAGGGCGCTCGGGTACACGTGCTCCCCGAGCTGGTTCGAGACCACCGGACTGGTCTCACTCGAAGCCGCACTGAGCGGATGCAGTGTGGTGTCGACGTCACGCGGGCACGCGAAGGAGTACCTGTCGGATCTTGCCCTCTACTGCAACCCGGCAGAGCCGGCATCGATCCTGAGCGCCGTGCACGAGGTTGGAGCACGCCACCGTCGCCGGATGCTCAGACAGCGGGTCGTGGAGCGCTACACCTGGAAGCAGGTGGCCAGTCGAAGCAATCGTCGGGTACGGTTCGCTGCTCGAACGTGGTCGGTAGACAGTCGGCTCGACTAGTGCGCCGGCTCTCGCCTCGCTTGCGTCGATACATTTTCATCCGGCTACGATTGCTGGTCCTGAGCAGCTTGAATGCCGGCGTTCCGAGGGATGCGGTTACGTTGAGGCGCCCGCAGGAAGGGTGTCCTCCTGTTAGGGATCTGCTCGACTGGACATGGGCTCCAGGCCGAGGCGGTCGCCCTGTTCACCGCCAAGAAACGCTTGTCCAGTTGGCGGACCGAACTGAGTACTTCGAGATCTCGGGTGAGGAGGGGCATTGGCAGAGCAACTCGGAAGTTCGCATGCGAGTGCGACGCCGCTCTGGTTCGGTCCGAAGGAACGACCGCTGTTTGGCTGGCTGCACCTTCCCGTCGATCGGGTGGCCCGAGGTGGCGTGGTCCTGTGTCCACCTCTGGGCATCGAGGCGATCTGCGTCTACTTCTCCTACCGCACCCTGGCAGACCGCCTGGCCGAACTGGGCATGGCCGTCCTTCGCTTCGATTACGACGGAACCGGCGATTCGAGCGGCACCGAGACCGATCCCGGTCGCCTCGAGGCGTGGCTGGGCAGCGTGACCGCGGCGGTCGATCGTCTCGCTGATACCGGCGTCGGGGCGATCGGTCTGGCAGGCATCCGGATGGGCGGCCTCTTTGCCGCCAGCGAGGCCGCCCGTCGGGGCGGTGTCGACGCGCTGGTCCTCTGGGACCCGTGCCCGTCCGGGAAGGCGTTCCTTCGGGAGCAGCGGTTCCTTCGCTCGCTCATCGTGGGTGAGGACACCGGAGACGAGAAGGCGGTCGAGGCGCCGGGGATCCTCTTCGAGGCGGAGACCGTACAAGACCTTTCCGATCTGGACATCGTGCACATGGAGGGATCCCTGGCCCGCCGGCACCTGGTGTTGGTCCCACCGGGTCGTTCGAGGCCCCCGGCATTGGAGCGCCGCCTCGATGGGTCGCAGGTGGAGTGGCAGGACGCAACCGGACAGGAGGACCTCCTCGACTCCCAACTCCAAGAGACTCCATGGGAGACGATCGCACGAGTGGCCGACTGGCTTGCCGACGCGCTGAAGTGCGAGCCGGTTCGGTGTGACGCCGCCGGTGAGTGGTCCCGCCACTGTCCAGATCGGTCCGATCAGGCCCGACGATCATCGAAACCCCGGTGCAGCTCGGATCCTTGGAGCTGTTCGGCATCGTCACCGAGGGCGTGGATACGCCAACTCCCCCACGATCGTTCTGGTCAACGAAGGCAACACCCATCACATCGGCCAATCGCGTGTCTGGGTCGACCTGGCCCGCCAGTTGGGCGGGGCCGGCTTTCGGGTTCTCCGGTTCGATCTCAGTGGCAACGGCGACAGCGGCACCCGTCCTCAGCAACCGGCGCACGTCGCCCGAGCACCGGAGGCAGGCGACGATGTGATGGAAGCTGTTCGGGCGATCTCACCGGAAGATCCCACCGATGTCGTGTTGATCGGATTCTGTTCGGGGGCCTATCAGATCGCCGAGCAGTCACTGGAACACCCGACCAGAGGTATCTGCATCATCAACCCATCGTTCTCCTTCGTTCCACCGGAACCGGCCGGATCGTGGGATCGACCGGCCCGCCAGTCGACCAAGCGCTGGTTCGTGAACCTGGCCAATCTGCCGTTGGCCTGGGCGGCCGCCAGGCGCGAGCCGCAGGAACTTCGCCGCTGGATCAACGCCCTCGACATCGGCACCTGGCCGGTCGCCTTCTCCACTCGCCACCCCTCCATTCCCGAGTCCGATCTGGTGGTTGGTCAACCGGTTCCTGCTCGACAACCCCGGGGTGGGGACGCTGGAGCGCATCGTCGAGTCGGGCGTCGACACCCTCCTTGTCTGTGGCCCGGACGATCTCCTGCCCATCTCCCTCGGATCCGAAGGTCGGGTACGACGGATGCGACAATCCGACCATTTCCAGGTGGTGGTGCTCGACGATCTCGATCATTCCTCGTGGCCGCTGTACCAACGCAAGCGGATGATCGAAGTTCTGACCGAACATCTTCTGGGCCGTCACCGACCTGCCGGATCGATCGGCCAAACGTCGGAGCTGACCGGAAACCCGGACAGCACGTCCGGCGATCGGAGAACCGACACTCCGATACGGCTAGGGCCGCGCTTCGGTCACCGGTGGCCCGACCCGATGGGACGCGGCGGTGTCGAGTACCTCGAGGAACCTGGCTCGCCTGCGATGACCAGGTGGTCGGCACTCGCACCAGCTCTCCGGGTCCGGGCGGCAGTTGCGGCCCCGCCAACACCGCCGACACCTCGGTGACGAAGTCGATCTCGATCGGCAACCTTGATCGGCGGATCCAGATCTCGAAAACCCGCCACCGGTGTGGAAACGACCGGACGTCCGATGCAGAGGAACTCACGGGCCTTGATCGGATCGAGACTCTCGGTGAAGGGCGAGACCTGATGGGGCACGACCATCACATCCGCGTGCTGCAGGTACGCCGGCAGTCTCGGTGTACGGACGATGACCGAGGATGACGGCACCGGCCTCGGTCAACGCCTGGCTCGAGCCACGGGTCAGCGTGTTCGGGTCCCACCAGCACGAACGTCGCACGGTCACCGATGGCGCTGCAGATCGAAACGCAGAGATCGATGTCGAGCCGGCCGTCGCTGAGGGTGCCCTGATACAGGACGATCCGTCCGGTGGGTAGGTCGGGACGGGCGGGAGGTCGGAGCCCTCAGGTGATCGATGTCGACTCCGTTCGGCACCAGGTGTACCGGCCGAACACGCCCCCGGCTCTCCTTCAGCGCCGGCGAGCACACCACCACCTCGGTGGCATCGCGGAGCATGTGCGCGTCGTTCCGACGCTGACGGTCCATCTCGCGCACCGGGCCGACTGCCCAATACCCAATCGTCGGTGACGTCGTAGACGCTCGGCCAGCCTGTGCTCTTCAACATCGGGGCATACATGCTGTCGTTGATCCACAGGACCGGTCGATCGAACCCCAAGGTGCGACTGGTGGCGATCACCTGGCGGAACAGTGAGCGGTCCCCCGCCGACCAGATGCGTCGGGGCAGCCACTTGCGAGGCGCCATGGCCCACAGACGACCGCTGTCGCCGATTGGCCGCAGTGCCGAGGGTGACGGCCATCGTTCGTTGGGCCAGCGACCAGGTCACGTCCACCGCCGATTCGGCGAAGAGCACACGCGAGGTCGGTCGCAGCTCCAGTAGCTCACTGGCCAGATGCTGGTTACGACGCCAGACCTCGTCCCATGGCTCGAGCGAGCAGCAGATGATGTCGAGACCCTCCGGGCGTGCCATCACCTGCCTCCTCTCAGAATTCCGATCGCGATCGCAGGACCGGCCTCCGCCATCCGCCCCCGTATCGTATGCCAACGACGTCGCCGCCCAAGCCCGCCGCATCATGTCGTCGTGCCCGGATCAGGGCCGCCGGCAACGCCCTTCAGCCCGGCGCAGGGCTAGGCTCGACACGGTGAACGGGCGCGGTGATCTGCCGGTGAGCCCGTCGTCCGCCCCACCAGATGCAGGTACTTTCCATCGTCCACAGTGCCGCGTTCGGGGGCCCGCACAATCAGGCCGTCCAGTTGCACCGTGAGTTGGAGCGGAGCGGTGTCGCCCGGCTCACCGTGGTCATGCCTGACGAACCGGGCGACGGGCCCGATCGCCTGCGAGCTTGCCGGGGTTGCGTGATCCAGATGCCCCTGCTTCGTCCGCGGGCGTCGAGGGACAAGCAGGGGCTGGTTGGCCTGCTCATCGGGTACCCAGGTCAGATCCTGCGTCTCCATCGTCTGGTCAGGACACTGGGGATCGATGTGGTCGAGGTGCACGGGCTGTTCAACCTGGACGGTGCCATCGCCGGCCGGCTGGCCGGCCGGGGTGTTGTCTGGCAATTGATCGACACCCGCCCACCACCGATATTCCGATGGATGATGATGCCGTTGGTCCTGTTGCTCGCCGACGTCATCATGACCACAGGAGCGGCGGTGGCGGCCGAGTATCCGGGCGCCCACCTCCGACCGAGACGGCTGATCCCCTTCATTCCCCCGGTCGGACCGACCGTGACGGGAGCCCACGGCCCCCATGCGGATGCACACGGCTCCGACGAGGAGCGGAGTAACACCCGCCAGAGACTTTCTGTGTCGGACGAGGCGCTGCTCATCGCCAGCGTGGGCAACCTCAATCCTCAGAAGGGCTACGAGCAACTGATCGACGCGGTGGCCGACTGCCGGACACGCCCGTCCGTGGCCGATCTCCAGCTGAGGATTCGGGGTGCCGTGCAATCCGGTCACGAGTCGTACGCAGATCGGTTGCGCTCGCGGGCACGCCACCTTGGGCTCCCACCCGAGACCATCGGTGAGTTCGAGCCCCCGGTTGATCCGGCACAGCTGATGCGCGCCTCGGACATCTTTGCCCTCACCTCCCGACCCCGCTCAGAAGGACTGCCCACGGTCATCCTCGAGGCCATGGCGCTCGGCGTGCCGGTGGTGGCCACCGCAGTCGGCTCGATCACAGAGATCGTGTCCGACGGAGTCAGCGGCATCCTGCTCAGACCGGATGATCCCGGACAACTCACCGAGGCCATCGACATGCTGGCCCGCGACCCGGCCGAGCGCGCTGCGACTGGGGAGCGCAGGGCGCCGGGTGGTCGACGAGCTGGCGTCTCCGGAGACCTTCGCCCGCCGCCAGATCCAGGCCTACCGGCTGGCCGTCGGGCGTCATCGCCGGCGCCGGCGTCCGGTCGAACCGGACCGAGCGGGCGGTTTGAACGGTGCGCCTGATGCTGATCCACCCCTGGGCCGGGCTCCCCAGTCGACAGTCCCTGTACATCGGGCTGGAGGAGGTGACCGGTTGGGATCTGATGATCGTGACCGCGCGTCGGTGGAAGGACGACTACGGCCGGATCGTGCGTGCAACCCCTGACCCCGAGCTCAACGGCCGGTTGTTGGCGCTGCCCGTTGGGCTCAGCGGCAACATCCCGCTGCACTTCTTCGTGGGCGGGGTCAAGCATCACATCCGCCACTTCGACCCCGACTGCATCTACATCTATCACGAGCCCTACGCGGTGGGGACCTACCAGATGCTGCGGGCGGCCAAGTCGGTGACCTCGGTCCCGGTGGGTGTCCGCAGTGCCCAGAACATCGACAAGCGCTATCCCGCTCCCGTTCCGGCAGTGGGAGCGGAGTGTCTACCGACACTCGGATTTTGCCGTCGTGGTGACCGACAACGTGGCCGAGGTCATGCGAGCCAAGGGGTACCAGAAGCCGATCAGCGTCGTTCCGATGCCGGTGGACACCGGCACCTTCTTCCCGGGCGCCGAGCGTGCGCCTGTCGGCACCTCTTCGACGTCGGGATTCGTCGGCCGTCTGGTCCCGGAAAAGGGCGTCGACACCGCGCTGAAGGCGATGGCCGTCCTGCCCGGCGGCACCGCCGTCCTGACCGTCATCGGTGACGGGCCGGAACGTCCGTCCTGCCGCCAGTTGGCCGCTTCGCTCGGCGTCGCCGACGCGGTCGCCTGGCTGGGTTCGCTCGATCGCCAGGCGACCGCCGATGCCTACCGCACGTTCGACGTGGTGGTGGTCCCCTCCAAGGCCACCGCGCGCTGGCGCGAGCAATTCGGCCGGGTGGTCATCGAGGCGGCCGCCACCGGCGTCCCGGTGGTCACCACCCGCTCTGGTGAGCTGCCGTTCCTGGTGGAGAGCCTCGGCGCGGGCTGGATCGTGGAAGAGGAGGACGCCGCGGCGATGGCACAGCTCTTGTCAACCCTCGCCGCAGACCGTCGGTTGCTCGTCGAAGCCGGGAACCGGGCGCGACGGTCGGTCGAGGAGCGCTACACCGACGCGACCGTTATCGGGCAACTGATCGACACCTTCAGCGGTGCCGTCTCCGACCGTGGAATCGACTGAATACCTTTCCCGCGTCACCAGTTCTGCGCCATAATTGGGATTGTCGGCCCTCAAGAGAAGGCTGACACAGTCGGGCACCGTTACACGATCGACGGGCGGGCCCAGGAATCGGGGACGTCCGATGGAGCAGGCGGCGGTACCGGAAAGGGCGGAGGGCTGGCGCGGCGACCTGTCCCGACTGGCCGACGAGTTCCGCTCCGCCGACTCGGTGGCGGTGGCGCTGTGGTCGATGTTCGTGGTGATCGGGGTCTTCGATCTCTACCTGTACTACCGGCGGGGCATCTTCGGCGTCGATTTCGAGACGGTTCGGGCCGCCGCCCGTGGGCTCGTCCATCAGCGCACCAACTGGGGGCAGTTCGACTACCTGCCGGGTTGCCTGATCCTGGTGCTCCCTCTGGCCGTCATCCCTCTGCGGTTGGCTCGGGTGATCATCTACGCCGTCCAGTTCGCCGGGCTCGGCTACGCGTTCTGGGCCATCACCCGGATCACCAGGCGGTCGCTCGGCTCTCGTGGCGTGGCCGGCGTGGCGCTGGTGCTGGTACTGGCCGGCCAGGTCGGCGTGGTGTCCAACTACGAGAACTTCACCTTGTTGCTGGTGCCGCTGGCGGCGGCGTTCTTCCTGGCCATCGACCGTGGCCACTTCACGGCGGCGGCGGTGGCCCTCGGCATCTCCCTCACCATCAAACCGCTCCTGTTGCCCTTGCTCGTCGTGTTCGTCCTCCATCGCCTGTGGCGGTCTGTGGCCGTATCCATCCTCATCCCCGCGGTACTGACCGGTGTGGCATTGCTGGTCATCGCCTTTACCGGCAGCCCCTCGCACCTCTTTCATCAGGTACTCGACACCTTCGGATCGGACACCGCCACACCGGTCAACATGTCCCTCACCGGTGTGGGGAGGATCCTCTCCGCTCCGGTGTGGCTGGTCGACACCGCCCGGGTGGTGGCCGGTCTCGCCTGCGTAGGCGTGTGCCGCCGCATGTGGCTGCGTGCATCGGGAAGCCCGGGTGAGCGAGCCATCTGGCTCACCGCACCGCTGCTGGTGGGGATGATCGTGTGCTTCTCGTTCGCCTGGGCCTACTACGCCGTCCTGCTCATCCCGTTGGTGCTGGTGAGCTTGGACAAGAGGGACCCGGGGAGCCGCCTCGTCCAGATCGGTGTGGCCCTGGCACTGCTGTTCCCATTCCTCCCCGACCTGACCAAGGGATATCCGGCTCCGCATCCCTCCGACGTCATCGCCCTGTGCGGACTGCTCCTGGTGCTGGTGGGGACCGGGCTGGTCACCTTCTCCGATCGGCAGGAGCCCCCGGTCCACTCCGAACCGTTGGACCTGACCAGCTCCCGGTGAGGGTCACCCGACGCAGGAGCGCCACACGGCGGCATGGGCGGCGACACTGGCCTCCCAGCTGAAACCTGCGGCTCGGACCCGGCCCCGCCCCACCGTCGCCTGGGTCTCGGCGCCACCGCCGAGAGCGGCCTCGAGGCCCGCGGCCAGGGCGGCCGCATCCGGTTCGACCAGGTAGGCCCCGTCGGCACAGACCTCGGGGAGGGAGCTCCGATCCACCGCTACCACGGGTACACCCACGGCCATCCCCTCGAGGGCGGGCAGCCCGAACCCCTCGTAGACCGAGGGCACGACCACGGCCGAGGCGGCGGCCATGATGCCGGGCACGATGGCGTCGTCCACCCGGCCGAGTCGGATCGTGCCCGGCAGGCCTGCAAACAGCCGATCCCTCCGCTCGTCGGGCGGACCCATCAGCACCAGAAGGGTGCCGGGACGGGCCGACCGCACCAGCGGCCACGCCGCCGCCAGGCCGGCCAGGTTCTTCCGCTGCGTACATCCGCCGGCGTGGACGATGAACGGGGCCCGGACACCCATGTCCTCCAGCTGTCGCGTCGGGAGGGGCATGGCATCGAAGAACCGCTCGTCCACACCGCAGTGGATGGTCACCGGATCGGCCACGCCGAACTCGGACGCCACCTCGTCAGCAGAGAATTGCGAAGGACAGATGACCACGGCAGCCCGACGCGCGCTGGCCGCTGCATCGGCCAGCGCGGGGCCATCGTCGGGATACCGCCATGGCGCGATGTCGAGGATGGTGACCACCTCGGGCCGCGGTGCGGGAGGCAGGCGGAGATCGAGGCGGTGGACGACGTCGTGTCCGCGGTACATGATGTGACCGACCACACGGCGGAGCGCCGGAGAGGCATCCCCGAGCAGCCGGGCCGGGATCCGCACCGTCCCCGGGCGGTTGGTGCGCAACGTCCGCACCTCCACCCGACCCACCTTCCACCCTGCGCCGAGTTGGTAGGGGGCGCGACGGGCCAGCTCCCGTTCGTACACCTGTTGGCCCATGGGTTGACCCGACGACAGACTGGCCAGGGCCAACCGCTTGGGGCCGACCGCCGGCGGACGCGGGGACTCGGCCCTCATGGGCCGGTGGTGCCGGAGCGGCCCAGGCGAGCGCGCCACGGGGAGAGGATCTTCCCCGCCCGGTGGCGGAACTCCGGTTCGATGCGGAACAGCAGGAGGACCATGGTGATCCATGCCAGCACGACGACCACCGCCGCTTCGACCACGGCGGTCACCCCCCTCGGGTCGGGGAAACTGTTGACCAGGACCACGGCGGCGATCCCGGCCACCACCGACGGCGGGATCAGCGGGAGCAGGGCGGTGCGGGTGTAGCTGGCGAACGGAACGGCCAGGTACCGGCACACGATCATCGGGAGGACGAAGAAGTCGAGCACCACCACGACGGGCAGCGACCCAACAGCCGGGCCCACCGGGCCCAGCCAGAAGGTGGCCGCGATACTCCCGGCCAGGTTGACCAGGGCGCCCACGATGGACAGCTTGACCAGGAGCTGGATGCGCCCGACGCCGGTGAGGAAGCTGAAGCACTGGTTCCCCGGGAGCTGGATGGTGATCATCAGGCCGAGCACGATCACGATCTCGTAGGTCTTCGGGGGGACCGAACCGAGCCAGAGCTTGAGCATGGGCTCGCCGAAGGCGGCCAGGGCGATGACGATGGGAATCGAGATGGCCATGCCCGCCAGGACCGATCGGAAGAAGTACCAAGCTTGGCGAGTGCGGTCCCCCACCACGTCGAGGTGGGCGTAGGTGGGCAACAGGAGATTGGTGCCCTGCGTGCTGAGATTCCGGGTCAGGTTGGACGTGCTCAGGGCGATGTCATAGGGAGCGACCTGGGCCACGGGCAGGATGAGCCCGATGATCACCGCGTCCAGTTGGTAGGCGACGATACCCCCGAGGGAGATCACCGATTGTCGGCTACCGAAGCGGAGCAGGTCGACCAGCACCGGCCGCCGGAAGTGGCCCCGACGGATGGAGGAGCCGGTGATCCGGCCGACCATCGCCGCCGTCACCATCAGCCCGAAGAGGACGCCGCCACCGACACGATGGCCAGCCCGACCAGGCCGCCACCGGCGATGACCACCACGATCTGGACCCGTTGGGTGACCACCAGGGTGAGGCCGCCCAGCTGGGCGAGCCGGTCACCCCGGCCCGAGCCGAACAGGACGGCGTTGGGCACCGACGCCAGGAAGATGACGGCAGTGGCCAGCCCGAGGACGATCAGTGTGGTACCGGCGATCGTTCGGGTCGATGGTGCCGAGATGGAGAAACGACGAGCCACGTAGCGGTGCCAGCACCACCGTCACCAGCACGGCAACGACGCCGGAAACGGCAAAGAACGTCCACGCGGTGCGGATCAGGTCGGCCACCCCGTCACGGTCGTGATCGGCCATCAATCGGGCCACCCGTCTGGACCGCAGCGGTGGACACGCCCACGTCGAGCAGCCCGAGTAGCCGACGATGGCCAACAGCACGATCCACAGTCCGTAGGTGCCGGCGCCCAGGTGGCGAAGAAGCACCCGGGTGAGGATCAGGCTCATCAGTCACGGCAAGAAACAAATTGCCGTAACTGGAGGCTACGTTGAGGGCCAGCTGACGTCCGCTGGCATTCGCCGCCGGCAGATCATCCGGGTCGGAGAGCGGGGTCGGGTGTGCTTTCGCCGTCCACAGACCATCTTACCTCGGCCGTTTCGGAAAGAGTCGGGATCACCGGAGCCGATCAGCCCGTTCTTCACCGGTCGGACCGTCGCATCACCTGCCGGAGGTCTCAGTCGTCGAGACGGAGCGCGGAGACGAAGGCCTCTTGGGGCACTTCGACCCTGCCGATGTTCTTCATCTTCTTCTTCCCCTCCTTCTGTTTCTCGAGGAGCTTCCGCTTTCTGGTGATGTCGCCGCCGTAGCACTTGGCCAGCACGTCCTTGCGGCGGGCCTTGACCGTCTCGCGAGCCAGGACACGACCGCCGATGGCGGCCTGAATGGGAACGTCGAACATCTGGCGGGGAATCAGCTCGCGCAGTTTTTCGGTCATCCGTCGGCCGTAGAAGTCGGCCTGGGATTTGTGGACGATGGTGGAGAAGGCGTCGACCGGCACGTGATTGATCAGCAGGTCCACCTTGACCAGATCCGAGGTTGCATACCCCTCCGGCTCGTAGTCGAGGCTGGCATAGCCCTTGGTCCGGCTCTTCAGCTGGTCGAAGAAGTTCACCACCACCTCGGCCAGAGGAATGGTGTAGACGAACTCGACCCGTTCCGGAGAGAGGTACTCCATCTTGACCATCTCGGCCCGACGACCCTGGCACAGGTCCATCACCGCGCCGGTGTACTCGGCCGGGGTGAGGATGGTCGCCATCAGCATGGGCTCGTCGACATGGTCGAGGTGGCTGGGCTCGGGCAGATCGCTGGGATTGTCGACGTCTACCTCGTTCGCCGTCGTTCAAGAACGCCCGGTAGGCCACCGACGGAGCCGTGGCGATGAGGGAGAGATCGAACTCTCGCTCCAGCCGCTCACGGACGATCTCCATGTGCAGCAGCCCGAGGAACCCGCACCGGAACCCGAAGCCGAGGGCCCGGGACGATTCCGGCTCGTAGGTGAAGCTGGCGTCGTTGAGCCGGAGCTTCTCCAGGGCGTCGCGCAGATCGGGCAGTTCGTCGCCGTCGATGGGGAACAGTCCGCAGAACACCATCGGCTTGGGGTCCCGGTATCCGGCCAGAGCGGCCTGCGCCGGACGACTGGTGGTGGTCACCGTCTCACCGGAGCGCGCCCCACCCACGTCCTTGATTCCGGCGATCAGGTATCCCACCTGACCGGGCCCGAGCTCGTCCACCGGTTCGGTCATCGGGGTGCGGATGCCGATCTCCTCGATCTCGTGATTGCTCCCGGCCTGCATGAACCGCAGCCGGTCGGATGTCACCAGCGTGCCCTCCATCACCCGGATGGAGCTGACCACGCCGCGGTACTGGTCGTAGGCCGAGTCGAAGATCAGCGCCTGCAACGGAGCGTCGGGATCTCCAGTCGGGGCGGGGATCCGCTCGACGATGGCGTCCAACAGCTCGGGCACCCCCTCTCCGGTCTTGGCCGAGATGTGCAGGATCGTCGATGACTCGATACCGAGGACCTGTTCGATCTCTGCGGCACACCTGGCCGGGTCGGCCGCCGGAAGATCGATCTTGTTGAGGACGGCCACGATCTCCAGCTCGTTCTCGAGGGCCTGATAGCAGTTGGCCAAGGTCTGGGCCTGAATTCCCTGGGACGCGTCGACCAGCAGCACCGCCCCTTCGCACGCGGCCAACGACCGGCTGACCTCGTAGCCGAAGTCCACGTGACCGGGCGTGTCGATCAGATGGAGGGTATGGGCGCCCCAGCTCACCCGGACGTTCTGGGCCTTGATGGTGATCCCCCGCTCTCGTTCGATGTCCATCGAGTCGAGATACTGTTCGCGCATCAGGCGCGGATCCACCGCCCCGGTCAGCTCCAGGATCCGATCCGACAGGGTCGACTTGCCATGATCGACGTGGCTGATGATGGAGAAGTTGCGGATGCGGTCGACGGGAAGCACGGAATAGCCAGCGTACCCAAGCGGCCTTGGAGGTCCGCCATCGACCGGTGGGCGGGAGGACCCGAACGGTGCGAGAAGGGCCTGGCCCCGGGCTGCTATCCTCGTGGACCTCCGGAGATGATCCCCCCAGCGGTCGCCTGGGGTCGGATCTCCCGACCGGCAGTGGTCAGTAGCACCGTCCACCTCCACGACATCGCCCCACCGCAACACACCGACGACAAGGACCGGCAGTGGCAAACATCAAGAGTCAGATCAAACGGAACCGCCAAACCGTCAAGCGCCACGAGCGCAACAAGGCGGTGCGGTCCGAACTGAGGACGCGAACCAAGCGGGCGGTCATCGCCATCGAGAGTGAAGCCGAGGACGCCGACGAGGCGTTGCGACTGGCCGTCAAGCGGATCGACAAGGCTGCGGCCAAGGGTGTGATCCACCGGAACCAGGCGGCCAATCGCAAGGCCCGTTTGATGCGGCGGGCAGACCGGGCCGCCCGAGCCTGATCCGCCGGTCGGGCGCTCCCTACCTGTCGCCCAACCGGTCAGCGATCGCCCAACCGGTAGGTCGCCGTCACGGGTTGTAGTAGTAGAACGGCTCGTCGCACCGGTACCCGTGGGTCGGCCCGTCGAGTGGTGGATCGTCGAGGCGTTGGTACTTCCCGTTGGCGATGGTGGCGATGATGTAGCAATTGGTCGGAATCTTGGCCGATGGATTGGCGGGGCCGAGCAGATTGCCGGCCGAGAACGAGGTGATGTTGCGGAGCGCCTGGAGCACGGACCCCCGGCTCGGATCGGAACCCGCCGCTTTCAAGGCCTGGCTGAACAGCTCGGCCGAGGTCCAGCCGAACAGGGTGTACAGGTCAGCATGGAAGCCGGGCGACGCCTTCTGCACCCAGGTGAGGAAGGTGTTGACCGCCGGTATCCCCGAAGCGTCCTCTCCCAAAAAGAGCGCCGTGCTCTGCTCCATGTAGGCGCCGTCGATGGCCGCCGCACCCCCAGAGTTGGGCACCAGCTCCTCGCTGTAGGTCGAGCTGCCCAGCACCACCACCGGGTGGAAGTCCTGCTGGTTGAGCGCCTTGATCACCGAGGCGGCATAGTTTTCGGGCATCTGCTCGAGGAACAGGATCTTGACCCCGGCACTCTTCATGTTGACCACGTACTGGTTGAAGTCCGACGTGGTGATGTCGAAGGTCGGGTCGTAGACCACGTTGTACCCGAGGTGTTCCATGGCGGCCTTTTCCGCCACCCACTTGTCGGTGGCCGAGGGCTCATCGGCGATGAGCGCTCCGGTGTCCTTGACATCGCTCGGAAACTTCTTCTGGAAGTACACCAGGGGCCCGGTTATCCAGCCGTTGACCGCCGGGGCGGGGCTGAAGGTGTTGGGGAGCTCGGAGGTGGACAGGTCGAGCGAAACGGTCACGTTGGGCACCTGTGGATTGGCCTTGAGCAGGACACCACCGAAACTGTCGAACAGGGAGAAGCTGCCGACCATGGCGAAGTCCTTCCCGATGTCGGCCTGGGTTTCCTGCTTGTTGGGTGCGCCGGAATAGTCATCGTCACTGCTGTCCACGATGATCTTGCGACCGTTGATGCCGCCTTGGGAGTTGACGTAGTCCGCGTAGGCCTGAGTACCCACTGCGGCCCCTTTGAAGATCCCTTCAAACAGCGTCGACACATTTCCCACCGACACCGAGGTGGCGGTGATACCGGTGTGGTCGCTGAAGGCCGCGCTCGGAATGGTCGACTTGGTCGACGAGGAGACGGTGGTGCTGGCGGTGTTGGTCGACGAGCACGAGGCGAGGGAGGCCGCCAGCAGCACCACGCACAGCCCGACCGCCGTCCGGATCACCGATCGACCGCCGAACGCCTCGACGACGATCGTCCTGCCACCGCGCGATGCTTCGCTGTCAGAACTGTGATCCATTCGTGGTCACTCCCCCATGTTTCTTCGACCACCGGCGGATCGATGGTCTTCCCCTCCGGCCGGTTCGACCGGCACGACTCTACGGGCTTCAGGCATCCTTTGGGCGGCGCCCCTTCCGAGCACCATCCCTCCGGTGCATGGCCTCGACCCGAGCCCGCTCCATGTGAACGAACTCACCGGTGGCCTCGACGGTGACCACTCCGTTCTGGATGAGATGCCCGCGGCTGTGGGTGCGCCGATCATCCTTGGATGTGACCCAGGCCTCGAACAGTGCGGGATCGGAGATCACCGTGGGTCTCACATACCGGATCGACAGGTTGACCGTGGGGCCGGCGGCGTCGGCGAGGACGTTGGCGGCGGTCAGCATCATGTCGAAAGCCCCGGCCAACACCGCGCCGTGCACACATCCGGGTGCGCCTTCGTAGGGGGCGGTGAATTGGGCACGACCGATGGCCTTGGGCGGGTCGAACTCGATGGTGATCGGCGGAGCCAGCGGATTGCACGAGCCGATGACCACGTCAAAGGGCATCGCCGCGGCCAAGCCCGGTGCCTGGCCGGAGGGGACCGATCGCTCGGCGAACCGGGCGATGGGCACCGGGCCTGCTTCGGGAACGTGGCGGTCGAGCTCCTCGCACAGGGACTCCACCCGGCGGGCGGCGTCCGCGAGCAGCTCCGGGGGCGCCATCGAGGTGACGGTGAGGGCGATCAGCCGGCGGGCGGCCTCGGCGAGCTCCTCTCTTCCTCCCCCGCTCCAGGGTCTGGCCGTCGACGTCGACGGTCCGACGTCGGGTTCAGCCATCGTCGCCGCCGAAACGGGTCAGGAACTCAGCGTGGCTGTCGAGGACCGCCAACATCGTCGCCGCGCTGCCCGACGGGACCCGGAGCACGACCTCACCGATCCCCTGCGACTGGTAGTAGTCCAGCTTCTCGACGGTCGGCACGGTTCCGAAGGGAACCACCCGGATCCGATCCGGATCCCGACCACCGTCCTCGACGGCACGACGGAGCCGGGGCAGGGCGTCGGCCAGGCCCGAACCTCCGACGGGCATCCACCCGTCCCCGTACTCGGCCACCGCCCCGAACACCGACGGGCCCGCTCCCCCACCGACCAGCGTGGTGATCCGCGGCTGCTGGACCGGTTTGGGCCAGCTCCAACAGGCCTCCAGCGTGACGTAGTCGCCATGGAACTCCGCCCGGTCCTCGGACCACAGCGCCTGCATACACAGCACGTGTTCGCGGGCCACTGCTCGGCGGTCCTCGAATGCCACCCCGTGATCGGCGGCCTCCTCGCGGTTCCACCCGAATCCCATGCCGAGGACCACCCTGCCGCCGCTGAGGTGGTCGAGAGTGGCCAACTGCTTGGCCAACACGATCGGGTCGTGCTGGGCGACGAGCAACACCCCGGTGCCCAGCAGTATCCGATCGGTCACCGATGCCGCGGTGGACGAGCGCCACCAGCGGATCGAGACTGCGGCGATAGTCGTCGTTGGCCACTCCTTCGACCAGCGCCGGCGGCGTGTCCGCCCGCACCGGAAGATGGGTGTGCTCGGGGAAGTACAACGAATGGAATCCCCGTTCCTCCGCCGCCCGGGCCAGCACAGCCGGAGCCATCGCCTGGTCACTGAGGAAGGCGGTCAGGCCCAGGCGCACGGTCCCTCAGCGATCCAGACCGGCGGTCAGCTGCGCGCCGTTCGCCGAATCGGCGAAGAGGGCGGCGAAGTGCCGCCTCCTCGCGGACACGGGCGGCACCGATGTCCGACTGGTGGGAGGCCATCATCAGCCGCTTGATCTCACGGGTGGCAGCCGGCGCGCACGAGGCGATACGCAAGGCCAGGGCCATGGTCTCCTCGAGACACGGTGCCCTCGGGGCAAACCCGGAGCGCCAACCCGGACTCCACCGCCTGGGCGGCATCGAGCCATTCCGAGGCCAGAAGCATGAGGGAGGCCCGCTGCCATCCCATCCGCGCCGGGAACAACCAGCTGCTCGCCGCTTCGGGGGGGACCCCCAACTCGGCGAAGGGAACCCGGAGCCGGGCCCGCTCGTCGATCAGCACCAGGTCCACGTGGCCGAGCAGCGTGCACCCGAGCCCCACTCCCACACCGTTGACCGCGGCCAACATCGGCTTGTCGAAGGACACGACGGTGTCCATCAGACCCTGGAAACCGGAACCCGCGTCCGGGGCGGCGTTCCCGGCGGCCAAGGCGGCCAGCTCCTGCAGGTCCTGTCCGGCGGTGAACGCCGTTCCTCGACCGGTCAACACCACCGCCCGGATCCGATCGTCACCCAGGGCACCGTCGAGCGCCTCGGTCACCGCCCGGTACATGGGAGCATCGAAGGCGTTCCGGGCCTCGGGCCGGTCGAATGCGATCACCCTGACCCCGGCATCATCCTCGGTGACGATCCGCCGCTCACTCACGGGCGGACGACCTGGCCGCCATCGACGTTGAAGACGTGGCCGGTGACCCACGAGGCTTCGTCGGAGAGAAGGAACAGGCACATGCCGACCAGGTCCGACGTCTCGCCTTGTCGTTTGATGGCCAGCGATTCCAAAATGGGCTTCATGAAGGCGTCGGGGACCACGGTGCGAGATGCCTCGGTGTCGATGGGGCCCGGAGCGATGGCATTGGTGCGGATGTGTTGCCCGCCGAGCTCGTGGGCCAACTGCTGGGTGATCGAATTGACCCCGGCCTTTGCCAGACCGTAGAAGCCCGCGTACATGTACGCCGCCGTCGAGGACTGATTGACGATGGCGCCTCCTCCCCGGGTCTTCATGGCCGGGTAGCAGGCTCGCACGCAATTGAGAGCTCCGAGCATGTTGACCGAGAGGAACCTGTTGAGGTACTCCCAGTCCACCGTCAACAGCAGATCCAGCTGCATCTCTCCGAAAATGGCTGCGTTGTTGACCAGATAGTCGATACCACCGAACCGTTCGACGGCCAGTGCCGCCATCGCCTGGGCCGAGTCGGGATCGGCGACGTCGACCCGCACCGATTCGGCCTTCCCTCCGGACGACACGATGGCGGCCGCCACGTCGGCCGCCCTGCTCTCGGCGATGTCCGCCACCAGCACCGAGGCACCGGCAGAGGCCAGCGCTTCGGCATAGGCCTGACCGATCCCCCCGCCCGAGCCGGTGACGATGGCCACCTTGCCGGTGAAGTCGAACCTGATCATCGGAGCGGGGTCGTGTTGTCCGGCCTGCGACCCACTCACGACTCGCTGTTTCCCGGGCGGTTTCCCGTGCGGTTCCCCTGGCGACCGGCGATAACCCGCTCGGCGACGGCGTTGATCTCCGTCGACAGGGGCCAGCCGACGTAATGGGTCAGGTGCACCACGGCCTCACGCACTTGATCCTCGGTCATCTCTTCTCGGTCGAGCGCCGAGCGGAACTGGATCTCGATCAACTGGGGCTGATTCAACGCCGCCAGCGCCCCGATGGTCATCAGACGGCGGTCTCGAATGTCGAGCGCGTCCCGGGTCCACACTTCGCCGAACAGGTGGTCGACGGTGAAGTCCACGTACGGCCCGGGGATCTTGTCCGGATCGACGGAGAACCCGTAGACCTCCTGCATCTTGGCCATGCCTTTGGTCCGAACCGAATCCGTTCCCCGGTCCGCGTCGGCCTCACTCATCGCTGGTCACCTTCCTCCTCACTCTCCATTCTCTCTGTGCGTCTTTCTGGGCGGCGCTCTCTCCGACCCGCGTCCTCCGATGATCACCCGGCC
Organism: uncultured Acidimicrobiaceae bacterium; assembly: GCA_963734395.1. Taxonomy (GTDB): domain Bacteria; phylum Actinomycetota; class Acidimicrobiia; order Acidimicrobiales; family RAAP-2; genus Bog-756. Next base: position 442,328 of record CAVTGY010000007.1, on the reverse strand, counting down.
GGCTTGCCCACCCCGAAGATGTCATCGCAGCGTTCCTCGGTCATCGCCGCCAAGGGCAAGGCGACCTCCAGTGACCCGGCCAATTCGAGCGCGGCCGACAGGTCCTTGTGGGCGAGCTGGGATGCCGCCCGCATGGCACCGACCAACCCCTGGTCGTCATCGTCGGTGAACGGTGCCACGGTGGACCGGAACATGAGCGTCGAGGCGCCCCCGATGTGGGCGTCGCTGGCCCTGATCACCTGGGCCAGGTTGGCAAGGTCGATGCCCGCCGCCTCGGCCAGCACCTGGGCTTCGTAGGCGGCCAACCATGATCCGTACTGCACCAGATTCCGGGCCAGCTTGGCAGCCAGGCCGGCGCCGAACGGCCCCATGGTCACGGCAAGCGAGCCGATCGCATCGAAGAGCGGGCGGGCCCGCTCGATGACCTCGGGGTCGCCGCCCACCATGCACACCAGATCACCGGAGGCCGCGGCGCCGGGTCCGCCGCTCACCCCGCAGTCGAGCAGCGGAACGCCGAGGGCGGCCGCCTCCGATCCGATGGCCTCGATGCAGGCGACCGAAATGGTGCTGACGACGACGATGGTGGTGGAGGGATCGGCGACCGCCAGGCCGCCATCGGGTCCGGACAGCACCGAACGAACCTGGGCATCGTCGACCACCGCGACCACCACGATGTCCGACTGCCGCACCAGATCCGGGGGTGATTCGGCCACCACCGCGGTGTCCCGGTAGCGATCGGTGGCTTCCGTCCGGACATCGCAGACGACCAGGGGAAGGCCGGCGCCCGACACGTTGGATGCCACCCCGTCACCGATCAGGCCGAGCCCTATCACTCCGACAACCGGCCCGACCCGGTCCCCGGTGTTTCCCTTCGGCTGCTCCTTGGCCACTCGGTCTCCCCCTGTCGATTGCACTCATCGGCCGGATGATGTCGCCATCCACCCGCCGCTGCCCGTGCCCGAGTTTTCCCTAAACAGGTGGCGGCCGTTGTCTTGGACAAGTGTCTGGACTATAGTCCAGGTCATGGAACCCGGCAACGTGGCGGGCGCAGCCGAATCCGACGGCGACGAGGACTTCCCGACTACTCCGGCCCGTTTCGAGCCGACTTCCGCTACGAGGACCTGACCCGCGAGGCACTGGTCCGACTGGTACGCGAGTACGCCCAGGCCGTGCACATCCTCGACCGGTCGATGTGCGCCGCCATCGGCATGTCCCACGGCATGGAGGAGATGGCCAGGCTGGCCATCGAGGAGTGGCGAGGGGCCAGCCCGGTCTACGGCCAACGGCTCCGACGGATCATGGCGGTCGAGGGCGACGGCGTCGAGGCCATCTTCAAGGTCCTGCAGCTCGACCCCGGCTTTCCGCACCACTATCTCGACGTTCGCTACGAGCTGGTCGACGACAAGCACGGCTACTTCGAGCTGGCCTACTGCGGAGCGTTGATGGACGCAGAGCCGTGGGGCGACAAGATGGTCACCGGCATGTGTCACCACATCGAAGACGGAACCTTCGACGTCACCGCTCAGGCCATCAACCCCAAGGCACATATCCGTCATGTGCACCGACCCCCTCGGGTCCCAACCGATCGTGCGCCGCATTGCCGCTGGGAGGTGGTCATCGACGACGACAACGAGACCCTGCCCGAGGCGGACATCACCGCCGTCACCAAGATGACCACCGCGGCCACCTTCGAGTTCCCTCCCATGCGCGACGGGACGCCCCACATTCCCGCAGCCGACCACGGATCCTGAACCATGTCGGAAGCACCGCTCGTAGTGCCCGGGGCGACGACCGCCGATCCTCCCGATGACGCCCATGCCCTCGAGGCCACCCGGCGGCGGCTCAGCCCCCGCCAAGCCGAGGTGGTGATGCAGCTGGTCCGCGCCACCGGCGAAGAAGTCGAGGAGGTCGGATACTCGGGGCTCACCGTTCGCAACGTGGCCCGTCGAGCCGGCGTGGCGCCGGCAACCGCGTACAACTACTTCAGCTCCAAGGACCACCTTCTGGCCGAGGTGCTCTGGCGCCGGATACACGCCCTTCCCCCGGTCGAGGAGGCGGCGAGCGGACCGGTGTCCGAGCGACTGGCCGACGCGGTCCGGGGCATGGTGTTGTTCACCACCGAGAGTCCCGCACTGGTCGACGCCTGCACGGTGGCGCTGCTCAGCTCCAACCCCGACGTGAAACAGCTCCGCGACCGGATCGGGGCGCAGATACATCACCGCCTGGTCGCCGCGGTCGGCCCCGAGGTCGATCCTCTGATGGTCCGGGTGCTGGAGACATGCTTCTCCGGATCGCTCCTCGCCGCGGGCATGGGCCACATGCCGTACGGAGACATTCCGGGCCTGGTGACCGCGGCGGCGGAACTAATGGTGGATGGGTCGTTCCGGGCGTCCCGGGCGTCCCGGGCGTCCCGGGCAGAGCGAACGAGTGTCGTCGGATGACCGGCGGAGCGGTCACCTACAGCCCGTATTCCTACGAGATCCACGAGGACCCCTACCCGGTCTATGCCAGGCTCCGGGCCGAAGCGCCCGTCTACCGCAACCAGGAGTTCGATTTTTGGGCCCTGTCCCGGCACGAGGATGTGGTCGTCGCCTTCCGCAATGTGGACGGCTTCTCCAACGCCCACGGCGTATCCCTCGACCCGAGCGCATTCGGTCCCAACGCCCACAAGTTCATGTCGTTCCTCGCCCTCGACCCGCCACGGCACACTCGGATGCGATCGCTGGTGGGCAAAGGCTTCACCCCCTCCAAGGTGGCGGCGATGGAGGACCGGATCCGAGCGATCGCCATCGAGCACCTGGAGCCGGCGCTGGACAAGGGTTCGTTCGACTTCATCGCCGACTTCGCCGGCAAGCTGCCCATGGACGTGATATCGGAGCTGGTCGGTGTGCCACCGGTGGATCGGGAGGAGATCCGTCGGCTGGCCGATCTGGTCGTCCATCGCGAGGACGGGGTGTTCGACGTCCCCCGATCGGGGATGGATGCAGCACTCACCCTGGTCGGCTACTACCAGGGCATGGTCGACGACCGCCGTAGCTTCACCTCGGCGACGATCTCACCTCGGCGCTGCTTGGAGGCCGAACTCGACGGGGACAAGCTCACCGACGAGGAGATCATCGCCTTTCTCTTCCTGATGGTGGTGGCCGGCAACGAGACCACCACCAAGCTGCTCGGCAATGCCTGGTACTGGGCGTGGCGCCACCCCGACCAGCGGGCCGAGCCCTTCGCCGACCCGGCGCGGGTGGCGGATTGGGTCGAGGAGACGCTGCGGTTCGACACCTCGACCCAGATGCTGGTGCGGGTGGCCCGTACCGAGCTGACGATCGGCGGCTCGACCATACGCCGAGGGTGATCGGGTGCTCCTGCTTCGTGGGCTCGGCCAACCGGGACGAAGCCGTTTTCCCCCACCCCGATCGATACGACCTCGACCGGGACACCTCGCGGATGATCAGCTTCGGCAGTGGTCGCCATTTCTGCATGGGAGCCCCGATGGCCCGGATGGAGGCGCGCCTGGGCCTCGGCGAGCTGGTGAAGCGGGTGTCGCATTACGACGTCGATCCCGACGGGATCGAGCGGGTCCACTCGATCAACGTGCGCGGCCTGGCCGCACTCCCGACCACGGTGACCCTCCGCTGATGCCTCGCTTCGAACCCAATCCCGACGTTCGCCCCGCAGTGGTCACCGGAGCCTCGTCCGGCATCGGCAAGGCGGTGGCTGAGGCCCTCGCCGCCATCGGTCACCCGGTGGTGCTCGGAGCCCGACGGGTGGCCGAGTGCGAGAAGACCGCGACTGCCATCCGAGCGGGCGGTGGTGACGCGTTCGCCATACACCTCGACCTGGCCGACGGTGACTCGGTGAAGCGTTTCGCCGAGGCCACCGTGGACGCCCTCGGAAGTGTCGAGATACTGGTGTCGAATGCGGCACAGAACGTTGCCGGCTCGGTGCTCGACACCGATCCCGCTGCCTTCGACGAGGTGATCGCAGTCAATGTCAACGGGACCCACCGGGTGGTGAGCGCCCTGGTCCCGGCCATGGCTGAGCGAAACGCGCGGCGATATCGTGTTCGTCACCTCCGATGTGGTCGTTCGCCCCCGACCCTCCATGGCCGCCTACGTCACCTCCAAGTGGGGTCTCGAGGGCTACGTGCGCTCGTTGCAGATGGAGCTCGAGGGCACAGGCGTACGAGCCACGATCGTGCGTCCGGGTCCCACCCAGACCGGCATGGGCATGGACTGGGATCCCGAGGTCACCGCCGAAGTCATCGGGCAGTGGGCCGAGTGGGGATTCGCCCGGCACTCCAACTTCATGCGACCTGCCGGAGTGGCCCAGGCCGTCCTGGCCGCGGTCAGCCTTCCCCGGGGCACCCATGCCAGCGTCGTCGAGCTACAGCCGGAAGCGCCGATCAGTGCAGCGTCCGAGGAAAAGGAGAACCCATGAGCATCGCCGTGGATCGACGGGAGCCGCCGCGGGTATCGGGTGGCGCAGGCGAGAACGGACACCTCGAGGAGCTGCGAGTCGACCCGATCGCGCTGCTCACCCGAGTCCGGGCGGAATGCGGTGATGTAGGGCGTGTTCCGTCTCGCCGGGCGCGACGTGGTGTTGCTGACCGGATCGCGGGCCAACGAGATCTTCTTCCGTGCCCCCGAGGAGATCCTCGATCAGGCCGAGGCCTACCCGTTCATGACCCCGGTGTTCGGCGAGGGAGTGGTTTTCGACGCGCCGCCTGAACGCCGCCGCGAGATGCTCCACAACCAGGCCCTGCGGGACAAGTTCATGAGGGGCCATGCCGCCACCATCGCCGGCGAGGTGGAGCGAATGGTGGCCGGCTGGGCCGACGAGGGTGAGATCGACCTTCTCGACTGGTTCGCCGAACTGACCATCTACACCTCGTCGGCGTGCCTCATCGGGAAGCGGTTCCGCGATGAGCTGGACAAGCGGTTCGCCGGCTCTATCACGATCTCGAACAGGGGACCGACGCCATCGCCTATGTGGATCCCTACGCGCCGATCGAGAGTTTCCGTCGCCGGGATGCTGCTCGTCGGGGGTTGGTGTCACTGGTCGAGGGGATCATGGAACGGCGGGCCGATGGTCCACCGGCGGACGACGACGATCGTGACCTGCTCGACGTGTTGATGTCCGTCACCGACGAGGACGGATCACCGCGCTTCACGGCCGACCTGATCACCGGCATGTTCATCTCGATGATGTTCGCCGGACACCACACCACGTCGGGTACGGCGGCGTGGACGCTCATCGAGCTGCTCCGTCATCCCGACGCAACTCGATGCCGTGGACAGCGAACTCGACGAGCTCGGTGCCCACGGGGTCGAAGTCAGCTACCAGGCCCTTCGGGAGATGCCCCGCCTGGAGTCGGCGATCAAGGAGGCGCTGCGACTCCACCCGCCGCTCATCCTCCTCCTGCGGGTGGCCAAGGAGGACCTCGACGTCGACGGGTTCACCATCAGGGCCGGCCAGATGGTCGGGGACCAGCCCCTCGGTCTCGAACCGGATCGCCGAGGACTTCCCGGACGCCGACGCGTTCGTACCGGAACGCTATGCCTCGCCCCGTGAGGAGGACCGATCGAATCCGTGGACGTGGATACCGTTCGGTGCGGGCCGTCATCGCTGCGTCGGCGCCGCGTTCGCCATGATGCAACTCAAGGCCATCTTCTCGGTCCTGCTCCCGCAGTGGGAGTTCGAGCTCGCCCAGCCATCGGACACCTACCGCAACGACCATTCGAAAATGGTGGTCCAGCTCCAACAGCCCTGCGTGGTTCGGTACCGGCGCAGGGCTTCCGGCCGACTCCCGCACGCATCGGTCACCCGGCACGCTGATGCGGGTATCCGTGGATCTCGATCTCTGTCAGGGTCATGGTGTCTGCGAGTCCGAAGCGCCGACCGTCTTCGAGCTGGCCAAGAATGCGACCGTGACCATCATCGACGAGTGCCCCGACGAGCAGCTGCGGGCAGAGGTCGAGACGGCGGTCCGCTATCTGCCCCACATCCGCACTACGTATCAACGAGGAGGAGTAGGTCCATGCCCGCATTCCCGCGCGACGAGCTCGAAGAGATGGTGCAGAGGTGGCTGGACGTCAACCGGCGGTGTGAGGAACAGCTCGATTGGATGCCGATGGCCGACATGTACACCGAAGACGCCACCTACGGATGGAACGTCGGTCCCAACGATGAATTCATGGCCGTCGGACGGGACCAGATCCGGGAGTACGCCCTGGGCTGTGAGATGGATGGGCTGGGCGGATGGGTCTACCCGTACCAGCACGTGCTCATCGACGAGGCCCAGGGCGAAGTCCTCGGACTGTGGAAGCAGATCGCCGACGCCACCCGGCCCGACGGGAGTCACTACGAGATCGCCGGCCTGGGCAGGTAGTTGGTTCCGCTACGCCGGTGACTTCAAGTGGAGCTGGCAGCGGGACTTTTTCGACGTGGGCAACGCCACCGCCACCTTCATCGAGATGATCAACGCCGGGGTGCTCACTCCGGGGATGACCAAGCGGATGGAGAAAGCCACCTCCGGCACCAGGCAGCCCGGCCACTACCCGGTGGGACAAGCGCCGGTCGGTCTGTGGGAAGGGGTGTAGCCCCGCCCTGGCCAGGGGGCAACGGTGGCGAACACCCCACCGTGACAGGCTGTCGGAATGATTACCGGCACCCACGCCATCATTTTTGCCGATGACGCCGACAAGGCGCGCGCCTTCTTCCGGGACACCCTCGGGTTTCCCGCCGTCGATGCCCACAACGGCTGGCTCATCTTCAAGCTCCCACCCGCTGAGCTCGGCATCCATCCAGAAGATCGGTCGGAGGACGCCGGCGCTGCGCGCGCCCGGTGGTAGGCACGAGCTCTACCTGATGTGCGATGACATCGAGGGCACCGTGGCCGACCTCAAGGACAAGGGGGTCGAGTTCACCACGCCGGTGGAGAGCCAGGGATTCGGTCTCATCGCCAGGTTCAAGATCCCCGGCGCCGGCGAGATCGGTCTCTACCAACCGAGACACCCCACCGCCCACGACCTCACCGAGTGACGGCGGGGGCTGCCGGCGAAGGCGGCGGCATGCCACAATCACCAAATGAGCGAGTGGGGAGCTTCGGTCTACGGCGATCCGTGTCACCAGTGCGGATTCTCGTGGACCACCGGCGTGGGTGGCGCCGTAACCATCATCTCGAGCTTGCCGAGCGCGTATGCCCACCTTCTGGTCGGGGCCACCGGTGACGAGCAACATCCGGACCTGGACTGGTCGGTGTCGGACTACGTCTGTCACGTGGGCGACAATCTGAGGATCTGGGCGGAGCGGCTGGCAGGGATCGCCGCCGGAGCGTCGCCGGTGGTAGGCGGCTATGACGAAAACGATCTCGCCCGGGCACGGGGGTACTCCGAGATCCCTCTTCAAGCGGCGCAGTGGTCCCTGTCCCGGTCGGTGGCCGGCTGGCAACAGGCAGTCGGATTGAGCCGACGGACCGGCATGGTCCTCATCCACCCCGTGCGCGGTGAGCAGTCGCTACCCGACGTCGTACTCGCCAACGCCCACGATGGCTTTCACCACCAGTGGGACATCGACCGGTCGCTCCGCTCCGCTCAACCTGGCTGAACCCTGAGCTTCCGCTTCCCGCCTACCGCCCTGGGGACCTCCCGCCTCGGGTCGAGGCGGGAGAGCAAGGAGGTGCTTTAGTTTCTGGGAATTGAGCTTATTATCGTGTATAGGCGATAATCTGCCGAAGAAGTATCGGGTAAAGACGATAATTCGGCCAATTCTGGAAATTCTTTTCCCGACGGACAGCGCTCCGAACCTCGACCGACCGCCCTCCGAACGGCCACCCGACAGCCTCCGAACGGCACGGCCCACCGGTGGCGGAAGTCGGCTCAGACCGGTGGGGCCGGATCGGCGGCAAGTTGTCGCCGTCTGCGGCGGTTGCGCACGGTGATCACGATGATGACAGCACTGGCAACCAGGCCCAACAAGAGTGCGAAGACATCGACCTGGCTGTGTTGACCGCTGGCCACTCTCCCCACTCCGTAGGAGCTCAACCCCACCGACAAGGCGAAGCCGAGGGAGGCGAGGAAGTTCCACACCGCGAACTGGCGGTGCTGCATCTTGGCGGTTCCCGAAATGATGGCGGGAGTGAAGAACACCGCCAGCCGGCCCCAGTGGGCGTAGGCGTCCTCGCCGCGTGCGAGCATCCTGGCCCGACCGGCCTGTCGCTTTCCTGGTCGATCCACCAGCTGACGTCCCCAGTGGTCGCCGATTGCATACCCGATCAGTCCGCCGACCTCGCCGGCCACCGTGGCCACGATGAGAACGACGGCGATGGCGAGCCGGCCCTGGCTGGCAGCTACCGCGGCCGCCCCGAGGGCAGCGGCACCGATGATCGGGACACCCGCCCACGACGCGGTGACCGCCACGAAGAGGACGACGTACAAGAGAGCCTGGGTGAGTGGAGACGGCGCCGAGGTCGTGGCGCCGATGAGGAACATCTCTGACACTCTTGCAGTTTGGCGGAGACCGACAAGACGGCGTGGTCATCGTCGCGGGTGGCGGGCAGACCTCGATCGGGGGTACCTGCCATGGGTGCGAACCGACCGCAGGGCGCCTCCGAAGAGACGCCCTGCGATCTAACGATGTGCTGATTGAGTGCACCGGGGTTCCATGAGGCGCCGGATGGGACCTGGGTCCGGCTAGGTGGCCCGGTGGGTGTCTGGCTGGGATTCGCCAGGTGGTACAGCGAGCCGCCTTAGCGGCCAGCCACCTCCAGGGTCCCAAAACGTTGACTGCTCAGTTGGACCACCTCCTCTCTCTGGTGAGCACATGCTAGCGAGCAGATCGGGCGCTCTGTGGGAGTCGTCAGATGGCCTGGTGAGGGCCACTGGCCACCTCCGACCCATGAGCGATACTCTACGAACATATGTTCGTAGAGCTGCCAAACCAGTCGCTCGCGCCGCCATCCGTCAACCCGGACCGGGCACGTGTCAAAGAGTCCTTGGCGCTCTTGGCCGAGCGCACCCGGCCTGTCTCCTCGAGCCAGACCCGGCTCCTCCCGGTGATCCCACCCTTGGCCGGACTGTTTCCCGACGAGGGCTTGCGGCGGGGGAACACCATCGTGGTCACCGACCAGGTCGGTGGCGGAGCGGACCCGAACCGGAGCGGCGGAGGACGGGGGCGGGGGCGTCAGCGTGGCGCTGGCCCTTCTGGCCGCCGCGTCGGAGGCAGGTTCGTGGTCGGCTCTCGTCGGCCTCGCCGGCCTGGGCGCCGTCGCTGCTCACGACATCGGTATCGACCTCACCCGGCTGGCCGTGATCCCCCGGCCCAATGCTGTCTGGGCCGAAGTCACCGCCGCGTTGATCGACGGTGTCGACCTGGTGGTGCTCTGCCCACCTTTCCCCCTCGGGCGGCGATGGCCCGCAGGTTGGTGGCCAGGGTCAGAGAACGCCGGACGGTCCTGGTGGTGGTGTCGGGACGATCCGGATGGCCCGAGCATCCCGACGTGGCTCTGCGGGTCAGCGACATGCGCTGGGACGGTGTCGGTACCGGTGAGGGATACCTGTGCAGACGTCGGATGACGGTCACCGCCACCGGCCGCCGCTCCTCCGCGCGTCCCCGCTACCGTCACCTGTGGCTGCCGTCGGCGACCGGAGCCGTGGCCGATGCCTCCTAAAAGTCCGGTGTCGCCCACCATGAACCGCCTCCTCGTCGTACGTTGCCCCGACCTTCTCGACGAGGACGAGGGTGGAGCCACGCTCCGGTTGTTCGTCAAGGTGATCGAAGCCACGGAGGCGTACTGTCCGTGGGTAACCGCCGTACGGCCCGGCATCTGCTCACTCCCTGCCCGGGGACCGGCGCGCTACTTCGGCGGCGAGCGACCGCTGGTCGAACGGATCAACAGCGCCGCCTCCGAGATCACTCCCGTCGAGGTCGGCGTGGCCGACGGCCTGTTCGGTGCCGTCCTCGCCGCCGCCCGCAACCTGGTCGTCCCGGCAGGTGGCACCCCTGACTTCCTCGCTCCCTTTCCGGTGGGCATCCTCGGCCGTCCCGAACTGGCCGAGCTGTTGGACCGGTTGGGTATCCGCACCGTGGGTGACTTCGCCGCTCTTCCCCAATCCCATGTACTCGGCCGGTTCGGAACCGACGGGGTCCTCTGTCATCAGGTGGCCTGCGGGCGAACCGGCGAACTGGGTGAACTGCGCCAGCCGCTGGCCGATCGACGTATCGATGAGCACCGCACGAAAGGACGGCCCGGACCCACGGTGGTCGGTGAACCCGAATTCTGGGGCGGAACAAGCGACTCGGACACCCGAGCGGCGCGCGCCCTGGCCGCCGTGCAGGCCTTCCTCGGCCCAGACGATGTGGTGACCGCCCGCCTCCAGGGAGGGCGCGGGCCGGCTCAGCAGGCCCGCTTCGTCACCTGGAACGCCCGGGTGGGTAGCGAGAGCACCGACCTCGGTGCCCCGTGGCCGGGCCGGATCCCCCCGCCGGCCCCGGTCCTCGTGCATCCCACTCCCCTGCGAGCCGAGCTGGCCGACGGCGACGGCCGACCGGTGTCGGTGTCCGGACGGGGCCTTCTCACCACCGTCCCGTACCGACTGTCGGTGGAGAAGGGCCCGTGGTCGGCGGTGACCGCCTGGGCCGGTCCGTGGCCGTCCTTTGAGCGGTGGTGGTCGAGGTCTGCACGGAGGAGCGCGCGCCTGCAGGCGGTCACCGACACGGAGGCCCACCTGCTGCTGGTCGAACAGGGTCGCTGGTGGGTCGAAGCAACCTACGGATGACCCGGACGTTACGAAACAATGGCCTACGCCGAACTACATGCCCACTCCAACTTCTCGTTCCTCGACGGTGCCAGCCACCCCGAGGAGTTGGCTGCCGCAGCCGTTCAACTCGGTCTCGCCGCACTGGCCCTGACCGACCACGACGGCCTCTACGGTGTGGTTCGCTTCGCCGAGGCTGCCAGGGCCTTTGGTCTGCCTACCATCTTCGGTGCCGAGCTCACCATCACCGGGACGGGCGTCAGCCATGTCCGTACCGGGGTACCCGACCCCGATGGCACCCACCTGATCGTGCTGGCCCGAGATCCCGAGGGGTACGCCCGCCTCAGCCGGGTCATTGCCGAGGCCCATCTGGCCGGGGGAGAGAAGGGGAAGCCGATCGTCACCCTCGACGCGCTGTCCGATCATCACCAGGGGCACTGGCAGATCCTCACCGGATGCCGCAAGGGGGCCCTGACCACCGCCCTCACCACCGGGGGCCCGGCTGCTGCTGCCCAGACGCTCGACCAGCTGATCGGGAGGTTCGGCCGTGACCACCTGGCCGTCGAGCTGTGGGACCACGGCAATCCCATCGACGCCACCCGCAACGACGCCCTGGCCCTGCTGGCCACCGAACGGGGAGTGACCCCGGTGGCCACCAACAACGTGCACTACGCCACGCCGGCCCGGTTCCCGTCTGGCCACGGCGTTGGCCGCGGTGCGGGCCCGGCGGACCCTCTCCGATCTCGAAGGATGGCTCCCCTCGTCGGCCACCGCCTGCCTGCGCGGGGAGGTCGAGCAACAGCGGCGATTCGCCCGGTGGCCCGGGGTGGTCGAACGGACGGCGGAGATCGCCGCCCTATGCGCCTTCGATCTGCGTCTCGTGGCTCCGCGGCTCCCCTATTTTCCCGTACCGAACGGGCACACCGAGCAGACCTGGCTGGTCGAACTGGCATACCGAGGTGCCGCCGACCGATACGGACCGCGGGGAGCCGAGCGGGTACCTGGGGCCTATGCACAACTCGATCGCGAGCTGGACATCATCGGCGCGCTCGGGTTCCCCGGCTACTTCCTCACCGTCTGGGACATCGTCACGTTCTGCCGGGACAAGGACATCTTCTGCCAGGGTCGGGGCTCAGCGGCCACGTCAGCGGTCTGTTACGCCCTCGGCATCACCAACGTCGACGCCGTCTCCCTCGGCTTGCTGTTCGAACGCTTCCTCTCCCCCGCCCGCGACGGACCGCCGGACATCGACGTCGACATCGAGTCGGGCCGGCGCGAAGAGGTCATCCAGTACGTCTACGAGCGTTACGGCCGTCTGCACGCCGCCCAGGTTGCCAACGTGATCACCTACCGTTCGCGCTCAGCCCTGCGCGACATGGGAAAGGCCCTCGGGCACCCCTCCGAGGAAGTAGACACATGGGCGAAGTCGGTCGACCGTGGCGAGCCGCTCGGCGAACGGAGCGATCTCCCCCCGTTGGCGAGGGCGATGGCCGCAGAGTTGGTCGACTTCCCCCGTCACCTGGGCATCCATTCCGGCGGGATGGTCATCTGCGACCGCCCGGTGGTCGAGGTCTGCCCGGTGGAGTGGGGGCGGATGCCCGGTCGCACGTGTGCTGCAGTGGGACAAGGACGACTGCGCCGCGGCCGGGTTGGTCAAATTCGATCTCCTCGGCCTGGGCATGCTGACCGCACTGCACAACATGGTCGACCTGGTACGTGCCTTCCACCACATCGAGATCGACCTGGCCCGCCTCGAACAGGAGCCCGAGGTCTACGACCTGTTGTGCCGGGCCGACACGGTCGGGGTGTTCCAAGTGGAGTCACGGGCGCAGATGAACACCCTCCCCCGCGTACAACCTCGCTGCTTCTACGACCTGGCCATCGAGGTCGCCCTGATCCGTCCCGGTCCCATTCAGGGGCACGCCGTTCACCCCTACATCCGGCGGCGCAACGGGGTCGAGCCGGTCACCTATCTGCACCCGCTGCTGCAGCCCGCCCTGGAACGCACGCTCGGTGTGCCCATCTTTCAGGAACAGCTGATGCAGATTGCCATCGACGTGGCCGGGTTCACCCCGACCGAGGCGGACGAACTGCGCCAGGCGATGAGCGCCAAGCGGTCAGGCGAACGGATGGCCCGCCTCCGCGATCGGTTGTTTGCCGGCATGGCCGCCCGGCAGGTATCAGTGGAGGTGTCCGAGCAGGTGTACACGGCACTGGCCGCGTTTGCCAACTTCGGTTTCCCCGAGAGCCACTCGGTGGCCTTCGCCCACCTGGTGTACTCCACCGCCTGGTGCAAAGTGCACTTTCCCGCTGCGTTCACTGCCGGGCTGTTGAACGCCCAGCCCATGGGGTTCTGGTCCCCCCAGAGCCTGGTGGCTGACGCCAAGCGCCACGGGGTGGTCGTCCGGCGGCCCGATGTGAATGCCGGCCGGGCCGACGCCGGCCTCGAAGAGGTCGACCATGTCGGGCACGACCACGAGGGAGGTGGCACCGGATCGACCGGTCCAGCCGTTCGGCTCGGGCTTTCATCGGTGCGGGCCATCGGAGAAGAGACGGCGACACGGATCGCAGAGGGACGTCCGTGGACGAGCATGGAGGACCTGGTGCGCCGGGCCGGTGTCACCCGGTCCCAACTGGAGGCGCTGGCCACTGCCGGGGCTCTCGACAGCGTGGGTGCCGACGGCACCGGTCGACGGGCGCTGGTGTGGGGGGCGGGTGCGGCCTCCCAGGGCACCGCGGATCGTCTCCCGGGTGTGGTGACCGGATCGGATCCACCACCTCTTCCCCTTCCCACCTCGTGGGAGGAAGTGGCCGACGACCTGTGGTCGCTCGGGATGGCGCCGGAGGTGACCGCCATGGAGCTGGCCAGGGACCGGCTGGACCAGCGGGGCGTGCTCCCGACCGCAGCGCTGAGGTCGAGGCCCACCGGGGATCGGATCACCGTCGGGGGGGTGGTGACCCACCGTCAGCAACCCGAGAGCGCGCGCGGGGCCGTGTTCTTGAACCTCGAGGACGAAACCGGCATGGTCAACATCGTGTGCTCCCGGGGCGCCTGGAGACGATGGAAGCCGGTGGCCCGATCGTCCCCGGCCCTCCTGGTGCGGGGGCGAATCGAACGGTCCGAAGGATCGATGACCCTGGTCGCCGAGCGATTCGAACCCCTCGAACTGGGCCCTGTCCCTTCGTCCCGAGATTTCCGATAATTGACGGTGACCGAATTGGAGCCAACCAAAAATTGCCTATTGACTACAGACAGTGACATAGACAACACTTAGAGTGTTGATTCAGAAGTGCCACAGCAGTGCCGATCATTCTCATACCGCACTCAAGTCATTCAACCTTCGAGCGTCCCGAAAATGACGCAGGTGTAGACGCACAACCAGAGAAAGCGGCAACGTAGGAGGCTGTGGTTCCATGACCGGACAGATCGCAGGTCCAAGCATCTTCTCCCTCGAACTGGTGGGGCTCATCGTGGGGGCATCGATCGTGGTCGGCGCCATCGATCTGATCCGTCAGCCGGGTTGGGCCTGGAAACGAGCCGAGGAGAGCAAGGCCGCCTACCTCGTGCTCGTCCTTCTCCTCCCCCTGGTCGGGACTGGCCATGTACCTGCTCTCCGCCCGACCCAAGGTGGCAACCATCGCCACGGCCGGACGCGCGGCCAGCCTGCCCTTCGAACGCTTCGGCGACGACAACCGCAAACAAGATCAGCGTGACGAAGGACGGCCCATCGGTACCATCGCGCCACCGGTGGGATTCGGCTCCTTCGGTGCGCCGGCCATCAGCGAGGACCAGGTCCGGATGGTCGAGACGGTCACCCACCAACCAACGGCGGAACCGGTCGGCGGCCAGCAGCACCTTCTTCAGCGCTCCCGGGGGCGGAGGGACGGCCACCAAGACGGCACGACCGCCGATCATGTTGGACCGCCCCTACCGTCCTAAGCAGCGGGTCAGCCTGGAGACACCCGACGAGGCCGCGCCGAGCGTCCCTGCCGGATGGAAGGCCGACCCGACCGGACGCCATCAGTTCCGGTACTGGGACGGATTCCAGTGGACGGAGAACGTGGCCGACGCCGGCGAACAGTCGAGGGACTCGGTCAGCGCGTAACCGACGGCGAGCCGCGGTTCCCGTCCTACCGGCGCTGCCCGGAGAGCCGGGTCAGTCGGGCCACCAGCACTTCGAGCACGGTCTCGCCCGGCAGCATGGTGGCGCCCCGCAGGTCCAGATCGGCATCGGCCAGGAGCTGGATCGCCCGGGCGATGCGAACCGCGCCCAGCCGCCGAGCCTGGGCCAGGCTCTTCTTGGCCGGGAACACGCTGCGGGTGCCCAGGATCTGAGCCGCCTGCTCGGGCGACGTGACCTCGGCGCCGTCGAGCCGGAGGATCTGCCGGAAGTGGCGATGGAGGAGTGCCATCACCACCAGGGGATGGGAGTCGCCTGCCACCAACATGCGATGGAGCACCGACAACGCCTTGGCGGTCTGCCCGGCGTCGATGGCATCGGTGAGATCCCACGGGGCGAGGGACCCCGCCTCGCCCAGGAACGGCTCCAGCTCGTCGAGCGTGACCGAGGCACCGGGCCCATAGGCCGAGGCCAGTGTGTCCAGCAACCCGGCGAGCCGGCCCATGTCGGCACCCAGGTGCTCGGACAGGCGCGCGGTGGCGGGGCCGTCGAGTCTCACCGGACCGCCCTTTACGTGGTCGGCCAGCCACTGCGAACGGGCCCGGCCGCGACCGACGGTGGTGTCCAACACCTCGCCGGCCGCCGCGACCGCCTTGGCCAGCGTCGGAGGCACGGTGCCGCCGCCGGCCACCAGCACCAACGCGGTGGTAGGCAACGGATCCTCCAGGTAGGAGATCAGTCGCTTGGCATCCGACCCGCTCAGCTGTCCCGCCTCCCGCACCACCACCACTCGTCGCTCGACCAGGAAGGGAGGGGTGGTGCAGGCGTCGATGACCTCGCCCACGTCGAACGGCTCGACACCCGGTCCCCCGAACTCCTCGACCATCAGCGACGGGTCACCCCCGGCCACCAGCCGTTCGGTCAGCGCCCGGGCGGCCTGGGCCACCAGGGCCGGATCGTCGCCTTTGACCAGGTAGACAGGCTCGTCCGGTCATCGTCGACTCCACCATGGTGCCGGTGTCCGCTGCCGAGCGGTCGGGCTCATCACACCGCCCTCACTACGATCCCGCCGCGGTCATGGCGGTCGATCGAGCTGCGGCGATGGCGGCCATGACCGAGCACACCTGACGGTGGGAAGCCACGTCGTGCACCCGGACGATCCGGCACCCCAGGGCCACGCCCAGCGCGGCGGCGGCCAGCGACGCCTCCCGTCGGTCGGCGAGCTCGAGTCCGAGCACGACGCCGAGGAAGGTCTTGTTCGAGGTCGACAACAGCAGCGGGTAGCCGAGACGGGACAGATGGTCCGACGCGCGCAAGCAGGGCGAGTGACTGTTCGGCGGTCTTGCCCAGGTCGAGGCCGGCGTCGAGGACGATCCGGTCAGCACTCAGCCCGGCGGCGCGTGCCCGGTCAGCCCGCTCGACCAGAAAGGAGCTCACCTCGTGGACCACGTCCTCATAGAACGGCTCCGGATCGGGAATGCGCGGTCCCAGCCGGATGTGGGTGGCCACGACGGTGGCGCCCGGCGGCGGCGGCGGCCGGCAGGTAGTCGGGATCGGCGAATCCGCTGATGTCGTTGCCGACGACCGCGCCCACTGCGTAGGCCTCTCTGGCCACCGACGCCCTCCACGTGTCGACCGACAGCGGTATGTCGAATCGGGCCCGCAGTGCCTCGATGGCCGGGACCACCCGTTCGAGCTCTTCGTCTTCGCCGACCGCCGGGCCGGGGCCGGCCTTGACCCCACCCACGTCGAGGATGTCTGCACCGTCGGCTCGCCAGTTGCTCGGCACGGTGGATCAGATGGTCGAGGGCGAAGGTGGCTCCTTTGTCATAGAAGGAGTCGGGCGTGCGATTGAGAATGCCCATGACCAGGGCCCTGTCGCCGATGTCGAACGTCTTTCCCCCCAAGGTGAGGGTGGTGGCGTGCACGACGGTGACGCTAATGGCTGGGATCGGAGCCGGCCGCCGCGCGCACCGGCGGAGTCAGAACAGGCGAGCGGCCAGTGCCTTGCGGTAGGGGGCGGTACGGGGATCGTCGGCTCCGAGCGTCTCCAGCAGGTCGAGGAACTCCTGCCGGGCGGCCTCGTCGTCGCGGACCCTGTCCAGCAGCCCGTCCAACAGCTCTTCGACGCCCACGCTCTGGGGATCGACCTTCTGGGAGGCCAGCCGGGCCTCGGCCATCAGCAATCGGGTGTCCGGGGTTTCCGGAATACGCCCGAGCAGGGCGATGGCATCGGCGGTGTCATCACGGGCGATCATCATGCGGGCCAAGGCGGTGATGGCGCCCTCGTGGTCCGGCTGCTGCTCGAGCGCTTGCATCAGCGGTTCCTCCGAACCGGTGCGCACCCCTTCTTCCACCAGCACGTCGGCTTCGGACGGTGTCGGGCGTCAGCTTGGAGACGAATTCCTTCACCGCTTCCTCCGGCACGGCGCCGATGAACCCGTCGACCACCTTTCCGTCCTTGAGGGCGAACACCGCGGGAATCGACTGCACCTGAAAGCTTCCCGAGATGGCCGGGTTCTCGTCGACGTTGACCTTGGCCAGGACCACCGCCCCTTCGGTGGCATCCACCACCTGCTCGATGATCGGCCCGAGCGTCTTGCACGGGCCACACCAGGGCGCCCACAGGTCCACGACAACCGGGACCTCCGACGACCGTCGGAGGACCTCCTCTTCGAACGTGGCATCGGTGACGTCGACCATCCCACGACGATACCGGGACGGTCCTGCCGACCACGCCGTAGGCGGGAGGACGAAGGGCCCCGCGGCTGGCCTCCTCCGGTCTGCCCCGGGGCGGGATACCGAGCGCGGGTAGCGTCGTAGGCATGGAAGCAGGGCAGGCCACCGCGGGGGTCGGTCACCGAGGGGATCGACCACGAGGGGGTCACCGCCTGGATGGCGGCTGCCATCCCCGAATCCGAGCCTCCTTTCCGGTTCGAACTGATCGCCGGGGGGCGCTCCAATCTGACCTTCCGGGTCACCGATCGCGAGCGGGACGCTCCTTCGCCCTGCGACGGCCGCCGGTGAGCCACGTCCTTCCCACCGCCCACGACATGAAGCGCGAATACACGGTGATCAGCGCCCTGGGGCCGACCGGTGTCCCGGTGCCTCGCACCCTGGGCCTGTGCACCGACGAGTCGGTCAACGGCGCGCCGTTCTACGTCATGTCCTTCGTCGACGGCAACATCGTGCGAGACGAACGGGCGGCCGACCTGCTCGATGAGGCGAGCCGCGCACGGGCCGGCGAGTCCCTCATCCAAACCCTGGCCGAACTCCATGCCGTGGATGTGGATGCAGTCGGCCTGGGCGATTTCGCCCGGCGCGACGGGTACATCGCCCGTCAGCTCAAGCGGTGGCACGGTCAGTTCACCCAGTCGACACTGGACGGACAGGCGGGGCCGGAGGTGGTGAACCGAGTGCACCACTCTGTTGGAGGCGCAGATCCCCGAACAGCAGGGCGGGGTCATCGTCCACGGCGACTACCGCTTGGACAACACCGTCCTCGACGACTCGGGCAACGTCCGCGCCATTCTCGACTGGGAGATCTGCACGCTGGGTGACCCACTGGCCGATCTCGGCCTGCTGATGGTCTACTGGGCCGAGCCCGAGGACCGTGACCAATCCCTGATCGGCGTGGCGCCAACCGCGTTGCCCGGATTTGCCCGGCGATCGGAGCTGTTGGACCGCTACGCGGCGCTGACCGGTCGGGATGTGTCGGGAATCGCCTACTACCGGGCGTTCGGGTTCTGGAAGCTCGCCTGCATCCTCCAAGGCGTCCATGTCCGCTATGCGGGCGGAGCCGCCGCGGGCGATCGATCCGGAGTCGACCAGTTCGCCGCGCACGTGGTGAGGCTGGGTGAACGGGCTCTGGCCGAGGTGGAATCCCTGTGATCGATCGCGATCCCTCGTCGCTCTATCAGTTCGACCCGCAATGGGGCGAGCCCGTCGACCAGCGCCTGACCCGTCCGGTCATGGTGGTCGGTCTCGACGGTTGGGTCGACGCAGGGATGGGGGCGTCCACCGCCATCGCCGAGTTGATCACCTCGTCTCCGACCATGCAGGTGGTCACCTTCGACACCGAGATGCTGGTCGACCAGCGAGCGCGCCGGCCGATCGTCCGCCTCGAGGACGGGGTCACCACCGAGCTCACCTGGCCGGTCATCCGGATGGTGGCGGGCAAGGACCGGGTGGGTGCCGACATCGTGTACCTCACCGGTCCCGAGCCGGACTTCCGCTGGCCGACGTTCATCGAGGCCGTGGTGGGACTGGTCCAGGCCTGCAGGTGCGCACCGTGGTCGGGTTGGGTGCGTTTCCGGCGCCCACACCTCATACCCGGCCGGTCCGTCTGGCCTCGACGGTTCCGCCGCAGTCGGCGGACCTGGCCGGACGGGTGGGCACCGTGCGTGGGACGCTCGAGGTACCTGCCGGGGTGCAGGCGGCTCTCGAGGTCTCGTTGGGCATCGCCGAAATACCGGTGATCGGGCTGTGGGCGCGGGTGCCTCACTACGTGTCCGCCATGCCCTATCCGGAGGCCAGTGCGGCGCTCATCGAAGGGCTCTGTGCGGTTACCGGGACCGTGCTCGACAGCTCGTCGCTGCGCCGCGCCGGTGAAGAGTCGCGTCGGCAGGTCGACGAGCTGATCGGCGCCAACCCCGAGCACCTCGACATGGTCCGGCGACTGGAGGCAGCCCTCGACTCCGAAGAGGTCAGTTCCACCGGCACTCGATGTGGACGTGCCCAGCGGCGATGAGATCGCCGCCGAGCTCGAGCAGTTCCTCAGAGGCGAAGGGCATCGGGAGGGCTGACCGCCACCGACGTCGAGACCACACCCGAGTTGTGGGTTGCGGACCAGGTGGTCGGCATAGAGCGACAGCCATACCAGCGACACCACCGCCACGATCACCACGATTCCCAGGAGCACCCAGGGGCTTCGATCGGCGGCGCTGCTGACGGTGCCGGCTTGCGGAACCTTGGCCGGCTTGGTCCCTCCGGGACAGCGGATGCGCCGAGGCGGCCGGTGTCGGGGTGAACGCCGGGAGCTCGGTGACGATCCGCTGCATCTGATCGACGGTGGTGGCCTCGGCCAGCTCCCCGAGCCGGATCTGGTAGTCGTGCTCGCTGAGCAGTCCCCGCTCTGCGGCTCGGTCGAGCAGATCGCCATAGACGGTGCGGTCGTGATCGGTCACCGGATTCGACCGGTCGTCCGGCGATCCCGGGGATTGAGGCGCCGTTCTCGGCTCAGGGCGGGTCGTGTCACCGTTCGACGAATCGGTCGGTGCCGGCGGGGCTGCCCGGCGCGCCATTCGGGAATCGGAAGCGGGCCTGCCGGTTCCGGCTGGACGATCGGGTCGATCGGCCACGGGCGACCGTCGGTCGAATTGTCGGTCACCCTCAAATTGTGGGGCAGGGGTTTCGATCATGCAACTCGATCCGCCGGATCCTGAGGGTCCGATTGGTAAGCTCGGGATAGCGTTGCTCATGCACGTGGACGGGATCGTCGGTTTCGACCCGAGCGGGGTGATCGAGTCGGCTCGACTGGCCGAGCGGGTCGGCTACGACGGCCTGTGGTCCGCCGAGATCTCCCACGACCCGTTCCTCCCGCTGGTGCTGGCGGCCGAGCACACCGAGCGAATCCAGCTGGGTACCGGCATCGCGGTGGCGCTGGCCCGCAACCCGATGAAGCTGGCCACCGTGGCCAACGACCTCCAGACCCTGTCCCAGGGCCGGTTCATGCTGGGCCTCGGCTCCCAGATCAAGCCCCACATCGAGAAGAGGTTCTCGATGCCGTGGTCACACCCGGCACCTCGGATGCGCGAGCTGATCCTGGCCATCCGGGCCATTTGGGCCAGCTGGGCGGACGGGAGCCGCTTGGCATTCCGCGGCGAGTTCTACCGCCATACCCTGATGACCCCGATGTTCGATCCGGGGCCCAACCCCTTCGGTAACCCCGGGATCTTCCTGGCCGCCGTCGGCGAGAAGATGACCGAGGTGGCCGGCGAGGTGGCTGACGGCCTGCTGGCCCACGGCTTCACCACCGAACGCTACCTGCGGGAGGTGACAATTCCCGCTCTGGAACGGGGCTTGGCCATCGGCGGCAAGGATGCGCTCGGAGGTCGAGATCTCCTACCCGGGGATGCTGGTGACCGGGCCCGACGATGCCGGAGTGGCGTCGGCCACCAAAGCGGTCAAGACCCAACTCGCCTTCTACGGCTCCACCCCGGCCTACCGGCCGGTGCTCGAGTTGCACGGCTGGGGCGATCTGCAAACCGAGCTCAACACGCTGTCCAAACGTGGTGCCTGGGAGGAGATGGCCGGTCTGATCGACGACGAGGTGCTCAACACCTTTGCCGTAGTCGGTCCGATCGACGACATCGCGGCATCGTGCTCGAGCGGTTCGGCGGCATCGTCGACCGGTTCAGCATCTACGCTCCGTATCCCATGGAGCCCGACCGTTGGGCTGAGGTACTGGCTGGGTTCAAGGTGGATGGAAAGCCGGCGGACACCGCCGCGGGCACGCCGGTCAGATAACGATGTTGACCAGCCGGGGCGGGCGGGCGATGACTCGGCGCGGCTCGTCTGCCGGCGAGCGCCTCGACGACCGGCGGGGATGCCAGGGACAGCCGCACCGCCTCCTCCTCGGAGATATCGATGCCACGTCGATCCGATCTCGGACCTTGCCGTTGACCTGGACGACCATGATCACCGACTCCTCGGCCGCCAGCTCCGGGTCGGCCACCGGCCAGGAGTGGAGGTGGATGTGATCGCCGTGCCGCGCTCCCACGCTTCGGCGGCGAGATGGGGGGTCATCGGCGCCATCAGCAACAACAGCGTGTCCACCGACTCGGCCACCACCTCGGCCCGGCCACCTTCGCGGACGTAGTGATGCAGCAGGTTGACGAACTCCATGCACGCAGCCACCGCCGTGTTGTACGACCAGCGCTCGAAGTCACCACTGATCCGGTCGATCAGCCGGTGGGTGGCTCGCCGGACGGCAAGATCCTCGTCGGTGGCCGTCCGGCTCGCCGCCGGCGAGGACGGATTCGGCCGAGGGGACGGCCAACCGCCAGACCCGATCGAGGAATCGCGCGCAGCCGTCGATCACCTTGTCACTCTGGTCGGTCCAGTCCATGTCGTCGCCCGGCGGGCCCACGAACAGGTGGAAGAGGCGGAGCGCGTCGGCGCCCACCGACGTTCAGGTAGCTCGACGGGGCCACAAGGTTGCCCTTGGACTTGGACATCTTCGTCCCGTCCATCCGGATCATCCCTTGGGCGTAGTAGCGGGCAAACGGCTCCCGAAGCTCCTCGGGAGCGAGCCCGACGTCGGCGAGCGCCTTGGTGAAGAAGCGGGCGTAGAGCAGGTGAAGGATGGCGTGCTCGATCCCGCCGATGTACTGGTCGACCGGCATCCAGTGGCGGGCGATCTCCGGATCGAAAGGAAGATCCGGTGACCATGGGTCGGTGAAGCGCAGGAAGTACCACGACGAGTCGACGAAGGTGTCCATGGTGTCGGTCTCGCGGGTGGCCGGGCCCCCGCAGATCGGGCAGGTGGTGTGCAGGAACTCCGGGATTGGTGGCCAGAGGCGACTGACCGGTGGGAAGGAACTCCACATCGTCGGGGGCCAGCACCGGCAGGTCCTCTGCCGGCACCGGGACGATGCCGTGTTCGGCGCAGTACACGACCGGTATCGGGCATCCCCAGAACCTCTGGCGGGAGACCAGCCAGTCGCGCAGCCGGTAGTTGACGGTGCGCTTGCCGATCCCCTCGGCCTCCAGCCACTCGATGGCCCGGGCCTTGGCGGTGGGAACGTCCAGCCCGTTGAGCCATTCGCTGTTGATCTTCTCGCCGGTGCCGGTGTAGGCACCACCCGGGACCGCCGTTCGGACCTCCCGTGCTCGTCCCAGCCGTCGGGAGGCCTGACGGTCCGAACGACCGGCAATCCGTAGGCCTGGGCGAAGTCCCAGTCACGGGTGTCCTCGGCGGGCACCGCCATGATGGCGCCGGTGCCGTAGCCCATCAGCACGTAGTCGGCCACGTAGACCGGCACCGGCCGGCCGGTGAACGGGTTGATCACCGACGAACCGGTGAACGCACCGCGCCTGCGCCAGACTCGCTGCTCCGCTCTCCGACATGCGTTCGACGTCGGTGCTGGCTGCGGCGCGGGCCCGCAGATCATCGACCTCGGCCCGGTGCTCGGAGGTGGTGAGGGCGTCGACCAGCGGGTGCTCGGGGGCAATCACCGCGTAGGTCATCCCGAATGAGGTGTCCGGCCGGGTGGTGAAGACCCGGAGTGCAAGCCGCTCCCGACCATCGGAGCCGTCGCGCCCTTCGACCGCCAGGTCGAATTCCGCCCCCTCGGAGCGGCCGATCCAGTTCCGTTGCATGGTCTTGACCCGCTCGGGCCAGTCCAGGGCGTCCAGATCGGCCAGAAGCTCGTCGGCGTACTTGGTGATCCGGAAGAACCATTGCTCGAGATTTCGCTTGATGACCAGATCGCCGGAGCGCTCGCAGGTACCGTCGGCGAGAACCTGCTCGTTGGCCAGTACCGTCTGGCACCCCGGACACCAATTGACCGGTGCGTTGGCCCGATAGGCAAGACCTGCGGCGAGGAACCGCTCGAAGATGACCTGGTTCCACCGCATGTACTCGGGGTCGTGGCTGCGGATCTCGCGGCGCCAGTCATAGACAGCTCCGAGGGAGATCACCGATTGCTTCAGCTCGGCGATGCGGGCGTCCGTGAACACCCGCGGATGGGTGCCGGTCTGAATGGCCGCATTTTCGGCCGGGAGGCCGAACGAGTCGAACCCGAAGGGGGACAGAACGGAGTAACCCAGCATGGTCCGATGGCGAACCAGCAGAGTCCCCGAAGGTGTAGTTGCGGACGTGGCCCATATGGGCAGGTCCCGACGGATAGGGGTACATGGTGAGCACGTACCAGGGTGGGCGTGGGTCATCGGCGTCGACCTGGTAGGTGCCCTCGTCGGCCCAGCGCTGCTGCCACTTCTTCTCGACCTCGATGACGTCGTACGCTCGTGCCATTGATCACGATCGTATCGGGGGCGCAGTCGGGCGCCGGTGTCCGGTCCAGGCACCCGAGCGGATGGCTTTGGGGTGTGGCGCCGTTGGCGGCGACGTGCTTGCTCGCCCATGCCGGCGCCGACCGGCGTTGGCTTGGAGGACCCCGGTTGAATGGGCTCCCCCTTCCGCCCGCGACTCGAGCGATGGACCTGGGCGCCATCGGGAGCCACTGTGGGGTACTGATAACCTGACCCAACCCTCGGGGGCGTAGCTCAGCTGGTAGAGCGCTTGACTGGCAGTCAAGAGGTTCGTGGGTTCGAGTCCCATCGCCTCCACTGAGAATTCAACAGCGTCATTCAAGGAAACTCCTCAGGTTCAGTATCTTTGCTACCCCTCCACCGGTGTTGATCTGGACGGACCGCCGCTGCGCTTCGGTATGTGCCTACGAACCCGTACGAGCATCCGGACCAACTCCTCACCCAGCTCGTCAGACGATGCCCGCGGGTTGTTGAAGACGACATACTCCTTGGCCACGAGCGTGGCCAGGTAGTCGAGGAGCATCGCCTCTGAGTCCTTCACCATTAGGTAGTCGCCATGCATATCGTTGAAGAACACGACTCCCAGATCGGGGTCGAAGCGGCTTCGGGCTTCGCTCGGACTTGGATCTGGAGCGACAGTCGGAAGACGACTCGCCCCCGGTCGCTCAGGTCCGGCTGTTCCGAGATTGCCATCGGGCGACACCGGGTCGCTCGGTGGAGGAAGGAGCTCGGCTAGATCAGGCGGTGACTCTGGCGCGCCCTCGATACCTGGATCACTCGGGGCGGGCGGTCGTTCCCGCCCCAGCAGTCCCCTATTGCCCAGTTCATCCCCACCTGGGGACCGCATTGGGTTGTCGAGATCGGCGAGCTCCTTGAGCACCCGTCCGAAGATGCGCCGGATAACGTCCGACAACCGGTCGGCGGTCTGAGCGTCAACCTCCATCGCGATCCGTTCGACAGTCTGGCCCACTGCATTTTCAATCGCCTTGACTGCGTCGACGAAAAGGGGGAAAGCCTCGCGATCACGAAGAATTGCCCGCCGTCCGGCTGACTGCTGTAGCGCCTCGAAGACAACCTGCCCGGAGACTTGGTCACTGTCCCACGGATATCCGGCAAATTCGTCGAGCTCGCAGAGGTCGTCCACCACGCTTGTGCCGGCCCGTCCCACCACAGCCACCCGGCGACGTCGACCGTCCGCGGGAGCCACGAAAACGGCGAACTCTATTCGCCCCCAAAGAGTGTGTCGAGATGGAATGGTCAGACGAACGCCCACGGGTTTCTCGGCGAGCACGAGCTCCGAAGAACGGCCTTCAGTTACCTCAAGCTCGTAGTCGCCCCGCGCCAGCGCAGAACCACGCCGCGCACGTAGGTAGTCCACCACCTTTCGCTGGGTGAGCACTCGCAGGACATCCGGATCAAGATCGGAGAGATAGACAGTTGTGCCCGGTACATCGCGCGCTCGGCGTCGCTCGCGTTCGAGCATCGCTGTCGCCTTTCCACGCTCGAGCCTGAGAACCCAGGTCTCAGGACTCCCCTCGACTCTTGAGACGAGTTCGCAACGCACGCCCAGTTGCTGGAAGGCGAGGATCCCGATGGCCTTCTCGCCGAGGGTACGGGAATCGCCTGCTTTGGAAGAGTCGAAGAGGTTCCTTGCCACGGCGCGGAGTCGGTCGGGGCTCATTCCTCGACCGAGATCGTCGACGGCAATGACCGGGTATCGGCCCTTTCTCCGCAAGAGAACCCGAATCCGCTCGCCGCGGAGCTGGGCTTGGACGTATTCGTCCGCAGCATTGGAGACGAACTCGTTCAGAGCGTCCTTCGGGTCCTGATAGGCCTGTCCGCTGACGAGCACGGCGTTAGCCAAGCTGCCGATGCGCAGGCGTACCCGCTCCGCTGGCATCTTCGAATCGTAGGAGCCAGCCAGGGCGGAGACAGCGATGTCCCCCGGGGTTGAGCCATCGGCAGGGCGAAGGGTCTCGTGGGCTCCACTGGCCAGCGCCAACGGACCTCGGCAGGCCCTGCGTCACTTCCGGCAACCCCTGGCGAGCCTCACTTTGCCCGACACAGGGGCGGTCAACGGTGCCGAAGGGGAACGACCGGAAATTCAGACCTGCTGACGAACCAGGAAATTCATCGATTTTTCCAAGTCAGACTTGCCGGATCGATCTTGCGAGCAGGGGTTCACGGGTTTCAGTCCCTTCTCCAGCAAGATTTTCTTCCGGGAAGGGTCAGCCGGATCGGGCGGCGTACCCTCGACGTCGCGGGCGACTTCCTAGCCACGGATGAACTCTTTGCCCGCTGACATCGTCTGCCGCTGGCGACGCAACTACAACGCGGAGAAGGCAATGCCGTCTACCTCGGCTGCCGCCCGTAGATTGGGGCCGATGTCGTCCTTCGACACAGCGATGGCCGCATCGAGCCTGTGAGCAGCCGCGAGGGCCTCAAGCATCGCCGCAGACATCGGGCGTCCCTCGTCGCGGTGCCGGTGTTGCAACTCCGCCATCAACCACGCGAGCTCGCGCATGGGAAGAATTTCAATCTCATCGGGAAGGGCTGCGAGTTGCGAACGGAATCGGTCTTGCGCCTCGACGGGTAGGGCTGCCACCGGCGCCGAGAGCCTGCCGGCAACAGTCGGAGTTGCCAGCGAGGAACACAGCCGAAAGAGCCACAGTCCCGTCGTAGCCACGCCGTCAGGAGCAATCCCGCCCAGATCGGCTGGGCGATCGCCGGTCAAGATGTCTCGAAGAATATGGTCGTCGACGAGGACGGACACCACCTAGGTGGTGGCGAGATCGGGGTCATCGAGGCCACGGACGAATCGCCGATGGTCCTCAGCACTGAGGGCTTCAGCCAGGAGTCGCTGTCGACCGCCCGGAGGAAGAAGGATCACAGCGTCGCCCAAGTCAACGACCGTCACTCGACCCCCGTGATCGAGTCCCCATCGATGCCGGACTGCCGCTGGGACCGACATTTGGCCACTCGTAGAGACAAGGAACTCAACTGGAACAGCCATGTATGGTCCTTTCGTACTTGGTACATCAGGATCTTACCAAGTATCCGTTCACGAGTCGTCGGGACAGTGCGTTCCCAAGTCCTGATCCTGTCCCGACTTCTGTCCTTACAAACCAGTCTCCGGATGTCGACGCCCGTCGAGGTGGTTGCTCCGGGCCCAAACGGGAATCCACATTTCACCTGAGATTGGCCTGCTGTGAAGCAATCGCGTCGATGCTTGCCGGCCGTAGGGATCACTTTTGCAAGCAGGGGGTCACGGGTTCGAGTCCCATAACCTCCACGGCGTTGTCGGAATGACAACGTTCTCCCTGGTCAGAGGCACTATGTCATTGGCATTTGCCAACCAAGGCAAAGAGCGATGTTCGAACCCCCTGCGTCTCCGCTGAAGCCGTTCGTCGCTAGCAAGCAGTTGTCGGCAACCCTCGCCTGAAAGTGCCCCACCCAACCGGTGTTGCGGGACACCCTGGTCATCACTCGTAGGTGATCCGGCGGACCACCACGGATGATGCCTCTACGAACCCGACGTTGTGCTCGTATCGGCATAGTCCGTGCCACAGAACGGCTTGGACGAGATCGGCACAAAGCCAGACTTCTGGGCTTGCAGGACCCAGGCACACTGGGGGAGGTCGTGACCGAAAACTGTCGAGAAGTTGATATTGACCGGGAGTAGCCCGTTGCCGTTATAGGATTTGATGCTGCGCAACGCCTTGACGACCCCCGCCCGGCTCGGGTTCTGCCCGGCACGTTGAATTCCCTTAATCATGAGGTCGCAGCCGAGCCACGCGAGATCCTGGCTGTAGCTGGGGAAGTCGCTCTTGGGGAAATTCACGTATTTTGTGAGGGCGGCCGCCATTTGTTCGGTGCCTGCATTGGGCAACGAGAAGGGTCGGGCCAGAGACAAGAAGTACGTCCCTTGGAGACTCGGCCATACCGGCGAGTGGATAACTGACGGTTCGTAGCCAACCGAGAACAGCACGGCCTTGAGCTTTACACCTGCCTGCTTGAGTGCCGTCGCAAGTGCGAAGTTCGAACTGTCGTCCAACGTGGGAAGGAGTGCGTCGACGTGCTTCTGGTTGGCCACGAGGGCCTCGGAAGTGAAGTCGACACCGGCAAATGGCACGGTGGTATCCAACACTCCGACCTTGCCTCCGGCTCGCTCGAAGGATTCAGCGGCGCCTTTCGCCTCGTCGGCCGACAGTGGGGAGATTCCATAGCCGTAGCTGCCGATAGTCGTTCCACCGTGTGCCTTCAGAAAATTACCGTAGATGCTGTTCACGGGTTCCTTCGGGTTTTCGCTGCCCCGGAACGCGTCGAACATGTTGGTGTAGGGCTGCTCACCCCATTCGGGACCGTCGGAAGAGTTGCCCGTGACCGGAACACCGGCTTGCTGGGCGTACTTCGCCGCATTGAAGAAGAAGGGGGTGTTGGACACGATCCCCACCGCGCCGTCGGAAATGGCACCCTGGACCGCAGTCGTGGTCAGAGTCGGGTTCGTCTGGTCGTCGACGACCGACAAGTTGATCTTCCTCCCATCGACTCCGCCCTCTGCGTTCTGCATGTCCACCCGCGCCATGCACCCCTGCTGGGAGTTGACGAACTGAGAAGCGGCCAGGCCCGTCAGCGAGGAGATGTAGGTGATATTCAGCGGCGCGCCGCCAATCGACGCTCCCTTCGATGTCGACGTCGACGTCGACCCCGAGCAAGATGTGCAGACCACCGCGGCCAAGGTGGCAAGCGTTGCGGCCAGAATTCCGCTCTTCGTCAAACGCACATTTGGCTCCAATCAATTGCACGATGACAGACCATGGGCCCGTCATCACTGGGTGGACGTAGAAGGACAACACCGTTGCCTATCAACTGAGGTGTGGAACTTCATGGTCGTCGAAAGGTTTTTGGGGCACGGTCGTGGCCAGGTCGAGGGAGCTAAGGAGGCCCGGGTTCCGCCGCCACGACGAAGGGGATAGCGCTGTCGGCTCGCATGGCCGTAGCCACGATCGCATCGTTGCCGGCGTCGTGCCCTTGGGCCAGGCCAAAAATGAGCCGGCACTCCATGTCGGGGTTGCCCTCGACGCTGACGAGATAGGTGGCGTCGCTCTCCGAGGATGGCCTCTCCGGGGCCGCGTCCCATTCCATCGCCTCGTCGTGCCAGATCCAGGCACGCAGCCGGCCGAGCCGGCGACCGGCTCCGGTCACGATGACCTCTTGTCCGGTGAAGTCAATCATGGGCGGGTCCCTTCTTTGGAACTGGAAACCAAATATTCGTTCCCAACGGAGGCGGGAACGTACTACGGCACAGAGGCTGCCCCAAGTCGTGCCGATCGGAGGCACCCGGAGCCCCTGACCCGGCCGTCCGTTTCCGGTCGTTTGAATGCCCAACGGCGCTTACCGGTCCACGCCCAACGCCGACGCGAGGACGTCGAGCTGGGTTTGGCGAAACCTCTCCACGATGGGCGACCTGGATACGAAGTCGAAGCCATGAAATGCCCCATCCACCGCTTCGAGGGCACATTGGACGCCGGCAGCCCGAAGCCCATCCGCGTAGGCAAGGGACTCGTCGTGGAAAAGATCGAGGGTTCCCACGCCGATCCACGCGGGCGGCAGCCCGGTGAGGTCCTGACAGCGGCCTGGCGCTGCCAGCGGGGTGACCTCAGGTGAGCCGACCGGAAGGCCGGTGTAGGACTCCCACCCCAACCGATTGACAGAGTTGTTCCACAGGCGCATGCAACTCTCATCGATGTCGGTGCGTGTAGCGGTGCGGTCATCGAGCATGGGATAGGTCAGGAGCTGGAAGGCGATGGAGATGGCTCCCTCCATGCGAGCTCGCAGAGCGAGGGCCGCTGCCAATCCACCACCCGCGCTGTTCCCACCGACCGCCACCTTGGTTGGATCGATGTCAGGCTGTGAAGCGAGCCATACCAGGGCCCGGTAGCAGTCGTCGAGCGGAGCGGGAAAGGGGTGCTCAGGTGCGAGCCGGTAGTCGGGGGCTGCGACGACGACCCCTAGCTCGTGGGCGAAGGCCCGGCACACGCGGTCGTCTTGCGCCGCACATCCGATCATGTACCCACCTCCGTGAACCCACAACAGCCCCGGGCGGCGCCCACCGCCCATCGGCCGACCGTGCACCCGGACTGAGGTGCCACCGACCTGGACGATCTGCACGTCGGGTGTCCTGCGCAGGGCCAGGCCCTTGGTTGCAGCTCGCACCAACCTCACCGTGCGAGGGCCAAAGGGGGCTCGAGGGAGAAAGCGCGCTGTGAGACGCAGATCGGGATGGAACGAGGAAACATCGGCGGTCGCCACGCCGAACCGTAACAAATGGCAGGGACCCTTTTTCGACACGCTCCGTCGTGCCGGTCTCGGGCAGTGAGCTGTCAGCAAGCACACCCCGGTCGATAACGCGCCCCGAGCCGGTGATAGGGGTCACCCTGTCACCGCCGATGTCAGCCATGCGTTATGGGCACCTTGCGGACATCTGACCCCTCTGGATGCGTTGCCGCAAGAGGCACAAACGCCAGCTAACTCTCGGAGCGCGTTGGACTGCACCGCCCACCCTCTGGCGGCACTGTCGCGTTGGGCCGTCCCGACTGCCCAGTCTCCCAACCGTCCATCAGCCCCCCGAAGTAGGGACCGGGCTGCCCCGCCTTCTCGTACAATCCTTGCGGGTCATACACCTTGGCCTCGGGGAACGGATAGGGGCAGGCGACCGAGGTGGCTGCACCGCTGGCACGGATAATGCCGAAAGGTATCCCAAAGAGCACGACGTAGCAGACGTTCAAGATCAGGACCATGACCACGAAGGTCCCGAGCGCCGGGCGCCCCTGGAAGCCCCGTATCCGTTGGGCGAGTTTCTCCGCCACGGTGCAACCCGTGTCGTCACGGTAGAGCAGCATTCCGATCGGGATCATCACCGTGGTCACCAACAACGACTCCCACAGGAGCGGGAATTGGGAGTACTTCCCGGTGAAGACAGACCCGAACGGGATCACTTGTGAGTAGATGTAGAGCTGCGTACGCACGCAGATGATCTCCATGATGGCGTCCCAGACGAAGCCGATAACGAAGATCAGCGCGGCCAGGCTCACCAAGGGATGTCTCCAGGCAAACGAGTCGACCGCTCGACGCCCTTGGACGCGGCGCAGGATCCAGATGGCCGGGAAGAACGGAACAAGGAAAAGCGCCACGTACAAGATGACGATGAACGGTTCGACCGTCGGTGAGGCGGACACCAGTGGCCACGTCTCAGGCCAGTGCCACAGCTGGGGGTTGTAGACGGCGTAGGGCACCCAGTTCATGAACGGGTCTTGCCACACAATGCATGTGCAGGCGAAAACGGCCAGGAGGTACGGGTGCTTGGGGTGCCGTCGCCATGCCACGACTTGGACGGGGATGAGCACGAGGACCAAGATGAGCACCCCGACCTGGATGAAGCCGAGCCAGTGGGACCAGCCGAAGAGGGGCGCTACGGGCCGAGGAGCACCGTGGACGGCCGGGTTCTTGATCCGGGCAGCGACCGCCCCGCGCCGGGCATTGTGGGCGACCAAGAGCAGGAGGCCGACCACGGTGCACCAGAACAACGACGAGAGTACGACCCGCTTCTCCGGACGGTCAGGGCGCTGTACCGGCGGCTTCCGAACAGTTGCTGGAGTCAGCTGAGTGGTCACATCGACCGCCGTCGGGCTCATCCGATCACGGTGTCGAACACCAGTGGCAGGTGTTTGACCTGCCGGAGTAACGGTGTGAATTTCGAGCTCGACGTCGGGCGGGACCCGGTAGTCGGGGATGCGCCGGTGCCATTCGCGGAGGCTGACGCGCAGCTCGATGCGGGCGAGGTGCGCTCCCAGGCAGCGGTGGATGCCCCCGCCGAACGCGAGGTGATCCATGGCAGAGCGATCGAAGTCGATGACATCGGCCTTGTCCAGCGCCCGTTCGTCGGTATTGGCCGATCCCAAGAGCAGTACGACTTGGTCCCCTTTGTTCACGGGGCAGCCACTGAGCTCGAGGTCTTCGGTCGCTATCCGGGGGAGGAACGTGACCGGTGACTCAAAGCGCAACAGCTCCTCGACCGCAGCGGGAATGACCGTTGGATCCTCAACCAGTCGGCGTCGGTGGTCCGGGCTGCGACCGAACAATGCGTAGAAGCAGGTCAGGCTGTCGGTCACGGTGTCGAGCCCGGCCACTACCATCAGGTCGCAGATGCCAAGCAGCTCGTCGTTGGTCAGCAGCCTGTTCTCGACCTCGGCGTTGACGAGGTGAGTGAGCAGGTCGTCTTGGGGATGGCAACGACGGTCGTCGATGAGCCGCTCAAATCGCTCCTTTGCCCTCTCCATGGTCTGCGCGATGTGCTCCTGGCCAACCATCTGGCCGTAGACCATGTCCTCTTTCAACTGGAGGAAGAAGTCCAACTCGTCCGACGGCAGACCCATGAGGTCGAGGAAGACGCCGCAGGGCAGGGGGACGGCGTACTCGGCGGCGTAGTCGCATTCCCCCCGTTCGATAAACTTGTCGATGAGGCCGTTAGCCCGCTTGGTGATATCGGGCTCGAGTTTGTTCATCTGCTTCGGTCCGAACAAGGGACTGAGGAGGCGGCGGTACTTCAGATGGTCGGGCGGATCGATGTTCTCCGGGATCAACGGGAATGACTCAACCGGGAGGAAATCCGAAGAGAACGCCTCGGGGTTGCCCAGCACGTGCTCGATGTCACTACGCAGGGCGACGAACACATTGTCCCGATTCGTGCCGTACATATCGGCGAGGCGCAAAACCGGATTGGTATCTCGCATCTGCTTGTAATAGGGCTGCGGCGACCTGGCGAACTCTGGCTGTAGCAGCGAGTCGAACTGGAACACCGCATCGGTCGGGAGCTGCTCGTCACTGGTCACAGTGGAATGAGAGTGGAATAATCCTCACCGGACAGCATCTTGCCGATCAGGCCGGTATCGAAGTAGTCGGTCCAGCGCGTAATCCTGTCGCCCCGCACGACGAAGGTTCCCATGACTGGGACAGCGTGAGGGACGCCGTCAAAGCCGTTGATCATGTCCAGCCGTTCGGTGAGTACGACGTCGCCGGCGCCTGCGATGTTCCGCATCTGATACTCGTAGGTGTCGGGGAACATTGCGAACTGGCCAGCGAGGTCCTCGAGAACGTCATCGATGCCGACCTTGGCCGCCATCCCCGTGTTCTGGTACACGATGTCGTCGGCCAGGAACGGACGCAGGGCTTGCGGATCTCGCTTTGCCATCGAGTCGCAGAAGGCCCGTACTACCTCGATTGGATCGGTCATGGATGCACCTCTCGTTCTGTACATACAGCCTGTATGTGCACCATACTGATTGCATGACGATGGGTCAACCCGGAGGTCGGCCACCCTTACCCGCATCGTCGGCCATCGCCGAGCGGGCGGAGAGCACTCGCAACGCACTGGTGACAGCGGCTCGGCAGCTGTTCGTCGAGAGGGGCTACCACGCGACAAGCACCGAAGACATCGTGGGCCTCGCCGACGTGGGTACCCGAGGCGCCCTGTACCACCACTTCGCCGACAAACGAGCCCTGTTCGTCGCCGTGTTCGAGGCTGTAGAAGAAGATCTTGTCGCCGCCGCCGCTACCGCAATGACCGGCGATACGTCACCGCTCGAGACACTCCGGCAAGGTCTTCTGGGCTTCCTTGATGCTTCCCTCAACCCTGAGGTCCAACGCATCCTGCTCATCGACGGTCCGGCCGTTCTCGGCTGGCGGGACTGGCGGGCCATCGAAGCGCGCTACGGCCTGGGAGGGATCAGGGCGATGTTGGAAATGGCCGTCGCCGACGGATCGCTCCCGAATCAGCCGCTGGAGGTGCTGGCCCACCTCTTGCTGGCCACCGCTGATGAGGCAGCTCTCTACATCGCCAACGCCGAAGATCCGACGGCGGCGCGCAATGACGCTGTCGCATCGATGGACCGTCTGCTCAGCGGACTGAACCTCGCAAACTGAACCCCTTCGTCAATAGGAGCCCCGTCACGTGCCATTCAGCGTCCCTTGGAACGGGCGGGTCTTGTCCCGATCGCGTTCGAGACGATGCCTGATGCTCCCATTCGAGCTCTGCCACACCACCGGGGTAGCCCATAATGCGCGCCCGACCGCCGTGCCAACAGGTAGCCCCGAGGTGCCGGAGTGTGGCAGCTCGCGGTCAGCAAGCACTCGTTGCCAGATAACGCTCCCTGAACTCCAGGTGATATGGGCAGGCAAGAGCGTTCAGGTGAGGGAGGGCGTCGAGAGTTGCACACCGAACAGGTACCCCGGTGACCTCAACGGATACCAAACGTTGGCCCAGGTTCGAATCGTGCCGAGTGCACTGTGAGGCCGCGTGGGGAGAGAGGGAGACAGGCCCCGAACGACGACAAAGACGACGCGCAGCCGGGCGCCACAGGCACGGCACCACGGCCACCAGGACAGGGCCGGCGGGCCACCCGAATGGGGAGACAGGGCGCGGGACAGAGGGGGCTTAGCGGGTTTGCGGAGAACAATAAGCGACACCGACGTGGCGGTCGGGTCCGCCCTGTCTACGAACCCGACGTCGTGCTGGTACCGGGATAGTCCGTTCCACAGACGGGCTTGGACGAGATTGGCACGAAGCCGGACTTCTGCGCTTGGAGGATCCAGGCACACTGGGGGAGGTCGTGGCCAAAGACCGTCGAGTAGTTGATGTTGACCGGGAGCAGCCCGTTGCCGTTGTAGGACTTGATGCTCCGCAACGCGTTGACCACCCCCGCCCGGGTCGGGTTCTGCCCGGCACCTTGAAGTCCCTTGATCATGAGGTCGCACCCGAGCCACGCGAGATCCTGGCCGAAGCTGGGGAACTGGCTTTTGGTGTAATGCGCGTATTTGGTGAGGGCGGCGTCCATTTGTTCGGTCCCTGCGTTGGGCAACGACAAGGGTCGGACCAGGGACAGGAAGTACGCCCCCTGAAGAGTCGACCATACCGGCGAGTTGATGACGGACGGTTCGTAACCGACCGAGAACAGCACCGCCTTGAGTCTTACACCCGCCTGTTTGAGTGCCGTCATGAGTGCGTAGTTCGAACTGTCGTCCAACGTGGGAAGGAGCGCGTCGATGTGCTTCTGGTTGGCCACGAGGGCCTGGGAAGTGAAGTCGACACCGCCAAATGGAACGGTTGTATCCAACACACCGACCTTGCCTCCGGCTCGCTGGAAGGATTCGGCGGCGCCTTTCGCCTCGTCGGCCGACAGCGGAGAGACTCCGTAGCCGTAGGCACCGATCGTCGTTCCACCGTGCGCCTTGAGAAAGTTACCGTAGATGCTGTTCACGGGTTCCGCCGGGTTCTCGCTTCCCCGGAACGCGTCGAACATGTTGGTATAGGGCTGCTCACCCCATTCGGGACCGTCGGAGGAGTTGCCCGTGACCGGAACACCGGCTTGCTGAGCGTACTTCGCTGCCAGATAGAAGAGCGGTGAGTTGGCCACGATCCCGACCGCTCCCCCGGAGACGGCTTCCTGGACCGCTGTCGAGGTCAGGGTCGGGTTGGTCTGGTCGTCGACGACGGACAGGTTGATCTTCCGCCCGTTGACCCCGCCCTCGGCGTTCTGAAGGTCCACCCGTGCCATGCACGCCTGCTGGGAGTTGGCGAACTGAGACGCGGCCGGGCCCGTCAGCGAGGAGATGTAGGTGATATTCAATGGCGCGCCGCCACCCGACGCTCCATTCGGCGTCGACGTAGACGTAGACTCCGAGCAAGATGTGCAGGTCACCGCAGCCAGGGTGGCCAGCGTTGCGGCCAGGATTCCACTCTTCATCAAATGCAACTTCGGCTCCAATCAATTGTGCGGGGACGGACCATGGGGCCTGTCATCACTGGGTAGATATAGAAGGACATGACTATTGACAATGCAATGCGTACCAATTGCGGTGAGGAACGTCATGATCGAGCGAAAGGGTCTCGGGGCACGGTCAGGTCCAGGTCGAGGGAGCTGAGGAGGCCCGGGTCCGCCGCCACTACGAGGGGGACGGCGTTGACGACCCGCATGGCCGTCGCCACGATGGCACTGTTGCCGGCGTCGTGCCCAACGGCTGGGCCGAGAGTGAGCCTGCACTCCATGTCCGGGTCGCCGTCGATGCTCACAAGGTAGGTGGCGTCGTTCTCCGACGATGGCCACTCAGGGGCCGTGTCCCTGGCCATCCTAATGACGTGGTCGACGACGATCGCCTCACGACCCCCGACGATCCCGCACGCGGTCGTCCTGACTGCACCAACGGTTCCAGCCGGAATGGTCCCGAATGCGACTTCGATGGTCGATCGGTGAGCACGCGATCGAGTCGACCCCGGATCTCCTCGACCTCGACGTCGAGGCCCCGGGCGATCAGGGCGATCGGAGCCTTCCACACCATGGGGATCACCCCCGGCAGAGCGAGCAGGGGCTCGAAGTCCAAGGGCCGGCCGAAGCCCATCCCGTCCATCATCACGTCAGCCACCGGGTAGTGGTCGTTCAACGAGACCTCCACCAGGCGGACCGAACGGATGCTCCTCGACAGCGTTGTCAGCACGAGTGCCAACTGGTCAGAGGCGAAGCCCGGGAAGATCCCCGATGCGTAGAGCGACGCACCGCCGGAGGTTGCCGCCTTGCTCACTCGCTCACGGAGTCCAGCGTCGGCCACTGGCGGATAGACCAACTCGGTAGATGTCGTCGTGACCACGTTTATCCCGCGCTCCAGGAGTCGCTCGTAGTCCGGAACGGCCCCGGCTCCTCGCTCCGGTCCGCTTGCCCCGTACACGACACAGTCGGGCTCGAGCGCTACGAGCGCCTCGACGTCGCTGGTGGCGAGGATCCCAAGCGGCTCGATGCCGACGAGCTCTCCTGCATCGCGACCGACCTTTTCGGGGGTGTGTACCCACACGCCTACCAGCTCGAGATCGGGACGCCGGTCGATGGCCCGGATGGCGTTCGATCCGACCCCCCCGGTGGACCAGACGACGACTCGATACGGATCGGTTCGCACCATCACCTCCTTGGGCTCGCGTCTCACGATCTGGCCCGAACGACAGCGGTGGCGGCGCGCTCGAGATATGGCCAGGCCACATCCGGTGCCAGACCTCCACACAGCGGCAACAACGGCAGGGAGTTGCCTCCGCGTACCCGGGCGGCCGCCTCGTCGATCGTGAGGATCCGGTAGACGGTGTCCCCACGCAGCTCTTCCACGGTGCGAGCGGTACTGATACTCGCGACCGGAGCATCGCCATGCCGGTACGAGGCTGCCGTCATCGCATCGTGGAGGAGGTACGGACCGAGTTCCTCCCACGCTCTGTCGACGTCGTCGGCAACGAAGAGGGCCGTTGGGGCGGCAGGGTCGGGCAGCTGGACGAACCCGGGTTCGCATCCGGCATCCCGGCAGGCAGCCTCGTATGCCTCCTCCAACCCCGGGGTTGGAGCCTGGGCGATGAGGCCGAGTCCGAACCGCCCCGCCCGCCGAGCAGCGGCAACACTTCCCCCCCCGATGAAGAGCTGCGGCCCCCCCGAGGTCGGCAACGGCGTCACCCTGGTCGACCGGCCGCCTTCGCCGTCGTCGCTTCCCGCCAACAAGCGCAGCAACAGCGCCAAGTGGTCGTCGGCCAACGCTCCGCGACGGCCGGGCTGGATGCCGAAGTGCTCGTACTCCTCGAGGCGGTGCCCTACGCCGAGCACGTAGGCGACACGGCCGCCGCCGATGATGTCCAGGACGCTCATGTCCTCTGCCAGGCGGACCGGGTCGTAGAAGGGCAGCACCAGCGCGGCAAGCAGGATCGGTAGACGGGTGGTGCGTGCGACGACCGCCGAGGCAAGGATCATCGGGGACGGGAGATGGCGATCCTCGGTGCCGTGGTGTTCGGACAGCACGGCGACGAGTGCGCCTCGGTCTTCGGCCCAGGCGCACATCTCGACGGCAGCGGCGTACAGTTCGCCGATCGGCGCTCCGAACACAGGCGCCCGCATGTCGAAACGGAGTGTGAACACGATCAGTCCGCCATCGCTCGCCGAGACGCGGCGACCTGCCGCGAGGCGCTCACTGGGTTGGGGAGCCTCAGGGCTCTGGTGATCAGGATCTGCATGGCCCTGTCCGGCAGCAGCCGACTCCCGTAGAGCAGCAGCGCTGCATCGATGCCGACCGGATGGCGGCAGAAGGGCTTGCGGTCGAGTAGCGCTCGCTCGACCGCCGGGGCGAAGCGGTCCGGGAGGGGGGCGACCCGGCGCATGATCTGGCCGGCCGCTTCGAGGGCCTCGTGGAGGGGGACGTAGGGGCCCTCCGCGTCCTTCCAACTCGGGGTGAGCTCGAGGATGTCGGTCTTGAAGGTTCCGGTGACCAGAGCGGTGATCCCCAGACCGAATGGAGCGACCTCCATCGCCAGTGATTCGGCCCACCGCTCGAGCGCGCCTTTGCTGGCCGAGTAGGCACTGGTCGCCGGCATGCCCCGAAGGGCGGCCTGGCTGGAGACGACGACGATCCGGCCCCGACCGGCCGCCCGCATGGCCGGAAGTAGCTGGCGGGTGAACCGGATCGGTCCGAACAGGTTGGTCGTGAAGATCCCCTCGACGACCTCTGGCGGCATCTCCTCCACGGCGCCGGCGGCAGCCACCCCGGCGTTGTGCACGATGCCGTCCGGTGCCCCGATCTGGTCGATCACCGCAGCCGCTGCGGCGGCGATCGAAGACGGTTCCTGGAGATCGAGGCGGATGCCCATCAAGCGTCGGTCATCGAACGTCCCGCCCAGACGTTCCGCCAACCGCTTCAGCCCCTCGTCGGGACTTCGCATGGCGGCCAGCACCGTCCAGCCTCGTCGGTACAGATACGTGGCGGTGGATAGACCCAGACCTCGGGATGCCCCGGTGATGACGACCCTTCGCGATCGTGGCTGTCCATGAGGGTGATCAGGCGTCCCGGGCGCGCGCTCAGCGGCATCTCCGGACTGCGCGGTCGAGCGCTTCGGTTCTCCGAGCCCCCTCTCACCCATCGTGGCTCCTCCCGTCGGGTCGGACCGGGAGGTACCCCCACCCCCGGACGCTGGCGGTGTGGGACATCTTCCCCTGGTCGGTGTCGACCTCCCACGCCGGCCACCTTCGGAGGATCTCCTCCAGGGCGACCCTTCCCTCCAACCGGGCCAGGGCAGCTCCGAGGCAGAAGTGGAGCCCGAAGCCGAACGACAGATGGGGCCCCTCGTCGCGGTGGACGTCGAACTCGTCGGGTCTGGTGAAGTGCCGCTCGTCCCGGTTGGCGGCGCCGTTGAGGAGCAGCATCGTCGATCCCTCCGGCACGATCGTCCCCCGCACCTCGACGTCGTGCTGCACATACCGCGTCCTTGGACCGGCGATGGAGACTCGAGGCGGAGGATCTCCTCGATGGCGTTCGGGATCAGTGATGGGTCTTCGACCAGTAGGCGGCGCTGTTCAGGGTGGTGAGCGAGGAGCTGCATGGTGAAGCCGATGAGGCGCGTCGCGGTCTCGTTGCCGGCGCCGGCCACCATGCTGGCGTAGGTGACCACCTCGTCGCGGGTGAGGGTACGGCGCGAGCCGTCGGGTTCGTCGACCTCGGCGTTCAGCAGCTCGGTCATGAGGTCGTCGGACGGGTTCCGCGAGCGCCAGTCGACGTAGTCGGCGAGCACCGAGAGGACGTCGTCGAACGAGGACTGGTCGAACGTGATCGGCGAGCCATCGGTGGTGAGTACCTCGTCGGTTCGCTTGCGGTAGGCGAGCTGATCGGCCTCGGGGATGCCGAATAGGAACCCGATGGTCCGAAGCGGGACTTCCACACCGAACTCGCCGATGACGTCGAACTCGTCCCGTCCGACCAACGCGTCGAGCGCGCTGACGCAGTAGCTGCGGACCAGGGGTTCGAGATCGAGCATGCGTCTCGGCGTGAACACCCGTGCGAGCAGGGCTCGGTGCGCGTCGTGGATGGGCGGATCCTCGAAAAGGACAATCCCCGGGGGGATCTCGACGCCGGCGCTGATGATCTCGAGGATCGTGCCGCGGCCGGAGCGATACGTGTCCCAGTCGAGAAGCGCAGGCTTGACGTCATCCCACCTGCTCAGCGCGTAGAAGTCGAGGGCCTGGTTCCGGTATAGCGGAGATTCGTCCAGGAGCCGGCGCCAGGTGGGGTACGGATCGTCGTCGATGTCGACGTCGTAGGGGTCGTAGTGGACAGCTGCAGCGGGGGTTGTCGGGGTCATGCGCGTCCTTCGATCGATCGGTCAGCGACCCAGGTGCGGGTGCCATGCAGAGGTTGGTTCGGCACGCCCGGGAACAAGGGAGCCGTGGGTCCTGCGGTCACCCGACCCTCCAACTTCGTCAGCGAGATGGGGAGCGAAGACCGCGCCGTAGAGCAGATTTGCGACGACGACGACACCGACGATGGACAGGACGGTCGATCGAACACGGCTCGGTCGACCTCGCGGCGGCCCACGTTTCGATGACGGTGCGTCCTTCGGGATCCGTTCGTCCGAGGATGTAGGCGAAGACCATCATCATCACGCCCATCGCGAGGGCGTCGTAGAGCGGGTACTGGTGCTTGGTTCCCTGCCACAGCGCCAGCCCGGGGATCACCCGGCCGTAGTAGAAGACGCCGAGCCGAGCACCCAGGATCCCGTTGAAGAGAAAGGCCCAGACGAAAGCCGACGACGAGCCCGACGGTGAGGAGGGTGGTCGGCCTGCGCCAGTGGAACCTCGAGCTCAGCCATCGCCCGAGAGCGGCGCCGACCAGGGCAGGCGTCACGAAATACGAGATGTAGCCGACGGGCACCGACGCAGGCAGCCCACCCCAGGTCATGTCCAACGGCCACCACGACGGCATGCGGGGGATGGCCGGAGCGAACTGCGCGTACACCGCCCAGTCGTAGGGCGCCTCGATCCAGGAGATCGAGATCGCCGCGATGCAGACGAGCAGGAGCGGGTGGAGGCGGCGGCGGCGATACGTGAGGTACACGCCGATTGCGACGAACGCGAGCCCGCCCGACGTAGGCAAAGCCGATGGACGCCGTCAGCAAGGGCGTCAACGCATGGCTCATCGGTCGCGCTCTTGGCTTGGCGGACCGACGTGCTTCGGGGTCATACCGAAGCACCAGGCCGAAGATGAGGACGATCAGTCCGAACAGCGTGCCCAGCATGATGACGGCGCCCATGTCCCCAACCCTTCGATGCGAGCGTCTGATCCTTAGATAGCGTACACTATCTTAACCTGGCCGCCGAGCGTCGGTTCGAGGAGCGAACGACCGTGTCCCAGCGACCTTCGGCCAAGAAGCAGATGGCGGCGGTGACGCCGGCTCGAGCGACGCGCCGGCCCCGTGGAGCGCCGCGGCGACTCCTGCTCGACGCCGCCCGCGACCTCTTCGCCCGCCAGGACTACCGCAGCACCACTACCCGCGAGATCGCCGAGGCCGCCGGCGTCACCGAACACTTGCTATTCCGTCACTTCGGCTCGAAGGCGGCCCTGTTCCGCGAAGCCCTTGTCCTTCCCTTCACCACCTTCGTCGACGAATTCGGCCGGACGTGGCGGGCGGTCGTCCCCGAGGAGACAGACGAGGAAGAGCTGGCCGGGCATTTCGTCGGGCAGCTCTACGACGTGTTCGTCGAGCATCGGGGCCTCGTCGTTACCCTCTTGGCATCGGAGGCTCTGAGCGAGGAGGAGATGGCTGACGCCGGCATCGCCGACATTCGGCAGGGCACTTGCCCTCCTCGGCCAGATCAGCGCCGAGGGCATGGACATCCGGGGGATGCGGTCGACCCACCCGGACCTGGCGGCACACTCCACGGTGGCGACGATCGCCGGCATGGCGGCGTTGCGTTCGACCTTCTTCGGATCCAAACAGCCGTCGAGGGAGGCGATCGTCGAGGAACTCAGCCAGGCGATCCTCCACGGCTTCCTGCATCGGCAGGGGTGAGCAGCCAACGTGCTAACTGGTGACCACTGGTGTGAGGGCAATTAGACTTATCCACACGCCGACATGTAGCGTTCCGGGGTAGGCAACTACCGCGAGCACTGGCGAGGTTGCGCCCTCCGACCTCGCTGAAATCCAATGTGCCGGTAAGCGCATTTGCCACGAGCCCCCAACGGGATTGATCGACGCCGGCAGGGGTTCGAACATAGTCCCATCACTTCCGGAGCTGACCTTGGGCGAGCGGCTCGGCACCTGAAATTGGCCTCGGACTCACGTCTTCGGCCTGCATTACCCCAGGTCAGCGGGCCAGGAGGGGTTCGAACATAGTCCCATAACCTCCACTTCGTTGTCGGAATCACAACGTTTTCCCTGGTCAGAGTCAGTATTTCATTGGCCTTCGCCGACCCAGGAAAAGGGCGATGTTCGAACCCCTGCTTGTCCGCCGCATCTGAGCAGGAGACGCCGTTCGCTCCCGGAAGCAACCGTCGGCGGCTGACCGGTAAGTGTCCCCCGAGCGAGGTGTTGGGGGCAGTCTCAGACGGCGATTTCTAGTCGCTCCTTTGCTTCTGTCCTACCCAAGCGATGGGTTGGACAGGTAGGCGGAGAGTTGCGCTTTGCGACGGCGCGCCCAACGCTCGCCCAGGTGATGACCGCCGATCGACCCGGCCACGGACAACGCGCAGGCGATGAGGATGCCTACCGCGTACTGGCCGTCAGAGAGTCTGCTGTTGAGGCCGTTCTTCGCGAACAGCGACCAGTAGGCCAGGGACGGCCCCAAAAGGACCAGGGCCACTATGGGGACCAATATGTACGGGGTCAGAGCGAGACTGAACCAGCGAACGATCATGTGGCGCCATGGCTTGCGATGGGCCCAGCGTTGGGAGAGCGGAATCGGGTGATACGGGAACCGTATGCCGACCCAGGCCGAGATGCCCAGCGCGCCGAAGGGCATCACGACGATGGCCACGATCGTGATGAGCGTGGCCGACAGGTCGTTCGCGTTTATTCCGATACCGATGGCGATGACCGCGCACACCGGGGCGATCAGGGTCCACAGGACCAGGTTCT
Source organism: uncultured Acidimicrobiaceae bacterium (assembly GCA_963734395.1). Taxonomy (GTDB): domain Bacteria; phylum Actinomycetota; class Acidimicrobiia; order Acidimicrobiales; family RAAP-2; genus Bog-756. The sequence continues at coordinate 399,423 of CAVTGY010000007.1, read as the reverse complement.
TGGCGTAGAGCAGGCGGCGGAACATCACCGGGTCGTCGATGGCCGCCGCCACCCGGCGGGCGTCGGGCCCCAGGACATTGGTGGCGGGGACATCAGAAAGCATCCAGGCAGCCAGCACCATGGCAAATGCGAGTGTGCCGTGCAGGGAGAACAGGGAGTTCTTCCATTGGGTTGGCAGCAGGAACCACAATCCGACCATGAGCAAACCGTTGACAGTTACAACGATCGGGACCTCGTAAGGCGAGTGGAAGGCCCGCCCGAATTCAACACGCACGGCCTGGCGCAAAGTCTTGGGCAAGACGACGCCGACCCCGGAGACGTCAACTCGATGGGACGCCGCCGACAAAGAACCGACACTCGGTGCCGGCTTGCTTGGCCCCGGCGTCCACTTCATCAACGGCAGCGTACATCGCTCGGTCTCCACCCCGCCTTCCATTGCGAGGAACTAGGTGTCGTTGCCTGTAGAGCGCGTTTGAGTGTCCTGCCCGTGCCGATAGGTGCCGGTCGACAACCGTCACCGAGCTGATGCTGGGGGACACTCCCTCGGCTCGCTATTGGGCGCTGGTCAAGCGTCGTCTTGGCGGGTATCCCCAGGGCCAGCATTGCTTCCATCAAGACCGACCGCCAGAGCCTCATGCTTCTTCCAGGGCCACACACCATCAATCTCGACATCGAGCGACCAGCTGAGCAGAATCCTGACTACCACGATTGTGGCGAGCACTGCCACACTTTGCGGGCTCTGGTCAACGATGACCGTTCTGATGATGTCGGCGACAATGAGAACTTCCAGGCCCAGCAGAATCACTCGACCGAGATGCTTCCTGAAGTAGTGATACGCGCGAGCACGGCGAGCTGGGATCAAGTAGAGCATGCCCGAATGAATCAGAGTGCCGAGTCCACCCAACGCGAGGATGGCCACACCAACGCCCTCTACGACCTGGACAACGTTCTCGACGTTATGGTTGAAACTCACGGTGCCGCCGCTCGAATGTCGTATGGCGTAGCCCGCTCAGGCACTTTCACTGATCGGTCACTCTGACAAGGCGCGTGCCGCGTGACCGTGTTGTTCGGCGGTGTGCACGTCGAGTTCGTCCTGGTCAGTGAGATGTGGAGTGATGTCGAACACCACCTTCTTGACCGTGCCGGTGAACGCGAACGGCTTCCTGTCCTCATAGGCGCGATCGACGACGCCGCCGTTGTCCCGCCCGATGTCCATCCCCGCGTATCCAGAGAACCGGATGGGCACGGTGTAGTCCATGTGCCCCTTCCCGACTTGTCGGTCGTTGACGAAAAGGGTGACATCGCCTCCGGTGGCCGGCTTCGCCTCGTCGGCCGCGAACTCCATTCGCACGATAACGTCGCCTTGAGGCAGACCCTCATCGGCGACCTGCTTGTATACAAATACGCCCATCATCGAATAGGTGTGTGTCAACTTGCCGTCGTCGACAAAGAGCGTGAAGCCCCCAAGGTGGTCGGCCTCAGCCACGATTACCCCTTCGACACCCGTCTCGGGCACGACCAGTTCGGCGGTGATCGTGTACGAGCGGTTGTAGATCCTCGGGATCATGCCAGGCATTACGTTCTGAACGTCACCTCGAAACTCGAAGGTCGTCTCCTGGGGGATCGGGGGAACGATGCCGAAGAATGCCGAAAGAGCAGCGAGCAGCGGCAATACCTTGTACCGCTCGGCCTCCTCCCAAAAGAGGTCCTTGAGCTCCTGCACCTTCTCGGGATGGTCGGCAGCAAGGTCCTTCGCCTGCGAAAAGTCATCAGGCAAGTAATAGAGCTCCGCCGGGCCCGCGTCCGGGTCCCAGACACCCGGCGCATACGGAGCAAGCGCTTCGGGGGTGAGGTCCCAGGGGATGCGCTCGGTCTTCATTGCGAGCCACCAGCCGTCTTTGTACATGCCCCTGTTACCGATCGTCTCGAAGTACTGCTGGGTGCGGTGCTCGGGGGCGGCACCGTCGGTCAAGGACGCAGTGAACGGCTTGCCGTGCATCGGTTCCTGTTGGATTCCGTCGACCGTCTGGGGCTCAGGAATGCCGGCAACGTCGAGAATGGTGGGAGCCACGTCGATGACGTGAGCGAACTGCGAACGCAGCCCTCCTGTGTCCGCGATGCGACGAGGCCAGTGCACGACCATCGGATTGCGAGTCCCGCCCAGGTGCGAGCCCACCTGCTTGCCCCACTGGAAGGGAGTCGCCCCAGCCCACGCCCACCCTGCCGAGTAGTGGGGGTCCATGATGGGGCCGCCCCACTGATCAAGCCCGCCGTAGAGTTCGGAGAGCTGGAACTGGTTCTCGTCGGTCAGGGGGATGCCATTTTGCATGGTGAGCTCGTTGAAGGAGCCGGTGAGCGTCCCCTCCATGCTGGCCCCGTTGTCGCCCCAGATCCACACGATAAGCGTGTCGTCGAGCTCACCGAGATCCTCGATGGCATCCACCACTCGTCCGACGTTGTAGTCGGCGTTCTCCGAGTACCCGGCGTAGACCTCCATCTGGCGGGCGTAGAAGACCTTCAGGTGGTCGGGGACGTCGTCCCACGCAGGGAACGCCTTGTTCCGAGGGGTGAGCTGAGTGTCGGTAGGGATCACCCCGAGTTCCTTCTGGCGGGCGAATGTCTCCTCGCGCAGCTTGTCCCAGCCCTGGTCGAACGCCCCCCTGTACTTGTCGGCCCACACCTTGGTGACGTGATGAGGAGCGTGGCTGCAGCCGGTCGAGAAGTAGACGAAGAAAGGCTTGTTCGCGTCCTGGGCGCGGATTGCGTGCAGCCACTCGATGGTGCGATCGGCCATCGCGTCGGGGAAATAGAAAGGGTCGTCGTCGTTGTAGAAGCTGTCATCCGTGCCGATGATCTTCTGGTTCTCGGCCAGGCAAGGATCCCACTGGCTCGAGCCACCCCCGAGAATTCCGTAGAAATAATCGAAACCCCAACCATTGGGCCAGCGGTCGAACGGACCGGCAGGGCCTTGTTGGCCATCCGGTGTGAGGTGCCATTTTCCGAAGATGGCGGTGCTGTAGCCGTTGTCCCTAAGAATTCGAGGGAGGGGAGCGCAGTCGCGAGGCAGGATCGCCGAGTAACCCGGGAACCCCCCCGCGAACTCGCCGATGGAGCCGAAACCCACTGCGTGGTTGTTCCGCCCGGTCATCAGGGAAGCACGGGTCGGCGAACACAGGGCCGTCACATGGAACCGGTTGTAGCGAAGCCCTCCCTGTGCCATGCGGGTGTAACTGGGCGTTTGGATCGGACCTCCGAATGTACTCGGATTCCCAAACCCGGCGTCGTCGATCAGGACAAGCAGCACGTTCGGTGCGCCGTCAGGCGGTACCGAATGGCTGATCAGGTTCCAGTCGGGCTGTGATTCGGCCAGCGTCTTGCCCACCACACCGGAAAACGACGACCGACGAATCGGGAGATTGTTTCGATCGACGTCGCTCATGCTCGGCCCTCCCGGCACGTCAGGATTGTTGCCGCTTGGCGCCCAAGCCCAAGTGCCGGGGGATAACCGCCCAGTTCTCGGCAACGATATCCGACTCTGCCACCTCAAGCGACTTCCTGTGTCAACGCCGTTTGCGCTGCAAGCAATCGTCAGCGTCTTGACAGGGAAGTGTCCCACCAACCTGATGTGATAGGGACGACCCCGCCACTCTGCCGGATGTGAACATTTGGGGGCACCGCGCTCGGCCGCCCTCCGATCCGGTTGGGATTCGAAGCCTCTGACTCGATTTCGACATCGATGCCTCGCCTAGACTCATCAGTCCGTGCCTCGGCCTGCGCCTCAGATTGATCGAGTGGTGGCGATCATCAACCTGCTCTCCGGACGGACAGAAGGCGCAACCCTCACCGAGATGGCCGACGAGCTGGATGAGTCTCAATCGACCATGGTGCACGTCCTCGCCGCCTTGACCACTGCCGGCTACCTGGTCCGAGAGCAGTCGGACCGCCGCTACTACCTGGGTCCGGCGCTCGTGGAGCCCGGTCGTGTGGCGGCCGACCGCTACCAGGGCCTCGCCGTCGCTCACCGGCACATGGACCGGCTGTCGAGGACGTTCGGATCCGCCTGCTACGCCTTCGTGCGCGACCGTCGCTGGGCCCGGCTTGTCCACTACACGTGGGACCCGAGCCATCCCGTGCCACCCATGAGGATCGGCGAACTGATCCCAATGGTGCCGCCATTGGGATCAGTATTCTTGGCGTGGGCTCCGGCCGAACATGTCGACGAGTGGATCGCTGCCGATCCGTCGCTGTCCAACGACCGGGCCAAGTGGTTGCGGACGACGCTTGTCCGCATGCGCAGCCTCGGCTTCACGGTGGAGGTCCGTAGCGACGAAGGCATAGGGGACCAGGTGCTCGATCGCCTGCAAGCGTCACCCTCGCCAGCGCGGGATGAGGAGCTGCGCCGATTGCTTTCCAACGAGGAGTATCTGGTGACCAAGATCAACCCGCACGCGACCTACTGGGCGACCGGGATCGGGGCGCCCGTGTTCGGACCGTCGGGTGGGGTCGACCTTTCAATCACCCTCAGTCCGTTCAACCGCTCGCTGTCCGGTCGGGAACTGATGGCCGTCGGCCACCAGGTGAGGCTGGCGGCTGATGCCGTGACCGAAGAGGTGGGCGGCCACCCGCCGAATACACGCTCGACACGCCGAAGGTGACTTTGCACTGTGCAAAGGATTGCGCCCGCGGGTGAGCCTCGACACCATCGTGGGACGAGTTCGGCGAGAAGCGCCGTGACCGCAGAGTGAGGGACGACATGACCGATCTGGTGATTCGCAACGGCACGATCGTGGACGGCACCGGGGCCCCGCGTTTCGTCGGTGATCTGGCGGTGGACATGGGGCACATCGTCGCCGTCGGACCTGATCTTCCACCCGGCGACGAGGAGATCGACGCCACCGGACTGCTCGTGACTCCGGGTTGGGTCGATATCCACACGCACTATGACGGCCAGGTCACCTGGGATGAGACGCTGGCTCCGTCGTCGTGGCACGGGGTTACGACGGTCGTTACCGGCAACTGCGGTGTCGGCTTCGCCCCGGTGAGCGAGGACAAGCGTGAGTGGCTGGTGGGACTGATGGAAGGTGTCGAGGACATCCCCGGCACTGCGCTCTCCGAAGGCATCGATTGGCAGTGGGAATCCTTTCCCGAGTACCTCGACGCTCTAGAGCAGAAGCGATGGACGGTCGACGTAGGGACCCAGATCGCCCATGGCGCGGTCCGGGCCTACGTGATGGGAGATCGTGGGGCACGGAACGAGCCGGCTACGCCCGATGACATCGACGCCATGCGTGTCATCGTCCGTGATGCCATTGTGGCCGGAGCGCTCGGATTCTCGACGTCCCGCACGATCGCCCACCGGGCGATCGACGGTGAGCCAGTGCCGGGCACTTATGCGGCAGAGGACGAACTGTTCGGCATCGGCTCGGCGCTCGGTGATGTCGGTGCCGGGGTGTTCGAGCTCGCACCGGCCGGGGCGGCCGGCGAGGACATCGACCAGCCGGCCAGGGAGATCGACTGGATGCGCCGCCTATCGGCCAAGATCGGTCGCCCGGTGTCGTTCGCCATGATCCAGGTGGACGCCGACCCGAACCTATGGCGAGGGTTGATGGCAGCGTCGCTCGACGCGGTGGACGACGGTGCCGATCTGTGGCCTCAGGTCGCCGGCAGGGCGACCGGACTGCTATCGGGGCTTGAGACGACGTACTGCCTGCTCGATGTCGTTCCCGCCTACCAAGAGCTGAAAGCCATGGACCTCTCCCACGGTGACCTGTTGGCGGCCCTACGCACCGATGAGGTTCGCCAGGCGATCCTCGGATGGGAGCCCGATGAGGAGACAGCCGATCGGCTTGACCACGCTTACGTCACCACGTTCCTCCTCGGCGACCCGCCCGACTACGAGCCAGGACCTGAACGTTCGCTGGCCGCACGTGCAGCGGCCGCACGCCTCCGACCGCTGGAGATGGCCTACGACGCGCTTATCGCCGGAGACGGCACAGCGCTGTTCTACATTCCGATCCTCAACTACTCCGACGGTGACCTCGAACCAGCCCGCGAAATGTTGCTGCACCCCCGTTCGGCCTGCGGGCTCGGCGACGGTGGGGCCCACTGCGGCGTGATTTGCGATGCCTCGATCCCGACATTCATGCTCACTCACTGGACCCGTGACCGCAGTCGCGGCGCCACCTTACCCCTCGAACTGGTGGTCAAGAAGCAAAGCCACGACACTGCCCGCCTCTACGGCCTCGATGACAGGGGCACCATCGAGCCAGGGATGCTGGCTGACCTCAACCTCATCGACTACAACGCTTTGCAGTTGGAACCACCGCGGGTCGTCTACGACCTGCCCGCCGGTGGATCACGACTTGTGCAGCAGGCCGGGGCTACGTGGCCACCATCAAATCGGGGGTACCACATTCGAGCACGGGATCGAGACCGGCCGCCGACCGGGACGGTTGGTGCGCGGCAGCGCATCCGCATCGACGGTGTCCTGAGCGTGGCATCACCACAGATGACCGCTCTCGGGCGGCGGATGATTTCCAACACGATCGCCGGGATCACTGATCTGGGCGAGGGAACCTACGTTGGTGACGGATCGATCTTTGTCGACCCGGCGCGCTTCGAGCTTGAGCAAGACATCCTCTTCCGGCGAACCCCGCAAGTGATCGCCTGGTCGGGGGACGTGGCAGATCCTGGCGACATCGTGGCGCGCGTCGTGGCTGGTGTCCCGGTGGTGGTGACTCGCGGCGAAGACGGAGTGTTGCGGGCCTTCCTCAACGCTTGTTCCCATCGTGGGATGACTCTGTGCGACGGCGTCGACAACGGTCGGCGCCTCACCTGTCCGTATCACGGGTGGGCTATGGACTCGACGGTGCGCTGCGTGGCATTCCCCAGCGCGACCGATTCCCCGGGTTCGACCCGGAGAGTGCCGGCTTGCAGCCGCTGCCAGTCGCCGAACAGTGCGGACTGGTGCTGGTCGGTCTGCGATCCGATGTTGAGGTGGAAGGCTTCCTTGATCCTCTGGGTGACGAGTACTCGTGGTTGGGCTACGACCGTTACCGGAGCGGCAGCGAGCGAACCTTCCACAACGCGGCGAACTGGAAACTCAGTATTGACCTGAACGTGGAGGCGTACCACGTACCTTCACTTCACCGGGAGAGCCTGCTGCCGTTCCTAGCCGACTACTGCGCAGTCGACACTTTCGGACCGCACTGCCGCATGGCCGTGCCCTTCAAGGGTATCGAGGGCATGGCAGACGTCCCCGAGGAGCACTGGCCCGATCGACTCGACACGATCATGGTCACCTGCATTTTCCCGTCGACGGTGATGGTTGACCATCCAGGCGGTGGCGGGTCCTTGCACCGGATTTCGCCGGGCCGCACCCCAGGGGAGTCGATCATCCACCTCATCGAGGGCTGTCCCGGGGCCATGGACGAGACCAATCGAAGCACTTGCGAAGCCGTGATGGATGCCAACGTCACGATTCTGGGCGGTGAGGACTACCCGGCCACCGAGGCCTGTCAACGCGGCTATGAAGCTGGCTCCCGCTTGCTGGTAGGGAGCGCCGGTGAACCACTCATCGGACACTTGCACACGATGTGGGATGCGGCCCTCGCTGGTGACCTCGACCCGGAATCGACCTGAAGCGACCGCACATCGAGTGACCGTCCCCAAACGTCCTGCCAATAATCCCGGTGGGACGCGGGGCTGAAGTGTGTTCCGGGCGTGTGGAGAACTTTCGTGATGGTGCAGTACCAGTGATGATCGTCGCTGTCCTATGGATGGCAGCCCGAACCGGGTGCTGTGATCAGACGGAGTGAATGACGATGGTATCGCCACCCCTGTGGCTGGCGGGCTGTAGCCAGGGCTGAAACCATGCAGCCGATCCGGGATCCGATGATTTCGTTTCAATGCCGTCCTAGCCTCAGATTGAGGACGTCTGATCCGCCGATCCCACCACGGAGGGGGGCAAGCCTCGTTCCTCCAACGCCACAGAGCAAAGGGCCATCCCAGGACGGGAATCGGTCCCCGAGATTCCGCCCGTCCGTGGCGGGATCGGTTGGCCACGCCGACCGCATCGCAGCGATGGGTGATTGTGCTCAGGACGTCGAGAGACTCCTCCAGGTGATACGCATGCCGTTGTCCACTCAGGCGGATGAGCCATCGCACGGGAGGGCAGGAGGGTGCTAGCGGACCGCTGGCGACCACTGAGTCCCTCATTCCGCCAGATTGGCGCGGAGCTCGAAGGAGCCGTGGTTCTCGACGGCGACGACGCCAGCGACACTGGGTGCCTTGATGGAGTAATCGGCCATCGTGATCGGCATGTCGGCCAGGAGGACAATGCCCGTCTTGGTCTCCTGGTACTGAAGGGTGACATTCACCACCCTTGAGACTCCGTGCAACCGGAGCGTTCCACGGGCTTTGGCCGTATAGATCTTGCCGGGGATGATGTTGGGCAGGACAATAGGGTCCGCAAGGGTGAACTCGGCCGTCGGATACTTGTTCGTCTCGATGGCGTTGGTCTTGAGGACCGTGTCGCGGAGACTCTTGTCGCTCTTCAGGGTGGCCATGTTCACCGTGAAGTTAGCGGCGGTGACCTGCTTGCCCACTACCGTCACCGACCCGGTTACATCGCCCGTTCGACCGGTTGCGGTGTCCGACGCGAGGCCGCCGGCGACCTTCTCCACCACCCGATAGCCGGCGGTCGTGGGCTCGTCGACAGGTCCGGCAACCACCGTCCAATGGCCGCTGAGATCGCTTCCAGACAGCGGCCGCCGACAAGGAGGCGCTGGCCCGCAGGGTGAGCGGCGCGGCCGAGCTGCCGCTCAGCATCCAGAAAAAGCCTGCTCCACCGACCACGATCACACCGAGGACGGGGATGAGAATCCACCGGATGTTTCTCTTCACGAATGCCTTCATGGGTTTGGTCCTTTCGTTGGGATGAGGTGCCGGAACTCAACCGGCATGCAAGTACTCACTTACATCCCCAACCATACGCCGACTTCACCATGAAAGCAAGTGGTTGCTTGTATAGACTCACGAACCCCTGGGTTTTGGGGGGGGCGCCCGACTCGTCTCTACTTGGAGGCAAGTGATTACTTGCTATGGTGCAGTAGAACTCCACAATCCGGACCCGCTCTCGAGGAGAACCTTTGGCCGAACCTGTGACCGATACGACCATGTTCGACGCCGCACTAGCCGTGCTGGCCGAGCGAGGGTACGCGGGGGCCACCACGCGGCGAATCGCGGAGGCGGCTGGCATCAACGAGGTGACCCTGTTTCGGCGATTCGGGGACAAGCGCCAGCTGATCCTGGCCGCCATCCATGCCGACATCTCGCGACTCGTCGACAACGGGCTCACCACAACGGGAGACATCGAAGCCGACTTGATCCGAGTGGTCGAGTACTACTCGGACCTCTATCGGCACCGAAACGGACTGGTTGGCACGCTCCTCCTCGAAGGAGCGCGGAACCCCGACGTGGCCGCCCTCATCAAAGAACCTCTCGGGGCCATGTCGCGACTGGCTGAAATCTTCGCCGGGTACCAGCGTGTCGGACAGATGGTCGAGGAACCCACCGACTTCGTCGTCCAAGCGCTTCTCGCCCCCCTACTCGTCATCACGCTTCTGCGGAGTGTGACTTCCTCTGAGATCGAGTTCCCGGATGCCCGGACAGTTGTTCAGCGATTCCTGAAAGGTCGCCTCACAGAGCGCCAGACAATGGCGTGATTTATGTCACCATCTGAGGCGTTCGCCGAGGCTGTTGCGTCGACCCATTGAATCCGCACCGGGACGGAGGCACCTACCAGCGAACTGCGTAGGTGTACTCAGCGGCCGGCTGGGCCAGCCACTGGGTGATGCGCATTGCAAGTCGCATTCCGATGGCAAAGCGGGCCGTCTTGATGGCCGTCAACTGGCTCTGAGTGCAGCTCAGCAGGTCTGCCAACGACTGCCAGGTGAGGCGCTCCTCGCGACGGTGGGCGTTCATCGCCTCGTAGAGCGCACCTAGGTTCCATCGGAGTCGACGGTCCGGTCCGGCGACGGGGAGTCCGACCCGCGCGCTGCCTACAACGGGATCAGCGATGAACTCCTCGGGTGCGCGGCCGATCCAGCGCAGCATGAACAGTGCATGCTGGCAGGAGACGTTGTTCCGCTTTCGCATCCCGGTGATCGTTTCCACTGATATGGGGTGGTCTTGACGACGGTCGTTGAGTTCAGACGATTGCGCCCAAATCGTTTCGGCTACCTGACGCCAACTCAGCGCCCTCTCCCCGTTGACGATCCGGAGCCTCGAAAAGGGCACCGACGTCGAAGTCTCCAACCCGCACACCTCCGCTTGCATCACGGATTCTCCGCGGTCGCCCTTGGGAGGTGTTGCCCATGCTCCGACGCTATGACTCTGGCAAGGCCTGTCGCCATCGAGACGCTCTACGCTTAGCCTTCGGTCGGTACTAACCGAACAAGCCGACGATCGGCAATCGAGGCAGCAACCCTCCTCGACCGACCGCCCCGTCCGTTCTGCGGCAGCTCTGATGAAGATCAGCAGCGCGAAGAACGAGTAGACCCAGAGATCATCGGTCTGCCACCAAGCGGCATCATCAAACTGGGTCACGTACGAAGCCGAGGCCCGATCGGGTCATTGGGGCCGTACATCGGGTGTGCGATACCGGGCACGGCCGCAGTGCCCACTAGCACGTAGAACTGCCCGGCGAACAGGGGTACACCACCGACTTCGGCGGCTAACGCGTCCGCATCGAAGTGGCGGCGGAAGACTCTGTAGCTACCTCCCCCCGGCAGGGTCCGCTCCTGCCACTCCTCGGCGCTCACTCCTAGGGGACAACCGGCGTCGAGGATCACGACCTCGGACGCAACCCGGTGCGCCTCGGCAAGAAACGGTTCACGCTCACTCGGAAGAAGCAGGCCATAGAGGTGGGCGGAGAAGAAGCGGTCGAAGGCGTGGGCTGGCACGGGTAGGGCAGTGGCATCTGCCTGGATCACTGGTACTTCGGGAGCAACGGTGCGCAGAACGTCCAGCGCCCTTCGACTCTGGTCGATGGCGATGCCCCTCCCCGCAAGGTATCCGGTGAAAGTGCCTGGCCCGGCACCTACTTCGACGAAGCGGACTGCGGACAGCTCACGAAGCAGGCGTTCAAGCTGCGCAGCTTCAGCAGCGATGTCTTCGACTTCGACGGCGACGCCTAGACCGGTCCAGTAGGCGTAGGCGTTGGCCAAGCCAGGCAAGCGCCCGGTCACTCGCCGGTCGTAGTACTCCCAGAGTGATCGACGATGCTGCTCTCGTTCGTTGGGCGATTCCCCGATCACCGACCGAAGCGAATCATCGGGGATTGGCACGCAACCATGTTTGCAGCTTCTCGAATCGACGAGTCCGCACCTGCCTCCGAAGTGAAGTTCTGGGGCAGGCAACTACCGCACGCACTGGCGAGGTTGCGCCCTCCGACCTCGCTGAGATCCAATGTGTCGGTAAGTGCATTTGCCACGAATCACCAACGTGATTGGTCGACGCCAGCAGCGCTTCGGCAGGGGTTCCGAACATAGTCCCATCACCTCTGGAGCTGACGTTGGGCGAGAAGGCCCTGGCCAGTGACCTGGCCCGGGCTGTCCTCGGCGAAGGTGACGGCTTCGGTGGGAAGTTCGGTAGAAGACATCGAGTTAGTCGCGCTGCAGACAGCAGCGTACTGAGGGCCTCGCAACACCAGATACGTATAACTCAACGGCAGTGGAATCGTTGAAGAAAGTAGGCATTCAAAAATGAGGGATCCAATTGAAGGAATTCAATGGGCAAGCGGGTCGAGGTTGGTAGTTGGAGAACCGCTTCGCACGTACGGAAAGGGGCGGATCTGTGCCGCCAAAGGATGCGGAACTCGTCTCTCCACCGAGACGGATGGATCCATGAGTAACGCTCCACACTCAGGAGGGGAGTCCATGTTCGTGCTCTCCGACCATTCTAAGTACCCGACGCGGTCTCCAGGGTGTGAGGGATTTCAGGATGACATCGCTCTGCTTGCGATTGGGACGCTAGACGGATACGAGCGGAGCGAGTTGCTCCTTCATCTTGATTTCTGTGTCCACTGCGCTTCCTTGTATTTGGAGTTATCGGAGGTCGTCCGAGCGCTGGGAGCGCTCATTCCCCTCGCAAACGGGTTCGTCCGATCCCACGGATCGCATCATGGCTTCGATCCGGAGATCAGACGATATGTGCAGAGCGTTAAAGCGGCAACGGCCGTAGGGTTAGCTGCTCTTCCGATCGATCGCAGCCTTCGATGAATACCAGAGCGTGCGGTGCGTGTTAGGGGGCAGGTTCTCTCTCTGGTCCTCGCTGCGCCCCCTCGCCCACTCCTCCTACAAGATGTAGGCCGTCACATCCAAGAACACCTGACACTCGGGCGGGGAACCGCCACCTTGCCAGGAGAAGGACAGTGTGCCCGCGTCGGCACCAGTGCCGAATGCGATCGTGACCCCATTGGAGGTGGCGAATGCGTCTCCACCGGAGTTGAGACTGGAAGTGCCGGGGTTCGGCGTTCCTCCGGGAAAGAGTGTCAGGTACCCGTCCCCGTTGAGTGTTGCCCCGTTGGCTGAGATGGTGAGAATCCCGACCACGCCAACCGCGATGTCGGGGATGCCAGTCGCCCCTCCGGTGAGCACCGTTGTGGTATGGGTGTCGCCGTTGGGCGCGAACGGACCAGTGAGACCACCGGCGTTGCTCCCTCCCGACGGTGTGGAGATTGCCCGCACCGGAGTGAGCAAGGGGACCACGGAGTACATCGGCACCCAAGTGCCCGGCGTGCCGGTCACGACGCACTTGTAGAACACTCCGTTATCGTCCACAAACACTTCGCCGGCGCTGTGAGCGCCGGTTGACGGTGCACCAGACGATGTAGACGGTTGAAGGTAAAGTTGCACGCCGTTGTCGGACGCTGCGCCGAGGCCAACGGAACCCCCTGCACTGGTGTCGATCGCGGCGACACCGTATGAGTCGTTAGCCGCTGTCACTCCGATGACACCGTGTGTGGCACTCGAAAGTCCGACGACGCCGGGAACGGTGGTACTGTCGCCGAAGACCCCAGCCGTGGTTCCTGGGGTGATCCCGCTCGGTCCTGCGGCAATGCCGTAGACGCCGCTCCGGTCTGTGGCAGCGGTTAGTCCGTAGACGCCGTTCTGACCTGTTGCCGTGGCCAGTCCGCTGACCCCGTTCCCGCCGCTCGACAGGCCGACTACGCCTTCCGTGTCGGACGAGTCGCCCATGACCCCGGCCGACAGACCTGCGATCCCGCTCGTGCTCACGGCCACCCCGTAAACGCCATTCAGGCTTGCGGACAAGGCTTCAGCCTGAAATCCTGCACCGCTCGCGCATTGGAGAGTGGTTGTGTCGGGGCACAAGTTCGTGGTGCCCATCAGGACGGCGTCGCCGTCCTGAGCCCCGACTGGGCTCGCCTCCAGCAGGGTCGCTCCCACTGCCCCAACGGCGGTTGCTCCCAGCACCTTCAACATGTGCCGCCTGTCGCCGGGCACGTCCTCTGCGTCCACTCCCGTCTTATCCCTATTTGACGTGGACTCGGGACGCACAGTACCGAAGAGTGATCGAACGCCCATGATCGTCGCCTCCATGCCCACCCTGTTTGGGGGCCTCGTTTACGGCTCCTCGCAAACGGGACGCTAGCGAGTCATCGACCAACAGACAACCGGTTTAGGACTGGACGGGACGCAGCAGTACGGAGCAAAGGTCATCGGATCAGTTCTTTCTCCACTGTCCTCGAAGTGCCCACCGGGCGTATGAAACTTTCGTGAGCACTCTCTCGGCCGAAATTGTGCATCCCTATCAACTTGTAGGGGTCGGACAGATCGAGGGCGGCGAAACGCACCTGGTCCCGTCACGCCTGCCCTGTTCGGTCAGCCAGGCCATCGGGCCTGCAACTGCGAGCAGCCACGACTTCCAATAGCTCACCACGGTCAACGTCCACGAAGGAGGTCGGGAACTCCTCGCGGCGGAAGGATCCAATGCGGACAAACGGCACCAGTGCTTCCAACGGTGCCGCTGGATCTCCATAACGACACTTCTTTATGAATCGTTAGGCGTCAAGGGTGTCCGAACTAGCGGCCGCCTCTTCATCACATCGGGAGAGAGTCACACCCTGAGGAACGAAGCTGACGACCGGCGACTGCCCTCTACCCTTGGCGGAGCAGAGTAGAGGGACCCCAAAGGGCAGGGGTATCAGAATCCGAGCAAGATGGCTACTCCAGCTCCGGTCTGACCAGCTTCCATTTTACTGCTAGGGGTTCTGGGTACAACCCCGCAATTCCACTCGGATGTTACTGACGTGATTCCCACCGCCCATGCGACTCCGGCTGGTTGTTGAGTCCACTCGGCACCCAAACGTGACTGGCGGTCGGCAACCCAGTGACGAGTGAGGCCGATGGGTGGTTCCAGTCGATTTCGGAAGTCTACGTCGAGCACTGTGCTTCGAGCGGGGCCTCCAGTGCTTCGCAGTTGAGACCCTCGTCGAGCTGCTTGCCGTTGAAGGATTCTTCGATGAATGGGTTCTCCGGGGGTGCCTGGGTTCGATGTAGCTGGTAGTGGTCGAGGACCGGCACCAGTCCCGGAGGGCGTTGGCAGCCAGTTCACCTGGGTGGCGGAAGGTACCATTGTGGTGAACACTTACCATGGGGCCGGACAGATCGAGGGTGGCGAAGCACACCTGGTCCCGCCCCGCCTGCCCTGTTCGGTCAGCCAGGCCATCGGCATGCAACTGCGAGCAGCCAAGACTTTCAAGAGCTGGCCACGTTCAACGTCCACGAAGGAGGTCGAGAACTCCTCGTGGCGGAAGGGTCCGATACCAGCAAAAGGCCACCTCGCCGAGTGCCATCGCGACTGTGGGACCTGCCCCTGCAATTGCGTGTGGGCCCCCGCCGTTGCGGAGGCCCACACGCTGCTTCTTCAGCCCCTCGGGTGCCCCTGGCTGCCCTCGGGTGTATCCGCTTCCTAGCCCGGCGTGGTGTTGTCGATCCCGTTGGTGAAGGTCACGGTGCTGATCCCCTCGAGGCTATTGAGTATCCCGGAGACCGGCGTGGACAGCAGATGCGGCAGTGACGGCAACGAGCTGAAGGTGTCGCCACCGCTCACGGTCAGGTTGTACAGCGCCGCGTTGGCGATGCTGGAGGGGTTCTCGGTGACCTTGATGCTAACCGGAGCGAGGGCCCCTGTGACGATCGGCACGTTGTTGATCGGCAATGTGCACTGACCGGGCTCCAGCGACCATGTGCCACCGGTCGCTCCGTTGCTGAACGAGTACGAGCCGTTGAACGTGATGTTCTGCAGGTCGGCGTCGCTGGACGTCTGTGCCTTGCAGATCTTGAGCGTTCCCGTGTTCACCTCGTTGTCGAAGGTCACGATGTTGTCCGTGTTGTAGACAACGTCGGCGGTCGCCGTGTTGCCCGACAGCGTGGCCCCGGAAGTTCCGAAAACGCTGGAGAGCGAAACGTGGTTCACGGCAGCTTCTGTGATGGTCGTCGTCCCGACCGGCAGGGTGATCCCTGGCGAGCAGAAGCCGACCTCGACCGGGCTGATGGGCGATCCGGCAACGGTGAAGTTGAAGGGCTCGCCCTCATTGATCGAGTTGGACGTCTTGCACACCTCGACGGAGCCGAAGGCCTCGTTGGTGAAGTTGGCCTGGGTCACAGAACCCGCACCGAAGCTGCCCACATTACCCGGTGCCGGCAGATTCCCAACGTAGAGGACGGCCTGCCCGGTTGTGCTTCCGGCATCGAGGTTCCCTGGGCTCACGCTGGTGGCAACGGCTTCGCTGGACGCTGGCTCATTCCCCGTCTCTGTCACCGTGACCCGTGTGCCGAGCGGCAGAGGGGTCGGGTTGCCGTTACCGCCGATGAACGAACACGTGCTGGTCGGATATGCCGCTGCTATCACGGACACCGAGTCAGGGATCGAGACCGGATTCCCGTTGAAGGGCTGCGCCGACACGGTGTAGTTGAACGTCTGACCCGCGAGCACATCATCGGCTGCCCGATCCAGCGCCTTGCAGACCTTCACATAGCCGGTCAGCGTGTCGTTGGTGAAGAAGACGTTGATCTCCTGTCCCGGCTCGACCTCGACCGACGCATTCTGGGTGTCCAGGTCCGAACTCAGTAGCGAGTTCGAGGGAAGGGCGCTCACACTGGTCAGTGCATAGGGGAACTGGGCCTGCTCGGTGATGCTCACCGGCGATCCCGCCGGGACGTTGTCCACTGTGTTGCACTGATTGGCCAAAACGTCGGTGGTCGCATTGAAGCCGCCGGCGCCTGACAGGCTGTAGTCGAAGGTCTGCCCATCGACGTAGCTGTCACCAGCCGTCTTGCACACCTGGATGCTTCCGGTCCCCACCGGGATTACGGGCGTGTTGGTGATGGTCAGCGTGGTCGTTCCCGAGCCCACCGACAAGGCAACCAGGTCAAGGCTGGGCATGTTGCCGGAAAATGACCCCTGGGACAAACTGAAGGCCGGGACGACGCCGGGATAGGGCACGCCCGGAGAGGCGGCTTCCTCGACCAGCACGGTGGTGCCCACGGTGAACGGGATCGATCCCGAGCACCCTCCGGGCGCCGCCCCGGCGGTGAGCGAGTACACCTTGTAGAAGGAACCGCTCCAGGTGGCTACCTGGATCGGGAAGGTCTGGCCAGCAAGGGGCGCCGCAGCGACCTTGCAGATATTCAGGTTACCGGTGGCGGCAGCTTTAGGAGTTGGCCCTGCAGCGTTGGCCGCAGTGGCAGCGACCCCGCTAATAGCCAGAAAGCAGGCAACGGCCGCAACGAATAGCTTCAAGTGACGCATCTGATTCCGCCTCCCCTTCGAGTGGTCCCTATAGCTGGGCATAGCTGGGCAGGTTCATTTGCGACCTCCCCACCCACACTCTAAATATCCACTAGCCCTGTCGCATCGGCCAGAACGGCTGATATCCGTGCTGCGCGTTCAGCTTGTTCCGACATCGTCCGAGCCGGCCTTCGCCGTCGCTAGTCTTGTCGCTCACGCCTCTGATGGATTAACGCTCACGAATCTGATGGATGAAGGAGCTCGACCCAATGGATCGAGTAGCTCGACAGCGGTGCAGCTAGGCCCACGGAGTTGCGGTTCCGAACGAAGCGAGTTGCAAGTGGGTCGAAGTTGGTGTTACATACCTCCCGTCGGTTGTCGGTGGGGGGCGTTGGGAGCACCAGTGGCCCAGCAACTAACTTGGACTCAATCAGAAGCGGTTCTAGCCCACATCCTGTGGCTCACGCCCGATGAGGGTGCAACCCGCCATCTCCGGATATTCGCGCTTGGATGTCTCGGGCTTTCCTGCTGCGACACGGGTGACTGGGCCCAAGCGCGCTTCTGCTCGACGGAGGCGCGCTCTCTTGTCGAAGCCGCCGGGGAACGTCCGACAGTCGACCTGCTTCCGCTCCTTGTCCTCGAGGCCGCTCTGCTCGTGGAAGAAGGCAAGATCGAAGAGGTTCGATCTCGATTGGGGACGCTCATCCCACTTCTCGGTCGGTGGAACCTGAGCAGAGTCCTACGTGATGATCTTTCCAGGCGCTGCGAACAGATGAATGACTGGGCAGAGCGCAAAGGACTGAAGCGCTCGAACACGTCGATTCCCGTTTGCGCTGGCACGGTGGTTTCGCTCCGCTCGGCGGACTCCGGCGTGCCCGATCCGGGTATTGCGGCCACCGAGGTTCGCCTGGCGTCGCTGACACCCGCAGAACGCCGAGTGCTGAACCAACTGGCAACGCATCGAACTCTCTTCGAGATTGCCGAGAGACTGTTCGTCAGTCGGGCCACGGTGAAAACGCATGTCGCTTCGATCTACGCAAAGCTTGGCGTTACCACCAGGGCTGATGCCGTTGAGGTCCTTGAAGGGGTTCCCGCCTAGCCGGCAATTCGCGTCGTCATTTAGCCCCCCCGCAGAGGACTGTCCCAACCAAAATCGTCCGTCCTGGCCGATGCGATCCAAGGACTGGCTCTCTACTGTGGGTGCTGGTGGGCTCTTCAACACGGACCTGTCGGGCAGCCAACTTCCAACCTCCCAGGACAGGTATGGTGGATCTCGACGTAACAGCCTCTACCTTTGGATCTCTCGAGGCCGCACAGCTGCGTTGGGAGGCACTCGACGTAGCCGCAAGGACCGCGGCTCCATCACTGCTTGATGCGGTGCTCGTCGAGCGCACGATTGAGGAGATCAGTAAGTTTCATCGTCTATCCGAAGTTGGTGGCGGAGGAGGGGTCTTCGCCAGCGCCGTGTGCGGAGTGGTTTGGCCTCCGGCGATAGTTGTCGGCGCTTTGGCGGGCAGCGTGGGGGGGCGGGTAATGACCGAGACCCGGCGCGGGCTTTCCCGCGACTCGATAACTCGGCTCGGAGCACTCTTCGAAACGGGATCGTTCATCGTGATCTGTGTCGTTGAGAGCTGTCCGGCAATTGAGGTCGCCATCGGCATCGGAGCAATCGACGCTGTCACCGTGCCTTTGCATTCCAGCCCGGCAGAGCTTCTTGGTTCACTTGCTGCTGACAATGCTGAGGATTGACATTCAAAGCCAAACCTGGCACCTACCTCAAGTCCGTTAGGACCATCTGTCAGCAAAGGCTGTGCGCCCCGGACCAGTTGACGGACCCCTCTCCAACTGATGGCAAACGCGAAACGCTGAGGGGCATGCGGAAGGTGGGGTATGCGACGTCTGCTGGTCGCCTCGGTGCTATTGGCGTCCTTCTCGGTAGCTGCGATGCCACCAGTTTCCCAGGCGGCCCCCCTGAGCAAACCGGTGGTAACCGTCCAGCCCACGGACCGGACGGCCCAAAATGACGAACCTCCTATCCTCCGGTCCAAGGCGACCGGCAACCCGACGCCCACTGTGGTCTGGGAGGCCTCGCTCGACGGGGGCAAGACGTTCACCGCAGGTACTGGTGCGGATTATACGAAAGACGACCTCGATCTTCGAAAGGTCATTGCCGATTCGATCGGAAAAGAGAATCTGTGGTACCTCAATGGCGCTCGGTTCCGCGCCACCTACACGAACTCGCAGGGCACGGCCACGACCGACACCATCACCCTCACGGTGCTCTTCAGGCCCAAGCTGTTCTTCGCCGTACAGGATCAATCGGTCACCGTTGGTCAGATGGCGAAATTCGAGGCGGCGTGTGCCGGCAATCCCAAGCCCACCGTGCAATGGCAGGTCAAGGTGGTTGCAAACCATGGCAGGACATTGCCGGAGCCACAATGGCCGACAACAGCAGTCCGCCCTACACAAAGACCACGTACACCGCCACCCCACCACTCTTTGCCAATGGTTGGAAGATCAGGGCGAAGTTCACCAACAAGTTCGGTTCCGAGGAGACCAACGCGGCCACCCTCACCGTGACCAAGTGATTCAAGACCACTAGCCGTCGAGCATCCTCCACAATGCCCGGGTCAGAGATCCTCAGTGGACACAAGTGAGAGATTCTGCCCGCCATGCTGCCGACGCAATCTGGCAAGGGGATAGCGACGAGCGGTAGCACCTGCCCCTGAACAGTGAGTTCAGGGGATCGCCCCAGGTGCCGACCAGCGCTTCCGGGCGTGCCGATGATTCGCCCCACCCACGGTCAGCTGACCCTGCCATCTCAGAAGTGCTGGGCGAGCGCGACGGCGAAAGGTCGAACATCGGGTCGCTCGACATGGGTTCAGGTCGCGACGAAGATGATGGATACGAAGAGCCAAGCGACAGCGAAAGGAAACTCTCATGCCCCAGTATGTGATCCTTGCCGACCACTCGCCTGACATCTGCCCGTCGGCGAACTCGCGGAGCAGAGCCCGTGCCATCGAAGGCCTGGGGCAAAACCTGCCGAAACTCTCCGAGGAGGCTGGCGTCACCTTCCTCACCGGTCCCCTGCACCTCGACCCAGGACACCGGACGGTCTCGGTGGTGGAAGCACCCAGCGTCGAGGCAGTCGCTCAGCTGGTTTACGACACTGGGCTTTCCCAATGGAACACCGTTGAGGTCTGCCCCACTAGACCGGTCGCCGAACTGATGGCCGACCTAGACAGGTTCCCGATCGTTTTCGAATAGAAGCGAGCCGGGCGGGATTAGTGACACATCGTGGAACGCCCAAGTTCCCTGGTAGCCGCCCCTCCACGGGCACCGACGATTTGGGACAAATGACCCCGCGGGAGTCTGGCAGTCAAGAGGTTCGTGGGTTCGAGTCCCATCGCCCTCCACTTCATTGTCCCTGGTAGATGGGGGTATTTGTCGTCCGGTCGCCACTTGGCTGATGGTTTGGGACAGAGGCAAGGCTTCAACATCGTGGATTGCGTACGGCGAAATCGCCACGGTGCAATTGGACCCCGCCACGGAGGACCGGATGTCGGTGATACTTCCGAGCACTGCCCAGGTCGTGGTCACGACATCGTCACACCGCAAGGCGAAGCTCCCGTCTGGCTTGTCGGCGCTCCTTCAGGCTCGCGGATCCCAGATTCAGCGGTGAATTCGAGACTCAATGGGCTGCCCACGACCACCGGAACCGGGCGCCTGCCAGATGCTCGGTCTCCCGAACGTCCGTGCTGCACCATCGCTAGGCTTTGCCCGAGGAGGCTTTGCACGTGACGACAATCGAGGCGCTCGAGTCGTGGGGATCCTTCGATCTCGATAATCCATTCCCGCTGTTTGCACAGGTCCGTCAGCTGGGTGCCGTGCATCCGGTGACGTTGGCCGACGGTCACGACGCGTGGTTGGTTGTTCGTTACGACGAAGCGATGGCCGCGCTCAACGATCAGCGGCTCTCCAAGGACATGCATGCCGCCTTGGCAACGGGAGAAGGTGTGGTGGCCGAAGGATTGCCGGGACCGGAATTCGCCCGGCACATGCTCACGGTGGACCCTCCCGACCACTCGCGGCTCCGGAGGCTCGTCTCTGCTGCTTTCTCCCCGAGACGGGTGGAAGCGCTGCGGTCACACGTGCAGACGATCGCCGACGACCTACTCGACACCATCGCCGCCTCGGGCCCCAGTGGTCCCGTCGATCTGGTCGCAGCCTTTGCATTCCCGCTGCCGTTCACGGTGATCTGCGAGCTTCTCGGAGTGCCCGAGGCCGACCGGTCTTCTCTCGGGCAGGAGTTCACAAAGCTTCTCGTGCCCACGTCGACCCCCGCCGAATACGAAGCCGCCAAATCGGCTTCGGATGCAGTCGTCGGGATGCTCCGATCCCTTCTTCGCGCCAAACAGAATGCGCCTGGAGACGATCTTGTCAGTGCGTTGATCAGCGCCCGAGACGGCAATGACCAGCTCACCAGCCAGGAGTTGCTTTCGACGATCTTTCAGCTGATTGTCGCCGGTCACGACACGACCGCCAGCCTCATCGAAAACAGCGTGGTCGCTCTCCTTCGCAACCCTAAGCAACTCTCGGAACTCCAACGTGACCTCGGCAAGATCCCCGCGGCTGTCGAAGAGTTTCTTCGCTACGACGCACCCGTTCCACACTCGACCTTTCGATACACAGCTGAGCCTGTGGTCATTGCCGGCGTCGAGATCCCGGCCGGGGCTCAGGTCATCATCTGCCTGGCTGCCGCGAACCGTGACGGTGACAAGTACGCGAGCCCCGAGGAACTCGACATCGATCGGGCCGTCGCTCGTCACCTGGCCTTCGGGCACGGCGTCCATCACTGTCTGGGCGCTCCTCTGGCCCGCATGGAGGGCCACATCGCCCTCAGTACTCTCCTGCGCCGGTTCCCGGATCTCACCCTCGCCGTCCCGTCGGAAGACTTGCACTGGGCCCACGGTGACGGCCTCGTTCTACGTGGCCTTTCCGAACTGCCCGTGATCCCGGGTCGAGCCCTATCTCGGGCGAACGCTGCCGAGACCCCATAGGTCGTCTGACCCCATGACGGAGAGTCCGAACCCGACGCCCGCCGAGGACCAGTGGCGAGTCGTCGACGAGGGCTGGGGGCGCCAGGCCGTCGCCTTCGCCACCCTCGCCGAACCGGCGAACATCCGGGAGTACGTCACCATGCACCACCACCTCGGTGTGACTGCCGGTGATCGCCTGCTTGACGTCGCATGCGGCTCGGGCTTGGCGGTGGAATTGGCAGAGTTGCGAGGCGCCCGTGGCGCCGGGATCGATGCGTCGCCGCGCCTCCTCGCCGTGGCCAAGGACCGCAGTCCAGACGCTGACCTGCGTGTGGGTGACATGAACGCCCTGCCCTGGAAGGACTCATCCTTTGATGTCGTCACGAGTTTTCGCGGCATCTGGGGTACGACCCCTGGCGCGCTGGCTGAGGTATACCGCGTCCTGGTCCCGGGGGGACGGGTCGGTCTGACGGTGTGGGGCCACATCAAGGCGTCCCCCGGAGCGTGGGCGTTGGCGCCGTTCACTCTCGCTTCCGAGGCGAAGGTCCAGAACCAGGCGGCCATGGTCGCGCTCGGGAAGCCGGGTGCCGGCGAGGCGCTCCTCTCGGAGATCGGCTTTACCGAGATCGAGAGAGTTGACATCCGGTGCGTCTGGGAGTTCTCCGACCCCGAGACGTACGCACGCGCCCTGGCCTCCACGGGCCCGGCATTCGAGGCGATCCAGGCGGTCGGCGAGGAGTCGTTTCTGGCGTATGCAGTCGAGCTGGGCCACCAACAGGTTCGAGAAGGGCTTCCGATCCGCGCTCCAATTGCCCTCGTCGGCTACATCGCCGCCAAGGATTCCCGGCCGGGGGTCTCCGACAGCAGCGACGGCGAGACTCCATCCGTGCAATCTCGTTCCGGTTTCCTGGCGGCCCCTCCACCCTCGGCGAGGGCCCAGCGACTCTTCGACGATGACCTGAACGGCGTCGGTTACGTGATGAACGTGTCACGTCTCTGGGCGCACCTGCCGGCAGCGCTCAACGGTTTGAGCGATCTCATGGGCGAGGCGACCGAAGCCGGCTTCCTCACCTCTGCCCAGCGGAGCGTGCTCGTGACTGCCGCCGCGTCGGAGCTTGGCGACTCGTACTGCTCATTAGCCTGGGGTAAGAAGCTGGCCGAAGCAATGAATCCCAGCGTTGCGGCGAGTGTCATCCGGGGCGGTGATGAGGGCCTTGACGGAGGCGGGCAGGCGTTGGCCCGGTGGGCTCGACTCGTGGCAAGGGACCCGAACGCCATCGCCGCTGACGATGTCCAGGCGCTACGAGACGCCGGTTTCGATGACGCCCAGATCTTCGCGATCACCCTCTTCGTGGCTCTCCGGCTGGCCTTCTCCAGCGTCAACGACGCGCTGGGAGCGACTCCGGACCACGAGCTGGCAACATCGTCACCTGAAGAGGTGCGCGCTGCCGTCGCATTCGGTCGCCCCGTTGATCCCGGAGAAGGATAGCCACATGCGCTCGAATCTTCACGGGAGCTGATCGCACTTTTCTCGCCGCACCACGAGGAATAACATTCGATGCGACAGGCTGCGACGATCCCCCAAAGCGGGTACCTTCCACACACCTTCGCGGTGGGGTCGGGATCGCTGAAAGGGATGCGGAGCGGCAATTGAGCACCCCCCGAGGGGCTTAGAGCAAGGAGTTCAGCGAATGACCGCTACAGACACCCCAGTCGACAACGGCGTCAACGTCGAGGCACTTCTCGGCGCCCGCACGATGCTGATCGATGCACCGGAAGCTGCGAAGTTCACGTGGAGGGCCACGTGTGAGTGGCAGAAAGGCACGCATAGCCGGTCAACGGTGGAGGGCTTCTTCGGCCTCGGTGAGGAACAGAGCCACCGCACCCGATCCTCGTTCGACGCCGACCACCCCGAGATCTTCGCTTCAGAAGACAATGGCATCACCCCTGTTGAGTACGTACTTGTTGCCCTTGCCAGCTGCCTGACAGCCGGCGTCGCGGCAGTCGCTCAGAACCGAGAGATCCAACTGCGCAGCGTGTCGGCGACCATCGAGGGCGGGATGGACGTGCGAGGGATTCTGGGGGCTGACAGCGACGTTCGAAACGGCTTCAGCGACATCAGGGTGACCTACAAGATTGATGCAGACGCATCGCCTGATGACATCAAGGCGTTGGTCGCACAGTCACAGAAGCGATCGGCTGTCTACGACGTCATCACGAACCCGACGATCGTGAACGTCGAGGTCGCCTGACCTAGCCAGGCAACCATCTCACGCGACAGTTCGGTGCGCACCACGGCGGTCGTCTTAGGCGCAGGACAAAGCGGGCTCGCCATGAGCCAATGCCTCTCCGAGCGCTCGATCGACCACGTCGTGCTCGAGAGACACGAGGTCGCCAACTCGTGGCGTACGGAACGATGGGATTCGCTCCGGTTGCTCACTCCCAATTGGCAATGCCGACTGCCCGGTCACGCATACGCGGGGTCCGACCCAGATGGGTTCATGGCGATGCCCGAGGTGGTCGACTTCATCACCCAGTACGCCGAGAAAATCTCGGCGCCGGTCGAGTGTGGCACGACGGTGAGATCGGTGCGTCGCACCGACGACGGGTACGTTATCGCCACCGACCAGGGCGTATGGCAGAGCACGGCTGTCATCGTTGCCACAGGTGCCTTCAACGTCCCGAAGGTGCCAGCCGTTGCCCCTGCCGTGCCGACGACTGTCGCAACGCTGACGCCGATGGAATATCGCAATGCGGATCAGCTCCTCGACGGGGGCGTGATGGTGGTCGGCTCCTCGGCAACCGGCGTACAGATCGCTGCTGAGATACAGCGCTCTGGCCGACAGGTCGTCCTGGCCGTTGGCGAACACGTCCGCGGGCCGCGCATGTACAGAGGCAAAGACATCCACTGGTGGATGGAGGCGGCTGGTGTGCTCGACGAGCGCTACGACGAGGTGGACGACATTGTGCGGGCGCGACGAGTGCCGTCGATGCAGCTCGCGGGCTCCGACGAACGGGCCACCTTCGATCTCAACGCGCTCACGAGTATCGGTGTCCGACTGGTCGGCCGGCTCGCCGGCATAAAAGACGGACAAGCTCAGTTCTCCGGATCCCTGAGCAACAAGTGTGAGTTGGCGGATCTCAAGCTCAGTCGACTTCTCGACACCCTCGACGAGTGGGCGACGATCAACGGCGTGGACGCTTCAGTGTCACCGCCGCACAGGTTCGAGCCCACGGTGGTCGGTTCATCGCCACCACTCCAACTCGAACTGCGCAGCGGGGAGATCAAGACAATCATCTGGGCGAGTGGCTTTCGCCCGGATTACTCCTGGCTGGATGTCGACGTGCTGGACGCCAAAGGCATGATCCGGCATGACGGAGGCGTTGTGGACTCGCCGGGGATGTACCTGTTGGGCATGCCATTCCTCCGCCGGCGGAAGTCGAGTTTCATCGACGGCGCCCGGGCCGATGCCGAGGATCTCATCGGAGAACTCACGTCATACCTGGATGGGCGCGCATCACTGAGAAACCTCTGAAGGAATCGGTTCGTGGCGTTTCGAGCAAACGCAACCTTCGCTTGATCGCTCGGCGGAGAGGCGACCACCGACGTGGTTGGGGTGACCAACGCATGACCTGTGCGAGTTTGCATTCGACGGGTCGCTCGGACATACTGTCGTTGAGCTCACACAGTGATGATTCTACCACTTTAAGTGGCAACTACCAGAGGGGGCGAGCGGCACGATATGAGGGGGCGGCGGATACTCGTCACGGCGTATGTGGTGGTCTTCGTCGCCGTCACCGGCGCCATCGGTGAGGGACACGACGCGGCGGCCACCACGACGGCGGGGAGCATCGGGGTGGACGCCGACCAGGGCGGAACCAGTTGGTACCCGAACCAGACCGCTCTCACTCCCCAACTGGTGCAAGGAGGGTCCTTCGGTCAACTGTTCGCCTCCCAACTCCAGGGGGACATCCAGGCTCAGCCGCTCGTGGAGGACGGCGTCTTGCTGGTAGAGACCGAAGAGAACTGGGCCTACGGACTGGATCCGGCCACCGGGTCGATCGAATGGTCGAAGTACCTGGGGACGCCGTTCGATTCCGCCTCCATCGGCTGTTCGGATTTGCCCAGCGACGGAGTCACCGGCACCCCGGTGGTGGACACCTCCACCAACGTGGAGTACTTCACATCGGACACCTACGCTACGGGGACCTCGGGACCGGCCGAATACTGGATCCACGCGCTCAACGTGACGACCGGCCAAGAGCAGGCCGGCTTCCCCGTGCCCTTCTCCGGCACCGCCTCGAACGACCCGCTCCAGTCGTTCAGCGCCACCTACCAGCTCCAGCGACCAGGACTCCTGTTGATGAATGGTGTGGTCTACGCCGCATTCGGCTCGCACTGCGATCTCACCCCAACCCACGGATGGGTCATTGGGGTCACCACTGGCGGAGCGATCTCCACATTGTGGAGCAGCGAAGCTAGCATCGAGACCGGCGACGGTCTGGGCGGAATCTGGGCACCAGGAGCGCTTCGATCCGACGGGCCCGGCCAGATCCTCCTCTCTACCGGCAACGGCTACGACCCGGCTGCTCCTGTCGCCGGAGACTCCAGCCCCGAGCCCGGGACCCTGGCCGAGGCGGTTGTCCGCCTCACCGTGCAACCCGACGGATCGCTCGAGACCACCGACTTCTTCATTCCACTTGACGCCAATGCACTCAACCAGACCGACGGGGACCTGGGTGCGGGCTCGCCGGTGATCCTCCCCAGTGAATTCTCGACCCCCAAGTATCCCGAACTGGCGGTCGAGATCGGGAAGGAGGGGTACCTCTATGTCCTCGACGCCGCCGATCTCGGGGGATACGAGCAGGGACCCGATGGGGGAGACGCCGTCCTCGCCCGGCTCGGGCCCGTGCAGGGAGTCTGGGGTTCACCCGCGGTGTGGGGTGGGGACGGCGGGTACCTCTATGTCGTGACCAACGGGGGATCGGCCGGCGGTGCCCCGGGTGCGACGGACGGAAAGCTGCTGGCATGGAAGTTCGGCGTGGACGGTTCGGGTGACCCTACCTTTGCCCTGGTAGGCACCAGCACTGACGCCTTCGGCTATAGCTCGAGCTCGCCAGTGGTGACGTCGTCAGGGACCACCTCAGGAACCAGCCTCCTGTGGGTCAACTGGGCCGACGGCCCCGGCTCGACTACCGCCCAGCTCCGAGCGTACGACCCCATTCCCGACGCGCAGGGCAATCTCGATCTGCTGTGGAGCGCGCCGAGCGGCGCATCGGTGAAGCTGAGCGAACCGGGGGTGGCGGACAACCGGGTCTATGTAGGTGGATACGACGGTGTCCTCCGGGGCTTTGGCGCGCCCGTGCAGAGCCCGCTCGCCGGCGGCTCGCTGGCCTTCCCCAACACCACCGTTTCCCAGTCCTCGACCCTCACCGACGTGTTCACCGCCAATACCGCTGTCACCGTGAACAGCATCTCTGAAACCGGCGGTGCCTATTCGTACGGCGCCACCGTGCCGACCCTGCCCGTGTCCCTCGGTGCCGGCCAGACCTTCTCTCTGCCGGTGACCTTCACCCCGACCACCTACGGGATCATCGGCGGTGTTCTCACCGTGTCCACGAGTGCCGGCACTTACGAGGTCGGTCTCGACGGCACGGGGCTGAACGCCAGTGCCCTGCTGACCGTGGCCCCTACCACCATCAGCTACGAGGGCACAGCAACCGGATCGAGCGTCACCGAGGATGCCGTCTTCACCAACCAGGGAAGCACGAGCCTCTCCCTCACCGGTGTGACCCAACCGGCAACGCCGTTCTCCGTGGGCGGTCTCCCAGCCGACGGCGCCATACTCGCCCCGGGGGCTTCGGTCAGCGTCAGCTGCACCTTCTCGCCGACCATCCCCGGCTCCTCACTCAGCACGTTGACCCTCGACTCCGACACCGGAGGGTCGGCTACCGTCAACCTGTCGGGGACGGCCGGCACCCCCGCGCAACTGGAGGTGACTCCGACCGCCATCAATTACGGAACCATCAGCGTCGGACAGAGCAAGACGGCGACCTTTGTGGTCAGCAACTCTGGCGGGACACCTCTCGGCATCACCAAGTCGAAACCGCCGGGTGAGGGCGAGTTCACCGCCACCACCCAGCTGGCCGAAGGCACCACCATCCAGGCCGGACAGTCGGTCACCGAGTCAGTCACCTTCACCCCCACCGCGCCGGGCTCCTTCACCGACAGCTGGCCACTCAACGGAACGGGAAACTCCGTGCTCGCCACGGTCACCTTTACCGGAAGTGGAGTGATGGTGAACGCGGCTGATCTTGCCAATTGGAACCTGCACGGTCATGCCGCGCTGTCCGGAACCAACGTCTCGCTCACCTCGAGCGCCTCGACGTTCCAGTCGGGTTCGGTGGTCTCGCCGGTTTCGGTCCCGACCAATGGTCTGACCGTTGCCTTCGATGCCCAAATCGGCGGGGGCACCGGGGCCAACGGCATGACCTTGACCTTTGCCAGTCCGACGTCGCCGACGTTCCTCGGCCAGGCCGGAGGCTCCCTCGGCTACTCGGGAATCAGTGGAGTGGCCGTCGGTCTGTCCAATTTCAAGCAGGGAGCCGATCCTTCGGGCAACTTCGTTGGCATTGCCGACGGTGGCCCCGTGGCGGGGATCCCAAATTGGGTGGCCACCAACACGGCAATTCCCACCTTGCAAGGGGAAACGACCGCAGTGATGGTGACGATCGAGAACACCCAACTCACCGTGTGGGTGGCGGGGACACAGGTGCTCCAGACGACCGTGGCCGATCTCCCGTCCCAGGCCGATCTGGTCTTCACCGCCGCCACCGGGGGGCTCACCGACAACTTTGTGGTCCAAAACGTGAGTCTGTCCGATGCCGCTCTGCTCCCTCTCCCACCCGCCCTGGGCGGCTGGACGGGGCACGGTCATGCCGCGCTGTCCGGAACCAACGTCTCGCTCACCTCGAGCGCCTCGACGTTCCAGTCGGGTTCGGTGGTCTCGCCGGTTTCGGTCCCGACCAATGGTCTGACCGTTGCCTTCGATGCCCAAATCGGCGGGGGCACCGGGGCCAACGGCATGACCTTGACCTTTGCCAGTCCGACGTCGCCGACGTTCCTCGGCCAGGCCGGAGGCTCCCTCGGCTACTCGGGAATCAGTGGAGTGGCCGTCGGTCTGTCCAATTTCAAGCAGGGAGCCGATCCTTCGGGCAACTTCGTTGGCATTGCCGACGGTGGCCCCGTGGCGGGGATCCCAAATTGGGTGGCCACCAACACGGCAATTCCCACCTTGCAAGGGGAAACGACCGCAGTGATGGTGACGATCGAGAACACCCAACTCACCGTGTGGGTGGCGGGGACACAGGTGCTCCAGACGACCGTGGCCGATCTCCCGTCCCAGGCCGATCTGGTCTTCACCGCCGCCACCGGGGGGCTCACCGACAACTTTGTGGTCCAAAACGTGAGCGTCTCGTGATGACCCGGGGCGGTTCAACCACCGCTTGCTCAGTGCGGTCGTCGCCACCGGCTTACGGACCTGGAAAGACCTCGCGCAACTCCTTCAGCGCATCGGAGCCACGAACGGTGCTGGGGGTGTGAGCCGGATCCAATCTTCCGTAGACGAGACGAACAAAGGCCTCGGCCGGAAGTTCGAGATCGGGCTGGAGCGATTGATCTCCCGCTCCGAGGGTGACAGCATCGGGAGACAGTTCGATGGAGAAGTCCCTCCTCGGTTGGTCAGTGCGCACAGCTATCGCTCGGGTGTTTCCGGGCGGCCTCGCGGTGAAGCGAGCGATGATCTCAAGGTTGTCCACGACGTGCGCCGCCGACTCGGCTGGCACCGTCGCACTCGGAT
Organism: uncultured Acidimicrobiaceae bacterium; assembly: GCA_963734395.1. Classification (GTDB taxonomy): domain Bacteria; phylum Actinomycetota; class Acidimicrobiia; order Acidimicrobiales; family RAAP-2; genus Bog-756. The sequence continues at coordinate 369,710 of CAVTGY010000007.1, read as the reverse complement.
CGAGGGTGACCTCGATGTCCCACGTGTGCAGAGCATGCTCGTTGAGCCGCATACCGACGAATCCATCAAAGGGAAGCTCCAGTGGACCCATGGAGAAGCGGAAGATCGAGCGAGCCTCGTCCGAGAGCGATTCGACCCGCTCTAACAGGTCACGATCAGCTACGAGCGCGTCGCCCGCCTTGGCTCGGGCTGCCTTGGCGTTCCAGGTTTCCCACACCCCCGGGGCGAATTCATCGGGCGTTGCGTTCTCCTCGACGATGTCATCGAATCGCCGCTGCATGATCACAGCCCCGGAGCCGATGTGCGAGAGGACGTCGGCGATGGTCCACTCAGACGGATACGCGGGCTCGTCGAGCTGCGCATCGCTGAGGGGTTCCACGACAGAGCGAAGGTGCTCCACCGATGAACCAAGGACTCCGAGGATCGACGCCATCTCCAGCTCAGCTCCGAACGAACCGGACATTGACGACGGCACGCGCCTCGCTCGATGTCATCCTGAGCGGGCTCCAGGTCATCCCGAAGCCAGTGCGGTCGACCACGGCCTCTGCCCGCAGGCTCACAGTGTTAGCTGTCGCTCCTACCAGCTCGACGTTCGGTGCGATGTCCTCGCTGCGTCCAGCGGCCTCCAGAGTCACCTGGCCCTTCAGGACGCCACGACCTTCGGGAACGAGGCGTCGAACCGTGACAACCACGGTCGGGTGGTGTTCGACGTCGAAGAAATCCGCCGAGCGCAAGTGCTGATCACGTTTGGCGTTCTTCGTGGTGAGCGAGCGTGAATCGATGCGCAGTTCGCCGGAGATGTTCCCCGCCTCGTCGACGGTCCCCTCTCCTTCGATGCGCTCGAAGTGGCCGTGTACGGTGATCACCCCCCAGAAGTGCTTGACGTGGAATTCCACAGCCGAGGCGGCAGGATCGAGTGACCAGGTGGTTCCGGGCGCGTCGTGCACCAGGGTTTGGACGTCTAGGGAGGATGGGGCCGTGTCGTCGTCCATGGGGGCTCCGTTCTCTCGCTCTGTTATCCGGAGGCTGATTCCCACTGTATTGGTTCGCGGTCACGGATCGATCCTTGGTGCGCGGTGGGTAGGTCGGCGGATCGTACCGGTCCCAACGTCTATTGGGCACCGCACCGGACACGGTGCCCGAGACTGCACCCCGAATCGAGTGTGCTGCGCCGCCCAGCGCAGCGTGACGGTGGCCCGGGTGGGGTTCGGTGTTGCCTACGCGCTCGGGATCGGGAACGAGTCGGATGTACGGGAGCGGGGCCTTCCAGCCCGCGGGGAACTTCTGGCGGGCATCGTCGTCCGAGACGGCGGGAACGATGATCACGTCCTCGCCGTGGTGCCAGTTGACCGGCGTGGCCACCTGGTGCTTGGCCGTGAGCTGGCACGAATCGAGCAAGCGCAGCACTTCGTCGAAGTCCGGCCGGTGCTCATCGGGTAGGTGAGCGAAGCCTTGACCTTCTTGTCGGGACCGATTACGAAGACGGACCGGACGGTCTGGTTGTCGGCCGCCGTCCTTCCCTCGGATGAATCGCCGGCCTCTTCGGGCAGCATGTCGTAAAGCTTGGCCACCTTCAGCTCGGGATCACCGATCATCGGGTAGGTGACGGCATGGCCTTGGGACTGCTCGATGTCCTCGGCCCACTTGCCGTGGCTGGCAACCGGGTCGACGCTCAACCCGATGATCTTGGTGTTGCGGGCCGTGAACTCGGGCTCCAGCCCGGCCATGTAGCCCAGTTCGGTCGTGCAGACCGGGTGAAGTCCTTCGGATGCGAGAAGAGGATGGCCCAGCCGTCGCCGATCCAGTCGTGGAACTTGATCGGACCCTGGGTCGTCTCCCGTTTCGAAGTCCGGAGCTACCGAATTGATTCGTAGCGACATTACGCCTCCTTTCGGGCATTGGGAGTAGAGGTCAAGTCGTGGTTTCAGCAATAAACGATAGCCAACTGCGCGTTGGTCTCGTCCGGGTGGCGGCCGGAAGCTCGCCATGCGCACTCGCAGCTACCCGAGGTCCACTCCTTCGATGTCTGCGACCGGGGGAATGTCCGGCAGCCGCAGCATTCGGAATGCGTTGGCCAGGCCGAGCAGTGACGCAAGAACGGGGATCAGCAACGCTATCTGAAGTGACAGGTTCCGGGCGTGGGTGTTGATGGCCAGAACCTCGTCCTGGATTGCCCGGGGCTGGTCGGCGATCTGCTGTTGGAGCTGGGTGTTGCTCATGACCTCGGCATCATGCTCCATCTCTCCTGAGATCTGCTGCTGTTGGGCCGGTGGGATCACGACGCTCGCCTCAGTCTGATGGGTGAAACTCAGCGCGAGGGCCCAGAGCATGACGCCGCCGGCCACAGCGAGTCCGAACGAAAGCCCGAAGGAGCCTGCCGCGGAGTTCACGCCCGCCGCCTCGCTGACCCGATCTTCACTGATCGGTGCGAGCGTGAAGTTGTTGAGTTGGGAAACCAGCATGCCGAGACCGCACCCTGCGACGATCAGCGGGATCACCAGATACCACCCCGAGTCGACTCTCGGTACGAGGGGGACGATCGCCCCCATGCCGACGGCACTCAGGGCGAAGCCACCGAGAACGACCTTTGCGCTACGCCAACGGCCCGCCTTGCGGCCTGCAAGCATGGCCATGCCGAACATCGACAGCGACAGAGGCGCGAGTGAGAGTCCGGCCTGCATGGCGTTGTACTCGAGCGTCATCTGCAGGAAGAGCGGAAGGACGATCATGGCGCCGCCCAGAGTGATCTGTTGGAGCATCTGCTGTGAGATCCCGATGCGGAAGTTCATGTGCTTGAACAGATCGGGGTCCAACAGCGTGGGCTTCCCCTTCCGCTTCCGGGACACCAGCCAGTAGGCGAATGCCGCCAGCGTCGCCGCCCCCAGCCCCATGATCAGACCTACGTACTGACCGCCCTCCTGCCACACCAGGATGCCGAGCACCACGCCACCCATGCCAACGATGGAGAGGACTGCGCCGATGAGGTCGATATGTCGCGGACCGGTGTAGGGGACGTCCTTGACCAGACGAATCTGGGTCAGCACGACGAGGATGATGATCGCCTCGAGCCCGAACCCCACCCGCCACGACAGGTAGGTCGTGAGGAACCCGCCGAGCATCGGACCGACGGCAGCAGCGATCGCCGCCGATGCGCCAACAAGTGCATACGCCCGCTTTTGGGCGCTCCCGGTGAAGTTGCCGTGAATAAGGGACTGCATCGCCGGGAGCAACAGGGAAGCGCCCAGCCCGCCAATGATCGCCCAGAAGATGATGATGGTGTTCAGATTCTGGGCGAGCGTCATGGCTACGGCCCCGACGGCATAGGCAAGCAACCCGATCACGTAGGCGCGACGGCGTCCCATGAGGTCGCCAAGCTTGGAGTTGGTCAGGATGAATGCCGCAGAAACCAGCGCTTCTAGGGCGATAGCCGACTGGACCCCGCTTGCCGTCGTGTGAAGGTCCTTGATGACAGCGGAGATCGACACGTTCATCAGCGATGTGTCCACCACGAGGACAAACATGGCCATGGCCAACAGGAGTGCCAAGCGCGGGTTTCCCCCGCCCTGATCTTCGACGATGGGGTCGGAAGCGTTGCTCATCAGGGGGTCGTCCCTTCGTCGGGCGATCCAGGGTCGTTCCCGGTCGCGTTGCTGATCGCATCGAGTGCCAGATCGAGGCTCGGGTAGAAGTGCTCTTGGTCGAGCGTGGTGTGGAGCCCGTAGCGGCGGATCAGCTCCTGGAGGCGACCTCGCAACTCAGCGAAGGCGAGATGGACGCCGTGATCGTTGAGTTCCTCGTCCAGGATCTTGAGCATTTCGGCGGCGGTCACGTCGATGTCCGTGATCGCCTCGCACTGCAGGACGACCCAGGCAGGGTCCCGCTCGCGGACCAACCTCCGGACCTGGTCCCGAAACTGCCCACTGTTGGCGAAGAAGAGCGGCGCTTCCCATCGGTAGACGACAATCCCCGGCAGTTCGATGGCGTCCGGGTACCTGGCCGTGTTGTGCCAGCCTCCGAGGGCGGGCACCTCGCCGAGGACGGCGCCGTGGGGCCACCACCCTCGGCGGAAGAACAGCAAGACGATGAGGACGATCGCCACGACGATCCCTTGGAGCACACCGAGGAGGATGACGCCAGCCATGGCCACCAGACTCACGACGAGCGACGATGTTCGGACCTCGGCGAAACGGCGAAGGGCCCCCAGGTCCATGAGTGACAGGGCCGCCGTGATGACGACCGCGGCCAGGGCGGTCTGAGGCAGGTCGGCCAGGAGCCCGTTGAGGAAGAGGAGCAGGACGGCAACCAAGCCGGCACCGACCAATCCGGTCATCTGCGTCTTGGACCCGGACTGGTCGGCCACCGCCGTGCGGGACCCGCTGACGGAGACGGCAAAACCCTGAAAGAAGCCCGCGGCGATATTCGAGGTTCCGATGCCGACCATCTCCTGGTCGGGGTCGACCTCGTCGCCCCGTCGGGCCGCGAAGCTCGTTGCCGTGGCGATCGTGTCGGTCAGCGACACGAGCGTGATGCCCACCGCACCGACGAGAAGCGGACCGACATCGGACCACTTGGTCCAGGGCAGCGCAGGCACTGGGACACCTTGGGGAAGCATGCCGACCGTCTTCACGCCGTGGTCGGCCAGGCCGAGCACCGACGAGACAACCGTCACGCCCACCACGGCCACCAGAACTGCCGGCATCCGCCTGGTGATCCGCGGCAGGATCAGAAGTACCGCCAGCACGCAGAGCCCGGTGACCAGCGTCGTCCGATCGGTTTGGTCGATTCCATCGAAAGAAGGACCGGACCTCGTCGATGAAGCTGTCGGCATTGGTGGAGAATCCGAACAGCTTGGGCAGCTGTCCCACGATGATGGTGACGGCCAGGCCATTGAGATAGCCGACTCGGACCTCGCTGGACAGGAGGTCGGCGACGAAGCCGAGCTTGGCCACGCCCAACCCGATCTCGATGAGTCCGACCATCACCGCCATCATCCCGGCGAGTGCGATCGCACTTGCCGGGTCATGGGTGACGATCAGCGGAGTGATCGCCGCCAGGATGAGCGGCGAGACTGACGAGTCCGGTCCTAGCACCAGCACCTTCGATGGCCCGAACACGGCGTAGGCCACGAGGCACGCGATGGTGGTGTAGAGACCTGTCACCGCCGGTAGCCCTGCCAGTTCGGCATAGGCCATGCCCTGGGGAACGAGGATCGCTGCCAGGACCAACCCGGCGACCAGGTCCGGTCGAAGCCACCCGCGCTCATAGCTCCGGAGGGTCGCGACACCCGGAGCCCAACGCCGCAAGAAGTGGTTCACTCCGGCCTCCTCCACCCTGCTTCGGGCACGCGGCGGGCGGTCCGGTGTGCGCGCACTTGCAGGGCCAGGATTACTACAGGACGGTCGGGAGGGTCTCGGTGCTTTCGAATGTTGGGCCCATTTGAAGACCTGATCCTCATTACGTCATTCCAGCACTTCGTCCCAGCTTGTGTGGAAAATTGGCCTCACAGGGGGTGAGCAGAGATCCCGGGATCCCATCAGGTCCTGGCTCCTCGATTGAGCGGTTCGGTCGCACGTTGCCCGAAATGCACGCGGCGATGACCACCGGCACCTCCACCCGAAGCGCCCGACATCAAGGCGTCGGCTATGGACAATGCCCATTCCGCGCCGCCGGCGAGGGATTGACCATGAAGCTCAGCCGTGCTGAGCTTCCGAAGTCAAGGGCAAGCGCGGAACGGGACGGAGATTGCCTGATGAGCAAAAAGAGGCATAAGGGGAATCGTGCCATGGACCACTCCGTCGAAGAGACCGAGACCGTGGTCCGCCCGCTTGGCGCCGCAGGTCCCGATGGGAACGGAGCGAAGCAGCCATCCACTCGCCCGATGATGAAGCAGAAGGAGTACCGACACCAGTTGCAACGCCTGCACGCCGAGCTCGTTGCCGTCCAGGAGTGGGTCAAGGAGACCGGGGCCAAGGTCTGCATCGTGTTCGAGGGCCGCGATACGGCCGGCAAGGGTGGCACGATCAAGGCCATCACGGAGCGGGTCAGCCCCAGGGTGTTCCGCGTGGTGGCATTGCCGGCACCGACCGAGCGCGAGAAGTCGCAGATGTACATTCAGCGGTACATGTCGCACTTCCCAGCAGCCGGGGAGGTAACCATCTTCGACCGCAGCTGGTACAACCGCGCCGGCGTCGAGCGGGTGATGGGCTTCTGTACTCCCGAAGAGACCCAGCGTTTCCTGGAGCTGACGCCGGGGGTCGAGAAGGCGATGGTCGACTCGGGCATACTTCTCCTCAAGTACTGGCTCGAAGTCAGCCCTGAGGAGCAAACCCGACGGCTTCAGAGTCGGATCGACGACCCTCGGAAGATCTGGAAGTTATCCGATTTGGATCTGCTGTCCTACCGGCGCTGGACCGACTACTCGCGCGCACGTGACGACATGTTCGCGGCCACCGACACCGCATGGGCGCCGTGGTGGGTCGCCGACTCCGATGACAAGAAGCGGGCGAGACTGAACATCATCTCCCACCTCCTCGGCTGCATCCCCTATACGCCGTTGACGCCGTTGGCAATTGAGCTTCCGGATCGACACCCAGCGGATCACTCCCTTGAGCCGGGTGCCCCGCTGCGTTACATCCCGACTCCCTACTGACTGCCCCACCACGACTCGCGGAATCGATCGCCGCGAGCGCTCGTCGACCCGGGGCTACTGATCCGCGTAGGTCACCGGATCCCGCCCGCCAGCGATTGCCACCAGGTCGCGTGCGGAGATGTCTCGGGCCCGACGCTTCTCTGCCGCGGTCAGGTTCCCCTCGGGGACCAGGAGGCGCAATCCTCGCGGGTGGATCAGGAACTCGAGGGGGGTGTCGAGCTCGAGTGCTTCGCCGTCGATCCCCGCGTAGGCCCTCCCGGACCTCGACCGCACCTCGAACCGCTCGGCAGTGAATTCGTGCCAGTGACGGCTCCGGCGCCGCTGGCCGAGCGCCGACAGGGTGAAGATCTGCGCAGCCTCGGCCCCCGTGCTGGCGGAGATGGCGACAACGCCGAGCCTCCCGGTGTCGAGCCGACGGCGCTGCGAGGCGTCCAGGGTCGCGCCGAGCACGTAGGGGTTGTTCGACACCTGGATCAGGAACGCGGCGTCCACCTCACCTTGGCTTCGGGTCGGCGAACTGGAGGTCGAACGGCTCCTCGGTGCGGCCCAGCATCTCGGGAAGCAGCGCCTTGGTGGTCGCCGACTTGGCCTCCCGGTATCCTTCCTGCTGCACGATAGTGGCGTAGATGCCGAGCGACACGTTGTTGACGAACAACCGATCGCCGACCGTGGCGTAGTCGATGCGCCGTTCGATGCCGTCGCGGAAGGCGTTCAGGCTCAGTCGAGGGTCCTCACGGTCGATACCGAGATCGAGGGCGAAATGGTTCCGTGTTCCCGCTGACACGCAGACGAACGGCAGGTCGTGCTCGATGGCGATAGAGGCGACCAACGCCTGTGAGCCGTCCCCTCCGGCCATGCCCAGGCAATCGGCGCCTCGGGCGATGGCATCGCGGGCCAGCTCTTCGAGGTCGAGGCCCCGATCGAGCATGACGATCTCGACCCCCAATTGAGTTGCCAACTCCACCAGGCCGAACTTTTCAACCTTCCCTCCTCCCGACCAGGGGTTGCAGAGGAGCACCGGATGCTGAGGGCGGCTGACCGACACCGGGCGCATTGCGTCATGAGCATGAAGATCGCGGACCAGCGCCGCTCGCCCAAGGCCGACAGCCCCCGCCAGGAGCACGGCCAGGAGCACCAGCTTCCAGCCCAGCTGGTCGCCCTGGGGCGTCGCACGAAACAACGCTACCGCCATCCCCGCCACGCCGAGCACTGCCCCGACAATGCCGATCGCCTTCCGGGGCATCCGTTCAGTGATCGCCCACCAGGCCCCGGCGGCGGCCAGACCGAGTCCGACCAGTGCGAGGGCGAGGAAGCCGAGATTTCGTACGATGAACGCCACAAGACCTACCGTAAGGAACAGTCCGCATGCCAAGGAGCCCAGTGCGAAGGCACGCTCACGCCAGCTGATCGGATTGGAGATCGGAGTCATTGCCATCTGCTTTCGGTGATCACACTACCGACGAGCTGGCGGTCCGTCTCGGCCGTGGTTTCATCCCACTCATGCTCTGAGGTGGCGTGGGTTTGGCCACCGGGCTAGTGATCGCTTTGTTCCGGGTCGCAGCCATCGGCGGCGGACTCCTTCTCGCCAGGGCTGGCCTTCCTGCTGTATGGCAAGTTCTGGCTCTATTCGCCAACCGAGGCAAACGGCAATGTTCGAACCCCTGGCATTCGATTCCTTGGTTCAACAGGTGTCAGAACCGGTCACTGCGACAACGGCACAACCCGCCCGGTCCACGTCGATACCACATGGCACGGGATTCGCGGTTGTGAGGTATAGCAGCGGCCCCTTCGCCCCCCCAAAACACCAGAACTGCGGGAGCATGAACCCGTCCATTGCCGTGGTCTAACCTTTGCTGACTGATGCTCCGATCGGGAGGCCCGGTGGAACCCAGCGAGAACATCACGATCCTTTTCACAGACCTCGTCGGCTCGACCGAGTTGGCCTCCGAGCTGGCACCTGAGGTGGCCGACGAGTTGCGCCGTGCCCATTTCGCAGTCCTGCGTCGAGTGATTGCATCGTGCAGCGGTACCGAGGTGAAGAACCTCGGCGATGGGCTTATGGTTGTCCTTCCCACCGCTTCGGCCGGGCTGTCTTGCTCCGTGCAGATGCAGCAGGACGTCGACCTCGCCAACCGCAATGCCGAGCAGCATCTGGGGCTGCGAGTCGGTCTCAGCTGCGGCGAGTCGACGAGGGAGGGAGACGACTACTTCGGAGACCCTGTGATCGAGGCGGCGCGGCTGTGCGCACGCGCGGAAGGTGGCCAGATCCTCGCATCGGAGCTCGTGCGTGCCATGGCCGGGAGACGAGCGCCGTATCCGTTCCGTGCGCTCGGTCCGATCGAGCTCAAGGGTCTGTCCGAGCCGCTGGAGACCTTCGTGGTCGAATGGACGCCGCTCGAGGAGGTCAAAGAGTCTCAGCCGGTCGTGCCACTGCCTGCACGTCTCTGCCACAAGCCGGGCGTAGGTGTTATCGGACGCTTGACCGAAGCCGAGTTGCTGATCGACGCGTTCAAGCGCGTCCTGGCCGGCGAGGGCCGTGAGGTCGTCTTGATCTCCGGTGAGGCCGGCGAGGGCAAGACCACGTTAGCCGCCCACGTGGCGCGAAAGGTGTTCGACAACGGGGCGTGCGTGCTGCTGGGTCGCTGCGATGAGGACCTTGGCGTCTCCTACGGACCGTTTGTCGAGGCGCTCACCCACTACGTCACCCACGCGCCCGAAGAAGCTCTGTACTCTCATGTTCAATCGCACGGCGCCGAGCTCGCCAAGCTCGTTCCCGCCCTGGCGGATCGCGTCGGAAAGCTGCCGGAGCCTCAGAGCTCGGACCCCGATACGGAGCGCTACCTCCTCTTCGGGGCAGTGGTCCGGCTCCTCGCCCACGCCTCAGCGTTCCATCCGATCGTTCTTGTGATCGACGACATGCAGTGGGTGGACAGACCGAGCCTCCAACTGCTGCGCCAACTCGTCACGAGCTCCGAGTCCATGCGGCTCCTGGTGATCGGTGCCTATCGCGGCTCGGAGCTCTCCGCATCACATCCACTGACCGACACCCTCGCGCAGCTCAGACGCGAGTCGGGGGTGAGCCGTATCGAACTCAATGGCCTCGATGACATCGGCGTGATCGACTTCATGGAGGCTGCCGCAGGTCAGGTGCTCGACGAGCCTGGTGTGCGCCTTGCACACGTGTTGCGCCGAGAGACCGACGGCAACCCCTTCTTCGTGGCCGAGGTTCTCAGGCACCTTTCCGAGACCGGAGCCATTTACCAGGGTTCCGACGGACGGTGGAGCGTCAGTTCCAACCTGGTCGAGAAGGCCCTTCCCGACAGCGTGCGGGAGGTGATCTCCTCGCGGGTGTCCAGACTCGGAGACGACGCCAGGCGGGTCCTCTCCTTGGCCGCTGTGATCGGCCGGGATTTCGACCTCGAGCTTCTGAGCCGGGTGAGCGAGCGCCCTGAGCTCGAGCTCCTCGACGTCCTCGAGGCGTGCGCGGCTTCGGCCCTGATTCGCGAGGTCGCGGACGCAGCGGGCCACTACAGCTTCTCGCAGGCTCTGATACAGCACACCCTCTATCAGGAAATGGGGGCCACCCGCAGGGCGGTGATTCATCGCCAGGTCGCCCAGGCGATTGAGGCGATCTGTGGCGACGATCCGGGAGAGCGGGTCGGGGAGCTCGCGCACCACTGGTTCAACGCGAGCCAACCGGTCGACGCGCCGAAGGCGATTTCCTATGCCCGGCGGGCCGCAGATGCCGCGCTCCTCGCCCTCGCCCCCGACGACGCCGTGCGCTACTACTCCCAGGCGCTAACGCTCTGCCAGGCACCTCAAGAATGCCGACCCGGTCCTCGTGATAGACGTTCTTCTTGGGCTCGGTACCGCCCAGCGCCAGGCCGGAATTGCCGAGTTCCGGGAGACGCTCCTCGACGCTGTCACGGCGTGCCCGCGACCTCGGGGCGACCGACCAGCTGGTGAAGGCCGCCCTCGCCAACAACCGGGGCCTCTTCGGCGCGATCGGGATCATCGACACGGACAGGATCGAGGTGCTCGAGACGGCTCTTGAGCGTACGGACGATTCCGACAGCTCTGAACGCGCCCTTCTCCTGGCCACACTCTGCAGCGAATCGTGCTTCGGTCCCCGCGACAGGCGTCTCTCGCTTGCGCAAGAAGCGAAGTCGATGGCCAGACGCATCGGTGACAAAGCAACGCTCATTCAGGTGCTAAATCTGGTCGACCCGCCACAGGAGGTCCCGGACCTCCATGCCGAGCGTGCACGCGACAGCGCCGAGGCTCTCGAGCTCGCCTACGAACTCGGCGATCCTCTCCATCTTCACTGGGCCGCCCACTTCCGGCACATGAACGTCACCCAGGGCGCCGACTTTGAGCAAGCGGATGCCTGTCTGTCAACGATGCGCGAGCTGAGCGACCGCCTCGGTCAACCAATGATTACCTGGGCCACGACCTACCACGAGGCAGGTCATGCCCTGTTCGCAGGCGACCACCAGAGAGCCGAGGACCTCGCCGCGCGCGCCCTCGCGATCGGCACTGACTCGGGACAACCCGACGCGTTCGCCTTCTACGGGGCCCAAGTGATGCTGACCCGCGACCAGCAGGGCCGCCTCGGCGAGCTTCGTGAGCTCATCGCCGAGGTCGTGGAGAATCACCCTGGTGTACCCACCTATCGTGCGGTGCTCGCCCATGCGCACCTCCAGGCAGGGGAGGTGGACGAGGCACTCCGCCTCCTCGAGGCGGCCGCCGCCGAGGACTTCGCCTCGTTGCCGATGGACATCGCCTGGTTTGATGGCATATGCAACTACGCCGATGTGGCGATCGAGCTGCGCGCAAAGGGCGCTGCAGAGACGCTTTTCAGGTTGCTCGAGCCCTACAGCGACCAGGTGCCATTCGAGGGCCTCGTCCCCCAACCTCCGGTCGCGTTCTACCTGGGAGCACTAGCGTCGGTGCTCGGTCGCTACGAGGAATCCGAGTCGTACTTCACAAAGGCGACCGAGCTCAACACTCGGGGCAGGATGAAGTTTTGCGAGGCTTGTACGCAGCTTGCCTGGGGCCGGATGATCGCTGGGCGTGGAGGTGGCGGGGACACTGACCGTGCGCGAGAGCTTCTGGCAGCAGGCAAGAGAGACCGGTGCCTCCCGCGGCTACGCCCTGGTCGAGCGTCGAGCCGCCGCCGAGCTGTCAAAACTGAGCTGACAGTCGGCGACCGATATTCTTGGCGGGTCGTGGCGTCCCTGAGGTGCCTGAGCGCTCGCAAAAGTTGATCCCTCAGACCTTGCTGGGTCAGTATGTCAATAGCTGTTGCCGGAAGTCCGGTCGGCAGTAGAGTTGGGTGGATCTCACTTGGCTTGCCCGTCGGTCGAGTGGGAAAGCGATTTGGCGGGCAATGGAGTGTTACATGGCATCCAACAAGGCGGAATCGGGCGAGCCCGGCCCACCCACCGAAAGCAAGTACGACCAGGCGGTCAGGGCATTATTGAAGGAGAAGTCGAAGGGCGTTCCGCCAGCTGACGAGGCAGAGGACGTTGACAAGGCGGACGAGCAGGGGAAGAGCACGTCAGTCCCGTAATCGCACCACAGGATCCGCCCTCGACATTTCGAGTGGTTTGGGGAGCATCACCGGCAGGTTGACGCCGCGTTCCAACTCCCCGGCAAGACGATGGTCTCCGCCTGTCGCCGGTCGATGCCAACTCCGGATAGCCCGCACAGCTCGATCACCTGTGCGCGACTATCCGGTCCCCGTTCCGAGCAACTATGCCAATTCGCGATCGCCTCCGTACACGGCTAGGGCATAGATCACGAAGAACGCAAGGAAGATGTAGACGAACGCCCACACGGGATAGAACGGCATCCAGTAAATCGCACTGATACCGGCTATCGCTGCGGCGATGATGCCCACCCAACGTGCGACTCCTGACCCAGCCATGACGGCAAAGCCAGAGATAATGAGGATTGCAGCCACGATGAAGTCGATCCATCCGTAGGTCTTCAGACTGTGCCCGAAAACCGCTGCCTCCAGATTCGCAGGCAGCGTGCCGTGGTATGAGAAGGCCCAGATCCCATCGAAGATCTTCATGACTCCTCCGAGGCCCAGCATGATTCCAGCAAAAAGCAGCCATCCTTCGCCTTTTTCCATATGGATTTCCCCCTGGTTCGCCACCCCGTCTTGAGGTGGGATCGGTCCTGAATGCCTAAACAAATGGTAGGCACGTAGACGACCGGCGTTCGCGGACCTAACCCACGACGGCTATGGGTCTCCCCCTCTGCCAGTGGGTGGTGCCGCTCAGGTAAGGCTGGAGGAAGCTGAAACCGGTCAGCGGTCAGCGCATGGGTATCGCCGTGGCGAGTTCAATGTTCATTCTCTCCGTGTAACGGACATTTCCCAGCGGGCCGGCCTGCTGGGTGATATCAACCGACTCTTGCTGACGGAGGATAAGACCACTACTGATCGCGACCCAATAGTCGTTGGGATTGGTACCCGTCTCGGCACCTGAGAACGAATACGTTAAGCGCGTATGGAGAGTCGGAAGAACGCTACTGCCGAGTCGGATCGATGTGAAAGCAATCACTCGTCCCGTCAAGACTATTCGCTCTTTCCCTGAGTGACACGTTGACTTCCACTGCTCGCCGACAACCGGATCGGGTGGAATGAAGTAGGTCGTGGTGGGACAATTGATGATGCTGTTAGTGGCAGTCCCGGCTATCGCTTCGTAAGAAGACGCCGTCGGAATGGTCAACGCATTGTTATGTTCTCGGCACTCAACGAGTCCCTCGATGTGTTGCAAGAACGGTTCCCATTGCATCGTCGCGCACTTACCGTCGGTAACAATGATCTCGGTAGTTTCGGGAAAGATCCGGTTGATGCCACCGACGCTCAGCTGCTCATTTCCCGACGTTCGATATCGGTAAACCCCCGGTTCGGGAAGGTGTGCGACGGCCAGGCCGGTCGCCTTCTGGGTCTTCTGGTAGAGCTCAAGGGCTTGAGACTGACTGAGCTGCGAGCCAGGGCTTCGTAGGACGAAGAACCATGCACCAGCAATCACTGCCACCAGTATCGCCGCGATACCGATGGCTCCGGTCCAAAGCCGATGATGGTTCACCCAAATTAGCACCGTCATGCTGTTCTCCCCTGGTTGATGTCGATTTTTCTAATCGAATGTCCGTCTGAAAGACGAGTTCGAAGGGGATTACCAATCGAACTTGGATAAAACCCGAAATTCCAAGGTGCATCCGTTAGGGCACGACCAAGTTCGCGCTCAAGACACGGTCGGCCCCAGCCCACTTCTTTCCGACGATCGATTTAGCAATCGCAACCTTACCCCGATCACCGCGGGTATCTGACTACGGCGGACCGGTCGGAGAGGTCGGAGAGGACGGCGAGGACGGCCCTGGTGAGCCGGAGCAACCTCACCGTCATCGCTCCGGCTCCATTGCCAACGCGGCTTTCATTCCGAGACGGCTCGTGCCTGCGGCAAGTAGGTGACCGACGGGCGCTTCTCGAGATATTCGGGCGGCATTTGCCGAAAGTGCTGGGACAATGATCCCAAAACCCTGGACTGGCCGAGCAAACAGGAGCACACTTTTAGATAGCGAACTGGCTAAATGCACGTCCGGGATGGGCGTGATGAACACGGAGGTAAGTGATGGAACAGCGGGGAGAGGGCTGGGTTGTCTTTGCAGGAGTCGTTCTGATTTGGGCCGGCATCATGAAGGTGTTCGATGCCATTTGGGCGTTCCGCTACCACGGCGTTCTGCCGTCCAACTTGGAGGCGGCAATCTTCGGCCACAGCCTGAAGACTTATGGCTGGATCGATCTGGTTGTAGCAGCGATTCTGCTCATCTCCGGCTTCCTGGTGATATCCGGCTCGGACTTCGCCCGTTGGGTTGGCATTGTCGCCGCTGTGATTGGGGGCGTCAGTGCGATCTGGTGGATGCCCTTTTACCCGGTCTGGTCGTTTGTCTACATCTTCGTGGCCGCTCTTGTGATCTATGCCCTAGCGGTCTATGGCGGTCAACGCGAACCTGCATAGAGGTCAGGAGAACCCAAGGTTCCTGACCTCGGCTTGACGGTCCCAGTGGATCGGTGGCCGGAGTCGGCAACATTCTGGAAATACCCCGTGTCTGACACCTGACGTCACGATGTCTGATCCAATGGGGCTCTGCCCCATCACGGTAAACGGTCCCTCCCCTTTCCAGGAGTGTCAATCATGTGTCCACCATCCACCAGCACCCAGTCAAAGCCCGACCCGGCTGCAGCGTTCTTCGAGGACCTCAACTCCAAAGGTCATGAACCGCTGTTGCATCACGCATCGGGCTCGCTCCGGCTCGACTTGCAAGATGGAGAGGCGGTCGAGCATTGGTATCTAACCATGGACAAGGGTGATGTCTCGGTTTCGCATCGCAAGGTCAAAGCCGACGTCACCATACGGATGGACAGGAAACTGTTCGAGGGCATGGCGAGAGGAACAGTCAACCTGACCACCTCCTTGTTGCGCGGCTTGCTCGAAGTTGAAGGGAATCTTGGGCTTCTCGGCGACTTCGACAGGCTCATACCAGGTCCCAAGGCCTCTCGGAACTCATTTCTCAAAAGGCAGGAGGAGCTGGCGGGATGAGCACCGACGACGTGGTCAAGATCCTTGACGGCAACACGTTCGTGGTGAGCGATGGGCGCGGCGACATCGAGGCCTCGCTGACGGACCCTACTGGTCTGTTCTCCTACGACACCCGGTTTCTGTCGCGCTGGATACTCACCGTCAACGGCGAGCGACTCGACGCCCTGTCCACCGATAATCTGCAGTACTTCGAGGCGCGGTTCTTTCTGGTTCCAGGAACCGGCACCGTCTATGTAGATTCCGATCTATCGGTGATCCGCCGGCGTGTCGTGGCCAACGGGTTCCACGAGGAACTGGTGATTCTGAACCACAGAGCCGAACCGGTGGAACTCGAGGTGCGCATCGAGGCGGGAGCTGACTTCGCCGATCTCTTCGAGGTAAAGGACGCACTCAAAAAGAAGGGCTCCTACGAATCCATTGTCGATGGGGAGTGTCTGAAACTGAAGTACCGACGCCAGACCTTCAAGCGCGAGACCTGGATCAGGGCCGGCTCTTCAGCTGCCCTCGACGAAGAGGGTCTGACCCTCACCGCCACAGTCAAGGGCCATGGTCAGTGGAGTACCGAACTCGACGTGATCACTGTGCAGGCTGCCGTCGACCCGGTCCTCGGGTCAGCCAGGATGCCGAAGCAGCGAACCAAGGTCGCCGACACCATGGCAAAGAATCTGGAGAGCTGGATTGAGGGAGCCCCCCGTCTCGAGTGCGACGACGATCCACTCAAGGTCACCTACCGGCGTAGCCTTGTCGACCTCGCCGCCCTACGGTTCGTCGCCCCGATCCTGCCCAAACACGCGCTTCCTGCCGCCGGCCTTCCATGGTTCATGACAATGTTCGGCCGAGACAGCATCCTGACAAGCCTCCAAGCCCTTCCGTTCACCCCCGACCTGGCCGCCACCACACTTCGTGCTCTCGGTCTTCGCCAGGGAACCCGCCTCGACGATTTCCGGGATGAGGACCCTGGCCGAATCCTCCACGAGATTCGCTACGGCGAACTCACTGCCTTCGAAGAGCGACCGCATTCTCCCTACTACGGAAGTGCTGACGCCACTCCTCTCTACGTCGTGCTCTTGGACGAATATGAGCGGTGGACAGGGGACACGAAGCTGGTGCGAGAGTTCGAGTACGAGGCGCGCTCCGCGTTGGCCTGGATCGACGAGTATGCCGACCTGCAGGGAAATGGATACATCTCCTATAAACGCCGCAATGAGAAGACCGGGCTCGAGAACCAGTGCTGGAAGGACTCATGGGACTCCATCTCATTTCGCGACGGCAAATTGCCGGGGTTTCCCCGAGCCACATGCGAGCTACAAGGCTATGCGTATGACGCGAAGGTTCGCGGAGCCCGACTCGCACGGACCGTGTGGCGCGACGTCCAACTCGCCGAACGACTCGAAGAAGAAGCGGCCGACCTCAAGCGGAGGTTCAACCGTGACTTCTGGATAGAGGACCGTCAGTACTTTGCGGTTGCTCTTGACGAAGAAGGCCGTCAGGTCGACTCCTTGACCTCAAATAACGGCCACCTTCTCTGGAGCGGGATCGTCGACAAGTCGAAGGCCAAGGCCGTTGCTGCACACCTTATGAGTAACCGACTGTTCTCAGGATGGGGTATACGCACTCTGGCGGACGGAGAGGCACGGTTCAACCCCATCGGCTATCACGTCGGGACCGTCTGGCCGTTTGACAACTCATTCATCGCCTGGGGTCTGCGCCGCTACGGCTTCAAACGGGAGGCCGCCCAGATTGCCGAAGGAATTCTGGCCGCAGCCGAGTTCTTTGACGGGCGACTCCCGGAGGCGTTCGGTGGCTACCCTCGTTCGGTGACGAAGTACCCGGTGCAGTATCCGACAGCCTGCAGTCCGCAAGCATGGTCGACGGGCGCACCCCTTCTGCTCATTCGAGCGATGCTCGGCCTCGAGCCCATGAACGGCCATCTGGTGGTGGATCCCGTCCTTCCCGAGACGATCGGGCGGATTGAGCTACTCGACATCCCCGGGCAATGGGGACGGATCGACGCATTTGGCAGGGGGCGATTCGACACTTCTCGTAGCGGTCGCCGGACCAAAGCAGGTAAGCAGCGCTAGCGGACTCCCGCCTGAAGCCGACGCTCCTGTCGGGTGGTTTGCGGGCCAGCCCTCGCTGATCGAGTCGGTTCGCTGCTCTGCGGGACCGACCGGAGCGTGTTGGACCGATGGTCGATGGCTTCAGTTCGCCGGTGCTGCCGGCTCCGATGCACCATACGAGGAGTTGAATGCCTTCGCGGTTGTGTCCGCAGGGCCCGGCGTCGAAACCTGCAGCCCGTTCTGGATGAGCGTGCCGGCGTCGTTAAGGTAACTGAGGCCAGCCCCGGTTACCGCGCCGCCAATCGTCGTGGCCACGTTTGCAGAGTTGAAGTCTCCATCAATGGCGGACCCTTGATTGAAGCTGTAGTCGGAGATCGTCGAAACTGATCGACCTACGAGTGGCGCCTCCACGATGAACTCGGCAGAATTGCCGGTTCCCTTGTAAACCTGAGTTGTTGCAAAATCCCAGCCCTTCGTCATGTCCTTCAGGCTTATTGTCCAGTCGTGGGTGATGGTCTTGACCCTCTTTCGTTTCGTGATCGTCGTGGAGGTCTGCACGATTGTGGCCTCCATCGAATCTCCCTGCGAAACGGGATAAGGAATGACCGACTCGGCTTTCGGCAAGATCTCCCACCAGGCGCTGTAGTGAGTGGTGCCGCCGTAGAAATCTTGCTCGGTGCCGGTCTGGATCAGATGCGTGTCGTTGAATCCATCGATTCCGAGCCAGGCCGAAGAGAACCAAGCGGAGTCTGAGTCGTTTGCGCCGGCCGTCACGCTGGGAACGGTCCAACTGCCGGAGATCGAGGTGAAGTGACCGGTTTCCGCATAACCAGACCAGTTGGATGAAGACCACGTGGATCGTGTAGCGCCATGAGCACCGTGGGCTGCTGGAAGCCGATACCAGTTGGTGATCACCGGGGACGCCCCGGCCTGCGCAGGTGCCGCCAATCCAGCGAGTACCAAGCCGCCGGCCAGGAGCAAACACGTTCGCGCAAAGCGATTGATGTGCATACGCCCCCCTTCTGTTTCGAATCCCACCGGCAGGTCGCCGCCACTGAACCCGAGTCGAACAACGATTGCGACGACGATAGCAGGAGCGAACGGTACAGGTCCCAATCCGGACCAGGCCATTCTGGATCGACGCCCTCGATACCGCGATCGGGCGATGCCTTGGCAGCAACGACGGAAGGTAGCGTCTGCACATGCAGCGGGTACGGATCCCTCCACCGACGATCCGCAGGGCGCTATCAGTCATCGTGACCTTGCTGGCAATCGCAATCTTGACGACCAGTGTCCGGGCGTACGCTGTCGACTCGTTCGAAGTGCCCTCCGGCTCGATGCTGCCGACTCTGCAGATCGGAGATCGGATCGCTGTTGACAGACTCGCCTCCACGATTCACCGGGGCGACATCATCGTGTTCAACCGGGCCCCAGGCGACCACGACCCCGAGTATCCCGTTCTGGTCAAGAGAGTTGTCGGACTTCCCGGGGAGACGATCTCATCGGTCGGGAACACCGTGCTCATCGATGGACGGCCACTAGCCCAGCCGTGGCTTCCAACTCTCACGGGAGCATGCGATGAATCCTCGGCCAATGTTGCCACTGTCCGGATTCCCCGCGGCCAGTACTTCGTCATGGGAGATTGTCGTGGCGATTCCGATGACAGTCGCTACTGGGGCACGGTCCCTCAAGCGAACATCATCGGCAAAGTGTCGGCCGTGGTCTGGCGCCACAATCATCCATGGATCCACTGGTTCTAACCGTCGCCTGATCTCTCACGTCCGCAGCCGGGACGCTCTCCGGGTTGGGAACGCGGGAGCGAGCCTCCCTCCTCAGCCGGCGGGGTTCCGGCTCCCGCGAGTGATGGCCTTACGTCGCCATGCGACAAGGAAGGCGATCGCCAGTGCGACCACGGCCAGGGCGGCGATGACAAGACCGTCGGTGAATCGGTTGGGCCAGTAGTGCAGCTCGATGACGTGTCTCCCCGCCGGGATGTGCGCCTGGAACATCATGGAGAGATAGGTGGCCAAGGGCAAGGGCCGGCCGTCGATGGTGGCGTGCCACCCGGGAAACGAGGCCAATCGCAGACGGAGGACCTGGGGTGAGGACGAGTTGGTGACGATCCGGAGTTGCGAGGGTCCCGGCCGCACGACGGGCACCGCCGTGCCCGGTGCGTCGATCGACGGCCAGGCGCCTGTGGGCGTCGCCGGCACAAGAGTGGCGGTCGACGCGCCGGGGATGCGGTAGAGCTCCTCGTTCCCCACCCGGGCGACGAAGACGCCGCCAGTGGGTCCCGCGGCCCCCAAGCGCTCGAGCACGTAGGAGATGCCATAACGGCGGGCGACGACGGCGCTCTGGATGCCAGGGGTGAACGTGTAGACAAGCCTCAATCCTGCAGAGGTTCCGTTCGTCTTGGACCAGACGGTGAAGTACGTCAACGGTGCAATCGGATCGTATTCGGCGAATTCGTGAATTCCGAAGGAAACGTTGGAGTCCGGAAACAACCCGAGACTCAAGCCACCGAACACCGGCGAGGCCTCGCCCAGGCCGACCAGCGAGGAGCCGACCTCCCGTTGCAGGGCGGTGACTCCCGGCGTCGGTTGGTACGGTGTCGAACTCGACGAGGGCAGAGGGGCATCGAGAACGACCAGGAACACCGTCTGGCAGACCAGCAACACCCCCGCAGCGCCAAGCGCCAGCCCTCGGAGTCCTTTACGGCTCCACTCCTTGCCGGTGGGCCGCCGGTCGATCACCACCAGGGTGCCGAATGCGGCGAGGCCCACGACGGTCGACACGACCGGCCACACGAAGCTGTCCGCTCGCACGTGCGCCTCGTGTGGCGGGAGGCTGCCCCTTCCGAACAGCCAGATCAGCCCCAGAAGGACAGCGATCGCCCCGAAGGCACCGAGCCCCCATCGTGCGGCCCGTCGCCGCTCGGACTGCCGGAGCACCGCGTCGAGGCCGATGGCTGCGAGCATCGCCAGACAGAAGGCCAAGGGAATGAGCCCTCGCACCCAATACGAATTTCCAACCAGAGGAAGCGCTTCCAGGAACCGGTCAGCAGGTTGGAAAACACTGGCCGCCGCGGTGACCACCACGGCGGCGGCGAGGCCGACCACCTCCGGCCGGCGCCATCGGACGGCGACGGCGACGACCGAGAGGGCGAGCGCGATGGCTCCGACATACACCCATTGTTCCGGGAAAAACCCCTGTGGGCTTATGTACCTTCCGGAGAGGGGCTGGCCCCAGAAGCTCTGGAAGACAGTGCCGAGCACCTGGTCGGCCGGGTTGGCGATGACATTAGCGGCGGTATTCCGGATCGAGGCATTCGCCAATTGGAGGCCGGGGAGGACCAACGGCGCAGCGAGTGCCCCGCCGGCGATGCTTGCGGCAACCAGATCGACGATTGGTCGACGGATCGGCCCCGATCCGCGGAGAGCGCCACTACGGCCAACCAGCATGACAACCACGAAGACGCCCAGGGCGAGAGCGATCACCACCTCGATCTGGGGATTGCCGGCGAGGATGGAAAAGGCGAAACTGACCGCGAACAGCGCGATGGCGCGAAGTCGATGTGTGCCGCGGAAGATGAGCACGACGGCGGCGAACTGCCAACCCGCCCATGACATCACCGACGTGTCGGGGAGCCCCAGGTAGCCGAACAACGGCCCACTCAGAACCCAGGTCGTCCCGGCGAACGCACAGGCGACCGGGTGAAGGCGAAGCACCCGTCCGAAGAAGTATGCACCGGTCCCTCCGACGATGAGCGAGACCAGGATCTGGACCCAGTAGACCGCCCGGAGCGGTGTGAGATAGCTGACCAGAGCAGGGAGGCCGAAGGCCCCGGATCCCCAGTTGAACGCCAATGGCATCCCCAGGGCTTCGAAGGGGTTCCACAGCGGCAGGTGCCCGTTGTGCACCTGGGTCCAAGCCAGTGTGATCCAAGGGACGACCTCGTCGCCTTGGTCCCCGATCGCCGCGTTGTGAATGACCCCGCCGGGGCGCGTCGTCAAGCCCGTTCTCGAGAGAAAATCGAAGGCTCCGAAGTACGGCCCGTGGACAAAAGCCGGCACCAGCGCCACACATGCCGCGGCAATTACCCAGAGGACCCCGAGGACGTCGAGCCACCGTGAGCCCACTCGAGGAGTGGCGGTGGCGATTTCCTTCGCCGGAGGTTCCTCCCCTGCACTCGGTCCCTCCAACGAACGACCGACCACCCCCATGACGCCCAGATCGTACCCGTCGACCTCTATCTGTGCAATCCGCGTCAGAAGCAAAATATCCGGCAGGCGTCGCCCGGGATGTATCTCTCATCCACCGGTCCGCAACCTCCGGAGCATAGTTAGTGGCCGCCTGACACCATAACGAAGCGGTGCCAAAGATCAGTTCCCTCTGCGGAGTGCGAACGAGCAAGCCGCTCAAGCTCAGCCCGCTGTCAACGGGTCATCTCAAAAGCCCCAGCCGCAGCAACCTCCCACCCACACTGCGACAGATCACTACGTAAGCCCACATCGCCGCTGTGCCCCATCGGCGGTACTCTCTCAAAATGCGACCCCTTCGGTACTCAATCAACGTCACATTGGACGGGTGCTGCGATCATCGTGCAATCCCCGCCGACGAAGAGTTGCATCGTCACGCGGTCGAGAACCTCAACCGAGCCGATGCCCTTCTCTTCGGCCGGGTGACGTACCAACTGATGGAATCGGCGTGGCGGCCGCCGGCGCCCACGGGAGCGAGACCTGAATCGATTGGGCTCTTCGCCCAGACGATCAACTCGGCAAAGAAATACGTCGTGTCGAGCACCCTGGAGCAGGTCGATTGGAACGCGGAACTCGTGCGCGGGGATCTGGGCAAGGGCGTTCAACAACTCAAGCGGGAGTCGGGAAAGGGGCTGTTCGTGGGAGGTGTGAAGCTCCCCCTGGCATTGACGGAGCTGGGATTGATCGATGAGTACGAGTTCGTGGTCCATCCCCGGCTGGCGGGCCACGGGCCGACGTTGTTCGAGGGGCTATCGAAGCATGTCGACTTGAAGCTCGTGAGCCGGCTGGAGTTCGGCTCGGGGGCAGTTGCGATGCGGTACGAGCCGAGAAGGTAGTCATCGGCCGTGCTGAGCCCGAGCTGGCGCAACCAAGCCGGACAACGGCAGCTACGTCACGGTCATCGGGTGGCCCCCCAACCCAGCACAACCGATTGACCGATATATCCCCTATACCCGAGATCTGGATTGAGAAAGCACGTTGTCGATCTGTCTGATCGCTTCGGTCATGCCCTCCTGCATCCCCATGCCCAGCATGGTCTCCATCTGTGCGACGTCGACGAAGCGGGTCACGGCTGTCATGCGCGTCCCACCTTCCACTGCTTCCAGGATCATGTGGGCGGACAGCGGCTCCACGCCAGGGACAGGTTCGCCATCATCGCCGGCTAGGCCATTGGCGAAGTCGAGCCGACGGGGTCGGTCGATTGCGTCGATTCGCCACCAACCTCGCGGAGTCTCACCATCAGGTCCGGTCATGAAGTAGCGAGACTCACCACCGACTACGAATTCGTGTCGAGGGAAGGTAGCGGGAAATGTCGGTGGGCCCCACCACTGCTCAAGCTTGCGGGGATCCTCCCAAACCCCCCAGATTTGCTCGGGAGTGGCATCGAACTCGGCGATTATGGTGAGCGTGAGGTTCTCCGCGTCCTTTTCGGTGCTGATCACGGTCATGTTGCTTCTCCTTCTTTCATCACTAGGATTTCGCTGATCTGGTTGACTCGTTCGATCCAGAGCCGCTCATAGGCATCGAGAAGTGCCGTGGCCTTGCGCAGGGTCGACCCGTTGGCGTGCACGATCTGTTCTCTACCGCGTCGCTCTTTGGTGACCAGCGTGGCCCGTTCCAGCACCGCCACATGCTTCTGCACTGCGGCGAAACTCATCGCGTAGTAACCCGAGAGGACCGACACCGACTCACCGCTTTGAATCGACCGTCTGAGAATGTCGCGCCGTGTTTCATCCGCCAGTGCCTGGAAGATGCGATCGACCTCATGCTCCGTCAGCACCCTATCTACAACCATATGGTTGTAGATTAGAGAAGACGGCCGGATCATGCAAGTGAATTTCCGAAAACCCGTCCCTCCCCGTGCCGGGGTGGTGCCCATGCTGGGCCCTTTCCGGGAGGTCTCCGTCGTTCAGCTCGACATGACCGAGTCGTGGAGTGGAGCGCCGCTGGGGCGCCGGCGAGCCGCTAGGAGTTCAGGCTCGGGTTACGGGTGGCCAGCACGATGCTCACGTACAACACCCACAAGACGGTGGCTACCAACGCCACGAACGCCAGGACGAAGGTGGCGGCCAACAAGCCGAGCAGCCAGGACACCCATGCCAGCCACACAGGCAGAGCCCGTGACTTGTAGATGATGAAGCCCGCGCTGAAGTACAAGACCCCGAGCCCGACGGCGACGCAAGCCGAGTTGAGGTCCATCGACAAGGCGTTGAGCAGCTGGAGTGAAGCTGCGCTCAGAGCGCCCGGTTGATCGCCTACCGTGGCATCGAGGCCTCCGGCCAGGGCACCGCCGACTCCGAAGACGATGGCCCCGCCGAAGAACAGCGCAGCCAGCCACTCCAGTCCCGGTAGACCTCGGAAGTAGGCCCGCAAGTACCCGTAGAAGAACAGCCCGAACACCACCGCCAGGACAGACAGTAGGGCTCCGATGCTGTAGGAGCTCTTGTGGGCCAAAAAGTACGTCTGAACCTTCGCCGCGCTGGCGTTTGAGTTGGGCGAACCGCCCGTAACCACCACCGCCGGCACGAGACACACGACGAATATCACACCGGTCAACGCGGCCAGCCGCGTCCCACGAGTTCCCACAATGCTCCCTTCAACCTTCATGAATGGCAAGGATGAGATGCCGCCGTACAGGACCCAAGCAACCTAGCCCAGCACCACCTCCAACGCGAGGTTCCACCGATCCCGGCATCTGATAGAAGACGCAGCCCCGGCGGTCGTTCGACAGGTACCGGGCAGTTGATGTCTCAGCGAGACAACACCACCACAGGAATCGACCGGTCGGTCATGTCGGTGTAGCGGTCGTATCGCCGTCGATTCTTTTCGTTGACAATCCGAAACAGCCGCGGATAACGGGCGTCCGAGGGCTCGACGATGTCTGCCCCAACCGCGAAGCGGCGGCGGCCGAGGTTGACCTCAGCCGATGACGTCGCCTTGAGATTGAGAAGCCACGCTGGTGGACGATCCTGCCCAAAGTTGGAGCCAACGATCAAGATGGAATCGCCATCTTTCGCATAGACGAGCGCCACTGATCTCTCGATCCCGCTCTTTCGTCCCGTGGTGTGCAGCAACAATGATGGCGGTGACAAGGTCCAGCGATGTCCCAACCAACCGCGGGACTTGATGTAGACCCAGGTGTGGACGCGGGTAAAACGCCGATTGAATGCATCAAATGCTGACCGGACTACCGTCTGATCGGGCACTGCTCAGCGACCGTACACAGATACCAGGTTGTCGCTGGCGGGACGAAAGGGTTCTCGATTCCATCCACCCCAGCGCTCCTTCAGACGCAGCCCGGCTAGTCGCGCCATCAGGTCTAGTTCGCTCGGCCATGCATATCGGGTCGACACCGGATTCAGATGTATTCCCGCCCGGGACAGAGTCACGTGGCTCTCGTCGAGCCGTTGGGTCACCGGGTCGTGCTGACCCACATCCAGTCGTACCTCGTCGATGCCGATAGCCTCCGCGTCGACATACTGGTCATCTGCAAGTCGGTAGAGATAAGCGGGGAACATGCCCTCGACGACCAACACGCCGTCGTCGGTGAGATGGTTAGCGACATTCTCGAAACAGCGAACCTGATCCTCCTGGGTCGGCAGGTTGAACAGGGTATTGAACACCACGAATATCAGTGGGTACCTGCCCTGGACCGGGACATCGGCAAAGTCGCCCATCGTGACCGATATTTGGTCACCTCCCGGCTTGGCGCGGAGCTTGGCGATCATTTCCGGCGAGACGTCGATGCCGTCGACCTGAACTCCCCGTTCGGCGAGGGGCAGCGCGATCCGACCCGTGCCGACGGCGAGCTCGAGAGCGGGACCACCACGCGCAAGCCGTTCAAGGAATGCGACGGTCTCGGTCTCGTCTCCACGGTGCGACAGATCGTCGTAGGTCTCGGCGGTGTCCTCGCCGTAACTGATGGTTGGCTCGTAGTTGTCCACAACGTTTATCACCCGCTCCTCAACGTATCTCACCATCGGCGCCGTCCGGCCCGGCCTCCTCGAGCGCGACGGGTTCATTCCCATCGGGACATCGCCGGCGCTGGAGCGATCTGATAGAACCGGTCCGTGGCCGACTACGAGGTTGTGTGGCTGAAGGGGAACGACCAAATCGCCCAGGCGGCGGGAGTCACCGCCCGAGCATTGCGGGACAATCCGAGTTCTGTTGCGGTTTCGAACGATCCGCTGGTCCGCTTGCACATGATGTACAGCACCTTTACCGACATGCTGGCGGGAGCCCGGGTTGCCGGAGTCCAGCGTGGCAACTGCGTTCTTGGTGTTGCCGGTGCGGTCCAACCGGGCCACTGCATTGCCTCGATGCTCCCACCGGAGATGAGAACCATGGAGGTACCTGCCACTGACGCGACTGACGCTGATCGGTTCCTCCATATGGGGTCGCTGCTCGCCGCCTACGACTTGCCGGCGTCGCACTGGCATGTGGGTCCGGTGGGGGTCGAGCCTGGGTTCCAGGGTATGGGCATCGGTGGAGCGGCTATGACGCTTCTCTGTGCCGAGTTCGATGAACACCAACGACTGGCGTGGTTGGAGACCGACAAGCCGGAGAATGTTCGGTTCTACATCGGCCATGGGTTCGAGGTCGTGGAGGAGATTCCGATGTTCTCCGAGCGCAACTGGTTCATGCGTCGCGAACCGCGTTGAGCCGCAGGCTCATTGAAGACCGGTGATGGCGGTACTTCCGGAAGGGCACCGATGGAACGACCGATGATTGTGCCGATGCCATCGGTGGCGGAGGGGTGCGCACTGCCGTGGGATGCCCCGCTCAGCGACCCGGTCCGTGTGCTCGCCGATGCCCGGCGTCTGCTCGGCGACACCTTCGTCGTTGACAGCGGCGAGGATCGCTATCTGTTCACCTTCGCCCCGGTCGGCGTGGCCTCCTTCTACGCCCTCGCCGAGGACAAGGCGAGCAAGGGAGTGGCTGACTGGAGGATGCTGCGCCGCAAGCTTCCCGACCAGGTCTTTGAGGGGAGGCGGACCCTGCCACATCAGCTGTTCGGCCGCGAAGACGTGAGCCGCTTGCTGGCCAACGTCGATCAAGCGTTGGACGACACCATCGAAGAGCTCGGCGACCTGGGTACCACCGACGTGTTCGCCTTGACCCGGCGACTCGGTCATCGGGTTGGCCTTGCTTCCTGGGGTGGTCCTGGCGCGGCGACCGGCACCCGGTTCGAGGCCCTGGTGGTTGCATTCGACACGTTGGACGGGTCCGAGGCGTTCGTCCATCCCGATGTCATGGCCGAGGTGGCCGCATCAGGGAAGGCGGCGGAGGTCGAAGCGCTCTCAACAATTGCAGAGCACCTTGGTCCCTCACTGGAAGACCTGCCCGGAAATGAAGCAGCAAATCCCCTGTTCGCCCGCCTGGTCGCAGCATGGTCCGACGCACCCGGTCCGGCCGCCGCCATCGGTGTCGCCGGTGACGTGGCGCTCATCCACGTGGCATCGATGTCCAATCTCTTTGCCGCGCTGGGTTGGGCCCTGGTCGACCTGCTTGCCCACCCCTTGGAGGCATCCCGGGTGGCCGAAGGTGACCGGGCCACAGCCGAGGCGTGCGCACTCGAGTCGATCCGGTTGGCTCAGCGTTCGATCATGGCCCGCTACGTGATGTCTCGGTTGCGCTTCGATGTTGGCGACGCCGTCTACGAGGTTTCGCCGGGGACGACGGTGGCCACCCTGCTACCGCTCACCAATAGCTCATCGGCGCCGGGTCTCGCCAGGTGGGACCCCACCCGCTGGAAGGGACGCCGGCTCGCCGATTCCTCGACCCTGGTCGCCGTCGAGTTGGTGACGGCATTCGGTCATGGACGCCATACCTGTCCAGCCCAGCCCTTCTCCCTGGCTGCCATGACCACGACGCTGATCCGGCTCCTGTCCAGGTACCACTGGACCCCGCAGTGGACGGATCGGCCGCTCCCAGTCCGAGCTCAGATCGGCGGGGTGGCCCGTGCCGGCGGCCCGTGCCCGCTGACCTACCGGCGGGTGGACCGAATCAGTCGCGCAGACCGGGATGACCACGGGCAAGGAACGGGACGAGCGCCCGATTGGGGATCAACCTGGCGACCGCGGCGGCGGCGCGGTTTCCTCTTCCCGGTATGACTACTGACCGACCAGACGCGAGTCCGTCGATGCCGGCCCGGGCCACTGATGGAGCTGTCTCCCACAGGAACGCCGGCAGAGCCGCGGTGGCATCCTCCTTGGTGAATCCGGCCCGCTCGCCGAATCCGGTGTCGACAGGGCCGGGGCACAGCGTCGTGGCAGTGACCCCGGTGCCCCGCAGCTCGCCACCCAGGCTCTGGGTGTACGAGAGTACGAATGCCTTGCCGGCGCCGTAGCCGGCCTGACCGGGCAAGGGCTGAAACGCACCGGTCGAAGCCACGTTGAGCACCGCGCCGCGCCCACGTTCGACCATCCCGGGAAGGAACCGACTGCACAGATCCACGACGGCCACGACGTCGATCTCGACCATCTCCATCTCGGCCACCGGATCCGACGACGCCACCGGGCCCAGCGTCGACACGCCGGCGTTGTTCACGAGTACGTCCGGCTCGACACCGAGATCGGTGATCCGTGCGAGCAGGTGGGAACGCGCGTCTCGGTCGGAGAGGTCCGCACCGATCACATGGGCGGCGACCCCGGTGGCTCCGATCTCGTCGGCCAGGGACTGGAGCTTGTCGATGCGCCGGGCCACCAGCGTGACGCCGTGTCCACGTCGGGCCAGCTCTCGGGCCAGCGCCTCCCCTATCCCCGATGAGGCCCCGGTGACAACGGCGGTGGAGCGATCGGAGGGACGAGGGAGGGCCATTCCCCCACAGTAGGAGGAGGGACGGACGATCACCAGGCGCCGATCGACGACTTCGCGACAGCGCTCCTTGTGTCGAAGGTAACTGACGGTTGCGAACAACGGAGCGCGCTCGTCCCAACGTATCTGTCGTTGGTTGCGAACTCATTCACTCCGGGTGCATCATGGATGATCGGGCCGGTGTTGTTTACGAGGGGCGAGGGATTCGGATGACTGCTCGGCAGACTGAGACAACCATGTTCAGACGGACAGCGCGCGTATTGGTTGTTCTGGTCACCGCTGCGGTAGGGGTGGTGGCGCTCGGCGGATTGACGACCCAGTTGTCGTCAGCGGCTACTCCATCGCCGTCGGGAACGCCGGCACCTGCATGGGTCACACACCCGGTCGCGACAGAGGTGGGCGCGGCGAGTCATCCCGCAGTCGCCGGCCCGGCCGGCGGGTATGACATGGTCGGTTCAGATGGGGGGGTTTTCGTCTTCGGCCAGGCGGGCGGATTCTTTGGATCTCTCCCGGGGTTGGGCGTACACGTTGACAACGTAGTGGGCATGGTCGGATCGGCCAATGGAATGGGATATTTCCTGGTCGGCTCCGACGGTGGGGTGTTCAGTTTCGGAGACACCCAGTTTGAGGGCTCTCTGCCGGGGATCGGCGTCCACGTCAGTGACATCGTCGGCCTCGTACCCTCCAGCGATGACAGGGGCTATTTCCTCGTCGGATCCGACGGCGGGGTGTTCTCCTTCGGTGATACCGGATTCGAGGGTTCGCTCCCGGGCCAGGGAATTCATGTGAACAACGTGGTCGGTATTGCGGGAACACCTGACAACAAGGGCTACTGGGTGCTGACTGATGACGGCACCGTCTACAACTTTGGCTCAGCACCTCCACTCGGCAGCCTGAGATGTCCGAATCCGGGAACATGCGGCAACGTGGTGAGCATTGTGTCAACGACGACCGGCCAGGGACTGTGGATCGCCGATCAGTTCGGCGCCGTCTACACATTGGGAGACGCACCGAATCTCGGGGATCTGCCCAGGAGCGTGAACGGACCGTCAAACATCGTGTCGCTGGTGCCAACCAGCGACGACCTGGGCTACTTCCTAGTGGGCAATGACGGTGGGCTCTTCGCATTCGGCGATGCTCAGTTCCAAGGCTCTCTTCCGGGTATCGGCGTCAATGTCCACAACATCGTGGGGGCAGTGCCGACCGCTTGAGGATGGCCGTCGACCTTGGTGACGATCGGACGCTCGCGGTAGATCTTGTTTTCCAAGATCGGCACGTCTCGCGGACACCGGATCATGTCTGCTCTCCAACATCGTAGGTGACACCAATGAGGCGACTGCTTCTCCCGAACCCCCACTGGACCGGTGCCGACGACCGACGGGTTGTGCCCGTTCTCATCCGGCCGGTGGCAGCTCACCCGTCGACCGCAGGTAGGCGACCATATCCCGAAAGGTCTCCAGCGTGGGCCGGTAGCCGACCCCGAGCGCGTCCAGCGTCGGGGCGTCGTCGGTGGGCACGCCACTGGTCATGACGATGGCCGCTTCCAAGGACAGGGGTCCGGGTATCTCGGTCCCTTCGGCTCGCTGGAGGTCGAACTGCCGGCCCAGTTCGATCATCTGGTCAGCGGTGATCTCCTGGCGCACAACCGATTGCCCTGCTGCTTCGCTCAGGAGATCTGTCCAGTGGGACCAGAGCACAAAGTCACCACCGGCCATGAACCGACGGGGACCCTGTCCGCTGACCACGGAACGCTCGAGTAGCAACCCAAGGTCCCGCACGTCGATGACGCCCATGCCACCCGGTGGGACCAGCATCATCAATTGAAGTGCCCCCAGCACGGCCGCGAAGCTCCCGTCACGGTTCGGGCTACCAGGGCCATAGACCCCACCGATGACAAAGCTGGTAATCGGGGCTCCCTCCTTCTGCCAGGCCCGTACCAGGTGCTCGGCCTGGATCTTGGACGCCCCATAGACCGATAGTGGAGCGGCCAACGGGGACCGGCTGGTCAACACCGCCTCGTCGGAGGGCAGGTAGGCCATGACCGTCGATGTGTAGACGATCGGATCGGCGCCGATCGCCAGACCCGCCTCGGCGACGATCCGCAGCCCTTCGACATTGACCGCCGCCGAGTCCGGACCCGTACCACCGGCAACACCGATCTCGCCTGCCGCGTGGATGATCGAATCGCAGCCTTCGACCGCAGCGGTCACCGACACCACGTCCGTAACGTCACCGACCGCCATCTCCACCCTGGCCGATGACAGCCCCAACGATCGCGTCGCCCGGGCCGGCGACCGGACCAGGACGCGGACGTGGTGGCCCGCGCCGAGAAGTGCATCCACCGTGTGGGATCCGATGTAACCGCTTGCGCCGGTGACCAGTACGCGCACCATCGAGCCTTTCAGTCGTGTACGAGTCCGGAACGAGATCCGGAGCCGGTTGCCAGCCAGGCATACATCAACAACAAGTGGTCCTTATCCACTGACTACGAGATGACCATGGCCCGTGCATAGACCAGTGTGGTGATCCTGTCGACCGACGTGTCGATGAGCTCAACCTGGATGGGCGCATCGGGTCCGGTTCCCAAAGCGCGGCACCTGGTTCGGAGAGGGCCAACCTGCGCCTGCGCCAGATAGCGCAGGTCGAGGTCGGTCACAAGGGCAGGCGAATCGAATCGTGTGGATACAAACTCCTCGGTGGCGGCTTCAGCCAGGAGAGCGACCATCGCACCCTGCAGGGTCCCCGCTGGATTTCGAAGTACCGGTGTCACCTCCATCTGAACTTCGCCCATCGACGCGTTGACGACGTGGATGCCCGCTTCCTCCCGCAAGGGTCGGGCGAGACCGCCATGACCCCTGAAGAGGGCCGCCGCACCCTCGGGTGACACATGCGGCTTCGGAGGATCCGACTCCCGGCGTGCGATCTTGACGAATCCGATCGCTCCCACCGCGATCGAGTTCGCCCTCGTCTGTCGTGAGCTCGGCGGTGGAGGTGGTCGACCGCCTTCCACGTCGCAAGATCGTTGCGGTGGCATCGATGCGCTTTGGCGACGGCAGGGCGCGCATCCGAATCGACATGTCCGACGTGAGCGCCCATTCGTCCATAGCATCATCGACCACGATTCCTGCCGCCTGCGTCTACCAGGAACGACAACACGCTGATTCGAACCGCGCCGTGGTGGGTCACCTCAGGGCGCGGCTCGAGCTGGAGGGTCAGCTCGCCTTCGTTGAACGCGCCAGTCACGCCAAGGCGTCCGGCGAGGTGGATCCCATCGGGAAAGATGTCGGTCATGAAGAGGCAAACCCAAAATCTCGAGGCCTAGCAGCGATAGACACGCTCCGCGTTTCCGGCAAAGAGTTTCCCCGGGATTCGCTGTCCAATCCGGCAGTCACCGCCCCGAAGGTGGTGTAGAGCTCGTCGAAGGTGCCGCACATGGCGTCAACCGGGAAGTTGCTGGCGAACATGCAGCGGTCGACCCCGAAGGCACCGATCGCGTATTCGAGCCACGGGCCGATGGCATCCACGCGCATCGACCCGAACGGCATCGCCAGGCCCGAGAGTTTGCACAGGACGTTGTCGCCGACAGCGGCCAGCGCGTCGATAGCGGTCCGCCAGAGCGTGAGTTCCTCGTCCGAATTCGAGCGTGGCCATCCGGTGTGCTCGACCACGACGCTCAGCTCATCGAATCCGGTGAGCTGCTCGGCCGCCGCCAGAAGCTGATCGGGATGGGTCATCAACTCGAACACCAGGTTCCGCTCCTTCAGCGCGTGGAGCACTTCGGCGGTGGGGAGCGGCCCCCCGAAGGCGCCCATGGGGCGGACCCCACGGAAGCGTGAGGCAGTCATCTGCCGATCGATGAGCTCGATCGCCTCGGTCGGCGTGTCGGTCGGCGGGAGGCCGCCGATGATGGCGACGGGGCCCACACCGGCATCTGCGTTGGTGTCGAGTTCGATGGTTTCCTCGATCGAGTGACGGCCGGTGGCGGCGGCGACGTTGATGAACTTCTCCACGTTCCACCCGGTCGTCTCGGCTTGATAGGTGTCGACATCGAAGCGGCGGTACATCCTCGATGCATCACCGGGGCCTTTTTCTGGCGGCCGCGAGAGGTAGGGGTACCAGTCGGTGCGGGCGGGGTCCCAGAGGTGCACGTGTGCGTCGACGACACGGGTGGGTCGGTCGGTCATCAGGATCCCGCGTGCGGCGGGTTGCCGGCTCCGGCGACGATCTCTTGGAGTGTGGCATCGAGCCAATCGGGAACATCAGGGCCGCCGTAGGTGACGCTGCCGATTGGTCGGGGGTGGCTGCGCATGCCGAGCCAGCCGCCGCCGACTACCAGCTCGGCACCGGCAAGCGCCGGTGCCTCGGAGTGACCAAGCAGGTGGGCCACGAATTCACCGACCGGTCGGCCCGCAGCCTCCTCTGAAGCCTCGATGCTCGCAGCGAAGGCCGTCACCCGCCCTTCGGTCGCACCCGCAGCAACTCGGGCGTGCTGAGCCGAGGCCTGGGCTCGACTGCGACCTCCCGCCGTGGTGGCGTCGGTCAGGGTGACCAGCCGGACCGGGCGTTCGGCACCGGCGGCGTAGTCGGCGGCCGCCCGGGCCCATCCGGCGTCGGTGTGGATGTGCTCGACGATCCCGCGGTGCTCACCGAGCACCCGCTCCCAGCCGTCCGTCGAGGTGGTAGTCGACTGATCGGCGGCGGGCGCAACGACAACGGCGTCGATCGGCCCAACCGCTTCGACGACAGCGCTCAGCGCCTTGGCGGCCGCGCCGAAGCCGTGGGCGACTTCGACGTGGTGGCAGGTGATGGACCGGGCTTCGAGGGCGGCGGTCAAGGATGCTGCCAACCCCGGGCGGTCGGTGACAATGGCGCAGGACCGCACGGGCGACGAGGCAACCTCGGCGGAGGTCGGCTCGTCGAAGATCGGCCCGAACCGGGGGTTGCCGCCACCCTCGGTCGCCTGGCTTGCCTCAGCTTTGGCAAACGCCAAGGGAACGACTTCCTCGAGCACCCGGGCCAGGGAGACTGCGCCGCGCGCTGCGCACCACCTCGAGAAGCCGGGGCTCGTCGACGATCGCTACCTCCGATCCGCCGGCGAAGAGCACCCGGCCGCTGCACCATCCGAACTCTTCGCCCACCATGTGGGCACCGAGGGGCCCGAGGTCCTCGGGGCCCGCCACCGAAAGGAAGGAGATTCCGCCACCGCCGGACAGGCCGGCCTTACGGGCGCGCTCGAGTGCAGAGGCCATCATCCGGGTGGCAGCGATGGGCGACATGGCGTTGACGGTCACTCCGGGTGGCGCCTGCCGGCCCAATTGCCATGTGAGCGAAGCAACCGCCCGCTTGGCACAGCTGTAGGCGCCGGCATCGGCGGCCCGCCACCCCGATCCGGAGGTCACCCCGAGGACCCGTCCGTGCCCGGCGGCACTCATGAGCGGCAGCGCGGCGTTGAGCACGTTCAGGTAGCCCCCGAGGTGCACGGCCAGCACGGCCAGCCAGTCCTCCTCGGTGCCCTGCCCGAAGTAGGTCTGCCGGGTGATACCGGCTACGTTCACCACGGCGTCGAGTCCGCCGTGCTGTTCGGCCAGATCCTGGAAAAGAGCGCGGACCGCCTCGCCGTCGGTCACCGAAGCCGACGAAGCCGCCGCCGTGCCGCCTGCCGCCACGATCCGACCGGCGGTGGTCTCCTCCGGTTCCGGGAGCTGTTCGGAACCGTCGAGGGTGACCAGGGGGTCGAGGGTGACGACGAACCAGCCGCCACGGCCGAGTTCCTCGGCGATCGCCGCTCCGATCCCTCCCCCGCCGCCGGTCACCACCGCGACCCGCTGACGCGCACTCATGACGCCGTCGACCGGACCTTGACTTCCAGCCCCTCGAACCTGCCGGCCTCGAGCCACTGTTCGAGCAGCTCGCGGTAGCCGAACCAGTCGCCGAACCCGCGCCCGTAGTTGCCGTTGCGGGGATTCAATGCTTCAGGGTGACCCTCGTTGTTGATGCGGGAGGGCGTGCAGGCTGACATGACGGCACTGCTGTCGACGTAGGTGTCGACGATCTCTTTGGTCCATGCCTCCTCGGCCTCGGCGCTCACGTCGAATACCTCCACGCCCCGCTGCTCGAGCAGCCCGACGGCGGCGCCGATGAACTCGGCCCCGAGCACGGCCAATTGGGTGTAGTTGACGGTGACCACCGCCTGCTGGCCGGGCGCCGGCATGACGAACATGTTGGGGAAGCCTCGGCTCATCATCCCGAACAGGCTGGCGGCACCGTACGCCCACTTGTCGGCCAGGGTGACACCGCCGCGACCGACGATCTCATGGCCGACCCGACGGAACAGCGGGGTGAGCTCGGCCTCGAAGCCGGTGCCGTAGATGATGCAGTCGACCTCGTACTGCTTGCCGTCGACGACCGGGCCCTGCTCGGTGATCCGCTCGATCCCGGAAGGACAGTCGATCAGGGAGACGTTTGCATGGTTGAAGGCCTGCAGATACTGGTCGTGAAAACACGGCCGCTTGCACAGGTATCGGTAGTACGGCTTGAGGACTCCCGCCTTGGCCGGGTCGGCCACCAGCTCCTCGACCCGCTGCCGGTGTATCTCCATGATCGAATAGTCGAAGGCTTCGGCGCTGCGGAGATAGTCGGTCATGGTCATTCCCTCGGTGCCGCGGAGGGTGCTGGACAGCTGCGTAGTGGTGGGTCCACCCGTCGTCGACCAGGTCTGCCTCGACGGGTCGGCCCATGATGATCGCCTGGAAGTTGTCCATCCGGTCCCGCTGCCAGCTCGGCTGGAGCCCACGGTCGAAGTCGGGATCGGTGGGCCGGTTCCCCCGTTCGCCGATGGCCGACGGCGTGCGCTGGAACACGTAGAGGTGCTCCGCCGACTCGGCCAACGGCGGCACGCACTGGATGCCGCTCGCGCCGGTGCCGACGAGGGCGACGACCTTGTCGGCCAGGCCGGTCAGAGGTTGGTCCGGGCCGCCGCCGGTGTACCCATAGTCCCACCGCGCCGTGTGGAACGAGCGCCCGGCAAAGTCCTCCATGCCCGGGATGGTGGGCAGCTTCATGAGGTTGAGGATCCCGACGGCCAGCACATACCAGCGGCAGCTGACCACGTCGCCGCGGTCGGTGTGGATCCGCCACCGGGCTGCGCCCTCGTCCCACTCGGCGCGGGTCACCCCGGTGTGGAACAGGGCGTCGGTCACCAGGTCGAACCGGTCGGCGATCGCCTCGAGATGGAGCCGGATCTCCTCGCCGAACGCGTAGCGCTGGGTGGGGATGTAGTCGAGCTCTTCGAGCATGGGCATGTAGATGTACGACTCGACGTCACACATCACGCCGGGGTAGCGGTTCCAGTACCAGGTGCCCCCTATGCCGCCGGCCTGGTCCACGATGCGGACCCGCTCGACGCCGGCCTTACGGAGATTGGTGGCAGCCAGGACGCCGGCGATCCCCCCACCCACGATCACCACGTCGACCTCGTCGGCGACCGGGTCGCGCTCGACTACCGGCGTGAACGGGTCCTCGCGGTAGCGGGCGAAGTGCCGGTCGGTCCGGAGGTCGCGGATGTCGGCGCGGCCGGGGACAAGCCGCTTGTCCCGTTCGGCGAGGTACTTGGCCCGCACGGCCTCGGGATCGTAACCCGCAGCTCGGTCGGCATCCGCGTTCCGTCCCTTTTCCAGGGATGGAGGCTCCGTCGGATCGAACTCAGGCATGTTTCAACGCTAGTCGTTTGACTCGAAGCGGGCGTCAGCCAAATCCACTGCCCCACCGGGTTGGCGGATGTTGTCCGGGAGGTCTGACCCTTCCACGCCGCCCCCACCGGCGCGCTGCTCACGCCAGTAGCTTGGCCTTCTGCGCATCGAATTCAGCGTCAGTGATCACGCCCTTGGCCTTGAGGTCGGCAAGCTTGGCCAGTTCGTCCGCACTGCCGCCTGACGTCCCGGCGGTCTTCCTGACGTAGGCGTCAAACGCCTTCTGCTCCCGCGCTGCTTGGTCGGCGGCTCGCTCGTGCATGCCGCCGCCCCGAGCAATCAGATAGACCAGCACACCGATGATCGGGAGGATGATGATAAATAGCACCCAGAGAGCCTTGGCCAACCCGCCCATGTCGTGACTCCGGAAAATGTCAAAGAAGACCATTATGGCGAGCCAGATCCAGAGGATGAAGAGGAAGATCTCCACCATTGTCCAGAGAAAGTCGAGCAGAGGATAGGTGTAGGCCAACATGGGTGGACTTCCCTTCTCGAGTAGATGCTGCAACGACGATACCTTCGTGGCGCACGAAACGTCATGGATACGTGATCCCACCGTCCCTCGGTGGACTCCCGATCCCAACCTCCTGGACCGCCTCGCCCGATGAGTAGGGCTGCTGGAGCTACTCCTGATCAGACGCCGAGGGTGTACCTCGATGTCGACGGTGTTCTCAACGCCTTCCAGTTCGATGCGGAGCACGCCAGTTTCGATGACTTCACAGATCATGCAATCACCGTCGATGATCAGCATGGATATGGCCGGCGGTTTGACGTCTGCCTGTCCCGATCCATGGGCGAGCGGATTGCCTCGCTTCCTGCCGTCATCGTCTGGGTGACCACCTGGGAATACCATGCCGGCACCTACATCGCCCCGCTCTGCGGGTTGCCGGCGGGGTTGACCGTCCTCACCAGTCCGGGCGGTACGGCTGCCTGGGACGGCCTATGGAAGTTCGATGCCGTGCGGCGGGCGGTCCGTGACAACCCGCGGCCGTTCATATGGGTGGACGATGATCTCGACGCTTTCGCCAGGGGATCAGATTCAGCCAGGCGGTGGGCAGCTGACCTTCCGATCGAGAATCTGTTGCTGTCACCGGATCCACGGGCGGGGCTGACCGTCGGTCACCTGGAAGCGATGGAAGCGTTCCTCACAAAGGTGACCAGAGGGACGGCGTGAGCGTCCGGACCGGGATGCTCAGCGATCATAGAATCACCACGGTGGGTCGCTTCGATCTGGTCATCTTCGACTGCGACGGCGTCCTGGTGGACAGTGAGCGACTTGCTGTTCGCACCGAAGCGCGGATCCTCGACTCCCTCGGTTGGCCCCTCAGCGAACCCGAGATCGTGGATCGTTTCGTCGGCCGTTCTGCTGAATACATGCAGCGTCAGGTCGAGCAGGCGGTGGGCCGGCCGGTTGACTGGGAGACGGAATTCGAACCTCTCTACCGGCAGGTGTTCGAGCACGAGCTGGTCCCGGTCGAGGGAATCGTCGAGGCCCTGGACAGAATTGACCTACCGATCTGTGTTGCGTCCAGTGGCAGCCACGACAAGATGGCCTTCACCCTCGGACTCACCGGGCTTCTCGATCGCTTCGACGGCCGCATCTTCAGCGCCAGCGAAGTCGACCACGGGAAGCCCGCTCCCGATGTGTTCCTCCTTGCGGCCGAACGAATGGGTGCCCAGGCTCACCGCTGCGCAGTCGTCGAGGACAGTGTCTCAGGCGTGACCGCAGGACTGGCTGCGGAAATGACCGTCTTCGGCTTCGCCGGCGGCGTCACCAGTGCAGCAAAGCTGGCCCGACAAGGCGTGGTGGTGTTCGAACACATGCGAGCGCTGCCCGACCTGGTGCTTTCCGGGTGACACCAATGGGGCGCATCGGCTGACGGGTCCGATCCCTTCACGCCGCTTCTTCAGGCAACAGCACGTTCGGATTGAGAACACCGTCGGGGTCCAGAGCCCGTTTGAGCGCCCGGTATGCCGCAATCTCGCTCGGAGACCGCGACAGGTGGAGCCACCGCCTCTTGGCCGTGCCGATGCCGTGTTCGGCACTGATACTCCCACCGAGCGCTCCGACCATCTCGAGGACCGCCCCGTCCACACGATCGTCATCAACGGAAAGCCCACTCACGTTGACATGGACGTTGCCGTCGCCGGCGTGACCGAACAGCCAGGTCTGTGCTCCCGGAACGATTCGCCTCACACGTGCAGGGACCTGGTCGACGAATTCAGCCAGTGAGCCGAGAGGTAGGGACACGTCGAGCTTGTGCGGAGGGCCAAGCGTGTTGATGGCCTCGGTATGGGCCTCGCGGTAACGCCACAGCTCGGAGCGACGGGCCGGATCGGTGGCCACCACCGCGTCGTCCAGGTGGTCGATGGCGTCGGTCGCTTCCCCCAGAGCCCGGGTGGGGTCGACGTGGTCAGCCGCCTCGACCAGCAGATACGCCGGGTGAGGGGCGGGGAACGGCGCCCGCAATCCGGTCACCGTGCAGACCAGTTCGACGCCGGGCCCGAGGAAGAGCTCGCAGGCTTCGAGAGCGGGCAGCGACCGTCGCAGGACCACCGATGCATCGAGTGCGTAGGTGACCGCAGAGAACGCGAGTATGGCCACCGTCCGACACGGCATTGCCGGCACCAGCCGCAATCGAGCCGCGGTCACCACCGCCAGGGTGCCCTCGCTCCCGCACACCAGCCCGGGCAGGTGATAGCCGGTGTTGTCCTTCACCAACCCGCCGAGATGCGACACCACGGCGCCGGTTCCGAGCACCGCCTCCAACCCGATCAGCTGCGCCCGGGTGTCTCCGTAGCGGAGGACGCGGGTCCCGCCGGCGTTGGTGGCGACCATACCTCCGACGGTTGCCGAGTCACGGCTGGCGAGATCGATCCCGTACGCCCAGCCCGCGGCGGTTGCCGACCGGCACAGCGCGGACAGCACGACACCGGCTCCTGCGGTGACCTGACCGGCGACCGTATCGATCGGCTCCTGTTCGTTCAGGCGTTGGAGGCTGAGAACCACCTCGTCGTGCAGTGGCACGCTGCCACCCACCAGACCGGTATTGCCGCCCTGTGGGACCAGGGCGACACCGAGCTCTTTGCAGGCGAGGACGATGCCTGCCACCTCCTCGGTGGAACCGGGCCTCACCACAGCCGCCGAGCGACCCCGAAACCGCCCCGTCCAGTCCGTCGTGTACGAGGCGATCACCTCCCTGTCGTCGACCACCCGGGATCCGACGACCTCTCGGAGACGGTTGACGATGGCGCGATCGCTGGGCATGGTCGCTCCCGCTAGAAGGGAAGCCCCTCGACCCGGAGGTCCTCGTCCGCCAGAGAGACCTCCTCGGTGAGCGGGGTCCAGCAGGTCACCAGCGGCATCACCATCGGTCCGGCCGGCTGATCCACGGTGACCTCGCCCTCGATCGGGCGCCACCCGAGGCTTTCGTAGAACCGCACCCGTTGGGTGCGGCAGAAGAGCAAGCCCAGGGGCTTGTTCAATTCGCGCATCCTGGTCATCGCTCCCGAAACCAACTGGCGACCCACCCCGGCGCCTCGGTGCTTCCGATGAACCAGCACGCTCCCCAGGCCTACCGCTTCGATGGGTGTTCCGGTGATGGTCCGCGCTCGGGTAGGGACCCATCCTGCGTGCGCGATGAGTCGACCGTCATCGACAAGCCCGAGGTGGGCAGGCTTTTCCCGCCAGGAGATGCCCAGGTGGTCAGTGCCGAACGGATCCGATTCTCCGTCTTGGATCTGCGCATAGTCATCGGCGCCGAACTCCAGAAGGTCGATCAGGTCCACCGGCTCGACGGTAGCCCAACCTCGCTGACACCGGCTGACCCGGCAGGGTTAGGGTGAACGGCATGGGCGAGCGCGTGCGGTGAACCGCACCAGGCGAATCGGCTCGGTGGTCACGGTTGTGACGGTGGTTACGGTGGTCGCCGCCGCGGTCGCCCTCACCCTCGTCGACGGCCCCCTGGCGTCGTCCGCCGCCGCGCCGGCAGCCAACGCATCAGGATCCGACTACGCCCATGCCGTGGGAGCCACCACGCTGGCTGGAACCGGGACGCCGGGGTTCAATGGGGACGGCCCGTCAGCCGGGGCGCAGCTCGATGCACCGGCCGGGCTCGCCGAGGACGCGGCTGGTGACCTGTTCATCGCCGATGCCGGTAACTGCAGGGTCCGAGAGATCCCGGCGAGGAGTGGGCACCGGTTCGGGATCTCCATGCGTTCGGGCCACCTGGTCACCATCGTCGGCGGCCCGTGCCGGGATACGAAGGCCGATCCGCCACCCACCGCCGTGGCCGTCGACGCCGCCGGTGACCTGTTCGTCGCGTTCGCATCGGCGAATCGGGTCGAGGAGCTCGTGAAATCCGGAAAGCTGGTAGCCGTGGCCGGTACCGGCACGCCCGGCTTCAGCGGTGAGGGCGAGCCCGCCATCACCAGCCAACTCGACGACCCGAGTGGATTGGCGGTCGACCCGGCCAACGACCTCCTCATCGCCGACACCGGCAACTGTCGCCTTCGGGTGGTCGCGGCCACTGCCGGAACCCGTTTCGGGGTGGCCATGACCCCGGGGAACATCTACACGGTGGCGGGGACCGGGACTTGCGGGTCGAGCGGTGACGGCGGCCCGGCGTTGCAGGCCGAGCTGTGGGACCCCGGCGCGCTGACCGTGGACGCCGGTGGTGATGTCCTGGTGGCCGATCAGGGCAACCGGACCATCCGGGTGCTTACCGCGCACTCGGGATCCTTCTTCGGCGTGGCCCTCGGAGCCGACGATCTGGGGACGGTGGCCGGCGAGGGCTCCTACGGGCCCTACCTGATCGACGGACTCGCCGCGCTCGGGCAGGTCGGCGAGATCAACTTCCCCACCGGCATTGCCGTGGATTCGGCGGGCAGTCTCTACGTCGCGGACGGCGACATGCACGCCATTCGATTGGTGGCGGCGGCCCCCACCTCGCTGCGTGGTCAGCCCATGGTTCCCGATGACATGTACACCGCGGCCGGCGCCCTGTCGGTCGGGGTGCTGCACAACAACACGACGTGGGTCCAGACCCGGCTGGTCGATCCGACCGGGCTCGCGCTCTCCCCCACCGGCCGGTTGATCTACAGCGACGCCGGGGCGGACGTGGTGAGGGAGCTCCCGGCGGGCAGCTGACCGTGGCGGCGTCTCCGGACCGTGACTCAGGTCACTAGTCGGTGTGCACCGCGAACTGGTAGCTACCCGAACCCACGGCGAGGGTGAGCACTCCCCCCTCGGTTCCGACGACGGTGACGTCGGCCGCATGGAGCACCGACTGCCCGCCCTCGGTGACCTGCGAAGCCGTCGCCCCGGTGAACCTGCAGCGAGCCCGGGCGTTCGGAGGCACGGTGACCGACAGCTGTCTCCCGGACGACGAGGTGCGCCAGTCCACGGTGAACGTCCCGGCCGGAGAAGGGAACGATCCCGAGGCGAAGCGGAGGCCGCCGGATGGCGGAGTGATGGTGACCAGGGTGGACGGCCCATTGCCCGGGGGAGCAGTGGGAACCGCGCCCAGCAGGACTTCTTGGATGGCGACCAGGGCGGACGATCCCCAGCCGTGGGACATGCTGTCACCGATCAGATCGCTCGGGGTCCATGTCTCCCAGGTGAACGTCCCCCCCGCCTTGATGATGGCCGCCCATCCGGGGAAGGTCGGATCGGTGAGCAGTCGCACGACATCAGGATCACGTCCCGCCGCGTGCAACGCCCGCAGCAACTCGAGGCCGCGGTCGGGCTCCACCGAAATGTCCAGCGAGGCCACGAACGCTCCCACCCGGGCAACTGTGGCGGCGGGGACGACGCCATAGGCCAACGCCGCGGCGTTGGCCAGCTGGGAGGTGTGGGTGCTCTGGGTCCCGTCGGTACGGAGTCCGTCCACGTAGAGGCCGCCGCTGCCGACCAGAAGGGAATTGATCGCGGTGGTCAGTGCCGCCGAACGCAGGTCCTGGGTCGATGCCATAGCGGTGTCCCCGGCGAGTGTGGCGATCTCGCCGATCCTGTTGAACGCGTTGACCGCCAGGATGTTGAGCGTCGTATCGGCGTTGGTGTCGTAGTCGTAGCCGTACTCGTTGTCGCCGTTGGTCGAAAGCGGCTGACCGGAGACCAGACCCGTCGAGGTGTCGACGATGCCGGCCAGATAGTCCGACAACAGCGAGAGGTTGGGGAGGAGACCGACAACGGTGGCTCGGTCGCCGGTCGAGAGGTAATAACGCCATACCCATTCGGGGTACAGGGCGGTGAAGGTCGGGTAGTCCTGCGGCCCGTCGTCGTTGGGGTAGACCTCGTTCACCTCACCGGTGGTCGACCAGTAGCGGGTCTGGGCCCGAACCATGTCCCGGAGTCCCTGCCAGCTCAGGTTCTGCTCACCGTAGGTCCGCATCACCGTCTGGGACTCGTTGGCGGCATCCCACAGGAACTGACCCTTCTCCCTGGTCGGCGTGTCGATGAACTGCTCCTGGCTGGTGTACAGGCCCGAATGGGCACACAGTTCCCACACCGCGTCGAGCATGGGGTCGGACGAGGCAAAGGTGGCCGGTGTCAGGTCGGGCATGGTGGCGTGGCGAACGGAAAGGGCGACCTGGGACGCCTCGATGGTCTCACCGGGCTCATCGATCTGCAGGTAGCGGAAGCCCAGGTACCAATAGGGCTCGAACGTCTGGGCACCGGATCGCTGTGTGTAGGTGAAGGACAGATCGGTTGCCTGGGTGTTGTGGGTGGTGGAGACCGAGCCGTCGGGGTCGAGCGAGTAGCCGACGTGCATGGGCACCAGATGACCTGCGGTTCCCTGATGGAACGCCACCGTGGGCCGGCCGGCGTAGACCTTGCCGAAGTCGACCACGACCGAGCCGGTGGGAAGCGTGCGGACCGACGATGCCGGCAGGGCTTCCTCAGTGATCCGGGTGCGCTGGGCGAAAAGACCGGTGAAGGGGGCGGTCTCCACCGGCCCCAGTACCGCAGCCGGCGTCCAGGCTCGATCGTCGTAACCGGCGTCCGACCATCCTGTGGGAGACAACCGGCCATCGATCCACTCGACGAAGTCACCGCTGTCGTTGTTGCGTTGGGGCGCGGGCAGCCACTCCGCAGGGCGGGCTCGCCACGAACCGTCGGAGGCGAAGGTGATCACGCTTCCGTCGACGTAGTGCACCACCACCTGGACCAGCAAGCCCGGGGCCGATGTCGGGCGGCCACGGCCGGGCCCGTACCAATGGTGAAGGATGCCGACAGCATTGGTACGGCCGGGGACCAGTGAAGAGGTGACGTCAGAGGCCTGGTAGTACTGCTCATCGGGGAAGCAGAAGCTTGGGCCGGTGGCCACACGGGAGCCGTTGACCCACAGCTGGTACTTGTGGGCGCCCGCCACGTAGGCGGTGGCGTAGTCGACGGCCCCCTTCGGCAGTGCCTCGGTGGTACGGAGGTAGGTGTACGCCTCCTCGCCCACCTCCGCCGGGCCGGGACGCAACCAGAGCGCCTTCCAATCGGCGGTACGCAGCCCGGTGATGAAGGCGGCGCGAGCGCTGGGCTCACTCCAGGTGCCACCGGCGTCCGCGGTGCTCACCGTCCAGTGGTACCGGGAACCGGCAGACAGGGGCGGACCGCCGTAGGCCACGAAGGCCTGGCGATCGACGGTCACCGGGCCCGAATCCCACACCGTCGAAGGTCCCTCCCCCGGTCCGGTCACCACGATCCGGTACGCGTTCTGGACTGCGCCACGGTGTTGGTCGCGTGTGTGCCAGCCAAACAGCACCCCGTCGGGATCGACGCCAACCGGGTTGGTGATGCCGATGGTGGTCTGCCCGGTCGGGGATCCCGGACCTCCGACCACCGACGCGGACACCGCATTGTCGATTTCGTTGATCCCGTGGCCGGAATCCCGGACGGCACCGTCTACGACCACACCGGCCACCGCCAGGGTGGTACCCAGCCTGATCCCGCTGGCCAGGAATGTCCGCCGATCCAATCGGTCCATGGTGACCTCCCCCTCGAGGTGACCGAGATGGTACCGGGAGGAACGGCGCCGGGCTCGCTTCGGCTCCCAGCCGGTAGGGTCCCCCGCTGTGAACCCCCAGGACCTGCTGGATGAGGCACGCACGGTCGGCAGAGCGGCGACCACGGAAGGGCTCGACAGCCTGCGCCACCAGTTGCAGCGGCAGATCCGTCGCTCGTTGGGTTTTGGCGACGGACCGCCGCCGCCGCCCTGCAGCGACCCTGACCGGGCCTACTTCCCGCCGGGCTCTATCATCAGAACGGTCAACGGGGACCTGCCGGCCATGCTGATCGGCGGCGTCGCAGCCCTGCTGTTCCAGATGCTCCACCCCTTGACCATGGCCGGCGTGGCCCAGCACTCCAACTACCGGGAGGATCCGCTTGGGCGGCTCAACCGCACAGCGACGTTCCTGACC
This sequence comes from uncultured Acidimicrobiaceae bacterium, assembly GCA_963734395.1. Taxonomy (GTDB): domain Bacteria; phylum Actinomycetota; class Acidimicrobiia; order Acidimicrobiales; family RAAP-2; genus Bog-756. The sequence continues at coordinate 325,151 of CAVTGY010000007.1, read as the reverse complement.
GCGACCACCTTCCAGGCGCGGGACGAGGCAGAGGCAGCCATCGCCAGAGTTCGGAAAGTTCATGCCTCGGTGATCGGCGTCGCCCCGGACGGCCGTCCCTACGCCGCCTCGGATCCTGCGTTGCTCACCTGGGTGCACGCCGCCGAGATCCGATGCTTCCTCAACTCGGCACTGATCTACGGACCTCACCCGTTGCCGATCGCCGACCAGGACCGGTACGTGGACGAGACGGCCAAGGTGGCGATTGCCCTCGGAGCCGTCGACGTCCCTCACAGCGTGGCCGACCTCGACCGGTACTTCGCAGCGGTCCGGCCCGAGCTGTGCCTGACCAGCGACGCCAGAACGGCGCGCAACTTCGTGCTCCGGGGCGTCGGACGATGGCCGCACGAGGTCGGTGCCTATGGGCTGTTGGTGGCGGCAGCACAGGGGGCGTTGCCCGGATGGGCACGGCGCCAAATGCATCTTCCAGCACCACCCGCGGTCGATCGGCTCGCAGTGCGACCAGCCGCTCGCACCGTTGGAGCCGCACTGCGGTGGGTGGTCGCGTCGCCGGCTCGGCCTGACGACAGCCGTCCCACCACGCGGGTACGGTGACCGGATGGACTGGTCATCGTGGGGAAAGCGGCTGGAGACGGTGCTCGGTGGCGAGGGCGACTTTCCGGCGTTGTTCGCGCCGGGCGCACTGTTCAGCGATCCGGTCAACCCGCCCACCCCGGACATCGGCGCCATAGAGGAGATGACCAACGCGTCGTTCCCCGACTGGCACCAACAGATCCTCTGGGTCCACGGTGACCGGACCGGTGGCGCCTTCGAGTGGACGGGTACGGGAACGCTCGGCGGCACCGTGCCCATCGAGATCCACGGGTGCACCGTCGTCGACGTGAACGACGACGGTTTGGTCACCCGTTGGCGCGATTACTTCGACCTCAAGGAGATCGAAGCCCAGGTCGCCTCGGCACCGGTCGCCAAACCGGATTGAGCCGGACGTTCAGAGTCCGACCAACCGGTGCCGGAGAAGGGCGCCCGCTCCCATCCGTCGTCAGGTCGGATTGTCAGACCGAATTGTCACGTGCTCTCTGCCACGGGGTGAGGTCCAGCCCCGGATAGCGCCGTGCCACCCCGGCCAGTGTCTGGTCGGTCCAGAACGGGTGGCCGGGCGCCGGAAAGCCGAGAACGGTCAACTGATCCGGGGACGCCTGCTGGACGAAGTTGTGCCACTCCGCGGTGAACCCCTTGAAGGGCCACGCCTGGTAGCCACCCCACTCCATGGTGGCGGGTCGGTAGGAGACGTGCAGCATGAAACGGGCCTGATCCGGATCGCTCGAAGTCGACCGAGCGATGGTAGACGTCGGGCCGGTAGATCACGATTGATCCCGCAGGAGCCGAAGCGTCCACCGCGTCGCGGTAGTGGTCGCCGTAGGACTCGAAGTTCAAGGTGTGCTCCTCCACCGGGATGGTACGGGTCCGGGTGCGGGACACGAACCGGGTGGCCCCGTTGTGGGGACCGACATCGTTGAGATAGACGAAAGTCTCCATCTGCTGGTATTCCGGTTCAGGCCGTGGCACCGTCAAGGTGTGATTGGGGAAATCGGTGTGGAGGAGCTGGTTGTAGTCGGACGGCTGGCCCGCGTACTTGGCAGTGGCGATGGCCAGATACATCCGCACGTCGTCGGTGCCGAGCAACCCACGGGCCAGTTCGATCATCAGGTCGCCGACCACCAGGCCGTTGAGTGAACGGCTCCGAAACGGGAACTCGGGCCATGCCGCGTCCCAGGTGCGCCACCGTTCAGCACCATCGGACGAGGACGGACCGGACATTTCGGCTGCGCTCGGGAACAGCTTGGATGCCGCTGTCTGCGCCGCTTCCAACTGCCCGGATGGCACGGCTCGTTCGAACACACACCAGCCGTCCTCGTTCCAGGCCCGTTGCTGCTCAGCGGTGAGGGCGCCGGCCATGGATGAAGGGTACCGCTGCAGTGCGGAACCTCCAGCCATCGAACGCCGATGGCTAGGATCGGGAGGCATGGGGCACAATGGCTCTGACCTGCGGCGAACCCTCGGAGCCGCCGCCCGGCTGTGGGCGTCACCCAATCATCACCAGGTAGCGCCCGAATGGTGGGTGGCGTGCAGCGGGCAACGCAGTGTCACCTACAACGTGGCCTGCTGCCAATCGTCCGACAACCAGGTCCTGCTCGAACACTGCCTGCAACCGATCCTCGACGTGGGCAAGCCCGCCATCATCATGTTGGCCGGTGCCGGCCTGGCCACGGCACAGAAACTGGCCGACGTGGGGTGGGTGGGCGTCGGCGCCCTCCCATTGATGACGTTGACGGAAGTGGCCGCCCCCGTTGGCCCCAACCACGCCCGGGCGCTCACTGGAGAGGATCTTCCCGGCGCCCGCGACCTTCTGGCCGACACCTATGGACTCGATGCGGCATCGGCCGCCGCGGCAGTCCCCGATCGAGCAGTCGAAGACCCGGAGCTTGGGGTCTGGGGTCTCTTCGATGGAGACCGGCTGGTCTCCTCGTTCACCAGTGCCACCGAGCACGGGATGGTGGTGGTGTGGTCGATGGCCACCCGGGTCGAGTGCCAGGGTCGCGGCTACGGTCGCCAACTCCTTCAGGGCGTGCTCAGCGATCAGCTCGATCAGGGCGCGACCGGCTCGCTGCTCCAGTCGTCGGCGGCGGGCGAGAAGTTGTACCGCGGCCTCGGCTACACCGTCGTCGAGTACTGGCAGCTGTGGTCCCGCCCTCGGTGGGTGATGGGGCGGGCCTAGCCAACGAGGTCGCCGCCCGACCATCACCTGGGGCGCGGGTAGGGACGCATTTTGTTTTTCGAGAATTGGTCGATTTATCGTCTACAGGCGATATCGGACCCCGTTATTATCGTCTGCAAGCGATAATCAGGCCGAATTCTCAAAAGCAACAGGCCGGGAGAGAGCGGCGTCGGGAACCGAGCGTTGAACTCACTCGACCCCTCGATCGCAGCCCTGGTCGCCCTAGTAGACCGGTGCGCGCATCCACCTCAGCCAGACCGACCTGCGCCAACAGACGGCGTTCGTCGAGCTTGCTCGATCGGGTGAGGGGGAGGGTGTCGACCATCTCGATCCGGTCGGGCAACATCGACTCGGGAAGCAGTTCACCGGCGGCCCGGCGGAGGTCGAGAGCCGACAGCCGGCCCCTCGGCGACCACGAACGCGGCGATACCCAGCTTCCCGTGGTCGTCGTAGGCCACGCACGCCGCAGCGGTCACCCCTTCCAGGCCGCCCATGGCCTCGCCCAGCTCGACCAGTGAGATCCGGACCCCCAGGCGTTTGATGACCCGGTCGGTGCGATCCACGTAGACGTAGTCGCCGGTCTCGGTCCGGTAGACCAGATCGCCGGTCCGGTACACCGTCTCCCCGCTCACCACGTCGTTGCGGAGTACCTCGTCGGTCAAATCGGGTGCGCCCCAGTAGCCGTCCATCAGCTGACACCCGCCGATGTACAGCTCGCCGATCCGGTCGGCGGAATCGACCAGCTGACCGGCGCTGTCGACGATGTGGAAGGTGACCCCGGGGTGGGGTCGTCCGATCGGTACCGGTCCCCGGGCGAGCATCTGCTGGGTGAGCTTCACATGGGTGACCGCGATGGTGGTCTCGGTGGGGCCGTACCGGTTGAACACCTGGACCTGAGGCGCTGCCTCCCACAGCGCCTGCACGTCGGCCGACCGAGCACGCCTCGCCTCCGAGTGCCACCACCGAGAGGGTGGTCGCCGCCAACTGGTCGATCTGCGGGCTGGCCAGCAACAGCCGCAGATAGGTGGGCGAGAACCCGGTCAAGGTGATGCCCTCCTGCTTCACCGCGTTGAAGAAGGTACGGGGGAACAGCAACGCCTCCCGCGGCCGGATGATCAGGGCACCGCCCGCGTACAACGTGGGAAACAAGGTGCCGAACGACCCGTCGAAATGGAACGGCGACACGCACAGCCCCCGGGTCTGCCCATCGATGCCTAAGGCGTCGGCGGTGGCGGCAACCGCGGCGGCGAAGGCCGGGGTGGTGACGACCACACCCTTTGGTGTGCCGGTGGTGCCGGAGGTGTAGATGGCGTACGCCAGCCGGTGGGGACCCGGGTGCAGGTCCGGCGGTTCGGCTCCGCGCAGGCGCAACTGGGCCATCGACACACCCGGTGACCGGGTGAGGGGCGGCGGCGAGCCGTCGCCCGAGCTGTCCGTGGTCACCACCAGGGCGGGTGCACAGTCGGCGACGATCGACTCCAGTCGCGCCGGCGGGTCGGTGAACGCCGAGGGGAACGAAGATGGCACCGATCCACAGGCAAGCCAGGGCAGCAGGCGACGAAGTCGACCGAGTTGGGGAGAAGGAGACAGACCCTGTCCCCTTCCACCACGCCGTGTTCGACCAGACCGGCAGCGAGCTCGGCCGCCTCGAGTCGCAATTCGCCGTAGCTCAGGCTCCGATCCAGGTCCCTCACCGCCGGCCGGTCGGGGTACGCACCGGCTCGGTCGAGAATGGTGGCGAGGACCTCTGGTGCCGTCAACCGCGCGCCTTCACCGGCAAGGACCGGCTCCCCCGCACCAGCGCACCGGGCAGTTCGCCGGTGTGGATCACCCTCCTCGAACGTCACCCTCCCCCGCTTGACCGTCCACCGGTAGCCGGTGGCCGCCTGGAGGAGGCGTCGGCCGCCTGCCGGAAGGTCGGCGGTGATCATCGGCGGGGCGCACCCGAGGTCCTCGAGATCGATCACGTTGAGGTCGGCCAGGTAGCCCGGGGCAACCACGCCCCGGTCCAGCCAACCGAGGTGGGCGGCGGGGCGCTGGGTGATCTGATGGACCACTTCCTCGACAGGCAACCCGTCCTGCTCGCGGCGATCCCGTCGCCCACAGTGACAGATAGGTGGTGGTCATGCTCCCGTCGCAGATCTGGCCGCAATGGGCCCCGGCGTCGGACAGCCCGAACATCGCCACCGGGGAGGTGATCATCTCGCGGACCGCGTCGAGATTGCCGTGCACGAAGTTGAACAGCGGCGTGTAGATCAGCTGGTCGCCGTTTCGGCGGAGCTGCACGTCATAGGCGAAGTCGCGGGGCTCGATGCCCTTCTGTCGGGCCACCGCGGCCAGCGATCGACTCCGGTCGAGGTTGTAGTCGACCGGATCGTCGAGAACGTACATGTCGTCGAAGCGGTTGAAGAAGGCATGAGCCGGCGAAGGCATCGGGGCCAGAGGTCAGCTGCGCGTGGCCCTCGATGATCTGCCGACGCCGTTCGGGTTCGCGCATCGCCCTGATCCGCTCAGCGATCGGGAGACCGGCGATCTTCCTGTACGCCCTCGATGGGGTGAAGACATTGGCCGACGCCTGAAGTCCGAAGAGCACGCCGATCGGACGCGGGGCCACCTGGGCCTTGACATCGAGCCCTTGAGCCTGCAGCGTCTCGGCCAACGCCATCAGGTCGCGCCACCGATCGGGCGCACCGATGTCCTGCTGCACGGTGTAGCTGACCGGTCGCCGACTGACCCGGGCGAACGCAGTGACCAGATCGAATTCCGATTGGGCGTACTCGTCGTCGGTTGTCTGGAAACTGTCCGACAGGAACTGGAAGACGCCCCGGTCACGTTCAGCCAATACCGCGGCCAGGGCCATGAGTTCGGGCTCCCGGGCACGGAGCGTGCCCAGATTCTCGCCGTGGCTGGTGCGATGGCGTTCGGTCCGGGAGGTCGAGACACCGAGGGCACCGGCGTCGAGTCCCTCGCCCAACAGCCTGGCCATGTCACCGAGTTCGGCCTCGCTGGGATGCTCGGACGGATCGGCGCCGCGCTCGCCCATCACGAAGGCCCGCAGCGCGGCGTGGGGCATGTGCGTGCCGACGTCGATGATCCGGGGTTGACGTTCGAGGGCGTCGAGGTACTCGGGGAACGACTCCCAGTCCCAACGCAACCCCTCGTGGAGCGCGGTACCGGGAATGTCCTCGACACCCTCCATCATCTCGATGAGCGAGTCGTGATCGCCCGGCGCCACGGGTGCGAACCCGACCCCGCAGTTACCCATGGCCACCGTGGTCACACCGTGATGGACCGAAGGCGCCAACACCGGGTCCCAGGTCGCCTGACCGTCGTAGTGAGTGTGGGGATCGACGAAGCCCGGGGTGACCAACAGCCCGTCGCCGTCGAGCTCACGTCGACCCCGGCCGATGTCGTCGCCGACCTCGGCGATCCAATCACCTTCGATGGCGACGTCGGCACGGCGCGGGGGGCCGCCGGTCCCGTCGACCAGGGTACCGTTTCGAATTACCAGATCGAAGGTCATCCTCTCATCCCGCTCGTCCGGTCAGCCGGTGCAGCGCCCACCGGCGCAGAGGCTTGCGGGCATCGGACAACTCCACGAACTGCTCGTCCGACAGGGTGAGCCGCGGCGGCGGCGCAGTTCTCCTCGAGATGGTCGAGGGACGAGGTGCCCGGGATGGGGAGCATGACCGGCGAGCGACGAAGCAGCCAGGCCAGGCTCACCTGGGAGACGGTCGCACCCAACTGCCCTGCGATCCGGTCGATGGGCCCGCCCGGCTTCGACAGCTTCCCGCTGGCCAACGGGACCCAGGGGATGAACCCGATCTGATTCTGCTCGCAGTACTCGACGACGTCGTCCGCGGTCCGCATGGCGATGTTGTATTGGTTCTGCACACTGACCAAGCGGCACGATTTGGCGAGCAGCCTGAATGGTCTCGACCCCCACCTCGGAGAGGCCCACTTCGGCCACCTTCCCCTCGTCGCGCAAGTCCCTGAGCGCCCCGAACTGCTCCTCGGCGGGAACCGCCGGGTCCACCCGGTGCAGCTGGAACAGGTCGATTCGTTCCACCCCAGGCGTTGGAGGCTTCCCTCGCACTGTCGGCGCAGGTACTCCGGACGGCCGCACTCCACCCACTGACCGGGGCCGGGGCGGGTGAACCCGGCCTTGGTGGCGATCCTGAGCGAATCCGGATAGGGGTGCAACGCCTCCCGGACCAGCTCCTCGGCCACGTCGGGACCGTAGGAGTCGGCGGTGTCGATCAGATCCACGCCCAACTCGATCGCACGCCGGAGGACGGCGATTGCCGTGTCGTGGTCACCGGGCGGACCCCACACACCGGGACCGGTGAGCTGCATGCTGCCGAACCCCAGCCGGTGGACGGTGATGGCACCCAACTGGCAACTCCCCGAGTCGTCGACCATCGTCCCTATATCCCTCTTCGTCGCGGCAGGCGCATCTCGTGGAACTGCGAAGCTTCCGACCTGGGCGATCATCGAGCTTACCCGGCTGCCTGGTCCTTCGGCGCAGATTGCTTGTCCTCACCCAGGTCGACGGCGTACCGTAGATCAGCGGCGATGCCGAAGAAGGGGCCGGCGTGAGCATGACAATGCAGTGTCCATCCCACCAATCGCGCACGGCATCCACACCCCGTGCGTCTTCTGCCTGCCCGGGCACCCGATGATCGAGCTGGCCATCATCGGGCTCGGCTCGTGGGGCCTCTGCGTTCTGGAGCGGACGGTCAGTCGGGCCCGCCGCTCCGACACGCCGATCCGCCTGCACGTGGTGGAACCGGGCCAGCTCGGTGGTGGCGTCTACGCCATGGAGCAGCCCGACTTCCTGGTCCTCAACAACGCCTGCGGACAACTCTCGCTGTACGCCTCCCCCGATGAAGTCGACCAGCCCCCCTACGCGGTCGGACTGCACGCATGGGCGGTCGACCGTGGCTACCGCTGGGTGGGGTACGAATGCCGAATCGGCACAGAGGGAGAGCCGATCCGAGCCACCGACTACCTGCCGCGCCGGCTGATGGGCGAGTACCTGAACTGGTTCTACGACACGCTGGTGGCCGACGCCCCTCAGAACCTCGAGATCGTTCGCCACCGGGCCACTGCGGTCGACATCTCGCCGCAGATCGGTGGTCGCGAAGCGGTGTTGCTCGACACCGGCGAGACCCTCAGTCGTCGATCATGTGGTGCTGACCTCCGGCCACACCTGGAACGACGAGGATGGTGATCCAACCGGTGTGCGCTATCTGCGTCCGTACCCGGTCGAGTTCTTCGACGAACTCGCCCCGCCCGGATCCTCGATCGCGGTGGCCGGCATGGGGCTGGTGGCATTCGACGTGCTCACCGCCCTCACCGTGGGGCGGGGAGGCACCTTCGAGGATGTGGGAAACCGCAAGCGCTACCTGCCCTCCGGGCGGGAGCCGGTCATCACCCTCTACTCCCGATCCGGCGTTCCCTACTGCGCCAAGTCGGCACATGGCGTCGATCCCTACGGTCAGTACGAGCCGGTGGTGTGCACGCCGGCGGAGTTCGCCGCGCTGACCCATACAGGAGGCTCCCAGGTCCGGCGGCACGTGGACTTCCGCACCGAGTTGCTGCCGCTTCTCTTTGCCGAGATGCAGGCTCGCTATTACACCCATGCCGCATTCCTGAAGGGTGGCGCCGAGGCGTCCGCCGCAGCCCGGGCCGTCCTGGCCGAAGGCTGGGTCGACGGTCACTGGGAGAAAGCCGTCGACACGCTCGAGCCCCACTACGGCAGGTTCGACCCGGCCAGCCACGTACTGGCGGGCGCCGGATGCCACTACCGATCTGACCGCGACTACCAGGCGCAGGTCTACGAGATGGTCGAGACCGATCTGGACGAGGCGCTGACCGTGGGCGGCAGCCCGGTCAAGGCCGCGCAGGAAGTGCTGCGGATCCTCCGCGATCAGCTTCGCTCGGTCATAGAGTTCGGCGGCCTCTCCCTCGAGTCCTACATCGACTTCCAGTCGAACGTGAGAGGTCGGATCAACCGACTCGAGGCCGGGCCGCCACCGCTCCGATCACAGCAGCTCCTGGCCCTCCTCGATGCCGGCGTGGCCCGTTTCCCGTTGGGACCCGACCCGGAAGTCCGGGCCACCGACGACGGCCGCGGCATCCTCACCTCCACCCAGCTGGACCAGCCCACCACGGTGACCGTCGACGGCATCATCCGGGGCCATCTCGATCTCCCCTCGCTGGCCCGCTCCAGCTCGCTCCTACTCAACCGCCTCTACGCCAAGGGTCGCCTCACCCAGCTGAGCTATGGAGACACCGCCGTGGGCAGCGTGGCCATCAGCGAGGACTTCCACCCCTACGACGCAGAGGGTCGGCTGCAGCCGCACCTGTCGCTCCTCGGCGTGCTCACCGAAGGAGTGCGCTACTTCACCCACTATCTGCCCTCGCCCGCCAGCCGTCTGCGGGCGGTGCTCGACGCCCAGCACTGCATCGAAGGGGTGATCGGCTGAGCGGTCCTGATGAGCTCGGTCCGACGGTCCTCGCCCTGCTCAGCCGGTCGCCCGGGTCAGCGCCTGGTCGATGTCGTCGATCAGGTCGTCCACGTGCTCCAACCCGATGGACAACCGGATGGTCTCGGGTCGGATGCCTGCGGCCACCAGCTCGTCGTCGGAGAGCTGCCGGTGGGTGGTCGACGCGGGGTGAATGGCCAGCGTCTTTGCGTCCCCGAGGTTGAGGAGCCGCTTGATCAGCTGCAGCGAGTCGAAGAAGGCCAGACCGGCCTCGTATCCTCCCACCGCCCCGAAGGTGATGATGGACGGCACCCGCCCACCCAGGTACCGCTGCACCAGGTGGTGGTACGGGTGGTCGGGAAAGCCGGCGAAGCTCACCCACTCCACCCGGGGGTCGGCGGCCAGGTAGTCGGCGATTGCCCGAGCGTTGGCCTCGTGCACGGTCGAGACGGACTGCCATGGTCTCCAAGCCCTGCAGGAGGAGGAAGGCGTTGAAGGGCGAGAGGGTGGCGCCGGTGTTGCGAAGTTGGATGGAACGGGCACGCACGGTGAACGGCCTGTCGGGGAAGTCGCGGGCGAATACGACGCCGTGGAACGCCGGCTCCGGTTCGTTGAACATCGGGAAGCGCTCCGGGTGGTCGGTCCACGGGAACCGTCCACCGTCGACGATGGCGCCACCGGTGGTCGTGCCGTGGCCACCCACGAACTTGGTCAGCGAATGCACGACCACATCGGCCCCGTAGTCGAACGGTTTCAGCATGAGAGGGGTGGCGACGGTATTGTCCACGATCAACGGCACGCCGGCGTCATGGGCCACCCCGGCGACCGCTTCCAGGTCGACGATATTGCCGGCCGGATTGCCGATGGTCTCGCAGAACACCGCGCAGGTGCTGTCATCGATCAGCGGTCCGATCGACTCCGCCCGGTCATCGACCGCGAAGCGTGCCTCGATGCCCAGGGTTGGAAGCACGTGGGCGAAGTAGGTGAAGGTGGCGCCGTAGAGCTGCGGCGCAATCACCAGTTCGAGCCGGCGGTGGCCACGGTGAGGATGGAGTAGCTGACCGCGGCCATGCCCGACGCCACCACCAGGGCCGCCGACCCGCCCTCGAGGGCGGCGATCCGTTTCTCGAGGACGTCGCAGGTGGGATTGTTGATCCGGTTGTAGTGGAACCCGGGCGTCTCGAGGTCGAGCACCGCTCCGGCGTGGGCCGCATCGATGAAGTCGTGGGCGACGGTCTGGTAGATGGGCACCGCCACCGCCCGGGTGCCATCCGCTTCGTAGCCGCCGTGGATGGCGATCGTCTCGTCGTGCATGGCTTCAGCCGCTCCTCTTCGGTAGGCGCGCCAACAGGTTGCCGTACAACCGGGTGGCAACGCCGCGCCACGGCCAGGCGGCGCGGGCCCCAGCCTCGTCGAACGGAAACGATTCGACCAGCGCGGGGTCCCGATCACCTTCGGCCAATCGCTCCTGCAGCCGCTGGAGCAGAGCCCAGTCCTCGGGGGCCACACAGTCGACGGGAAGGCAGGGCACCTCGTCCCGCTCGTTGCGCGCGTAGCGCCGGGCGTCGCGGTGGTACTCCCGCACCAGGCTGGACGGATCGTATTCGGGGTGACCCTGGACCAGGACCACCTCTGTGCCGCCGAACGCCTTGGTGATCACACTCCAGCCGACCGCCTCGGACCCCAGCGCCACCCGATAACCCGCAGCGCGGACCGCCGACTCGGCCACCGTGTTGAGACGGGAGTGGGGCAGGACGATCGGCGCATTCGAGCCGGTGGCCAGACGGATGGGTGGGGTCGGCCTGTTGAGGAAAGACGCCGGTGCACTTGGCGGTCAATCTGGTCCGTTCGATGCCGTCGAACACCGCCAGGGCGGCGTGCGCCGACAGGCAGGACAACAGCATCGACGGCACGTTGTCGCGCCCCCAGGACAGCAGTGCGACCAGATCCGCCCAGTAGGGTTCGTCCTCGATCCGCGGCTTCCAGCGGATTCGATCCGGTCACGATCAGCAGGTCCGGCGGGTTCTCGATGATCTCCCGATCGGTCGCGTACTCCTCGGCGATCCGATCCGTTGCCCGGTCACCGCGGGGGACACCGGCCATGGTGTGTCGGGACACCTCGATGGTCTCGCATCCCGATCCGGCGTCGAGCAGGCCCACGAACTGACGCTCAGTGGCCTCGAATGCGCCGTCGGGCATGTTGTTGACCAACGCGCAACGCCAGCTGGCCGGTTGGTTGCCCCGTCGGTCGGCGAACCCGGGCCGGCCGACGCGGCCCGGGCTCAACCGCACTCCCACTAGTGCCTCACATCAGCGTAGGTGACCGTCACCTCTTGATGGAGCAGTCGATAGACCGCCTGCAGCCCTTCGTAGTCTTCGGTCGATCCGACGACGGCCATGATGTGGGTACGAGACCCGTCCCGCCAGTCGAGGTCGGCGCCCGGCCCCTGATGCACGCTGATGGTGTCCACGCCTGCATGGTCACGGAAACTGTTGATGCCATCGATCGAGGTCACCGTGGCCGACACCGCCGGTGGCTGGAGGAAGAAGCGGTAACCGATGCGCTGGGTGTCGACCGGTCCGTCGATCCGGACCTCCTCGCCCAGGGCCACCCGGAGGGTCAGCTCGAGAAGGGGAACGCCGGCGGCGCGATCCAGCATCTCCGGCACGCCGCCGCCGACCCGACCGTTGACCTCGATGATCCTCGGTCCGTCCGGGGTGAACTTGACCTCGGTGTGGAGGCAGCCGGTGCGGACATCGAGGACCTCGATGGCCCGCGTGGCCAGCTGCAGGACCGCTTGCCGGTCGGTGTCATCGAGGGCGGCCGGGATGAAGAAGCCGGTCTCCCTGAAGTTTTCGGCCAGCGGGAAGCGTCCGGTGAGCGCCAGGTGGCTGATCACCCCGGCGGCCACCACGCTCTCGACCGACACATAGGCGGCGTAGGCGTCGTCGGACCGGGCCGGGTCGTCGCCCAGGTAGCCCTCGAGGACCATGTCGGGGCGTCCCGGGCCCAACGCGTCGAGCAATCCGGCCAGTTCGGCGGCATCCTGGGCCAGGAAGGTAAAGCGACTTCCCTGGGCCGACCGGGGTTTGAGGACGGCTGGCCAGCCGACCTCCGACTCGATGGCGGCCAGGTCCCGCTCGGACTGATCGGGCCGGACCACGTGACAGGCCGGCATGGCCAGGCCACCTTCGGCCAACACCCGGCGCTGGCACGACTTGTCAGTGAGCGCAATCGCCGTCGGTCTGGCTGTGGAACGGCAGCCGCATGGCGCCGGCCACCTGCGCCAGGTCGACCATGCCCGCATCGAGGTAGGTGGTCATCCCGTCGGGCTGCGTAGGTGGACAGGACCTTGGTGATCTGCTCGGCATCGAGCCCTCCGGTCTCGATGACCGGGCCGAAGCGGTTGAGCAGATCTGCCATCTCCAGCATCCCGGGGATGGTCGTGTCGATCATCCACAGCAGGTCGCACAGGCCCGCGGCCGCCTCGGCCAGCTGCATGATGGGCACGCAGCGTGGCCCGTATCCCACTGCGACAAGTGGTCGCGTGCGGTCGGATATCGAAGCTTTCACGCCCCTGTCCACCACGCAGATGTTAGCGTCTAAGTGGGTCTTCGCCCGAAGGATCAACGGCGGATCGGCTCAATGCGCCGACGCGGGACGTCCGGGTGGAGGCGAAGAAAGGTGGAGGTCACACGGGGCATGCCGATCGAGATCATCGGAATGGTGGGGACGAGGGATGCTTCGGAGATCAAGGGGCCGCTGGTCGATGGTCCGGTGGTCGACTGGATGGACGGCCCGGTCATCGACCCTGACTACCTGACCGGGATCTCACGGGCCCACGACGACGGCGGATTCGACCGAGTGCTGGTCGGCTACGGGGCGGTGGCCCCGAAGGGTTGGGCAGTGGCCGCGGCGGTGCTCAACTGCACCCGCCATCTCAAGGTGCTGGTGGCCCACCGGCCGGGATTCGTGCAGCCGGTGTTGCTCGCCCGGATGGCAGCCACCCTGGACCACCTCACCGGAGGGGGGAGGATCGCCATCCACTTCATCACCGGCGGTGACGAGGCCGACCAGCGAAGGGAAGGCGACTTCGTTCCCCACGATGTCCGCTACGGCCGCACCGGCGAAGTGATGTCGATCGTGCGTCGCATCTGGTCCGAGGACTCGCCGTTCGACTTCGACGGTGAGTTCTTCCGCTACGAGGGGGCGTTCAGTTCGGTCAAGCCGGCGACCCCGGAGGGGATCCCCCTCTACTTTGCCGGCGCGTCCCCTCCGGCCATCGCCGTCGGCGCTGCCCAGGCCGATGTCTACGCATTCTGGGGGGAGCCCAGGGCCGCGGTCGCTGCCCGCATGGAGACCATCGGGGAGGCCGCCGCCAAGGTCGGGCCGAACCCTTCGCTACAGCATCTCCCTCCGGCCGATCATCGCCGACACCGAACAGGAGGCGTGGGAGAAGGCCGAGTGGATCGCGTCGGAGACCGCCGAGCGGATCGACCTGGCCAAGCAACGGATGAGCGGCACCAAGGAGACCTACCAGGGTCTGGGCGGAGCCAAGAATGCGACGTTCTCGGTGGACCGGGACACCGGGGGCACCACCTCGGTCGGTCGTCAGCGCCTGATCGAGATGTCCGCCGATCAGGATGTGTACGACGAGCGGCTGTGGATGAAGGTGGCCAACCTCACCGGGGCCGCGGGCAACTCGACCGCCCTGGTCGGTACGCCCGAGCAGGTGGCCGAGGCCATGCTTCGCTACTACGACCTGGGTATCACCACATTGCTGTTGAAGGGCTTCGACCCCCTGGTCGACGCCGTCGAGTTCGGAGAGAAGCTCCTCCCGCTGGTCCGGGAGGGCGCCGAACTACGCGATGCGGCCGGCGTCCACTGATCCACCTCGGCTCGCTCACCCGGCGAATCGACCATTGACGAATCGGTCGATGAGAAAGTAGGCGGACGGAAGGAAGCAGGCCAGCACCACACGCTCCCTCCACGGGTGGCCGACCACCCACCGGGCCATGCCCATGAAGAACGGGAACAGGACCAGGACCTCGCGCGTCTCGCTGTAGAGGATGGTCTGGAAGGTGTACACGCACCAGCTGATCCCGAGCAGCACGCCGTACGAGCGCCGTATCCTGACGAACACCACCACGGTGACGACCGCCAGTAACACCACGGTGACGCTGTCGAACAGCTCCATGACACTGGCCACCGAGGTATCCAGGAACCGCAGATGCACCAGGTCGCTGATGGTCCGGTGGGCCAGGGTCCAGGGAAAGGCGAAGTGCCGGTTCCAGTTGGCTTGTGCACGGACGAACGCCAGAGGTTGTCCATAGAGATGGTCGCACACAGCCATCCACACCCCGAAGAAGACGGCCGCCGGCACAACCAGGAATGCGGATCGGGCGATGTCCCGTCTCCAACCGGCGGGCCACGGACTGCCCGCCGGTCGAGCTTGCCAGCATTCGACCAGGAGAGCGGCCACCACGATGGCCAGATAGAAGTTGGTCATCGCCGCCCCGGTGGCGGCCAGTCCGGAAAGCAGCCAGTGCCCGGCGCGGGCCGCCACGAACGCCCAGACCACGAAGGCAAGGGCAAGCGACTCGGGGTACCCGGCCACGAGGAAGAAGGCGGTCGGAAAGGCGACCAGCAGGGTGACCGCAAGGTTGGAGGCCTGCACACCCTGGTCGCTGTCGGCCAGGTGTACCAGACCGGCGATACCGACCACGGTGGCCAGCCCACTGGCCACCTGGCTGGCCCACACCCAGTCCATCCGGGTGACCAGATGAACGGCGGCGACGACAACGGGGTAGGCGGGACCGAAGGCAGCAAAGGACGGGATCGATCCCGGGTGCTGGTGCAGCGCGGCACCGGACGGGTAGCCGTGCTGGGCGATGGAGAGGTAGTACCCGGTGTCCCAGTGCGACCAGACGTTGGCCAGGACCAGCGGATTGCTGGGCCACCACGTGGGGGAACGACACCCCGTAGGCGCTGACCAGGGCGACCACCGTGGTCACCACCCGCAGCACCGCGGTGGATGCCACCGCCACCGTCACCGGTCTCCGCCACACGCCCCACAATCGGCCCCACCGATCCAAGACCCCGCGGTCTGGTGCGACGTCGAGCACGGGCACCGACCCTAGATCCTCCCGCCCGGCAGGGAAGGCTACCGGCGGTCCACGCACGGTGAGATCCGGTGGTGAGCACTAGGGTTCGCGAGGTGACCGACGCCGACGACTCGATGGACCTGGAGCTTGCGGCGGCCTCCTTGCGGGCGAACGGCTCGGACGTGCGCATCCTGGTCAAGGTCCTCGCCGACCAACTGGCCGATGCGCTCGGGTCGCGACTGGAGGTCAAACGCTCCGGGGGCCGCTTCCGCAAGTCCGACGAGATCCGCTCGATCCGGATCATCCTGGCCGACGACCAGTTCGACGCCGAGGTCGAGGACGACACGCTCCGCTGCACCATTGGTCACTCGTCGGGCGGCATCCGCATCCGTAGCCAGAAGGTGGACATGGACTCGTGGTTGGCTCAATTGCTGGCCGCCCTCAAGACCGAGGCCGCCCACAGCCAGTCGGTCCGTCAGGCACTCGAGGGCATGGTTATCGGAGGGAACACATGAGCGACACGCCCAAGGATCTGCCCGCAGAGGCGGGTCATCGTCTCGAAGAGCTCGAGCATGGGCTGTTCACCTCGGACCTGTCGGTCAACGAATTCCTGTTGATCAAAGAGGTCGGATTCCATCCCCTGGGATTTGTGATGGGCTCGTCGATCTACCACACCGGCATCCAGACCCGGAAGTGGCGGACCAGTCAGGAGCTGACCAAGCTGACCGGGGCCATGTACGAAGCCCGCGAGCTGGCCATGACCCGGATGGAGGAGGAGGCCGCCGAACTGGGGGCCGACGGCGTGGTCGGGGTGAGGCTGGACGTCAACTATTACGAGTGGGGGAAGGACGCCGCCGAGTTCATCGCCGTCGGTACCGCGGTCAAGGCGGAGGACGGTCGCTCCTACCTCAACAAGCTGGGCAAGCCGTTCACCTCCGATCTCTCGGGTCAGGACTTCTGGACGTTGATGCAGACCGGCCACATTCCCCTGGGCCTGGTGATGGGAACCTGCGTTTACCACATCGCCCATCGCGGGTTGGGCCAGACACTGGGGTCGGCCGGCCAGAATGTGGAGCTCCCCAATTTCACCCAGGCGTTGTACGAGGCACGGGAGCTGGCCATGACCCGAATGCAGGATGAGGCCAACCAACTGAGTGCCACCGGCATCGTCGGGGTGCGACTCGAGGAGAAGTCGCACCAGTGGGGCAGCCACACCATCGAGTTCCTTTCGCTGGGGACGGCGGTGGCGAAGACCTCGGAGCAGGTGACACTGGAGAAACCGACCACCATCATCTCGCTCGACAACTGATGACCGCCACACCGCCCGATCTGCCCGAGGCGGCCGGCCGCCGGTTCGAGGAGGGAGCGTTCACCTCGGCATTGACGGTGCCCGATTTCGCAGCGTGCCTGCAGATGGGGCTGGAACCGGTCGGCTTCGTCCAGGGCTTCTGCGTCATGCAATGGCAGTGGTACGGCATGGGCTCCCCCTTCGGAGGCCTCGGTCGCCTCGGCGGCCTCGGCGTGCCCTACCCCGGTGGAACCAGCGGCTACTCGGAGCGATGGCAGTGCCCGCACGGATTCGTCTCGGCCGAGCACCGGGGCTGGGGTCAGAACTACGAGCAGACCTGGATCGAAGATGCGTGGGGCACCGGATTCACCTCGGCGTACCAGCGGATGATCGAGGAGGCGTCGGCCGCCGGCGCCCACGGCGTGGTCGGGGTGTTCGACGCCACCGAACCGCTCGCCGGGCAGAATGTCCTCGAGTTCCGAGTCCAGGGCACCGCGGTCAGCGTGAGCGGCGGAGGTCTGCCGGCGGACGGACGTCCGTGGACCACCTACCTGGCCGGGCAGCGTCTGGCCAAGCTGATCGAGGCGGGGTACGCACCGGTGTCGATCGCCGCATCGGTGGCATCGGTCCGGGTCTGGGCCAACTGCGTCACCTCCTATCTCACCGATGGGACCAGCCAGGTCTGGGCCGGTCAGAGCGCGGGCATCGAGATCGAGCAGACCGCCAAGGCCGGCATGGCGGTCCGCCGGATCGCACGCGAGAACGTGCGGTCCCAGCTCGGTGGCGATTCGCTCCACGGCGCGTCGATGTCGACCAGCGAGCGCGAGCTGGGTGAGGGTGACGCCGAGTTCCAGTGCATCCTGCGCGGAAACAGGGTCAGGCGGTTCAAGAAGTTCGATCCGATCCCTGTCCCACGTCCGACGGTGCGGCTGCTGTGAGCGGTCCCCACCCATTGGGCGACCCGGCCGGTTCTGCGGTCGACATGAAGAAGGAGATGCTGGAGGCCGCCTCCGCTCTCGCCCGGCACCATCCCGACGGAACCGGATCGGATCGGGGTGGCGGCGATGACATCGGATCTCTCCATCGACGAGGAGCTCGCCCTTCACTCCATCGGCTGGGAACCGACCGAGCTGGTGTGCGGCGTTTCGGTGTACTCGATACCGGTGGGCGTGTGGAATTGGGGCCAGGGCGAGATCACCTACGCGTCGAGCGCGTACGCCCGTTCGTTCGCCGCGGCCAGTGACCGGATCCGCCGGGAGTGCACCAAAGCCGGGGGCCACGGCGTGGTTGGCGTGCACATCGAGGTGGAGGTGCACCGGTATCACGTCGACATCGCCCTGCTGGGCACGGCGGTCCGACCGGTCGGATCGAAGAGATCTTCGCCCGAGTCGGTCTTCGTGTCCGATCTGTCGGGCCGCGATTTCACGCTCCTGATGGCGTCCGGTTGGGCGCCGCTGGGACTGGCGGTCGGGGCAAGCTTCGTCTACGCCCCCCGCCGAACGGCCGGGGTGACCATCAAGCAGGCCTCGCAGAACGTGGAGATGACCAACTACACCGAGGCGATGTACTCGGCCCGTGAGTCGGCCATGGAGCGCATGCAGCAGTCGGCCCTGGCGCTGCGCGGAACCGGTGTGGTCGAGGTGAAGGTCAAAGAGGGGCCGATGGCCTTTGCCCGCCATGCGGTGGGTTTTGCCGCATTCGGTACGGTGGTGCGGCTGGTCGCCGAACGACATCAGTCAGTGGAGCCGGTGATGATCCTGCCGCTCGACGATCCGGTCCGGCAGTTCGATGTCACCGCCCTTCGTGGGGAGGACGGGTAGACCCGGCCCCGGGGAGACCTCAGTCCGGTCGGTCGATCCTCCCCTTCCGTCTCCGCTCGAACAGCCAGATCGCCACCACCACGGCCACCGCTCCACCGGCGATGATCGCGATCAGCTCGCCCGCGGACAGTCCTCCACCGGTGGTGTCTGTGGCCTTGACCGGCGGAGGACTGGACACCGGTGCGGTGGTGGTGGTCGCGTGGTCGATTCCCGCCGGTGGCACCCGGTGCGGGGGCGGCGAACGCCACCACCTGATAGGCTGCCGGAGCCAGGAGAAGCTGATCGCCGACACTCGGGCGTGGGGAAATGGTTGGCCGGCACGCCGATGTCTCGCCCGCTGGTCCACCGCCCCGGTGGTGGGGTCGATACCGACCAAGGTGCCGTCCTGCCCGATGCTCCAGACCAAGCCGGCGGCGACCACCGGAGGACCACCTCCGGCACCCGAGCTCCAATCGAGACGTAGCGACGGCGGCGAGGACTTGGGTGGAGACCGCCACGATCCCACTCAGACAGGGCAGGTAGACAGTGGTGCCGACCACCGCACCACCGCCGTCGACGTCATCGCTGCACACCGAATCAACTCGATCAGTTGGCCGCCGATGTCCCCGAGGTGGCCCGCGTCCAGGAGGTAACGCGATGCGGGACTTGCCGGCGATGACCACCTGGCCGTCGGGCAGGATCACCGGTGCCATCGACATGTCCACGTCTGCGGCGTTGTCGGCGGCCCAGGTCGGTCGGGGCGAAGAACTGCAGGAGATGGAGGGACGGGGAGAGCTCGAGCACCGAGTCGCTGTAGTCATAGGCGTGGGTGGCCGAGGTAACCGATCCATTGCCCACGCTGACCCAGATGTCGCCATTCTGGTCGACGACCGGCGCGGCACCACCCATCCACACCGCACCCTGCGACTCGCCGGCACCGACGTCGAGCCCGTAGTCGTTCGGCGGTCCTCCGGCTTCATCGACGGACACTACCCATCCCCGATAGCGGCTGCAGTCGCCGTAATTTCCCCCGAATCCGAATACCACCTGACCGTCTGTCGAGGTTCAGACCCGTCCGCTGCAACAGCGCGGTGGGTCAATGCACCGGCCGGGTCCACATCCTCGGACAGCTCGAGCTTGCCCGACGACGTGCTGAGCCCGACCAGTGTGTGCCGGGGCCGCCCGGCCACCAACTCGTCGGCCACCGCGAAGATCTCGCCGCGTGAGGGTCGACGACCGGCGTCCCGGTGATGCCTACCGTCGGTTGGATGTCGCCACAAGGGAGGGAAGCCGCCGGCACCGGCGGGGCCAGGTGGGTCGACCAGACGATGGCTCCGGTCATGGAGGACAGGGCATACACCGTGTTGTTCTCGGTCGCCGCATAGACCTGGCCGCCGGCCACCAGCGGTTCGCCGTAGAGCTGACCATCGAGCGTGGGCGACTTCCACGCCGGGGCGGCGGTGTGGACGGTGGCGACCGTCGGGCCGACGCCGCTACCCAGTGCGTCGCCGTGGTACACCGTCCACGACGGGTTGGCAGAAATTGGGGGAATCGGGGGACCGCCAGGGTTGACCGTGGTCGCGGTCACCGGGGTGGTCGGCGTGGCCGGCTCGGTGCCGGCCCCCGCTCCGCTCGGGCGCGACCCCGGCGATCGACGCGATCGTGATTGCCGACATCACCGCCACGGCCGCGAACCGTCCCCGCCGCCTGTGCGGCTCCGGTTCTCCTCTGGACGAGGAGCACTCGACGACCGAACGACGCTCGGCACTCCTGTCAGGCTAGTGACAACCGGACCAGCGGTCGGGGTGATGCCGCCTCCGGTTTGCGGTGCGCCCGCTCAGCCCACCGTCGGCCCCTGCTGGCGGACCGACTCCACCGTCTCCATGGCCACCCGCAGCTCGTTGAGCCACTCATCGGTGTTGCGGGCCACCAGTTTGACGCACCAGGCCAGGGCGTCGGAGCGGCTGCGGGCCACCCCGCTGTCGACCAGCGTGTCGAGGACCCGGCGTTCCGGTTGACGGAGCCGAGTCATGACCGGCACCGACAGGTTGGTGAACACCGAGCGAGCGTGCCCCCGGCCTCCGCGCCCCAGGCAACACTGCGTCCGAAGCGGTGTTCCAGCTCGCGGGCGATGGCCATGCGCTCCTCTCGGGTCTCCTCCCGGAAGCGGGTGATCCGTCCCGCTTCGGCAGCCGAACGCGCCGCCTCCTCGTCCCCGTCGGCCACCTCGGGTGCCGACACCCGGCCGACGATGAGGATCTCGTCCCGGTCGACGGTCAGCGACGGCGGCGACTCGAACCAGTCGTCGGGCAGACGCCCGGTCAGCCAGCCCTCCAGGGCCTCGGTCGATGGCAGTCTCCTCGCCCGCTCCCCCGCCGTGTCGTCGGCTCCGGCCGCGGCCTCCTCTGGGATCGATCATGTGGTCCTCCTCTTCCTGGTCTCTTCCTGGTCTCTTCCTGGTCTCTTCCAGGTCTCTTCCTGGTCTCTTCATAGCGCTGATGATTACTTAATTACTTTATAACACACTATCTCCGAGCCAAACGGCAGAGGTCGGCAGCGGGGCGCTCACCCGACCCGCCGGCCATGGGACGATGAGTCGCGTGGGCTATGTCGTGTACGGTGCCGGCGCCATCGGCGGGGTGGTCGGCGGCCGCCTGTTCGAGGCCGGGTTGGAGGTCACGCTCATCGCCCGCGGCCGGCATCTGGACGTGATCCGGGCCAGCGGCCTGAGGGTCGAGTCTCCCGACCGGTCCGTCGCCCTGGAGATCCCTGCCGTGGGTCACCCCTCGGAGATCGACTGGCGCAACCAGCCGGTGGTGCTCATGGCCATGAAGAGCCAACACACCGTGGCCGCGCTCGCCGATCTCGCCGAGGTGGCCCCGGTCGGGACGCCGATCGTGTGCCTCCAGAACGGCATCGCCAACGAACCGACCGCGCTGCGGTTCTTCCCGCACGTCTACGCGGTCTGCGTGATGTGTCCGGCCGGCCACCTCGAGCCCGGCACGGTGCAAGCCTGGTCCACACCTACCACCGGGATGTTGGACATCGGCCGGTTTCCCCGTGGATCCGATGACACCAGTCATGCAGTCTCGGCTGACTTCGCCAAGGCCACCTTCAGCTCGAATGCCGTCCCGGACATTGCTCGGTGGAAGAATCGCAAGCTCTTGACCAATCTCGGCAACGCGGTCGAGGCGATCTGCGGACCCGATCAACGGAGTGGACGTCTTCTGGGCGTGCTGGTCGCCGAGGGCGAAGTTGCGCTGATCGCCGCGGGAATGCCGGTGGCCAGCCAGGACGAAGACCGGACCAGGCGGGCGAATTCCCTCCAGCTGGGAGAGATCGCCGGCCGGACCCGGCAGGGCGGATCCTCGTGGCAGAGCGTGAAACGGGGTACCGGGAACATCGAGACGGACTACCTCAACGGTGAGATCGTCCGCATCGGCCGGCTCCACGACGTACCCACCCCGGCCAACCAGCTGATCCAGACCCTGGCCCGGAAAACCGTATCGAGCAGACAACCCGGCACGACGCCGGCGGCGTCCATCCTCGAACAGCTCGAGGTGTGACGCAGGCGCAGTAGGTACCGGCATCTCGCTCGACAACGCCGGATCGATGAGGGCGTTCGTGGGCGACGACCCTCGCCTCACCATGATCGCTAGGTTTGACCGACGAGCCCGTGACCGAACCCGTTGACAACCCCGATCGCCATGGACGAAGGATGCCGAGAGGATTGCAATCCAAGGTACTGGCCGCTGCTGGTGGTGGTGGCCGCTACAGGTGTGGCGGTGGCCCTGGTTGCGCAGAACCCGGTCCCCGACCGGTTCCTCGACCAGGTTTCGGGAACCTCATCGTCACCATCGGGCGCCCCACCGACGGCCGGCGGTGGCGCTGACATTGCCTCCAAGTGCCCGTGGCTGGAGTCGGCGATGGCCCACGGCGACTCACCCGCCGCCCTGGCTCGAATGGTCGTCGCCAGGATGACCGTCCAGGAGAAACTCGGTGAGATCGTCCTGTTCGATTCGGGTGTCTACGAGAACGTCAACGCCGGCGTTGCCCGACTGTGCATTCCGCCCCTGGTGCTCCAGGACGGGCCCCAGGGCCTGGCATTCGGTGCCGTCCATGTCACCCAACTCCCTGCTCCCCTGGGCATCGCCGCCTCCTTCGACACCTCCATCGCCCGCGCCTACGGCGAAGTCGAGGGGTCCGAGGCGCTCGGGCCAGGGAGTCGACGTGATCCAGGGTCCCAACCTCAACATCGACCGGGTTCCCCAAAACGGGAGGGGGTACGAGGGTTACGGCGAGGATCCCGACTTGGTGTCGGCCATGGGAGTGGCGGACATCGAGGGCATCCAGTCCACCGGAACATTGGCCATGGCCAAGCACTTTGCCGTCTACGGCCAGGAGACCGACCGGGGCGGTCTTGACGACGTGGTGTCCTCGCGGGCCCTCGAGGAGATCTACCTCCCTCCCTTCAAGGCGGCGGTGACCCAGGCCCATGTCTCGTCGGTGATGTGCGCCTACCCGCAGCTCAACGGCACCTATCAATGCCAGGATCCCCAGTTGCTCGACATGCTGGAGCCAGTGGGGGTTCGTCGGCTTCGTGCGATCGGACCTCGGGTCGGTGCACGACCCGGTGACCGCTCTGACCTCGGGCACCGACCTTCTCAAGCCGGGCAGCATCCACCAACTGGCCACGCTGGTGCACGAACGAGCGCTTCCCCAGTCGGCCGTGGACAGCGCCGCGATGCAGGTCCTGGCCCAGATGTTCGCCCACGGACTGGTCGGCCGAGTGGACATCGGCTCGCCGGGTGCCCCGGTCGACACGGAGTCCCACACCGACTTCGCCCTCCTCGCCGCCGAGCGATCGGCCGTGCTCCTCAAGGACAGCGGTTCGGTGTTGCCTCTGGACCCGTCGCGCGATCCGATCGGTGGCGGTCATCGGCGCCGACGCATCCACCACGCCGGTCACCACCGGGTTCGGCAGCTCCAAGGTGACCGCCCCGTTCGTCTCCACCCCGCTGGACGCCATCCGCCAGCGAGCCGGCGGCGGGGTGGCCGTCAGCTACACCGACGGCGGGAGCACCACCCGTGCGCTCCCGCCGGTCCCCGCCAGCCTTCCTCACCCCGGCGTCGGGCCAGGGTCACGGGCTGACCCTCACCCTCACCCAGACCGATCCCGACACCGGCCCACCCACCTACACGATCGTCGAGCCCACCGTCGATGCCGACATCAGCCCCTACCCCACCACCCGGCAGCTGCTGGGCAACCCGATCCCTCCCCTCACCGTGGGCAGGCTCCGCGACATCCCCTCGATCGTCCATGAGTCACTGTCGTCTGGGCCGTTCGCATTTCACCACCCGCTCCCACATCGTGCTTCCGGCCGGATGGTCCGACGTCCTCGCCACATGGACCGGATCGCTCACGCCTCCCCAGAGCGGTCTCTACACCTTCTCGCTCCAAGGAACCGGAGGGGCCAGCCTGACCCTCGACGGGCAAGCGGCGGTGTCCGACACCCTCACCCATGCGCGTGGGAGATGGTCCGAGACCGTGTCGCTGGTCGGCGGCCACCCCTACAAGGTTCACCTGGACTGGGCACCGATCGCCAAATCGACCCCGTCGGGCGAGTCGTCGCTCACCCCCAGCTCGATGACCCTCGGACTCAGCTACGTGAGCGATCAGATCTCCGCCGCCGTCGCCGCTGCCCGCAGGGCCAGCGTGGCCGTCGTCTTCGCCGCCGACTACAACTCCGAGGCCTTCGACCGTCCGTCCCTGTCCCTTCCCGGTGACCAGGATGCGCTCATCTCGGCGGTTGCCGCCGCCAATCCGCGGACCGTGGTGGTGCTCAACACCGGTGGCCCGGTGCTCATGCCATGGCTGGGATCGGTGGCCGGGGTCATCGAGGCCTGGTACCCGGGAGAGGAGGACGGGGACGCCATCGCGGCACTGCTCTTCGGTGACGTCGATCCCTCCGGACGCCTGCCGGTCACCTTTCCGCGACCAGCACGCTCACCGCGGTCTCCACGCCGGCCCAGTGGCCCGGCGTCAACCTGACCTCGTACTACACCGAAAACCTCGAGGTCGGCTACCGGTACGACCACGCCACCGGCACCCAACCGCTGTTCCCCTTCGGGTACGGGCTCGACTACACCCAATTCGCACTGGGCACTCTTGTGGTCCACCGCCCTGGAACCCAAGTGGCGTTGAGCGTCGAGGTGACCAACACCGGCACCCGTGCAGGGACCGACGTCGTGCAGGCATACCTGACCTATCCGGCGGCTGCCGACGAGCCGCCGGCTCAGCTGGTGGCCTTCTATCCGGTGACCCTGCAACCCGGGCAGACCCGGACGGTCACCCTGGCCGTTCCGGCCTCGGCGTTTCTGGCGTTCCTCAACGGGACCTGGGGAACGGTCCCCGGTGACTACACCCTGTCGGTAGGCCAGTCCTCCTCCGACCTTCCGCTCACCACCTCGCTCGAGGCGCCCTGACCCCGGTGGCACCCGGTGCTGCCGGCGGCGGCGAACGGCGCTACTTGGGGTACGATTCACGGGTCTTGATCTGGGGCGCAGCACCTCCTCACCGGTGGGCCCGACCCGGATGTCCTGCAGCCCGGGCGACAAGATCCGGCACCAGGCAAACTCCGGCTTCCACCCGTCGCCGGCCACAGCGAAGGAGCTCCATGACCAGCGAGCAGCATCGACCCCACTTCAAGGTGGCTGATCTCTCTCTCGCCGAGTACGGCCGCAAGGAGATCGAACTGGCCGAGCACGAGATGCCCGGTCTGATGGCCATGCGTGCCGAGCACCGGGCCGAGCAGCCGTTGAGAGGGTGCCCGGATCACCGGCTCCCTGCA
Organism: uncultured Acidimicrobiaceae bacterium; assembly: GCA_963734395.1. Lineage (GTDB taxonomy): Bacteria > Actinomycetota > Acidimicrobiia > Acidimicrobiales > RAAP-2 > Bog-756. The sequence goes on along the minus strand of CAVTGY010000007.1, from coordinate 299,841 downwards.
CATGACCATCCAGACCGCGGTACTCATCGAAACCCTGGTGGCGCTCGGTGCCGAGGTGCGCTGGGCCAGCTGCAACATCTTCTCCACCCAGGACCACGCCGCCGCCGCCGTGGCGGTCGGGCCGGAGGGAACCGTCGACCAGCCCAAGGGAGTACCGGTCTTCGCATGGAAGGGGGAGACCCTCGAGGAGTACTGGTGGTGCACCGAACAGGCACTGCTGTGGCCCGGCGACGGGCCGACCATGATCCTCGACGACGGAGGGGACGCCACCTTGCTGGTCCACAAGGGCGTCGAATTCGAGAAGGTCGGCCAGGTCCCCGACCCATCGACGGCCGACACCGAGGAGTTCGGCGTGGTGCTCGGGGTCCTGACCCGAGGCCTGACCGAGGACCCCGCCCGGTGGACCACGGTCGCTGCCGGGATCAAGGGCGTGTCAGAGGAGACCACCACCGGCGTCCACCGTCTCAACGAGATGGAGCAGACCGGCGAGCTCCTGTTCACCGCCATCAACGTGAACGATGCGGTGACCAAGTCCAAGTTCGACAACAAGTACGGGTGCCGGCACTCGCTCATCGACGGGATCAACCGGGCCACCGACGTGCTCATCGGCGGGAAGGTCGCGGTGGTCTGCGGCTACGGCGACGTGGGCAAGGGGTGCACCGAGTCGCTGCAAGGGTCAGGGGGCCAGGGTGGTGGTCACCGAGGTGGACCCGATCTGCGCGCTGCAGGCGGTCATGGACGGCCACCAGGTGGTGACCCTCGAGGACGTGGTGGCCACCGGCGACATCTTCGTGACCACCACCGGCAACAAGGACGTGATCACCGCCGAGCACATGAAGCAGATGAAGCACCAGGCGATCGTGGGGAACATCGGTCACTTCGACAACGAGATCGACATGGCCGGGCTGATGAAGGTGGACGGGATCGAACGGGTCAACGTGAAGCCCCAAGTGGACAAGTGGGTCTTCCCCGACGGGCATGCGGTGATCATCCTGTCCGAGGGCCGTCTGCTCAATTTGGGCAACGCCACCGGGCATCCGAGCTTCGTGATGTCCAATTCGTTCACCAATCAGACCATGGCCCAGATGGAGCTGTTCAACAACGCCGGCGACTACGAGAACCGGGTCTATGTGCTTCCCAAGCACCTCGACGAAAAGGTGGCCCGGCTGCACCTCGACGCCCTGGGAGTCCGACTGACCACGCTGACCAAGGAACAGGCCGAGTACATCGGTGTGTCGGTGGACGGCCCGTACAAACCCGATACCTACCGCTACTGAGACCGGCGCGCGGGTGAGCCCCGTCGAGTGCTCATGAACGAAGGGCGCGAAGACCGCGGGCCCTGCTCATGGACGGGGCCTCCCTGGCCCAGCGACTGCTGAACGAGACGGCCCGACGCGCCGATCGCTTCGGTGCCCGGGCCGGGCCGCCGCCCTGCCTGGCCGCGGTCCTGGTCGGCGCCGATCCGGCCTCGGTGACCTACGTGACGATGAAACAGGCGCGCTGCCGAGCCGCCGGGATCACCTCACGGCTGGTCGATCTCCCTGCCGAATCGACCACGGCAGAGGTCGTCGCCGCCGTCACCGCCCTGTCGTGGATCCGGCGGTGGACGGCATCCTGGTGCAACATCCCGTTCCCGGGTCATATTCGACGAGCGAGCGGTCTTCGAGGCGATCGATCCGGCCAAGGACGTCGACGGTGTCACCATGCACTCCTTCGCGGCCATGGCCTTCGGTCTCCCGGGCTACTGGTCGTGCACGCCGGCCGGGATCATCCGCCTTCTCGACGAGTACGGCGTCGACCCATCGGGCAAGCACGCCGTCGTCCTCGGACGCAGTCCGATCCTGGGCAAGCCCATGGGAATGCTGCTGTTGGGCAGGAACGCCACCGTCACCTTCTGTCACTCCCACACCAGCCGTCTGCCCGAGGTGGTGCGCACGGCCGACATCGTGGTGGCCGCCGTCGGGCAGCCGGGGTTGGTACGCGGCGACTGGCTGAAAGTGGGCGCTGTGGTGATCGATGCCGGCTACGGCCCGGGCAACGCCGGCGACGTCGCCCTGGACGAAGCTCGGCAGCGGGCCGCCATGATCACCCCGGTTCCCGGAGGGGTGGGGCCGATGACCATCGCCATGCTCCTCGAACAGACGGTCGCCGCCGCCGAGTCGATCTGGGCGGGTGGTGCCCGGTGACGGTACCTGTCCTAGAGTGGCGCCCGAGTCAGATGACGTCTGGGGGAAGTGGGGTCATGGTGGATCTGCCCGAGGTGATGCCGGCCGCCGTCTATCGACGGCCGGGCGAGGTGGTGGTGGAGGAGAGGCCGGTGCCCCGGCCCGGTGCCGGTGAGGTACTGGTGGAGATCGACTCACTGCGGGATCTGCGGGTCGGACATCCACATGCTGCTCGAGGGATGGGGGGACAAGCCGGGACTGATCGCCGGGCATGAGTTCTCGGGAACCATCGTCGCCCTCGGTGAGGGGGTGGAGGGCTGGGAGATCGGCGAGACGGTGGTCGGCGGCCCGTCGCCAAAGTGTGGGCAGTGCCGCCGCTGCCTCGAGGGGAAGCCCTCGCAGTGCGAGAACCGTCGGGGCTCGATCGCCGACGGCCACGACGGCGCCTTTGCCCGCTACGTGCTGGTTCGGGCGGTCTCACTCGTGCGCCTGCCACCGGGGTTGACGGCACGCAAGGCGGCGCTGGCCGAGCCGCTGGCGGTGGCGCTCCACGGGATCACCCGGTCGGGTGTGTCGGTGGGCGACACGGTGATGGTCATCGGTGCCGGCCCGATCGGCGCCCTCTCCATCGCCGCCCTGGTGGCCCGGGGCATCGGACCGGTGATCGCGGTGGAACCCGGCGAACGGCGCAAGGAGCTGGCCCGGAAGTCTCGGTGCCTCCGAGGTGCTCGATCCCGCCGACCTCGAGGTCTTTCCTCCGTGGGAGCCCGAGCGGATCTCCGACCACGCTGCGCACGTGGTACTCGAGTGCTCGGGCAAGAAGGCGGCCATGGAGGCCGGGTTCCACCAGCTGGGTCGAGGGGGCACCCTGGCCCTGGTGGGTGCCGGCATCGAACACCCGAAGTTCGACCCCAACCGGTTCGTCCTCAACGAGCTCAACGTGGTGGGTTCGTTCATCTACGACAAGGGGGGTTTCGAGCAGGCGCTCGACCTGCTGTCCTCCGACGGATTCCCGACCGAGCTGCTGATCGAGGCCGAGGACGTGCCGTCTGGACCTGATCTCCGACGCGCTGGTGGGCTTGGCCGAGGGCCGCTACGCCGGCAAGGTGATGGTGGTCCCCCGACTGTCCGAGGGCGCCGAGGCCATCCCGGTGGGAGGAGCCTGATGACACACCCGTATCTACCCGTCGGGCAACCCCCACTTCAACCACGTGGCCATGAGCCTCGCACCCGATGCCCTCGACGAAAGCAATCGGGCGGACATCTGCCGATTCTGGAGTGAGGTGTTCGGGTTCGACGAGATCGAGGCGATGACCGACGACCGCCACCGCCTGATCCTCTCGTGCGTGCACTGGGACCAGTTCATCTTCCTCATCGCCGATGACAACCCGATGAGCGGTCCCCGCATGGACCACTTCGGCTTCTGCGGTCGGATCGCTGGAGGAGCTGCGTGGGGTGCGGGACAGGGCGGTCGCCTTCCGCGAACACGACGACAGGGTCGACATCATCGACCTCCACATGGACGATCAGAAGGTGGTCAAGATCCACTCGATGTACGTGAAATACCTGCTCCCGATGATGTGCGAGGTCCAGTGGTGGGAGTTCCCGGCGTGATCGGCGGCTCGGTGCAGGTCGGGGTGTTCATCCCCCAGGGTTGGAAGCTCGAGTACACCGGTTGGAGCGGTCCCGACGCGTGGGCGAGGTCGGTGGAGCTGGCCCAGCTGGCCGAGTTGCTCGGGTACGACCATCTGTGGGTCTACGACCATGTCGAGACGGTGCCACGTCGCGAGCCGACGCACGTGTTCGAGGCGTTCACCATGCTGGCCGCGCTCTCGCAACAGACCACGCGGGTGGGCCTGGGCCAGTTGGTGACGTGTGCCTCCTACCGAAACGCCGGCCTGCTGGCCAAGGAGGCCGCCTGCGTCGACGTGTACTCGGGAGGTCGTCTCATCCTCGGACTGGGGGCCGGTTGGTTCCACGAGGAGTACCACTCCTATGGCTACGACTACCTGTCCAATCCAGAGCGCCTGGCCGTGCTCGACGAGACGATCGAGGTGGTCCGACGTCTGTGGACCGAGGAGACGGTCACCTACGACGGCGCCCACCTTCATTTCGACGGCGCGTACTGCGACCCCAAGCCCATCCAGTCCCTGCCGCCGGTGTTGGTGGGCGGAGGTGGCGAGAAGGTCAACCTTCGCATCGCCGCCCGCCGGGCCGACCTGACCAACTGGCAGGTGGGACTGGAGGCATTCGAACGCAAATCGCGCCTGCTGGCCGACTACTGCGACGAGATAGGACGGCCCTTCGAGGAGATCAACCGGACCCACGGCCCGGACTGCCGGCTCTTCGACACCCACGAGGAGACGCTGGCCTGGTGCGAATCAGAGGGAGGCGGCGAGCTGGATGGCGGCACCCCGACCGATCGCTATCTGGCGGACAATCTGGTGGGCACCGTCGAGCAGGTGATCGAGAAGACCCAGGCCTACCTGGACGCCGGCTGCCGTGGCCTCATCCTGTGGCTTCGGGACTACCCGAGCGACGAGACCCTCCGACGATTCATGGCCGAGGTGGTACCGGCACTGAAGGTGTCCTAAGGCCACCGAGCCGGAGCGCGAGGTGACACGGTTCTGTCGATGTCTGACTACTCGCGGTTCTCCAGCTTCTACGACGCAGTGATGGACGACCCGGCTCCCCGAGCCTGCCGCGTACAGGGACTCATCGAACGGCACCTCCCCGGGGCGCAGACCCTCCTCGAGCTCGGGTGCGGTACCGGTTCGATCCTCGCCCATCTGCCCACGATCCACTCGTTGACCGGTCTCGACCGGTCCCCGGAGATGCTGGCCCTGGCCAGGGACAAGGTCCCCCGGGCCCGTCTCATCGAAGGGGACATGGCGTCGTTCTCGCTCGGCGAACGATTCGACGTGGTGATCTGCGTGTTCGACAGCCTCAATCATCTGATGACGTTCGAGGGTTGGAATTCGATGTTCGCCGCCGCCTACGACCATCTGGTCGAAGGACGGGCTCTTCATCTTCGATGTCAACACCGTGGGCGAGCTGAAGCGATTGGGCGACGAGCCGCCCTGGGTGTACGACTTCGACGGCAACGTGGTGATCATGGACGTGTACTCGACCGAACACGGCTGGTCGCAGTGGGACATACGCATCTTCGAGAACGTCGGTGAGTACCAGTACCGGTTGCACCACGAGCAGATAGGCGAGCTGGCGGTGAGCCTCTCGACGATCAGATCGGCGCTGGAGGCGAAGTTCGCTCTGTTGGAGGAGATGAACGAAAACGGCGACCCGCCAACCGACGACTCGGTCAAGGCCCACTTCGCCTTTCGTCGCCGTCCTCAGTCACGGCCCGTGGCGACGACGGTCGACCGGTTGGCGTAGCGTCGTCGCCCAAAGGAAGGAGGGCGGCGATGGGACTACTCGTAGGGCCACAAGGCCGTGATCACCGGAGGAGCGTCAGGCATCGGACGGGCCACGGCCCGGCGGATGGCCGAGGAGGGCGCGGCGGTGGCCGTCATCGACATCAATGGCGATGCAGCCGGCGAGTTGGCCTGCGGAGATCGACGGGACAGCCCACCCGGCAGACGTCACCGATGCCGACGGTCTCCGCGCCGCCGTCGACGCCGCCGCCATCGCCATGGGCGGGATCAGCATCCTGTTCAACAATGCGGGGACCGGTAGTCAAGCGCCGCTCCACGAGTGGTCCCCCGAGGAGTGGGGTCGGCTGGTGGCCGTCAATCTGACCGGTGTCTATTTGGGGTTTCGCGCCGCCATACCCCACATGCGGAGAATCGGGCGGGGGCAGCATCGTGTCGACCGCCTCGATCAGCGGAACTCGCCCGGCCGCCGGAGAGGCCCCCTACTCGGCGGCCAAGGCAGGAGTGGCGGCGATCACCGCATCGGCGGCTCTCGAATACGGGCCCGAGATCCGGGTGAATGCGGTGTCCCCCGGGATGATCCTCACCCCACTGACCGAGCCGCTCCTCCAGTTCCTCCCCCACGAGCGGGAGCGGTACGAGCGGACCACGCCGGTGGGACGCATCGGCCGACCAGAGGACATCGCCGACGTGGTGGTGTTCCTGTGCTCGGACATGGCCCGCTTCATCACCGGGCAGAACATCGTCGTCGACGGGGGCATGACCCTCCACGGGTCGGGAGTCGACGGGATCTTCGAGCAGATCTTCCCGCCCGCCAAGCGGTGAGGCGAGGAGCCAGGTCGGGCAGAACCGGGCAAGGGGCCGGAGCAGAGTCGGCCAGAGCAGAGCCGGGTAGAGCAGAGCCGGCAGACATGTTGGTTTTGGAAAATTGGCCGAATTATCGTCCGCGCACGATATTTGGGCCCAATTTCGAAAGGTAGGCAACCAAGGTGGGGGTGCTCGTACGAGAACACTCCCACGCGCTTACTTGGTCAGCGGTCAGCGATCAGCGGTCTCCAGATCGAGCAGGTGGGCGAATTGCTCCTTGGCCGCGACCCGTCGGGTGGGAACGTGCTCGGTCGGGACCTCGACCGGCTTGTACCCCTTGAGCGTCTGTCGAGCCACGGTCACCTTGTGCACCTCGTCGGGCCCGTCATAGATGCGTGCGGCTCGTGCGTGCCGGTACATCGACTCGAGTGGCAGATCGGTCGAGAAGCCGAGGGCCCCGTGGATCTGGATCGCCCGGTCGATCACGTTGTAGAGGACGCCGGCGCCGTAGTACTTGATCATGGCGATCTCCACCCGGGCCGCGGAGGCACCTTCGTTGTCCATCTTCCAGGCCGCCTGGAGTGTCATCAGGCGGGCCGCGGTCATTTCGGCCCGCGAGTCGGCCACCCAATTCTGGATGGTTTGCTTTTCGGCCAGCAGCGAATTGTGGGTGGTCCGGGAAACCGCACGTTCACAGAGCATGTCGAATGCCCGTCTCGACTGGCCCAACCAGCGCATGCAGTGATGGATGCGGCCAGGTCCGAGCCGCTTCTGGGCCAACAGGAAGCCTTCGCCCTCCAACCCCACCAGGTTTTCGTAGGGGACCCGGACATCGCGATAGAGGATCTCGGCGTGGCCACCGAACTTGCCGAAATGCTCGACCGGGTCCTCCATGGTGGCCACGTCGCGGACGATGTCGACCCCGGGTGTGTCCGCAGGAACGACGATCATCGAGCAACCCTGGTAGGGGTGTACGTCCGGGTTGGTCACCGCCATCACGATGAGGAAGTCGGCCACCGATCCGTTGCTGGTGAACCACTTGTGTCCGTTGATCACCCATTCGTCTCCGTCGCGAACGGCGGTGGTTGCGATCATGGTCGGATCGGCGCCGGCGCCCGGCTCGGTCATCGAAAACCCGCTGCGCATCCGCCCGTCGAGCAGGGGCAGGAGCCATCGTTGGCGATGTTCCTCCCTGCCCGACGACTCGATGCCGATCGCCAACAACTCGGCGTTGCCGGAGTCGGGGGCGTTGTTGCCGAACACCACCGGGCCGTATGGCGTCTGCCCGAGGATCTCGTGCATCAGACCGAGCCGGACCTGGCCGAAGCCGCCACCCCCCAGTGCGGGAGGCAGGTGCGAGGCCCACAGCCCGCGGTCCTTGACCTCGTCCTGGAGGGGCTTGACCGCCTCGAGCATTGCGTCGTAGCTCAGCGACAGGGTCTCGAGGGGGAAGATCTGCCGGCGGACGAACTCTCGCATCCATGCCAACTGCTCTTCGAACTCGGGTTCAGTGGAGAAGTCCCATGCCACGGCGGTCCCCTGTCTTCTGTCGGTTGGTGCCCGCGCCAACTACCGTAACGGCATGCCCGGTGACACCTCTGCCACCTCCATCCGTACCACTGTCGCGGCTCGCCGCGCCCAGTCGCAGGCGCCCCAGAGCCGAGCCCGCTCGCCCGGATATCGAACCCGCGGCGGCCCGGGCGATAGTGAGCGCGGCCGAAACCGCTCTTCTCGACGAGCGCCGCCTGCTGACCGGTGACGAACTCACCATCCTGGCCGGGCTTCCCGACCGATGGGTCACCTCGCTGGCCGCCCTCGCCCACCAGGTCCGGATTGCCTGGTGCGGGCCTGAGGTCGAAGTCGAGGGCATCCTGTCGGCCAAGACCGGTGGGTGTCCCGAGGACTGCCATTTCTGTTCCCAGTCGTCCCAGTTCGACACACCGGTGAAGGCCACCCCCTTCCTCGATGCCGACGAGGTCCTGCAAGCGGCCAGAGAGACCAGGTCGGCCGGCGCCTCCGAGTTCTGCATCGTCCTGGCTGTCCGTGGTCCCGACGAGCGAACCTTGGCCAGGATCCTCGAGCTGGTCCCGATGATCCGTGCCCAGACCGGGCTCAACGTCGCCGTCAGCGCCGGCCTGTTGACCGACGCGCAGGCCCGGCGTCTGGCCGAGGGTGGCGTCCACCGCTACAACCACAACCTCGAGACCTCTCGCTCCTTCTTCCCCAACGTGGTGACGTCCCACAGTTGGGACGAGCGCAGGGAGACCTGCCTTCTGGTGCGAGAGCACGGCATGGAGCTGTGCTGCGGAGCTCTGATCGGAATGGGTGAAACCGATGAGCAACGCATCGAGCTGCTCCTTCAGCTCCAGGATCTCGATCCCACCGAGGTTCCGCTCAACTTCCTCAATCCCCGACCCGGAACCCCGCTGGGGAGAGGCCCAGCCGGTTGCCGCCTGGGAAGCCATCCGTTGGATCGCGCTCTTCCGCCTCGGCCTCCCCGGCGTGATCCTCCGCTATGCCGGCGGACGGGAGATCACCCTCGGCGAGCTGCAGTCGCTGGGGATGACCTCGGGCATCAACGCGCTGATCGTCGGCAACTACCTGACCACCCTGGGCCGATCGCCCGAAGAGGACCTCCAGATGCTCTCCGACCTTCGCATGCCGGTCGGCGCGCTCACCGGCGTGTTGTGAACCGGGGTCGGCCATGACCGATCACTGCACCGGCTGCGGTCGCCTATCACCGGGGTGTCCCGGGTGCGCACGCTCACTCGACCCCCCTCGATTCTGCCCTACCTGTGGTCGGCGGCTGACCGTGACGGTGACACCCGGTGGCTACCGGGCGCGATGTCGGGACCACGGCGAGCTCGTCTCCTCCTGACTCCGCACCACGATCCATGCCATGGCCGACACCCGACCGCTCCGCTACGACCCGCTCGACTCCAGCACCCACCAGGACCCCTACCCGGTCTACCGACGGCTCCGCGACGAGGACCCGGTCCATCTGACCTCGCAGGGGATACTGGGTGCTCTCCCGATTCGAGGACGTGTTCCGTGCCGCCTCGGATTCGGTCACCTTCTCGTCGGCTCAGGGCCTCACCTTCGAAGAGGACGAGATCCTCAAACTCGGATTGAAGCCGACGCTGGTGATGATGGACCGTCCCCTGCACACGACCTACCGGAGGCTGATCAGTCGTGGGTTCACGCCCCGTAGGGTCCTTGATCTCGAACCGGCAGTGCGCGCCTTCGTGCGGGCGCGCCTGGCGACGATCGTGGAAGCCGGTGAAGCTGACTTCATCGAGGCGTTGGCGGGGCCGCTCCCCGCATTTGTGGTCGCCGGCTACCTCGGCGTACCGGAGAGCGATCGTGGGCAGTTCGGCATCTGGAGCGACGCCATCGTGCAGGCCAACGCCACCGGGAACACCGTCCGCGATGCCTCCGGGGCGCTGGGCAGCCTGTACCGCTACTTCACCGAGCTGGTCGCCTGGCGCCGGCAGAACCCGGGCGAGGACATGTTGTCGGACCTGGTGAGTGCCAGAGTCGATGGCCGTCCCCTCGAACTCGACGAGATACTCGGCTACTGCTTCGTGATGATCGCGGGAGGAAACGACACCGCCGGCGGCCTGCTGGGCGGAGCCGCCGTCGCCCTCTGCGACTATCCCGATCAGCGTCGATTGCTTGTCGACGACCCTGGATCGATCGGCGGGGCGGTAGAAGAGCTGCTCCGTTTCACCAGCCCGGTGCAGGGTCTCTCTCGAACCACCACCCGAGATGTGGTCCTGCCGGAACCCACGTCCCCGCGCAGACCAAGATCCACCTGCTCTACGGATCGGCCAACCGGGATCCCCGCGAGTTCGGTCCGACTGCCGACCAACTCGACATCACCCGGCGCTTCGGTCGAATGCTGACCTTCGGCAACGGTCCACACCACTGCATCGGCGCGGCCGCTGCCCGTCTTCAGGGCCGAGTGGTGCTCGACGAGCTCCTCAGGGTCATGCCCTCCTTCGAGGTCGACCTGCAACACGGTCGCATCGCTCCCGGACCGTTCGTGAGACGCTACGAGTCGCTGCCCATGACCGTCGGCACCCGGCCCTAACCCGCGGGATCGGTCGAGTGGTGCTTCGACGACGCCTGGATCGGCGGAGCCAGCAGGAGCCAGGCGCTCGGCTGGTCTTCCGCAGCCGGCGATCTGTCGGGCATCCCCTGCGACCGGCGCCGTGCGGCCACCCTACGAGCGGCGCGCAACTCGGAAAGGCTGAGGATGCCGGTCATCGGTGCGGGGGGTTCGGGCGCCAGATGATCCCACAGGCTCGCCGGTGCTGATCCGGATCCCGACCGTGGTTGCGAAGATCTCGGCGATCGCACGCCTCTTCCTGGCCACCGGGACTACCCTACCCAACTCGGAGACTGCTGCGAGCTATCGTCGGATCATGGCGGAGGCCAGAATCTGCCCCCGATGCGGCCAGTCGATCCTGCCGTCGTTGGACCACACCATCGAGGACGAATTGGTGCACTGTTGGATCGGAACCTGCTCATCATGCAACAGAGCTACCGGCGAGATCATCACGCTGGGACTCGATGACTCGGGCGACCTGGTGCCGTTGGAGGCGTTCCGACTGGACCGGATCGACTGACGTCGAGATGACCCAGAGCCAACGGCGTGGCCGGTCGGGACTTCGATGCCGCCTACGACGGGACTCCCCCTTGGGACATCGGCGCACCGCAACCAGACCTCCTCGAGTTGATCGACGCGGGTGGGCTCAGAGGGCGGGTCCTGGATGTGGGCTGCGGTACCGGCGAGCATGCGCTTCTCGCCGCAGCACGGGGATTCGAAGCCACCGGCCTGGACACCTCCCCGAAGGCGATCCGCCTTCGCCGTTGAAAAGGCCCGGTCACGTGGTCTCCCTGTCCGGTTTCTCTTCGGTGACGCCCTCGATCTGTCCTCCCTGGGCGAGCAATTCGACACCGTGATCGACTCGGGTCTGTTCCATGTCTTCGACGACGATCAGCGGACTCGGTACGTCGCCAGCCTCAGGCGGCAACCTGGCCCGGCGGACGGCTTCTCCTCCTGTGCTTCAGCGATCGGGAACCGGGTGAGTTCGGGCCCCGGCGGGTGACCGAGGAAGAGCTCTCCTCGAGCTTCGCCGACGGGTGGACCGTGGAGACAATCGACCCGGTTCGGATGATCATCACCCGGGCACCTGACGGGGCGTTCGCATGGAGAGCCCTGATGACCCGTGTGACCTGACACGCCGGCCGAGAGGTGCCGCAACCTGACGCCCACTCGACCGGGGAGACGCCGGGCCCGCTATCCCGCCGGAACCTTCCACCCACGGGACTCGGCGATCTCCCGACAGGTAGGACAGAGCGGGTACCGCTTGGGATTGCGACCCGGTACCCAGATCTTGCCGCACAGGGCCTTGACCGCGGTCCCGTTGACCATGCCCTCCACGACCGACGGTCCGGCGCGGATGTAGTCGCCCTTCTCCGGAACGAATCCTTCCAGCACGATGTGGGACATCCGTTCGTGGTCGCCGTCGAGTTCCGGGTCGACCTGGGTGGGCGCCAGGGTGATACCGGTTTCGGCCATGCACAAGGATCGCGGCATCTTGTCGTGCTCACGCCCGCCACCCTGCCGGCCGACCCATCGGTCCTGCGTACTGCGCCCGGCTGTCTACGCTCTCTCCATGCCGCAACGCACCTTGGTCCTCGCCTCGGGGTCGCCGGCCAGGCTACGGCTGCTCCGAGATGCCGGCTTCGACCCCAAGGTGGTGGTCAGTGGGGTGATCGAGGACGGCGTCGGTGGCCGACGACACTCCTGCGTTGGTCACCCTGCTGGCCGAGTCGAAGGCCCGGGCGGTGGCCGATCAGGCCGGCAGTGCCGTTGTTGTCGGGTGCGACTCGATGCTCGAATTCGAGCACCGGTCGCTGGGCAAGCCGACATCGGTCGACCAGGCCCGCCTTTGGCTCCAGGCCATGCGCGGTCAGAGCGGCACGCTGTTCACCGGGCACTGCGTCATCGACGAGGCCAGCGGACGCCAGGCATCGGGCGTCGCCGGCACCACGGTTCGGTTCGGGGTGACCACCGACGCCGAGCTCGATGCCTACCTGGCCACCGGCGAGGCGATGGGGGTTGCCGGTGGGTTCACCCTCGACGGCAGATCGGCGCCGTTCATCGACGGGGTCGACGGCGATCCGGGCAACGTGATCGGACTGTCCCTGCCGCTGCTTCGCTCCCTTCTGGCCAGTATCGATGTCGCCATCACCGACCTGTGGGCCCGGGCGGATCGGTGAGCGACGGCGATGCCTGCCCTCAAACTGGGCCCGATCGCCGTCGACCCGCCGGTCGTGCTGGCTCCGATGGCCGGCGTGACCAACATCGCCTACCGACGCCTGTGCCGGAGCTTCGGCGCCGGGCTCACCGTCAGCGAGATGATCACCGCCCGGGCGCTGGTCGAGGGCAATGCCAAAACGCTGGCCATGGCCGCGTTCGGTGAGGACGAGCCGGTGCGGAGTGTCCAATTGTGCGGCGTCGACCCACGGGTGATGGGGGACGCGGTGGATCTTCTGGTCGGCGACGTCGGCGTCGACCACATCGACCTCAACTTCGGATGCCCGGCGGGCAAGGTGACCCGCCAGGGAGGCGGTGCCGCCCTTCCCGCCCACCGGACCCTGTTCCGGGCCATCATCGCCGCCGCGGTGGCCTCGGCCGGGTCGGTGCCGGTGACCGTCAAACTGCGGATGGGTGATCGACGACCATCACCTCACCTTCGCCGAAGCGGGTCGGACCGCCGAGGACGAGGGAGCGGCCGGGGTCACCCTCCATGCGCGGACCGCCGAACAGCTCTACTCGGGATCGGCGGACTGGCGGGCCATCGCCGAGCTGAAGGAGCTGATCACCTCCATCCCGGTGCTGGGCAACGGCGACCTGTGGGAGGCGGCCGACGCGTTGGCCATGGTGGCGGCCACCGGATGCGACGGAGTGGTGGTGGGACGCGGCTGTCTCGGTCGTCCCTGGTTGTTCAGAGACCTGGCGGACGCCTTCGGCGGGACGGACGTTGCAGGATCCACCGAACCTGGGCGCGGTCATCGGAGATGATGCGGACCCACGCCGGCCTCCTCTGCCTGGCCTTCGGTGAGGACCTCGGGATACGGCAGTTCCGTAAGCATGCCGGCTGGTACCTGACCGGGTTTCCGGTGGGATCGCCGGTGCGCGGTCGTTGGCCCAGGCCGAGCTCGCTGTGCCGAGGTGGACCAGCTGTTGGGTGGGCTCGACCCTCACGCCCGTTCCCGCTCGAGGCGACCCGGACCGCACGGGGTCACACCAATGGTCCCCGGCCGGTCCGCCTCCCTGCCGGCTGGCTCGACCGAGTCGACGACCCGACGCCCCCCACGCGGAGGTGATCTACTGGTCTCGGGGGGATGACCGAAGGCTGCGGCAGGGACCCGAGTCCGGTGTGGGAGACTGAGAACGGCTGATCACGCCGGTACTCCGCCGACATGACCCGGACATCTGGTCCGGACTTCGTTCGGTCGCCACACCTCTGATGATCGTCGGCTCCTCCCTCACCATCGAGATCGGTGACCGCACCCTGCTCCGCGATGCGTCGTTCGTGGTCGGCGCGGGCGAGAAGGTCGCACTGGTCGGTCGCAACGGCACCGGAAAGTCGACGTTTCTTTCGGTGATCGTCGCCGAGCCCGGTCGAAACGTGCGTTCGACCGGCAATGCACGCATCCGTGGGACGTACAGCATCCTGCCGCAGGTTCCCGTACTCCACGGACTCGGGCTCGAGCCCAACGGTTTCTCACACGTCCTGTCGGGTCGGGGCCTCGATGTGCTGGACGACGCCCTCAACAAGGCCCGAACCCAGATGGAGAAGGATCCCAGCGCCGAGAACATCGAGCTCTTCTCCGACCTCGAGGAGCAGTTTCGGGAGAACGGTGGCTACGAGGCCGAGTCGATCATGGCCCGGCTGGCCGACGGCCTCGGCCTCCGCCAGGAGCTCCTGCTCGACGACCTCGAGAGCCTCTCGGGTGGCCAGCGCCGTCGGGTGGACCTGATCCGGATCCTCTTCCAGGGCCCGGACACCATGATCCTCGACGAGCCCACCAATCACCTCGACCTGCCGGCCAAACGATGGCTGATGGACGAGCTCGAGCGGTTTCCCGGGGGCAATTCTGGTGGTCTCCCACGACGTGAAACTCCTCGACCGGTCCATCGACAAGGTGCTCCATCTCTCCGATGGGCGCCTTCACGAGTTCAAGGGGACCTACTCCTCCTATGTGGTGCAACTCGAAGCCGATCAGAGCCAGCGTGAGCGATCGGCCCAGCTGGAGGGCCGAGAGATCAAACGACTGTCGACGCTGGCCGACTCCATGCGGGGCAGCACCAACCGTCGGGCCCGGATCGCAAAGTCATTGGACAAGCGGGTGGAACGGCTTGAATCGGCCAAGACCGAGGTGCACAAACGGGAGAAGAAGAGCAAGTTTGCGCTCCCGGTGCCGCGGCGCTCGGGCGAGGTCCCGCTGCGGACCATCGACCTCGGGGTCAGCTATGGCCCGATCACCGTGCTCGAAAAGGTCGAATTCCACTGCCGGCGCGGCGATCGAGCGGTGATCATCGGCCGGAACGGCGCCGGAAAGTCCAGCCTGCTGCGGTGCCTGGCCGGTGTGCAGGAACCATCCACCGGCGAGATCGACATCGGGGCCAACGTGACCATCGGGTACTTCGCCCAGGAACACGAGCAGGTCGACCTCGAGGTCACCGTCCTCGACAACATCGACGACACCATCCTGGTGACCGAGACCGAACGCCGGGCCCTACTCGGTTCGTTCGGGATCGCCGGCAAGGCCGCTCACCAGATGCCCCGGACACTGTCCGGTGGCGAGCGGGCCAAACTGGGTTTGGCAATGCTGGCGGCCGGACGGGCCAACGTGCTCCTGCTCGACGAGCCGACCAACAATCTCGATCCGTCGTCCATCGAGGCGGTGGGCACCATGCTCAGCCGGTGGCCGGGCACCATCGTGGTGGTGAGTCACGACCGTTCATTCGTGGAGGCGCTCCGGCCGACCCACTGCCTCAAGCTTCCCGACGAGGTGTTCACCCACTGGGACGACGACTACCTCGATCAGGTGGAGATGAAGTAGGTCGCCCAAGGGCGTTAAGGGACAGCTACGGAGTCCTGCCGTTACCGCTCACGTCCGCGTCCTCGGGAGCACCGGCGTCCTTCATGGCGTCGACCAGCACCTGGGCCGCCCCGACCAGGCCCGCCGCCTCGTAGGGAACGACGATCTTGGAGTTGGGTGACACTGCCACCGCCTGCAGGGCCCGGAGCTGCATGATGGCCAGCGTGTTCGGGTGGATGACCGAGGTGTCGATGGCATTGAGGGCCGCCGAGTCACCCTCGCCTCGCAACTGGGTGGCCCGCTTCTCACCGTCAGCCCGCAACTCGAGCGCCTGCTTCTGCGCTTCCGCAGCCAAGATGGCGGCCTGCTTCTGGCCCTCCGCCTCCAGCACGTTGGCCTGCTTGCGTCCTTGCGCGCTGTTGATGGCGGCCTGCTGTTCCCCCTCCGACTTCAAGATGGCGGCCCGCTTGTGCTGTTCGGCCTCCTTCTGCTCGGACATGGCCTGGAGCACGTTTGCGGGCGGAGTGATATCGAGGATCTCGATGCGGTTGAGCCGCACCCCCCATTTGAGTGTGGCCTCGGCCATGTGATCCTGCATCTTCGAGTTGATGGTCTCCCGCTCCGACAGCGATTCGTCGAGTGTCAGCTCGCCGAAGACGGCGCGCAGCGTGGTACGGGCCATCTGATCGATGGCCAGTCCGAAGTCGTTGACCTCGAACAGGGCCAGCTTCACGTCGGTGACCTGGCAGAAAATGGTGGCGCTGACCCACAGGGACACATTGTCCTTGGTGATCACCGCCTGCTGATCGCCGGTCCGGGGGAACTCGCGGACGTCGACCTTTTCCATCCGATCGGCAAAGGCATCAGCACATGGAGGCCCGGCTGGTAGATGGTCTTGAACTCGCCGAACCGCTTCACCACCCCGACGCATCCCTGCTGAACCACCTTGAGGCACGACTTCAAGAACCCCACGATGGCGAAGAACACGGCAAATCCAACAACCGCTATGGCGATCGACGCCCCTACGGAACCGATGATCATGAGGACCACCTCCTACTCCCCACTGTAGGCAATCCGAAGAGGGAACGGTGCGCCAACCCCCGATCAGGCTGGGTCGGTCGGGTACACCACCAGCAGGCCGCGCTCCACATCGGCCACCACCACCTTGGTGCCCGGTTCGATGGTGGTGCCGGGGAACAGCGAGACGGCATACCAATCCTCACCCCTGCTGAACACAGAACCGGGTTGGTGCCCGTCGGACACCGCCTTGGTCACCACCGCCGTCTCGCCGATCATGCCCGAGACACCGTTCAGCATCGCCGACTCCGTTTCCGACCTCGACTTCGAGTGCTCACGCTCGTAGTCACCTGCTCCTCAGCTCAACTATACGGCCTCCACACCCCGGGCATCCCCGGTTGGGCCTGGGCAGATGAACCACCGGCAGCGGGAAGAATCCCCTCCCCAGGTTCGGGTTACCGTGGGCCGATGGCCGCCGATCCGAATCCATCCGAAACCGTGTCCCCCCTCACCGCCCGCAAGACATGGCGCACCGTCGAACCATTGCACAGCATGATCTACTTCGCCGCCGAGTCCTCGGCTTCCTATGCCGCGCCTGGGCCTCGCACCGGAGGCCGGGTACTTCGCCTCGCGGTCGGCGGCCATGGGGGCGGTGGGGGCCGACACGGTGATCGCCACCTTCTACAACTTCAGTCCGTCGCTGGTCAGGACGGCGATCCCCTCGGCCTGGAGTGCGGCCTCGCCGGCGACGGTGCTCGAGGCGCGCCAGTCGGCTGCCGACGCCGCGTTGCGACGCATGCTCGGCGAGGCGACGGCATCGCCCGAGATGGAACGGGCCGCATCGCTGGCCCGCCGGGCCGCCGAGAGCGCCGCCGACGCTACGAGGGACGGGCCTTGTTCGCCGCCCACGCCGGCCTCCCCTGGCCGGAGCCGCCCCACCTGGTGGTCTGGCATGCACAGACGCTGCTCCGCGAGTTTCGCGGGGACGGGCACATCATGGCCCTGGTCGATCACGACCTCGATCCGGTGGAGGCCCTGGTCATCCATCAAGCGTCGGGCGAGCTCCCCGGGAGCTTCCTCAGGGACACCAGGGGATGGCCGGACGACCGCATGGGACGCCGGAGCTGAGCGCCTGGCCCAACGGGGCCTTCTCCAATCGGTGGACACTTCCGGCGGCGGTTCGACCACCGGGTTGACCGAGCGCGGCACGGCCCTGCGACAGTCGATCGAGGAGGCCACCGACCGGCTGGCCATCGTCCCCTACCGCGAGCTGGGCGAGGAGGGATGTGCCGAGCTCCGGGCGCTGGCCCGTCCCTTCAGTCGAGCCGTGGTCGAGGCCGCCGGTATGGGCTGACTAGCTCACTCCGAGGCCGAGGACGGCATCGGCCAGGGCCAGTTCCTCCCCAGGCATGTTACCACCCGGTAACCGTCACGGGCCTCCAGCCACTCGCGGTTGCGTCGGTGGATGTCGTGGCGACCGTCGAACCGGTCGAGGACCACCAGGGTGCGAACACCGGGCATCGACTCGGTCACCGTGGCCAGCGCGTCCATCGACATCCGCACCCCGTTGATGGTGCCGAGCCCGGCGTCGGCCACCAGCATCACCACGTCGGGGGCCAGCGCCGCCACCACGTCGGTGGTGTCGCCGTCGGCGGCCTGGGGCGAACGCACCCCACCGGCCATCTCCACCATGCCCACCTGCACGCGGTCCGGCGGCCACTCCATCTCCGCCATCAGGTCCGCCACGGTGAACGGGGGCAGGCCGAGTGCCTCGGCCGCCATCGGGGGTGCCATGGCCCGGTGAAAGGAGCGAAACGAGTGGCACACCTTGCCGGGGTCTTCATCCGAGGCCGCCCCGAGCACGTCGGCGTCGGTCACCCCACCCAGTCGTTCGCCGTCGGAGTCGATGGCGAACGACTGGACCGGCTTGCGGGCCGACACCGACAGACCTCGGTCGCGCAGTACTCGCAAGCACTTGGCTGCACACCCATGTCTTGCCGACATCGGTACCGGTGCCGCACACCAGCACCATTCGCTCAGGACGCAACCCGGCACCGTTCTGGCGTGATGATCACCGGCCGAGTCTTGTCGACAGCGGCAGTCCGGTCGAACCGCCGTCGTCCTGACCTGCCGCCACTGTCGCCCAGGTGGGGAGGCGCCAGGTCGACGGTAGAATCGGGCTCATGGACCGGATCGGTGTGGTCGACACCATGTTCGCCCGCTACGACATGGGCGCCGAGGCGGTCGACCAGCTCAAGCAGTGCCCGGGATTCGGCTCGGCCTTCGACGTGGTGCACCGGACGGTCCCCGGGTTCAAGGACCTGGCCGTCGAGTGCAAGAGGATCATCGAGGGCGACGGGTGCCTCATCGTTGTCGCCCTGGGGATGCCCGGCAAGGCTGACATCGACCAGGTCTGCGCCCACGAGGCGTCGCAGGGCATCATGCAGGCCCAGCTGATGACCTCGACCCACATTCTGGAGGTCTTCGTGCACGAGCTCGAGGAGGAAGAGCCGGCCAAGCTGGCCGCGGTGTGCGTCGACCGGGCCCGCAAGCACGCCCTCAACGCCTACTGGATGCTCTATGAGCCCGAACAGCTGGCCCGTCGGGCCGGTCAGGGCGTCCGCCAAGGATACGGAGACGCCGGGCCGATCCTGGGCTGAGCCCTGGTCAGGCCGGAGGATCGTGGGGGAGGCCGAGCGTGCGCTCGGCGATGATGTTGCGCTGCACCTCCGCGGTACCGCCTCCGATGGTCAGCGCCGGGGCGAACAGGAAACCGTACTCCCACAGACCTCCCGGCCAGGTCGGTCCCGGAGGTTCCTCCCCGCCCATCGGGTGAACCGTGGGTGGACCGGCGCTGGTGAGCATGCCCCGGGCACCGGACAGATCGCGGGCCAGGGCCATGACCCGTTGACCGTGCTCGTCGGCCAACGCCTTGCGAACCGACGCCTCGGGACCGGGCTCGACGCCGGACAAGCGCCGCCGACACCGTGCGCAAGCCGGAGCAACCGCAAGATCTCACCCTCCGCCCACACCCCGGCCAGACGCTGGCGCATCAGGGGATCGGCCGTACCGCCGAACCGTCGCACCGCATCGACCAGGTCGGCAGCCGTCGGACCCATCCCCCACAGGGCGCCGGACCCCGACAGGGAGACCCGCTCATTGCCCAGGGTCACCTTGGCCAGCGACCAACCCCGACCACGGGCACCGACCAGGTTGTCGGCCGGCAACCGCACGTTGTCGAGAAAGACCTCGTTGAAGGTGTGGGCCCCGGTCATGTCGACCAGCGGCCGGACGGTCACTCCCGGGGCGTCCATCGGACAGATGAAGTAGGAGATTCCCTGGTGGACGGGGGCATCGGGCTCGGTGCGGGCCAGCAGGATCCCGTAGTGGGCGACGTGCCCGTACGACGTCCAGATCTTGGCGCCATCCACCACCCACTCGTGGCCGTCGAGGACGGCCCGGGTGGTCAACGAGGCCAAGTCGGAGCCGGCCTGGGGCTCGCTGAACAGCTGGCACCATATCTCCTCGGCGGTGAGGAGAGGGAAGAGGTAACGGTCCTTCTGTTCGGGGGTCCCGGCAAAGAGCAGGGTGGGCCCGGCCCAGCCGATGCCGATGGTGTTGGTGGGTCGGCTGACCCCGGCTCGCCGGAGCTCGTCGTCCACGATCAGCTGGAGAGTGGGGTCGGCACCCATCCCCCACGGCTGCGGCCAATGGGGGGCGACCAACCCGCCTTCGGCCAGCTCCCTCGGCGACGGGTGCGGGTGTACAGCCAACCACCCCCGCACCGATGTCCGCCGTGGATCATCGTCTGCCGGTAGTGCAAAGTCCACGGAGGTCAGCGTAGGCTGACCCCCTTCTGGGATGAGGAGCGAATCGTGAGCACGTGGAACTACGGGGACGTCTGGGAGACGGTGGCCGACGTCGCTGCCCGACGCACCAGCCCTCACCCATGGCGATCGCACCCTCACCTGGGGTGAGCTGGACCGGCGGGCCGACAACCTGGCCCGATGGTTCCTCGACGCCGGCACCGGCCACCAGGACAAGGTTGCCCTCTACCTCTACAACTGCTCCGAGTACCTCGAGGCCACGTTCGGCTGTTTCAAGATCGGTCTGGTGCCGATCAACACCAACTACCGGTACGCCGACAACGAGCTGGTCTACCTGTGGGAGAACGCCGACGCGGTGGCGGTGATCTTCCACGGCACCTTCGTCGATCGAATCGAAGGGATCCGTGACCAGACCGCGGTCAGATCCTGGCTCTGGGTCGACGACGGAACCGCTCCCTGTCCGTCCTGGGCCGTTCCCTACGAGGGGGTCGCCTCGGCGACCGTCGACGTCGGCGGCAGCGGATCGGAGCACACCGGGCGGGTGCACAGCCCCTGGGGTCGTGGTCCCGACGACATCTACATGCTCTACACCGGCGGAACCACCGGTATGCCCAAGGGCGTCATGTGGCGACAGGACGATCTCTTCGCCCGACTCAACTGGTCGGGATTCCGTCGCTATCCCGACGACGGCGGACGTCGACGCCGTCCGCGCCGAGCTCGAGCGCAGCGGGCCGGGGATGACCCTGATGCCGGCGTGCCCGCTCATGCACGGCACCGGTGCGTTCACCTCGATCGAGTGCCTCAGCGAAGGCGGCCGGGTGGTGACCCTTCCCTCCCGGCCCTTCGATCCGATCGAGCTCCTCGACACCGTGGAGAAGGAGAAGGTCAATGGACTGGTCATCGTGGGCGACGTCTTTGCCAAGCCCATTCTGGCCTCGCTGGACGCCAACCCCGACCGATGGGATCTGAGCAGCCTGATGGGGATGGTCTCGTCCGGGGTGATGTGGAGCGAGGAGGTCAAAGAGGGCCTGCTCCGCCACCACGGCACCGTGCTCCTGGTCGACGCGTTCTCGTCGTCGGAGGCCATCGGCATCGGGAGCTCGGTGTCGTCGGGGAGCTCGGCCGCCCACACCGCCCGATTCACGCTCGGACCCGAGGTGCGAGTGCTCGACGCCGACGGCCGCGACGTCGAGCCCGGTAGCGGGAAGAGCGGGGTACTGGCGCTGACCGGGCGGATCCCCCTCGGCTACTACAAGGACGAAGCCAAGACGACGGCCACCTTCCGAACCATCGACGGGATCCGATACTCGGTACCCGGCGATTACGCCGAAGTGGGTGAGGACGGCACCATCCATCTGTTGGGACGCGGGTCGGTATGCATCAACACCGGAGGCGAGAAGGTCTACCCGGAGGAGGTCGAAGAGGCGATCAAGACGGTCGAAGGTATCGCCGACGCAGTGGTGGTCGGGCATCCCCGACGAGCGGTTCGGTGAGGAGATCGTGGCCGTGGTCGAACTGTCGCCGAGGACCGATACGGACTCGGTCACCCCCGAGACGATCATCGACCATGTGAAATCGAGACTCGCCACGTACAAGGCGCCGCGGCAAGTCCGCTTCGTCGACAGCATCGGGCGCTCCCCGTCCGGCAAGGTCGACTACGCCCGTCAGCGAGCCGAAACCGTCGAGTGGGCCGGGAGTGCCCTCGGGCTGACCGACCATCGCCCGGCTTGCCGTGCCCGACGGGTTGTCAGCCCTTGTTGGCTCCGTGGGTGCGGACGAAGTCGTTGACCGTGTAGTAGGCGTCAATCGACTCGCCGGCGTCGCCCCAGAATCCCTCGAGTACGTCGTAGGCCATGGTGCCCTCGGCGATGTAGTGGTTGTTGACATCGGTGATCTCGAGCTCCCCGCGGCCCGAGGGGATCAGGGTGGGGATGACCTCGAACACATCGGCGTCGTAGCAGTAGATACCGGTCACCCCGAACTTCGACTGCGGGTTGTCCGGTTTTTCGACGATGCCGACCACCCGCTTCGCCTGGTCGAACTCGGGCACGCCCAGGTGACGCAGGTGCTCGTCCTCCTCGACCGGCGTGAGAAGAATGCGAGCGCCGTTGGGACCACTGGTGAACGCGTCGACCATCGGCTTGATCGAACGCTCGACGATGTTGTCCGCCAGCATCACCAGCACCGGCTCACCGTCGACGAAACGGGCGGCCAACCCGAGCGCCTCGGCGATCCCGCCGGGCTTCTCCTGGTACCCGTAACTGAGCCGATCGATGCCGAACTCGTGTCCGTTCCCGAGCAGGCGCAGGAATTCTCCGGCATGGGTGCCCCCGGTGACCACCATGATCTCGGTGATTCCGGCATTGACCACCGCCTCGATGCCCCAGTTGATCATCGGCCGGTCGTAGATCGGCAACAGATGTTTGTTGGTGATGCGGGTCAGAGGATGGAGACGCGAGCCGGTACCACCGGCGAGGAGGACGCCCTTCATTGAGCGAATCCTAATGGACCCGTCCGCCGGCGAGCGCCGGCGTCCCAGGCGTCCTGCTCCGGTGCCCCGACCGAAGCCCATTTCGGCCAGCACCGCATCGGCCAGTGCCGGCCATGACCGGGCCGCCCACGGACCGAACTGCCGGTCGCACAGTCCCGCGCAGAGGAGTTCGGCGTCCGGGTCGATCCACAGGAACGAACCCGACCCACCGAAATGCCCGAAGGTGCGCGGCGAGTTGGCGACTCCGGTCCAGTGCGGCATCTTGTTGGCGCGAATCTCCACCCCGAGGCCCCAGTCACAGGGATCGAAGCGTCCGAATCCGGGCAGCACGCCGCTCAGACCGGCGAACTGGACCGAGGTGAGCGCGACATGGGTCTCGTCGCTGATGAGGGTGGGGGCAGCCAGCTCCCGGCCCATCGACAACAGGTCGTGGAGCGGCCCGGCCAGGCCCGCGGCGGCCGTGCCCTGCGCAACGGCGGGTTCGACGACGGTGTCCACCATGCCCAACGGATCGAGCACACTCTGGCGCAGGTAGTCGTCGAATGGGATGCCCGAACGCTCCGCCACCAAGTCGGCCAGCGCCAGGTAGCCAGCGTTCGAATAGATCCGGGTCGATGCGGGTGCGGCCAGGGGCGGGCCGCCGTCGGTGCCGAGTCCCGATGCATGGGCCAGCAGATGGCGAACCGTAGACCCCGGCGGGCCCGCCGGGTCCTCGAGCGACAGCGAGCCCTCCTCGACGGCGACCAGAACAGCCAGGGCCGTGCCCGGCTTGGTCACCGATGCCCAGGGAAAGGACCTCTCTTCCGCACCAACCGAACCGAGCAGGTCACCGTGCCGGTCCGGACCGGCCGACCCGCCGATGGCGATCACACCCACCGCCGCCGCGTCCACCGGCCAGGTAGCGACAAGATCCAGGGCATCCATCCGGGCAGATCGTCGATGAACGCGGCGATTGCCCGGCATGGCTAACGTGCCACGGAATGGTGGCCCGGAGCCGCGGGGGCAGGTTGCATAACAGAACGAGGGGGCAGGACGTCGGTCCGCCGTAATCCGCCGTGCACGGTGTCGGTGGTCCATTGGTGTCGGTGGTCGCCGCCCTGGTCCTGGCCGCCTGCGGAACACCGCTCGGCGCCTCGCCGACCACCACCCGACCGGTGGGATCTCCCTCGGCCAAGGCACCCACACTCCCCCTCGGTCAGCCACTGCACGGCGACCAGACCTATCCTCCGATCACCATCCACCCCCCGACATGGACGCCGGCGTCGGGCACCACCCGTGGCATCCCCAGTCCGGACGCCACACCCGGCACCAGTCGGGACAGATCGGTGACCGACGGGTTCTACTCGGTTCCCTCGCCGTTGAACGCGGCGCCACCCGGTTCGATCGTTCGGACCAGTGCCATCGACTCGGCCGGCCTGCTTCCGCTGGGGGCCACCGCCTACCGGGTCATCTACCACTCCGAGTCGATCACCGGCGCCGACATCGTCGAGTCCGGGCTGATCGTCGTGCCCGGTGGGACCCCGCCCGCCACCGGGTTCCCCATCGTGAGCTGGGCCCATGGGACCACCGGCCTGGCCGCCCAGTGCGCTCCGTCCCGTCTCCGGCGTCGGCACCATCCCCTACCTGGACCTCCTGGTCAGAGCGCGGATGATCGTGGTGGCCACCGACTACCAGGGCCTCGGGACGTCCGACATCCAGCCCTATCTGGTCGGCCAGAGCGAAGCCCAGGGGGTGCTCGACGCGGCTCGGGCGGCGCGAGGCCTGGTGGGGCGTGCCGCCTCCAACACCGTCGTGGTCATCGGCTACTCCCAAGGCGGCCAGGCGGCTCTGTTCTCCGGCCAGATCGCCCAGTCGTACGCCCCCGAGTTGTATGTCGCCGGGGTCGTGGCGGTGGCTCCGGTCACCTCACTCACCGAGCTGGCCCCCCCAGTTCCGGAAGCCAGGACCGATGGCGACGCCGGTTTCGCGGTGATGGCCCTCTATGCCTGGTCGGCGACGTACGGCGACCTGCCGTTGACCTCGGTGCTCACCACGATCGCCCTGCGCGACGGGAGCGTTGACCACCTCGGCCTGCAGCAGCGCGGTGGGAAGCGGCCTACGACGGGACACCCACCGACCGTCTCTTCAAACCGGGGTGGAGCATCCAACCCGGTGGTCAGCGGTGATGACGCGGCGAATGAGCCTGGGCAATCCCCGATCTCGGCGCCGGTACTGGTGGTGCAGGGTACCGATGACTCACTGATCCCCTACGCAACCACCACCGGCCTGGTGACCCACACGCTGTGTCATGACCAACACGACACGGTCCGTTACGTTCCCGTCGCAGGAGCGAGTCACGACGGTGCCCTGGTGGACGGAGCGTCCATCATCGTCCCGTGGATCGCCAGGCGTCTGTCCGGAACCGCGGCCACCGACACCTGCGCCAACTCCGGCACCCAACCCACCGGGTGACCGATCGCCGGTGGTGTCAGACGTCGAGGAAACGGCGAACGGCGAAGGCCGACCCGACGACGCCGACGACGATTCCGACCACGGCAACCAGAATGCAGGTGCCGATCACTTCCCCTCCACCCAGCGACATCTGAGCGATGATGTTCCCCTGGTTTGCCGCGGTCTTGGTCTGGTCCAATCCGATTCCCCAGTAGAGGGCCAGCACCACCAGCACCGCCACCGCTGCGCCTGCAAGTCCCTGGATCAGTCCTTCCGCCATGAAGGGCAGTCGGATGAACCAGTTGGTGGCGCCAACCAGTTTCATCACCGACACCTCCCGCCTGCGGGCGAAGATGGCCATGCGGATGGTGTTGAGGATGAGCACCGACGCCGACAGCAGGAGCACGACCGCCACCGACAGGAACACCCACTGCAGGATCCGTATGACGCTCTGCATCGTCTTGATCTGCTGACCCGGGTACTTGACGTCGAATACGCCGTCCTTGCCGATGAATTGCTGGTACACGGCCGGCGCCTGGGACGGGTCATTCAACGAGCACCGGTAGGACGACGGATAGTCGGCCAAGGAGGTCGCCCCGAGCTCGTCGGCCGGCAGGATGGTCTTGGCCTCGTTGTAGTCGTAGGCCTGGCTCCGGTGGACACAGGACTTGATGTACGGAGATTGACCGAGCTCGTTACCGATCGAGGCAGCCAATGAGGGCGGAGCGTCGGGCTTCACCCACACGATGGCGTTCACGCCGCTCTGCCATTGCACGGTGGCCTTGGACGCACCCTGCTTCAGGAGCAGCGACGAGCCGACAAGGGCCAAGGAGACAGCCACGGTGAGGATGGCGGCCACCGTCATCAGACGATTACGCCACAGGTTGGTGACCGCCTCCCGCCAGACGTAGCCCGCTGAGACCGGCATCAGGTATGGGCTGCGAATCTGTCGGGGAGTTCGTCGGCCGCCTGCTCGGCCACGGCGCCGGTCGGGAACCGGCACCGGCCATGGCGGTGGTGCTGTCGATGCCGTAGACCCCGTGCGCCTGATCCCTGACCAGCACGCCCCGGTCGAGCTCGATGACCCGTCGCCGCATCTGGTCGACCATGCCGGAGTCGTGGGTGGCGATGATCACGGTGGTGCCGGTGCGGTTGATCCGGTCCAACAGCCTCATGATCCCGAGACTGGTGGTGGGGTCGAGGTTTCCGGTCGGCTCATCGGCCAGCAGGATCAGCGGACGGTTGACGAAGGCCCGGGCCACCGCCACCCGCTGCTGCTCGCCACCGGAGAGCTCATGGGGCAGGTTGTCCCGCTTCTTGGCCAGGCCGACCAGATCGAGAACCTGGGGAACCTGGACGGCGATGACGTGCTTGGGACGACCGATCACCTCCAAGGCGAAGGCCACGTTTTCGAACACGCTCTTGTTGGGCAGGAGGCGGAAGTCCTGGAACACGCACCCGATGTTGCGCCGGAGGTAGGGGATCCGCCACTTCGCCAGATGCCCGATCTCCTTGCCCGCTTCCCAGATACGGCCGGAGCTGGGCATCTCCTCGCGCAGCAGGAGGCGGATGAACGTCGTCTTTCCCGAACCGGACGGTCCGACCAGAAAGACGAACTCTCCCTTGTCGATCTCGACGGAGCAATCCGACAGAGCGACAGTCGAGCCCTTGTACGTCTTGGTGACGTTTTGGAATTTGATCATGAGGGGGGTGACACGGTCGGGGGGAACGTGCACGACACAGTGCTCATTCCGCGTCAATGCTATCGCTCGCGGCCGCCGATCTGGATTCAGGCCCTCTGACCTCCGCAGACGCACCAAACGGTGAGGAGAAACCGAAGTGGCGCGCACGCTGGCGAAACTCAGGCGCTGCTCCGACGAAGCTCGGCCCGACGCCGCAGCTCGGCCTCGATGAAGTCGTCGAGGTCACCGTCGAGTACCGCTTCGACATTTCCGGTTTCCTCGTTGCTTCGCAGGTCCTTGACCAACTGATAGGGGGCCAGCACGTAGGAGCGGATCTGATTGCCCCACGCGTTGTCGGTGCGATCGCCCGAGAGTTGTTCCAACGTCGCCTGATGTTCGGCGCGCTGCCGTTCGGCGAGCTTGGCCCCGAGTACCTGCATGGCCTTGGCCTTGTTCTGATGTTGGCTCCGCTGATTCTGACAGGACACCACGATCCCAGTGGGAAGGTGGGTGAGACGAACCGCGGAATCGGTCTTGTTGACATGTTGGCCGCCGGCGCCGGAGGATCGGTAGGTGTCGATTCGGAGGTCCTTCTCGTCGATCTCCACTTCGTCCGAGACGTCTTCGAGGAACGGGACCACGTCGAGTGATGCGAAGCTGGTCTGCCGTCGGTGTTGCGCGTCGAACGGAGAGATGCGCACCAGTCGGTGCACACCCCGTTCGGCGGCCAGCAGTGCCGAACGCATTGCGTCCCTTGACGATGAAGGTGGCCGACAGCAGGCCGGCCTCCTGTCCGGGAGTCGCCTCTTCCACCTCGATGTCGAACCCGCGTCTCTCCGCCCACCGGGTGTACATGCGCAACATCATCTCCGCCCAATCCTGCGCATCGGTGCCGCCGGCACCGGCATGGATCTCGGCCACCGCGTCCCCGTCGTCGTGCGGCCCGGCGAAGAGGGAACGCAACTCGAGCGGCCCGAGGTCCCGATCGAGGCTCGTCGAGCAGCTCGCCGAGCTCCGGCCGCAAGGAGTCATCGGCTTCCTCTTCGATCAGTTCGTTGAGCGTCTCGGCGTCGGACAGCTGCTCGGCCAGTCTGGCCAGCTGGTCGAGGTCCTCGTTGACCCTGCCCAGCTCGGTGGTCATCTGGCGGGCGTGATCGGGGTCGTCCCACAATCCGGGCTCGGAGACCTCCTTCTCCAGCTCGGTACGGCGCTCGAGCAACCGGTCACGGCCCAGGAGGTGTCCGGCCTCGGCCAGACGCCCCCGCAGTGAGGCCAGGGCGTCGGGGATGTCGATCCGCTCGGCCTCCCCCGCCCGGCGGGGGGCGTCGGCCGGCGTCATCTCAGCTGGCGCCGTGGCAGAGCTTGAACTTCTTGTTGCTCCCGCACCAGCACGGATCGTTCCGCCCGAGCTTCTCCCGGTCGGATTTGACGATGGGCAGCTGGGTCTCGCCGTCCTCGGCCAGCCGGTTGGTGACCATGGCCGGCGAACCGTTGCCGTCCGGGAGGCCCGGCGCCCCCGCCGTCTGGTCCGAGACCGGCCGCGCCGCCGCGAAGGCAGCGGTGATGGCCCCGTCCCCCTGCACCGGGTCGTCGGCGGCGATGTAGTTGGCCCGGTCGAGATCCGGCTCGGCGGCCGGCTCGGCCAGCACCTGCACGTGGAACACGTAGCGCAGGTAGTCGTCGTTGATCCCGTCGATGAGCTTGCCGAACATGGCGAAGCCCTCTCGTTGGTACGCCACCTGTGGGTCCTGATTGCCCATGGCCCGCAGGTTGATCCCCTCACGTAGGTAGTCCATCTCGGCCAGGTGGTCCTGCCAGCGTTGGTCGATGATCTGGAGCATGATGTCCCGTTCGAGCTGCCGGGCGGTTTCCTCGCCGCCGGGGATGGTCTCGTCCCGTTCGGCGTACAGGTCGAGCGCTTCGGTGAGGATGCTCTCGGTCACCTGGCCCACCGTGCTGGCGCCGGCCAGGTCGTCGGCCACGAACTTGGTCGGGTAGTACTGGGTCACCTCGGTGACCAGGCCGGGCAGGTCCCACTCCTCGGAGTACTCCGACGGGCACGACGACGCCACCACCGCGGTCATGGTGGACTTCCAGCAGTTCGACGGTTTCCTCGCGGAGGTCCTCGCCCTCGATGACCTGTTGACGGCGCCGGTAGATCACCTTGCGCTGCTTGTCCATCACATCGTCGTACTTGAGGACGTCCTTGCGGGACTCTGCGTTGCGCCCCTCGACCGTGTTCTGGGCCCTCTCGATTGCCTTGGTGACCATCTTCGCCTCGATGGGAACGTCGTCGGGAAGGGCCCTGCCCCATCACCCAGTTCATGGCGCCGGTGGCGAACAGGCGCATCAGATCGTCCTCCAGGGAGAGAAAGAACCGGCTCTCCCCCGGATCGCCCTGCCGGCCCGACCTCCCCCGCAGCTGGTTGTCGATCCGGCGGCTCTCGTGGCGCTCGCTGCCCAACACGTAGAGACCGCCGAGCGAGCGGACCTCCTCACCTTCCCGTTGGCAGGTCGCGTCGAATTCGGCCTGGATGTTCTTGAGCTCGGCTGCGCCCTCTTCGGTGGAGGGGTCGGTCCCCCGGGCCGCCGCCTCCCTGGTCGCCAGTCCTTCGGGATTACCCCCGAGGATGATGTCGACGCCTCGCCCGGCCATGTTGGTGGCCACGGTCACCCCACCGACCCGGCCGGCCTGGGCGACGATCTCCGCCTCACGGAAGTGCTGCTTGGCGTTGAGGACCTCGTGGGGTATGCCCTTCTTCTCGAGGAGCCGGGAGAGGTGCTCGGACTTGGACACCGATGCGGTGCCCACCAGCACCGGTTGGCCCTTCGTCGTGGCGCTCGACGATGTCATCGACCACGGCGGCGAACTTGGCGTCCTCCGACTTGTAGATGAGGTCGGCCTTGTCGTCGCGGATCAGCGGCATGTTCGGCGGGATGGGGACCACCGGGAGGTCGTAGGTGTTGGCGAACTCCGATGCCTCGGTCTCTGCGGTGCCGGTCATCCCGGCCAGTTTCTCGTACAGCCGGAAATAGTTCTGGAGGGTGACCGTCGCCCAGGTGTGGTTCTCCTCCTTGATCCTGACCCGCTCCTTGGCCTCGACCGCCTGGTGCAGTCCATCCGACCAGCGCCGGCCGTCGAGTGTCCGCCCGGTGAACTCGTCGACGATCTTGACCTCGCCTTGGGCGACCAGGTAGTCCTTGTCCCGGCGGTACAGCTCCTTGGCCAGCAGCGCCTGGGTGAGATGGTGGACATAGTTGACCGCCACCGCGTCGTACAGGTTGCTCACGCCCAGTTGGCGCTCGACTTTTTCGATTCCCGCCTCGGTGGGTACGACGATGCGCTTCTCCTCGTCCACCTCGTAGTCGTCTTCGGCTCGAAGAGTCCGCACGACACCGGCGAACTGATAGTAGAGCTGGGCCGACTCGGCAGCCGGGCCCGAGATGATCAACGGCGTGCGGGCCTCGTCGATGAGGATCGAGTCCACTTCGTCGACGATGGCGAAACTGTGGCTCCGCTGGACCATGGCGTCCTTGGAACGGGCCATGTTGTCCCGCAGGTAGTCGAAGCCGAACTCGGTGTTGGTGCCGTAGGTGAGATCGGCGTGATACGCCTCGCGTTTGAGGGCCGGGTCGTCGATGTCGGGCCCGACCCGACCCACGCTCGAGGCCCAGGAAGCGGTGGACCTGGCCCATCCACTCCGAGTCGCGGGTGGCCAGATAGTCGTTGACGGTGACCACATGGACACCCTCGCCCGCCAGCGCGTTGAGGTACACCGGCAGGGTCGATACGAGGGTCTTCCCTTCGCCCGTCTTCATCTCGGCAATCCAGCCGAAGTGGAGGGCCATCCCTCCCATCAACTGGACGTCGAAGTGGCGCTGACCGATCACCCGCCACGCCACCTCTCTGACCAGTGCAAACGCTTCGACCAGCAGGTCCTCGAGGGTCTCCCCGTTGTCGAGGCGCTGCCGGAAGGCACCGGTCATCGCCTGAAGCTCCTCGTCGGAGCACGCCTCCATCTGAGGCTCGAGGGCGTTGACCAGCGGCACCAGTTCGGCAAGCCGACGCACCTTCTTGCCTTCTCCGGCGCGGAGGACCTTGGTGAGCACGCTCATGAGTCCCTCACTCTACTGTCGGAGCTGTTCGAGGAGAGTCGGACTCTTCCGGTATGACGCCTGCTGCGGGGCCGGTATGACCCTTCAGGCGGTGCGCACTTTCTCCCGAAGCACGGAGACCGAGTTGGGCGGCCGACGACGGGGGTGGGTTCGGCCCACGATTCGGCCCTTGGTCTTCTCCAGCTGATGCTCGAGCTTCTCCACAACCAGGTCGATTGCCACCAGTGGCTCAGGCGCAGCGGCGCGGGCCCGTACCGAACTTCCGTGACCGAAGATGATCACTTCGCAGCGCTCTCGATCGGCGATCCTCGGATTGTGCTCTTCAGAGAAGTGCACCTCGGCGCGTTCGAGGCCCGGACACAGGCGGCCGAGTCGGCCAACCTTCTCCTCGGTGAGGTCCCTCACCTGGTCGGACACGATTTTCCTGCCATACGCGATGACCACGTCCACTTGCTCGCCTCCTGGTTGTGCAGTTCGGGTGCTGCCTATGGTTCTGTACGGTCGGCCGGTCCTCCTGATCGGTCGTCGGAATGAAGGTGTGAGCTGCGAGCGGCTGACCTGGTCTTTGACCCCACACTCGCCTGCAGTGGGACTTGCGGCCCGGCTCCGGCGGCACCGACCGTCACCGGTCGGCCTCCCTTCGGAGCCGTTGATGGCCACGTCATCCCCTCTCCGCCCGCCCCCGACAGCCGGGAACGCCACGGGCAGGTCTTACTCCTAAGCCGCACCATGCTCAGCAACCACGAGTTGCCTTACGTGGGTCGTTTTGCCTGCGACTGGCTTCGACTTGCAACCACAGACCCGCACACAGCTCACCGTTGAAGTGTACGCCTCGATCCGGCGAATTCCAGGGCCGGAATGCCTGGAGTTCACAGGCTTGTCACCCCGCCGTCACTCAATGGAAATACGGAGAGATCGCGCACCAGAATCGAGCGCCGTCGGGACAAAAGACCAGTTCAACAGCGGATCAGATCCTCGAATCGGGCGGGCCGGCTCACGCCGGCGGGCCGATCCGGCGTCTCAGTCGGTACCGTGGCCGAGCTTGGTCTTCATCTCGTCGAGCACCGGGATCGGGCCCGGATCGATGTCCTCGTTGGCAGCCAGATGGAGCGAGACGAAGTCGCCGATGAGGGCCAGGTCGAAGAGTTGGGCCAGGTCGCCCTCTCCCGCTGCCCTCACCTCGATCACCTCGGCCACCACCTCGCGCAGGACGTCCTCCACCAGATCGAATCGCCGGCTCACCTGGGGATGTTCCGCATCATGGCGAAGATTGACCAGGGTGATCACCTGCCGGGTGACATCCCCTTGCTGACCCCATCCGGCCAACTCGTTGTGGCACAGCTCGGGATAGACGTTGAAGAAGGCCGGGCTCTTGGCGTTCTCGTTGATCTGGGCCTTCCACCGGAGTGCGGCGGCGGCACCCAGTGCCTGGGAGCTGTGGACGAGGGGAATGGTGCGTCCGATCCGGCGGGCGATCTCCTGGGCCTGACTACCCGGTTCGACCAGCTGGTCACGACGCCGGCGCAGCTGTTCGACCGCCTGGTCCACCCACTGCAGGGCGCCGGGAAACAACCCGATCTGCTCCAGCAACACCAGCGGTGGGACGGCCATCGCCCCCAACGCGGCCCGGGGTTGAGGGATCCCGGTCGGAACCGGCACCACCGGAACCTCCCACTCGCCGGCCAGGTCGACCAGCGCTCCGCCCCCGGCCACCACCACCAGGGATGCTCCTGCCTCGTAGGCCCCTGCAGCCGCCTCCAACGTCTCTTCGGTATCGCCGGAGAACGACATGGCGAACACCAGCGAGCCGGTACCGACGTAGTCCGGTGGCTCGTAGCCCTTGACCACCGTCACCGGCACCGGCATGAACGGAGCGGCCACCGCCATCAGGACGTCGCCGGCGATGCCGCTCCCCCCCATGCCCAGCACGACCACGTTCTCGACCCGCTCGTGCTAGGGCAGATCGGTGACACCCCGAGCTGCGGAGATGGCCGACTCGACCTGCTCGGGCAGTCCGACGGTCGCACCCCACATGTCGAGGGAGTCGACGGCCAACGGTGACGGGGGACGGCGGCTGAGCCGCCAACCGTGGTGGTCACGACCCGCCAGTCTCGCCGGTCGTCGGTACCCCGCCGGACTCGGCCTTGGCCATCAGACGGGCATGCTCCGGCTCGTCGACCGCGGTCGCCTCGTCGATCAACATGACCGGGATGCCGTCTCGCACCTGGTAGCTGCGGTGCAGGCGCGGGTTGTAGAGCAGGTCCTCGTCTTCGAAGTACAGCAGGGTTCCCTTGTCCTCGGGGCAAGCCAGGACCTCGATCAGGAGCGGGTCGAGGGTCATCATGCATTCCTCTCTACTTGTCATGTGCTTGTCGTGCTTGTCGTGCTTTCACGATGTCAGCAACCGGTTGATGTCCGCTTCCACTTCGGCAACGTGTCGGGCACAGGCGACGTCGTCCGGCGCCTCGACGTTGAGCCGGAGTAGCGGCTCGGTGTTCGAAGGTCGCAGGTTGTACCACCAGTCACCCCGATCCACGGTCAGACCGTCCAGCCGGTCGGCGCTCCCCCTCGCCCCTCGGGCGGCTTCGACCTCGGCGGCCAACAACTCGACCGCGCCGGCAGGATCGTCGACGACGGTGTTGATCTCGCCCGAGTCGGAGTAGCGCCGGAAGGGTTCGAGCAGCTCGGAGAGCGGGCGGCCGGTGGTGCTCAACAGCTCGAGCACGACCATGGCGGCGATGATGCCGGAGTCGGCCCGGTAGTTGTCACGGAAGTAGTAATGGCCGGAATGCTCGCCACCGAAGACGGCGCCGGTGTCGGCCATCACCTGCTTGATGAAGCTGTGGCCCACCTTGGTCCGGATGCCCACGCCGCCCTTTTCGGCGATCACCTCGGGGACCACCCGGGAACAGATGCAGTTGTAGAGCACCGTCGATCCGGGGTGCTTGTCCAGCATCGAGGAGGCAACCAGTGCGGTGGTCAATGAGCCGGACACCGACTCGGACTTCTCGTCGACCAGGAACACCCGGTCGGCGTCCCCGTCGAAGGCCAGACCGATATCGGCGCCGGAGTCGAGCACCGCCTGCTTGAGGTCGACCAGGTTCTCCGGCTGGATGGGGTCGGCCGGATGGTTGGGGAAATTCCCGTCGAGCTCGGGAAAGAGAATCTCCACGTCGAAGGGGAGGCCCTCGAACACCTTGGGCACGACCAGCCCGCCCATGCCGTTGGCGGTGTCGGCCACCACCTTGAGGGGTGCGCAACCGCCGACGTCGACGAACGATCGGACGTGTTCGGCGTAGGCATCGAGAACCGAACGCTCCTCGAGCGGTGCAAAACCGTCCGGGTCGACGGCAGGCGGGCCCTGGTCTCCCCACTGTTCCAGCAGCGACTCCGCGGTGGCCTGGATCTCGGCCAACCCGGTGTCCTGGCCGATCGGCCGTGCCCCGGACAGACAGAGCTTCAGACCGTTGTAACGGGCGGGATTGTGGGAAGCGGTGAACATGGCGCCCGGCGAGTCGAGGCTGCCGGCGGCGAAGTAGAGCAGATCGGTGGAAGCAAGTCCGAGATCGATCACCGCCACCCCGACCGACCGGGCGCCATCGGCGAAGGCCGGGAGAGCTCGACGCCCGATTCGCGCATGTCCCTGGCCACCAGCAGCCTGGGGGCGCCGGCAAAGCGGGCCATGGCGACGCCGATGGCCCGGAATTGCTCTGCACGCAGCTGATCGGGAACGACTCCACGAATGTCGTAGGCCTTGAACACGTCGGACAGGCTGGCCATGGCCGGGCCATACTAGCCAGGTCGTCCCTCACTCCCCGGGGCCGTCGGCCAGCAGCGAGGTCACGTCCTCGGCCATCGCCGCGCTCAGCTCGCGCAGTAGCTCCATACGGGCCGGAGAGACCCGGACAGACCAGCAGTCGCTGCCGGTCGATGAGATTGAGCGGGGCCAACTGACAGAGCTGCCAACCGATCTGCTCGTCGTCACCGGCGAGCTCGAGATCGTGAGGAAGGGCCGGTACCTGCCCGAGCTCCGAGAGCAGGGACCGCAAGCGACGCACGGCGACCTCGGCCCCGGCGGTGGCGGCGTCGCCGCTCGCCGCGCTCGACCGGCAGGTACCCGACCTCGGCCCGGGGATACGGGTCGTCGGGGAGCCACCGGTCGACCAGCACCCGGCGAACCCCCTGGGCGGCGATCAGCATCCGACCGTCGGCCAGCGTGTCGGCCCCGATGATCCGGGCCGAGGTTCCCACGTCGACCCGCTCGTCGCCTCCACCCGACCTCCGAACCGCGGGTGATCAGGACCACTCCGAACTCGCCTTGCCGCCCGAGGCACTCCGCCATCAGCGTCCGGTAACGCTCCTCGAAGACGTGCAGCGGACAGGGTGGCACCGGGAAAGAGCACGGTGGACAGCGGGAACATCCCGAGGGTGGTCGTCACCTGGCGCCCCCGGGTCAGGAGGTGGCGTTCGGCGGCGCCGGTCGGCCTGGCCCGATCGGCCCGCTTGGCCCGCTTGGCCCGACGGGCGGTGACCGCCAGGGCGATGACCGCGGCCAGCGCCGCCAGGGAGATCAGCTGTCCGGCCCGGTCCGCCGCCGAGCTGGCGTAGTGGAGGGTGACCTCGTGGCTGGTGGGAACTACCACCATCAGGTTGGGGGCCACCCGCCAGGGCCCCTGTGCCCCGCTGGCCTGCCAGTTGGGGAAGTAGGAGACCTTGACCTCCACCGGGGTGCCCACCCGATCGACGTGGAAGGAGACCGAGCCGTCGGTCTGGGAGATGTCCGACACCACCGTGGTCGGCTCGGGCACGATGGCGGGACTGGTGTCGTTGGTGGACACCCGCTCCCATCCGGCGGGGCCGTCGGCGGCGGGAACGACGTTCCACTGGCTCGGATTGTCGTACCAGGTCGCCGCCGGCTTCAACCAGCTGTTCTGGTCGGGGGACACCCCACTCCACACCACCGGCTGGTTGGCCAGCGGCACCACCAGTGACGAGTCGCTCACCTGGTAGACCTTCCAGGTGGTGTCGAGCGACTCGCCGTTGTAGCTGGTGCTCCACGGCCCGCTGGAGGCGACCTGGGTGAGATTCGGATCGGCGTCGGCGGCCGACTCCACCGTGGCCGACGAGGCCAGGAAGTAGCGCACGCCCAACTGTTGGAGATGCTCGATGCCGAGCGGGACGTTCAATCCGGCGTATTGGAACGCCGTGCTGTTGACCGCGTCGGAGGGATTCACCGAGAGCTCGTTCTGATTGATGAAGTGGAACGGGGTGGTGGATGACGATTCGAACAGGAGCCCCTCCATCGAATCGACACAGCCGTCTGTCCAGTAGGGCAGCAACATCAGGGACATGGTGGTGCCGAACCGGTTGAGCGACGGGTCGTACTCCCACATCGCGCGACCACAGCCCTGGTCCGTGCCGACCTTGGCCATCATCTGGATGACCGCTCGGTATTCGGGGTAGTCGGGTTTGCGCTCGTAGCCCGAGTAGTTCCACTCGGCCCAGGCACTCGCTTGATTGGCTCCCACGGTGATACCCACCGCGCTCATGGTCGAGGCCGGGAGGGCCAGGGGAGGCACCACCGCCAGGCATGCCGCAGCCAGCGCGACGATCGGCCCCACCACCGCTCCCGGAGGGTTCATGTCCGGTGTCGGCCGCCCGAAGCGGCTGATTCGCATCCCCGGTCTCCACGGCATGTCGTAGGCCCGGCTCAGCCGCTGGCGAATGAGCAGGACCCACTGGTCGAGGCGGCGTCGGCGGTTCCACCGGGCGACGGCGGACACCGTCTCCGCGAGGGCGTAGCCGGCCATCAGATAGAGGCAGAGGAACCAGAAGGGGAGGAACCGGACGTTGTAGAGCTTTCCCTGCGGATCGAGGCAGACCACGGCGGCGGAGAAGCCCCCCATGACCGCGATGAACAGGCCCACCCGGTTGCGCCGGATCACCACGGCCACCAGCCCGACCAGGTCGGCCGCCAGTACCCACCACGCCGAGGACGGGAACAACAGATCCGGGAAGCCGTCGACGTTGGTCCACCCCATATTGGTGGTGTAGGCCTGTCCGGTGACAAAGGGCACCAGCCACCACGCGGTCAGCCCGACCCCGACCGCGCCGGCGACGACTCCCCACAGGAGGCGCCGCCGCCATCGGCGCCTGGCCAGCCGACTGCTCAGGTCGCGTCGCCAACTGCGGGTCAGGTCGGCGTCGAGCAGCAGCCACACCACGGCGCCCGCTCCGGCGAAGATGGCGGGGATCAGATGGCAGAGCAGGGTGGCGGCAAACAGCATCGCGGCCAGCGCCCGGTGTCTGCCACTGCGTAGCCCCGAGGCGACCACGCCGAGAAACAGCAGGGCGAACGACAGGCTGAGCGAGAAGGAGAACTCGCCGGCCAGCGTGGACAGGATGTTCCCGCCGTAGATGGAGAAGCTCGGCTCGAAGAGGAACGGGAGGGTGGCCGCGGCCAGGCAACCGGGGCCGGGGTCGCGGAGACCGGCCAGGCGGCCGAACGCCCAGGCACACACCGGCAGCGTGAGCGTGCCGAGCACCGTGACCAGCTTGAAGGCGACGTCGTAGGGGACCACCGCGTTGAACAGCACGGTGATCAGACCGGGCAGGGGGAAGTAGAAGGTGTAGACGGGGAACCCGTCGTACCAGTCCGGGTCCCATCCGGTCACTTGGCCGTGCACCAGCAGATGGGACTTGAGAAAGGCCGGAAGCATCACGTGGGCACCGGTGTCGCCGCCGGTGGTGGTGGTGTTGGCCAGGAGCAGCGACGGGTGGAGCTGGCTCAACGCCACCAGGGTCACCCCGACCACCACCACCAGGTTCGACCACATCGGCCACGACGACCGCCCGGTCCAGCGGGAGAGGAGCGGGTGGGCGGCCGGTGGGGCCGCAACTCGCACGTCGGCGAACGCCGGCTCGGTCGGGGCCACATCGACGGGTGCGGTCATCTCAGAACAACACCCCGCGCCCGGCGGCCAGTGGAACGACCACCGCGACCAGGGCCACCAGATTGAACGATGCGTGAGCCACCATGTTCATGCCCAAGCGCCCGGTGCGATACGAGACGAACGACAGGGCGATCCCGAAGAGGGCCAGCCCGAGGAGCTGGAGTGACTCGGCGTGGGCCAGCCCGAACAGGACGCCGGTGATGATCATGGCCAGGGCGGGCCCCACCCACCCTCCCAGGTTGCCGAACAGGCGGGCCAGGCTCCGGAGCAGCAGGCCCCGGAAGAACAGCTCTTCGAAGAACGGCGCACCCACCACCGTGCAGACGAAGATGACCAGCATACCCGAGCGCCATGCGATCCCCCGGTCAGCCGCTGGCTGGGTGCGTTGAAACGCTGGTTGAAGTCGTGGACGTGATCGGCGATGGGCAGGTAGATCAGCACCACCACGAACTGCCCCGCCACCCCGATGGGGATGCCGAGTAGATCGATCCAACGGAAGGTCAGGCCCATATCCCTCACCAGGCTGTGGGTTCCACGGACCGAGGAGGCCAGCCAGGCGGAGCCGAAGAACCCGGCCCACAGGCCGATGAGCGTGGACACGATGTACCAGGTGGGCGGCTCGACTGAGTTGGGTGATCGCGGAGAGCTCGTGCAGGTTGCCGCTGACCGCTGCGCGTCAGCGCCACCGAGAGGCCGCCAGCACCTGGCCCCCCAGGAAGCCCAATCCCGCGAAGAGCAGCCACATCCACGCGGCCGGCCGTGATCCGGAGCGCCACCGGCCGCCAGCTGGCGATCCAGTGGCCCGGCCTGCGTCGGCCCGGTCGTCCTTCCGGTCCGCCGGGCCCGTGCAGCTGCCAGTCGGGAAGGGCGGCGGGCGGTGGAGGGTCCCAGCTGACCGGCGGAGCCCACGCCGGGTTCGGGTGCACCGGTGCTCCGACCGAGGGCGCATCGGCGCCGGACGTTTGGTCCGTCCCCTTTTCGGACCGCTCGATCACCCTCCCACGTTACCGACAGGATGCCTTCCGCAGGCGGCGCCAGGCCGGATGTCACCCCTGCGATGCCTCAAATAGCCCCCGATCGGCATAGCATGAAGGAGTGCCCCCACCCGACTCCGAACCCGCCGCCCGGGCCGCCGCCCCCCGGTGGACCGGGTCAGGAGGTGCCCGGGCAGAACAAGAACCGGTGGCTGATCTATGCGGTGGTCGTCCTGGCGATCGGCTCGGCTCTGTTCATTCCGGGATTGCTGCACAAGAGCACGACCAAGAACCTCACCTACAACACCTTCCTCAGCGATATCTCCAGTAAGCAGATCAAGACCGCCACCGTCGACCAGGCAACCGGGGTGATCACCGGCACCCTCGCCGACGGTACGAACTACACGGTCAACGCCGGGCCCAACCCGATCACCGATTCCGAGCTCAACGCCCTCAAGCCGCTCGGCTCCAACTATCACCTGGTCACCCCCACCTCCAGCGCCCTGGTCTCGATCCTCGGATGGCTGATTCCCCTGGCCCTGATCATCGGCGTCTTCTTCTACATCAGCCGGAAGGCGCAGGGACAGATGGGAAGCATCATGTCTATCGGGCGATCCAAGGCCAAGCTCTACTCGACCGAGCGTCCCTCGACCACCTTCGACGACGTGGCCGGCTACGACGGGGTCAAACTCGAGATCAGCGAAGTGGTCGACTTCCTCAAGACGCCGGCACGGTTCCGCGAGATCGGGGCCCGGATTCCCAAGGGGATCCTCCTGGTCGGTCCCCCGGGAAGCGGCAAGACCCTGCTGGCTCGAGCCGTGGCCGGTGAGGCCGGCGTCCCGTTCATGTCGGTGAGCGGCTCCGACTTCATGGAGATGTTCGTAGGGGTGGGCGCCAGCCGGGTGCGCGATCTGTTCGCCACCGCCCGCAAGCAGGCACCGGCCATCGTGTTCATCGACGAGATCGACTCCATTGGGCGCAAGCGTGGCGCCGGGCTCGGAGGCGGCCACGACGAGCGCGAGCAGACGCTGAATCAGATGCTGTCGGAGATGGACGGGTTCGATCCCACCGAGGGAGTCGTGGTGATGGCGGCCACCAACCGGCCGGACATCCTGGACGCCGCCATCCTGCGGCCCGGCCGATTCGATCGTCAGATCGTGGTGCCCCTGCCCGATCTGGACGAGCGCCTGCCGATCCTGCAGGTCCATTGCAAGGACAAGCGGGTGGACCCCACCGTCGACCTCGGCGTCGTGGCCCGTGGCACTCCTGGAATGAGCGGCGCCGATCTGGCCAACCTGGTCAACGAGGCCGCACTCCACGCGGTGAGGCGGGGCTCCAAGGTCATCCAGAACGTCGATTTCGAGGCCTCTCGGGACAGGGTCCTGATGGGGCAGCGCCGCGAAAGCCTGGTCCTGTCGGGGCCGGAGAAGGAACGGGTGGCCTTCCACGAGGGTGGCCACGCGGTACTGGCCTACGTGCTGCCCGACGCCGACCCGGTGCACAAGGTCACCATCCTTCCCACCGGCATGGCGCTCGGCGTGACCATGCAGCTGCCCATCGAGGAGCTGCACATCCATGCACGCCAGCACATCGAGGATTCCCTGGCGGTCCGGATGGGTGGTCGGGCCGCCGAGCTGTTGGTCTACGGAGACCTTTCCACCGGCGCCAGCAACGACCTGGTCGGAAACACCGAGTTGGCCCGCAAGATGGTCCGCGAGTGGGGCATGAGCGACAAGATCGGCCCCATGGCCTGGGGATCACAGGGTCAGGTCTTCCTGGGCGAGGACCTCATGCACACCCGTGACTACTCGGAGCACACCAGCCAGGTGATCGACGACGAGGTCGAGATCATCCTCCGGGCCCAGGAG
The DNA here is from genome assembly GCA_963734395.1 of uncultured Acidimicrobiaceae bacterium. Taxonomy (GTDB): domain Bacteria; phylum Actinomycetota; class Acidimicrobiia; order Acidimicrobiales; family RAAP-2; genus Bog-756. The sequence goes on along the minus strand of CAVTGY010000007.1, from coordinate 258,999 downwards.
CAGCGTGCCCTCGAGGTGCTGGCCCGCCATCGGGGTGGCCTCGACGCGGTGGCCCGAGCCCTCCTCGACGAAGAGACCATCGACGGGGAGACGGTGGGCCGGCTGGTGGACACCGCCTACGGGCGGCCCGTCCACGCAGCACGGAGTGAAGACGGTACCGCCGATCTTCGTTGCCGCACAGCACGGTCCGACCGGATCCGACGACGTCGACGGTCCGCCCGAGGACGCCGACGGCGGATCGGGCCCGTCGAATGGGACGGCCGCGGTCGAGGTGACCGGGAACGGGAACGGGTCGGATACCGCGGTTCCGGTCGAGAACGGGGTGGCCGGCGCATCACACGCCACCGACAAATCCGGAGCCACCCAGCCCGACGACTCGCCATCGACCAACGGCGAAGGCCGCGCCGACCAGGCGCCTTGGCCACCACCACCGCCTCCTCCGGCCGGGCACTGGCCGCAGGCGCCCTCGCCCCTCCCGGCCCAGCCGGCGCCGGGGCACTGGCCGAAGCAGTCCCCGTGGCCACCTCCCCCGCCGCCGGCTTCCCGCTGATCGAGCCGACCGGCGACAGGCCCGCCTAGCCTGATGGCATGTGCCGGAACATAACCACACTGCGCGGCCTCGAACCCGAGGCCACCACCGAGGAGATCCACGCCGCGGCTCGCCAGTACGTCCGCAAGGTCAGCGGCGTCCAGACCACCACGTTGCACACCGAGAACGGCATTCGAGGTGGCGGTGGGCAAGGTGGCCGCCGCGACCACCGAGTTGTTGGGTGCTCTCCCGCCGCGACGTCAACCCCCGCCCACGCTCCCGCCGCTGCGACGGAGGGCAGGCGCCGTCGGATGAGAACGGTCCGTGATCGGGTCTGCGACGGGTCAGGTACGAATGAGTCGGTGAAGTTCGACTTGACCGCGGATGCCGCTCAGATGATGAGGACCCAGCGGCACCTCCGGTAGGCCGGCGATGGTGGCCACCTCGGACGTCGTGACCACCTGGCCCGGCTGAGCAGCTTTGCCGGCGCGGTTGGCGAGATTGACTACGGACCCGAACACGTCGCCGTCTCGGAGCATGACCGCTCCACTTGCCAGTCCTACCCGTACTTGGGGAACCGTGGGATGACCGTCAAAGGCGTCAGCCAGGTCTAGGGCGATCGAAGACGCAGACAGCGCATCCGGAGCGGTGAACATGATCTCGTCACCGATCAGCTTGACGACACGGCCACCACCCTCGGTGATCGTCTCGGACGAGATCTGCTCGAAATCGCTCAACGTGGCGCCGAGCTCGCCCATGTCGATCGTCTCGCTCAGCTCGGTCGAACCAACCAGGTCAACGAAGCCGACGACCAGCTGGCGGCTCTCAAAGCCGACCGAACCCACGTCATCGGCGGTCAAGCGCCTGGCGATCAGCAGGTGCTGACGCAGGAGCGTGTCGAGCGCGGAAACGACATAGGGAAGCAATGCTGCGGCTTCCACATTGGCTCGAGCGATGCCCAGCCCGACCGGGTCCTCGCGCTCCGCGGCGCGGGCGACGTTGACCAGAAAGGATGAGATGACCGCGTCGGCAATCCTCGACATGGCCAATCCCAGTACCCGTACCAACTGGGTCCGGGCTTCCTCACCGAACACTGCGGTGACGTCGCTCATGCCGGAGACGAACCGGACGAATCCTTCGGTGAACACGGGCACGTCGGGTTCTGGATCAGGGATACCCGCCACCCGCGCCAATTCCCGCACCTGGTCGGCACCCAGGCCCGACCGTTCGGCGACCTCTTCGAGTGTGAGCCCCGGTCCACCCCGGATTGCCAGCACCCCGGCCAATGCGGGGAGCGAGTCGTCGAAGGTCACCAACTCCTCTGGTGTCCCGCCCAGCCCCACCACAAGGCGGAGAAGCTCCAACCGCAGCTCGGCATTCACGTCATCGGGGTCGTACACCCCGAGGGCTGTCAGATCCTCAGGTTCCATTGACGCCAGTACACACGACCGGGCGCCACAGAATCGCCATCCCCGGCCCGGGCGGTCGGTCGATCAGGTATCGGGAATCAGCGTGGCCACTTGGGGGGTGTGTCGACCGTGTTGACGGTGCGCCCGCGACCTCCCGGTGCAATTCAGTTTCGCGGAAATTGGCCTATTTATCGTCTACAGGCGATATATCGAGCAATTTCTGGAAATTTGGAGACGGTCGGGAGACGGTCGGTGCGGACCCGGGAGGCCAGTGGAACCAGCCCGACCGGTGCTGCCACCGCCCCCCGGATGCGATCCAGGCGGGCGATGTGGTCACCTAGGTTGTCGGCATGCCGATGTCCGATCATGTGCGACGGATCCGCCGGCTGGTGGGTTCAGAGCTCCTCATCCTGCCGTCGGTGAGTGTGCTGGTGCGGGACGACGAGGGCCGGGTCCTCCTGGTCAGGCACGCCGACTCCGGCCGGTGGGGGCTGATCGGCGGAGCGGTCGAGGTGGACGAACGACCAGAGGCCGCCGCGGTTCGTGAGACCCAGGAGGAAGCCGGCGTCCTGGTCGACCTGACCGGCCTGGTCACCGTGCTCGGAGGCCCGGAGTTCAGGGTGACCTATCCCAACGGCGACCGGGCAGCCTACGTATCTGCGGTGTACGAGGCACGGGTGTCGAGCGGCTCGGCACGACCGGACGATGACGAGACCATCGAAGTGGGTTGGTTCAGGCCGGAAGATCTTGCCGGTGCCGACCTCGGGCCACTGGCCAGAGCCACCTTCGAGGAATTGGACTGGCTGCGACAGCCGCTCCTTGGCCCGTCAGGACCATGAACGTGCGTCACCGTGGCCATGGTTCCTTCTCGACACCGAACCGCCGGATGTAGAAGTCGAGAGCCTCATACCGCTCGGCACGGTCGATTCCCACAACCTCGGGCTGATAGGTGACCGTCCCGTGCCGCCCACGCGGGTGCTGGGCGGCGAACGCCTCCATGGCGGAACGGGATGTGTCGGTGAATGGTTGGTCGGCGAGCTCGTAGATCGTTTCCACGGTGGCCATGTCACCGGCCATGAACTCATGGAACAGGATGTCGATGGATTGGGCGGCCGGCAGAAGGCTGCGGTCCGACACACACGCCCGGAACAGGTCCTCGTCACGGGTCGACCAGTACCGGCCGATGGCCACCGGATCGATCCGCTCGACCCCCAGACGAGACGTGTAGGCGATCATGGTGGCGGTGGATACGGTCACCGACGCCGGATCGCGATGGGTCACCACGAAAGTGGCGTCGGGAAACGTGGCCGCGAGCGGACCGAACTGCTCGAGGTGCTGCGGTGACTTGAGTACCCAGCGTTCACCACCCCGAAGCCACTGCAGCACCTTCAAAACGGTGCGCAGATACTCGTACGAGGCGCGCTGGTCCTCGGCCTTGAAGTGATCCCGCCATGAGGGTACGAGTCCCTGTGTCTCCAGGAACATCGACGAGATGTCCATGGCCAGGAGCTGGATCTCCTCGTGCACGTGGTCGACGGTCATGTCGTGCATTCGCTTGAAGTACGGCAGGGCCGAGTTGAGCACCTGGAGAGCGTCGGCGGTCCGGGCCAGTCGCGGGTCGGGCTCCCCGGGCCGCTGGTGCTCACCAGGGGGCAGCACCGGCTCGAGGCTCTCCCAATACGGCAATGATCGAAGAGCGGGATCGGCCGCCATCAGGTTGTGCAAGTGGGTCGTCCCGGTGCGGGGGAGGCCGCAGATGATGATCGGGCGGGCGATGCGTACGTCGTGGATCTCCGGGTGTCGGGCCAGGAGGTCGGCGACCAGAAGGCGGTTCTTGAGGAACTGGACCAACTGGCTGTACCAGCTGACCACCCCCATGGGACTCAGCCCGGCCTCCTCCCGCAGGGCGCGACACAACACGTCGAGGCGCACCCGGAAGGCGTCGTCGCCGAAGTCGGCCAAGCCGGTCTGCTCGCTGGCTGCCACACAGAGTGGGTCGGGATCGAGGGGGCAGAGCGGCGCCACGTCGGCCAAGCCGGCGCGCAACTGGTCGATCTCCGGGCTGAAGCGCGGGTTGGCGAGATCGTCCAGGACCACCGGCGGTGGCCGGACGGTCACCCCGGCGTCCCCGGATGGGTGCCGTCGTCGGTCGGAGAACCGATGGTGTCCCCGATCCGGATCACCCGGGTGGTCGGCTTGTCCGGGGTCGACTCGGGCAGGAACCACCGGAACCAGATCCGGCCCCGGGCATGGCCGGCGGTGGAGATCCAGTTGGGATGACCGGGGTCGCTGGCGGGCAACCACCACCCGCCAGGACCCATCGGGCTCGTAGACCGCTTGGTCCCCGTTGAGGGTGACCCGCTCGTAGTCGTAGTCATAGGTATGGAGGAACTGGTTCCACAGACAGACATTCCAGAACGCACACGGCGGCGACCGCCCCTCGATGACCAGGGCTTGGTCCTCCTCGAGGGCGTAGCTGCCCATGGCGTAGGCAGCGTCGCCCGCCGCCCACCCGAAGGTCTGGCTGGGCACCGGGTAGGGATCGTCCACGGCGTTGGGGGTCCCGAGGGGGATGGGAACGATGCCCGCCTGGTCGCGCACCCAGGTCAGTGCGGCGCCCAGCCGGCGAGCCAGATCGCTGTCGTCCTCCCGGCGCCTGGCCGGGGGATCGACTGCCTCGATGTGCCAGGCGGCGCGCCGTCCCCTCACCGGATCGGCCAGATAATCGCGGGTGATGGCGCACACGGCGTCGGATTCGAGAGCAATCGAGGCCCCCGCGTGGGGGTGCGGGCTCAGAACGACCGAAAAGGTGCCGTCGTCGGCGAAGTCGAGGGATCGGTGGTTGATGGTGCCGATGATCCGCTCGGAGTAGTGCCCGTCGGACGGTCCGCCGTACACGGTCAGGGACAGGTAGTCGGCGTCGCCCCTGACGCCGGTCACCAGGTAGGTCCGGGCGGGGTCGATGGGTGCGTACTGGTAGAAGGCGTCGGCGTTGTCACCACCCCACTTGCGATAGGGACCGACGATGTCCACGAAACGGGGGCGGGCCGGGTCGGCCCACACATGGGCATCGAGCCCGACAGCGAGGATGGTGAAGATCCATTTGTACCCCTCGAGGATGCTCTGGTCGTCCAGCGGAACTTCCGGCAGGTACAGGCGGCTCTCCAAGGCACCCAGTTCGTCGATCAACTGGCGGAAGACGGCCGCCGTGAGCGGGGCGGAGCCACCCCCACCGGCTTGCCGGGGATCGGTCAACGCAACCCACGGGCTACCACGGCGGACCTCACCCCTTGGAAGTTATGCCCACGATGGGTGCGTCGAGGACCTGGCCCGCCGCTGAACCCAAGAAGGGTGCATCACCGAAGGCGAAGACACCCCCGTCTGCGGCCACGGTCCAATAGCCCGATCCGTCGGGATTGGCGGCGATCCCGACCATCGGCGCTGACAGATGGGCACCGCCCTCTGAACCGGAGAAGGTGGCGTCCCCGAACGCGAAGATCCCTCCGTCCGAGGCGACCAGCCAGTACCCCTTGCCGTCCGGAGTGGCGGCCATGCCGACGATGGGCTGGTTGAGCGGATGGCCACCCATCGAGCCGTAATAGGCGGCATCTCCGAACGCGAAGATCCCACCGTCCGAGGCGACCAGCCAGTACCCCTTGCCGTCCGGAGTGGCGGCGATGCCGACGATGGGCTGGTTGAGGGGATGGCCACCCATCGAGCCGTAATAGGTCGCGCCGCAAAGGGCGAACACACCACCGTCTGTTGCGGTCATCCAAGCTCCATTGCTGCCGGCGGCCACGCCCACACCCGGTGCGACCACGCGGTCGTCTGGACCGTAGACCTGTTGAGCACAGGTGCCGGTTTCTCCGACTGGCCGTGCGCTGATGCTACGGATCACCTGATTGGACTGTATGTAGTAGTCCGACTCGCCGACCCAGTAGCCCTGGCCATCAGGTGTTGCTGCGATGCCCACACAGGAAGGGCCAGGGTACGGCCCGTAGCCACCGTTGTTCTCACACGGAGATTGGTAGGTCTCGAGCAGTTGGAGGCCGAGATAGGGGGCGTTGTAGGCATACGTCGATCCGTATCCGGTCATCAACCAGTAGCCGGGTGATGATCCAGGTGGAGCAACTCGGGGTTTCGCCGCCGCTCCGGCAAGTCCGAGACCGCCAACACCAAGACCGAGAACACCAACCAGCGGAACGATCGCCGCCATCGAGGCCCAGCGCTTCATTTCCCACCTCCTGGCTGCGGTGCGACCACGCGGGTTGCCGCGTCACCGCCGGACGATTTCATTGCGGCGTTTCCGCCGGACGATTTCATTGCGGCGTTTCCGCCGGACCATTTCATAGCAGAGTGCTGCCGTGTCCTTCAGGTGCATTCAGGACCTTCAGGTGATGTTCAGAAGAGCGGCGACCACGAGCTGGTGCGCAGGAGCTTGCTCTCCCACTGGTCGCGCAGCTCCAGCCCCTTGGCCATGTACGAACCAGGCCACGTGGAGGGGTCGTACTCCTCCACACTGGTAAGCAGATTGCCCAGGGTCGAGAAGTTCATGATCTTCTGCATCAGGATCGCCTCGGGTCGAGTGCCGGAACCGTGGGCGACCTGGAAACAGGCCTGGATGTCCAAGAGTTTCTTGTCCGGAGGAATCTGACGCATGAACTGCCAGTAGTCGCGGTCCCAAAGCTCGATGTAATCGTCGAGGGGGGCGTCGGGCCAACCGGTGTCCTGCATGTACATCGAAAGTTGGTGTTCGCGCCCGTCGATGGAGACCTCACCCAGTTCGAGCTCCTGGAGCGCCGACCAGTAGACCGGGACGATCAACTTCCCGTCGACCTGGTAGCGGTATTGATCAAGCCGGGAGTTGAGCTCGCTCAGGTCTCCGGCCAACATCCGCTGACTCAGCGCCTCCCACGCCTCGCCGTCGGCCACCGCAGTGATGGTGACCACCTGGTAAGCCGGTCCGCTGCCCATCGCATGGTTCAGGTACCACACCAGACGAACGTCATCGCTGCGGGCGAGAACGCCCATCCACTCGTCCCGGAACAGGGCTTCGAAGGCGGATGCGTGCCTCCCCGCCACCTTGTGTGTCTCGTGCATGAACAGCAAGCTCAGCTCACCTTCTCATCCTCTCACCTGCGGTGCGGTAGTCATGTCCTAGTTCCGGGTGCTCAGCGCTCACGGCGGACGACCGGCGAGTCGGCCAGGAGCGCTCGGAGCGCCTTGCGATCGAGTTTGCCAAGGGCGCTGAAGGGCAGCTCGGGCGCGAACTCCACGTATTCGGGCACCTTGTAGCTGGCCAGACGCGACCCGCAGTAGCCGACCAGTGTCTCGACGGAGACCGGTTCGGCGGCCACCACCACCGCTCCGACCCGCTCCCCGAGGTTGGCATCGGGCACACCCACCACGCCGACGTCGACCACACTCGGGTGAGTCCGGAGCACCTCTTCGACCTCGACCGGACCGAGCTTCTCGCCCCCACGGTTGATGGTGTCGGCGAGCCGGCCCGACGGGTACAGGTAGCCGTCGGGGTCCTGCCATCCGGTGTCGCCGGTGTGGAGCCACTCGGCGGTGGTGTTTTGGTGGGCCCGGACCAAGAACTCACCCACCGTCCCCGGATCCGTCGGTTGTCCCGATACCGGGTCGACGACCTTCACCTCGACCCCGGGGAACGGCCGACCCACCGAGGCCAACCGATCGCCGCGACGGTGGTCGTCAGGGGTAAGGGCCGCGTAGGCACCCAGTGTCTCGGTCTGACCGAACGTGTTGGAGAATTCCACCTCGGGCAGAGCGGCCACCGCCCGCCGGATCAGGTCCACCGGCGCGGCCGCGGCACCGTAGCTCAGGGCCCGAAGCGAGCTCAGATCGGTGGTGGCGAACCGGGGGTGATCGAGGATGAGGCGGAGCATGGCCGGCACCACGAATGTCTGCGCCACCCGGTGGCGCTCGACCAGGGTCAACCACTCGCCGGCGTCGAACTTCGGCAACAGGACCAGCTTGCGGCCCGAGTGGAGGGAGATCAGCATTCCGAGTGTGCCACCGATGTGGAAGATGGGTGCCGACATCATGTCCACCTGCTGGTGGCCGTCGGGATCGATCGGCTTCCCATAGAAGGCCAGTCGGTCGGTCACCACCTCGTGACTGATCGAGACCGGCTTGGGCAGCCCGGTGGTACCACTGGTGAACAGCACCAGGGCGGTGTCCCCGCCATCCCCGACCGTGGACGGCACCTCGGCGGGCGCACGATTCTCGCCGAGCAGGTCATCGACCCCCAGCACCGGTCCGTCGACGGCGGGGCGCAATCCGTCGGTGAATCGTTGGCCGGCCACACCGACCCGGGCGCCGACCTTTTCGGTCAGCTGGGCCAGTTCACCGGTGGTCAGGTAGGCGTTCATCTGGGCGGCCGCCGCGCCCAGGCGCGCCGCCCCGTAGATGGTGGCCACCGAGAGGACGCTCCCGACGTCCACCAGCGCCACCCGGTCGCCCGGTCCCACCCCGGCGGCCGCCAGCCCCGCGGCCGCCCGTCCGATTTGGGTTTCGAGTTGCCGATAGGTGGTCGAGTCACCCTCGACCACCAGGGCGACCCGGTCGGGCACGCTGTCGAGCGAGGTGTCGGTGGCGTGTCCGATGTTCATCCCCGGCGCGCTCCCTCAACGATCGCGGCGGCGGCGGGAATCGAGTCGGTGGTGGGTGTGGTCGCGGTCATGGGAGCGGTGACCAGGCTGCCGACCGCAGCAGTCGGCTCTGCCACTGGTCGCGGAGCTCGAGGGCCTCGTGCATCCACGAGCCGGGTCGGGTGACCTCTTCGGGGATGTCGTTGGTGAGCAGTCGGATGAGCCGCGGGATGCTGGACAGCTTCTGCATAAGGGTCACTTCGGGATACCGTCCGGCTCCGGGCATCGACTGGGTAGCTAGCTCGATGCTCATCTGCACCTGCGAACCCTCGGCGGCCAAGGCGCGCCGATACACCTCGCCGGCGGCTTCGATGTACCGGTCGACCCTTCCGGGGAACGGCCACATGGTGTCCTCCATGTACATGGTCGGTTCGTGCTCGACAGGATCGGTCGGGATCTCCGCCAACGGAACGATGGTCGGCGACCAAGCCAGAGGCGTCATGATCCGGCCCGACGACTCGTGCTGCAGCCCGTCGAGATGCCGAGCCCAGGTCTGCAGATCGCCGGCCGCCACCCGGTGGGCCAGGCGGGCCCAGGCGGCGCCGTCCTCCACCGCGGTCACCGTCACCACCCGGTAGGCGAGTCCACTGCCGTGGGCCAAATCGAGGTACCAGACCAGCCGGGCGTCGGACTCCTTGGCCAGCATGGGCATCCAGCCGTTGCTGTAGGCGTCCTCGAAACGGGCCGCGCTCTTCCCCACCACCTTGTGGACCTCGTGGACGAAGAGCACATCCCCCCTCTCGACCGCACATCCGCCTGCTCGGGGCAACCGCGCAGCGAGGGCTGCAACCTGCGGTGCTGCGAGCGGGCGAGGTGCGAGCATGGTAATTCTCGCCGGGGCGACGGTCAAAGAGTTGGGCCGGGACAGGTGAGGGGAACAGGTGAGGGGATTGGTACTGCTGCCGACGATGGCGGTCGGTCAGCCGGCGTCGACCACCGGGAATCCGGTCGTCGAGACCACCCCGGGTGCGCCGGAGGGCTTGGCGTCTTCTTCGACGTTGACCGGCTGGGACGACACGACCGAAAGAGGAGAGAGACCACCGAGCAGCTTGGACCCGAGCACCGTCACCTGGTCGGGGGTCACGGTGAAGACGACCACCCTGCGAGTGCCGCTCAGGGTGGTGACCGCCACCTGGGCCGCAGACGGCCCGGGATCGGCGACGGCCAGGCTGGTCACCGCGGCATTGTCGGTACCCGGGACGTGCGGGATTCCCGGACCGGGGATCAACCACCGGGTGGCGGTAGTGACCGTGCCCGACGAGGATCCCCACTGCGGGGCGGGGGATCCGGAAGCGGCGAGCACCTCCCGGCCGACCACGATGGCCGCCGATGAGGTGACGGTGAGCGAGTAGGGGATCTGCTGGGGCAGCCCGGTGGTGCCCGAAGCGGCGAACACCACCATGGAAAGGGGCGGTATCACCACCCGTCGAGGCACCACCGAGGCGGCGGACAGCGCCGCCGACACGGTGGCGGTGACCGCCGACGCACCGGGATTGGCCAGGTCGAAATCGACGGTACCGCCGGGTCGAGTGGTGGTCTGTGCAAAGCGCCATACCGTCGACAGCGTGGGGGACCCCAGGCGGAGTGCCAACCCCCCGGACGCCCCTTGCGACGATTGTTGGAACTCGGAACTGACCAGTCCGCCTGATTGCGCGGTGACCACAGTGGCAATGGCGGCCGCGTTCTGAACGAAGTCCCCCACGTTCTCCTCCACCAGCTGTCCCGGGGCCACCACCAGTCCTTGATACGCCTGGGGGGTGATCACCCCGCTGCCGGTCAGGAACGAGATGTTGACCACCGCCTCGGGTGCCGCCGGGTCGAACAACGCCAGCGTCATGGTGTTCCCCGCCGTGGTGGACCCACCGGCGAAGTACCACTGCGACGCGATCTGGGACGCACAGGGCGCCATGCTCCAGCCGCTGGGACCGGACACCACCTGGTCGGCCACCACTCCCCCGCCGACGAACAGGAACGACGAGGCGGTGCTTCCCTGAGGAAGCCCGACCGCCGGATTGACTGCGGCACTGCCCAGGGCGGGAACCGCAACCCTTCGACGGACGCTCGACGCCGGCCCGCCGCCCGAGGACGGGCCGACACTGGTCATCACCCCGCTGACGATCTGGGACGTCGAGTTGGTCAGAAAGATGGTGGTCGAGGCCGCATTCCCCGTGCCCGCCGTACAGAAGGCCGACGACGAGAACGACCCTGCCGGCGGTACCGGTACCGCATCGAAGGAGCTCGGCGCAGCGGGGGCGGTCGGAGCGGGAAAGGCCGACGAAACGAGCGCCACGCCAACCGCGATGACCACAACCGCCACCACCGCCTGCCACTGTCTTCGGACCGGACCCACCCGGTGCCGGCGGGCCCGACGAACCGGCGTCACTCCGGCCGTCTCGGAGTCGGCCGGCTCCCCGACTGGTTGCACCTCGTCGCCGGGGCCGGTCACCGCACCACTCCGGCGTCGCGCTCGCCGTCACCCACCAGGACGTCGGGTGGCGGTCCTCCCGGGGCCACCTCACCCTCCTCGCGGTTTCGACGCCGGCCGGTCCTGACCCTCCGGAACGAGACGGAAAGGCCGCCCACCGACAGGAACGCCACCGCAGTAAACCAGACCAGCAACGACACCAGGAACGAAACCGGCGTTACCAGTCCACCGTCGAAGCGCAGCGTCGCCGCTCCGGCTCGGGGCACCGAGTAGCTCCCGGCCCAGCCGAACGAAGCGGTGGGTGCCGCCGGGGAGCCGCCGTCAACGACCAGTTTCCATCGGCCGGCCGGAGCCAGCGCGGTGAGCACGGTGCCCGCCGGGACTGCGCCGCCGTACGAGCGGGAGGCGGCCGGGCCGGGCAACACGGGAACCGCCGAGGGGATCAGGGGTGAGCTGGGGTCCGGTCGTGAGCCGACGGGCAGGGTGCTCGGGTTGGCCTGGGAGGCGACGACCGGCCTCCCCCCGGGCACCGCGGCGCGGGCGGGAAGCCAGGCGGCATTGGCGTAGACGGTGATCCCGGCGCCCGACACCACCGGGTTGAGGTCGAGTTGACTGCTCAGGGCCGGGGCGAGGTCGGCCGGGACCGGATACTGCTGCGGGCTCTGCTCCCCCACGATCTCGGGAGCCAGCGAGGTGAGCAACACCAGGTAGCGGACCCCGGCGGGCGCCAGCATGGAACCCAAACGGTCGGTGCGGCCGGTGCGGGCGAGATTGACGGCGGAAGCAAGGCCGGCGGCGGGGCCCGGATCTGCCGCGTTCCACAACCACCGCGTGTCGGGGCTTCCATCCTCGGAGGTGGCGTAGGCCAACCCGTCCCCCGCACTCCACGAGCCCTGGTTGAGAGAGCGGCTGTCCCCGAGCCAGAGGACCCGGAAGGCGCCGCTCGCCGGGTCGGCACCCATCCACTTGACCGACTGGCTGAAATCGTTGACCGGAAGGTCCCAACGCCCCGGCACCGCCGAGACGAGGGTGGGAACGGTACCGAGCAGGAGAACGCCGGCGGCGACCACCGAGAGCAGCTGGCGCCACCCGAAGTCGGCAGATCGCAGGTCCTCTTCGAAGGCGGCGACACCCAAACCGATGGCAGCGGCAATGGCCGCCGCCGCCGGTGCCAACAGGACCAGCGGGTCGATGGCCAGATTGCCCGTCCATCCCCGACCGACCACCCAGGCCACCACCCAAAAGACCAGGGCGATCGACCAGAAGCGAGCAGCCCACTGGAACCTCGGCCCGCGAGCGAGGGCGAGTGGCATGAGGGCAGCCACCGCGAATCCCCAGGCCAGAGGTGACACACCGATGGGACCGACGGCGAAGCGCAGCAGCGACCCCCACGAAGCCGCCTCCGAGGCGGGAACCGGTACGCCGAAGACCACCACCGCGCCGCGTCCGGCGGAGAGCACGCCGATCAGCCAGGGCAGGCAGATGACCGCCGCCACCAGGGTGGCGCTCAGGGCCACCCAAACAGCGCGCCAGGTGTCCCTCCAATCGCCGAACACCAACGAGGAGAGGAGGAGGGCCAACCCGGCAAGGATCACCGCTATGGCCGCGGCGGGCACGAACGAGACCAGCACCGCCTCGAGAAGGCCGAGGGCTACGACGCTGCGCAGCATGCGGTGGCGACTGGTCCAGGCGGAGAACCGCCGTAGCACCGAGGACATCCCGTGGGTCAGCTGGTCGCTTTGCGCCCCCCGCTCGGATCCGTGTGGCAGGGCGGGGACCGCAGGCACCCCAAAGGGGGCGGTGGCTGTGGCGGCGAAGAGGCGGGCCAGCACCCACGGTGCCCCGGCGTAGAGGATCAGCGCACCCCACCGCCCCAGCGCCAGCCCGTTGTAGGGAAGCGCCATGGCCAGATAGGCCAGGCCGCCGATCAACGAGGCCCGTTGGGAGCCGAAGGGGCGCAACAATCGCACCATGCCCCAGGCCCCAAGGGGCAGACAGCCGAAGATGAGAACCTTTTGGGTCAACCCCATCGCCCCCAGCAGCACCGTCCCGACCAGGCCGGCCAGGGCGAGCGCCGGGGTGGCGGGCGCCGTCGTGCCCACGCCCGAGGGATGCCATCCGGTGGCGAACTGGGCGAGGGTCGAGGACCAGCTCGGGAAGGGGACGAACTGGCCGACGATGGGCAGCCTCCCCCCGAGGACCCCCCTGGTTCCGATGACCACGACCAGTGCGGCGGCCAGCCAGGTGGTGAGCCTCATCTGCCCACTGACCCGGCCCGGTCCGGGTTCGACGACGGCCGGTGCTTCGAGGTCGGCGGCGGTGGGATCGAGGTCGGCGATCTCGTCGACCGCGGCCAGCTCGTCGGCGTGGGCACCGTGGAACCCGTGTTGGAAGAGTCGGCGGCCGTAGGCGGACAGTCGGGCACTCCCCCCCACCTGGAGCAGCCGGATCTCCTTGTCACCGATCCGGCGATGCTTCTTGAGCTCCTTGCGTTGCCGGCGGATCACCCCGAGACGCCCGAGGTTCCACCGCCAGGCGCGGAGCACCGCCCGGGCCCGGTCCCGATTGCCGGCCAGCTCGGCGACGATCACCTCACCCACGGCCAGCACGAAGACCTGCGGAACCACTCGGATCAGATGGAACGGTCCGTAGCATTTGAACACGGCCAGCAGTTCGTGACGACGCTGGAGCTCTTGCAGGGTCACCGGGTGATCCCGACCGTCCTCCTCGGAGTTGGCCAGCGACGGGTCGAGGCGCCGCGAACCGGCGGCCAGCTCCTCGAGATGCCGAACCCGCGCGTCGGGGGCGACGATGATCCGGGCTCCGACAACCTGTGCACGCCAACACAGGTCGAGGTCCTCCCCCATGGCCACGATGTCCGGGTCGAACCCTCCGAGCTCCCCGAACAGATCGACCCGCACCAGGGTCGACCCCCCGGGGGCGACGAATACGTCCCGCACCGCATCGTGCTGGCCGTGGTCGATCTCGTTGGCGTGCACCCGGTCGACGACCGACCCGCCCTTGTCCACGGTCATCCCCACGTGGATCAGGCGTTCCGGGTCGTCCCAGCTGACCTCCTTGGGTGAGACGATCCCGGCATTGGATCGGAAGGCCTCTTCGACCATGAGGTGGACCGCGTCGGGGAACAGGGCGACGTCGTCGTGGCAAAGCAGGAAATAGTCGGCACCGTCGACCATGGCCTGGACCTCGTTGACGGTGGCTCCGAACCCGCGGTTCTTCTCGAAACGGCGCACGTAGGCGGAGGGAATCACGGCTGCCACCCGCTCGGTGAGGCTCTGGTCACTGGCTGCGTCCAAGACCAGGACGGAGAGCTCCGCATAGTCCTGCGAGTTGAGCGAAGCCAGCGTCTCCTCGAACCACGGACCCGGATCGTGGGCGACGACGACGGCGACAACCGGCGGGGCCAGTGTGTCCATCAGAGGTCAGAGGCTAGCGGGCCGCGAGCACCCGGAGGTAACTCCCCAGGTCGCCCGTCGCGCCGGTCAGAAGGGGCGCAAGTGCTTGCAACTGTTTATCATCCCGTATACACTTGTATCCATAGGAAGCAGGGCAGCACAGGCCCTCGAAGGTAAGGAGAACTCATGACGGACATCAGGATCCCCGAGATAAGTAGTGACGTGACCAAGGCGGCCAAGGACATCGCTGCGGTGGCCAAGGACGCCACCTATGTGGTGATCGGCGCCGGCGTTCTCGGCTTCCAGCAGGCGCAGGTGCAGCGTCAGGAGCTGCGCAAGTGGCTGGCCGAGCCGAGGGCCGACCTCGAGGACCGGGTAGCGGCCGTGCGTACCGACCTGAGTGACGCGCTGCACGTGGTCGACAGCACCGTCGACAACGTGGCCACTCGGCTCGAGGAGATCATCGAGCGGCTGGAAGCCGCGGTCGCCCCGTTGGAGGATCGACTTCCCCTCCAGGCCCGGGACATGGCCAAGCAAGCCCACGTCCAGGCCAGGGAAGCCCGCAGTCAGATCCGCTCGCGGATCCCGTCGGTGGCCGTGTGACCGCCTTTCCCGCCGGAGCCTGACCGATCATGTGACGTGCTGGCGCCAATAGGCGAGCACGTCGGCGAGGGTCTGCTCCAGCGGGATCTCCGGCTTCCAGCCGGTGGCCGAGGACAGCCGGCTGGGATCGCCCCGGAGCACCGGCACCTCGACCAGGCGCACCAGCGAGGGATCGGTCTCGAACTCGAGCGCGTGGCCGGCCAGGTCGAGCAGGCCGTCGGCGATCTCCCGGATCGACACGTCTCGACCGGAGCAGACGTTGTACACCGTCCCCGGCCGGCCCGACTCGATGAGGAGCCGGTAGGCCCGGACCACGTCGCGGACGTCGGTGAAGTCACGGCGGGCCGACAGATTGCCGACCGGGATCGTCGGAGCCCGGTTCCGATCGGCCTCCACGATGCGCTTGGCCAGGGCCGGCACCGCGAAGTTCGGGCTCTGGCCCGGGCCGATGTGGTTGAACGGTCGCACGGTGATGACGTGCTGTCCGTGGCCGAGGTGGGCCTGGGTGGCCAGCGCTTCGGCAGCCAGCTTGCTGGCCGCGTACGGCGTCAGCGGCGCGGTTGGCGAGTCCTCGTCGAGCGGTAGGAGCGCCGGATCGGTCACCGCTCCGTAGACCTCGGCCGAACTGATGACCAGGATGCGGGGATCGGTACCGCACTGGCGGGCGGCGGCCAGCACCGCCCCCGTCCCGATCACGTTGACTTCGAGGACCCGGAGCGGGTCCTCCCACGACTGGCCCACGTGGGTGAGAGCGGCCAGGTGGTAGACGGCATCGGGCGCGGCTTCTGACAGGGCGGTCAGCAGCGCGGTCGGATCGGTGACCTCGACTTCTTGGTCGATGGCCACCACCTGATCACCCTGTTCCCGGAGATGGTCGGCGAGCCATTTACCAACGAAGCCGCCGCCGCCGGTGATGAGGGAGCGCACGACGGGTCACCCTACTGGCTCGGTGCCGGGGGGTTCATCCCCGGCGAGGCCCGGCCGCCCGGCCGCAGAGCGGTAGGCGTCGAGGTGCCGCTCCGCGCTTGCCGCCCAGGTATGCCCGGACACGATGTCGAAGCCCCGACGCCGACGATCCTCCTCGGAGCCGTTTGCCTCCGAGGAGTGGGTCAACCGGGCGTCGAGGGCGTCGGCCAATCCTCGCACGTCACCCGGTTCGACCAGCACCGACGCGTCACCCGCCACCTCCTCCATCGCCGTCCCCGATGTGGTGATCAACGGCGAGCCGCAGGCCAGCGCTTCCAGGGCCGGAAGCCCGAATCCTTCGTACAGCGCCGGGTAGACGGCGGCGGCGGCCGAACGAAGCAAAGCGGGCACCACCGCATCCGGCACGTACCCGGTCCGGATGATGCGGGGTGCGAACCCCGAGGCCTCGACGGCCCGGGTGACCGCGTCGGCACCCCACCCGGGCTGTCCGGCCAGCACCAGCAAGGCCTCCGGCTGCCCGCCGGCGATGCGGGCGAACGCCGCCACCAGGGTCGGAATGTCCTTGCGCGGCTCGAGGGTGCCCACGAACACCAGAAAGGGGCGACCGGCGGCCAAACGGGGATCCACCTGGGCCAGTGCCACGGCATCAGCACCCTGTTCCGGCTCCTCGGGCCGGAATCGCCGGGTGTCGACCCCGTGGGGAGCCACCACCACGTCGGCCTCGACCTGGCACCAGTGAGCCAGACGTTCGGCGGTCACCAGGCTGGGGCAGACCACGACCTTGGCCCGGCGGGACGCCACAGAGATGGCCCGGCGGAACAGAATCACCTTGGAGCGCTCGTGCCAACGGGGCTCGTCAAAAAAACTCAGGTCGTGGATGGTGACCACCGACGGCACCGAGGAATGCTCGGGCATCGTGTAGTGAGGTCCATGGTGCACCGACACCGCGTGCTGTCGGAGAAGGGAAGGAAGCCGGAGCTGCTCCCAGGCCAACCGCAGCGGGCGTGGGTCGGGGGCGGCCGTCACCACCTCGGCGCCGGGGGCCGTCGAGCGCCAGCGGGTGCCGTCCGAACGCCGGGCCACGAGTACCAGGTCGACATCGGTCCGTGCGGCCAGGGCGCGGGCCAGTTCCAGCGTGTAGTGACCGGCGCCCACCGGTTGGGCGGGCACCGCGGTGACGTCGAGCGAGAGACCCAGGTCGGGATCAGCCACGGACCGACCGCGGCGATGAACGCCGCACCTCTTCCCACACCGCCGCGTGCCGGCGGGCGATGGTCGACCAGGTCAATTCTGCCGACCGCGAGAATCCGAGCGAACGCAGTCGCGTTCGTTCCTGGTCATCGGTGGCCACCCGCAGGATTCCCTCGGCGATCGAATCGGTGTCGGCCGGGTCGACCTCGAACGCGGCCCCCGCCGTGCTGGGCAGGGGGCTGGCCACCACCGGGCATCCGAACGCCATCGCCTCTACGGGGGGGAGTCCGAAGCCCTCGATGATCGGAACGTAGGCCAACAACCGGGACATGTCGTAGAACGCCGACAGCACCGGAGGATCCACCAGTCCGGCCATGATCACGCCGGTGGTCGTCATCACCTGCTCTCCCCAACCGGTGGGCCCCACCATGACCAGTGGCCAGGGCTCGGGCAGTAGGTCCCGGATGCGACCGTAGGCCGCGATCAACCGCGCCTGGTTCTTGCGGGGCTCGAGGGTGCCGACGCTCAACAGGAAGGGACCCCGGACCCCCATCCGCAACAGTTGGTCGGTGGCCGCCGCCCTGTCCGGGGGTGGTAGGTGGTCCGAACCCATGGGGATGACCGAGATGGCCTCTACCGGCGCCCCCGCCTCCGCCAGGTCGTCGGCCACCACATCGGCGGGCACCACGAAGCGATCTGCTCGGCGCAGGGTGGTCCGCAGCGCGGACTCGTGCCAGGACCGTCCACGCCGCGGATAAGCATCGGGCACCCGGCGCCACAACAGGTCGTGCACGGTGGCCACCATGGCCGCCCGTCCCGGCTCGAGCGTGGACAGTGAGGTGGCCTGGACCACATCGAACCCTGCGGGCGTTCTGATCAGCCCGTGGTCCCAGGCCCGGGTCAACAGCGGCCCGGGGAGAGGCGAGCTGCGCACCAGGTGGCCGAGGCCGGAAAGGAAATCGTCCGTGCCACGACCGCCCCTGGGTCGGCTGGCCAGCAGCTCGAGCTCGGGTCTCTCCTCCGCCGGCAACGAGTCGAGACCCTGGATCAGCCCGCGCACGTAGGTGCCGATCCCACCCGAGGCCGGCCTTCGCAGTTGCTCGGCCATCATCAGCAGACGCAGATCGCTCATGGTCTTGCCCCGAGGGAGTGGGCCGATCCGGCGGGTCCGGAAGCCCGGTGAGCGTCTGCGTAGAGAAGGGCCAGACCTTCGGCGCACGCCTTCCAGGTGAACGCGTCGGCCCTGGCCCTGCCCCGTTCCACCAGGGCATCGATGGAGGGCCCGCCATCGAGGACGTTGTCGATGGCGCCGGCCAGTTGGTCGGCGTCCCCGGGGGCGACCAGCACCGCGCCGTCACCGACCACTTCGGGAATGGCCCCGGCGGTGGTGGCCACCACCGGGACCCCGGCGGCCATCGCCTGCAGCGGAGGGAAGCCGAACCCCTCGTAGAGAGACGGGTAGGCCAGGACCGACGCGTTGGCCAGCGCGGCCGTCACCGCCCGGCCGTCCAGGTAGCCGGGGCGGACGATCCGGGAGCGGGCCGGTGACGCCTCGACGGCGGCGAGAAACCGGTCGGCTCCCCAGCCCTCGCTGCCCACGACCACCAGAGCGACGTCGGGGTGGGCGGCGGCAACCGACCCGAAGGCCGAGACCAGGAGCGGGTAGTCCTTGCGCGGCTCGATGGTCCCGATGGCCAGGACATAGCGGCGGAGGCCATCGGGCAGCGCGAACGGCGGCGACACCGGCGCCGGCGTCTCCGGGTCCACCCGCGCCCGGGGTATCCCGTGGTGCACCGCCCGGACCCGCTCCCCGTCGACACCGAGCTCGGCGACGACTTGTCGGGCCACGAAGTGCGAGGGCGTATGGATCCATGCTCCCTCGGCCACTGCCCGGCGGATGAAGTCCGGGAACGCCAGCGTCGAGCGGTCACACATCTGCGGGTACAGCACGACGGTGAGGTCGTGGACCGTCACCACCCGGGCGGCCCGGGCGGCAGGTGGCACCACGAAGTTGGATCCGTGGACGACGTCGTGCCGCCCGATGAACCACTCGAGGGGCGGTCCCGACAGGTGCCTCCACGCCGCGTGAAGCGGACGCGCCGGCATGGCCCGCTGCCGGGTGGCGACCCCGGACGGCACCAAGGACGAGATCCCGTGGCGGCGGCGCCAGCTCACCGCAAATGCCGACACCTCGAGGAGTGGGAGGGCGGACAGGCCGGAGAGCGCACCCGAACAGAAGGCGCCCACGCCGGTCGGCCGACCGAGCAGCGGGGTGGCGTCGAATGCGACGGACAGCCGGCCCGGGTCGGAGGGTGCAGATCGCTCCGGCGGCACGCAGGGAGCCTTGCACAACACCGGCACGGGCCGGGACCACCGGGTGAGGCCACTATCCTGCCCCCGATGCCCCGGTACTGCCCCAGCGGAGTCCGGTGATCACCGCGCTTGCCGGCGGTGTCGGTGCCGCCCGGCTGCTGCGGGGAATGATCGAGGTGCTCCCGCCCGGCGAGATCACCGCCATCGTCAACACCGGTGACGACACGGTGCTCCATGGGCTGCACATCTCGCCGGATCTGGACACGGTGATGTACACGCTGGCCGATGCCATCAATCCCGACACCGGCTGGGGTCTGGCCGGCGAGACCTGGAGGGTGATGGAATCCCTGCAGCGGTTGGGCGGGATCACCTGGTTCAATCTCGGCGACCAGGACCTGGCCACCCACTGCTACCGGACCCAGCGCCTGAACGAGGGCGCCACCCTGGGTGAGGTCACCCGCGAGTTGGCCGACGCCTTTGGGGTGGGCATCAGCATGCTCCCGGTCACCGACGACCCCCTCCGCACCCGCGTCCAGCCTGTCGATGGCGAGGAGATCAGCTTTCAGGAGTACTTCGTGCGGCTCGGTCACGACGTCGCGGTGGCCAGCGTCAGGTTCGAGGGTGCGACAACGGCGCGCCCGGGGCCCGGCGTGCTCGAGGCGCTGGACCGTGGGGACCTCCTGGTGGTGTGCCCTTCCAATCCGGTGGTGTCCATCGACCCCCTTCTCGCCGTGCCGGGTGTCTTCGAACATCTACGCCGTCGTCGTGACCGGGTGGTGGGAGTGTCCCCGATCATCGCCGGGTCGGCGGTCAAGGGGCCGGCCGACCGGCTGTTGCGGGAGATGGGGTTCGAGTCGTCGGTCACCGGGGTCGCCAAGTGGTACGCCTCCTGGATGGGCACCCTGGTGGTCGACGTGGCTGACGCCGGAATGGTGGAGGCGGTTGAGGCCGAGGGAGTTCGATGCGTCGTCGCCCCGACCGTCATGTCGAGCGTCACCCGGTCGGCTGAGCTTTCGCGGACCGTGCTCGATGCTGTCTCCTGAGGTGGACCAGGTCCAAGGGCGCGCGCCGGCGGCACTGACCGTCTTTCCGGTGCTCGGGTTGGGAGAGGTGGGGCCGGGCGACGATCTGGCGGCCCTGTTGGCCGACGCGCTCATCGCTCCCGCTGAACAGCAGCTCGGACTGCCGGGTGGATTGGCCAGCGGCGACGTTCTGGTCGTCACCCAAAAGGTGGTGTCCAAGTCGGAGGGCCGCATCGTGGAAATCGATGCCGACGACCCAGCGGCCAAACGAGCACTGGTCGAGCAGGAGTCGACGCGGGTGTTACGCCGCCGCGGCGACCTCCTGATCACCGAGACCCGACACGGGTTCATCTGTGCCAATTCCGGGGTGGACCTCTCCAACGTCGACGCCGGCACCGCCGCCCTGTTGCCGGTTGACCCGGATCTCTCGGCCCGGCGGCTACGAGAGGCGCTGCTCCACCGGCACCAGTTGACGGTGGGCGTGGTCATATCGGACACCTTCGGCCGGCCCTGGCGGCAGGGAGTCACCGACGTTGCCATCGGCATCGCCGGCATCGCCGGCATCGTGGATCTGCGCGGCACACCGGACGCCAACGGCCGGGTTCTGGACGCCACCGAAGTGTGCGTGGCCGACCAATTGGCGGGAGCGGCCGAATTGGTGATGGGAAAGGACCGCGGGATCCCGGCGGCGGTCGTGCGGGGAGTGGACCCCCGATGGCTGCGCCCGGCATCGGTGGCGGCAGAGATCATCCGACCGCCGGGCGAGGATCTCTTTCGCTGAGTCCCCGGCTGGGTGCTCTGCGGCCGTCCCATCACCGCCCGGGTGACCGGTCAGGCCGATCAGCGGCCTCGGCCCGAGCCGCCGCTGCCCGCCACACGTCTCCTGTTGGCCGCGGCCGCCCCCCCACGGTGCGGGGCCGCTCGTTTCTTTCGTCCGCTCCGGCTCTTGTGCCCGTTGCCCGCGTGAGCGTGAGCGTGAGCGTGGGAGATGCCGGAGCCCGCTCGCTCGCCTCTGCCCTTTCGTCGAACATGGGGGGCGCCGGTTCCCGACCCGCGGTCGCCCTCGGGGGGACGGCGGGCCTCCCCTGCCTTGGGGCTTCCGCCGGTCCGATCGGTCGTTCGCTGTCGGGGCTCCGGTCGCTGGCCGACCACCGCGGCGATGGCGGCGATATCAGGAGCGGTCATCCCGGCGGCAAATCCGAGGTCGCGCTGGATCCGCTTGACTGCGCTCGCCTTCTCCGCTGACACCAGGCTGACCACGACCCCGGTGGCCCCGGCCCGAGCGGTCCGTCCGGAACGATGGACGTAATCCTTGGAGTCCGAAGGCGGATCGAAGTGGACCACCGCGTTGACCCCGTCGACATGGATCCCCCGGGCCGCCACGTCGGTTGCCACCAGGGCATCGACGGCGCCCCGAATGAACGAGTCCAGGGCCCGATCCCGCTGTTTCTGGCTGCGGTCGCCGTGGATGGCTGCGGCCCGTACCCCCCGGTGCCCCAACTGGCGGGCAATCCGATCGGCGCCGCGTTTGGTCCGGCAGAACACGATGGTCGGCCCGGCCGCCGTCACCACCTTCGCGGTGGTGTCCACCCGGTCGGTGGTGCCCATCTTCCAGAAGAGGTGCACCGCGGCATTGCGATCGTCCCGGTCTGCCGCCAGTTCGTGACGTGCCGGATCGTTCTGGTAACGCCGCACCAACACGTCGACGTCGCCATCAAGCGTGGCGGAGAACAGCAGCGTCTGGCGGCTCTCCGGGGTCAGGTCGAGCAGCCGGCGAACGTCAGGCAGGAACCCCATGTCGGCCATCCGATCGGCTTCGTCGATGACCACGATCTCCACCGCGTCGAGAAAGATGCTTCCCCGTTCGATGAGGTCGCCCAGACGCCCTGGACAGGCCACGGCCACGTCGACACCCCTCGACAGGGCCTTGAGCTGCGGGCCGTAGCCGACACCGCCGTAGAACGAGTCCACTCGGAGCTGGCGGGGCGTGGCCAGTATCCGCAGCTCGTTGGCCACTTGGGCAGCCAGCTCGCGGGTGGGGGTGAGGACCAGCACTCGTGGATGTCTGGGTCGGGACGGTCGGCCCTTGAGGCGAGCAACGGCACCGATGCCGAAGGCGAGGGTCTTTCCCGATCCGGTGGGTGCTTTGCCGCACACGTCCCGGCCACCGAGCGCATCGGGGATGGTGGCGGTCTGGATGGGGAACGGTTCGGTGATCGACTTTCGGTCCAGCGCGGCGACGATGTCGGAGGGCACGCCGAGGGAGGCGAAGGAAGACTGGAGGGGGGGCATGGCTGCTTTCGTGCGGCAGAAAAAGGGCACATCGTGTGCCGAGGGTGGTGGCCTGCCGCCAAGTCGGCGCACCAGGACTAAACCAAGGCTAGTGCCTCAGACCTCGGGAGCGCGCTCACCGGCCCCTGGTGGTACGAGTTTCACCTGTCGTCGGTCTCCAGATGGAGCCGGATGAATTCCAGCACGGCCGCCGTTCCGGCTGCCAGCTCGGTCCACGGGCTCCAGCCGAGTTGGATTCCTGCCCGCGACGGGTCGAGGCTGCTCCGCGCCAACTCCCCCGGGCGGAGCGGTTGGTACTCGACTCGGGGATCCGCTCCGGCCTGGCGGGCCATCTCGCGGTACAGCTCGTTCACCGAGGTCTCCCGACCGGTGCCGATGTTGCAGACCAATCCACCGCCCCTGGTCGCCGCCCTGACGAAGGCGTCCACCACATCGTCGACGTAGACGAAATCGCGGGTCTGCTCGCCGTCGCCGAAGATGGTGACCGGCTGGCCTCTTGTCAGACGCTCACCGAAGATGGCCACGACACCGGCCTCACCGTGCGGATCCTGCCGCGGGCCATACACGTTGGCCAGGGCCAGCGCCGAGAACTCCAGCGAGTGAAGCTCTCGATAGGCGAACAGGTAGTCGATCGCCGCCTTCTTGGAGACGCCGTAGGGGGACAACGGCCGATGGGGCAGCGATTCCTTGAGCGGGAGTTCCGACGCGTCCGGTTCGCCGTACAACGTACCTCCGCTGGCGGCGAGTACGACACGGACGGCACCGGCCCGACGGGCCCCTTCGAGAACCCGCACCGTTCCGAGCACGTTGACTTGTGCGTCGAAGACCGGATCGGCCACCGATACCCGCACGTCGGCCTGGGCGGCCAGATGGAAGACCACCTCTGGGCGGCGGCGGGCCATCAGGTCGACCACTTCGCTGGAGCAGACGTCCACCTGGTGGACGATGAGACGGTGATCGGCCGAGGCGCGGGCGTCGGCCAGGTTGGCCAGCGAGCCGGTGGAGAGATCGTCGAGCACATCGACGGTGTGTCCCTCGGCCAGCAGTCGATCCACCAGGGTCGAACCGATGAATCCGGCGCCACCGGTGACCATGGTGCGCACGATCAGCTGCCTGGCTCTACTCGCTGACCGTCGATGACCGTTCCGGAGGCGGTGACCACTCCAGCGCCGATTACCGACACCCCGTGGATCACGCAGCGCTGACCGACGATCGCTCCGGGTCCGATCACCGACCGCTCCACCGTGGCCTTGGACGCAACCCGCGCTCCGGCGAGGAGCACCGAGCCGATCACCGAGGCGCCTTCCTCGATCACGGCATCGGCGCCGATCACCGACTCCTCGATCACCGACTCGGAACCGGCCGAGGCGTTGCGACCGAACAGCGACCGGACCACCGCGTCGCTCTGCACGTCGACGTCACCGACGCGCCATACTCCGGAACCCAGGCTCGGGTCGAGCTCCGCCCCCGGGGTCGGAAGACCCGGCCGGCGGCCGAGCAGGATGTCACGATGAGCGCGCAGATAGGTATCGGGGGTGCCGGTGTCCAGCCAATACGCGTCAGAACCAAGCGCATACAGCGAGCCGGTCTCGACGATCGCAGGAAACGTCTCCCGCTCGATCGACACCGGGCGATCGTCGGGAATCCGACCAAGCACCGACGGCTCCAGCACATAGGTGCCGGCATTGATCAGGTTGGTTGGGGCCTCGTCCCGAGGTGGCTTTTCGATGAAGGCTTCGACCCTGCCCTGGTCATCGGTGGGGACCACGCCGAATGAGCTCGGATCGTCGACCGGGGTCAAGCTGATGGTGGCCTCAGCTCCTCGTCGCCGATGGAAGTCGATCAGCTCGGAGAGGTCGGCGTCGGTGAGCACATCTCCATTGACCACGACGAAGGTTTCATCGACGGAGCCTTGTTCAGCCGCGAATCGGATGGCCCCGGCCGTGTCGAGGGGAGTCGGCTCAACGGCATAGATCAGACGCACGCCGGCAATGATGCCGGTGGGGTAGGCATCGATGAAGGCATCCGGACGATACCCGAGGGAAAGAACGGCTTCGTCGATCCCATGGTCGGCCAGATGTCCGATGACCCGCTCGATCATCGGCTGTTCCACGACCGGAAGCATCTGCTTGGGAACGGTCAGGGTAAGCGGTCGCAGGCGCGTGCCTTCGCCGCCCACCAGGACGACCGCCCTCACTTGGCGCTTCCGCCAGATTTCTGCGGTGTGGAAGAGGTCGGCGGGGTGACCGTGGTCGGCGGGGTCGTCGCCACCGTGCTGGGGGTGGTGGCGACGGTGGTGGGCGTCGCGCTCTGGCTGGTCGCGGTGATCAGGCTGGTGATCGCCTGAGCAGGGGGCTTGGGAACGGTGACGGTGGCCGGCACGAACGCCATAGTGATCAGCTGACCGTTGGCGAACAAGAGATCCTGGGGATCGCCGCTGGTCTCGGTTCCCTTGCCGTTCGATGCGAAGTTCGGCCAACTCACCACGATTACCACACCCGGTTTGGTGGCATCAGGTGTGCCCTTGGGACAGACATCACCGTTGGCGTACGCAGTCTTGCCCGGGTACTGCAGGGTGGATGAGGTCAGTACGAGCCCCTTGTACCCGGATACGAACTTACCCAGCGTGGCATTGCCGCCGGACTCGGAGCTGTTCTTCGGGGCGATGGTCACCACGCCATTGCCGTTGGCGACGATACCGGTCTGGGTGCTGGCGACGCTGGCGGCTGCGGCCGAGTTGTCGGTGTTGGCAGGCAGATTGGGCTCGACTGTGCCGCAGATGTCAATGCCCAACGCAGCGTGCCAGACCTGCTGGGTGGTGGGGGGACCGGTCGTTGAGGTCGACTGATGGGTCCGTTGATACCTGCTGAAGCCGATCAGTAAGAGGCCAACGATGCAGATCAAGGCCAGACTGGCGTACCAGTTGACCGGCATCTGACCGCGATAGGTCCTCCCGCCGCCGGTGGTGGCTGCGCGCTCCACCCATTTTCCCGTCGATTTGCTCGCCATGATCGGACGACACCCTACAACCTGTGCTCAGGAGTCCCGCCCGCGCGAGGTCGCAATCGGGCCAGACGCGCCAGGCACACCAGGCAGGCTCGGGCCCCAATTCCAAGCGCCACCAGGGGCAGCAGCGCCCCGCGCCATCCCTGCGAGGACCGGGAGGCGAACCGGAGGAGCGAGCGGTGGTGTTCGACGATCATTCGGTAGGGGTGACGGTCGGTCGAAATCCCCTGCCAGTGGGTCACTTCGGCGGTCGGTAGATAGATCACCCGCCAACCGGCACGTCCCAGCCGCCAGCAGAGGTCCACATCCTCGGCATACATGAAGTAGGACTCGTCGAACCCGCCCACCTGCTCGTACGCGGAACGCCTGACCAGAAAGCACGCTCCCGACACCCAGTCGACCACTTCAGGACCGCCCGTCGCAGTCTCGAGGTGGGCCTTCTGATAGGACCGGGTGAACCGGTTGTCGGGGGCCAACAACCCGAACAGGGCGTGACCGGCTGCATCCACCAGTGAGGGGAACGCTCGGGCGGACGGATAGCGGTCGCCATCGGGATTGCGTATCAAGGGTCCGAGCACCGCGCACCCCGGGTCGTCTTCGAGTGCCCGAGCCAGAGCGGCCACGGCGCCGGGGCGTACCTCCAGATCGGGGTTGCAGATCAGCACGGACGGCGCACTGGTGGCAGCCATACCACGGTTGGCCGCCGCTCCGTAGCCGAGGTTACGTCCGGGGACCAGCACCTCCGCATCGGGGAAACCGCGGAGCAACTGCTCGAGCGAGCCGTCGAGCGAGCCGTTGTCCACCACCACAACCTCGGCGATTCCGTCCGATCGCAGGCCTTCGACGCAACGGGCCAAGGCGGAGCCCGACTCATAATTGACAATCACCGCGGCCGTTCGCAGATCGGCCCCCGCAGCCGGCCCGACGGCCGTGGACATCACACGCGCACACGAGTGCGGTGGGTCACTTGTCCAGGCGGATGAACCGGAACTTGACCAAGGCCTTCACCGCTCCCAAGCCGTCACGCCAGGTGATCTTCTTGCCTTCGCTTATTTCCCGCCCGGCGTAGGAAATCGGGACCTCGTAGATCCGGTAGCCCCGGCGTAACACCTTGGCGGTGATCTCCGGTTCGAATTCGAACCTGTTGGACTCGATGGTCAAGCCCTCGAGCACCCGGCGATCAAAGAGTTTGTAGCAGGTCTCCATATCAGAGAGGGTGGTCGAGTAGAGGATGTTGGTGACCAAGTTCAGGAACCGGTTGCCGATCCAATGGAGCGGCATCATGTTCCTGCGCTCTCCGGTAAAGCGGCTTCCGTAGACCACCTGGGACTTGCCCCGGAGAATTTGGGTCGAGCAGCTTGGACCAATCTTCGGGGTCGTACTCGAGATCCGCATCCTGGACCAGAACCAGGTCACCGCGTACGGCCTCCATACCGGTTCGGATGGCCGCGCCTTTGCCTCGGTTCTGCTGATGGGTGATCACCCGGATGGTCGAGTCGCCCACCGCGGCCAACACCTTGTCGGTTCCATCGGTCGATCCGTCGTCGACCACGATCACCTCGATGGCCACCGGCAGCTGCACGGTCCGGATCCGCCGGATCACTTCGGCCACCGTCGGGCGTTCGTTGAACACCGGCACGATCACCGACAGAAGGGAGTACTCGAATGGCTGGCTCCCGTCGTGCTCGTCCTCGTGCTCTCCTTTTTCAGACACCGAATTGAACTCCTTGATCGGTAACCGAACGCGGGGTGTGCTCGGCTTCTCCACTGTGGCCGCGGCCCGAGGGATTGGCGGCAACCGACACCGGTAGGGTCACACCGGCGTCCTCAGCCAGGTAAGCCGCGGTCTGCGCCAGTCCGTCCCTGAGCAGGGTAGTCGGTTCCCAAGCCAGGGCGCTGCGGGCCAACGAGATGTCCGGCCGTCGACGGAGGGGGTCGTCGACCGGCAGCGGACGGTGGATGATCGGGGAGCGCGAACCGAGCAACTCGACGATGGTGTTGGCCAGCTGGAGGACGGTGTACTCGTCGGGGTTGCCGATGTTGACCGGGCCAAGGATGCCGGCGTCGAACAATGCCACCAATCCCCGAATCTGGTCGTCGACGAAGCAGAGGCTCCTGGTCTGGCTACCGTCGCCATAGACGGTGAGGGGCTCACCTCGCATGGCCTGAAGCAGAAAATTGGAGACCACCCGACCGTCGTCGGGCCGGAGCCGGGGCCCGTAGGTGTTGAAGATCCGGGCAACGCCGACGTCGGTCCCCTTTGCTCGGTGGTGGGCCATGCAGAGCGCCTCGGCGAATCGCTTGGCTTCGTCATAGACACTGCGGGGCCCGATCGGGTTGACATTGCCCCTGTACTCCTCGGTCTGCGGGTGCTCGGTGGGATCGCCGTAGATCTCGCTGGTCGACGCCATCAGGAAGCGGGCACCCCGATCGTGAGCCAGCTCGAGGCCCCGTCGGGTTCCCTCGCTTCCCACCGCCAAGGTCTGGAGCGGTCGGGCCAGATACTCCGACGGCGAGGCAGGGCTGGCCAGATTGAATACGCCGCTCACCGGACCGTCGACCGGGAGCACTGTTGATACATCGGCCTCGATCAGGGTGAATGCCGGGTGACTCTCGAGGTGAGCCAGGTTGGCGCGGCGTCCGGTGGAGAAGTCGTCGACGCACACCACCTCGTCGCCCCGGCCCAGGAGGTGGTCGCAAAGATGGGATCCGAGGAATCCTGCGCCCCCCAACACCACCGTGCGGGTGCTCACCGCCGTCCGATTCCGGTGTACTCGAACCCGATGCGACGCAATTGGGCCGGGTCGAGGAGATTGCGGGCATCGACCACCACTGGGGAGGCCATGGTGACCCGCACCTTGGCGAAGTCGAGCCAGCGGAACTCGTCCCATTCGGTCAGAACCACCATGGCGGCGGCACCCTGGCAGGCCGCATAGGCATCGGGAAACGCACGCACCTGTGTGAGTTGGTCCGGCCCACCTTCGACGTCGGCTGCCGCCAGCTCCGCAATGTTGTCGATCGCAATCGACTTCTGGTCGCCCGGCACCGGCACCGTGGGGTCGAAGGCTTGCACGATCGCCCCTTCCTCCACCAGGCGTCTCACCACCTCAACAGCCGGCGAGTTGCGCAAATCGTCGGTTCCAGCTTTGAACGTGAGGCCCCACACCGCAATCACCGAATCCTTCAGCTGGTGACCGACTGCGGCGCTGACCTTGTTCACCACCCGCACGAACTGTTCGTCGTTGGTGGTGATCGCGCCTCGCAGGAAGGAGAAGTCATACCCCGCCTGCTCGGCGATATGCACCAGCGCCCGGGTGTCTTTTGGCAGACAGCTCCCGCCCCATCCAGGTCCCGGACGCAGATACTCGAATCCGATTCGCTTGTCGTAGCCGAGCCCCAGGATGACGTCCCGGACGTCGGCTCCCACCGCCTCGCACAGGCCGGCAACCGCGTTGACGAAGCTCAGCTTGGTGGCAAGGAAGGCGTTGGACGCGTACTTGATGGTCTCGGCGGTGGCCGCGTCGGTGATCAACAGCGGCGCGTGGGTACCGGCAAAGAGATCCCCCACCTTGGCTGCGGCCGACTGGTCGTCAGCACCTACCACGATGCGTTCGGGGTGCAGGCTGTCCTGCACAGCCGTTCCCTCCCGGAGGAATTCCGGATTGGACACCACGGTGACATCGTGCCTGCCGAGGACCCGCTCCACCACCAGTGTCGAGCCCACCGGCACCGTGGACTTATTGACGATGATCGCTCCGGGCAGGATGTGAGGTGCGATTTCCTCAGCGACCGCCTCGACGAACGAGAGGTCTGCCGATCCGTCTTCCCGTTGGGGGGTGGGCACGCAGAGGAAGACGAACTCGGCACCCTCGACGGCGGTGGTGGAACCGACGACGAACCTGAGCCGACCGGAGGCCTGCCCCTGGTGCATCAGCTCCTCTAGATGGTCCTCCACGATCGGCACATTGCCCTGCTCGAGCATGGCCACCTTTGCCTCATCGTTGTCGCCACAGGTCACCCGGTGGCCGAGATGGGCGAGGGTGGCTGCGGTCGGAAGTCCCACGTAGCCGACACCGATGACGGCCACGGCGTGGCCGCGACCATGCGGCAGGACGCGCACGGCGGCGCCTCCGTGACCGAAGCTGGCCCCTGGAGGTCCCGATTCGCCTCCGGACGGCCCGCGGCGGCCGGGCAGGCTCCCCGATCCTCCGAACCCCATTGAATTCGCCGACATCATCCGTCTGCACCCGTCATCGTCGTGGTTCCCTTTCCGACCGTCCTCTGTCCTTCCCGCGCCGACCCATTCTCAACTGTCCTTGCCCGAGCAGATCGATCAGCGGTCCGACGAGAGGAACTCGACCAATCGCGCCAGCGAATCCTGCCAACCCGGGAGCATGGGAACGCCGGACAACCGCAGGGCGGCGTTCTCGAGTCTCGAATTAGCCGGTCGTGGAGCGGGGCGGGGCGGATCGAGATCCGATGTGGCGATGGGTTCCACCCGATCAGGGTCGAGACCGGCGGCGGCCAGGGTGGCCCGCGCAAATCCGAACCAGGTGGTCTCTCCCTGATTGGTGACGTGAAAGGTCCCGGGCCGCCGATCGAGCGCGAGACGGACCACCGCTTGGGCCAAGTCGGCGGTGAAGGTCGGGCAACCGTGCTGGTCGTCGACGAACCGAAGGGTTCCGTCTGGGTCCGCGCCCGCCAGGCGGAGCACCGTCTTGACCATGTTGGCCCCGTGCGCACCGCTGACCCAAGCGGTGCGCACCACCGTGGCGGACGGTCCGGCCACGTTGTGAACTTCGGTCTCGCCACCCAACTTGCTCCGTCCGTACACCGAACTCGGATTGGGTGGGTCCCACTCGTCGTAGGGTCGATCGAGCGTGCCGTCGAAGACGTAGTCGGTGGAGATGTAGACCAGGTGGGCTCCCACGTCGGACGCCGCCTCGGCGATATTTCGGGTCCCGACGGCATTCACCGCGAATGCGGTATCCGGGTCTGACTCACAGGCATCGACGGCGGTGTAGGCGCCACCGTGCAACACGATGTCCGGCTGAAACCCCGCTGTTGCCTCTCGCACCGCGGTCCGGTCAACCACATCGAGGGTGTCGATGTCAGTGGAAAGGACATCGAATGTCCCCTTGGCCACGGAGGGCAGTAATTCGGGACCACCGGAGCCATCCGCTGCTCGGCCGCCGTCAGGGACCGTCCCGGCAAGAACGGCGCACAGGTCTCGACCCAGCTGGCCATTCCCGCCGGTCACCAGTACCCGTAGCGGCGAATTCACGGTTTCGACGTCGAGTCCGGCGGCGGATCCGGCGTCGCCCAGGCGCCTTCGACCACCGGCGCCCGGTCCCGCAGCGGCTCCCACCAGGTTCGGTGGGAGGAATACCAGGCCACGGTATCGGTCAGTCCCTGTTCGAAGGGCACGGTGGGAGCCCAGCCCAGGGCGTTGCGAATTTTGGTGGAATCGAGCAGATAGCGCCGGTCATGGCTCGGTCGGTCGGGGACGATCTCCTTCAAGGAGAGCGGCTGTCCGGTAGCGGTGAGAACCATGTCGGCGATCTCCTCGATGCTGGCTTCGATCCCGCTGCCCACGTTGTAGGTCTCCCCCACCTCTCCATGCTGCAGCACCAATTCGACGGCCCGGCAGTGGTCATCGACGTGCAACCACTCCCGCCGGTTCTGGGTGGAGGCGTACAGCGGCAAGGACTGGCCGTCGAGCGCCTTGGCGGTGAAGAGCGGGATGACTTTTTCGGGGAACTGGTAAGGCCCGTAGTTGTTGCAGCAGTTGGTGATGGTCGCCGGTAGCCCGAATGTCTCCACGTAGGCCCGCACCGCGTGGTCAGCGCCGGCCTTCGAGGCGTTGTAGGGAGTCCTGGGGCGGTACGGGGTCTCTTCGGTGAACACCTCGTCCGAATCGAGTGCCAGGTCCCCGTAGACCTCGCAGGTCGAGATGTGGTGGAACCTGGTCACCCCGTGACGTCGCGCCGCTTCGGCCAGCGTCTGGGTCCCCAGCACGTTGGTGCGGAAGAAGCGGGACGGGTCGAGGATGGCCAGGCTGTTGTGCGACTCGGCGGCAAAGTTGACGATCACGTCAATCTGATGCTCGGCCAGGGTTTTGGCTACGCCCTCGAGATCGCCGATGTCACCTTGGACGAACACGATCCGATCTTCGATGTCGGCGAGGTTGGGCCGGTTGCCGGCGTAGGTCAGCACATCGAAGGCCACCACCGTGTCGTCGGGATGGCGCTGCACCCAGTAGCGCACGAAATTCGATCCAATGAAGCCGGCACCGCCGGTCACGAGTAGTCGCATGATCGGGGAATGATACTCGTGGCCGACAGACCGGCTGGTGGGTGCTCACATTTCAGGGGGCCGGTTCAGGTAGCCGGGCCCCCCGGCGGCTGTTTCACGGGTTGCGGGCGCCTGGCCGAACATGGACCACGTCACCGGTGATCACCGTGCGGATCTCACCTTCCGCCTCTACGGCCAGATGGCCCTCGGGTGTCACCTCCACCGCGATCCCCTCGAGGAAGCCATCCACTAGCTCTACCCTGACCCGGGTCCCCAGCGTCACACAGCGGGACCGGAAATCGTGCGCCTGTCTGGACAGGCCGAGCTCCGTTCCCAGGTCGACAACCCGTGGCTCGAGATTGGCCAGCAGGGAGTCCAAGAGCTCGGAGCGGTCAACCTCCCGACCGAACTGTTGGTGCAGGGATGTAGCCGACCCGGCCAGATCGTCGGGCAGGTCGCTGTCGTCCGCCGGCCAGTTCACATTGATGCCGATACCGACCACGATCGGTGGTGGCACGGCCCCGGGGGGCATGTCGGAAACGGGCAGATCGGCCTCGGCCAGCACCCCGGCGACTTTCCGACCATCGAGCGCCAACAGATCGTTCGGCCACTTGATCCCCACCTCCAGCCCCGCCACCGCAGCGATCGCATCGGTGGCGGCCAATGCCACCACCGAGCTGGCCAGCTGCCGTTGGTCCGCCGGCAGAGGAGGGCGCAGCAGCACCGATAGCAGCAGGTTCGATCCGCCTGGTGCCTCCCATCGGCGGCCCAGTCTCCCCCTCCCGGCTGTCTGGTGGTCTGCGACTGCCACCACGCCTTCGACAGCGCCCCTGCGGGCCTCTTCGAGCAGGTACCGATTGGTCGAATCGATGGAATCGAAGCACCTGATGTCCCTGAACCTGGTGCCAGACATGGCACACACCCTACGGGCCGTGACAGTGTTATATCGCTTCGAGGCACCGCGACTGTCGCCTCGTGACCAACCGATTCGAAAGGTCCAGTGTGCTCAAGAAGGTTCTCATCGCCAACCGGGGAGAGATCGCAGTCAGGGTGATCCGGACCTGCCGCGAACTCGGGGTGGCCACGGTAGCTGTCTATTCCGATCTCGACCGGGACGCGCTCCACGTACGACTGGCGGACGAGGCCCACTCACTGGGGGGCGAGACGGCGGCGCAGAGCTATCTCAACACCGAGGCGATCCTGCGTGTCATCGAGCAGAGCGGCGCCGACGCCGTGCACCCCGGTTACGGCTTCTTTTCCGAGAACACCGACTTCGCCCGGGCCATCACCGAGCGTGGCGTGGTGTTTGTCGGCCCGCCGCCCGAGGCCATCGAGGTCATGGGCGACAAGATCAGCTCGCGTCATGCGGCGGAGAGAGCGGGCGTCGCCGGCGTACCCGGCAGATCGGAAGTACTGGTCTCGCCGGACGAGGTGATCGCCTTCGGCGACGAATTCGGATGGCCGGTGGCCATCAAGGCTGCGTTCGGAGGTGGTGGCCGGGGCATGAAGGTGGTGGCCGGACCCGAGGAGGCTGCCGAGTGCCTCGAGTCGGCCATGCGAGAGTCGACCGCATATTTCGGGCGAAGCGAGTGCTATGTCGAGCGCTATCTGGCTTGGCCCCGCCACGTCGAAATGCAGATACTCGCCGACACCCACGGCTCGACCCTCTGGCTTGGCGAACGCGATTGCTCGGCCCAGCGACGCCATCAGAAATTGGTCGAGGAGAGTCCGGCTCCGAACTTCCCTGATCAGGTCCGCCAGGCCATGGGCGAGGCATCGGTGAGGGTCGCCGAAGCCTGTGGGTACGTGAACGCGGGGACCGTTGAGTTCCTCTACCAAGACGGTGAGTTCTTCTTCCTCGAGATGAACACCCGGTTGCAGGTGGAGCACCCGGTAACCGAGTTGGTCACCGGCCTTGATCTGGTCGAGTGGCAGCTGCGGATCGCCTCAGGTGAACCGCTGGGGTTCACCCAACAAGATGTGCGGAGAAACGGGCACGCCATCGAGGTTCGGATCAACGCCGAGGACCCAGCCGGAGGTGCATTCCTCCCCTCGCCGGGCACCATCACTCGATTCATCGCTCCCGGCGGGCCCGGAGTGCGCCTCGATGCCGGCTACGGGTCGGGAGACTCGGTCAGCCAGTTCTACGACAATCTGGTGGCCAAGCTGGTGGTGTGGGGTCATGACCGCGAGGCGGCGCGCAGGCGGATGCTCCGGGCCATCGACGAGACCGAGATCGTTGGTGTGGCCACCACCCTCCCCGCCGACCAGGTCATTCTCTCCCATCCCGATTTCGCGGCAGGCGAACACTCGACGAACTGGGTCGAGCAGACCCTGGATCTGAGTGGTCTGTCGTCCGCGGGAACCGGGGCGTCGCCACCAGATTCGGCCGTCCACGGAGAGGAGCCGCTGCCCCGGGTCCTCCGCGAGGTGACCGCGGAAGTGGACGGGCGGCGTTACCAGGTAAAGGTCTGGGTGCCCGATCTCGGCGAAACCGTTGTCGCGCTGGGGGGGCAGGCAACAGCCCGCGGTTCCGGGCCGAAACGGCCCAAAGCGTCTGCGGGAGCCGGATCGGACACGGTGATGGTTCCCATGCAGGGCACCATCGTCAAGGTGCTGGTATCAGCGGGTGACTCGGTCGAGGTGGGTCAGACCATCTGCGTGCTCGAGGCCATGAAGATGGAGAACAACGTCAACGCCGAAAAGGCGGGTACCGTCAAAGAGGTCAAGGTCCAAGCCGGCGATTCGGTGGGTCCGGGCGACGTCATCGCTTTCATCGACTAACGACTCGATCGGCACACCACGGGAGAGGATTGGTCGAGGCATGGCGCAGCAGTCAGAGCTCAAAGAGGAGGCTCGCCAGGTGATCGGCACCAGGTTGAGCGACCTGGTTGCACTCAGTCACGCCATCCATGAGAGTCCGGAGACCGCGTTCGAGGAGGACCGGGCCTGCGCCTGGACCGCGGAGTCGCTGAGGGAGGGCGGGTTCGTGGTGACCGGCGGTGTGGCAGGGATGCCCACGGCGTTCTGCGCCGAGCTCGGATCCGGGCCCATGGTGGTGGCGGTGTGCGCAGAATACGACGCTCTCCCAGGGGTGGGCCATGCCTGCGGGCACAACATCATCGCCGCGTCGGCCGTCGGGGCAGGGCTCGGACTGGCCCCACTGGCGGACCGACTCGACCTGACCATCCGGGTACTCGGCACCCCTGCCGAGGAGGGTGGCGGAGGCAAGGTGACCATGCTCGAGCGGGGGGTCTTCGATGACGTGCACGCAGCCATGATGATCCATCCGTGGCCGAACGATCGGCTCCAAGGCACCTGCCTGGCCGTCACTCACTTCGATGTGACCTTCACCGGAAAGAGCGCCCATGCGTCGGCAGCTCCCTGGGAAGGGGTCAACGCCGGCGATGCCATGACCATCTCCCAGGTGGCGATCGGCGTGCTGCGTCAACAGTTCCGAGCCGGCGATCAGGTGCACGGTGTCATCACCCATGGAGGGCAGGCGGCCAACATCATCCCTGATTCGGTGACAGGCAGATTCATGTGTCGCTCCACCTCGATGGCCGGACTCGAGGCGCTCCTACCACGGGTGATGGCCTGCTTCGAGGCCGGGGCGCTGGCCACCGGGTCATCGCTCGAAACCGAAGTCTTGGCCCCGATCTACTCCCACATGGAGAGCGATATGGCGCTGTTGGATCTGTACCGTGCCAACGCCGAGGCGCTCGGGCGCTCATTCGACCTCGACGACCAGGGAGCCCCCCGGCCCACCTTCTCCACCGATATGGCCAACGTGTCGCTGGCCGTGCCGACCATTCACCCGCTGGTGGGCATCGATGCGGCAGGTTCGGTCAACCATCAGCCCAAATTTGCGGCCGCCTGCATCACTCCATCGGCAGACGCTGCCATCCATGACGGTGCCCTGTCCATGGCCTGGACCGTGATCGATGCAGCCAGGCCCGGTCCCCTCCGGGATCGGCTCCTCAACGCCTAGCCCCGATCATTCACGATCTTCGTTCGGGTCGGTCTTGATCAGCTGATCTCGGCCTGCGATGTGTCGCCGGGAGGACGCTGATCACCGTAGAGACCCTCGCCGGTCGGTTCCTGGGTGAGCATGGCGTCGTTGTGTCATTCGAGACGCGTGACGATGCCAGCCGTGTAGGGCCTGACCGTGAATCCGGGATGCGGTTGGCGTCAGATGAGCAGGGCGATGCGCCGGTGGGCCCGCACGATGGCCGTCGCGTCTGGCCAACCGTCGAGCATGCGCACGATGAGACGACGACCGGAACGGACCTTGCGGGCAGGGGCATGCCAGAGCCTCCACCGCAGGGTCTTGGGTTCGGCCGAGGCAAGGTCACCGCTGAGGCACAGCCTCTGGAACCAGCGCACCAGGTCGTGAGCGAAGCACACCTCGGCCAGCCAGGCCCGATTGGCCTGCAGGTCGATGAAGGGAAAATGAAGCAAGCCGGCGTCTTTCAATCGTCCGAGGGCGTCTTCGATGTTTGCATGTCCTCGCATGAACAGGTCTCGGCGCGACGGGGCGCCGTGCTGGTCGGTGTAGTGGCCCCAGTAGCGGTAGTCGAGGGAGGGGAACAGGCTGCCCTGGGCGCCGGGGTGCAGCGGCTCGCGGCGGACGAGAATGCGGGTGCCCGGCGGCCACTTGCTCAGGTCGACGAGGTCGCTGACCTCGGCCACCGCCGCCCCTTTGCGGTGCCGGCCGTCTTGGCGAAGGGCTGGCTTCCAGCGGCGCTCGTCGCCGGCGATCTGGGAGATGGCGGCCGTGATCTGGGCATTCTTGCGAGCAGCGACGGCAAAGCCGACGTTGCGCTCCCGACAACCCCACACGAATCCCTGGGTCGCCCCGGCCGAGTCGGCCCGCACCACCACGCTGCGGCGCACTCCTGTCGGATCGTCGCCGGCACTGTGCCCGCAGGAGACCTGCTCGGGCAGCTGGGCGAGCGCCTCGTCCAGCACCACCAGGTGGTCCTCGGCACAATTGGCCGTGGCGTTGCCCGGGCGCAACAGGGCCGAGAGCACCTCGCCGGTGGCATCGGCCACGCAGAACATTGGGTGGAACCCGAAGCCGTACTTGTAGGTGGGCGCGGTCCCTTCTTTGTGCTCGGAGTGGACGTCGATGAGCGAGGCGTCGACGTCGAGCACGACCGGGCCGGTCCCCCTGGTGAGCCTGGCCCGGCGCCACACCGTCTCGCGCACCTCGGCGAAGCCCGCGTTCACCTCGGGGAGTGTCTCCGCATCGAGGTTTTCGGTGAACGTCCGATACAGCGTCGAGTCGGAGCACACGTCGGCAAACAGGTCGTCTTCGACCCGCAGGTACTCGATGTCGGCACAGCTCTCGCCGCCACCGGCGAGCACCAGCATCTGGTGCACGAGCACCTTGCCCCGGTCGTGCAGCGGCGGACGTCTGCCGGCAACCGGGATGCGGGTCGAGAGGGCGGCACCGAGGCCGAGCTGGTCGGCGAAGGCACCGAGCCGCGTGCAACCCGACATGGGCCGCCACCTGGTCGCCACCGGGTTCCACAACTACGCGACGGGTGCTGGTAGTTTGCATCTCGGACGTGCCCTTCTGGTTGGGGCTGTTGGACCTTCGACAAGCCCAGTTTCCCTTCCCAGGAGGGCCTTTCCGCGGATGCGCGTCGTCAGTTCACGGTGACATGTGAATGATCGGGGCTAGCTGTTCTCAACGCCTAGCTGTTCTCAACGCCTAGCCGTCCTCAGCTGTTTGGGTGGAACTCCCCGAACACCCCTCGGAGCACGTCCGATACCTCGCCGAGGGTGGCCATCCGGGAGAGTGCCTTCTTCATCGGCACCAGGAGGTTCTGGGTGCCTCGTGCCGCCGCCTCGACGTCGGCGAGGGCGGCGTCGACTGACGCCTGGTCGCGCTCTTCTCTGATCCTCTTGACCCGGGCCACCTGGGATCGTTGCAGTTCGACGTCGATGGGGAAAACATCGGTGGGCTCGAACTGGTCGTCCTTAAACTTGTTCACCCCGACCACCACCTTCTCGTCGGCATCCACCGCCTTGGCAAAGGCATACGCCGCCTGTTCGATCTCCTGTTGCATGTACTCGGCCTCGATGGCATCCACCGCCCCTCCCATCGCATCGATGCGTTCGAGGTAAGCCCAGGCGCCCTGCTCCACCTCGTCGGTCAGGGACTCCACGAACCACGATCCGGCCAGCGGATCGACGGTGTCGGCAATGCCCGATTCGTATCCGACGATCTGCTGTGTCCGCAACGCGATCTTCGCCGCCCGTTCGGTGGGGAGACCGAGGGCCTCGTCGAACCCGTTGGTGTGGAGACTCTGTGTACCACCCAGCGCCGCGGCCATCGCCTGAATTGTGACCCTGACGATGTTGTTCTCCGGCTGCTGGGCGGTCAGGGTCGAACCGCCGGTCTGGGTGTGGAACCGGAGCAGGGTGGATCGCTCGTCCTTGGCACCGAATCGTTCGGTCATGATCTTCGCCCACATCCGGCGTGCAGCTCGGTACTTGGCCACTTCCTCGAAGAGGTTGTTGTGTGCGTTCCAGAAAAAGCTCAGACGGGGCGCGAACGCGTCAACGGCCAGCCCGGCGGCCAGCGCAGCTTCGACATAGGCAATCCCGTTCGCAATGGTGAATGCAATCTCCTGCACCGCTGTCGATCCCGCTTCTCGGATGTGATAGCCGGAAATGGAAATGGTGTTCCATGCCGGCAGGTGCTCGGCGCAGTAGGAGAAGGTATCGGTGACCAGGCGCATCGACGGCCGGGGCGGATAGATGTACGTCCCCCTGGCGATGTACTCCTTCAAGATGTCATTTTGGATGGTGCCGCCGAGCAGCGCGGAGTCAACACCGTTCTCCTCCGCCACCAGCTGGTAGAAGAGCAACAGGATGGCGGCGGTGGCGTTGATGGTCATCGAGGTGGTCACCTCGCCGAGGGGGAGGCCCGCCAGCAACAGGCGCATGTCGGCGAGCGAGTCGATGGCCACTCCCACCTTGCCCACTTCGCCCTCGGACCGGGGATGGTCAGAGTCGAGACCCATCTGGGTCGGAAGGTCGAACGCGCAGGACAGCCCGGTCTGGCCCGCCCCTAACAGGAACTTGAACCGCTGGTTGGTCGACTCGGCGGTACCGAACCCGGCGTACTGGCGCATGGTCCACAAACGGCCCCGGTACATGTCGTCCCTGATCCCCCGGGTGTAGGGAAATTGGCCCGGCTGGCCCAGCCGCTCATCGGGGTCCCACCCGTCGAGGTCCTCCGGCCCGTACACCGGTCGGATCTCGATGCCCGAGTCGGTGAACCGTCGGCGGTCCGGCTCGGAAGACGCTGGCGTAGGTGACATGCACCACAGGTTAGGTGTCCGTGGCGCAGACCCGGAAAGGGCCCTGGTTGCTCAGCCGGCCGAGGGGGGCGTTGCGTGGGGCATGCACAGCTGGTCGTATTCGGCGATGACGATCTCTGGCGCATCAGGGCCGCACGCCGGGCACTTGGGATCCCGGTGCACCTTGAAGGTGCGGAAGCTCTCCTCCAGTGCGTCGTAGGCCAGAAGCCGACCCTGCAGTGTCTCGCCGACACCGAGCAAGATCTTGATCGCTTCAATCGCCTGAATGGAACCGATGATGCCGGGAAGCACGCCCAGAACTCCGGCCTCGGCACAGCTGGGAGCCAGCTCGGCCGGCGGGGGCTCGGGGATCATGCACCGATAGCAGGGACCTACGTACGGGTTGAACACCGTTGCCTGTCCCTCGAAGCGGAAGATCGATCCGTGCACGACAGGGATCCGCTTGAGTAGTGATGCATCGTTGACTAGGTAGCGCGTCGGGAAGTTGTCGGTGCCATCCACGATCACGTCGTAGCCGTCGATGATGTCGAGAATGTTGTCGGCACCGAGTCGGACGTCATAGGTCACCACGTTGACGTCGGGGTTGACCAGGGTAAGCGTCTTCTTCGCCGAATCGACCTTCCGCTCGCCGATTCGGTCGGTGTTGTGGAGGATCTGGCGCTGAAGATTGGATGCGTCCACCACGTCCATGTCGATGATCCCCAGGGTTCCCACTCCGGCGGCCGCCAGGTAGAGCGCGGCCGGGGATCCGAGCCCGCCCGCACCCAAGAGAAGCACCTTGGAGTCGAGGAGCCGAAGTTGCCCGACCTCGCCGACCTCGGGGAGAAGTAGGTGACGCTGGTAGCGATTTCGCTGCTCGGGAGTGAGCGCCTCCGGCGCGGACCAGTCCCGGCCCTCGTCCTTCCAGCGGTTGAACCCCCCGACCAGCGAGGCCACGTCGGTGTAGCCCAGGTCCTGGAGTGTCTTGGCGGCAAACGCCGATCGAGTCCCCATCGCGCAGTAGACCACCACATGACTCGACTTGTCGGGGATCCGGCTCTCGACCGAGGTCTCGAGGGTGCCTCGTGGGATGTGCACCGCGTTGGCCAGCGCTCCCTGCCCGTACTCGTCGGGCTCTCGCACGTCGAGGACCACCGCGTTGCCGGCGGCGATCTCCCCTTCAGCCTCGGCCGGTTCGACCTCTCGAATGGCCGACTTGGCTTCGGCCAGCATCTCCCTGAAGGTAGGCACGACGACCACAATCCTTTTTCGATGGCGTCGGACTCGGTTCGGACCGGTCCGGCGCACCCATTTACACGAGGGTAAACACTACCAGCGGGGTCAACATTCCCATGGTGACGACAACGCCGGGGACCGGTGAACTGCGCCTTATATCCTGCGGAATATCCTGCGGACCATGGAGCGACCATGGAGTTGAACGAGGCGGTGCGCCGGCGGCACATGACCCGCAGTTTCAGTGGCCGCCCCTTCCCCGCCGAGACGGTCGACCAGCTACTGGAGGGGGCCCTGCGTGCCCCGTCGGCCGGCCACACCCAGGGCCGAGAATTCGTGGTCCTTTCCGGCGCCGACCAGACCCGCCGGTACTGGGATGCCACAACCGACGAGGCCTGGCGCCGCGGCTCCCAGCGCTTCGCGTCGCTCTCCCTTGCCCCGGTGATCGTGCTCCCCTTCGCCGATCCCGAGGCCTACGTGGACCGCTACCGAGAGCAGGACAAGGCGCGGAGGGACGGCACCGATGTCGAATGGGTGGTCCCGTTTTGGTGGGTGGATGCCGCCTTCGCCACCATGACCATGCTGCTCGGCGCCGCCGACCGTGGGCTCGGCGTGGCGTTTCTTGGAAATTTCCGGGGCGAGGACGCGCTTCGCTCGGCACTGGGCGTGCCCAGCCGGTTCCGATGGCTGGGCGCGCTGCTGCTCGGCGAGCCAGCCGGAGCCGATCCGAAGTCGTCCTCCTCGAGCAGACGGCGGCGAACGCTCGAGGAGTCCGTTCATCGGGGCGGCTGGTAGGAGGAGGTACGGCAAGGAGCGGTACGGCAAGGAGCGGAGCAAACATCGGGGCAAGGGTGAAGGTTCAGGGTGAGGGCGTCACTACAGCGTGCCCGTTCCTCGATACGGGCCACGTGCACGCCACCGGACCCGAAACGTGGAGTAACCATGCCCTCTCCCAACGCACATCCACCTTTTGCCCTTTCAACAGTTGCTGGTCCTCCGGTTGCGCATCCACCATTTGCGCATCCACCCGGTGCACGTCCGGTGGCGCAGCGCCGGCCCCGACCGATTCTGTCGTCGCGAGACGATTCCCCAGCCCTCCGGGTTGTCCCTTGGCGGGATCCGGTGGCCGATCCCCACGGCGTTCACCCCTGCTCGCGGTATGTGGAGCTCTACTGGCTGGGTGTCATCGGTCCGTCCACCACCTGGTTACTGAGGCGGCTCTCTTACGGACTTGACGTCCATCCGGACGGGTTCGACCTCGGCCTCGCCGAGACGGCGCGGTCATTGGGACTCGGCGAGCGCATGGGCAAGAACTCCCCGTTCCGAAGAGCCCTGCAACGCCTGTGCACCTTCGAGCTGGCTCGGCCTAACGGCCCTGGCGGGCTCGCCGTTCGAACCCGAATACCGCCATTGCCGCTCCGGCACCTCACCCGCTTGCCCGATTCCCTGCAATCCAGTCATCGACGATGGCTGGTCGAACAACGCCTACCTGAGCCAGAGCAGATGCGTCGCCGGGCGCAACGCCTGGCAGATGGCCTGGCGTCGGCCGGAAGGGACCGGGCAGACATCGAACGGCAGCTGAACGTGTGGCATTTTCACCCCGCGGTCGCCTTCCGGGCGGCCGAGGCTGCCGACCGCTCGCACCAAACGCCCCGTGATCATCGGAGCGCGGGTCCCAACCGGCTGACGCTCGGATGAACGACTGCTGTTGACGCACCCTCAGGGGCGCCGTGGCCGCGTTCGTGAGGTCGAACCCCAGAAGCTGGCTCACGTAGGTCACGGTCAGCGTCCGCTTCCCGGTAGCTCGTGCGGGCACCGTGAAGTTGCCGGAGATCTTGGGTGGAGTGAGCACCTCCCCCCTGGTAAGGACGATCGCGACACGGCACCTGGGAGGGCTTCGCTGATCAGATACCCAAACCTCCCCGATCGAAACGATGACGGCGGGAGGGATCCCGGGGTCATTTCAATTTTCGAGAAATTGGCCGATTTATCGCCTCTACACGATGGTTTGACGACGACATATCGCCTACACACGATAATCTCGGCAATTCTGGAAAAATAAACGGGGAGGAGAGAGGGGTGATTGCCCCGTGCCTCACGACCGAGATCAGCCCGGATCGCCCTCGTGACCGGCCGGAGTCAGGCCCCAATACGCCCCCGACGGGTCGATCTCTCCCTTGACCACCTTGTCGATCACCGTGCAGATGGGCAGGTCGAGGCCGTGTCGCTCAGCCAGGCCCAAGGCCAAGGACGCCGTCTTGACCCCTTCCGCAACCATGTGCATTTCGGCGAGGATGTCCTCGAGCCGGCGACCC
Source organism: uncultured Acidimicrobiaceae bacterium (assembly GCA_963734395.1). Classification (GTDB taxonomy): domain Bacteria; phylum Actinomycetota; class Acidimicrobiia; order Acidimicrobiales; family RAAP-2; genus Bog-756. The sequence continues at coordinate 216,034 of CAVTGY010000007.1, read as the reverse complement.
CTTCCCAGATGCTCGCCCACTGCTCGATTCCGGCTGTGAGGGCTCATGCAGGTGGCGATCAGGTCCCCCATCCCGGCCAAGCCGGCGAAGGTGACCGGCTGTGCTCCCATCGCCACACCCAGACGGGTCAACTCGGCCAGGCCGCGTGACATGACGGCCGCCCGGGTGTTGTCACCCACTCCCAGTCCTTCGCCGATCCCTGCGGCGATGGCGATCACGTTCTTGAGCGCACCACCCATCTCGCAACCGATCAGGTCGTCGTTGACGTAAACGCGGAACAGCCCGCGGGTGAAGACCTTCTGGATGGCACCGGCCACTTCCAGGTCCTCGGTGGCGACGACCGCGGCCGCCGCCTTCCCGGACATGATCTCGTGGGCGATGTTGGGCCCGGTGAGAGCTGCGACCGGATGGCCGGGCACCACTTGTTTGATCACTTCGGTCATCCGGAGATGTGAGTCCTTCTCGAGTCCTTTGGACAGGCTCACGACCGGAATCCATGGGCGGAGGCAGTGCGAAGCCTGCTCGAGCACGGCTCGGAACCCCGAGGTGGGTACGCCCATGACCAACAGGTCGGCGTCGCAGACCGCCTCCTCGAGGTCTGCGGTCGCCGACAACTCGGGCGACAATCCGAAGCCGGGCAGGTAGGCCGAATTGGCGTGCTCGGTGTTGACCGCTTTGGCCACGTCGGGATCACGGGCCCAGAGCACCGTGTCGTGACGAGGGGCCACCAGGGAGGCGACCGTGGTGCCCCACGATCCGGCTCCCAGGACGGCGATCCTCACGGAACGAAGGTATCGCAGAGGGACCGTCACTGCTGGACCGGCGGTACCCAATCGCCCTGGCTGGCGGGCGACCCCGTCCCTCCCTGGGGCCTACGGAGACCGCACCAACCCGGCGGCGAAGTCATCGGATGTAGCGAGGGCAACCAGAGTACGAACACCGAAGCCAGTCCCTCCCTTGGTCAGGTAGTGGCTGTCCTCTTCGGAGCGCGCCGGACCGGCGATGTCGAGATGGACCCAGGGCACGTCGGCCACGAATTCTCGCAGGAGCAGGGCCGCGGAGATACTGCCGGCCTCACCGGGCCGGCCGATGTTTCGCATGTCGGCGATCGGGGACTCGATGTGGCTGCGATAGTCGTCTGGAAGCGGGAGGGGCCAGAGTGGCTCGCCGGCTCGTTCGGCAGCGGCACGAACCTGGGCGATGAGGTGATCGTCGTTGCCGAACAGGCCACCGATCTGGTTGCCCAGTGCCACTATCGCCGCCCCGGTCAGTGTGGCCACGTCGATGATGGCGTCGGGTCCGACCTCAGCCGCCAGGGTCAATCCGTCAGCAAGGACCAGCCGGCCTTCCGCGTCGGTGTTGAGCACCTCGATGGTCTTGCCGCTGCGGGTGGTGAGGACGTCCCCGGGCTTGGTTGCCGATCCGCCGGGCATGTTCTCGGTCAGGGGGGCGAAGGCGGTGATCCGGATGCGGGCGCGCTGAGCCGCTGCGGCATCGACGGCACTCAGCACGACCGCGGCACCGCTCATGTCGGTCTTCATCGTCTCCATGCCGGATGCGGTCTTGAGTGAGAGACCTCCCGAGTCGAAGGTGATCCCCTTACCGACCAGGGCCAGGTGGGGCACCCTGCCCTCGATGAGAAGAGGGTCGGCTGGCTTGTAGTCCACCCGCACCAGCCGGGGCGCCTGGGTCGAACCCCGGGAAACCGCGAGCAGTCCACCGAGTCGTTCGGCGGTGATACGGGGTTGATCCCAGACCTCGACGCCCACTTCTTCGACGTCGGCAAACCGCTCGATGAAGAAGTCGGCGAACTTCTCGGGTGTCAGCGAGCTCGGAGGTTCGTTGACCAGGTCGCGGGCCAGTCCCACTGATTCGGCCACCCGGGCCCCTCGGATCACGCCGGTACCGGCTGCGGCGATGTCGCTGCCAGCGGGCACGATCACCAGACCATCCAGGGTCGCCGGGTGGTCTCCGGTGCGATAGGCGTCATACCGGTACGAGGCGAGGACGGCGCCTTCGGCCACGGCGGCCGCCGATTGCTCGGCGCCGATGTCGATGCCGATGTTGGGCAACAGCAATGCGGCTGAACCCCCGTGACCTGCGGCACGAACGAAAGCGGCCGAGGCCCTGCGGAGTGACTCGAGCCCCCGATCACCCTCGAGGTGCGGCGACTCTCCCACCCCGACAAGAACGATCTCGGCGGGGTGCAGGTCGACGAGTCCCTGCGCTGTCCCGTTGGCGCCGGCGGCACGGAACGTGAGCGTCTGACCCACCTTGCCGGTGAAGCCATGACGCGTGCACCAGGCCGGATCGAGCTCGCCGGGCACCAGATTCTGCCCAACCTCGCCGTCCAGCGACACCCCAATCCTTGGGCCCTGCTCGTCGGAGATCACCGGTACTCCCACTGCCACCAGCTCGGGCGGAATGGAGCCCGCCGGTAGGATCTCGACCTTCACGACGACCGTTGCTGTTCGGCTCGAGGCGTGCCCTCCCCGACCGTTCCCCCTTCGGCCGGCCGTTTGGTCCTGTTTCGCTGCTGGCTGCGGGCCAACAGATGCTGGTCGCCTTCGGCGAAACGGGCCATGGCCCACAGCAGATCGGAGAGGCGGTTGAGGTAACGCCCAACCTCCGACCCATCGATTGGAAAGGACACCACCAGCCGTTCGGCTCGACGAACCACCGTGCGGGCCAAATCCAGCGCCGCCGATGCCCGATTGGCTCCGGGCACGACAAAGTCATGGGGCATGTCGATCCGAGCGATCAGATCGTCGATGTTCCCCTCGAGAGCATCGACCATGGCGGGGGTGACCAAGGACTCTCCCGGCCGCAGCTTCGACCGCTTGGAAGGATCGGTAGCCACCTCGGCCATCAATACGTAGAGATCCCGCTCCAGTCCGGTGAGTAGACCGTCCATCTCCGAGCCCGGATCGAACTCGGCCCTGGCCAGGCCCATCACTGCCTGGGCCTCGTCCACCGAACCGTTGATCTGGATGCCACCGGAGTCCTTGCTGACCCGACCGCCATAGAGGAGGCCGGTAGTGCCGTCATCGCCGGTCTTCGTATAGATCTTCACCACGCGCTCATCACCGAGACGATGCTAAGCGACATCGCTGAACCCCATGCCGGCCGGTGGGACACCCGGCCGTTTGCCGGCCGGGTCTGCCTCCCCCGGTAGCCTTAACGGGATCATGAGCGTCAAACCCTCGCCCTCCAGCTACCTGAAGGCCGTCTCCGAACGGGTGGTCGTCTTCGACGGCGCCATGGGCACCAATCTGCAGTTGGCCAATCTGACGGCCGACGACTTCGGCGGTCCGGAGCTGGAGGGCTGCAATGAGCTCCTGGTGGTCAGCCGCCCCGAAGTAGTGGACAGGGTCCACCGGTCGTTCTTCGAAGCCGGGTGCGACGTGGTGGAGACCGACACGTTCGGCGCTTTCGCCCCGGTGCTGGCCGAATACGGTCAGGCCCACAGAGTCCGTGAGTTGAACCTGGCCGCCGCCGCTCTGGCCCGCGGGGCCGCCGACGATTTCTCCACGACTGATCGTCCCCGGTGGGTGGCGGGGAGCATCGGTCCGGGTACCAAGTTCCCGACGCTCGGCCAGATCCGATACGCCGATCTGCGCGACGCCTACCAAGAGCAGGCCGGGGCGCTCATCGAAGGTGGCGTGGACTTGATCATCATCGAGACCGTCTTCGATCTGCTCCAGGCCAAGGCGGCAATCAATGGGGTCAGACGGGCGATGAAGGCGGGCGGGCGGGCGCTGCCCATTCAAACGCAGGTGACCATCGAACTGACCGGAACGATGCTCCCGGGGACGGAGATCGGTGCGGCGCTGTGCGCCCTCGAAGCGATGGACGTAGACCTGATCGGGCTCAATTGCGCGACGGGTCCGGCGGAGATGTTCGAACCGCTTCGCCATCTCTGTGGTCACGGGATGGTGCCGGTGTCGTGCCTGCCCAACGCCGGACTGCCGTCAGTGGTGGACGGCGCCATGCACTATGACCTGACCCCTGAGCAGTTGGCCGACTTCCATCGCCAATTCGTCAGCGAGCTGGGGGTCTCGGTCATCGGAGGGTGTTGCGGGACCACCCCCGCCCACCTGGCCGCGGTCGTCGAGTCCTGCGCCGACCTTACGCCGGCCGTCCGCCATCCCGAACCTGAATACGGCGCTGCTTCGATATACACCCAGGTCCCCTTCGCGCAGGACACGTCGTTCCTGGTCGTCGGGGAGAGGACCAATGCCAATGGCTCGAAGAGGTTTCGGGAAGCCATGCTCGAGGCCGACTGGGACACCTGCGTGGCCATGGCCCGCGACCAGGTCAAAGAGGGATCCCATCTCATCGATGTCTGCGTCGACTACACCGGTGCCGACGGCGTGGCCGATATGGAGGAGGTGGCATCCCGCTTCGCCACCCAGTCGACCGCTCCGTTGATGGTCGACTCGACTGAGGCTCCCGTCGTGGAGACCGCGCTGTCCTGGATCGGCGGCCGGGCGGTGATCAACTCGGTCAATCTCGAGGAGGGCGACGAACCGGGCACCCGGCTCGACTCGTTCCTCACCCTGGCCAAGGAGTTCGGGGCCGCGGTGGTTTGCACCTGCATCGACACCGAGGGACAGGCCCGGACCGCCGACTGGAAGGTGCGGGCCGCCACCGCCATCCACGACATCGCCACCGAGCGCTACGGGCTACACCCCCAGGACCTGATGTTCGATGCGCTGGCCCTCCCCCTGTCAACCGGGATGGAGGAGAGCCGCAAGGACGGGATCGAGACCATCGAGGGCATCCGGAGGATCAAGACCGAACTGCCCGGGGTCTACACGATCCTCGGCCTGTCCAACGTCTCCTTCGGGCTCAACCCCGCCGCCCGTCAAGTGCTCAATTCGGGATTTCTCCATGAGTGCGTCGAGGCCGGACTCGACGCCGCCATCGTGCATGCCTCGAAGATCCTTCCACTCTCGAAAATCGACGATCGGGCCAGGGAGGTCTGCCTCGACCTGGTCTATGACCGCCGACACGACGGCTACGACCCGTTGACCGAGCTCCTCGCCATCTTCGAGGGAGTATCAGCCTCTTCGGCGGCGGCCACCGAGGACCGTACGGGGTGGACCGTCGAGCGGCGACTCGAACAGCGAATCGTCGACGGGGATCGAAACGGCCTCGAAGACGACCTGGAGGAGGCGATGACCAGCGGCTTCACTCCGCTGGTCATCATCAACGAATTCCTGCTGGCCGGCATGAAGACCGTGGGTGAGCTGTTTGCCTCCGGGGAGATGCAGCTCCCCTTCGTCTTGGGCTCGGCCGAGACCATGAAGACCGCCGTTGCCTATCTCGAGCCCTCTATGGAGAAGGCCGACCAGGGCGGCAAGGGTGTGATGGTGTTGGCCACCGTAAAGGGTGACGTGCACGATATCGGCAAGAACCTGGTCGACATCATTCTCACCAACAACGGGTACACGGTGAAAAACCTCGGGATCAAGGTGGGGATCGCCGACATGGTCAGTGCGCTCGAAGAGTCCGAGGCCGATGCCATCGGTATGAGCGGATTGCTGGTCAAGTCCACACTCATCATGCGGGACAACCTCGAAGAGCTCAATCGCCGCAACCTCTCTCACATACCGGTCATCCTCGGTGGTGCTGCACTCACCCGAACCTACGTCGAACGCGACCTCCGGCAGGTCTACAACGGGCGTCTCTTCTACGGCAAGGACGCGTTCGAGGGCCTCCGCACCATGGATCGCCTGGTCGAGCTGACTCGCTCAGGGGAGGAGGACGCCGAATTCGGCACCGCCATCGGCGGACGTGATCTCGGACCGCGCAAGAGCGAACTGCGCAAGCAGGCAGCAGCAGAGGCTCGGGCGCGAGGTGAGACGCTTCCCACCCGCTCACCCGAGGTGGAGGTGGACAACCCGACCTTCAAGCCACCGTTCCTCGGCAGCAGAGTGGCCAAGGGCATGGCGATCGACGACATCGCCGCCTATCTCAACGAGACCGCTCTGTTCCGCAACCAGTGGGGATTCCGCCCCGAGAAGGGCGAGAAGGATCCTGCCTTCAAGGAGCGGATCAGGAGCCTGTTGAGGGACCAGCTGTCCACGGCCAAATCCGAACAGCTGTTGGTACCGCAGGCGGCATGGGGCCACTTCGCCGCCAATGCCGACGGCGACGACCTGGTCCTGTTCGAGGATGAGAGCCGCAGCGACGAGCTCATGCGGTATACCTTTCCCCGACAGTCCGAGGAGCCCTGGCTTTGCATCAGTGACTTCTTCCGTCCGGTGACATCCGGCGAACCGGACTGGGCCAGTTTCCAGGTGGTCACCATGGGTGCACGGGTGTCGGAGGAGACCAAACGCCTCTTCGACGACGACCAATACCAGCAGTACCTCTACCTCCACGGACTCGGGGTGGAGATGGCAGAGGCACTCGCCGAGTACTGGCACCGACGGATCCGTGAGGCGCTCGGGTTCGCCAATGAGGACGGAGCCACCCTCACCGGGTTGTTCCGCCAGAAGTATCGGGGCGGCAGGTACTCATGGGGCTATCCGGCCTGCCCCAACCTCGAGGACAACGCCAAGGTGGTCGACCTCCTCGGAGCAGATCGCATCGGGGTCGAGGTGAGCGACGGATTCCAACTTCATCCTGAACAATCGACCACCGCCATCATCTGCCATCATCCCCAGGCAAAATACTTCGTGGCCTGAACCGAACGTCATGCCAACCCGACCGAGGCTCGCGCCCGTCATCGGAGCCGCGGTCAAAGACGCTGCTCGTGCCACCGCCATCGCCGCGGTCTCCGTTCTGGCCTTGCTTTCGATGAGCAATCCGACAGCTCGGGCGGCCGAACCGGCCGGCGCCCCGGGGCCCCCACTCGGATCACTGATCATCGCCCACCCGCTCCCCGCTTACTCCGTGGCACCGTACGGTCCCACCAATGGCCCGTTGACCGCTTCCGAATACGCCTCCCAGTCGTCCGCGCCCCAACGTGCACAGAACCAGTTCAGTGCCCTGGCTGCCCAGCCCGGATTCGGAGCATCCATTCGACTGTGGACCGATCGGTCCGGAGTGGAGACGGGCGACAACGATGTGGCCGTGCTGCTGTTCCGTATACCCGACGTCACAGACGCCAAGGCGTTCGAGCTGAGTCTGCGCACGCCATTCGGCGCGTCGGCCGATTCCAGCCCGTACGCGGTTTCCAGTATCCCCGGAGCCCACGCCTACACGGTGCAGATCGATTCGCCGGTCCACGCTGCCGAACAGGTCGTGGTCTTCCGTGCCGGTGAGTACGTGGCGATGATCGAGTTGGCATCATCGCTTTCGGCGTCCAACCCGACGGTCCTCACCCCGTCCGAGGCCGTCGCGGTCAGCGTCGGGCAGTACTGGACGCTGGGCAAGGATGACCCGGTCGGTTCGAGGGCTCAATCGGCGCCTCCCGAGAGTGGGGCCACCCAGGCCACCCCGGGCACCCTGGCGGCCACGTCGAGCAGGGGCGGAACTCTCCCGATCATCGTGGCGGCAGTGGCGGTCACCGCCATCATCGGATGTGCAACCCTTGTCCTCCTTCTCCGACGACGCCGCCGCCGCCGCCGCCAAACAGCGGTCTCCCAACCCGACACCACGACCGATCCCTGGGGCCCCGGGGGCCTGTTGGAGTCGTTCGGGGCGACCATCCCGGATCCGGACCTCGGGGACCACCTCCGAATTCCGGCACCGACAATTGCCCCGATGCGACCGGTGGCCCGGGAGGTGCCGGCCCTGGCCAACCCCGAGTCGCTCGAATCGCCATCGGACCAACTGGTCTCATTCGAGCCGTAGCCACAGAGAAGGGCAACGCGGGCGCCTGATCGATCGGATTCTGGGTCAGCACAGCTCCGAAGGCGGGGCACAAATACCACTGAATCACTGGCGGGATCCTGCCGATAGCTACAATTGATGACGATCCAATCAGCTAGCCCATACCAGGCGGCGATCTTCGCCTCGGGATACGGTCACTACTCGATCGAGTGGGTCCTGATCGGCTTTGCCGTGGTCGTTTCCATCCTGCTGTTGTTGGTCCGGGTCAAGCGTGCTCACGACCAGAAGCTCCGCAAGGCGGCAAGCACCGGCTTCTATGATTTCGATGTTGCCCACTACGCGCATTCGTCGTCGGAGAGTTTGGCGACGGGTGCTCCGGTCGCCCCGGGCGGCCGGTCTCTTTCTCCTACCTTCACCTCATCCGCTCGAGGGGAAGCAACAAAGCCCAGGGCCGCACCGGTGGCCCCGTTGCCGGTGCCCTCGACATTTGCCGACGTGGATCGATCATTCGCCAGTCCGTTACCCGAGTTCGACCGACTCCCCGGTCCAGAACAACGCCTGCCGATCCCATCGACGCAGAACATCGAACCGCCACCGCCCCCGCCGACGTCACCGAACGCGTCGCTTCCCCTATTGGAGCAACCTCCACCGCCGACCCCGGATCCCCGATCGGATTGATATCGGCGGTGGTCGCTACAGGGCCAACGTGGATCCCCCGTCCACCACCAACGCAGCTCCGTTGATGAAGGCGGCCTGTCGCGAGCAAACGAAAGTGACCACGCTGCCGAAGTCCGCGGGGTCCCCCATCACCCCGGCTCCGCCGAGCTCGCGCATTCGGTCGGTGGCGTGTGGTCCCGGGCACACCAGATTGAGTGTGATGCCACTCGCTTGCATCGCCAGGTCCTGCGCCGCTGTTTTGGCCCACGCCCACAAGCCGGCCCTGGCGGTGTTGGAAAGGGCCAACCCCGGAATGGGCTGCACCACCGAGTACGAGGTGATGAAGCAGATCCGGCCCCATCCGTTCTGGCGCATGACAGGCACCGCGGCCCTGGTCAGACGCACCGCCGACATCAGGTTGGCGTTGAGTGCGGCCTCGAGAACGGCGTCGTCCAGGTCCAGCGCATGGCCCGGGGGCGGACCGCCCGCGTTGGCGACGACGATGTCGACGGTGCCGAACTTCGCCACGGTGCCCTCGACCAGAGCGGCCGGCGCCGAAGCATCGGTGATGTCGGCCGCCTGAGTCTCGACATCGGCCCCGGTGGAGCGCATCGACGTCCGGGCATCAGCGAGAGCGTCCGGGCTGCGTGACGAGAGCATCACTCTCACCCCTTCGGCGGCCAAGGATTCGGCGGTAGCACGGCCGAGGCCGCGTGATCCGGCCACCACCAGCGCCACTCTCCCCCGGATGTCCAGGTTCATCGAGCCCCGCCCCCGCTCCTAGGAGTCCACGACGATGAGGTCGTGGTCAGCGATGTTCAATGGTTCGGGATCGCCATCCTCTCCGATCACCACGATGTCCTCCAGGCGCATCCCGAACCGTCCGGGCCAGTAGATTCCCGGTTCCACCGAGAAGGCATGGCCGGGCTGCAGGACCTCGGTGTTTCCCGCAACCAGGTAGGGGTCCTCGTGTTCCTCGATGCCGATTCCGTGCCCTGTGCGGTGCGCGAACAGATCGCCGAAACCGGCCTCCTCGATGATGTTCCGGGCCACCCTGTCGACGTGTTCGGCACTGACCCCGGAACGGGCGGCAGAAACAGCGCTCCGTTGTGCGGCTTGCAAGACCTGGTAGCACTCGTGGACTTCAGGCGACGGGGCACCGGTTACGACGGTCCTGGTGATGTCCGAGCAGTACCCGACATCGCCATCGAGCGAGAAGGTGCCACCGAAGTCGCACACCACGGTCTCGTCCCGGCCGATGACCCGATCGCCCGGCTGGTGATGGGGACTGGCGGCGTTGGGTCCGCTGCCCACGATGGCGAAATTGACCTGTTGATGACCGTGCGCGATCAACAGGGCTGCGATGCGGGAGGACACCTCCGATTCGGAGCGACCGATCAACTCGATCTCGCCCGCCTGCAACGCGGTCGCCACCCGGTCGGCCGCTGCCCCCGCCATGTGAAGTGCATCCCGTTCGGAGCGGTCCTTGACCGCACGAATCGGGCCGGTGACAGTCGATGCCTCCATCCACTGGGCATCCGGTAGCCGGCGTTGGAGTGCCAGCACCGTGGTGGTCCACGCCCGATCGGAGATCGCCACGCGGAGCGGCGCACCGCTGCTGGTGGTGCCGAGCGCGAGGAGCGAGACCACCATGTCGATCGGGTCCTGGCCGTCCGACCACGGCACCAGCGAAAACAGGGTGTCGGCCGGCGCGACCCTCGGTGCTTCCAGGGCGGGGACCACCAGGGTGGGATCCCCGCCGTTGGGCACCACCAGCATGGTGAGTCTCTCCAAGGGCATCGCCCGATAGCCGGTCAGCCAGGGGAGATCGGCGCCATGGGAGAGAAGGAGGGCATCGACTCCCAGCTCGCCCATCCTGGCCCTTACCCGACCGAGACGATCGTGTCTCGAGGCCACCGCGCCGTCCGGGAGCGGATTCATGGGCCGTTCAGGACGGCCGTCGACTGGTGGACGCCGGTGGTCGGCGACTCGAGACCGGACCACCCTCCGAAGGCGGTGGCCGACCCGCTGGCCTCGACAGCCTCTCTGGCGTGGTAGCTCGAGCGGGTAAGCGGGGACGACTGCACATGGGAGAATCCCATGGCCATCCCCGCTTCACGGATGGCCTCGAACTCCGCGGGGGTCCACCAGCGGGCGACCGGCAGATGGTTGCCGGTCGGGCGCAGGTACTGGCCGACGGTAACGATGTCGGTTCCGACCGCTCGGAGATCCGCCAGGGTGGCCAGCACCTCGTCTTCGCGCTCTCCCATCCCCACAATGATCCCCGACTTGGTGGTGAGTCCGGACTCCTTGGCCCGGGCCAACACTCCCAGGCTTCGGGCGTAGCCGGCCGACGGCCGCACCACACGCTGGAGTCGGGCCACTGTCTCGATGTTGTGATTGAGCACATCGGGCCTGGCATCGAACACGACGGCCAGCGACTGCTGGTCACCTTTGCAATCCGATATGAGCACCTCGATAGTGGTCCGGGGGGTGCGGTCCCTGATCGACGTGATTACACCGGCAAAGCCGCTTGCCCCACCGTCGGGAAGGTCGTCGCGTGCCACACAGGTGATGACTGCGTGAGCCAGTCCCATACGCTCCACCGCGTGCGCCACCCTGGAAGGCTCACCGGGATCGAGTGGAACAGGACGGCCGGTGTCGACCTGACAGAAGGCGCACGCGTGGGTACAGCGTGAGCCGTTGATCATGAAGGTGGCCGTCCCGTCGGACCAGCACTCGTAGATGTTCGGGCACCCGGCCTCCTCGCACACCGTGACCAGATCGAGATCGCGCATGCCGTGCCTGAGCGCCAGGTAGTCATCCCCCATGTGCGCATTGACTCGCAGCCAGGGAGGCTTTCGTGCACCCAGGGCCACCCCGGCAGCAGGGTCAACCCCCGATTGCAGCAATCTCCGGTCCTGCGCCCGATGGCCACGACCGCCGGTACTCAGCGAGACAGGCACCGGCCTCTCCCGGGCAACCGATCCGTCGGTCACCTGTTGGATATCGTCAGCGAAACCCCAGGTCGATTGCACCGATTCGATCACCGCCTCGACGACCTCGGCCATCGGGACCTCGATCCCCTCGGCATGCAGGGAGGTCACCGGTCGCCCGGTGATGCCGCAGGGCACGATGTGTTCGAACATGTCGAGATCGGTGGTCACGTTGAGCGCGAAGCCGTGAGTGGTCCGTCCCCTCGAGGTGCGGACGCCGATGGCGCAGATTTTCCCCGGTCCCCGGGAAGCCCGGGGCCCTTCCTGGTCGAGACCAGTCCATACGCCCGGGAAGCCGGGCAACCGGCCCACGTCGGATGGCGCCACCCCGAGGGAGACCAGTGCGTCGATGACCACCTGCTCGACCTGGCGGACATGCTCAGGCCCACGGTGGAGTCCGGGGCCCACGGTGAGCAAGGGATACCCGACCAGCTGACCGGGGCCGTGATAGGTGACGTCGCCACCCCGGTCCACCCTGATCAGGTCGGCGCCCACCGAGGCCGGATCGACCAACACGTGGTCCGGGTCGCCGTTCGCCCCCAAGGTGTAGACGGAGAGATGCTCGAGGAGCAGCACGTAGTCTTCGGTCGAACGCCGGCTGATGGCTTGCTGGAGGGCCCATGCCTCCCGGTAGGGCACGCGGCCCAACCAACGGATCCTCATCGGTGATCGGTCACCAACCCCGGCCGGACACGGTCTCGCCCTAGAGCTCCCCGGCCCAGTCGCGGTCATTGAGGATCTCCGACAGGCGGGCCAGGAATCTGGCCACATAGGCGCCGTCGACGGCCCGATGATCGAATGACATCGCCACCAGTCCGACCGAGTGGATGGTGATCGACTCGGTTCCGTCAGGCAATTCCACCACTACCGGCTTTCTGGCCACACCGTCGGTGGACAGGATCGCCACTTGTGGCTGATTGATGATGGCCCCGGTGATCAAGGTGCCGTACGGCCCGGCGTTGGTGATGGAGAAGGTACCGCCGCTGATGTCGTCGAGGCTCAGCCGCTTGGAGCGCGCACGATCGGCGACGTCCCGGATGCGTCGGGCCATCCCCCGAAGATTGAGCTCCTCTGCGTTGTGCACGACCGGGACGATGAGACCTTGGTTGTCGAGGTCGACGGCGATCCCGAGGTTGATGTGATGGTGGATGATCAGCGTGTCGTCGCCCACCGAGGAGTTGAGGTGAGGGAAGTCGGCCAAGGCTTCAACCGCGGCACTAGCCGCGAACGGCAGATAGGTGAGACCAAAGCCCTCTTCGGTCTTGAATCGATCACCGTGGACGCGACGGACTTGCTCGACCCTCTCGTAGTCGATCTCCTTGACCATCAGGGTGTGGGCGGATGTCGCCTTGGAACGGACCATGTGCTCGGCGGTGCGACGCCGGATGTTGGTGAAGGGAACGATCTCGTCATCTGAGGAAGCGGCCGGAGCTCGGACTTCCCCGGAGGTGCGCACCGGTCGTACCGGCGGACGCTCTGCGATACTCGGCACTGCCGCCGGCTCCCCGGCAGCATCGGGTTGACTCGATTGCGACCGTCGGGCGATGGCCTGATCGACGTCACTCCGGGTGATCCGACCCCCCAGTCCGGTACCGGTGAGTGACCAGGGATCGATGTCGTGCTCGTTGAGCAGCTTGCGAACCACCGGGGAGAGAACCAGGCCCTGGGTCGGTGACGGCGGTGGTGACGATGACGGTGGTGGCGGTGGTGACGATGACGGTGGGGGCGGTGGTGATGAGCGCGGTGGCGCCGAAGAGGGCGGTGGAGACGAGGGCGCAGATGGTGGCGGGGGCGGGGGGGGCGGCTCGGGGGCGGCTGTCGCCTCCGGATGCACCTCGGTGGCGGTCGGGGCCGGGGCGGTGCCGTTGGACCCGGATTCATCGCCGATCACCGCCAGTGTCACCCCCACGTCGACGGTGTCACCTTCCTCCACCAGTATCGCGGTCAACACTCCCTCGGCCGGCGACGGCACCTCGGAGTCGACCTTGTCGGTCGACACCTCGAAGAGCGGCTCGTCCCGGGACACCTGGTCCCCGACCGCCTTGTACCACTTGGTGATGGTTCCCTCGGTCACGGTCTCACCGAGCTGCGGCATGGTCACGTCAGGCAAGGTGAAGCCCCCTTCCCGTCAACGCCAGCATGGTCTCGCCGAAGGTTTCCGACAGGGATGGGTGCGGTTGCAGGAACTGGGCCACGTCGTCGGCGGTCGCCTCCCAGTTGACCGCCAGGTACCCGGCTCCGAGTTGCTCGGTCACCCAGGGACCGACCATGTGAACCCCGAGGATCCTTCCGGTCGACCCGTCGGGAAGCCGCTCCCCCACGATCTTGACCAGACCTTCGGTATCCCCAATGATGCGGGCCCGGCTGTTCCCCCCGAACGGGTCCTTCTTGACCACCACGTCGAATCCGGCCTCCTTGGCCGCCGCCTCGGTCAGCCCGGCGAAAGCCACTTCGGGATGGCAATAGATGGCCCAGGGCACCCGGTCGTAGTCGACGGGAACGACCGGCTCGCCCAGAATTCCCCTTGATCACCACGATGCCCTCGGCGAATCCGACGTGGGCGAGCTGAGGGGTACCGGCCACCACGTCACCCACCGCCCACACCCCTTCGGCGTGGGTGCGCATTCGTTCATCTGCGACCACAAAGCCGCGTTCGTCGATCTCCACCTCGGTTCCCGGTGCCAGAAGGCCTTCGGTGCGGGGGCGCCGCCCCACCGATACCACCACCGCGCCTACCGCCAGCTTCTCGCCGTCGCCGTAGGACACGGTGGTCCCGTTGCCCGAAGGGTCGGGGGTGTGCCCCTGCAGCTGGGTCGCGGTCTTCACCTCGATGCCCCGTTTCCGGAACGACCGGGCGACGGTCCTCACCACATCTTCGTCGCAGCCGTTCAGGATGGCCGGCAACGCCTCGAAAACGGTGACCTCGGTCCCCAGATCACTCAACAGCGAGGCGAACTCGCACCCGATGGCACCTCCGCCGACCACGGCCACCGAATCGGGCAGGTCCTCGAGATCCAAGAACTCGTCGGAGGTCATCACCAGCTCACCATCCACCTCGAAGCCGGGGATGGTCCGGGGGACCGAGCCCGCAGCCAACACGACGTCAGTGCCGGCGATCTCGGTGGTCGCGCCGTCGGTGCCGGTGACCCGCACCCGATGGTCGGGAAGTAGGGTCCCACTCCCGGTGAACACGTCGACGCCACGGCCCTTCAACAGTCCGGCCAGGCCCCTGAACAGCTGATCCACCACCGACTGTTTGCGGGCCTGACTCACCGAGAACTCGAGGGAAGGTGGGCCGGAGTCTTTCCCGCCGGCGTTGATCCCGAACTCTCCCGCATCGTTGACCGTCCGATAGACCGCCGCGGTCTCGAGGAACTCCTTGGCCGGCACGCACCCCCGGTGCAGGCAGGTCCCCCCCACCTTGTCCATCTCCACGATGGCCATCGACAGTCCGGCAGCGGCGCCGTACAGGGCAGTGGCGTACCCGCCCGGGCCGCCGCCGATGATGACCACGTCGAATGCCGTCCTGCGGTCAGCCCCTGCCGTCTCCTCCTGAACCCCCCCGGTTACTTCCCCCGATGATCCTGCCTGGGTGGGAGCTTCGGATGCCGTGGGAACCACCTCCATCGGGTACTCGGTCAGTCGACGTCAACAGTGTCCAGCCTATCTGCCCTATCGGTCGCCCCATCTCGTGACGACCGGGTTCAGGACAGCACCCGTCTCCGGAAATTCCGCAGTCCGAGTCCCAAGAAGAGCGCCAGAAACCCGGTCAGCGCCGGATAGATCACGTAGAGGTGCATGTGGGGGGCGTTGGTCAGGGCCGCCCGCATCCCCTCGTTGACGTAGATGAGCGGATTGACAAGCACCAAGGTCTGGAGCCACGGCCAGCCACCTACCGCGACGGGTGCCAGACGGGTCCACGCGTAGTAGGTCCCTCCGAGGAAGGTCACCGGAAGGATGATGAACCCGAACATCAATCCGATGTTGCGGGGCTCGAAGCTGGTCCCGAGCAGCAGACCCAACGACGCCATGGTGACGCAGGCCAGGGGAACCAGCGTCACGATGATCCACCAGTGCAGGTTGAGGTGTGCCTCGACACCTTTGGCGTGGACCACCGACGCGATGGGCAGGACGATGATCGCCGAGATCAAACCCTGCACTGCGCCGGAGAGGACCTTGGCCATCGCCACCAGCCAGATGGGACATGGGGCCTGCACCCGGTCCTCGATCTCGCGGGTGAAGCCGAACTCCTGGGACATGATCAGCGCCACCGACTGCACCCCTTGGAACAGGATGGAGATCCCCACAACGCCAGGCACCAGCAAGGTGGCGAAAGCCGACTCCGCCTCCGGGCCCCCACTGCCCCCGACCGCCTGGCCGATCTTGGGGAACACGTAGAGGAAGACGAAGCAGAGCAGGAACGGTTGGACCAGCACCCTCACCACGAATTCGATGAGGTGCTTGCGCACCACCACCAGGTCTCGGAGGATCAGCGCCCAGAGGGCGATGCGCCCGGCATCGACAGCAGAGCGGGTGGGACTGGTCCCCACACTGATCGGCGAACTGGCCTCCACCCTGGTCATCAGTCCCTCAGTTCCTTGCCGGTCAGATTGATGAACACCGTCTCGAGCGTGGGTTCGGTCACCGAGAGGTCGAGCACGGGGAACCCAGCATCCTCTGCGGCCGCCAGCACCTTGGGCAGCAGTCGGTCATTTCCCATGACGTGCAGCTCCACGCCCCCCTCGATGGGTCGTGTCCGGGTGACACCAGGCACCCGGTCGGCGAGGACGCCGGCCAGCGCATCCGGATCTCCTGACGCGGTGACCGTCACGATGGTGTCGGCATCAACCTCCTGTTTCAGGGCACCGGGTGTATCGAGGGCGAGGATCTTCCCACGGTCCATGATCGCCACCCGACCGCACAGTTGGTCGGCTTCCTCCATGTAGTGGGTGGTGAGCATGATGGTCTGGCCTTGGGCGTTGAGCTCGCGCAGGGTGTCCCAAAGGGCGAGCCGACTCTGGGGATCGAGTCCGGCAGTCGGTTCATCGAGGAACAGGACGGCCGGCCGGTGGAAGATGGCCCGCGCCACCATCAGTCGCTGGGCCATACCCCCCGACAGCGCGTAGACCGAAGCGTCAGACCACTTGTCCAACTGGAACAGGACCAACAACTCGGTGGCCGTCCGGCGGGATTCGCGGGCGGCAATGCCGAAGAGGCGCCCGTGGAAATAGAGGTTCTCCCACACGGTCAGCTGTCGGTCCAGGGTGTTCTGTTGACTGACGATCCCGATGATCTGTTTGGCCAGGGCGGGATGGGCCACCACATCGATGCCGCCCACGAATGCTCGACCGGCGGTGGGGATGACCCGGGTGGTCAGCATGCCGGCGGTGGTGGTCTTCCCGGCTCCGTTGGGTCCGAGCAGCCCGAAGATCTCACCGGGCTCGACGTTGAGGTCGAGCCCGTCCACCGCGGCCAGTTCCGATCCGGGGTAGACCTTGGTCAGCCCGATGGTTCGGATGATGGCGGTGCTCGAAGTAGGTTCTTCCCCCTGTGGGGTGGTGACGGTGGAGGTCATTGTGCTCGCTGGGATTATTTGGGTGGCATCCGGATCCCACCATCGAGCCGGATGACCTCGGCGTTCAGGTAGCTGTTGGTGGCCAGTTGAATCACCAGGTCGCCGAATTCGGCCGGGTTGCCGAGGCGTTTGGGAAAGTTCACCGATTCGGCAAGAACGGTACGGGCTTCGTCCGGCAACATGGCCAAAAGAGGGGTGTCGAACAACCCGGGGGCGATGGCCAGCACCCGGATCCCGACGACCGCCAGGTCCCTGGCCGCCGGCAGGGTCATGCCCACGATGGCCCCCTTTGACGCCGAATAGGCCAGTTGTCCGATCTGGCCGTCGAAGGCAGCCACCGATGCGGTGTTGACCACGATGCCGCGCTCTCCATTGGCCTGGGGCTCGACGGTGGCCATGGCCGAGGCTGCCTTGGTCATCACGTTGAAGGTCCCGATCACATTCAGATTCTGGATGAACTGGAACGGGGCGAGGTCATGCGGCGAGCCATCGCGGTTGATCACCCGCCCCACCCAACCGGTGCCGGCGCAGTTGACCGCGATGCGCAGGTTGCCACCCTCGGCAGCCTGGTCGACCGCCTTCTGGCAATCATCGGGCACGGTGACATCGCCCCCGATGAAATTGGCATTGGCCCCGATCTCACCGACGACTTCCTTGCCCCGCTCCTCGTTACGGTCGAACACGGTGACCCGAACCCCGGCCGCGGCCAGTTTTCGGGAGGTGGCCTCCCCGAGGCCCGATGCCCCTCCGGTGACGATTGCGGTGCTTCCCTTGATCTCCATGCCCGCAGGTTAGGGGAGGGCAGAGCCGGAGCCAAAAGCGGCACCGATCGACTTGACGGCATCCGTCTCGCCGCCCTACCTCCGTCCGGCGGCCTCGGTGGCCAACAGATCAACCACGTCGTTCATACGGTCCCCCGAGTGCCCCTTGACCCACTCGAAGCTGACCGGCCGGTCCGAATCCAGCGCCAGCGGGAGCAGTTGGCGCCAGAGATCCTGGTTGGCCACCGGCTTCCCCTGGGTATTGCGCCAGCCACGCCGCTCCCACCCGGCCCACCATTTCTGGTGGAAGCAGTTGACGACGTAGGTCGAGTCGCTGACCACGAGAAGGGGGCCGGGGAGGGCCTCCAGGGCGCGTAACACCGCGGTCACCTCCATCCGTTGGTTGGTGGTCTGGGGCTCACTCCCGCTGTCACACGGGCCGCCGTCCACTGCCCAGGCCCATCCTCCGGGTCCGGGGTTCCCCCGGCACGCCCCGTCGGTGTACACCACAGTGATCGGCTCTCCGGTTGGCGAGTCTGAGCTCATCAGAACAGCATGCCCGCTGCACCCGGCACCGTGGTGCACGGACCCCATGGTGCGCGGAATTGTGCGCCGAATCCCTTGGCCGGGGGCCGAAGATCCACCAATGACTTCCCCCAAGGACCCGAGCGGTGGAAGCATGGAACCGTGCTATTCGATGGAGTGAGCCACCAACTACCCGACTCCGATCCCCTCGAGACGTCGGAGTGGCTTGACGCCTTTGACGACGTGGTGGACGACCACGGCAGGACTCGGGCCCGCTACCTGCTGATGAGGATCCTCGAGCGGGCCGGCCAGAAGCACGTTGACTTCCCGGCCACCGTGTCGTCTCCCTACGTCAACACCATTCCCTCCGACGAGGAGCCGGAGTTCCCCGGGGACGAGTATCTCGAACGCCGGATCCGAGCCTTCATCCGTTGGAACGCGGCGGTGATGGTGGTCAGGGCCAACGTCCGATCTGAGGCCATCGGTGGCCATCTGTCCACGTACGCCAGCTCCGCCTCCCTCTACGAGGTGGGGTTCAACCATTTCTTCCGAGGAAAGGATGATGGGCTCCCGGGCGATCAGGTCTATTTCCAGGGCCACGCCTCCCCCGGTATCTATGCCCGGGCCTTCGTCGAGGGACGGCTGTCAGAGGAGCAGCTGGACAACTTCCGGTTCGAGGTGGGCGTCCAGGGACTCTCCTCCTACCCACATCCGCGGTTGATGCCCGACTTCTGGGAGTACCCGACGGTTTCGATGGGGCTCGGACCGCTCAACGCCATAGCCCAGGCCCACGTCAGTCGTTACCTCCACGCCCGTGGGATGGTCGACACCTCGGACAGCCGGGTCTGGTGTTTCGTCGGGGACGGCGAGTTCGACGAGCCCGAGACCATCGGTGCTCTGGGCATGGCCGGGCGCGAGCACCTCGACAATCTGGTGTTCGTGGTCAACTGCAACCTCCAGAGACTCGACGGCCCTGTGCGGGGAAATGGCAAGGTCATCCAGGAGTTCGAAGCACTGTTCCGGGGGGCCGGCTGGAACGTGATCAAGGTGATCTGGGGGCGAACCTGGGACGAGCTGTTGGCCAAGGATGTCGAGGGGGTCCTGCTCAACAAGATGAATTCGACCGTCGACGGCGAGTTCCAGAAGTACGCCACCGAATCGGGTGCCTACATCAGAGAGCACTTCTTCGGCCCCGACCCGCGCCTGGCCGAGCTGGTCGCCCACCTTTCCGACGAAGAGCTGCAATCGCTTCCCCGCGGGGGCCATGACTACCGGAAGCTCTACGCGGCCTACAAGGCAGCCACCGAACACGTTGGCGCTCCGACCGCCATTCTGGCCAAGACGATCAAGGGATGGACGCTCGGCCCGGAGATAGAGGCCCGCAATGCCACCCACCAGATCAAGAAGATGACCAAGAGCCAGCTTCTCGCCCTGCGCAACCGGCTATTCCTCCATGATGAGATTGCCGAGGAGGACCTCGACGCCGATCTTCCTCCCTACTATCGGCCGGCCCCGGACGAGAAGGCCGCCCGGTATCTGGCCGAGCGCCGGCAGGCGCTGGGCGGGCCGCTGCCCAGCCGAGTGGACCGTTCCCGACCCCTTCCCCCACCGGACAAGGCGGTGTTCGCCGATCTCTTGGCCGGTTCCAGCCGCCAGCCCGTGTCCACCACCATGGCCTTCGCCCGACTGTTGCGGTCGCTGGTCCGAGAGCCCGCCATCGGGAGACGCGTCGTCCCCATCGTGTCGGACGAGGCCCGCACCTTCGGGCTCGAATCCCTGATCAGCGAAGTACAGATCTACGCCCCCGAGGGGCAGCGCTACACGCCGGTGGATGCCGGCTTGGCCCTCCACTATGCCGAGAGCTCCTCCGGCCAGGTACTCCAGGAAGGGATCAGCGAAGCAGGTTCCTTGGCCGCGTTCACCGCGGCGGCCACGTCGTATGCCACCTGGGGCGAGCCCATGATCCCGTTCTACCTCTTCTACTCGATGTTCGGTTTCCAGAGGGTCGGTGACCTGCTTTGGGCCCTCGGCGATGTGCGCGGCCGCGGATTTCTCCTGGGTTGCACCGCCGGTCGGACGACCCTCAACGGTGAAGGCCTCCAGCACCAAGACGGCCACTCTCTGCTGCTGGCCTCGACCGTTCCCAGCGTCGCCGCCTATGACCCCGCCTTCTCCTACGAGGTGGCGACCATCATCGAGGACGGGATTCTGCGGATGACCGGGCCCGGACCAGAGGATCGGTACTGGTACTTGACGCTCTACAACGAGAACTACCCGATGCCGGCGCTCCCCTCCGACCCCGAGGAGGCCCAACGGATACGACTCGGCACCATCAAGGGCCTCTACCGATACACCCCCGACGATGCCGATCAGGCTGATCAGGGAGCGGAGGCGCAGAGATCCGCCGTCGCCAGGGGTACGGCGGCCAAGGCCACCATCCTCTTCTCGGGGTCGGCATGGCAGGCGGCCGCCGAGGCCCGACGGCTTCTGGCGGTCGACTGGGGGGTGGAGGCCGACCTGTGGTCGGTAACCTCATACAAGTCACTGAGGGAAGACGCCATCTCCTCGGAGCGCTGGAACCGCCTTCATCCGGGTACGCCCCCACGGGTGCCCTTCGTCACCGAACAACTGGCTGCCTCAGGGGGACCGATCGTGGCGGTAAGCGATTTCATGCGGTCGGTTCCCGACCAGGTCGCACGCTGGATGCCGCGGCACTTCACCTCGCTGGGCACCGATGGATTCGGGCGTTCGGACACCCGGAGCGTCCTCCGCCGATTCTTCGAGGTGGATGCCGCACATGTGGTGGTGGCCGTCCTCAGTGCCCTGGAAGGAGAGGGCGCCCCGCACCCCGGCGCCGTCAGCGAGGCGATCGATCGCTACGGCATCGACTCTGCCTCGCCCGACCCCTGGGCGATCTGACCCGGCCAGGGTGTCCCCAACCTGGCCCGTTCGGAGCCGCTAAAGGGTTCCCTCTCCTCTGACGATGATCTCTGCATGGAATCGATGCTTCGGTTTGACACGGATGATCCCGAGTTTGCCCGCGGTTTCGAGATCGGCGTCCTGTGGGAACGGATCAGTTCGGCGGGCTCGTGTCATATGGCCATCAGCGCTGAGAACGCCGAGATGGTGATGCGCGTGGCCAAAGCAACCGGTTGTCACTTCTCCGGCTACGAGTTGGGCGACGACCAAATATCGATCGAACTGTACGAATCGAGCTACTAGCCGGTTCTTCCGCCGTCGCCCTGGCCCACGCTCCCTTTGCGTGCCGTCTCGACGGCGATCCCGGCGTTGCGGGCTAGCGTGGTCGTGTGATTCACATGACCGGCGACGGCGCCGCAGATGCGCTCTTGAGCGAGGATCCGCTCGCGTTGCTCATCGCCATGATCCTCGACCAGCAGATCCCATTGGAGAAGGCGTTCCGGTCCCCGTTCGAGCTCCGGGAGCGCCTGGGAGGCACCCTCGACCCATTCGCTCTGGCGACGATGGATCCCGACGAACTGACCGAGGTGTTCAGTGCCAGGCCGGCGCTCCACCGCTTTCCGAAGTCGATGGCCAAGCGGGTGCAGGAGGCCTGCGAGTTGATCGTCGGTTCCTACGGGGGAGACACCGCCGCCATCTGGAATTCGGCTGAAGACGGTAACCAGCTCTTCGCCAACCTGAAGGCGATTCCCGGATTCGGAGACCAGAAGGCGCGCATCTTCATCGCCCTGCTCGGCAAGCAGTTAGGGATCCAGCCATCCGGATGGAAGAAGGCGTCGGCTCCGTACGGCGAGTCCGGGTCGTTCCGCTCGGTGGCCGACATCGATTCTCCCGAAAGCCTGGTCAAGGTGCGCCAGTTCAAGGCCAAGGCCAAGGCCAAGGCCAAGGCATCCAAATCCGCTTGAACGCTCGATGGGACCTGCAACACCGGTGGGGTCCGGTCGGTGGCGCCTAGAGGACCGGCGGCTGTATCTCTGCTCGCCCGACCGGCCCGACCTGGAGCGCTTCGTGGAAGCCTGCATCGAGGGCGGGGTCGACGTCGTTCAGCTGCGCGAGAAGCGCCTTCCCGATCGGCTGCTTGTCGAGCGGGCTGCCCTCGTCCAGCGGGTCTGTGCCGATCACCAGGTGCCGTTCATTCTCAACGACAAGCCTGGTCTCGCCGCTGCCATCGGAGCAGACGGCGTCCATGTCGGACAGGAGGACATGTCTCCGACCGAGGCCCGTCGGGCGATGGGCGAGGACGCGGTCATCGGACTCTCCACCCATGCCAGCCACGAGCTGCAAGAGGTCCTCGAGACGTCGCCGGCTGTCGACTACCTCTCGGCGGGTCCGGTGATAGCGACGCCGACCAAGCCGGGACGACCGGGCACCGGCCTCGGATACATCGGCGAGGCGACCGGCCGATCGCGGTGGCCGGTGTGGGTGACCGGTGGAGTCGGTCCCACAACGGTGGCCGACATGGCGGCCGCCGGCGCCCGGCACTTCGTGGTGGTTCGGTGGCTCACCGAAGCGGCCCGACCGAAGGCCCACGCACGCGATCTTCGGTCGGCCATCGACCAGGCTGTCCACCAGGCCATCGACCAGGCCGACGACCGGGCCATCGACCGGCCCGGATGACCGGCTTTCGCTGACCGGCCGTCGGAAGCCGGGGTTAGCCGCTCGGAGTGCCCGAGCTGGCCGGGGCGGCGACCACCTTCACGCCGGCGGGGAGCGCGACCGGTGGCGACGTTCCCACATTGGAGAGGGTCAGCTGGACCGATGCGGTCTTCACGGTGAGGGTCATCTGCGAGATGTACTTTCCCGACACGGTGAAGACGAAGGTCCCGACCTGTCCGGCCTGGGTCAGGTTGAAGGTGTAGGTGGACCCTGACTGTTTGACGTTCTTGCCCTGCCGTGCGTAATTAAGGTAATTGTGGGCCGGGTCGAGGGCTGCCGCACCTTGGCTGGGTTGCTCGTAGAAAACCAGATGCTTGGCGGGGGTGGTGGCCGTGACCGTGATGCTCTGGTACTCCTTGGTCCCGATGACGTAGACGTAGGTGCGCTTGTTGCCGCTCTGGATGTAACCGCCCAGATCGTCTGGTGCCTGATAGACGAGATAGTCGGCCTGCGTACCCTGAGGAGTCGATTCGGAGACGACCTCTGAGTAGCTGGGAGCAGCGAGCGTGTTGACCACCGCCGGTGACAGGGAGACATTGTTCGGCGCTTGCGAAACCCCGAGCGCCGCCGCTCCGGCACCCACCACCGCCAGCAGTGCCAGGAGTAGCCAGGCAATCAGCTGTCTCAGATTGATCATCGCCGAGACGCTACGCCAGTTGAAAGCGGGTCAGGGTTCGCGGTGAAGCGGCGCCACATCCGGAGCCGAACCTGCCCGAGGCAGCCTGCATGGCGGCGCTCAGATCCCGATGCGCTGAGCCAACAGCTCGCGGTGATAGGACGGGTCACCGAGCATCAGCTCCGAAGACTTGGCACGTTTGAAGTAGAGGTGGGCCGGGTGTTCCCAGGTGAAACCGATCCCGCCGTGGATTTGGATCGTCTCGGCGGCGGCGTGAAAGTAGGCCTCTGAGCAGTAGGACTTGGCCAGGCTGGCCACCACCGGGAGCTCGTCCGATCCCTCGGCGGCAGCCCAGCCCGCATAGTAGGCAGCCGATTTGGCCGATTCGACCTCCAGCAACATGTCGGCACACTTGTGCTTGATGGCCTGGAAGCTGCCGATCGGCCGACCGAACTGGATCCGAGTCTTGGCGTACTCCACCGAGCTGTCGAGGCAGCGCTGGGCTCCACCCACCTGCTCCGCGGCCAAGGCGACGGCGGCCAGATCGAGCGTTTTGGTCAACCCGTCCCCCGCCGCTCCCTCGGAGCCGATCAACCATGCCGAGGCGTCGGTGAATTCGAGCCGGGCCTGCTTGCGGGTCTGGTCCATGGTGGCGAGCGGGGTGCGGACCAGGCCTTCGGCATCGCCCTTCACCCCGAAGAGCGACAGCCCGGCCGGGGTACGCCCCACCACCAGGATCAGCCCGGCGGTGGCGCCGTCCACCACGAACGACTTGTGTCCGTTGAGCACCCACCCCTCACCGGATGGGGCGGCGGCCAAGGTGATGCCATCGGCGTCCCAACGGCCAGAGTCCTCGGTGAAAGCCAAGGTGGCGATGGTCTCACCGGAGGCGATCCCGGGAAGTAGGTATTCCTGTGCGCTCTGATCGCCGGAAGTGAGGATGGCGTTGGTGGCGAGTGCCACCGTTGAGAAGAATGGGGCGCACAGCAGGGTGGCGCCCATCTCCTCGAGCACCACGATGAGCTCGACGTAGGAGAATCCCGAACCTCCGAATTGCTCGGGGATGATCAACGACTGCAGACCCAACTGGTCGGCCATCTGGCTCCAGACCGCCGGGTCGTACCCGGTGGTCGTCTCCATGAGCCTTCGGACCTCGGTCTCGGGCGACTTGTCATCGAGAAATCGACGAACCGATTTACGCAGCTCGTCCTGTTCCTCGCTGAAGGCGAAATTCATAGCTCTTCCATCCCTGAGTGGCCCCGGTGCAGGACCATGTGCACGTTTGTCTACCAGAACCAGGACAATGTTGACCACCAGGTGGGCCGCCGCCCGATACGCTGGCGGCACGGACAAGGTTGCTCGTTCCCCAGCTCAGGGACACGATCAGCGCAGCACGAATCACATTTTTTTCCGGTCCAACCAGGGCCGCCAAATCGATAAGGAGGTCCGTCGACCATGCCGGACACCATCATCGACTACGAGGACACCTCGGTGGAGGTTCACCGCTTGGTGGTCGGCCCCGTCGATAACAACGTCTACATCGTGAGGTGCCGGTCGACAGGGGACTCGGTGCTGATCGACGCGGCCAATGAGCACGACAAGCTGCTCGAACTGTGCAAATCCCTCAACGTCCGCCAGGTGGTGGAAACGCACGGGCATTGGGACCACATCCAGGCCGTCGAGGCTGTCCGCAATGCCGGAATCGACGTGGCGGTGACCTCAGCCGATTCGGGCATGCTCCCTTCCTACGACCAGATCCTCGAAGATGAATCGATCCTCGAAATCGGACGACTTCGCATCGCCACCATCGCCACCCCGGGGCACACTCCCGGTTCGATGTGCTTCGCCGTCGAGGGCACTGCGCTCCTGTTCTCCGGGGACACCCTCTTCCCCGGCGGGCCCGGCAACACGTCCTTCGAACACTCGGACTTCTCCACCATCATCAAATCCATCGAAGGAAGGCTGTTCACCACCTTCGATTCCAACACCATGGTCCTTCCCGGACACGGTGACGGGACCACCATCGGCCGCGAGTCGCCCCACCTCGGCGAGTGGATCGATCGCGGATGGTAGGCGCTGCAGCGATCAGGCTCACACCGCGGTGGATGGTCGCCGCGGCTCCCGCACCAATTCGATCTCCGGTGGAAGGCCGCTGACCGTCACCCCGCCGGCAACCTTGGATCCGACCTCGATGGTCACCCGGGACCCGGCCAGGGGTATTCCCTCCACCTTGAGGTAGCCGATCCATTCGGGAAGGTTGGGGCAGAGCCAGGTCTTGCCGTAGGGGACCCAGGGATCGAGTCGCAACAGGGTTCGTAGGCACAACAGCGGTGACGCTGCCGCCCATGCCTGGGGCGAGCACGACGTCGGGTAGCCCACCGGGACCGACAACTCCCCCCGATCGAGACCGCTGAACAGCTCGGGGAGCCTTCCCCCCTGGGCGATGGCGGCATCGATCATGGCGAAGATGAGGGTCTGTGCGGCGCCGTCGAACCCGTAGCGGGCCAGGCCGGCGGCGACGATGGCGGTGTCGTGCGGCCACACCGATCCGCAGTGGTAGCCGATCGGGTTATACCCGCCGCTGTCCTTGGACAGGGTCCGTACGCCCCATCCGT
This sequence comes from uncultured Acidimicrobiaceae bacterium, assembly GCA_963734395.1. Taxonomy (GTDB): domain Bacteria; phylum Actinomycetota; class Acidimicrobiia; order Acidimicrobiales; family RAAP-2; genus Bog-756. The sequence continues at coordinate 189,869 of CAVTGY010000007.1, read as the reverse complement.
TGAACATGGCCGGCGACACCAGTGCCTCCGCCACACGACGGGCCTTGTCCTCGTCGACGATCCCGGTCCACAGACAGTGACCGATATTCGAGGTCAGGGAATCGATGGGTCGCTTGTCGGCGTCGAGCCCGACGGCGAACCACCCCTTGTCCTCCAACCAGAAGTCTCGATTGAACGCCGCCTTGAGCTGCGCTGCCTTGGCCCGGAACTTGTCGTAGGTGGCCGTGTCGCCTACCTCGAAGGCAAAGTGGGCACTGGCCAGGTAGGCACCATAGGTGTACGCCTGCACCTCGCACAGCGCAATCGGGGCGACGGCAACCGTGCCATCCTCGTACCGGATGCCATCCCAGCTGTCCTTCCACCCCTGGTTGGCCAGCCCACGATCGGTAGCCCGCCGGTACTCGACGTAACCGTCGCCGTCCGCGTCTCCGAACTCCTCGATCCATTCGATGGCCCGGGCCGCGTTGGGAAGAAGTTCATCGACCATCTCTCGGGCCACTCCCCAACGCCGCATCTCCCCCAGGAGCATCACGAAGAGCGGCGTGGCATCGGCGGTGCCGTAGTAGATACTCCCCCCGCCGAGCGACAGCGACGCGGCGTCGCCGAAGCGCATCTCGTGGAGGATGCGACCCGGTTCCTCGTCGTGACGGGGGTCGATGTCGGTCCCCTGAAAGCGGGCCAGCGTCTGGAGAACCCCGCGAGCCAGATCGGGGTCGACCAGCAGAGCCATCCACGCAGTCAGCAGGGAGTCCCGTCCGAACACGGTCATGAACCACGGGGCGCCGGCCGCCACCACCACCCGCTCGGGATAGTCGGGGTCGAAGATCCGCAGGGCGCCGAGGTCCTCGTTACTCCGAGCGACCACCTCCTTCAGGCCCAGAGAATCAGTCTCGACCTGTGGCACCCGGCGGCGCCATTGTGCCAACCGTTCGGAAGGGGTGGCCCGATCAACCGGGTGTCCACACCGGTACCTCGGGTCGAACGGAGTCCCGTCGATGATCGGCCCCACCTCGACGCACGTCGTCCACTCGCCCCGGGCGGGCACGACCACTTCGAAACTGGCCAGATCGGCGGTGACCATGGCCGGCGGTTGGAATCGGATGTCCACCCCGCGGACCACGCCACCGCGTCGGTAGGAGTAGGTGATGGTCGGTGTGCCGTCGACGGGGATCGGCTGGTCGGACTCTCTTCGACCGGCGATCTGAGCGGCCTTGCGGCGCGAGCTCTGGCTGTCGGAGATCCCCGGCACCACCTTGGTGGTCATCTCACCGCTGTCGGTCCCGGTCCCCGCACGTCCCTCCTTGACCGCGAACAGATCTGCGAAGTCGGCTCCGACGAATACCTCGACCGTGCAGAAGGCGGGCTCGTCGGCGAAGTTTCGGATGGTCAGGTCTTCGCGCATTCCCTGGCCGACGTAGCGCGAGCGGAACACCATCAAGGTGGAGTCGGCCCGGCCGAACGCGGGCGCACATCTGGACACAAAGGTGGCCGTGAAGGGATCGTCGGTGATGGCAGACAACGACTGGGACCTGGTGCCGTTGACCAGCACCTCGAACCGGGAAAGGATCCGGGTGTCTCGAAAGAAGAGCCCCTCCGCTGCTCCGGTGGTCATGTCGCCGGCGCTCCCGCTGATGGCGAAGGTCGATTCGTCGACCAGGGTCACCACACCGGCTCGGGAGTCGAGTTGGGTGACCGGGCCGGCAAAGTTCCAGGGGTCGGCCATGCGGTTACCGTACCGGCTGACCTGGTCACAAAGGTACATAGCATTCCTGGTCGGGTGCTCCGGTACCTATTCCTCCTATACCCGTAGGAGAAAATCACGAATGAGGCTAGGATTGGCTCGTGTCACGTGATGCCACCGTGAGCCCGCAGGCGACCCCGCCCCTGCTCCAGATCGAGGACCTCCATGTCTCCGTCGAAGGCAAGCCCATCCTGCGCGGGGTCGAGTTGACGGTCGACCGAGGACAGGTGCACGCCCTGATGGGGCCCAACGGCTCCGGCAAGTCGACCCTGGCCAGCGTCCTGCTCGGCAATCCGGCATTCCGAGTCACATCGGGTGCGATCCGCCTTCGGGGCGAGGACATCACCGCGTGGCCGCCGGACGTCCGTGGCAAGGCCGGGCTGTTCTTGGCCTTTCAGCAACCCGAGTCGATCAGCGGCGTGCCGGTGATCCAGTTCCTCAGACAAGCCCTGTCCGCCCGCAGAGGCACGGAGATGTCGGTTCTCGAAGTCCGTCTGATGATGATGGAGTGGATGGAGAAGCTGGGCATGGATCCGCGTTCGGTGAGCGTTACCTCAACGAGGGCTTCTCCGGGGGTGAGAAGAAGCGCAACGAGATCCTCCAGATGGCCATGCTCGAACCGGAGATGGCGATACTCGATGAGACGGATTCGGGACTCGACGTCGACGCACTCCGCACGGTGGCCCGAGGAGTCCGCACGGTTCGTGAGGATCGGCCCGATCTGGGCGTGTTGGTGATCACCCACTACCAGCGGATGCTCGACGAATTGCACGCCGACCGGGTCCATCTGCTGGTCGACGGGGTCATCGTGGCCGAAGGCGGACCGGAATTGATAGCTTCGATCGAGTCCGAAGGGTACGACGCGTGGCGGAGTTAACCAACACTCGACCCGGTCTGGACGTGGCCAGACTCCGTAAGGACTTTCCCCTGCTCGGCCGCGAAGTCAACGGCCACCCGATCATCTACCTCGATTCAGCGTCGTCGGCACAGCGCCCGACTCAAGTACTCGATGCGATGCGCGAGTACGACGAGACCACCCACGCCAATGTGCATCGCGGGGTGTACGCCATCGCCGAGGAGGCAACCCGTCGATTCGAAGGGGCTCGCCACAATGTGGGGCGTTTCATCGGCGCACCCGATCCATCCCGCGAGATCATCTTCGCCAAGAACGCCACCGAGGGAATCAATCTGGTCGCCCACACCTGGGGGCGGGCCAATCTGCACGCGGGTGACACGATCGTGCTGACCGAAATGGAGCATCACGCCAATATCGTTCCCTGGCACATGCTGGCCGCCGAACGGGGACTGACCATTCGCTGGATTCCGGTTGACGAAAATGGTCGCCTCGAGCTCGAGGACCTGGGCCGGCTGGTGTCGGGGGCCAAGCTGGTGGCGGTCACCTGTATGTCCAATGTTCTGGGGACGCTCAATCCGATCAGTCACATCGCCGAGACGGCCCACCGGGCCGGCGCCGTAGTGGTCGCCGACGCTGCGCAGTCGGTTCCCCACCTCCCCACCGATGTGACCGAGCTCGGCGTCGACTTCCTGGCCTTCAGCTCGCACAAGATGCTCGGTCCGACCGGTATCGGAGTTCTGTGGGGACGGGGCGATCTGCTCGAGGAGCTTCCTCCGTTCCTCGGGGGCGGGGAGATGATCCTCGACGTCAGCAAGGACGGGTTCACCCCCAACGACATTCCCTGGCGGTTCGAAGCCGGCACGCCGCCGATCACCGAGGCCATCGGGCTCGGAGCCGCCGTCGACTACCTGCGGACTGTCGGCATGGAAGCAGTCCGCAATCACGAGCTCCAGCTGACCACTTACGCCATGTCTTCCCTGGCCGAGCGCTTCGGTGACGACCTCACCATCTTCGGCCCTCCCCATCCTGCAGACCGGGGCGGCGTGATCTCCTTTGCCTACCGGGGGATTCATCCGCACGACATCTCCCAGGTCCTCGACGAATACGGGGTCTGCGTCAGGGCAGGTCATCACTGTGCGAAGCCTCTGATGCGACGGTTGGGCGTCAACGCCACCGCCCGTGCCTCCTTCGGTCTTTACAACGACGAGTCCGACGTCGACGCATTGGCCGACGCTCTCAGCGCAGCGGGGGCGTTTTTCGGATGAGCGCCGACCGGTACTCTGATCCTGTGAACAGCCCTGCCGCCGCCAAGGAGATGCACTCCTGATGCCCGGTCTCGAAGACCTCTACCGCGAAATAATTCCTGGACCACTACCGCTCCCCGCGTAACCGGGGCGAGCTGGAATCTCCGCCCGCACAGAGAGTCGAAGGTTTCAACCCCCTGTGCGGAGACGAGATCGTGGTCACCCTCGAGGTGACCGATGATGTGGTCTCGGACATCAAGATCGCCGGAACCGGATGCTCGATCAGCCAATCATCGGCCTCATTAATGTCAGCCGCCGTCAAGGGAAAGCCGGTTCCCGAAGTCCGGGGCCTGATCCGCACCTTCAAGCAGATGATGTCAATCCACGAATCCACCCTTCCGTCGGGCAACGGGGCCTCCGGTGGAGAGGGATCCGGGGCTGACGTGGAGATCCTCGAGCCGGTGGCCGTCGACGTTGATGCCCTCGGAGAGCTCGCCGCGCTGCAAGGTGTGGTCAAGTTCCCGGTGCGCATCAAGTGCGCCACACTGAGCTGGAACACGCTGGCACAGGGCCTCGACGAAACCGAGTCGTCGATCGCCTGAATCAGCAGGGAACTGGGTCGAAGTCGGTTTCGATCGTCGTGGTCGTGCTGGTCCCCGAAGTGCCCGGCGTGGACTCGGCACCGGGCACCGTCGTGGTGGTTGGGACCACCCCGTAGGGACCCGGGGGTGGCGCGAATGCGGGCTCGGGAGCCTGGCCGAGGAATTGGGTGATCACCTGATTGGCCGGTGCAGGCTGCACATAGAGCACATCACCCAGTGAGGCAAAGTCCGCCGACTCGGCCGAATAGGTGGGCAGCGTCGCCGTGGCCAGCGACTGCGAAGCGAAGGCATGGAACTCGCGAGCCAGGGCAACCAGGTCGCCGACGGTGAAGGTGGAATCGATGGTGACTCCCTGAACCACCGATCCGATGAATGCGTTCAGGGTGAGGGGGTTGTACTTCGTCTCGGCCTGGTTGATCAGCGCCTTCAGGAACGCGTTCTGACGTTGGATACGACCGTAGTCACTGGTGCCGTCGTACTGCCAGTACCCATCCTTGAAGTACTCGTAGTGCCGGCTACGAGCTACCGCCAAGGAGTATCCGCCGTTGACATGCTGGCAGCCGGCCTGGGTGATGTTCAGACCGGTGTAGGTGTCCTTGGCCGGGTAGGGGAAGTCGAGGTTGATCCCGCCTATGGCATCCACGGCGCCGCGGAATCCCTCGAAGTCGATCTGTACGACGTGCTCGATGGGGATGCCGAAATTGGCCTCGATCGTCTGCACCAACTGGTCGGGACCGGCGTTGTAGGTCGAGTTGATCCGGTTGTACCGGCCAGTGTCGGTGGTGTTGCCGGCCACCGTCACCATGGTGTCCCTGGGAATGGACAGCACGCTGATCTGCCCAGTTGCCGGAACCACATGGACGATCTTGACCACATCGCTGCGCTGCCCTGCGGTCGAAGCTTCGGAGCCGAAGTGCACCGAATCGGAGGAACTCTCATCGGCCCTTGAGTCCGAGCCGATGAGCAGGACATTGAAGGGTTGGCCCGGCGGCGCCGCCACCAGATGCTTCACGGTTACCCGGCTGACCTGGTCGAACCGAAACTGGAGATAGGCGTACGCAGATCCCACCGCCGCCAGCGCCAATGCCACCACCACCACACCGGCAAGCAGCACCCGATCGAGCCAGCTACGCCTGCGCTTCCTCTTGCGCCGGGTCATTTTCGGCGTTGTCTCGACGGTCGAGCTCGTGCTCATCGCACCCAGGCCGGCTCCCTCGCCTGATGAGGAGACCGCCACAGCCATGGCTGGGGAGGTGCCCCCGGGGCCGTCAGAGCCCTCGGGGCGGTCAGTGCCCTCGGGGCCGTCAGAGGCTGGCCGTTCGGCTCCGGGTCCGAGTCCGGTGTCAGCGCCTTCTCCAGCCAGGTCCGCTCCTCCGACCAGGTTGAATGCAGACTCAGTCGGTGGCGGAGCTTCGGGAGGGGGCGTGCCCGCCGATCCTTTGCGCTTACCCGCGCTGTGGGCACCACCCCGCCGGCGATCTCGGCGGGCCATGGGAGCACGCTACCAATCGAAAGTGACGATCAGGTGGCGAGCAACGAGCCCGGTTCAGTTGTAAGCGGCGTATCCGGTGCGATCGACCAGCTCGGCCAATTCGAGGCCTCCCGTGGCCACAACCCGACCCTCGGACAGCACATGCACCACGTCAGGATGTAGCACATCGAGCAGTCGGCGGAAGTGGGTGATCGCCAGTACCCCCAGGCCCCACTCGCCTGTCGCCTCTTCGACCCGTCGCCCCACCGCTCCCAGGGCATCGATGTCCAGGCCCGAATCGATCTCGTCGAGTACAGCGAACCGCGGACGGAGCACACCCAGTTGGAGCGTCTCGTTACGTTTCCGCTCCCCTCCTGACAGGTCGACGTTGAGCGGACGATCGAGAAACCGCTCGTCGAACCCGATGCGTCGGGCCTCCTCGAGCAACCGTTCGCCCATTGTGCCGCGACCGGTCCCCGCATCAGCACGGGCGGCGGACAGCGACTTGACCAAGGACACGCCGGGCACTTCGATCGGATGTTGCATGCCCAGGAACAATCCTGCACGGGCCCTCTCCCATGTTGGTAGCGCCAGCAGATCGATACCGTCGAGCGTGACGGAGCCGTCGAGGATCTCATAGCCCGGCCTGCCCATCAGCACGTGGGCCAAGGTGCTCTTTCCAGAGCCGTTGGGGCCCATCACCGCGTGCACCTCTCCGCTTCGAACGGTGAGGGTAACCCCGCGAAGGATCTCACGACCCGGAATTCCGGCCCGAAGTCCCTCGACGCACAGCTCCCCGGTGCTCACGGAACGACCACCGACACATCGTCTCCTTCGATGACCACCTCGTAGACGGGAACCGGTCGGGTGGCAGGAAGCGAGCACGGCTTGCCGGTCCGGAGGTCGAATGTCGACCCATGCTTGGCGCACTCGATCTCCCGCTCCCCCGCCCACACCTCACCGTCGGCCAACGAGAAGTCCTCGTGACTGCACCGATCTCCGATGGCGTAGTAGTCGTCTTCGATGCGCACCAGGGCCACTCGCAGGCCATCGACGTCGAACCGCTTCGCCTGACCGGACACCAGGTCTCCCCGCCCGCACAGCCGGACCGACCGCAGGCTTCCCGCCTCGGCCGGGTCAGGCACCGTGCGCTCCGATCCTGTCCGCAAGTGCTGTGCCGATCATCGATCGGGTACCGGCAATCGGCACCTGATCGGCGATGTCCTCGAAAAACCCGCCGACGATCAGTCGCTCGGCGACGGCCGGCTCCACGCCTCGCGATTCAAGGTAGTAGCGCTGGTCCTCGTCAACCGGACCGACCGTCGAACCGTGGCTGCACCTGACGTCGTTCTCTTCGATGTCCAGGTTGGGCACCGAATCGGCGTGTGCCCCCTCGTCGAGGACCAGGTTGTGATTGGTCTGCATGGCATCGGACCGTACCGCCCCCCGTCGGACCCGTATCAACCCGCTGTAGACGGAGTGGGAATGGTCGGCCACCGCGCCCATGAACAGAAGGTCGCTGGTGGTCCGAGGGGCGAGGTGGTCCTGGAGTGTTCGGAAATCGAGCATCTGATCGTCCCGGCCTATGAATGCCGCCCTCAGCCTGCTGGTTCCCGACGCACCCTGCAACGCAGAATCGGTCCGCAGTCGGGCATAGCTGCCGCCGAGGGCAACCGCGAAGCTCTCCAAAGTGGCCCCGGCTCCAATGGCGCTGGTCTGGTGAGCCAGTTGCCAGGTCCGAGAACCCAACGCCTGAACGCTGACATAGGCCAGAGCGCCATCGTCGGCCACCCGAATTTCGGTCACCGGCACAACCAGTTGCTCGGGCGCGGATTCCGCAGACTCCGGAGCGCCTCCTCCAGTGGTGAGAGGAAGTCCGGCCAACAGCCCGGCGTCGACTCCGACGACGATCTCGACGATGCTGGCCCTGGACGCTTCGCCGCATCGGATGACCGTCCGGGGGAAGATGGCCTCGCCGCCGGTGCCGGACACCACGTGCACCACAACGATCGGGTCCTCCGTGGTGGCGCCCGGTGCCACGTCGATCACCAGCGGATCGACGGCGAAGGCATCGTTGAGAAGGACGAAGTCATGTGGATCGGAGGCCACCGATCCGAGCAGAGCCTGTTCGGGGTCCTGTTCGCCGGCTCGGCCCAGTGTGAGCAGATCGTCGCCCAACGACGAAGCGACGGTAGCCAGCACACCGTCGAGGGTCACCATCAGGCCCGATCGGGGTCCGAGGCTGCCGATCAGCGAGTGGATGCGATCCGAGGGGGAAGGGCCCGGGTCATTGGAGGAGGCCACAGGATCGATGCCGGACGGCCGGTAGCGATCGAGGTCGAGTTGGTCGATTCGGCTGTACCGCCAGACCTCGTCCTTTTCGCTGGGCAGCACCGACGAGGCAAACGCCTCAGCCGCGGCAGTCCGGCGGCGCTGCAGCCATGGGGGTCCGGGCAGGACGGCTGCGGATTCTGGAGTGAAGGTGGACAGACGACGGCCTCTCGCGACAGGAGGCTCGATGACGAGCCTCCTAGCTCATTCTACCGTCCCCATGTCCGATGGCCGACCACCGACCATCCTCATCCGGGTTGGCCGGATACTCGTGGTCGGGGATCACCATTCCAGCCCACGCGCCTACGCTTTCCACCATGACTCCGCCGACCGATCCGACCGATCCGACCGATCCGACCGATCCAACCGTTGCATCGTTCTCGTCCGAAGTGCTCAGCCTCGAGATCGAAGGTCACCTGGCTACCTTGTGGTTGGATCGCCCGGAGAAGCTCAATGCGCTCGGTCCGGCATTCTGGTCCGATCTCCCCCGGGCCATGGCCGCCATCGCTTCGGACTCGGAGATCCGCGTGGTGGTCATCGCAGCCAAGGGATCCCACTTCAGTGTGGGGCTGGACCTGGTGGCCATGTCCGGAATGGTGGGCCCATCCGGTTCCGACACGGCCACCCCGGTGTCGATGGCGGCACGAGCGCGATCGGCACGGGCCGCCATCCAGCGCATGCAGGCCTCGGTGACCGCGGTGGCCGATTGTGCGGTCCCGACCATCGCCGCCATTCACGGCTATTGCATCGGGGGAGGGGTGGACCTGGCCGCTGCCTGCGACATCCGCCTGGCCAGCTCCGATGCCATATTTTCGGTGAGGGAGACCAAGTTGGCCATCGTTGCCGATCTCGGAAGCCTCCAGCGCCTGCCACAGATCATCGGCAAGGGTCACCTCGCCGAACTGGCTTACACCGGCAAGGACATCGGCGCGGCGCGGGCCGAATCGATAGGGCTGGTCAATCAGGTGAGTGCGGATGCCGACACCGTGGTGAAGGACGCCTTGGCCATGGCTGCGGAGATTGCTGCAAACTCGCCGTTGGCGGTGCAGGGCACCAAGGCGGTCCTCACGGCTGGAGAGGGGCGCTCGGTCGCCGACGGGCTCGAATACGTTGCCGCCTGGAACGCAGGCTTTCTTGCCTCTGACGACTTGGCCGAGGCGATGGCCGCATTCATGGAGAAGCGCCCGGCAGTGTTCACCGGAGGCTGAACTCGCCAGATCAGCGGTTCAGCAGGTCAGCGGTTCAGCGGTTCAGCGCTTGCGCCGCCACCAGCCACCGTTCTTGCGCTGTTCCCGCTCATCTTCATCGCGCACTTCGGCCACAATGTCCGGTCCGACCGCATTGATGATTCCCTCCGCCTGGTCGAGCAACTTGGCCGCCTCCTCGCCGGGGACGTCGGGCATCGGCTCGAGCGGCGGCTCGACCAGCGAACCGTGAGACCATCCCACGTCGGCCAGGCGCCGCACGTACGAGGGGCAATCGTCAGGACACTTCCACGGTGCCTCAGGAGCGAGATCGAGCACGCAGAACCTGGCCACCTCGCCGGAGTCATAGGTCCGGCTCTGAAAGTGCTTGCACTCCTCCCTCATCGGCATGAGCACACTCTGCCTCTCTTGCCGCCTGGCTCGCGGCGTCTCTGCCGACTCACAGGAACCAGCGCAAGTCTTTTGCCCGCACAGCTCTCATCATAGGACCGTCGGTTCAGCCGACCGATCCCTCCATCTGCAGCTCGATCAGCCGGCTCCACTCGACGGCATACTCCATTGGCAGGGTCCGGGTGATCGGCTCGATGAACCCGTTCACGATCATGCCCATGGCCTGGGTCTCGGACAGCCCACGGCTCATCAAGTAGAAGAGCTGGTCGTCGCCGACCTTGGACACCGTGGCCTCGTGGCCGATCCGGGCGTCCCGTTCGCCCACCTCCATGTAGGGCTTGGTCTGTGACACCGCCGTCTCGTCCAGGAGCAGTGCGTCGCAGCGTACGAAGCTCTTGGCCCGCGTGGCCCCTTCATCGACGTGGACCTTTCCCCGATAGGTGGTGATGCCGGCATCCTTGGAGATCGACTTGGAGATGATGGTCGAGGTGGTCTCCGGAGCACAGTGGAACATCTTGGCCCCGGCGTCCTGGTGTTGGCCGGCGCCCGCATAGGCGACCGAGAGAACCTCGCCGGAGGCCTTGGGCCCCATCAGGTACACCGAGGGGTACTTCATGGTCAGCCGCGAACCGATGTTGCCGTCGATCCACTCCACGTGGGCCTCGGCCTCAGCCCGGGCCCGCTTGGTCACCAGGTTGTAGACGTTGTTGGACCAGTTCTGGATCGTTGTGTACGTGATCCGCGCTCCTTCGAGAGCCACCAGTTCGACCACGGCGGAATGAAGAGAGTCGCTCGTATAGACCGGAGCGGAGCACCCTTCGATGTAGTGAACCTGGGATCCGACATCGGCGATGATCAACGTCCGCTCGAACTGACCCATGTTTTCCGCGTTGATCCGGAAGTAGGCCTGCAGCGGCTGGTCCACGACGACGTTGGGTGGCACGTAGATGAACGAGCCGCCAGACCACACCGCTGAGTTGAGCGCGGCGAACTTGTTGTCGCCCGGGGGGATGATCGTCCCGAAGTACTTACGGACCAGGTCGGGGTAGTCACGCACCGCGGTGTCCATGTCGCAGAAGATGATGCCCAGGGCCTCGAGATCCTCACGATTGCGATGGAACACGACCTCGGACTCGTACTGGGCGGTCACGCCGGCAAGGTACTTACGCTCGGCCTCGGGGATACCCAGCTTCTCGTAGGTGTTCTTGATGGCGTCGGGTAGGTCGTTCCAGTCCTCAACCTGCCCTGACGTCGGCTTGATGTAGTAGTAGATGTCGTCGAAGTCGAGATCCGGCATGTTGACGGCGAACCATTCGGCCATCGGACGCTTTTCGAAACGCTGGAGTGCCCGGAGCCGGAAGTCGCGCATCCACTCGGGCTCCTTCTTCATTGCCGACATCTCGCGCACGATCGACTCGTTGAGGCCCTTCTTGGGCTTGAAGACGTAGTCCTCTTCGTCGGACCACCCAAGCTTGTACTTTCCGATGTCGATATCGGTGGTCGTCATTGCGGGCTCCCAGGATGCCGTCCGGACGGACGGGCTGATTTCTCCTATACAGATAGTAACAACCCCGGACCGGGTGCTGTTCCAGGAGGGGCGCAACCACGCCGGAAAGTCGTGCCATCCTGGTCGGATGCCGCCCAACCCGGCCACCGGCCACGACAGGCGAGCCGTCACTCCCCCGGTCCCCGAGCGGCGGCCGGTCGAGCTGGAGGCCCACGGGGATATCCGGGTCGACGACTGGTTTTGGCTGCGGGACAAGGACGATCCCGCGGTCATCGACCATCTGCGGGCCGAGAACGCCTACACCGAGATGACCATGGCCAGAACGGAGGACCTCCGGGCCGCTCTGTTCGAAGAGATGGTCGCCCGCATCGAGGAGACCGACCTGTCCGTCCCGGTGCGCAAGGGCCCATGGCTCTACTACAGCCGAACGTTGGAAGGCAGCAGCTACGCCATCCACTGCCGAAGGCCGGTGCCCCCCGGGTGGCGGCCGGCCGGACCCCAGACCGTCGGGGCGGAGGGCGAGGTCCCCGAAGGGGAGGAGACCATCCTGGACGAGAACGAACTTGCCCGGGGTCACGACTACTTCGCGATCGGGAATCTGTCGGTGAGCCCCGACCACCGCTGGATGGCGTATTCCACGGACACCACCGGCAGCGAGCGCTACACCATGCGGTTCACCGACCTGTCCACCGGCACGGAGTCGCCCGAGAAGCTCGAAGACACCTCCTACGGGGTGGCATGGGCCAATGACAACGCCACCGTCTTCTTCACCAGGGTCGACCAGGCCATGCGTCCCTACCAACTGTGGCGCCACCGGGTCGGGATCGACCCGGACCAGGACACCCTGGTCTACGAAGAGCCCGACGACCACTTCTACCTCGGCGTGGGCCGGACCAAGGACGACCGGTACGTCCTCATGGGCCTGGACTCGAAGGTGACCTCAGAGGTGCATGCCCTGCCCGCCGACGATCCCCTCGGTTCCTTTTCGGTCATCGAGCCCCGGCGCCGCGGGATCGAGTACAGCGTCGATCACGACCGGGGTGACCCGGGTGCGGGAAGGGCGAGTCGGTTCCTCATCGTGACCAACGACGGCGCTCCGGACTTCCGGTTGATGGAGGCACCCGAGGACACACCGGACCGGAGCCACTGGAAGGAGGTGATCGGTGGGCGACCCGGGGTGAGGCTGGACAATGTGGATCCGTTTGCCGACCACCTGGTGGTGTACGAGCGGGAAGGGGGCGAGACCCGAATCCGGGTCATCGACGCGGCCACCGGGCGGTCCAACCCGGTGGAGAAACCCGAGTCCCCCTCGACCGTGTGGCCTGGTGCCAATCCCGAGTACGACTCGACCGGGCTCCGTTATGAGTACACCTCGCTGGTCACTCCCAGCTCCGTGTACGACCTCGACCTCGACCTCGGTGACACCGTCCTGCTCAAACGTCAACCGGTTCTGGGCGACTTCGACCTCGATCGCTATCGCACCGAGCGACGCTGGGCGGTTGCCGACGACGGAACCCGAGTCCCCCTGTCCTTGGTCTACCGGCCCGACCGCGTCGCCGTCCCCGGCGCCGAGGAAGGCTCGTCCTCCGGAACCAGGTCGAAGGGGGCGCCCTGCCTGCTCTACGGCTACGGCTCCTACGAAGCCTCGATGGACCCGATGTTCTCGTCGCTTCGACTGAGCCTGCTCGACCGCGGCTTCATCTTCGCCATCGCCCATGTAAGGGGAGGAGGCGAGATGGGTCGCGCTTGGTACGAGCAGGGAAAATTGGCGGCCAAACCCAACACCTTCACCGACTTCGTGGCGTGCGCCCGCACCCTCATCGACCAGGGATGGACCTCACCCGACCAACTGGTTGCCCGGGGCGGGAGCGCCGGAGGACTGCTGATGGGGGCGGTGGCCAACCTCGCCCCCGAGCTGTTCCGGGCGGTGGTGGCCGAGGTCCCGTTCGTCGACTGCCTGACCACGATTCTGGACGACTCCCTCCCACTCACCGTTCTCGAGTGGGACGAGTGGGGCAACCCGGTCGACGATCCCGGGATCTACCGGGTGATGAAGTCCTACTCGCCCTATGACAACGTCCGTTCGGTTGACGGCCAGGGTACGCCTGTTCGGTACCCGGACATCCTGGCCACTGCCGGGCTCACCGACCAGCGGGTGGGGTTTTGGGAACCGGCCAAATGGGTGGCCAAACTGCGGGCGGCAAACCCCGAGAACCGGGTGCTGCTCAAGACAGAGATGGAGGCTGGCCACGGTGGTCCCTCGGGTCGCTATGACGCCTGGAAGGACGAGGCCTTCGTGTACACCTTCATCGTCGATGCCCTCGGTCTCGCCGGCCGGTCCGACGGCGCCGGTTAGTCCTTCGATTCGGTGTGGGCCGGTGCCAAGTGCCCCGGCTCCACCGGAGCGTCGGTACGTTCAATTCCAAAAATCGCCCAAATTATCGTCTATATGCGATTTGACTGCCGACAGTTATCGTCTATCGACGATAACTAGGCCAAATGTTCAAAAGTAGCTTGCCAGAGGACGGGCAGTGGCCGGACCGCGGGTGCCGGCCCGAGGTGGCGCAAAAATGACCGGATTCCATCCGGTTCAGCCGGACGCCGCGGGAGTGGCGACGGCCGAAGCGGAGGATGAAGCACCGGTGATAGCCGGTTGGAACGTGGCCACGAAGGGAGTGTCCAGCGGAGTGGGGAGCACCGCGGGCACACTGCCGACATGCAGGGTCGCTGAGGCGGCACCCAATTCGACGGTGATTGTTCCGATCGCCGGAATCGTCTGGGTGGCTCCCGCCTGGAGCGTTCCCGTCCACAGCGTCGCACCGGAAGAGACTGACCGGGCCAGAACCCAGCACGGTCCGGTGGCGGTCACGGTCACGCTGTACACGTTGGCCGGCGCCGGATAGGTGGCGATGCCCAGGCCGGTCGATGTGGCGACGATCTGGGGGGGAAGGGTGGTCGGGGTGGGCTCGGTCTTCTCACTGTGTTTTCCCGAATGCCCGGCCCTGTGGGACGGCCCGGAGCCGGAAGTCGTGGACGAGGTCGAATGAGTGGCCCGGACCGTGGAGGTGGATACGGCGGAGGCCGAACCGGCGGTCGTGTGCCCGTGGCCGGTCGAATCCGAGCGCCTGCTACCCAAAAACGCCAGCGTTGCAAAGGTCGCCAATGCGACAACGATGATCATCACCGCGACGCCGCGCCGTGGTCGCCGATTCATGGATTCGAGCACGTGTCGTTGGGCGCGGTCCGCACGGGTGCGAGATGGGCTCTGGGAAACGCCGTTGTGCCAGCGGTGTTCGTCGGGGTGGGAGTCGTCGAAGACCAGCGCGGCCTCCCGATCGAAGAGGTCGCCGTCGCCGCTTACCGGCGGATAGCGGCGGTTTGCCCCCGGCACGATCTCCGTCTTGCCCGGACCGGCGTCGCTCCATCCGACCTCCCCGCCGATCCCGTCGATGGCTCCCCTATTTCGGCCGGCGGTGATCTCCGCACCGGCATCACCGCCAGCAGATCCGTCTCCCCCGACCACCCTGACCGGGGATTGGCTGATGCGATCGGAGAGTTGCTCGATGGTCCCGAGCGCCGAGTGGTACTTCCTCACCGAGCTCAAGTCGCTGCCTTTGGGGCGCCGCTGGACGGCCACGGCCACCAACCCGACCACGACCACTACCACGACCCCTGCAACCAAGACCACCCACATCAGGACTATTCAACCCGATGAGGGGGCCCACCGGGGAGCGTGCTCTCCAGCCGCGCCGATCGGCATCGGATCGCGCCGTTCGCAGCCGGCGGGATCAGGTCCTGAGTCCGGCCCTGGGCTGCACCCCGGGATCGATCTGCGAACGCAGCGGGTTCGACCGGTCCCGCTCGGACAACACCGGATCGGACAATCCCCAGTCGGCGCCGATGGCCGGATCGTCCCACGCCACTCCAAGCTCGTCGTTGGGGTTGTAGTAGTTGTCCACCAGATACCAGAGGGTGATGTCGGTGAGCGAGGCGAAGCCGTGGGCAACACCGGGGGGGATGAACAGGCCGCGGTCATGATCCCCGTCGAGATCCAGTGCGAGGGTGGCGCCATCGGTCCGAGACCCTCGGCGCAGGTCATGGAGTATGACCCGGGCGGTGCCCCTGAGCACATACCAGTAGTCCGCCTGGTGCAGGTGGTAGTGGAGACCGACGATGGCCCCGGCCTGCTTCTCGGAACGATTGCCCTGGATCATCTCGCGGCCCAGAGGGAACCAGCTCCGGCGGTAGGTCTCCACGAAGCGTCCTCGTTGGTCGCCGTGGGCGTTGGGCTCGACCACGATGACGTCGGCGATGACGTCGGATTCTCTGATGTCGGGCACGGATCTACTCCCCCTCGTCTCGAGTGTGCCGGGCAACAGTACTCAAATTGCTCCGGAAGAACACCAAGGGCGAGCCCTCACCGGTTCCCACGTCGAGCACCCTCCCGATGATCAATTCGTGGTCACCGGCATCGTGGACCAGTTCGACCCTGCAGTCGACCCAGGCCAGGCTCTCTTGAATGAGCGGGGAACCGGTGACCGGCGCCGGTTCCCAGTCGACCCCCACGAACTTGGGGCCGCCGGACACGGCAAATCCTCGGGACAGCGCTCCTTGGTGGTCACCAAGGACATTCACACAGAAGCTTCCCGCCCGGGCGATCCGCGGCCAGCTGGTCGAGGTCCGGGCCGGGGCCACCGCCACGAAGGGAGGATCGAGGGATAGCGAGATGAAGCTCTGGCAGGTGAAGCCGACCGGCTCACCATCATCCATGCCCGCCACGATGGTGACACCGGTGGCGAACCGGCTCATGGCGTCCTTGAAGAGGTCGACGTCGAATCCCACGTTCAGTCCCTGCCCAGGGTGATCGACATTCCCTCGAAGGCCGCCTTCACCTCCACCTGACTCCCGGAAGCGACCCGTCGAGCGTGGCTGAGCATCCGGTCGATCTCCTTGTCCGAATGAGCGGGATCATGGTGGAAGAGGATCAGCCGGCGGGCCCCCGCCTCGTTGGCCACCCGGACGGCATAGGCCTCGGTCGAGTGCCCCCACTCGGCCAAGGTCACGAACTCGTCGTCGGTGTACTGGGCATCGTGAATGACCAGGTCGGCACCATCACAGAGTTCGAGCACCTGCTTATCCACCGTTCGTCGGTCGAGAGGAGCCTGATGGTCGGAGATGTAGGCGAGGGAGCGGCCGTCGGCCTCGACCCGAAAGCCCAGGGTGTGGCCCAAGTGTGGAACCGGGCGCGCCTTGACCTCGATGCCCCCGACGGAGAGATCGACCGGTCCCTCGACATCGTGGCAACGCAGCTCGCCTCGGAACTCCGCCATGGAGATGGGGAAGAAGGGAGGTCGGACCATTCCGGCCAGGACTTCGCGGAGCGAGCCGTCCTGTTGGGAAGGACCGTACACATCGAGGACCGCGCCGGGATCCTGCATCGGTGAGAAGAACGGGAGCCCGAGCACGTGGTCGTAGTGCAAGTGGGTGAGCAACACGGTGGCCTGGAGGGGAACGCCGGCTGCCCGTAACGAGCCGTGCAGATAGTGGCCCAGCGCGCGAAGTCCAGTGCCGAGATCGAGGATCAAGGGAGCCTGCCCTTCAACCTCCACCAGAACGCAGGAGGTGTTGCCCCCGTATCGGCGTTGCTGGTCGGAGGAACACGGGCAAGAGCCCCGGACTCCGAAAAAGGTGAGTTTCACCGAAGGTGGAGGCTAGTCGGACGACAACCAGGCGACCGGACTACCCTCCGACCATGGATCAGCACCGGGTTTCTGCCAATGGCATCGACTTCGTCTACTTCAGCGAGGGACCGAGCGACGGGCCCCTGGCGTTGTGCCTGCACGGATTCCCCGACACCGCCCACACGTGGCGACACCTCCTCCCCCGCCTGGCAGAAGCCGGGTACCACGCGGTGGCCCCGTTCCTCCGCGGCTACTCGCCGACCTCGTTGCCCTCCGACAATCGGTACGACACCGGAACGTTGGCGCTGGATGCCTGCCAGCTCCATCAAGCCCTCGGCGGCAACGAGGACGCTGTCATCATCGGCCATGACTGGGGAGCGTTCGCTACGTACGGAGCGGCGGCCTACCAACCCGAACGGTGGCGACGGGTGGTCACCGCGGCAGTCGCTCCCCAGGCGTCGATGTCAGACGGGTTCTTCACCTTCGACCAGTTGCACCGGAGCTGGTACGTCTTCTTCTTCCAGACTCCCCTGGCCGAATACGCGGTGTCGATGGAGGACTTCGCCTTCATCGACCGGCTGTGGGCCGACTGGTCACCGGGATTCGACGGGACGTGGGACGCAGCTCAGGTCAAGCAGTCACTGGCCTCGGCTGACAACCTGAGCGCCGCCATCGGGTACTACCGGGCAATGTTCACCGGCCCTTCGGAGCAACCCGAAGCAGCAGCGGCGCAGGCAGCGAGCAGCACCGTCGCCCCTCAGCCGACGCTGTACCTCCATGGCGCCGACGACGGCTGTATGGGGATCGACACCATCGGCCCAGTGTACGAATTCCTGCCCCCACTCGGAGATGGTGGTGGTCGAGGGTGCCGGGCACTTCCTGCACGTGGAAAAGCCCGACGAGGTCAACGACCACATCATCCGCTTCATCACCACCTAGACAAACGGTCGACCGGCCCGGGCGTGCACCCAGGGTCGGTACTCAGGGCAGGCGGAGGTTGCCCGAACCGGTCGCGCACCGCCAATCCGTCCTCGACCAGTCCGGCGGCGATGCGTCGGGCCCGGGCGGGATCGTCCGGCCACCCGGCGGCCGTGGCCACCCGATCCGACGGCACGACACCGTGTCGCAACCGCTCGACCAGTCGTCCTCGACCCTGTCGGTCGGAGCCCTCGAACCTGCTCTGGGGCGTGGACACCCCCGCCGAGCCGAGCGACGGATCGGGGTCGTCGCAGCCCCGGGCCGCCCACCGGCATCGTCGCCGGATGGGACAGAGGCGGCAGCCCGGCTGCCCGGTGACGCAAACGGTCGCGCCCAGATCGAGCAGGGCCTGCCCGAACGCCCAACTGCTTCCTTCCGGGACCATGGCGTCCACCAGGCACTGCGCGTCCTTGACTCCCACCCGTCGACCGGCGACCGCCCTGGACAGGACCCGCCCGACGTTGGTGTCCACCACGCCGACGTCGGCGCCGAAGGCGAAGGCCATCACCGCCCGGGCCGTGTAGGCACCAACACCGGGCAGCGCCAGCAGTCCGGGGAGATCGGAAGGCACCCGGCCACCGTGCTCTTCGACCATGAGCTCGGCCGCCCGGTGCAGGTCCCGGGCCCGCCGGTTGTAGCCCAGGCCCCGCCAGGCTCGGAGCAGGTCGCCGACCGGCGCCGCCGCGCACGCCGTCGGCGTGGGAAAGGCGGCCAGGAAAGGCACGTAGGCCGGTACCACCCTGGCCAGTTGTGTCTGCTGGGCCATCACCTCGCTGACCAGGATGGCCCACGGGTCGCGGGTCGCCCTCCAAGGGAGATCCGGCCGTCTCGAGCCGCTGCCCGTCTCGGTCCCCCACCACGGTGACCGCGTCCCCCAGGGCCCGGAGCTGGTGGAGCCGGCGGATGTCGCTGATCTGACCGCTCAACTCCAGACGGCGTCGCCGTAGGGACGCCGGCGGGGTGGTGCATCGGCAATCTTCCACACCATGACTTTGCGGCGGAAGAAGCACACCTCTTCACCGCGTTGGTTGAATCCCTTCGACTCGACGGTGACCACCCCGCGGTCGGAACGGGATTTCGACTCGACTTTGGAGATCACCTTTGTCTCCGCATAGATGGTGTCGCCATGGAAGGTCGGAGCCCGGTGGATGAGGCTCTCGACCTCGAGGTTGGCGATGGCATTGCCGCTGACGTCGGGCACCGACATGCCGAGCACCAGGCTGTACACCAGGTTGCCCACCACCACGTTGCGTCCCTGGACGGTCTCGTGTTCGGCATACCAGGCGTTGGTGTGCAGCGGATGGTGGTTCATGGTGATCATGCAGAACAGATGATCGTCGGCCTCGGTGATGGTCTTGCCCGGCCAGTGGCGGTAGACGTCACCCGGCTCGAACTCCTCGAAGTAGCGGCCGAACGGCCGATCGTAGGTGGTCACCGCCACATCGGGAGCGCTCAGTCCCGGACCAGGGTCGGCCTGGTGGTGAAGCCCAAGACCCAGTCGGTATGAGATTCGCCGTCGATGGCCATGCGCCAGGTGTAGCGGGTGCCGGGGGTGAGGGGCAGCGGCCCCAGATTGACGGCCAGGGCGACGTCGATCGGGGAGCCCTCGGGGATCCCCGGCGGGCGTCCCACCGTGAACTCGCCGCGCACCTCCACCGGATGCTCGCCTTCGGGCGTGTCCACCAGCACCGGACGACCATCGGCATCCTCGAGGAACAACTCCCAGTGATGGGCCGATTCCGCCTCGTGCCACCCGACGTCGATCTTGAGCGCGATCGCCGAGGGAACCGGGTCCGGACCGGTCATGCTCCAACCTCCGCCCAACACATAGAGCTTGCCGTCGGACACCTGAGCGGCGTCACACAACATCATGGTCACTCTCACTGACAGTGAGGATACCGGCTTCCGTGGATGACATTGCGAAACCGGGCGGGCGCCAGGCACGAAATCCGCATTCCGAACGAACCGGCACCGGTGGGTAGCCTGGCGGGATGGAGCTTCGCGGTCTTCGGGACGACGTCTACCGCCGACCGTTGGCCACCGCCCTCGACCGACTGGGAATCGGACCCGGATGGACCTGCGTCGATGTCGGCGCCGGCGGGGGCGACGTGGTGGTCGCCCTGGCCGAGATCGTCGGCCGTGACGGACGGGTCTACGCAGTGGACAGCGATCCGATGGCACGGGACGAGGTGGCCGAGGCAGCGGCCGCCCACAGCCAGGTGCTGGCCATCACCCAGGCCGGGGAGGACCTCCGACTGCCCGAGACGGTCGACCTGGCCTTCTGCCGGTTCCTGCTCATGCATGTGGTCGACCCGGCCGTGGTGGTGGCCAAGATGGCCGCTGCCGTGCGCCCGGGAGGATGGGTGGTGGCCCAGGAGCCGATCACCTCGGCGGGACGGATCAACGGTGATCCCTTCTCGATGCCCTCGGCCCGCCATCCCGATCTCGGCGCCCTGTTGCCCTCGCTCGCCCGCCAGGCCGGTCTGGTCATCGTCGACGCGTGGGCCGAGGCACCCGCCGGGGCCGGCCCGGGACCGGTGACCGATTACCTGAAGGTCCTCACCGAAGTCGATCCCGGTGACGATCCGGTAGTGCTGCCACCACTGGTCACCGTGGTCGCCCAGGCGCCCGCACTCTGAACCTCCGGCCCACGCTGAACCGGTCGCGCCCGACGGGCACGGCCGGGCGACATGGCCGCCGTCGCGCCCCCGGGCTTCGGTAGCCTGGCGCGGTGACCGCTGACCGATCCGTCGAACCCGACCTCGGTGCGGCCGCCGACGCGGTCGAGCTCGCCCAATCGGTCATCAAATCCGGAGTGGCCGCGTTGGACGCGGCCGGAGGCCCGGATGAGGCCCAGGTGCTCGCGTATGACGTGGCCCATGCCGCAGCCGCCGTACGCACCGCCGAGGCGGCGCTGACCTACGGGTGGCACGGCGAGGTCGAGGCCGACATCGCCTGCGCCTTCACCGCCGACGCCACCGCCGATCTGGCGTCGCGCACCATCGGGGGGGCAGCGCGGTGGGGAGTGTCAGGCGACTGGATGGCGCCGGCCGAGGCGTTCGTTTCCACCTACCGGGACCCGGCGTTTTTGGCCACCTTGGCCGACCAGCCGGGACCGCGCCACCTCGACGCCGATTTCGAGCTGGTCAGAGAGACCTTCCATCGATTCGCCGAGGACCAGATCCGGCCGCGAGCCGAGCACATCCACCGAGCCAACACCGACATCCCCGAGGAGATCATTGCCGGAATGGGCGAGATGGGCGGATTCGGGATGTCGGTCCCCGAGGAGTACGGGGGCTACGCCACCGGAGGCGAGGCCGACTACATGGGCATGGTGGTGGCCACCGAAGAACTGTCGTGGGGCTCGCTCGGAGCCGGCGGTTCGCTGATCACCCGCCCGGAGATCCTCACCCGGGCGCTGGTCCGTGGGGGGACCGAGGACCAGAAGCAGCGGTGGCTGCCCAAGTTGGCCAGTGCCGAGGTGATGGGGGCAGTGGCGGTGACCGAGCCCGACTTCGGCTCGGACGTCGCCGGTGTGGTCACCGCGGCGTTGCCCACCGAGGGCGGTTGGCTGATCAACGGAGTCAAGACCTGGTGCACCTTCGCCGCCCGGGCCGAGGTGCTCATGCTGTTGGCCCGCACCGACCCGGACCGGGGAAAGGCCCACCGGGGACTGTCGCTGTTCCTGGTGGAGAAGCCCCGGGCCGAAGGTCACGGGTTCGTGTTCACCCAGCCTCCCGGGGAGGGCGGGCACCCCGGCGGCCCTCCCGGGCGGATGGAGGGGCGGGCCATCGATACCCTCGGCTACCGGGGGATGCACTCCTATGAGGTGGCCTTCGAGAACTGGTTCGTGCCCGATGCCGATCTGGTGGGCGGAAGGGAGGGCCTGGGTCAGGGTTTCTACCTACAGATGCAGGGTTTCGAGAACGGTCGCCTGCAGACGGCGGCACGGGCCATCGGTGTCATGCAGGCCGCCTACGAGTCGGCACTGGAGTACGCACGAAACCGGGTGGTGTTCGGGCACCCGATCCTCGAGTACCAGCTGACCCGGGCCAAACTGGCCCGGATGGCGGTGCTGATCCAGGCGACCCGCCAGTTCTCCTACGAGGTGGCCCGGTTGATGTCCAAGGGCGAGGGGTCACTCGAGGCCTCGATGGTCAAGGCCTATGTGTGCCGGGCCGCCGAGTGGGTCACCCGGGAGGCCATGCAGATCCACGGCGGTATGGGGTACGCCGAGGAGTATGCGGTGAGCCGCTACTTCGTCGACGCCCGGGTGCTTTCCATCTTCGAGGGCGCCGACGAGACCCTGGCCCTCAAGGTCATCGCCCGCCGGTTGGTCAACGACGCCCGTAGCTGAGCCGCAGGCCAGGCCACGCCGGGCCGGGCTGGGCCGGGCCGACTACCGTGAGCGCATGGAGTACCTCGCCCTCATCGACGCGGCCCGGGCCGAGATCGGCGCGCTGACCTTCGCGCTGGAGTCGGGGGAGATGGACGACCTGGTTCCCACCTGTGAGGGCTGGACGGTCAACGACCTGGCCGTTCACATCGGCCATTTCTGCGGATTCTGGGACCACGTGCTGTGCGAGGGAACCGGCCGACCCAAACCGGATTTTCCCGATCCACCGGAAGCGAAGCTGATGGTGGGGTGGGTGGCCGAGATCGCCTCCACCCTGATCAGCGAGTTCGACGGGATACCGGAGTCGACCCCGGTGTGGACCTGGTTCGAGCCCGATCACACCGCAAAGTTCGTGTCCCGTCGGATGACCCACGAGCTGGCCGTCCACCGGTTTGACGCCCAGGCGGCGCGGGGCATCTGCACCCCCATCCCCACCGAGGTGGCCGCCGACGGAATCGACGAGGTGCTCGACGTGCTGGTCACCGCCCGCGAACCGGAGCGCCAGGGCAGCGGACGGGTGATGGCCCTCCGCTCCACCGATGTGGGGACCGAGTGGATCCTCACCCTGGCGCCGGATCGGGTCGAGGTGGAACGGAGGTCCGACGATCAAGCGCCCTCCGAAGGCGGTGACGTGGTGGTCAGCGGCACCGCCTCCGACCTCGAGCTCACCTTGTACCACCGGCCGACGCTGAGCCCGGTGGACCTGCACGGCGACTACACCGTCCTCGACGAGTGGCACCGCCGATTCACCTTCTGACGTCGGGTGCGAACTGAGGTCGGGTGCGAGCTCCGAGCTCAGCCCGGCGAGCGGGTGAGGCCGGCCCGCTCGCCGCGGGAGACGAACTTGGTGGCCATCTTGGACGACGCCTCGTCGATCATCTCGTCCCCGAACATGACAGCGCCGGCCCGATCGTCCTCGGTCGCCCGGCGATAGGCGTCGAGGATGTCCCACGCCCGATCGAACTGCTCCTGGGTCGGCGAATAGACCTGGTTGAGCACGCCGACCTGGTCGGGGGTGAGGGCCCACTTGCCGTCGTAGCCGAGGATACGGGTCCGTTGGGAGAATTCGCGAAGCACGTCGAGTTCGCGGACCTTGAGGAACGGGCCGTCGATGACCTGGAGCCCGTTGGCCCGACCGGCCATCAGGATTTTGGAGAAGACATAATTGAAATGGTCTCCGGGATACTCGGGGATGGCCACGCCACCGGTCAGCACCGGCATCTCCATCGACGCGGCGAAGTCGGCGGGGCCGAAGATGATGGTCTCCAGGCGAGTCGATGCCGCGCAGATCTCCTCTACATTGATCAGACCTCGTGTGGTCTCGATCTGCGCCTCGATCCCGATGTGGCCGACAGGCAGACCGCACCTCTTCTCCACCTGGGTGAGCAGCAGGTCGAGGGCGACCACCTCGGCCGCGCTCTGGACCTTGGGAAGCATGAGCTCGTCCAACCGCTCGCCGGCGTTGGAGACGACGTCGATCACGTCGCCGTAGGTCCACTCGGTGTCCCAGGCGTTGACCCGCACGCAGAGCACCCGCTCGTCCCATGACAGATTCTTGATGGCATCGGCCACCTTGGCCCGGGCCGCCTCCTTCTCCAGCGGGGCGACCGAGTCCTCGAGATCGAGGAAGCTCATGTCGGCGGGGACGGTCGGGGCCTTGGCCAGAAAGCGCTCGTTCGATCCGGGGGACGACATGCACGAGCGGCGGGGAAGGTTACGGGAGCGTTCGGACATGGTTCGATGGTACGGCCCAATCGGCTGGAGCCCCAAATGTGCCACCGGACGCCGGACGCCGGCCGCCCGCCCGGTCGACCGAGCTCCTCGGCCGTTCAGCCAGGGCGACCCTCAGGTGTCGCGGTGGTCGATCCGGATCTGTTCGGCCAGGACGTCGGGGGTGAGCTGCTCGGACAGGAGCCGGTCGAAACGGGCCGGATCCCCGCCGACGAAGGCCCGACACAGAGGGAGGCCCTCGACGTAACAGGTGAGGTAGGCCCGCCAGGTGGGATGGACGAGGAACTCGACCGCCTTGGCCGCCCGTTCCCGGGTGGACAATCCCCACCGGGCGACCTCGTCGGTGACCACCTCGGGGTCGGCGCCATCCTCGTGCAGTCGGAAGGCGGCGTTCTGGCGCACCGCGTCGAGGGCTTCACCGGCTTCGGACACCGCCGCCACCACCTCCGTGTCGTAACGGATCCCGAGCGGCCGGAGATGGTCGGCCACGATGGCTTCGGGGCGGCGGCCCATCACCACTTCGAGCCCACAATCGGCGAGGCCTTCGGCCAGCAGGCACTGCGGGGTCCCCACCAGGAAGATGGACTCCTCCCACCACTGACGTCGACGGACCAGCCCGACCTCCTTGCGGGTGTGCTCGGTGTGGTGGCCGGGATAGGACTCGTGGGCCACCAGGTGGGCGAGTCCGGTGGACAGGACCGGCAGGTCGGTGTTGACCGCAACCCGGCTGCGCAGATCGCCGAGGTAGTAGTTGAATCCCGACCACGGTTGGTCGGAGACCAACTCGAAATCGACTCGCTCACCCTCGGGCAGTCCGAACAGCGCCAGCGTCCGGGCCCGCAGGTCCTCGGCCAGCGACTCGATCGCCGGTTGCAAGCGGTCGGTCGGGATGGCGTGGGACTCGCGCCACGCCACCAACCGTTCGGCCAGCGGCCCCGAACCGGGGAGCGCCTCGTCCAGGCGCCGGTGGGCCTGGGCCAGGACGTCCTCGTCGACCCGGCGGGGCCGGACCCCGTAACAGGCCTCGACCTCGTCGGCGTAGCCGATCGCCTCGCCCGCCAGCTTGCGGGCGGTGGTGTGGAGCCCGACCACCTGGCTGCGCAGCCAGTGCCGGCGGGCCGAGTCGGCACCGACATCGGCGGTGCCGCCGGAGGCAACCGGGTCGAGCGGTTCGCCGGCATCGATGGCCGCCACCAGGGCCTTGGCCTCGGCCACCAGTTGGTCCGGAGGGTGCATCGGTTCCGCGTCGACCTGCGCCATCCGATCGGGGGGACCGTAATAGGCGTCGACCAGACCGTCGATATGACGGCCGAGGCGCAGCCCAAGGATCAGGTAGTCGCCGACCAGTGCGGTATCAGCCATCCGCTATCGGTTCTCAAGCCAGCGTCGTGCGAAAGAACCCGACCGTGCGATCCCACAACAGCTCGGCCGATTCGCGGTGGTGCGCCTCGGGCCGGTCCTCGTTGAAGAAGGCGTGGCCGGCACCGGGATACAGGAAGAGCTCGACGTCCTTGCCCAGACCGGTGAGTTCGGCGGTGAGGGCGCGGGCGGCGTCGGGATCGAAGTAGTCATCCTCCTCGGCGGCGTGGATGTGCACCGCGGCATCCAACTTCGAGTAGTCGGGGCGGGCGTCGGTCCACGGGATGAGGCCGTATGCCGGTACCACCGCCTTGACCGCGTCGGGACGTTGGGTGGCGAGCACCAGGGCCAGTCCGCCACCCATACAGAATCCGATCACTCCGACGCGGGAACGCCCGGTACGCCGGACCAGCTCGTCCACCGCTCCACTCAGGTCTTTGGCCACCGCGTCCATCTTGAGCGCCATCATCTGCTTGCCGGCCTCATCGGGTTCATCGAGGGGCACGGTGGCGCCGTCGTAGAGGTCGGGGGCCAGCGCGGTGAACCCGGCACCGGCGAACCGGTCACAGGTGCGCTTGATCTGGTCGACCAGACCCCACCACTCCTGGAGCACGATGATTCCCGGGGTCGGATCGGCACCATTGACGGCGGTGGCGATATAGCCGTGGCCGACGGTTCCATTGCTGGCAAATTCGATCATCTCACCCACGGTTGACGACCATACTCGGAGGACTGTCGGTGGGTCCGGTGCGCCCCCACAAACCGGACCGGGTCGGGCGGCGACCGGGACCCGGGCGCTCAAAAGTCCTGTTCACAAGCGAATTGGGCGGGGGGGTGCTTGTGGACCCCGGTTGATTGGACTAGACAGTGGGGCGATATGACTCACGCCGAGCAGTACTCGACGTCAGAGCCAGGTGCGACTCCCCCCTCCCGAAAGAAGACCCCGAAAAGGGTCATTTCGATCATCGCACTAGCCGCAGCATTGGGTGGCGTGTCGACGCTGATTTCTTTGGCGCGCCCGGCCTCGGCCGACCAGATCGCCGATGCCAAGGCGCAAGCCGCCGCCATCACCGCCAAGATCCAGGCGACCGAAGCGCAGATCCAGTCGTTGACCGGGCAGGTGACGGCCGCGGACTACCGGCTCTCCCAACTAAACAGCCAGATTGCGGCCAGCCAGGCCCAAATGGCGGCGGACCAGTCCGAGGTAGCCAAGGACCAGGGCCAGCTCCGGGTCCAGGCCATCAGCGACTACACCAA
Source organism: uncultured Acidimicrobiaceae bacterium (assembly GCA_963734395.1). GTDB lineage: Bacteria > Actinomycetota > Acidimicrobiia > Acidimicrobiales > RAAP-2 > Bog-756. The sequence goes on along the minus strand of CAVTGY010000007.1, from coordinate 163,120 downwards.
CAGCGGGACCACCAACCAGGTCACCCAGATGTTCTCGTCCAACGCCAACACCAGCGGCATCCGCTCCGAGTACTCGGCCATCGCCACCGGCAATGTGACCACCACCATCGATCAACTGCACACGGCCCAGGACCGGCTCCAGGCCACCCAGAGTGCGCTCCAGCAACAGCAGTCACAAGCCAGCGACACAAAGAACAGCCTGACCGCGGAGACCGGTCAGGCCACGGCACTCGCCCAACAGGACAGGCAGACCCTGGCCAGTGTCAACGCCAACATCCAGAATCTGGTGGCCCAGCAGCAGGCAGCGCAGGCGGCTGCGGCCAAGGCGGCGGCGACTGCGGCGTTCAATGCCAAGCTGGCGGCGGCTCAGGCGGCCGCCGCCGCGGCCCAGACAGCCCAGGCTCCTTCGCAGAGCGGCGGCTCGGCGGGCGGCGGCGCCACCAGCGGACCGTCGCCGGCCTCCTCGGCACCCCTTCCGCCGTTGGCGGCAGGCGCTGCCGGCGCGGTGCAGGCGGCGGAACGTGAGATCGGCGTCCCCTACGTGTGGGGCGGGGAGAGCCCGGCGGGCTTCGACTGCTCCGGCCTGGTGGCGTGGGCCTACGCCCAGGTGGGCATCAGCCTTCCCCACTATTCGGGAGCCCAGTACGACGACACCACCCATATCCCGCTGGCCGATATCGAACCCGGCGACCTGCTCTTCTACGGTCCCGGCGGATCGGAGCACGTGGCGATGTACGTCGGGGGCGGCTCGATGATCGAGGCTCCCTACACCGGGGCTTCGGTCTGGATCACCGCGGTCCGCACCGGGGATGGATTCGCCGGTGTGGGTAGGGTCGTCTGAGTCACACCACCGGTTTGGTGGGGTAGCCGGTCACCCCTGATCGTCCGCGGCCATCTCGGTCGGCGGCATCTGGCCCACGGTCCCGCCGGCTCGCGGTCCGGGAGGCCGGGCGAACCGGAAGGCGATCGACTCACGACCGGCCTGGATGACCATGGCGTCGCCGGTCTCCTCTCCCGACAGTCGCTCGACCACCGCCGCTGACACCGCGGCCACGTCGATGAGGGGAAAGCCGCTGCTCTGCAGTACGTCTCGTACGTCGTCGATCAGCGGTGTGTCGACGATGCTCGGGCACACCGCGTTGATGGTGATCCTGCGTTCGGCCAGCTGTGGGACAAGGGAGCGCACCAGACCGACCACGGCATGCTTGGTCAGGCAGTAGATGGGGTCGGGAGAGAAGCCGATCAGGCCGGCCAGCGACGCGGTGGCCACGATGGCACCACCGCCGCGGGCCGAGAGTGCGGGCACCAGGGCCCGCACCCCGAAGACGACCCCGTCCACGTTGACACCGACCGCCCGGCGGTAGATGGCGTCGGTCACCTTGGTGATGTCGGACTCGCCCGTGGTCACCCCGGCATTGAGATGGGCGAGATCGATGCCGCCGAAACGAGCGGTCACCTGTTCGACGATGCCCGGCCACTCCTGGGACTGACCCACGTCTGCCTGGAGCCCGAATCCCCCGAGCTCCCCGGCAACCCGCTCGGCCGAGGCGCCGTCCAGGTCGACGACGGCCACAAAAACCCCGGCGTCGGCCAGGCGGGTGGCGGTGGCCAGGCCGATCCCCGATCCTCCGCCGGTAACCACGGCCACCTTGCCGGAAAGCGATCTCACTGGTCCCGCTCCATCCCCGTGCACTGACGCCACCCTACCGGGAGCCTGGGGCATACTGGGAAGCGCTGATTTCCGCGGATCAGCCACCCCTGCCCGAGCACGAGACCCTCCCCATGAGACCCTCACCCCAATGAGACCGATCCCTGTCGCGTTCCACATCTGGTTCCTGGAGGTGCACACCTACGGGATCGGGCTGGCCCTCACCTTCTGGTTCGGCCTGCGCTACACCGAACGGCGACTGCGCCGGGCGGGGTATCCCTGGCAGTGGGTGACCGGCATGTTCGTGTGGGTGATCGTGGCGGCCATCGTCGGCGCCCGGGCCCTGCACGTCCTTTCCAACTTCTCGTACTACTGGCACCATCCGGACCAGGTGTTCTCCATCTGGCAGGGCGGGCTCTCCTCGTTCGGCGGTCTGCTCTTCGCCGTGCCGGTGGCGGTGGTCAGCGCTCGCCGGCGGTGCCCCGAACTCCCGACCATGCGCTTCGCCGATCTGATGGCGCCGGTGCTGATGGCCTGCTGGGGAATGGGCCGATTGCTGGGACCCCAGCTGATGGTGGCCGGAGGTGGTCATCCGACCAACCAGTGGTTCGGCATGTACTACGCGGACCAAGTGGGGAAACGACTCCCGGTTCCGATCATCCAGTCGATCGAGGACTTCACCATCTTCGCCATCCTCTTGTTGGTCGAGCGATGGCTGCGTACCACCGGTCCACAGGTGGAACCGGCGGACCGGAGCGAAGGCGCGCCGCCCACCACCCGGTTGCTCCCCCCGTCGGGCATCGTCATCGGGGTGGGGATGGTGCTGTGGGGGATCGAACGGTTCTTCGACGAACACCTGTGGCTGGGCGAGGACGGGCGGGTGGGGTCGCTGCTGGTGCAGGGGGCGGGGATCGCCTTGGCCATCTGGGGAGTGGTGCTGTTGATCTCGAGGATCAAACCACTGCAGCGGTGGCGGAGAGGTGAGGGCGGTGACCCCGGACCCGAGCTCCCTGTCGACCGACCCGGCGGCGCCGTCGAGGATGTCGAGGACACCGAGGACACCGAGTCGGTCGGGGAAATCGACCCCCCGAGGGAGGGCGAGCCGGTGGCCGGCATCTCGACTGCGGCGGGTTCTCGACCCGCCGACAGCGACTGATCGGCAGGCCACCCCGCGGTCCGGGACCGGTTCAGGTGAGCTCCGGTCGGCCGGCGCCCCGCCTGGCTGCGACCAGCACGGCGGCCCCCGCCGAGCCGAGGCCGACGGTGAGAACGGCCCACATGGCCGGCAGTTCCACCGACACCACCAGCACGGCTGCGATCAACGTGGCGATGACTCCGACTTCGACGCCGATCACCGCCTTGCCCACCACCAACCCGCGGGCGGCGAAACGACGGTGGAAGGATCGCATTTCGGTGGGACTCCCCAGGTGTCGGGTCAACAGGACACAGAGACCACGGAGAAGACCGAAGCCGGTGCCGATCAGCAGTGCGGTCATCGGGAGAGCGGTGAGGGCGCCCAGGACGATCATCAGATAGACGGCGGCGGTGGTGATGTAGGTGACCAGTCCCGCACCGATCTGCCAGCCGAAGCCGGCTCCGTAGACCCAGGGCCGGTACTGGTCGAGCCAGCGCTCGTTGACTTGCCGGTGGTGGACCGGCAACCTCACGCCGGCGATGCCGGTGTCGGAGGCGGCGACCGTCACCGCGGCACCAAGGGCGCACCATCCGATCACCGTCGGCGACAGCTGGAGTGAGCGCACGCCGGCGGCCAGGCCGGCCATCGCCACACCCAGCGTCGCACCCCCGGCGGTACCACCGAGGATGAACCATCCGGCCGTGGACCGGTAGGAGTGGCCCTTGCCCCGCTCGCTCAGCGGGGTGATGGTCGACAGCATGGACAGACCGCACGGTGACCAGGTCGATCGCGAGCGCGGCCGTCGATGCCACCACCGTGGCCGACACAGTGATGCAGACGATCACAGGACTCCCTCCATCGGTTGCGGGCTGTTGGGCATGTTGGACACGGTCAGGCCGGTGATCCGTGGAAGGAGGCGTCCCCGAAGGAGAAGATGCCGCCGTCGGAGGCCACCAGCCAGTAGCCCGACGGCACCGGAGCCGACGCCGGTGACCCAGACGTTGTGGATACCGGGGCGGCCATCCCCACCACCGGCCTGTTGAGCACCGACCCGCCCATCGACCCCTCGAAGAGCGCGTCCCCGAAGGAGAAGATGCCGCCGTCGGAGGCCACCAGCCAGTAGCCCAGGCCGGTGGGTGTGGCCGCCATCCCCACCACCGGCTTGTTGAGCACCGACCCGCCCATCGATCCCTCGAACGAGGCGTCCCCGAAAGAGAAGATGCCGCCGTCGGAGGCCACCAGCCAGTAGCCGAGGCCGGTGGGTGTGGCCGCCATCCCCACCACCGGCTGGTTGAGCACCGACCCGCCCATCGATCCCTCGAACGAGGCGTCCCCGAAGGAGAAGATGCCGCCGTCGGAGGCCACCAGCCAGTAGCCCCGGCCGCTGGGCGTGGCCGCCATCCCCACCACCGGCTGGTTGAGCACCGACCCGCCCATCGATCCCTCGAACGAGGCGTCACCGAAGGAGAAGATGCCGCCGTCGGAGGCCACCAGCCAGTAGCCGAGGCCGCTGGGCGTGGCCGCCATCCCCACCACCGGCTTGTTCAAGGGGGCCGCGGATTCATCGCCCTCGCTCTGGAAGTCCCCGAAGGCGAACAGCTTGCCGAACGCGGTCATCACCCCGTAGCCACCGCCGTCCTGGCTGGAGATCATGGCGACCACCTGGCACATGGTCAGCGGCGACGTGCAGGGTGGGGGCGGGGGTGATGGCGGTGCCGGCGTCCAACAGGCCTCGTTCTGCTCGGCGGTTCCGTCGTCCTCGGCGTTGGCGGTGGTGCAGGTCGGATCGATCTCCCAGGGCGGTATGCACGCCACCACCCGGCAGACGATCCGACCGATACAGTCGACGTCCTGATTGCACTGGCCGTAACGGAACTGAAAGCACCCGGTGACGTACGAGTCGCAGCCATCCGGACCGCACCCGCAATTGGTCGCGTCGCAATCGGTATCGCAGAAACCGAACCCATTCCCGCACCCCGAATCACACTGGCAGACGGCGTTGCAATCCATGTAATAGCGAGGACCGCCGCAATAAGAGGAATTATCGGCCTTCCACCAACCGCCCATCACCGTGTTGGTCGGGACAGTAGTTGTAACCCCCGTTAACCGAGCAGCAGAATTCACTGAACCCGGCGCAGCAGGTCGAGCCGCACCCGCAGTTGCCGCTCCCACAGGTGCAGATCTGGGCATAGGCGGTTCCCGGCTTGAGCACCAGGTCGAGACCGGCGCCTATGGCGACGGCGCTGCCGGCGAATGCAGAACGGTTGATGAAGCTTCGACGGGAGATCCTCGACTCCAGAAAGGTCGAGGTCCGCTCCACCAGGGTCGAGCTCACCGTTCCGACCGGTGGGAGACCGCGGTCAGCCGGCGCACTCCCTGCAGGCCGGCCAAGACCGAAATTACCAAGTAGGTGAGCCATGCGGCCAGGACGCTTACCGCAACCAACGGCAGTCCCGCGAGCGGCTGGGCGGAAAGGATGGACACCATCGAGCCCGTCGGCTGGGCCGCGGCCACCCATCCGGCGGCTGCGGCCAGGATCAGGTTGACGATCACATGGAGCACGGTGGCCGGCGTGTCGGGAGTACCGAAGCAGCCACAGCTGGCAACGGCTCCACCCCGCGACCGCGCATAGGCCACCACTACGCCGAAGGCGGTGTAGGACAGCGCCACCAGCCCCGCCGACAGGGTACGTGGATACAGCAGAGCGACGACGCCGAGGGTGGCCTCGGCAACCGCTCCGATCCGGATGGCGATTCGGAGCGCGCCCGGTGGCAGGGACACCACCGAGGAAAAGGCGCGAGCGGTATCGGTCGGTCGGATGGCCTTGGCCATGCCGGCGGCAACCAGGAGCACACAGGCCACCAGGTACAACCCGATCAGTTCCACCGGGCACCTGCTCCGGTCGGCGGCGAAGTCGACGGAGTGAGTCCGTCCGGGCTGATCGTCAGGTCGTCGATGAGATCGTTGACCCGGGGTACCAGCCGCGGCGCGCCGGGCGTGACTCCCCAACACCACATACAGGGTGAAAGGCCTGCCTGACTCGGTGAAGAACCACTGGGTCCCCGACTGCCCGCCAAGCCCGCGGCGGAGAAGATAGGGCCGGAAGTCGGTGGGACTCAACGATCGGGGCATGCCCCGGCGGGCGAAGAGCCGCCGCGCCCACGCTTTCTGCGCCGTATTCGAACAGGACCGCGAAGATGTCGTTGACCCCCATCAGGGTGACGGCGCCGCCCCCGAAATCGGCCACGTCGGGAGGAAGGGCGAAGGTGGCGAAGTGGGCCACCGGATAGGTCACCTCGTCACCCACCGAGGTTCGCACGAAGATGCGGCCCTCGAACCCATCGGGAAGAGGGGCCTCGATGCCGTAGGCCCGGAGGGTGGCCACTCTCAGCCCGCCCGTTTGACGGCCCCACCGACCGTCGGGGACCGGGTGGTCGCCGATGGGCCGGCCGGACCGTACACATCGAACAGGGAGGAGGGGTAGAGGCTCGGGTCGCCGGGAAGGATTCCGGCGGCGGTCAGCTCCCGATCGTTGTCCCGCTCTCGTTCGGGACCGTCGAGACCCTCGGCGTGGGCCCGGCTCCTGGTGGCGACGGGCGCGTATCCATGGGCGTCGGTCTCGGCGCGGCGCACCAGCTCCGCGACCTGTTGGACACTGTTGGCCACTCCTTCGCCCATCCGCCGGCCCGAGGACCCGTCGACCATGACGAAGAAAGGGGACCCGGGGACTTCGTAGTCGCTCCAGGCTTCGGTGGACATCACCACGGTCAGGTTCGGTGACGACTGAGCGGCCACTTCGCCGGGCACCTCCATGTCCGGTCCCTTGGTGACCACGACCAGCCGGGTGGCGGGGGGAAGGCCCAGCGAATCGGGCTGCTGCAATTCCCTCCAGAAGCCGGCGCAGGTGGCGCATCCCGACGAGAGGAAGGCCAGCAGGGTCAGCCGTTGATCCCCGGCCACCGACACCGCCAGTGCGTCACCGCCCGGGGTCACCCCTGCGATGGTCGGGGCGGCGGTCGAATTGCGCTCCGCCGGCAACGGCGGGCCGAAAGGGACGGTAGTGGTCAGGCCGGCGCCGGACACGCCGGCGCCGGAGGCTCCGGCATGGTGGCCGGTGGGCTCCCCGACTCCGACTCCGAGGTCGTGGAGCGCCTTGAGTATGTCGGCGTGGCTCCGCAACAACCCGGCGACCAGCACCGCCAGCAGCAACACCACCACACTCAGGATTATGGCCAGGGCAATCATGTGACACCTCCGCGACACCGAGCATGGCGGTACCGGACAGCCGACGACGTTCGGCGGTGCTCATGTTAGGGAGTGCCGTGATCCAAACGGTGTATCTCGGGCGACGGCGCGGCGGGGGAGCCGTCGCCGGCTCAGCCGGGGGTGGGCTTGAGCTTGCTCCTCGACTGCGTCGGGATCTTCTGATGCCTGGGGATCGGATAGGGCGTCGTCGTCGGGTTGAGCTCGAGCTCCTGGGCGGTGGAACACTGGTTGCTGATCGGGGGAATGACGAGGCTGTCGGAGACGACGGGGAGCTTGGGCGCCTTGGTCACCGGCGCGCCGAGGACGGGCAGCGTGTTGGTCAGGTCCCCGGTGGTCTGCCGGCGCCAAGCGGTGATGTTGTTAAGTGTGACGCCGAACAACTCCTCCAGAAACCGGAGCTGGGAGGTGTGGTCGAAGACGTCCGAGCAGACGTAGCCCCCGGCCGAGAAGGGTGAGACCACCAACATCGGTACACGCACGCCGCAGCCGATGGGCCCGACGATCCCGCCTGCGGCCGAGGGGAGCGGGTCGACGGTGAGGAACTCACCGGCGGTCCCGGCAGGGGGGGTCGGCGGTGGCACATGGTCGAAGAAGCCGTCGTTCTCGTCGTACATGATGAACAGGACGGTGCTGGCCCACACCTCCGGATTGGCGATGAGGGTGTCGAGGATTTGCTGGGTGTACCACTCGCCCAGCTGGGCCGGCGCCGGCGGGTGCTCGTCATAGGTGTCAGGCGAGATGATCCACGAGACCTGAGGAAGGTTGCCGCTGGCCACGTCGGCGGCGAAGTCGTCAGGACCGATGGTGGTCAGCCCGCCGTTGACGTTCGGCCCGCAGTAGTTGAAGGCCTGGTTGTAGAGGGACGACGTGGAGTCGGAGTACTGCTCGAAATAGAGCAGCATGTTCTTGCTGATGAAGGCGGCGGAGCCTGGCTGGTACAGGGGACCGGAAGGGTTGTAGCACTTCCAGCTCACGTTGTTGGCGGAGAGGACCTCGGGCATGGTCTCCCAGGAGCAGGTGAACTGGTTGGAGGTCTGGTCGGAGTTGGTGACCAGTACCGGGCCACCTGCTACGCCGGCCGGGTCGAGTGTCCCCGAAATGGCCATCAACCGGTTGGGATGTGTGGGTCCGAACACCGAGCAGTGGTAGTTGTCGCAGATGGTGAATTTGTCGGCCAGGTCCCAGTAGAAGGGGATGTCCGCCTTCTTGTAGTAGCCCATGGTGTTGACACCGAGTGATCCCTCGTAGTCGGAGGAGGTATGGGTGGAGACGAAGCTGTCCATGGCCCCGTCGTTCCAACAGGCATGCTCCGCCGTCCACCCGTGACTCAGGTCGTAGGTGCACTCCGCATCCTGGGTCTTGGTGTTCATGTGAAAGGGCAACAGGTCGGCCTGGCTCCCGCCGGGCCACGCTTGGGTGAAGGCGCCGCGGTTGATGGTGTCGTCGAATCCCCTCACGCCGCCCATGCCGCCGAAGTAGTGGTCGAACGATCTGTTCTCCTGCATCAGGAACACGACATGCTTCACTGCGCCGAGGTCGGAACCGGCGGGCTCGATGGCCGCCGCCCGCCGGATGGTATCGGCGCCGGCGGCTCCACCGGCTCCGAGCCTGGCAAGGGAGAGCGCGGCAGCCCCACCGATGCCTCCGGCCAGAACCTGTCGCCTACTGAACGTTCTATTGGTCACGGGGCGAGATGATTTCACACATCTCCGGTGCGGTGCTTGTGAACTGCTCGGGATGTGGTTCTGACGGCTACGAACCGTCCTCGGCCCCGGCCGCCTTGGCTTCGGCCGCTTTGCGGTAGGCCTCGAGCTGATCGAGCAGCGGCATCCGCTCCTGCCCCACCGTCGAATCCAATCGGGCGGCGATGTCCTCGGGAGTCCACCTGCCGTCGGCGTACATGGCACGGACCTCCCGCGGCTGGTTCCACACCGCGATCTTGGGACCCACCGACGTGTACACCTGCCCGGTGATGTGCTTGGCCGAATCGGACAACAGGTAGACGACCAGCGGCGCCACGTCCTCGGGATCGCCCATCTCGGCCAGGTCCATCGGGACGTTGGCGGACATCCGGGTCCGGGCCACCGGTGCGACGGCGTTGGCGGTGATGCCGTAGCGGCTCAGCCCGGCCGCCGCCGAGCGAACCAGCGACACGATGCCACCCTTGGCGGCAGCGTAGTTGGCCTGGGCCACGCTGCCGGCGAAGGCACCCGAGGTGAAGGCGACCAGTGAACCCCCGCCGTCCTGCTTGCGCATGACGGCCGACGCGGCCCGGAACACGGTGAAGTGGCCCTTCAGGTGAGTCTCGATGACCGCGTCCCACTCCACCTCGGACATATTGAACAACATCCGCTCCCGGAGGATGCCGGCCACCGCCACCACCCCGTCGATCCGTCCCCAGCGCTCGACGCCGGCCCCGACTATCTTCTCGCCGCCCTCGAGGGTGGTCACGCTCTCGGCGATGGCCACCGCTTCTCCGCCCGACGCTTGGATGTCGGCGACCAACCCGTCGGCCACCTCGCTCCTGGGGTCCTCGCCGGCCAACGAGACCCCGATGTCGGCCACCACCACCCTGGCCCCTTCGGCTGCCGCGGCCAGGGCCACCGCCCGGCCGATCCCGCCACCGGCACCGGTGACGGCCACGACCTTGTCCTGCAGGAACTCACTCATCCGGAATTGCCTCTCGCTGTGGTTGACCGCGTATGAGAACCTGTTCTAGCGTCCCCCACCGGGTCGGTGCCACCCGGGCCGGCGTTAGGGGTAGGAGAGCACCATGGGCGATCTTGGTTTTTGGGCACTGGCGCACGAGCACCCCGAGAAGCTGGCCCTGGTCGCACCGGACGGGACCGAATACAGCGCCGGCGAACTGCTGGGCCGGACCAACCAGGTGGTCCACGGATTACGTGGCTTGAACCTGCAGGTGGGTGACGCGGTGGCCACCCTCCTTCCCAACGGCGTGGAGATGTTCGAGCTCTACCTGGCGGCGCTGCAGGCCGGGTGGTACCTGGTACCGATCAACCACCATCTGATCGCTCCCGAAGTCGCCTACATCGTGAAGGACTGCGAGGCCAAGGCGTTCATCGCCCACGAGCGCTTCGCCGAGGTGGCCCGGGAGGCCGCCGCCGAGGCGGGGATCCCCTCGTCGCGTTGCTTCGCGGTCGGCGAGATCGCCGGCATGGAATCCTTTGCCGCTCTGCGCGACGCGCAATCCACCGACGACCCTCCCGACCGCACCATCGGTGACGTGATGAACTACACCTCGGGTACCACCGGAAACCCCAAGGGCGTGCTCAGGCCGCTGAGTGGCATGTCCCCCGAGGAAGTGGCAATCGGGCTGTCCGGCCTCCTCTTCCTGTTCGGGATCACCCCGGAACAGGACCACGTCCACATCGTGGGGTCGCCGCTGTACCACACCGCGGTGATGCGCTATTCGGGTGCCTCCATACACCTGCTCCACACCGTGGTGATCATGGACAAGTGGGTTCCCGAGGAGATGCTCCAGCTCATCGAGAAGTACAAGGTGACCAATTCGCACATGGTGCCCACCCAGTTCCACCGCCTCCTGGCCCTCCCGGAGGAGACCCGCAACAAGTACGACCTGTCCTCCCTCCAGCACATGATCCACGCCGCCGCCCCCTGCCCGATCGACGTCAAGCTCAAGATGATCGACTGGTGGGGTAACGCCATCGACGAGTACTACGCCGCCTCCGAAGGGGGAGGCACACTGGTCACCGCGGAGGAGTGGTTGAAGAAGCCGGGGACGGTGGGAAGACCCTGGCCGATCTCCGAGATCGCCGTCTTCGACGACGACGGCAACCGGATCGAGGAGCCCAACGTCATCGGCACCGTGTACATGTCCATGCAGACGGGCGATTTCTCGTACCACAAGGACAAGAAGAAGACCGAGAGCAACCGGATCGGGAAGTTCTTCACCGTGGGCGATGTCGGGCTGATCGACGAGGACGGCTACCTGTTCCTCCGTGACCGCAAGATCGACATGATCATCTCCGGCGGCGCCAACATCTATCCGGCCGAAATCGAGAATGTGCTGCTCGGCTTCCCCAAGGTGGGCGACGTGGCCGTCTTCGGCATCCCCCATGAGGACTGGGGCGAGGAGATAAAGGCGGTGATCGAGCCGGCGGAGGGCGTCGAGGCCTCACCCGAGCTGGCCGAGGAGATCCTCGACTACTGCTCGACCCGGTTGGCCAAGTTCAAGACGCCCAAGTCGATCGACTTCACCGACGCCATGCCGAGGGACCCCAACGGGAAGCTCTACAAGCGCAAGCTGCGGGACCCCTACTGGGAGGGCCGCCAGAAGATCTGAACCGGTCAGGTGGCGGTTGGATGCGCCCGGTGGCCGGGCCTTCCCCGCATGCTCGCACCCACCGCGGCCGCTTCTTCCCGCATAGCGGCCAGCATGGTCGGGTCGGCGCTGGTGGGGTTGGCCTCGGCGATGGCCACCAGCCGGGACGGTCCGACCATGATGAAGACGCCCTCGGCCTCGGCGGTCAACAGGTCGCCGTGGAAGATCCCTCCCCAGGTGTGCACCTTGCGCCCGCTGCGACTCAGGCAACGGGCCTCGATGCGGAGGTCGGTCCGCAGAGGGGTGGGTGCGCGGTAGCGAATGGTGAGCGTCCCGGTCATGGCGGCGTTGTCAGCCACCATGTTGGCGGCACCCAGCACCTCGTCGAAGGTCTCGGCGATGACCCCACCATGGACACAGGTGGGAGGGCCCTCGTAGGGAAAGTCGAAATAGGCGTCACCCCGGATCTCCCGGTACCCGCCGTCGGGGCCGTCGACCACCCATATCCGCACCGGTGGCGCGATCGGATTGAGCAATCCGGTGATCGGGCTGTTGGGGAAGAAATCCTGGGGCGGCCTGGTCATGTCAGGGGGCCGGCGGGGTTGCTTGCCGGGTTGCGACTGGTCAGCCAGCCTCGCCGATAACGCATCGATGGCATCGGCCGCCTCGGACAGGGCGGCGTCGTCGAGTGCGGCGGACACGGTCATGTTGATCAGCGGGCGCAGCGCCGAGGCCAGGCGGGCCCGGGGCTCTGCGGGAGTCGGGTCCGGGCCGCGGTCGCTCACCGTCGTTGGAAGTTGGGCGGGCGCTTCTCGGCGAAGGCCTTCGGGCCCTCCTTGGCGTCCTCGGTGGCGAAGATCGGCCAACCCAGTTCGAGCTCGATCTTGAGGGCGTCCTCCTCGGGAATTCCCTCGGTCGCCTTCACCGACGCCTTGATCGCCTCGACTGCCAGCGGACCGTTGGCCGCGATGACCTCGGCGATCTCCAGGGCCGACTGCGAGCGCGGTGCCGTCGGGGACCACCCGACCGATCAGCCCGATTTCCTTGGCTTCCTGGGCGGACACCTCCCGGGCGGTCAGAAGCAGATCCATGGCCACGGTGAACGGTATTTGGCGTCGCAGCCGCACCGTCGATCCCCCCAGCGGGAACAGGCCACGGCGGGCCTCGAAGACGCCGAACTTGGCCCCCTCGCCGGCTACCCGGATGTCGGTGGCCTGGAGGATCTCGGTGCCCCCGGCCACCGCCCATCCTTCCACGGCGGCGATCAGTGGCTTCTTGAGCGAGTAGTGGCGGAGCAGTGCCTTCCAGTGGAGATCGGGGTCGTCGGCCATCCGCTGCTTGACCGACTCGTTGCCCGGGCCGGACATCGATTTGAGGTCCATCCCCGTGCAGAAAGATCCGCCGGCGCCGGTAAGGATGGCGCAGCGGATCTCATCGTCGGTGTCTATCTCGACCCAGGCGTCGGCCATGCCCACCAACATGGGCCCGGACAGCGCGTTCTTGGCTTCGGGCCGGTTCATGGTCACCACCGCCACAGGTCCGACGCGCTCGAAGGTCAGGTGTTCGGTGCCGGTCACGTGTGCTCCCTTCCTTTCGGGCCGGACCTTGGCCATCCGGTGGCCCGGGCGCACGTCGGCGCCGCAGATCGATGTGGAGGAGCCGACACGAAGCGGCGATCCAGCCAGGTAGAACACATTCTACTTTGGGGGGAAGGCGGTGCTCCAAATCGGGGGGACGCGACGAGCGGACAGAGGGGCCGGAGGCAGAGGTGCGGTGAAGACGGCCGGGTCCGCCGCCATGCCCACCACCGGACGATTGAGGTCAATCCCACCGGTCGATCCCTCGAAGACGGCGTCCCCGAAGGAGAACACCCCGCCGTCGGATGCCACCAGCCAGTAGCCACCGCCGTCCGGGGTCGATGCCATGCCCACCATCGGCCGGTTGAGTGCGATGGCCCCGGTGGACCCGTAGAAGATGGCGTCCCCGAAGGAGAACACCCCGCCGTCGGATGCCACCAGCCAGTAGCCACCGCCGTCCGGGGTCGATGCCATGCCCACGATGGGTTTGTTGAGGGAGATGGCCCCAGTGGACCCGTGGAAGGTGGCGTCGCCGAAGGAGAACACCCCGCCGTCGGATGCCACCAGCCAGTAGCCACCGCCGTCCGGGGTCGATGCCATGCCCACGATGGGTTTGTTGAGGGAGATGGCCCCAGTGGACCCGTGGAAGGTGGCGTCCCCGAAGGAGAACACCCCGCCGTCGGATGCCACCAGCCAGTAGCCACCGCCGTCCGGGGTCGATGCCATGCCCACGATGGGTTTGTTGAGGGAGATGGCCCCAGTGGACCCGTGGAAGGTGGCGTCCCCGAAGGAGAACACCCCTCCGTCACTGGCCACCAGCCAGTAGCCGCCGCCGTCCGGGGTCGATGCCATGCCCACGATGGGTTTGTTGAGGGACATCGCACCGGTGGATCCGTGGAAACCGGCGCCACCGAAGGAGAACACGCCTCCGTCACTGGCCACCAGCCAGTACCCAGGCTGAGGAGGTGACGGCGTCGGGGGCGTCGGCGACGGCGGTGAGGGCAACCCGCCAGGTCCTTTGAACGCATCGATGTGATCGGTGGCGGGCGCAAGCACCAGCCCGTCGGCGGCCGAGGGCGAGGGGAAGTGCGACGCCGCCGAGCCGATCACGAACTGCTGGACGGCATTGCCGGTCGCCGGGTCGAGGGCGTAGAGGGTGTCTCCGCCGATCGACCAGACCAGACCGCCGGCCACGATGGGTGAGTTGTGGGCACCGCTCGACGTCTTCCACTGTGCAGTGGGCGCCGACCCGGCGGTCGGAGTGACCGCCCTCAGCCCGTCCGAACAGGGCACGAACAGGGTTCCGTTGAGGTCAGCGGCTCCGCCGTCGGGGTCGTTTTCGCAGAAGTCGGGCGTCGAGTGCAGCTGCCCGCCGACATGTCCGAGTCCCGATTGGCGGAGGGTGTAGGCGGTGAAGGACTTGCCCACCTGGAAGACCAGGCCGTTGGGAAGGAGCGCCGGGGCGGTCGAGCCGAGATCGAAGTCCTCCCCGTTCTCGGTGTACCACTGCGACGGGGCGAAGTAATCGAGCAGCTTCATGGATGGGCTCAGTTCGAGCACCCCGTCGCTGTCGTCGTACGGGTCGCCGGACGAACTGAAGTCACCGTTCCCGGTGGACACCCATACGTTGCCTTGTGCATCAATGGACGGAGCCGCGCCGCCCATCCACACCGCCCCCTGGCTGTCTCCCGGGAGGTTGGCCACCACGAAGGTGGTCGGTGCCGAACCGTTCTCGGGCGCGGACACCACCAGTCCGTGGTAGTCGCTGCAGTCACCGGCGTTCCCGCCGAATCCGATGATGACGTTGCCCCGGTCGAGAGCAAGCGAGGTCCGTTGGAGGTGCGCGGCGGGATCGGTGCCGGGTGGATCGATCACCTCGTCAAGGACGACGGCGCCGGTGAAGATATTCAGTCCGATCAAGTGGTGGGAGGCAATCGGCGCCGCGGCCTCGTCGGCCACCACGAAGATCTCCGAGTTGGCGGTGTCTATGACCGGCGTCGAGGTGATCCCGACCGTGGGGCCGATGTCACCGCATGGGAGGGCGGATGACTGCACCGGCGTCGCCAGGTGGGTGGACCACAGCAGCGCACCGGTGTCGGCGGCCAGGGCGTAGACCGTGTCGTTCTCGGTGGCGGCAAAGACCCGCCCGGTCGCCACCAGGGGTTGGCCGTAGAGCTGACCGTCGAAGATCGGCGAAGTCCAGGCCTTGGTGGCCGGTGAGAAGGAATTGCCGGAAGCATCGACACCGGTGCGAAGGGAATTCTGGTCGAAGCTGGTCCAGTCGGAGGCCGCCACCGCCGAGGGTCTCGCCGCCGACGAACCGGTAGACCCCTCGGCCCCGACGCTCCCCGCCGGCGACCCACACACTGCGGTCACCACCAACAGGACAGCCGCCACAGTGAGGAGGAGGCGGGAACGTGTCTTGGTCGGAGAGGGCACTCACCCCCTTCTACCTGACCCAGCGGTGGTTCCGCCACTGCATGGGCGCCGGTCGGTCAGATTCGCTCGATGATGGTGCCGGTGGCCAGGGCGCCGCCGCA
The DNA here is from genome assembly GCA_963734395.1 of uncultured Acidimicrobiaceae bacterium. GTDB lineage: Bacteria > Actinomycetota > Acidimicrobiia > Acidimicrobiales > RAAP-2 > Bog-756. The sequence continues at coordinate 147,651 of CAVTGY010000007.1, read as the reverse complement.
GCACATCGAGATGAGGGCCAGCTGCTTGTCCGTTCGTTCCAGTTCGTGGAGCGCGGTGGTGATCAGCCGGGCGCCGGTCGAACCCACCGGATGGCCGAGGGCAATGGCACCGCCATTGACGTTGACCTTGTCCCAGTCGACCTCGTGGACCTTGCCCCAGGACATGACCACCGAGGCGAACGCCTCGTTGACCTCGAACAGGTCGATGTCCGCCATGGTCATTCCCGCCTTGCGCAACACGTCGGCGGTGGCGGCTATGGGACCGTCGAGGTGGTAGTAGGGATCGGACCCGACCAGGGTTTGGGCCACGATGCGGCCCGCGGTCGCAAACCCAGTTCCCCCGCCTTGCCCTCCGACATCCACAGAACGGCGGCGGCGCCGTCGGAGATCTGCGAGCTGTTCCCGGCGGTGTGCATCCCGTCCGGCAGTACGGGCTTGAGACCGGCGAGGCCTTCGCGGGTGGTTTCACGGGGACCCTGGTCTCTGGCGATCAGGGTCTTCTCACCGGTCGGGCCGTCCGCCCCGAGCACCGGGGCCTCGAGGGGTGCGATCTCTCGATCGAAGCGACCTTCGGTCACCGCCACTGCGGCCTTGCGCTGTGACTCGAAGCCGAGCCAGTCGACATCGTCGCGGGTGATGTCGTACTTCTTGGCGATGCGCTCGGCTGCACCGAACTGGTCGGGCATGTCCCAGGGGAAGTCGTCCGGCCTCGAACTGCCGGGTCCGTTGAAGACGTTGGCACCGAGACCGACCCGGCTCATCGCCTCCACGCCACAGGCGATGCCGATGTCGATGGCGTCGGCGCTGATCAGGTTGGCCACGAAGTTGTTGGCCTGCTGGGCCGAGCCGCACTGGCAGTCGACGGTTGTGGCCGCCACTTCATAAGGGAGGCCTTGGCTCAGCCAGGCGTTCCGGGTCACGTTGGAGCCCTGCTCCCCGGCCTGGGTCACGCAGCCGCCGACGATCTGTTCGACGGCGCCGGGGTCGACCCCGGCCCGCTTGACCAGCTCCACCTGCACGTTGCCCAACAACTCGGCGGCGTGGAACCCGGCCATCCAACCATTGCGCTTTCCGATCGGGGAACGCACCGCTTCGACGATCACCGGCTGGGCCATGGGTGTCCCCCTTGGAGGTATCAGGCTCGTATCGAGCTCAGTTTCGACATTGGTGGGTGCAGATCAGACGAGAGCCGGACCGGACACCGCTGGCCCAGTATAGAACCGGTTCTACTAAATCCCGCCGCAGTACAGTGCTGTCCGACCCGGCTGCACCCACGTGGCTGCGGTCGGACCGGGGGAGGATCATGAAATCAATCAGGCTGGTGGGCACGGTTGCCGTGGCACTGCTGGTGGTGGCGGGCGGGTGCTCGTCGGGCACCAGCGCTTCGACGACCACGTCGGCGCTCCCTCCTCCTCCCTACCAGCACCCGGGGCCGGATCCGGTCGGGGTGACCACCATCGACCTGGGTTCGGCCGGACCGGTGTTCGGTGAACGACTGGCAACCGTGTACTACCCGGCCGATCCCGACACGGTGGCCGGCCATCCGCCCTTCAGCTACACCGAGGCCTCCACCCTCCCCGCCGCGCTGCAGGGCATCCTGCCCGCCAAGTACAACACCACCACCACCCTGGCGGCCTATTCCGAGGCGCCGGCGTCGGCCAAGGGACCCTATCCGGTCGTCCTGTTCAGCCACGGCTACGGCGGCGAGAGGCTCTATTATTCGAACCTGCTGGTTGGCATCGCGTCGTGGGGCTATGTGGTGGTCAGCGCGGACTATCTCGAGCGCGGGCTGGCCGCCCAGGCGCTCGGGTACAAGGGCAAGCCGACCGCCGCCGATGACAGCGCCATCATGCAGTCTTCGCTCCTCGCCACCATGCAGGCCTCTGCGTCGGCGACCTCGATCCTCCACGGCGTCGCCGACCCCAACCGGGTCGCCGCGGTCGGTCACTCCGCCGGCGGTCAAACCGCGTTCGACGCATTGAACAGAGCCCGGGTGAGCACGGCGGTCGGCTGGGCCCCGGAAGGTCCGGCCGGGACCCCGTCGAGCAAACCGGTGATGCTGATCGGCGCCGAGGGAGATCAGGTGGTCCCCCCGGCCTCGGTGAAGCGCACCTACGACTCGTTCCCGGGTCCCAAATCGTTGGTGGAGATCAGCGGTGAGGGTCACAACACCTACACCGACATCTGCGTGGGCATCCGGGAGGGCGGTGGTCTGATCAGCTACGCGGTGGCCAGCCATCTGGTGTCGGCCTCGTTGGCCAAGCTCGGGATCAACGGATGCCAGAAGTCCGACCTTCCTGCGGCACAGTTCTGGCCGATCGTGCAGTTCTACACCGTGTTCCAACTGCAGAATCAGTTCTACGGGAAAGGCCAGTCCACCGTCCCGACACCCCAACCCGGGCAGTTCCCTGGCTTCACGGTCACCATCACCCAGCAACACTGACTCATCCGGCCGGTCAAACCACCACGGCACCCGACCTTCGCCGGTGTGCCTAGCATGCGGTGGGGAGCATCCGAGAACCAAGGGGGAACATGGGCACCGACATCAGCGGTCAGCGGGTACTGGTGACTGGCGCGTCCTCGGGCATCGGGGCGGGACTGGCCGAGGAGTTCGCTCGGCGAGGGGCGGTGGTGGGCATCTGTGCCCGTCGAGCGGATCGGCTCGACGAGGTGCTGGCCCGCTGCCGGGAACACTCGCCCGATTCGCGACGGTGGATCACCGACCTGTCCGATCCGGCCGCTGTCGATCGGCTGGCATCCGACGCCGTCAAGGAGCTCGGCGGCGTGGACATCCTGGTCAACAACGCCGGCATCCCCAAGCGGCGCCAGGTCAGCCGGTTGGACCCGGCAACGGTCGAGTCGGTGATGAAACTCAACTTCTTCAGCCCGGTGCGGCTCACCCTGGCCCTCCTCCCCCACATGCTCGAGAGGGACAGTGGACGGATCATCAACGTCTCCTCGGTCGCCGCCACCTTGAGCTCGCCCGGTGAGGCCGCCTATGTCGCGTCCAAGGCCGCGGTGACCGCCTTCAGCGAGTCGATGGCCATCGATCTCTGGCAGACCGGCATCAAGGTGCTCATCGTCTATCCGGGTCTGGTCGACACCGAGCTGTTCTCCCTGCCCGACAACGATCCGGTGATTGCCGCGCTGGAGCCGGTACCGGTCAGCGAATTGGTCTCGGGTGTCTTCGATGCGCTCGAGAGTGACGCCGTGCAGGTGTACGTGCCGGGGTTCTTCGCCGACCTGGCATCGGGTAAGGCGGGCGACGTCGCCGGCTTCCTGGCAGGAGCGGCCCAGTATGTGGCGTCCCAGACCTCTGGCCGGCAGTGACCGGCTGATGCCCCGAGGTGGGAGCCGTGGGTGACCACCACCGTGACCCGCCGGATCTCACCGTGCTGGCGGTGCCGTTCTACTTCGCCGGCATGGCCGCCGAGTACCTGTGGCTCCGCCGGCGGGCGGCCGTCCTCGGACCGTCCTCGGGCGACTACGAGCGGAGGGACACGGTAGCCAGCCTGGCCATGGGAGTGGGGAGCCTGGTGGCCCCGCTGGTGGTGCCGAGACTGCTCCGCCCGCTCACCTTCGGACGCGGTCGCTACGGGAGAATGGTGGTCGGGGCGGCCGTCGGCGCGGCGGTCGCCACCACCGCCGCCGACCTGGTGGCCCGTCGGTCCGCCCATCCCGAACACCTCGGCGAAGACGATGACCGGCAGTGGGCGGTGGACCGAGCGTCGGGTGATCGACGGGCGCGACGGGCGCGGCGGGCTCGGCGGATCGCCTCGGCCGGCGGCGCCGCCGCGGTGGCCATCGGCGGGGTGGCGATCACCACCACCTGGGCTTCGCTCACCGCTCCCGAGCGGATGTGGCGGCACCGGGTCCTGCCGGCCCTGGGCACCGGACCGGCGGCGATGGCCCTGGCCATCGTGGGGTGGGACTTCATCTACTACTGGAATCACCGGTTCATGCACGAGAGCCGCTTCATGTGGGCCCTGCATGTCGTGCACCACAGCAGCGAGCGCTACAACCTGTCGACCGCCCTGCGCCAGCCGGTGGCCGATGCCCTGGGGACCTCACTGCCCTACGGCACCCTGTGCCTGCTAGGCGTCGCGCCGGAACTGATCATGACCGCCCGCGGCGTCAACCTGCTCTACCAGTTCTGGATCCACACCGAGACCATTGGCCGGCTTGGCGCACCCGAGGCGGTGCTCAACACCCCTTCGCACCACCGCGTCCACCATGGCTCCAACCCTGAGTACCTCGATCGCAACCACGGGAGCATCCTCATCGTGTGGGACCGGCTCTTCGGCACCTTCGAGCCCGAGCGAAACCGTGCCGTCTACGGACTGACCAAGAACATCGACAGCTTCAACGTGGGGAAGATCGCCGGCCACGAGTATGCGGACATGATCCACGACGTGGCCAGCTCGACCAGTTGGAGGGAACGACTCTCCTACGTGATCAGGGGCCCGGGATGGGCAACCCGACATCGCGCGGAGCAGAACCGGGCGGTCGGACCCGCATGACGGCCCGGCGCTCTCACCAACTCGTCGGTCAGCCCAGCAGTTTCTTGGCGATCACCACACGCTGGATCTGATTGGTGCCTTCATAGATCTGGGTCACCTTGGCATCCCGCATGAACCGCTCCACCGGAAAGTCCTTGGTGTACCCGTAGCCACCCAGTAGTTGGACCGCGTCCGTGGTCACCGACATTGCCGTGTCCGAGGCGAAGCACTTGGCCATGGCCCCGATCATGGTCAGCTCACCCTCGTCGTCATCGGCGTCGACCAGGCCGCACGCCCGATAGATCAGGGTGCGGGCCGCCTCGTTGCGCATGGCCATGTCGGCGAGTATGAAGCGCAATCCCTGCAGCTCGGCGATGGGCTTGCCGAACGCACGCCGCTCCTGCATGTAGCCGGCGGCGAAGTCGATGGCGCCCTGGGCGATGCCCACCGCCTGGGCACCGATGGTGGGGCGACTCCGGTCGAGGGTGTGCATGGCGATGGCAAATCCCATCCCCTCTTCGCCCACCAGGTTGGCGGCCGGCACTCGGACCTCGTCGAAGGAGACCGCCGCCGTGGGGCTCCCCCGGAGCCCCATCTTGTCCTCGTGCGGTGCCACCTCGGCGCCCCATTCGGCCTCGACCACGAAGCAGCTGATTCCCCGCCTCCCCGCCGCCGGGTCGGTCGAGGCGAACACGGTGTAGAGGTCGGAGATGCCGGCGTTGGTGATCCAGTACTTGGTGCCCGACAGGAGGTAGTGATCGCCGTCTCGCACCGCACGCGATGCCATGGCGGCGACATCGCTGCCGGCATCCGACTCGGACAGGCAGTAGCTCCCCTGCCACTCCCCCGACGCCACCTTGGGGAGGTACCGGCGCTTGAGCTCCTCGGTGCCCCAATTGATGACCGGCAGAACGCTGAGCTTGGAGATCAGGATGGTTAGTGCCGTCGAGGCACACACTCTGGCCAGCTCTTCGGCCATGATCGCCTGGGTGACCATGTCGGCCCCTGCTCCCCCATAGGCGGCCGGGATGCCCAGCGACGGGAGCTCGAGCTCGACGCAGGCGTCGAAGGACCGGCGGGGAAAGGCCGCATCCCGATCGGCCTGGGCGGCGTTGGGGGCGATCCGATCCTCGGCGAACTTGCGGAGGGTGTCGCGGAACTGCCGGTGGGTGTCGGTGAGGGCGAAGGCGGGCTGGTCCATCCTGACAAGCTACTCAGGGCTCAGGTAGGCGGATTTCCTCAAGTTGGGCCTCCGTCGGGTCGAAAATATCTGACAATCGGCGGATCGCCCGATAGGATGCAGCTATTGATTTTGACCACATAGAGTAGTGGAGGCAACCGAATGAGTGACAAACCCGAGGGGCCAGGCTGGTGGCAAGCCAGTGACGGGAACTGGTACCCGCCTGAATTGCATCCGTCGGCGACCGGTGATTCCGGCCGGAAACCGAGCGAGGAGACCGGCAACAGCCAGCCCCGGCGATGGCAGGACCACGGCGAGCAGCACGTGGGTCCCCGGTTCCCCGACCTGTTTCAAAAGGCCATGCAGGGATCGCATCTGGCCGACAACGTCTCGGTGAAGTACGACGGCGATGACCAGCGGATCGACACCCAACCGGCCTCCAGCGGCAGGTCGGTGGCCTCGATGAGCACCGGCGGCGGGACCGCGGTTGCCACCGGCGTCCCCGGCGCCACCATCGGAGCGCCGGCCAAACGCAAGTGGCGCAAGGGCCACTAGCGGAACCCACCCCTCGCTAACGGGTCGGAGTCAGGCGACCGGCACTGCGACCAACAGCTCCCGCCAGCTCCCGATCCTCTCGGCCACCTCCTCGGGAGTGAGACGGAGGGTGCGGTCGGCCACCGAGTCGGCGATGGCTCTCACCGTCTTGTACTGGTGAGCGGCGGATCGGAACAGGGGACCCCGGAACCGGACCAGGTCGTCAGGGGCTTTTCCGAGGAAGCCCCAGAGGGTGAAGGCGAAGGTGAGGTCGTAGACCGCCGGGGCCCTCCCAAAACTTGAGCATCGACGCAGGGCCACCGCGGTACAGCCGGCGATGGCGTCTTCACCCGATTCCCCCGCCTCCAGGGCCAACCGGTCCTCGAACCTCCGGGCCAGTTTGAGGGCGAACCCCTGGTCGGGGCCGGGGCTGCCCAGCTGCAGGCCGGCGGGCTGCGCCGGGCCGCGGAGCTCGGACGGGCGTGACTGGGTCCAGATGTTGGGTACCCGCAGCTGGTAGGCGGGTCGGACCTGGTCGGCCTCGACGATGGGCACGAAACTGGGTTGGGTCACGCTGAGCCTCCTCGTTTTGGACGGAACAGAAACCGGACAGCGGCAGTATTACCCGGCGACCGGGTCGCCCGAATTGGTTCCGGCGTGGAGCAGACCGTAGACGATGGAGTCGGAGAGGGCCTGCCACGAAGCAGCGATGATGTTCTCCGACACCCCGATCGTCGTCCACACCCGATCGCCGTCGGTGGAGTCGATGAGCACCCGGGTCACCGATCCGGTCCCTTTGTTGGAATCGAGCACCCGAACCCGGTAGTCGACCAGATGCACGCCGGTGAGCGTGGGGTAGTGGGAGCCGATGGCCGAGCGCACGGCCCCGTCGAGGGCGTTCACCGGCCCGTTCCCTTCGGCGGTGGCGACGATCCGCTGATCGCCCACGGCGATCTTGACGGTGGCCTCGGTGGACAGGGCTTGTCCTTGGTCGGCGATCACCCGGTACGACTCCAGTTCGAAGAAGTCCTGCTCCCACCCGGTGGCGTTGCGGAGGAGCAGCTCGAGTGATCCGTCGGCCACCTCGAAGTGGTAGCCCTCGTACTCGAGGCGCTTGAGCGAGTCGAGCACCGTGGACATGGCCTGCGAATCGAGGTCGAGGCCCAACTCCACAGCCTTCAGGGCCAGGGTCGAACGACCGGCCATCTCCGAGACGACGAAGCGGGTCCCATTGCCCACCAGCTCCGGCGAGATGTGCTCATAGGCGTCCGACCGTCGGGCGATTGCCGACGTGTGCAGCCCGGCCTTGTGGGCGAACACCGAGGCGCCCACGAAAGGTTGCTGGGGGTTGGGAGCGATGTTGACCAGCTCGGCGATGTGATGGGCCGTCGGGGTGAGCAGCGGGAGCCGTTCGGACGGAATGGTGTTCACCGACAGCTTGAGCGAGAGGTCGGGGATGGCAGCCGACAGATCGGTGTTGCCGGCACGCTCGCCGTACCCGTTCACACACCCCTGCACGTGTGTCGCCCCCCTGCGAACCGCGGCGAGCGAGTTGGCCACCGCGCAACCACTGTCGTTGTGGAAGTGGACACCGATCTGGGACTCGTAGCCGGCCAGGACATCGGCGACGATCCGATCGACTTCGTGGGGAAGGGATCCCCCGTTGGTGTCGCAGAGGACCAGGGCTTCGGCTCCGGCCTCCTCGGCGGCGCGGAGAATGCGTCTTGGTGAATTCGGCATTGGCCTTGTATCCGTCGAAGAAGTGCTCGGCATCGAGGAAGACCCTGAGGTCGTTGGCCCGGAGGAACTCCACCGAGTCGGCCACCATGGCCACGGCTTCGTCGAGGGTGGTGCGAAGTGCGTCGACGACGTGCATCTCAGATGACTTGGCCACGATGCACACCGCTTCGGTCCGGGCATCGACCAGGTGGCGGAGTGTCTCGTCGTCTTCGGCCCTGACGCCGGCCCGCCGGGTCGAGCCGAACGCCACCAGGGTCGAACTGGACAGCGCGAGCTCGACCGGGGCCCGGGCGAAGAACTCTGCGTCCTTGGGATTGGCGCCGGGCCATCCACCTTCGATGAAGGTGACACCCAGGTGGTCGAGCTGTTCGGCGACCCGCAGCTTGTCGTCCACCGTCAAGGACAGCCCCTCCTGCTGCGATCCGTCCCGGAGGGTGGTGTCGAAGATGTCGACGGCGTCGGGAAGGGCGGGCAGATCGTAGTCGTGTCCGGCCGTCCCCGTCGGGTTCGATTTCCCGTGGGAATGGGCGTGCTGGCCGGGAGTCAGCGGATGGGTGTGGCTCGGTCCGTCCCCGTGCGAATGGAGGTGGCCGGTAGGCGGTCGACCGCCGGCGAAGGAGTCGTCGTTGAGCGTCGGGCCTTCATTCGACATAGTCCAACCAGTCCTTGTACTGGTCGACCTCACCGCGCACGGCGGCGAAGTAGGTCTGTTGCAGCTTCTGGGTGATCGGGCCCGGCTTTCCGTCGCCCACCTGGCGATCGTCGACGGCCCTGATCGGCACCAGTTCCGCCGCGGTACCGGTGAGGAATGCTTCGTCAGCCGTGTAGAGGTCGGTGCGGATGATCGGTTCATAGGACACGCCGTAGCCGAGGTCCCGGGCGATGGTCTCGACCGATGCCTGGGTGATCCCCTCCAGCGCGCCGCAGTCGGAGGCCAGCGGGGTGATCAGCCGTCCCTTGCGGACGATGAAGATGTTCTCGCCGGTGCACTCGCTGACCTTGCCGTCGGGAGCGAGGAGGATGGCCTCGTCGTAGCCGGCTTTGAGCGCCTCCACCTTGGCCAGCGACGAGTTCACGTACATTCCGGTCCCCTTGGCCGCGGTGGGGACGGCATTGGGGTCGTGGCGCCGCCACGAACTGATCTTCATCGAAACGCCGTTGGCCACCGCCTCGTCACCGAGGTAGGTACCCCACGGCCACGCGGCAATGGAGACGTTGACCGGGCAGAGGATCGGGTTCAGACCCATCTCGCCGTAGCCCAGGAAGACCAGGGGACGGATGTAGCACCCGCCATCCAGGCCATTGATCCGGACCACGGTGCGGGTGGCGTCCATCAGTTCGTCCGCCGTGTAGGGGACGTCGATCATGAACACCTTGGCAGACACCATCAGGCGATCGATGTGGTCGCGGAGGCGGAAGACAGCCACACCGCGCTCCGTCGGGTAGGCGCGGATGCCTTCGAACACGCCCGAGCCGTAGTGCATGGTGTGGGTGAGCACGTGAACGGTGGCGTCGGCCCAGTCGACCATCTCGCCGTCCATCCAGATCTTGTCAGTCGGGGTAATGGGCATGCTCAGAGCCTTTCTGCGATTGCATCGCCGATTGCGGAGGTGGAGAGAGCCGGATCAGGGTTGGACACGATGAAGTCGGCGACCGCCTGGTTCACTTTGTCGGCGGCGGAGTGTTCGCCGAGGTGGTCGAGCATCAGCGCTGCCGAACGGATGGCGGCGGCCGGATTCGCCCTTCCGGTGCCGGCGATGTCGTGGGCGGCACCGTGCACAGGCTCGAAGAGGGATGGTCCGGTGCGCTCCGGGTTGAGGTTGGCCGACGCCGCGTAGCCGATACCACCGGCGATGGCACCGGCCAGGTCGGTGATGATGTCCCCGAACAGATTGTCGGTGACGATCACGTCGTAGCGTTCCGCCTGCTCGACCAGGTAGATACACGTGGCATCCACATGGTTGTAGTCGCGGGTGACGGCGGGATAGTCGGTCGAGATCTCGCTGACGGTGCGCTGCCAGAGGTCACCGGCAAAGGTCAGCACGTTGGTCTTGTGCACCAGGGTCAGATGGTGGCGGGGCCTGCCCGCCGCCAGCGCGAAGGCGAATCGGCAACACCGCTCGACCCCGTGGCGGGTGTTGACCGATCCCTGGGTGGCCACCTCGAATGGAGTCCCTCGTCGCAGGAATCCTCCCTCGCCGGCGTAGGTTCCCTCGGTGTTCTCACGGACCACGACGAAATCGCAGGCCGGCGCCAGCGCACCGGGCACGCCGGTGAACGGGCGCATGTTGATGTACAGGTCCAGCTCGAAACGGAGACGGAGAAGGAGCCCTCGCTCGAGCGCCCCGGCGGGCACGGCGTCAGAGCCGACCGGGGGGCCGACCGCGCCGAGGAGGATTGCGTCGTGGCCACGGAGCTCGCCGAGAACCGAATCGGGGAGGATCTCACCGGTGCGCACGTAGCGGTCGGCGCCCAGGTCGTAGGGGGTGGCGGCCACCGACACGCCGGTGGCTTCGACCACCTTGAGTGCTTCGGCCACCACCTCGGGGCCGATTCCGTCCCCTCCTATCAGGCCAACCTCGTAGGTGTTCACTTGGTCCAGATCCTTCTCTCGTCTCGTTCTTTCTACCGCGGACACCATCCACCGGCTCCGCTTGGGCTTGTCGTCGCCGGTCTGGTGTCCTTATCCCAGCTCATGGCCACCGGGTCCGAGCGGATGCTCGGCAATTGAAAAACCGCCCACCAAGTGGACGGTCAAAAGGCACACACCGGTCGGTATGCGCCTAGTCGATAATGATTACCCTTCCGCGGACATCCAGCTCAGTTCCCATAGGGATACCAGTGTTCCCTGTCCGAGGGTCCAACGTCAACCCCTCCCTGTCCCCGGGGGATCGGCGATCGGGATCGCCCGACCGGTTCCGGTCAGGTGGTCTTCGCCACCAGCACATGGCAGCCCGCCTTGTGGGCCACCCTGTTGGGGACCGACCCCATGATCCGCCGGGTGCCGCTCATCCCCTTGCTCCCGACCACGATGAGATCGGCGCCAACCTCATCGGCCACCCGCACGATCACGTCCGCCGGGTTTCCCGACTCGATGTGGATCTCGACATCGAGGTTCTCAACGCCCTCGGCGACGTTCTCCAGCATCCGCTGTGCGGCATTGCGCAACTGTGCGCCACCGGAAGGGTCCGAAACACTGGCTCCACCCGACGGCACGGCCACTGCGGCCGGGCTGTGGACTCCGACCACCAGATGCAGCGCGGCATCGTTCTGGCGGGCAAGTTTGACGGCGAGCGCCACCGCCGCCGCCGCGGTGTCAGAGCCGTCGGTTCCCGCGACGATCTTCGAGAACACGTGGTCACCTCCCGTTGGTCATCCCTCGAGCCACCGAATGGTAGTGGACAACAGCTGCTCATTCCTCGGTGGGCCGAGCGGTGGTGTGACTCAGGGATTGGGGCCTGGCGGACCGGAGATCTCGCTCCACCCGATGGCACCTTCTCGCAGACACCGGATCGCCTGCCCGAGGCACTCGACGACGGTGGAGGGGTCGCCGCTGCACAACCCGCCGTCGACGATGATCGTCGGCCCGTCGGATCCGGCGAACGCCCCCGCCACCTGGTCCGCTGTCGTCGCCGGCGGGGAGCCGTGACGGTTGGCGCTGGTGACCGCCAACGGCCCCAATCGGTCACACATCTGCCCGATCAGCTGGTGATCGGGCCAGCGGATCCCCACGGTATGGGCGGTCGACGGGGGCCCGCCCAGGTCGATCCGGAACCCATCGGCACGGGGCACCACCAGGGTCAGCGGCCCCGGCCAGAATCGGCCGGCCAGATCGTCGGCGGCGTCGTCCAGGCGGCCCGCCACCGAGCACACCTGTTCGCGGCTGCCGACCAGGATGGGAAGCGGAACATCCGAGGGCCGCCCCTTCAGCGAGAACAGACGCTCGACTGCGCCGGGACGGCGTGGGTCGACAGCGAGTCCGTAGACGGTGTCCGTCGGGAATGCCACCACGCTCCCCTGTTGCAACGCTTCGGCGGCGACGTCCATCGCCTCGGGGTCGGTGCCGTCAACCGTGACGTTCACCGCTACCGCCTGGCCACCAACATCCGAGGCCTGCCGGCCAGATCCGGTCGGGTGACCACCCGTCCGAAGCCGGCTCGACGGGCCGCGTCGATGGCAGATTCCGCCTGGCGTGGGGCGATCTCCACCACCACGGCTCCGCCGTCCACCAGCCAGCGCGGGGCACCGGCGAGGATGGTTTCGACGGCGGCCATCCCCTCGACACCATCCGCACCTCGCCCCGCCACCAGCGCCGACTCGGGCTCCCACTCACGCACCGACGGATCCAGACCGGGAAACTCGGACACGCCGACGTAAGGCGGATTAGACACCACCAGGTCGACTCGTCCGAGCAGCTCGGGAGGAAGGGGGTCGAACCACGATCCATGGGCCAACCTCACCCGTGCCGCGGCGGCGGCATCCGACGCCGCCAGATCTCCCAGGTTCGCCGCCGCCACCTCCAGGGCGGGAAGTGAATCGTCGACGGCCCAGATCTGTGTGTCCGGGCACCGCGCACCTCCCTCGGTGGCCAGCGACAGCGCGATCGCTCCCGAGCCGGTCCCGAGGTCCACGCACCGCCGCTGGGAACTTCCCCCCGCCGAGGCGACGCAAGCACCGGCCTCCGGTCTGGAGCAGATCCGGTCCAGTTCCTTGAGTGCGACTTCGACCACCTGCTCGGTTTCCGGGCGGGGTATGAGGACCCGCCGATCGAGCCGAAGTTCGACCGACCGGAACGGCCAGCGACCGAGTACGTACTGGAGGGGTTCACCGGCCGCTCTGCGGTCGGCCAACGCCTGGGCCTGATCTACGCCGCCGTGATCGACGATCCAGACCGCCTCCTGCCGCGAGCCGACCCGGCCGGCGATCGAAGCCACCAGGGCCGATCGATCGGCGGCGCCGGCGGGTGGGGGCGACCACCCGTCTACATCGGCGGTCACCGGCCGCCCCTCTGCCATCGCGTCACTCGTCTCCCAGCTGGCGGTAGCGCTTGTCGGCCATCAGTGCATCGGTCAGTTCATCGAGATCACCCATCAGGATCCGGTCCAGCTTGTGCAGGGTCAGCTTGATCCGATGGTCGGTCACCCGGTTGTCCTTGTAGTTGTAGGTGCGGATCTTCTCCGAACGGCCGCCACCACCTACCTGATTCCGTCGCTGTTGGGAGAGCTCGGCGGCCTGGCGGTCCTGTTCCGCCTTGAGAAGACGCGAACGCAAGACCACCATGGCCTTGGCACGGTTCTGGATCTGGCTCTTCTCGTCCTGCATGGCCACCACCAGGCCGGTGGGAAGGTGGGTGATCCGCACTGCGGAATCGGTGGTGTTGACCGACTGGCCACCGGGTCCGGTCGACCGGTAGACGTCGACCTTCAGATCGCTCGGGTCGATGGCCACGTCGACCTCCTCGGCCTCGGGCAGCACCGTCACGGCCGCCGATGAGGTGTGGATCCGACCCTGGGACTCGGTGACCGGCACCCGCTGGACCCGGTGCGGACCCCCTTCGTGCTCGAGCTTCTGCCAGGCGTCCTCTCCTTTGACCACGAAGGTGATCTCGTTGAGCCCGTCTCGTTCGGAGGGGCTGGAAGAGAGCACCTCGACCTTCCATCCCTTGGTGGCGGCATACCGGGAGTACATCTCGTAGAGGTCCTTGGCGAAGAGGTTCGCCTCCTCACCACCTTCGGCGCCCCGGATCTCGATGATCACGTTGCGACCGGCGTTGGGGTCCCGGGGTATCAGTCGGAGCCGGAGCTCTTCCTCGAGGCGGGCGATCTCCTCTTCGGCTTCGAGCACCTCCGATTGGGCCAGCTCACGCTCGTCGCCCGACGCGTCGTTGAACATCTCACGGGCGGCTTCGAGATCGGACTCGGCGGCCTGCAGGTCGCGCCAGGACTGGACCGGCGCTTCGAGCTCACGGTGGCGGCGGGCGACCTCGCGAAGCCGGTTGGGATCCGAAGAGAGGTCCGGATCGCTGAGCTCGGCGAGAACCGCCTCGTACTCCCGCTCAAGCTCCTTCATGCGGTCGTGCATCCGCTCGTTGAACACCAGCCAAGGGTAGCCCCACCGGTGCTGACGACCTCCGTTCCCCGGCAGGACTCGGGAACGTCGTTACGCCGCGCCAGGACCGGTGGCGATCACCCCAACGGGCGTGCCATTGCCGTGGCCCGACGTCGGAATCCGGACAGCGCTCGTCTACAGGATGTAGGCGGTCACGTCCAGGAAGACCTGGCACGGCAACGGGGTTCCACCGCCTTGCCAGGACAAGGAGAGCTGCCCCGCATTGCCACCCGTCCCAAATGCCACCGTCACCCCGTTGGAGGTGGCGAAGGCCGCACCCCCGGCGTTGAGGCTGGAGGTGCCGGGATTAGGCGTCCCTGCCGGGAACAGCGTGAGAAAGCCGTCGCCATTGAGGGTGGCCCCGTTTCCCGACACCACCAGGTTCCCGACGACACCGACAGCGCTGGCAGGTATGCCGGTCGAGCCTCCGGTCAGGACGGAAGTGGTGTGGGTGGTGCCGTCGGGACCGAACGGGCCGGTGAGACCGCCCTTGTTGCTGGGTCCCGAGGGAGTGGAGATCACCCGCACCGGCGCAGCCAGGGGGACGACCGAATAGATCGGCACCCAGGTCCCCGGCGTACCCGACGCTATGCACCGGTAGAACACCCCGTGCGAATCGACGTACAGCATGCCCACGTCGGCCGCGGAGGACGGAGCGCCGGCGGCAGCTGCGGGAGCCAGGTAGATCGGGGCCAGGCCGCCCGCGGCGGAGAGGCCGACGCCATTCACGGCCGACGCCCCCACCCCAACGCCGCCGGTCGCGTTGGTGTTGATACCGGAGACGGCGTGTGCGTCGCCATCAGACGTAATCCCCGAGAGACCGTCGCCCGAAGTGGTGGTCACCGTGGTAATGGCATTGGAGGTATTGGTCTCGCCCGCCAGCACCGCGCTGCCCGGGGTGGCCCCGGCCGGGATGGCTTCGAGCAAACTGGCTCCCACCGCACCGGCAGCTGTTGCTCCGAGAATCTTCAACAAATGGCGCCGGTCGCTCGGTAGCTCTTCAACGCCGTCTTCGGCCTCAATGCCCCCGGAATCTTTTTGGGCAGGCCCCTTGCCAAATACCGAACGAATCCCCATGATTGCAGCTCCTCCTCGACCGACGTGCGGCTCTAAATGATTGGTATCAATTCGGGGAGATGAGCGCTCGGCAAAATCCTTGCAAAACGACCCAACCCCTGCCCCGACACCCCAAGTATGGCACTCGAATTCACCAATAGACCACACCAATTAAGAATGCCCACGGACGGTCGTACTCCAACCGCGCATCGCGGTTATTCCCATATGATCGCCAGCACATGGCATTGCACATGGAAGTACGCGGAAGCGTATCGAAAGCAAACGGATCCCCTTGACGGGGGTCTTTGGGGACGCCAATAGTTGCTCCGGCCCACAAATGGACCTCGCTCTTATGAGAGCGAGGGTCGGACTGATTCGGGCTATTACCGACGATCCAATTCCGGGCCGGCGGACAACACCGGATCAGGCGGGAGGTGGAGCCGACGCCTTCTTGCGCGAGCCGGACTTGGCGTAGCGACGCTGGAACCGCTCCACCCGACCACCTGAGTCCACCAATTTCTGCTTTCCGGTGAAGAACGGATGGCACTCGTTGCACAGCTCCAGGTGGATCTCCGATTTCGTCGATCTGGTCGTGAAGGCATTGCCACATGAGCAACGCACCGAGGATTCGACGTAGGAGGGGTGGATGTCTGTCTTCATGGCTATCTCCTGTGTGTGCGGCGATCAGGCGTCGGACGACTGCCGGCTCGCAGCGTTGAGAGTGTAACGGAGCCAGGCCCCGGCCGGTTCGCCAGGGCAGCGGGCCGCAGCTCGGGCAACTCAGGTAGCAGGACCCTTGGCGATCTCGGCCAGAAACTCGTCGTTGCTCTTGGTTGTCCGGATCTTGTCCATGAGCAGCTCGAGGCCGGCGGCGGCACTGCCCTCGTTGGCCAGGGCATTGAGCACCCGGCGGAGCTTCCACACCTGCTGGAGCTGCGATCGGTCGAAGAGGAGCTCCTCATGTCGAGTGGAGCTGGCGTTGACGTCGATCGACGGGTACAGCCTGCGCTCGGCCAGGCGACGGTCGAGACGGAGCTCCATGTTTCCGGTTCCCTTGAACTCCTCGAAGATGACCTCGTCCATCTTCGAACCGGTCTCCACCAGGGCGGTGGCCAGAATGGTGAGCGAGCCCCCCTCTTCGATGTTGCGCGCGGCGCCGAAGAACTTCTTGGGGGGGTAGAGAGCGCCCGAGTCGACACCGCCGGACATGATTCGTCCGGTGGCCGGCTGGCCGAGGTTGTACGCACGTGCCAACCGGGTGATGCCGTCGAGGATGATCACCACGTCGCGACCCGACTCAACCAGGCGCTTGGCTCGCTCGATGGACAGCTCGGCGACCGAGGTGTGCTCCTCCGCCGGACGGTCGAATGTCGACGCCACCACTTCGCCCTTCACCGAACGACGCATGTCGGTGACCTCTTCGGGGCGCTCGTCGACCAACAACACCATGAGGTGGACGTCGGGGTTGTTGGCCTCGATCGAGTGAGCGATGTGTTTCATCACCGTCGTCTTCCCAGCCTTGGGAGGCGACACGATCAACCCGCGCTGGCCCTTTCCGATGGGAGACAGCAGATCCACGATTCGCGTGGTCATGTTCTCCTTCTCACCGGGCATTTCGAGATTCAGTTTCTCGTCCGGAAAGAGCGGAGTCAGGTCCTCGAACCGCGGGCGGTTGCGCGCCGCTTCCGGATCCAGTGACGAGACCGTGTCGATCTGGAGGAGGGCGGGATACTTTTCGGTGTTGCCGGCGGGTCGGCAGAAGCCCTCGATGCTGTCACCCTTGCGAAGCGCGAATCGGCGCGCCTGGCTGATCGAGACATAGACGTCCTTGGAGGACGGCAGATAGCCATCGCAGCGAAGGAACCCGTAGCCCTCGTCGCGGAGGTCGAGCAGCCCTCGGACCGGGATGAGCTCTCCTTGGTACTGCTGATCCTGATTGCTTCCCGAACCCTGGAGATCTCCCTCGGCACCCCCACCCTGCCGGTCGCGCCCCCGTCGCCTCCTGTTGCTGCGGCGATTGCCGACGTCGTCGTTGCCGCCCTGGTTGTTGCGGTTGTTGTTCTGGTTGTTGCGGTTGTTGTTTCGATTGTTGCGGTTGTTCTGGTTGTTCTGGTTGTTCCGGTTGCCCGCCTGGCCGTTGCCGCCGTATTGACCACCCTGACGTAGCGGTTGCTCGCTCATTTGGCCCGAGGGACCGTGCTGGCCGGATGGAGATTCCCGACCGTCCGACCCGCCTTCCGTTTCGTCTTGACCGCCGGCAGGATTCGGCTCCGTGCCGACGTCGGTGGGCCCGGCGCCGTCGAGCTCGTCATCCAGATCGACGGGGCTCCCGGCACGATCCAGGTCGTCCGTGGGGCCGAACGAATGGACGGCGCCGCCATCCCCCTCCGCTGCGTCTGGCGAGCGACCGGAGGCGTTCCTCCGACGGCTGGCGGCAGGGCCGTTGGCCGGGGAATCGCCATTGGTCGTCGGCGGGTTGCCTTCGTCGACGGACACGCCGGTGGCTCGAAGGATGCCATCGATCATGTCGGCTTTTTTCGTACGGGTGTTGGTCTTCACAGACAGTGCCTGTGCGATGGCTTGGAGCTCATCTCGCTCCTTGCCCTCCAACACCGAGCGCTCGAGCTGCTGTTCGGCAGTCATCGGCCTCCTCGTTTCAAGTGTCCTCGTTGGCAGGTGGATTGACTCCGCTTGCCAGGGAATCGGGGGTGGGGAGTTGCCTACAACGAGATCGACTCTCGCTGCTACTCCCCCCTACGCTGCATGCGGGCTGGCCACATCTGCGAAATGAAACCAGAAGGTCCCGCTCACAAGCCCGAACGGGCAATTTGTGGAAGCGAAGGTGCACCCATACTACAGGGATCCGAGGGCTCGGGCAACAACCGGCTCACCCCCACCCGGGTCCCGTCGGTGAGAGCACAGCCGGCTGCACCGACCGGACATCGGATCAGTCCGCTCGACGGAGGTTACAGCGACAACTCCTCCAGGACTGCGCCAAGATCGGCGTCGACCACGGTGGGCACCGAGATCTGGCTTATGGCGATGTCCGGATCCTTCAGTCCGTGGCCGGTGAGCACGCAAACCACCGTGGCGTCCGCACCGATCCCGTCGGGCAGACCGGCTTTGAGCAGTCCGGCGACCGAGGCTGCTGACGCCGGTTCGCAGAACACCGACTCCTCGGCGGCAAGGAACCGGTAGGCGGCAAGGATCTCCTCGTCGGACACCGCACTGATTCCGCCTCCGGATTCGGAAGCCGCCGAGGTGGCACCGTACCAACTTGCCGGATTGCCGATCCGAATCGCCGTAGCGACCGTATCGGGGTTGTCGATGGGGTGTCCCTCCACGATCGGAGCGGCCCCCGCGGCCTGAAAGCCGAGCATGCGTGGAAGGCGGGTGGACCGCCCTGCCTCTTTGAATTCGAGATAACCCTTCCAGTAGGCAGTGATGTTTCCGGCATTGCCCACCGGAATGCAGTGCACCTCCGGCGCGTCCCCCAAAGCATCCACGATCTCGAATGCACCCGACTTCTGGCCCTCGATCCGATACGGGTTTACCGAATTGACCACCGTCACCGGCGCCCGTTCACCCAGCTCCCGCACGATGGTCAACGACTGGTCGAAATTGCCCCGGACCTGCAGAACCCGAGCGCCGTGGATGAGGGCCTGGGCGAGCTTGCCCAACGCGATGTGGCCCTCGGGAATGAGCACCGCGCAGGTCAATCCGGCCCGGGCCGCGTATGCGGCAGCCGACGCCGACGTATTGCCGGTCGACGCGCACACCACCGCCTTGGCCCCCTCTTCGGCGGCCTTGGAGATGGCCACGGTCATGCCCCGGTCCTTGAAGGAGCCGGTCGGATTGGCCCCCTCCACTTTCAACAGGACCCGGGCCCCCACCCGAGCCGACAGACGCGGCGCGGGAAGGAGTGGGGTGCCTCCCTCCTGCAACGTGATCACCGGTGTGGCATCGGACACCGGCAGGAATTGACGGTACTCCTCGATGATCCCCTGCCACCCGACAATTCCCTGCGCGCTCGATCTGGTTGCTTCGGTCACTCGCCGTCACCCACGATCCGCAGTACGCCACCGATCCGTGCGACCGTGCCGAGTTGGGCAAGGGCCTGCTGGGTGGCACGTATATCGCCCTCGCGAGCCAGATGGGTGAGGAGCATCAGCCGCGCCTCATCGCCGATGCCCTCCTGTTCCATCGATCGGATGGACACCTGATGGTCACCGAAGGCCTTGGTCACCCCAGCTAGCACGCCGGGGCGATCGGTCACGTCGAGGCTCACGTAGTACTGGAATTCGAGCTCCGACTCGGGGAGGAGGTGTGCCGGCCTCCGATCCGGCGACGGGGCGGTGGTTCCGGCCAGCAGGTTTCGGGTTGCGTCGATCAGGTCACCGACCACCGCACTGGCCGTGGGCAGTCCTCCCGCCCCTTGGCCGTAGAGCATCAGCTCTCCCGCAGCCTCCCCCTCGATGAACACGGCGTTGAAGGCGTCGCGGACCCCGGCGAGCGGATGGGTCCGCGGCACCAGGGCGGGATGGACCCTGACCGACACCGCGTCGTCGCCGGTGCGCTCCACGATGGCCAGCAGCTTCACTGCGTACCCCAAGCGCTCGGCGAACTCGACGTCGACCGCCCGGATACCGGTGATCCCCTCGCGCATCACGTCGGCGCCGGCGACGTCGTACCCGAAGGCCACCCCGGCCAGAATGGCCGCCTTGGCCGCGGCGTCGTATCCCTCCACATCGTCGGTCGGGTCACGTTCGGCCAAGCCCAGGGCCTGGGCCTGGGCCAGGACGTCGGCGAAGTCCGCCCCCTGCTCGCCCATCTTGGTGAGAATGAAGTTGGTGGTGCCGTTGACGATGCCCATCACCCTGCGAATCCGCTCGCCGGTCAGGGACTCACGCAGGGCGCGGACCAACGGGATGGCCCCCGCCACCGCGGCCTCGTAGAGCAGGTCCACGCCCCGCTTCTTGGCCAGGGCCCGCAGTGCGACTCCCTCGGTCGAAGCCAACAACGCCTTGTTGGCGGTCACTACCGGCTTCCCGGCATCCAGTGCGGCACGTACCAGGTTGGCGGCGGGATCAAGACCCCCGATGAGCTCCACCACCACGTCGACGGACGGATCAGTCACCAGATCCGCTGCCCGGGTGGTGAGCAGTTCCTCGGGAATGTGCGGGCCGCGTTCCCGGCTCAGATCGTTGATGGCGATCCCGGCAAGCTCGAGGCGAGCGCCGCTCTGGACGGCCAGCTCGGCGGCACGATCCTGCACTATGCCGACCAGGGCGGAACCGACGTTGCCGCATCCGAGCACCGCCAAGCGGACGGTGCGTTCGGAGGAGGGTGCCGAGGTCACCCAGTCACGCTACCGCCTGGCCGGAAGTCGGAAGGTGCTTCAGAGGTCCAGGCGGATCAAGTCGTCCAAGGTCTCCCGGCGGACCACCACCCGGGCTTCGCCGTCAGCAACGAAGACAACCGCCGGCCGGGGCACCTTGTTGTAATTGGATGCCATCGAGTGCCCGTAAGCACCGGTGACCGGGGTGGCCAGGATGTCGCCGACCGACAGGTCCTCGGGAACGAAGCCCTCGGACACCACCACATCGCCGGTCTCGCAGTGCTTGCCCACCACACGGACCGCCAGGGGACGCACCGCACCGGGACTGCGCGGCAGGAATGCCTCGTACCCGCTCCCGTAGAGCACCGGTCGGGGGTTGTCGCTCATCCCTCCGTCCACCGACACGTAGGTACGGTGCCCGGGGACGTCTTTTATGGTTCCCACCCGGTACAGGGTGATCGCCGCGGACGCCACGATCGACCGCCCCGGCTCTGCGGTCACTCTCACCGAATCGGGGATGCCGGCCTTCCTGCAGGCTTGCTTCACCGAGGAGGCCCACTGGGCGATGGGCGGTGCCTCCTCTCCGTTGACATAGGCCACGCCGAGTCCCCCGCCGACCACCAGTTCGGGAAGACCGAGGGGTGCGAAGAACGCAGCCAGCACCTCGATGGCCTGGGCGAACGGTGCCAAGGAGAAGACCTGGCTCCCGAGGTGAGCGTGGATGCCGACGAACTCGAGGACACCTCGGGCGTGCAGTCCCGACAGCCGGTCGACCGCCCTGGTCGCCGCCCCCGACGCCAACCCGAAACCGAATTTCGAATCGTCCTGGCCGGTTCGGATGAATCGATGGGTGTGCACTTCGACGCCGGGGGTGATTCTGGCCAGGACCGCCGGGGGCGCCGGTGGTCGGCCGCCGGGCGCCGCTCGAGACAGCAGTCGCTCGAGGCGGTCGATCTCGTCGAACGAGTCGACGACCAACCGACCCACCCCCACCTCCAGCGCGGCGGCAAGCTCGTCAGCGGACTTGTTGTTGCCGTGGAGCACCAGACGCCCTGCCGGCACGCCAGCCGACAGCGCCACATGCAACTCTCCCCCGGTGGAGACGTCGAGGCACATCCCCTCTTCGTAGGCCAACCGGGCCATGGCCATGCACAGGAAGGCCTTGGTGGCATAGGCCACCCCGTCACCCCATGCCTCGACTGCCTCGCGGCAGCGGGCCCGGAGGTGGACCTCGTCGTAGACGAACAACGGGGTCCCGAACTCCTCGGCCAGATCGAGCAGGTCGACGCCACCGACCCCCAGTCCTCCGGAGCTCCCGAGCTCCGCGGTCATCGGCAGCAGGCGGCGGTCGACCGGTTCGAACAGGTCCCTCCCCGGTCGAAGGGCTGTTGGATCGGCGTCGGTCACATCGCCTCGGGTGCCGCCACGCCGAGCAGGCCGAGGCCGATGGAGAGCCCGATCCGGGTGGCTTCGACCAGCCACAGTCGGGCCTGGGCCAGAGCCGGGTCCACCCCGTCGGCCAGGATCGGGCAGTCGTGATAGAAGCCGTGGAAGCAGGTGGCCAGGCGCCGCACCCAGGTGGTGACCCTGGTCGGGGCACGATCGGCGGCGGCGGCGGCCACCACTTCGGGGAGCTCTTCGAGGCAGCGGATGAGCTCGAGTTCCCGCGGGTGGGTGAGCAGGGTCAGGTCGACCTGGTCGCGAGGCAACCGCTCGACTCGCCGTTCCGCTGCCTTCCGGCCCACGCCGCCGATCCGGGCGCTGGCCATCTGTACGTAGAACACCGGGTTTTCGACCGATTGCTCACGCACCGCCGACAGGTCAAAGGTGCTGGCCTGATCGAGCGAGGTCATCAGGCTGAGTATCCGGGTGGCGTCGGGGCCGATGTCGGCGACCAGTGCGTCGAGGGGGATGGCGTTGCCGGCCCTCTTCCCCATCTTCACCGCCTCGTCGCCGTCCACCAGCGAAACCATCTGGCCGAGCTTGACCTCGAGGCGACTGGGATCGATGCCGAGGGCTTCGACGCCGGCCATCAGGGAGGCCACCTGCCCGTGGTGGTCGGCACCGAACACGTCGATCACCCGGTCGAATCCGCGAATGAGGAATTTGTCGCGGTGGTAGGCGAGGTCACCGGCCAGGTAGGTGGCATCACCATCCGACTTGCGCAGCACCCGGTCGCGATTGTCACCCAACTCGGTGGCTCGGAACCAGGTGGCCCCGTCCTGCTCGAACACCAGTCCCTTGTCGGCGAGAAGTCCGATGGTCTCGTCGACCGCCCCGCTCTCCTCGATGGATGCCTGGCTGTACCACTCGTCGAACACGATGCCCACCGAGGCCAGCGTGGCCCGGATGCGGTCGAGGATCTGGTCCGCCGCCCACCGGCCGGCGGCAGTGAGGTCGTCGGGTCCGGCGTAGGAGTCGGCCAGTTCGGTCACGTACTCGCCCTGGTAACCGCCCTCTGCAACCTCTCGGCCGTGCCGCCGGGCCAACAGGCTCTCCCCCAAGGCCCTGATCTGTCCGCCCGTGTCGTTCACGTAGTACTCGCGACTGACCTGGTATCCGGCTCGGGCCAGCACCCGGGCCAGGGAGTCGCCATAACTCCCCCACCATCCGTTTCCCACATGGATGGGGCCGGTCGGATTGGCCGAGATGAACTCGACCTGCACCCGTTCGCCATGGCCGACGTCGGGTCGGGCGTACCCGTTCTCACCTTGGTCGAGCAACTCACCGAGGGCCTCGTGCAGCCACCCGTCGTCGAGCTCGAAATTGATGAAGCCCGGTCCGGCCACCTGGATCGCCTTGGTATGTGCGGGCGGTTGGGCCACGAGCACCTCGACCAGCGAAGCGGCCAGCTGGCGGGGATTGCTCTTCGCCTTTTTGGCGGCGCTCAGGGCGACGGTGGTGCTCCAGTCGCCGTTTTCACGATTGGCCGGGCGCTCAAGGGGCACCGAGGCGGGCTCGACCTCGAGGTCGAGCCCCTCCCGCTCGGCAACGGTGGCGACCGCCTTGCTCACGGCTTCGGCCAGGTGATCGCGGGTGGACATGGTGATGCGAGGATACGCCGTGGGGAGGTTCCAGTCGGCGTTGTCCGGGTCCGGTCCCTGGTCCTCGCACTAGAGTTGGCAGCCCGTGTGGTGCATCACCGGTCGACCCGACCGAGTGCCCCACCGGTCTTTTGCCCTCGTAGCTCAGCGGATAGAGCATCGGCCTCCGGAGCCGTGAGCGCAGGTTCGAGTCCTGCCGAGGGCGCCAAAAAATCGTGAGCCGAAGGCCCGGCCCAAGGCTGGTTCTCAGGGTCATGCAACCGGGGCCGACCGTACATAATAATGGTCCGATGAGAATCCTTGCGGAGACAAGACAGGATCGTCCAAGGAAATTGGGAAGGGCGGCAACCCTCGGGGTCACCGCGGTGGCCCTCTCCATGACCCTGGCCGCATGTACTTCGTCGTCACCATCGCCGGCGCCGTCGAGCTCGTCATCTCAATCGGTGAACCTTCATCTCAGCGGCCATGTCGTAGGGGACTACACCAAGAAATGCCAGGTTGGTAGCGATACCGTCCCCAACCAGGTGACCGTGGCATTCCCCGATGTTGCCAAGGTCTCGAATTCGCCCCTGAACCTGGTCCTCTATGTGCCGAACACCAGTAGCTCCACCACCTACCCAGCTTCATCAACCACTGCGGCCGTGCGGCTGACGACCACAAAAGGGACGACCTACTCGTGGGCGAACAACTACCCAGGTACGGATGGGACGATGACCGTCTCCAGCGGAGGGTCACCGGGGAGTATCGACATGACGTTGGTGCCAATACCCCTTGGCTACTCTCCGACGAACAAAGCCACCGGGAATGTCCATGTGCAAGGAAGCTGGGCCGACTGCACTACCACATAGGTCACTCCATCACATAGATCACGTCATCCTGCAGCGTGGGAACCGGAGTTACCCGGGCCCGATGGATTGGTTGCCTTGGTCTGACCCGGAGGGTCACCAGTGCCGTGGGACCCGGAGTTACCCGGGACCGATGTGCTCGCTGCCTTGGTCTGACCGGGAGGTGCACCGGTGCCGTGGGAGCCGGAGTTGCCCGGGCCCGATGGATTCGTTGCTTTGGTCTGACCGGGAGGCGATGAGGTCGGGTGGGACCCGGAATTTCCAGGAGTGGATGGGCTGGTTGCTCGGCCCTGCCCCGACGGTGACGCCGTCGAGTTGGACTCGGAGTTGCCCGGTTTGGACGGATTCGATGTGGTGCCCCCGAGCACCGGGCTAGTGGAGCCGGCGTTCCCGACTCCGGAGTTTCCCGGAACAGACGTGGCGTGAAGATCGTGATTGAAGACCAAGATCTTGCAGAAGCTGGTGGTTGAGGTGGCTGTTCCTCCGTGACTGGCGATCAGACTCGAGAAGCCCGCATAACGGTCATTTCCGAAGCCGCCCCCGCTTGCATTGCCGGAGGAACTAGCCAAGAAAGCGGAGCATTGGTTGAAAAGGGCGGTGCCGTCGGCGGACTCGGAGGTGGCGTGGCTGCCCCGATTCGTAGATCCACCACCGGATTCGGAGTTGGGCCGGGGAACCGAGATGCCGACGTGCGATAGAGCGCGCGCCACCATGGTCTGGGCTCGCGTCGGCAGGATGCCGGTTGCCGCCGCGGCAGTTCCGGTGGCCAGAAATCCAAAGGCAAGGACGCCGGCCACCACTTTGGCCGGCGTTATCCGGGTCAGCTTCAAAAAACTGCGAGAGCTTGTGGGACCTTTGGGAGCCGCTGAGCGAACTGCGTCCAAGCAGGCGACCACCACCGACCGTTCACTGGTCAACTCAGCGGGGGCAGTCGGGCTGGTGGCAACGTCGATGATTCGAGCCAAGCCGGCGTAAGCGGGAGGGGCGTCGTCCGGGTGCAGCTCACCAGAGAGCAACCGTTCAGCAATGGTGTCGTCGGTCTGGAGGAGTCCCATTTCGTCGTTCCAAACGCGTTCGTCACTCATCGCGTTAACGATTCGATAGAGAATGTCTGTGCCAATCGCCGGAGTGCCCGGTGCTGAAGCACTCGTATCGTGCCCGGACGCTTGTTCAGGATCTCGGCCACCTGCTCGACATCGAGGCCAGCCAGGATACGAAGAAGAACGATTTCTGCCTGATCCGGTGTCAGAGCCGAGGCGATGACCGCAGCGGCCTCCTGGGCAGAAACCAGAGCGAGTACAGCGGCTTCCGTATCCTCAGATCCGGCGCGCTCTACGAACGATTCAGGCGCTGCCACCACGACAGGTCGGCGACCGTTGTCTCGCCAATGCTGGACAAGCCGATGTCTGGCGATTGTGAAGAACCATCCTCGGAATGCTCGCTCGCCTCCCACGAACGATCCCAGGTGCCCCGCCACAGCCAGCCAGGTATCGGATGCAAGGTCTTCGGCGGCGCCTGGCGCCTGGGCTCCCAGATAGCGCAAAAGGGATGGGTTCACATCCCGATAAAGCAAGCTGAAGGCCCAGTCTTCCCCGGCCCGAGCAGCGGTCAGTACCCCATCGAAGTCTGGTCCGATCGTCATGAAGGTGCACCTCGACCGCCGATCGAATCGTCAAAAACAAATCCGAGCGTCCGGTGCGAAGTTACACCTGATTCGGCCAGCTTGTGATCCTGATAGCGGGGTTTCAGATGTGTCGGATCGACTCAGGGACTCGGGGTTCAGAGACTCTGGATTCAGACCCGTCCACTGAGTTCACGGGCCCGATCCAGCAATGCCAATCCATGGCACGCCCCTCATTCCGGTGGTTGATGCTGAGAACGGCATGGTGATCGTTGGGAACGACAAATGAGGCCCCGCCGGCATGGCGGGGCCTCACTGTCGCTTTACTGTCGTTGAACTAGGCGGCGGTCAGAGGGTGGCGACCGTGTGCTTCACCAGGCTGATGGCCCCATGGGCGGTCACACAGACATCCCCGGACACCGGGCTGCCGACTGCGACCTTGCCACTGGTATCGGCGGTTACCGTCCCGGTGGCGTCCTCCTCGGTCGAGCCCTTGGCACACCGGCTGACCACTGGAGTGGTAACCGAGCTGATGGTAACCGTCGTGGTGCCCTTGTGGTGGCCCTTCCAGGTAATCGTCCCCGTGGTCGCCAATGCGCTGGCCGGGCCGCTGCCCTTGCCCAGCCCACCGCCACATCCTTTGAGGGTCACATTCCCCGATGCGTACCCGGTGACCTTCGTACAAGACACCGGAGCCGACGCTCCAGCAGGTGCGGCTAGACCTACCAGGCCGACCGTGGCCACTGACACCGGAATCGTCAAAGCTGCTACTGCCAACATGACACGACGCATACCCTCTCCTCACTCTCGATGGTTCACGAGCCTCTCCGGCCCCGCGCCTCTCTACAACGCGATCGCCGTGGGTTTCGTTACAAGCGGGCCTCTGACCAGGTTTCGAGCTATCACCGTCGGCCAAGGTACTCGAACACCAAGGTAGCCCGCTTCACCACACGAATGGCACAAGTCGCTTTCGGCCGTCGGCATAGGACTGGTACCTGCCCCCGAGGTCTGCAGAGAGTGCCCGCTCCTCGACGGTGATGCGATAGACCAGACCACAGGAGATGGCCACGGTGAGGACGATCAGGGAACCCCAGTTGTTGAGGATGAACCCAACACCGACGATGGCCAGAAGGACTCCTGCGTAGCTGGGATGCCTGATGAATCGGTACGGCCCGGTCGAGATGACCGGTTGGTCCTGGCTGGTTTGCACGGTGAAGGTGAAATAGCGGCCAAGCGCATGAAAGCTCCATAGTCGCATGCCAGCGCCACACCAGAGGAACACCAGTCCGATCCATTCGGCGGTGGCCTGCGTGCCAATCGCCGCCGAGGGAAAAGACTTCTTGCACAAAATGGCCCCGACCACTCCCACAATGGAAGAGAACCGGATTGCCAATCGGCTTCCCCGGTCCGCCACGGTCGCCTCTGGCCTGTGTTGCAGTGATTGGCGAATCTCAAATAGCGCCCAAACGATGGCAGTGATCGGTAGCAAAGTTCGCACTACGGGAGCCATCACGGCAAGCATCTGACTGGAATACTGCCACCGTGGCGACTCATCGTGGGTTCACACCTCAACTCGTCTCCGGGTGACCGGTGGCTCTGGCCGACAGTTCCTCGTCCACCTGCTGAGCGAGGAATGTCGCAACCGTCTCGACGGGAATCCCGCCCGCCCATCTCCGGGCTCCGGTACCGCCACGCTGCCAGGGACGGGGGCCATCGAGGGGACGGAACTCGACGCCGGCGGCCTGCAGCCGACCACAGTGGCGTTCCAGCGCAGCACGGCTTTCCGGCCACTCGCTGGGCCCCCCTGACCACGCGGCCTGCGCCAGCACGCAGAGCCGGGGAAACACCCGATAGTCGAGGAGTCGTGCATCGGGAACCGCCTCGGTCCAGATCGGTGCATGGCAGCCGATGATGCGGCTCGGGCCGCCTCCAGGTGGCTTCCAAGCAGCCAGCCGGCGGACGTCATTGCCATAGCCGAGCGCGACCGGTTCGTCGGCGCTGTCCATCTCGGCGTAGTCGAGGTACGTCGGGTCGACCGGAGCCATGATCACCTTGTGGCCTGCTTTCGCGGCACGAAGCCCGATCGACTCGCCCCGCCAGCACATCACCAACGCCCGGCCATCCAATCCCCCGGCCGCAAACGCCTCGTCCCAGAAGATGGGGAGCCGGCCCAAGCCCAGGACGGTCGAGGCCAGCGTCTGGTTGAGATGACGACGGAGGGCAGAGACGTCGGGCAAGGCCAGGGTCTTGCGATGCTCGATGACCTCGGGCGCTGTTTCCCACTCGGACAGATCCGCTTCGTCTCCGCCGACGTGCAGGTAGGGTCCGCCGACAGCCGAGGCAACTTCCCCGAGCAGTTCGCCGATCAACTCCAGTGCGGACGGCACCGGCGAGATCGTGGCGGGCCGCAGCGACGCGAAGGCGTCGGGGTGCGAGCGTACCGGCGCCACCGAGGTGGCCAGCTCGGGCACCGCCGCCAGGAGCGCAGCGCTGTGACCGGGAAGATCGATCTCGGGCACCACCGTCACGCCCCGGGCCCTCCCGTGGGCAGCGACGGCCGCGAGATCGGCGTGCGTGTACAAGCCACCGTGCGGCGTGCCGTCGAACGTCAACGAGCTCTCACCGCTCATGATTGCCTCCAACGGATGGCCGACGGAGGTCTCCGGTCTCCAACTCGCGACCTGGTTGAGCTGGGGGCGGCACCGGCTTTCGACCCGCCATCCCTGGTTGTCAGTGAGGTGGAGGTGGAGCACGTTGAGCTTGTGCATTGCCATCAGGTCTACGTAGCGCAGCACCTGGTTGACCGGGAGGAAATGTCGGGCCACGTCGATCATGAGGCCTCGCCACTCGTGCGCCGGCCGGTCGTCGACGACCACTGCCGGCACCAACCAGGTCCCACGCGTCACTGGCGTCGGCCGCCAAGCGTCATCGGGGAGAAGCTGGCGAAGCGTGCTGGCGGCGGCCAGAAGGCCGGCGCGGTCGCAAACCCCGATGTCCACACCCCGTGCGGCATCGACGGCCAGGCGATAGGCACCGGTGGGAACGTCGGCACGGCGTACTCGTAGGTCGGCTGCTTCGCCGAGTGAGGCGCGGATCGGTCGGAGGAACCAGAGGGCCTCGATCGCATCGAACTCGGCGATCTCCGGATGCTGCACCGACGCCGAGACCTCCGGAGGGAGGTGCCACTCACCCGCCTGACGTTCCACGGACGCCGGGTACGGCCACAAGCTGTGCTCCACTGGTATGTCGGTCACTGCAACCCCCGCTTGAGATGGCGGGGCGACATCCGTGCATAGCGGACGGCGCCGTCCATGCCGCAACCGGATGATCGCGACTGGCTTGAATCGGTCACATGCTAAGGCAGGCGGAATCAACAGGCCGGAACGCTCCCAGGGTGGGGACCCCTGCCTCTACCGCACCGCCCCGTACACCCAGCGCCGACACCGTTGTCGAGGTCGGACCTCATTTGAGGATCGATGCAGTCGACCCCGTGAGGCTCGTACCGCCAGTAGGTTCGCGGCGTGATATCGCTCGGCACTGTCGCGGCTATCGCCGGCATTGTGTTTGTCGCCGCTGCCCTTCAGCGAGCCGTCGGTTTCGGGTTCGCACTTCTTGCTGTGCCGCTCATGGCCTTTGTGGTGCCGACCAAGAGTGCCGTGGTCATCGTGTTTCTGAACGGAACCGTTACATGCGCCTGGCTTGCCCTGCGCCTTCGTCGAGACATCGAATGGCCGACCGCCCGCCGGTTGGGACTCGGTGCCATCGTTGGTGCGCCGATCGGGGTGATCATCTTGAGCGTGATCCCGGCTACCACCCTGCGGCTCGCCCTCGGAGTGACGACGTGTGTGGCTGCCGTCTGGATCATCGTTTCCTCCCGCCGAATGAATCCCCAACCGGTGGTACCGCGCCGATCGACAACGTTCGGTATGGGCTTTGTAAGTGGCGTCATCAATACGTCGCTGGCCACCAATGGGCCGCCGCTCGTCTATGAACTACGGAGGACCGGGTTCCGTGACGACAGGTTCCGAGCCACCATCTCCGCGGTCTTCGTGCTCTCGAATCTCATTGGTCTGCCCCTTCTGGCCCTGGCCGGACTGATCACGGCGTTCGACCTTGCCCTCGCTGCCTCCTCGCTCGTGCCCTGTATCGCCGGCATCGCCGTGGGTTCGAGGATAAGCGGTCGGATGGAGCCCTCTCATTTCGCGTGGGCCGTCGACCTCCTCCTCATGGCCACCGGTCTTCTGACCATCGCCAAGGTGATCTGAGGACGGGACGCTGGCACGTCGGCCTCCAGGGGCGCCCTGGGGCTGCTGGTGGACAACTCAATCGGCTCTGGCCCCGAAGAAGATTCTTCTCGCAGCGCGAGAGTTGGCGTGCTGCCTTCGTCGTACTGGATGTAACCGACGTTCGCTCACAAACATGAGGAGTTGCCATGCCAAGTCCCGTAGTCCATTTCGAGATCCGTTCAAACGATCCTGACGGGTCTCGCGCCTTTTACCGTGACCTCTTCGGATGGAAGTTTCCCGAAGGGGGATTCCCGGGTTACACCTACGTGGAGACCGGGGTCGAGGGTGCGATCCCCGGGGGCATCAGCCCGCTCCAAGGTGGCAGCCCGCTGGTCACCTTCTTCGTGGGTGTTGCCGACGTGGCCGCCGCCCTGGATTCAGCAGCGAAAAAGGGTGGAACGATCGTGCAGGCGGCGACCGACGCCCCCGGAGTCCGTTTTGGGCTGTTCGCCGATCCACATGGCCAAGTCGTCGGTGTGGCAAGCCCCATCGCCTGATCGATCGCAGCCACCTTTGAGACAATAGCGAGGTGATCGACGAAGGCACCGAAGGCGAGGTCAACCTGTTGGCGGCCGCCCTCCGGGGGGATGAAAACTCCTTCGCGTCACTTGTTGCCCCATACGAAAGGCAGCTCTTCCGTCACTGCTACCGCATGCTCGGCTCGGGAGCCGATGCGGAGGACGCGGTACAAGAAGCACTTCTTCGTGCGTGGCGGCGGCTCGATTCACTCGATGCCGCCGGCGCGCTCGGGGGATGGCTCTTCCGGATCGCCACCAATGTCTGCCTGGACCAGCTGAGGTCGAGGCGGTCCCGATCGGAACCGACCACTTTCGGGCCACCGAGTCCGGCCGGCACGATGCCGGGTGTGCCGGATCCCGAACTGGCGTGGGTCGAGCCATTCGGCACCCAGGCTCCCAGCGATCCAGCCGATGACATCCTCAACCAGGAGGACATCAGCCTCGCCTTCGTCGCGGCATTGCAACGACTCGCGCCTCGTCAGCGAGCATGTCTATTGCTGCACGATGTGATCGGATTCAACCAGGCCGAGGTCGCCGAAGCGCTGGACATCTCACCCGGCGGAGTGAACAGCCTGCTCTTCCGTGCCCGTCAAGCGGCACGCCCTCGTGACAACGCTCCGCTATTGACTGCGAACGATCCCGAACTTCATGTGTTCCTGCGTCGTTACATCGAGGCGTGGCGACTCGCCGACATCAATGCATTCGTTCAGCTGGTTGCTGATGACATCCGAATGTCGATGCCGCCTCTGACCGAATGGTTCGATGGCAGAGTCGCTGTGGTGACCTTTGTGGAGAATGCCATCTTCGCCGCGGCCAGGCCATACGGCGTCACACTTCGGCAGGGTTGGTGCAATGCCCAGCCGGCGTTCGCCGTCTACGAACCGGGAGCCGACGGCTCTCTGACCGTCAGTGGCCTCCAGATCCTCGAAGTCCGTCAGCGAGAGCAGCGGACACTGATCACCGACGTCATCTCCTACCGGGATACCGGGCTGGCAGTGCGGTGCGGATTTCCGCCATCTCCGCAATGAAGGATGCTAGAGCGACCAGTCGTCGATGACGGTCAGGTCCGTGAATTCCGGAGGACCCTCGAAGATCTCCATCATCGTCCCCCTGGCCTCGGTCAGCTCTTCCTGGCGTCCGGGGTCGCTCTCTCGTTTCCGAGCCATCTCCTCGCTCTCGAAGACGATGAACATGATCACTCGGCTCTGGTCGTTCGAGTCCCGGGTTGCCGTGGCGTGCACGAGACCTGAACCTGGCCTTTCGGCCGCCTTCAACTGAGCACTCAGCGTGGCCAGTTCGTCTTCCCTGCCTGGCTTCAACCGCGACGTGATCATTTGTGCCCACATATCGGCGATCCTCCCTAGACGGTGGTGGTCACACTAAATCATTCAAAATTGGGACCGCCCCCGAGTCGGACCTCAACGGTCCTGATCGGGGGCGGCCCTTACTTCTGGATCTTCAACGGGCGTTTAGGTCGCCTCGTTGAAAGGCAAGCTCAGTTGTTCTTGATGGAGATCTGAGCGATCGGCAGGCCGAGGACGTCCTCGTCTGCAAACCAACCGTAGCTGGGTCCGCCCGTGCCGGACGTGGCCTCTCCAGTGTTGACAACGCTGGTCCAGGCTGGTCCGGACGGAGGCGTGATCGAGTAGGTCACAACGACCTGACCCGCCACCGACTGGAAGTCCTGATTGAAGGTGTACCAACCTGCCGTGGTCAGTTCCTCAGCACTTGGGTTGCAGCTGCTGAACTGGTTGATGTTGACATAGAAGCCACCGCCACCGGCCGTTGTGGTGCACATGGTGAATCCGTTGTCATTCAGGTAACTGCCCGACGTGTTGTTCAAGCCGACGTCCCAATCCACATTTTGCCCTGGATTTGCGGCGGCCCAGGTGGGATCTATGTAGACCATGATCGACGAGGTGAATCCGTTGGTCGGGAACGCAGCCTCTGAGCAGGATCCTCCGTAGCAAACGTAGGGTCCCTCGCAATAAGGGGTGTTCAGGCTGGCGTCATACCCGGGAGTCGGACACCCACTGATGGTGTCTTGGTCGAGGCCCGCACCGGTGATTCGGGCGAACTTCTTCTGACCCGTCGGGGCCGGTGCAGTATTGCCGTATCCGCCGTAGTTACCCGACGAGGGCTTGACGATGGCGATCGTGCCGTAGTCCGCTGCGTTCCCACCTTGGCCGTTGCAACCCTGTGCGGGCGTGCACCAGCCGTTGGTGTTGGCGCTGAGCTTGTTCTTGTAGTTGGGGATTTTGACTTTGGTCGTGTGTGCTCCAGCTACCGAGCTCGAGATACCGACCATGCCGATGCTCATTGCACCGACCAGTGCCAGTATTCCGATGACCGAGCCACCGGCCCGCCACTTCGAAGTCCGCCGAATCATATGATGCCTCCTGTTTACGTGTGCAGGCGTCCTGGGTCCCGCTCCGAGCCGAGCCCGCCTGTTTGGCATCGGATCCGGTGGCACTGTATCCGGGCGACCATAACAGGGGCTCATCGGAGAATCATCCCCAAAATTGAGGGACCGTCAAGGGTCATTGACAAGACAACCATCTGATCGCGCCAGCGCATCACGGCGGCGATCGGAACCGACAGGTTCAATTTGCATCTCGTAGCCTTGCGCGCGGGGACGGGTGTGACCGGCGTGTGTCATTGACTCCTCGATCCGTCATGAGGTGTTGTACCCACCACCGACAGTGGCGGTGACCCATCGACCAACTCGATACCGTGATCAAGTCGATTCCCGACTCCATCTCCCTTTGGTAGTCGTCACCGTGGTGGTCGTTGCCGACCGCCTGTCTTTCCACGACCCGAACCCGGTCTCAATTCGGCGCTCCTGAGAAGGCCGGCATTCACCGCCACGGCGGTCGCCACTGACTGCGTCCACCCCGACGGCAGCGCATCGATCGTCTGGAAGGCCAAGGAAGAAGGCCGATCGGTGGACAGCGGCGACCGAACCCGGCTCCGGTTATCCTGCGGACTTCGATCCTTCCGCCAGACGACGAGCGCGCCGGACCCCGACCCTTGTGACGATCACCCCGATAGTCATCGATGACCTGACCAAGCGCTACGACAGCGACGTGCTCGCCGTCGACCATCTGAACCTGTCGGTCGGCAGTGGAAGCGTCTTCGGGCTGCTCGGACCCAACGGCGCCGGCAAGACGACGACCATGCGAATGCTGGTCGGGCTGATCCACCCCACCTCGGGCGGCGTCCGTATCTTCGGCGAACCGGTGAAACCGGGGGCCGCCGTCCTCCGTCGGGTGGGCGTCCTGGTCGAGGGCCCGGGCTTCGTACCTCATCTGTCGGGACGTCAGAACCTCGAGCTGTTCTGGAAGGCGGGACGGGCACCGATGTCGGACGCAAACCTCGACCAGGCCCTCGAGATAGCCGATCTCGGTGACGCCGCCCATCGCAAGTACAAGACCTATTCCCACGGCATGCGCCAGCGCCTCGGGCTGGCCCAATCCCTGCTGGGGAAACCGGACCTGCTCATCCTCGACGAGCCAACCGACGGGCTCGATCCTCAGCAGATGCGTCAAACCCGCGGGGTCCTCCGGTCTGCCGCGGCGAGCGGGACAACCGTGCTGGTGTCGAGCCATCTGCTCAGCGAGGTGGAGCAGGTTTGTGATCACGTCGCGGTCATGGACAGAGGCCGGTTGGTCGCCACCGGCGCGGTTTCCGAGCTCATGGGCGCAACCACCGCCGTCTACGTCGAGGTCGACGACGTCGGGCTGGCCACACAAGTGCTCGGTGCCCTGGGGGGCCTGGGCAAGGTAGCGCCCGAAGGCCGGGGACTGTCGGTGGACCTGGGTGGCATCGAGAGGAAAGAGGTCACCGCTGCCCTGGTCCGGGCCGGAGTCGGGGTCGAGACGATCACTGCTCGTCACCATCTCGAGGATGCCTTCATCGGGCTGTTGGAGCACCAGTGATCGCGGTCGAGGCCCGAAAGCAGGTGCTGAGACTGCGGACCTACATCGGGCTCGGACTGGTGGCGCTGATCCCGATCATCTTCACCGCCTCGTTCAAAGCAAATCCGCCCAAGGGGCACGCCCTCGGCCTCTTCGACCTGACGGCATCGGGCATCAACATACCGATCGCCTCGCTGGCCGCAGAGAGCGCCTTTCTCCTGATCGTGGTGGTATCACTGTTCGCCGGGGAGACCGTCTCCGGCGAGGCCAACTGGGGAACCCTCAGCTACCTGCTGGTCCGGCCGGTCTCCCGCAACAGGCTCTTGGGCTCCAAACTGGTGGTCGCGATGGGGCTGGCGCTGCTGGCAACCTTCCTGGTACCCGTGGTCGGCCTGGTGGCGGGAACGCTGGCCTTTGGCTGGCATCCGATCACCACGCCAACCCTCACCGTCCTTTCCCAGAGCAGCGCCCTCGGTCGGCTGGCACTGTCAACGCTGTACGTGGCATGGAGCCAGGCTGCCTATCTGGCGTTCGCATTCATGCTGTCGACCATGACCGACTCTGCGTTCGCCGCGGTGGCGGGAGGCGTTGGGCTGGGTGTCGTTTCCCAGATCCTCAACAACATCTCCGCGCTGAACGGGACCAGCTACATCTACCCGACCCACTACCTGGACGCGTGGCAACACCTGTTCTTCGCGCAGGGGTCGTCGACGGAGATGCTGCGGGGTGTGGAACTACAAGTGCCCTACGTACTGGTCTTCTTGGGCATCGCATGGTGGTGGTTCAACCGCAAGGACGTGCTCAGCTAGCAGGGATGACGACGGAAGAGACCGGTGTTTCGGTCCTCGAAGCAGTTAGGGAAGGGCCGGTGATCCCCGTGTCGGGCACCCAACCAGGTCCGACGTGGCCACGAAGGGTGGCCTTCTGGCGCTCGCCGCCAGACCAGCCGGGTTGGGCCCGCCCCATGCTCCTGGGCATCGCCGCGCTGGCGGCTGCCCTCTACACCGTGCGGGGGGGAACCTACCTCGAGGCGTACTATGCCGCCGCCGTCCGGAGTATGTCGATGAGCTGGCACGACTTCTTCTTTGCCGCCTTTGACCCCGCGGGGACGGTGACCCTGGACAAGCTTCCCGGAGCATTCTGGATCCAGGCCCTGTCGGTGCGCGCCTTCGGAGTCAACACCTGGGCCATCATCCTCCCCCAGGCGGTCGAAGGTGTGCTTTCGGTGCTGGTCCTCTACCGGATCGTCCGCCGATTGTGCGGACCGGCGGCCGGTCTGATCGCCGCCCTCCTCCTGGCCCTGGCGCCCGCCACGGTGGCCCTCAACCGGGGCAACATCGCCGACACCTCCATGATCCTGGCGCTCCTGCTGGCCGCCGACGCAACGGTGACCTCGGTGACCGCCGGCCGGTGGCGCTCCCTGCTCCTCGCCGGCTTTTGGGTCGGCCTCGCCTTTCAGGCGAAGATGATCGAGGCGTGGATCGTCCTCCCCGCGTTGGCCGTGGTCTACCTGACAGCCGCCGGCGCCACCTTGGGCCGCCGGGTCCTGCGTATCGGGGCCATGGGGGTGGTCGCCGGGCTGGTGTCCTTGAGCTGGATGACCGTGGTGACCCTGACCCCCGCGTCAGGGCGGCCGTACATCGACGGGAGCCAGGACAACTCGCTCTTCCAGCAGGTCTTCGTCTACAACGGATTCGGGCGCCTCGACCAAACGTCCCCCAACCAGCTCCTGACCCAATCGATCGGTCTGAGGATTCCGCCACCACCTCCCCCGGCGTGGAATCGGCTGCTCACCGGTTCGTTCGGCCGGGACGTCGGCTGGTTGCTTCCGGTCGCGTTAGTGGCGCTGGTGGCCGGCCTGGTCAAGACCCGGCGCGCACCGCGAGGTGATCCGATGAGGACGAGCTACGTGCTGTGGGGGACCTGGTTGCTCGCG
Source organism: uncultured Acidimicrobiaceae bacterium (assembly GCA_963734395.1). GTDB lineage: Bacteria > Actinomycetota > Acidimicrobiia > Acidimicrobiales > RAAP-2 > Bog-756. The sequence continues at coordinate 111,029 of CAVTGY010000007.1, read as the reverse complement.
CTGGCGGTCGTGTTCAGTTTCAGCTCGAGTATCAACTCGTACTACACCGCGGCGCTCTCCCCGCCCATAGCCGGGCTGATCGCTGCAGGGTCCCTCCTGGCCTGGAGGGCGCGCCGATCGCTCTGGACCAGATGCACCGTCGGGGCAGCGACGGTGATGACGGTGGTCTATGCCGCATGGCTCTTGCCGGTCACCGGCACCGGCCTGCCGGGATGGTTGGCATGGGTGGTGATCGTTGTCGGCCTGGGTGCCGCGGTGGCCGTGCTCGCCTCGCCCCGAGGAGATGCTCGACCGGGCCTGGTTGCAGCCAGCCTCGCCGCGTCGCTGGCAGCGGCGTCATTGGTGCCGGCGGTGGGTTCCGTTTCGATGGTCACTAATCGGCTGGGGCCGTTCGACACGCCGTTCCAGCCACGGGTTGTCACTCTCGGTGTCCGGGCGTTCTTCGGGGTCCTGTCGGTGGTCCCGCAGTTGCTCCCCCCGTTGGAGCAGGCTCGCCGAGGGGCGCCGTACCTCATGGCCACACAGACCTCCGCCCTGGCAGCACCCTTCATCTACGTCAGTGGACAGGAAGTCCTCCCCATCGGCGGCTTCACCGGAACCATCCCCTCGCCATCACTCTCAGCCCTCAAGTCGATGATCCGCTCGGGCACGTTCCACCTCGTCCTCCAATCGCCGACGACCACCGATGCGCGCCTGGTCTGGATCGCCCAACACTGCACCTCCCTCCCCCAGCCGACCAACGCCCCGGTCCAGGCGCACTACGCCATCCACTACTGCCTGCCTCGATCCTGATACTTGATACCCCTATAGGGTATAGACTGGATTCAGGAGGAGGAACGTATGACTCAGGGATACAGTGACGACAAGGAAGCGGTGCGCAAGCGCCTTCGGCGGATCGAAGGGCAGGTCCGTGGCCTACAGCGGATGGTCGACGAGGACCGCTACTGCATCGACATCCTCGAGCAGGTGTCGGCGGCCACTCGAGCCCTCCAGTCGGTGGCCCTCGAGCTCCTCGACGACCACATGGCCCATTGCGTCGCCGACGCGGCCAACGCCGGGGGTCGGCAGGCCTCCGCCAAGCTGAGCGAGGCATCGGCGGCCATCGCCCGACTGGTGCGTTCGTGAGGCCTGTCCGACCCGACCATCCGGCCGCGGCCACAGACGGGTCCTGTCGGAGATGACCGGCGCCCAACTGGCGACCTCCGCCGGATGGGTCGACACCGTGGGGAGGAGCCTGCGGGTGGGATTCTTCATGTTCTGGGAGACCCTGTGGCCTCTCATTTTCGGCTTCGGCCTGTCCGGGGCGGTGCAAGCCTTCGTCAGCCGCGAATCGATACAAACGGCTGTGGGCGACCACCACCCCGCGGCCGTCACCCGGGCCTCGCTCTACGGGATGGTCTCGTCGTCCTGCTCCTATGCGGCCACCGCCATGGCCAAGTCCCTCTTCGTCAAGGGGGCGGATTTCGTCGCCGTCTGCGTGTTCATGTTCGCATCCACCAACCTGGTCATCGAGCTCGGGATCGTCCTGGTGGTGTTGCTGGGATGGCAGTTCGCGGTCAGCGAGTTCGTCGGCGGGTTCATCATGATCGGGTTGCTCACCCTGGTGGGCGGCCTGTGGCTGCGGGGCCGTCTGGTGGTCCAGGCCCGGGAGCGCCTGACCGCTGACGCCGACAACGGCCACCTTCACGGCCCACCGGAGAACACCGCCCTCCAGCACCGGCCGTGGTCGGAGAGGCTGCGGTCGAAGGGTGGCTGGGCCGACGCCGCCACCTACACCGTGGCCGATCTGACCATGCTGCGAAAAGAGCTGGTTATCGGCTACACCGTGGCCGGTTTTCTGACGGTGGCGGTGCCCACCCACGTCTGGAACGTCGTCTTCTTCCATGGCCACGGCTTCTGGACCAGCCTGGAGAACGTGATCGTGGGGCCGTTCATCGCCATCATCAGCTTCGTCTGCTCGATCGGGAACGTGCCGGTGGCCGCCTCCTTGTGGATAGGGGGCATCTCCTTCGGAGGGGTGATCTCGTTCCTCTTCGCCGACCTGATCACCATCCCCCTCCTCCTCATCTACCGCCGCTACTACGGGGTCCGACTCACACTGCGCATGTTGGCCGTCTTCTGGGGGGTGATGGCCACCGCCGGCTTGATCACCGAGGGGATCTTCCGGGCCGCCGGCCTGGTACCCACCACCCGTCCGACCCAAGTGGCACCGGCGCATTTCTCCTGGGACGCCACCACCTACCTCAACCTCATCTTCCTTTCGCTCTTTGCCGTCCTCTACTGGGCCTACCGGAATCGGGATCGGCTGGGCGGCGGGAAGGGAACGGCCATCGATCCGGTATGCGGGATGCACGTCGAGCGGTCCAACGCCCCGGCGTCGGTCATGGTCGACGGGCGACGCGTCCATTTCTGTTCCGATGGCTGCCGGCGACGGTACGAGGCGGATCTGCGGCGCAGCCACCACCGGTCTCGACCCATCGACGACGGCATGGCCGGTGACCGCCGACTGGGGCCCTGAGCCCCGTCGCTACCGGTCCGGTCGGGCGCTCGGTACCTCTTGTCCGGACTCGCGCAGCCCGGACTCGCGCACCGTGACGTTGAATCGACCGGGATCGAGACCGAGGTCGAGCGGGCCGGTCCCCGCCATCACTTTCGGCACCCCGTGATAGGCGAGCCGAGAAGGGCCCCCGAAGACGAACAGATCGCCGGAATCGAGGACCACGTCCGTCCACGGGCGGTTGCGGCCGGCAGGCGACCCGAAGCGGAACACGCAGGAGTCACCGACACTCATCGAGACCACCGGCGCCGGGCTCCGTTCGTCCTTGTCGGCATGCATTCCCATCCGTGCGCCGGGCTCGTACCAATTGATCAGTGCGACATCGGGTCGGTACTCGACCTCCCCCCGGCCCGGCCCACCGCCGGACCATTCGGAGACCGAGGCATCCACGGCGACCGCATCGGCAACCGCGCCCCGGCTGAGGTCGGCCAGCCACGACGGGAACTCGCTCACCCTCCTGCCGTCACCGTCATCCACCGTCCGCGAGTAACGGTAGGGGTACCAGTGCCACCCCAGACAGGTGATCTTGACCGACATCACACCACCGGTGGGCAGTCGTGGAGCCCGGAGACCGCCGCTCTGCGCCCACCGTCGGCAGGAGTCGGCCAGCGCTCGCTGGCCGTCCGGGTCGAGCCACGCCGGAAGGTGTACGGCCCCCGGCGCCACCAAGGTCGGATCCCGGAACATCAAACGGGTCACCCTGCTACTTTCCCACCCTACATCCCACCTCGCCGGTCGCCACCGACCGGAACGGTCTCAGTTCGACTTCGACCCGGATGCGTCCTGTTTGGCCAGCCACCGCAACCGGGCCGCCCTGGCGTCCCACGAATAGACCACCGCGGTGCCGGCGATGCGGTCGTGCAGGGCATGCCGGTCGCGGTTGGTGAGGATCCCCAAGAATCCCAGCCCGAGGATGAGGAAGCTGAGCGGCAGCGCCAGGGTGCGCAGCACCGCCTGTTTGGGACCGATCGGCGAACCATCGGTGGTCACCACCCGGATGCCCAGCACCGCCATGCCGATGGTCTTCCCGCTCAGGGCCCACTGGTAGGCGAAGTAGATGAATTCCCAGACCACCGCGGCGACCAGCGAGGCGATCTCGTAATTGCTCAAGGAGAAGTGGGCGCCGCTCACCAATTGGATGCTGAAGGTGACCGCCGCTGCGCCCACGGTGAACAGGCCCCAGGAGGCACCGACGTCGGCGGCGAACGCCACCAACCGGCTGACCGCGCCGGCGTAATGGCCCTGACGACCCTCGATGGGCTCGGCGGTGACGACCGACGCCACTAGCCTGCACCCGCGGTCAGCTCGGGTGGACCGCCGGGGGCGGCGACCAGCGTGGGCGGGCCCAGTGGCAGGGCCTGGTCGGAACGACGGAGCAGGCGGTTGACCCACCGGGCGAAGAAGTCGTCGAGGCCGACTCCCTGGGCCCGGATCAGGTCGAGCACCTCCGAGGCGACCCCGGTGGTCGATCGGGCGATGATGCTGCCGAGCTCTGTCTTCTCCATCAGGGCGTCGATGTCCACCCGTTCGATGATCTTCTCGACGTCCACCCGTTCGACGATCTTCTCGACGTCAACCCGGTCGATCAGTTTGTCCACGTCGACCCGGCTGACCACGGCGTCGACGTCGATGCGGTCGAGGAGCTCGTCCATGTCAATGGCGTCCAGCACCAGCCCGACCACCCGCTCGGCGACCGCTTGGGCCAACTGCTCTACGCGACCCGATCCGGGCACCGGGCTCATCGAGGCCCGGATCGAGGCCGTGCGTCCATCCGAACAGCTTCCCATCGTCGGGTGGCGGGGGCAGGGACGGTGGGCATCCGGGTCAGTGAACCCCTGTGGGCCTGCCTCAAGTCGCAGCGGCGGCCTTGAGCGCATCGAGGGCGCGATCGGCATGCACGTTCATCCGCACCTCGCTCTGGATCACGTCGATCACCCGGAGGTCACTCCCGATCACGAAGGTGGCCCTCTTGGTCGGGGAGAGCTTGGTGAACTTGCGGCGCACCCCGAACTGGGTGGCCACCGCGCCGTCCGGATCGGACAGGAGCGGGTAGTCGAAGGAGTGCTTGTCGGAGAATCGCTTCTGCTTCTCCACCTGATCGGCGCTGATCCCCACTCGCTGAGCGCCCACCGCCTCGAACTCCGCCTTCATGTCGCGAAAGTGGCAACTCTCCACGGTGCAACCCGGCGTCATCGCCGCCGGATAGAAGAACAGGACAACCGGCCCGGAAGCGGCCAGTTCACTCAATCGCCTCGGCGTCCCGTCCTCGTCGGGGAGCTCGAAATCGGGTACCTGGTCGCCCTTTTGCATGGCCCGAGGCTACCGGGACCCACCCGGCGTTGCGACCGGGAACAGTCCTGGTCGCCGTAAGATGCGACGACGCCGTCCTCGCCGCCAGATCCGCCCGCCCCCCGATCCTCCGGAGCCGGCGGTGAGCGAAGGCGCACCTTCCGTCGCCACCGACCAGTCAGGAACGCCGCCCCATGCCGCACGCCATCGAGGTCGAAGAGCTCCAGAAGACGTTCGCCGGCAAGCACGAGGTGCGGGCCCTCGACGGGGTGAGCTTCAACGTCGACGAGGGGACGGTCTTCGGGCTGCTCGGGCCCAATGGCTCCGGCAAGACCACCGCGGTGCGGATTCTGACCACCATCCTGCAGGCGGACTCGGGGGCGGCTCGGGTGCTCGGCCACGACGTTGCCCGTCAGGCGAACCTGGTCAGGAGCCTGATCGGGCTCGCAGGCCAGTACGCCGCCGTCGACGAGAATCTCACCGGCCGGGAGAACCTCGAGATGGTGGGCAACCTCAATCATCTGCAGCGATCGACGGTGGCCGAGCGGGCCAGGGAATTGCTGGTGCAATTCGACCTGGCCGACGCCGGCGACCGCACCCTCAAGACCTACTCGGGCGGCATGCGCCGACGGCTCGACCTGGCCGCCGCCCTGGTGGCCCGGCCCACCGTCCTGTTCCTCGACGAACCCACCACCGGTCTCGACCCGCAGAGCCGCAACGACCTGTGGGAGGTCATCGAGCGCCTGGTGGGCGGGGCACCACCGTCCTGCTCACCACCCAGTACCTCGAGGAAGCCGACCGGCTGGCCGACACGCTTTCCGTGCTCGACCACGGGCGGGTCATCGCCGAAGGCACACCGGCCGCGTTGAAGGCGGAGATGGGTGCCACCGTGCTGGAGGTCGGACTGGGCACCGTCGACGACGCCTCCCGGACGGTTGCTCTCCTCACTTCCCTCGGGCCCCACCAACCGGCGCAGAACGGCACCGTGGTCGAGGTGACCGTGGACGATGGACCGGCGTCGGCCATGGCCGGACTGCGCTCGCTCGATCAGGAGGGGATCACCCCATCCTCGTTCACCTTGCGCGAACCGAGCCTCGACGACGTCTTTCTGGCCCTCACCGGCCGGCGCACCGAGCCCGATGCCGAAACCGACCAGCAACAACGCGACCCGAAGGGCAGGGGTAGGCGCGGACGCCGAAGCGCTGTCGCCGAGGCGATGCCCATTGCAACCGGAGAGTTCTCATGACCACCACCATCGCCGTACCGACACTGTCGGGAGCGCCCCACTCCGACGGCATGGTCAACAAGGTCCGGTGGGCCCTGTCCGACACCTGGACCATCACCAAGCGCAACCTGCTGGCGGTCACCCGCATCCCCGAGGCCCTGTTCTTCTCGACGGTGCAGCCGATCATGTTCGTCTTGCTGTTCCGGTACGTCTTCGGTGGTGCCATCCACACACCGGGCACCGATTACGTCAACTATCTGATGCCCGGAGTCTTCGTGCAGACCGTCACCTTCGGCGCGGTGCAGACCAGCATCGGGCTGGCCGAGGACCTGCAGAAGGGTCTCATCGAGCGGTTCCGGGCCTTACCCATGGCCCGCTCGGCAGTGCTCGCCGGCAGGACCAGCGCCGATCTGGTGCGCAACATCCTGGTAGTGATCATCATGACCGTCGTCGGGTTCTTGGTCGATTTCCGCCCGACCACCGGGGTGATCCCCTACCTGGCGGGCGTGGGGCTCATTCTGCTCTTCTCGTACGCGTTGTCGTGGGGCTTCGCGGTCATCGGACTCTCCGCCTCCAACAGCGAGACAGCCCAGGTGATGTCCTTCCCCCTCCTCTTCCCTCTGGTCTTCGCCTCCTCCGCCTTCGTGCCGGTGAGTTCGATGCCCAGCTGGCTGCAGGGGTTCGCCACCTACCAACCGGTGAGCGTGACCGTCACCGCCTGCCGGGCGCTCATGCTGGGCGGGCCCACCGCCACCTGGGTCATCCAGACCCTGGCCTGGACCTTGGGTCTCCTGATCGTCCTGGTGCCACTGGCCGTCCATCGCTACCGCACCCGCACCTGAGTGCGGTCGGGGTTCGCCTCGGCTGGTCGGGGCAAGCAGAATGGACCCATGGCTCAATCCCCTTCCACCGCCGGCGCCTTTGACACCTTCGGGGCCCGCGGCGACCTCACGGTCGGCACCGCCACCTACGAGATCACCCGGATCAACGCCCTCTCCGATCGCTACGACGTCGCCCGGCTCCCCTACTCGATCAAGGTGGTCCTGGAGAACCTGCTCCGCCACGAGGACGGGGTGGCCGTCCGACCCGCCGACATCGAAGCAGTGGCCGGATGGGGCGACCATCCCGAGCGACACGGGCTGGGAGGCGAGAGTGCCTCAGAAATCGCACTGACCCCTGAACGGGTGTTGATGCAGGACTTCACCGGCGTGCCCGGGGTGGTCGACCTGGCCGCCATGCGGGATGCACTGGCCGGTCTGGGTGGTGATCCGGGGAAGGTCAACCCCCTGGTACCCGTGGAACTGGTGATCGACCACTCGGTCATCGCCGAGGTGTCCGGCCGTCCCGATGCCTATGACCAGAACGTCGACATCGAGTACCGGCGCAACATGGAGCGGTACCAGCTCCTGCGGTGGGCTCAGCAGGCCTTCGACGGGTTCCGGGTGGTGCCACCGGGTACCGGTATCTGTCACCAGGTGAACCTCGAGTACCTGTCGCGGGTCGTCTTCGCCACCGAGGACGGGAGGGCCTTCTGCGACACCCTGGTCGGCACCGACTCCCATACCACCATGGTCAACGGCCTCGGCGTGCTGGGCTGGGGGGTGGGTGGCATCGAGGCCGAGGCGGCAATGCTCGGACAACCCCTGTCCATGCTGTTGCCTCCGGTAGTCGGCTTCCGGCTGACCGGCGAGCAGGCAGCGGGGACCACCGCCACCGATCTGGTGCTGACCATCACCCACCTCCTCCGTCAGCACGGCGTGGTCGGCAAGTTCGTCGAGTTCTTCGGTCCAGGCCTGGCCGCGGTGCCGCTGGCCAATCGGGCCACCATCGGAAACATGTCGCCGGAGTACGGCGCCACCTGCGCAATCTTCCCGATCGATCAGGTGACGTTGGACTACCTGCGTTTCACCGGTCGCGACCCACAGCACGTCGACCTGGTGGAGGCGTATGCCAAGGAACAGGGGATGTTCCACACCTTGGACGGGATCGAACCGGTCTTCTCGGAGACCATCGAGCTCGACCTGTCCACCGTGGTACCCAGCATCGCCGGCCCGTCCCGGCCCCAGGACCTGGTCGCCCTGGCCGGAGCCGGCGCGGCATACCGGCAGTCCCTCGGCCGCGACCAGCGAACGGCAGCGGCCACCCTGGCCGATGGCGACACCAAGACGTTGGGGGACGGCGCGGTTGTGGTGGCCGCCATCACCAGTTGCACCAATACCTCCAATCCCCAGGTGATGGTGGCTGCCGGCCTGGTGGCGAAGCGGGCGGCGGAGCGTGGCCTGGCGCCCAAGCCGTGGGTCAAGACGACCCTGGCGCCGGGCTCCCGGGTGGTCATGGACTACCTCGACCGCGCCGGACTCACCGAGCCGCTGGCCCGGATCGGTTTCGACCTGGTCGGATTCGGCTGCACCACCTGCATCGGGAACTCCGGACCGCTGCTGCCCGGCGTGTCCGAAGCGGTCCATGCGGGCGACTTGTCGGTGGCGTCGGTCCTGTCGGGGAACCGCAACTTCGAAGGTCGCATCCACCCCGAGGTCCGGATGAACTACCTGGCATCTCCGCCGCTGGTCGTCGCCTATGCGCTGGCCGGCACGGTGGACATCGATCTGACCACCGATCCCCTGGGTGTGGGGTCGGACGGGGAGCCGGTCACCCTGGCCGATCTGTGGCCCACGCCCGACGAGGTCACCGAGGCCATCCGGACCTCGCTCACCTCGGAGATGTTCCGCCAGCGGTATGCCGCGGTGTTCGACGGTGACCAGCGGTGGCAGGCGGTGGCCACGGCCAGTGGGGACACCTTCGCATGGGACGAGGACTCCAGCTACGTACTCCGCCCCGCCTTCCTCGAGGGACTCACCATGACCGTGGCACCGGTGACCGAGGTGGTGGGGGCCCGGGTGCTGGCCAAGCTCGGCGACAGCGTCACCACCGACCACATCTCTCCGGCCGGCACCATCAGCCCATCCACCCCGGCGGGCCACTACCTGTCCGATCACGGTGTCCGACCGGAGGACTTCAACTCCTACGGGGCCCGTCGTGGCAATCACGAGGTGATGGTGCGGGGCACCTTCGCCAACGTGAGGCTGCGCAACCAGTTGGCCCCCGGGACCGAAGGCGGATTCACCCTTCACCTTCCCGGCGGCGAGCAGACCACCATCTACGACGCCGCCGAGCGCTACGCCGCCGAAGGGGTCCCCCTGGTGATCCTGGCGGGCAAGGAGTACGGATCCGGCTCATCCCGAGACTGGGCCGCCAAGGGCACCGCCCTCCTCGGAGTGCGGGCCACCATCGCCGAGAGCTACGAGCGCATCCACCGGTCCAACCTCATCGGCATGGGGGTCCTCCCGCTCCAGTACGCCGACGGCCAGGACGCGGCATCGCTGGGACTGACCGGTCACGAGATCTTCACCATCACCGGGCTCGGCGCCCTCAACGACGGCGTGACGCCCAAGTCGGTCGCCGTCCGGGCCGAGGACGGTGACCGACTGGTCGAGTTCGAGGTCAGGGTACGGATCGACACGCCGATGGAGGCCGAGTACTACCGGCACGGTGGGATCCTCCCCTACATGCTGCGCCAGATGGCCGACTGAACCCGGGCGCCTGGGCCGGCCTATCCGGCCAATGGGAGGACGAACCCGGCGATGACCACGAAGTGCAGCCCGGCCCCGACCACCGTGCACGCGTGGAACACCTCGTGGTAACCGAGGACGCCCGGCACCGGATTCGGCCGCTTGATCGCATAGACCACCGCGCCCGCCGAGTAGGCCAGGCCGCCGGCCAGCAACAGGGTGAACCCGGTCGGTCCGAGCGCCCGCCAGAGCTGCGGCAGCACCCATACCGCGGCCCAGCCCACCACCACATAGGGGAGGGCGATCACCCATTTGGGCGCGTCGAGCCATACCTGCCGCACGGTGATCCCGATGAGCGCGCCTCCCCATGCGATGCACAGCACCGCGATCCGGGCCCAACCGCTGAGGGCGATGGCGGCCACCGCGGTGTACGAGCCGGCGATGGCGATGAAGATGGTCGAGTGGTCGAGCCGGCGCATCCGGCGGCGACCCACCGGTCCCCAGTCGTGCCGGTGGAACAGCGCGCTCACGCCGAACAGCAAGGAGACCGAGAGGGCGTAGACGGACATGACCAGGGCGGAGCCGAGGGTGGGGCACGCCGACACCAGAGCAACGCCGGTGACCAGGGAGATGAAGAAGGCCACCTCGTGGAAGACGCCGCGCAGCTTGGGTTTGACCACCGCATCGGTACCGTTGGGCACCGTCGCCATCAGTGCGGAGTCGTCGGTGACACCGCTCACCGGCCGGCTCGTCGGCCGGCGGGAGGACCATGGAGCGCCGGATCGGCCGCCCCGGCCCGCTCGACGAACCTTCCGAGAAGGCGGCGCCCCACCGTCTCCACCTGTGCCAGCTCGGCCCCGTCGAGGCTGACGCCCTCGGGCAGATGGGGCGCCCACCCCGCGGCGAGCGCTCGGTCCACCTCGACGTGGAACTGGAGACCGTAGACCACCTCCCCCCACCGGAATGCCTGGTGGGGATAGGCCCGGGTGGCCGCCAGATGGGCTGCCCCGCCGGGAATGGCAAACGTGTCCCGGTGCCAGTGCACACACGGCAACGTGGTGCCGGACAGGCCGCCGTACTCCGGGCCGGTGACCGGGTCCCGACGGCCGTCGGCGGTGAGCTCGACCTGGCCGAAGCCGATCTCGAGCGAGGGTCCGGTACTTACCTCCGCCCCCAGGGCGGCGGCGATCTGCTGGGCTCCCAGGCACACCCCGAGCACCGGTCTCCCTGCTGCGGCCATCGCCGCGATCAGTGCCCGCTCTTCGACCAGCCAGGGGTGGCGGTCATGGTCATGGACCCCCATCGGTCCGCCCATCACCACCAAACCGGCGATCGACTGGTGATCGGGAAGTGGATCGCCCAGGTCGACCCGGACGACCTCGCATCGGTGGCCGGTATCTCCGAGTACCTGCGAGATCAGGCCCGGACCCTCGTGTGCGACGTGTTGGATGATCGCCCACCGACCACCGGCGAGGACCCGGCCCACCGGACCCGACGGAGGAGACAGATCGGGCTCAGCGCTGCCCACTACCCGGTCGCAAGAACGTGGAAGGCCTCGGCCAGCCTTCCTTCCGGCAAGCCGGCGGTGAGCGCCGTGTTGGACATCCAACCTCGCAGCAGGTTCTCGAGGTGGGCGCCGTCGCCGACCTGGCTGCGGTGAGCGCTGAGGGCGGAGAGCTTGAGGTCGAAGACGTCGGTGGTGTCGACCACCCGATCGGATCGATCGCTGGCCATGATCCACGTTTCGGCGACGGTGTGTGGTTCGAGCCCCTCTTCGAGCAGGTCGGGAAAGGCAAAGGGGTTGCGGGCATCCGGGTAGACCGCGGAGAGAGCGGCCTCACCCACGGCCATGTGGTCGGGGTGGCTCCCGTAGATCCGCGTCCAATTCCGCTCGGGCGACTGGGAGACCACCCGGTCCGGACGGAATTGGCGGATGACCCGGGTGATGGCCCGGCGGAGCTCGAGGTCGATGACCACCCGCCCATCCTCGAAACCGAGGTAGGTCACATCGGACACCCCCACCACCTTGGCCGCATCCAGCTGCTCCCGGCGTCGGATGGCTGCCATCTCGGTGCGGCCCACCGAACGATCGGAACCCCCGGCGTCGCCGTCGGTGGCGATGCAGTACGCGACCTCGATACCGGCGTTGGTCCAGACGGCCACCGACCCGGCGGCCGCGAAGTCGACGTCGTCGGGGTGGGCGGTCACCACCACGATCCGCGAGATGTCTTCGGTGGCAGCTCCGACGGTCATCGACGGGGATGGGGTTGGGTTGGACACGACGCTCTCCTTGGTCGCCCTGCGGCCTGTCCGCCGCCTTCGGTCATGGCCGGAACCGGCGGCGTCGCCGGGCCCGATCGGTCGGTTCCCGACTCAGTCCTTGCCGGGCTGCCATTCCGCCAAGGCGGCCAGCCGGGGGTCGTTGGAAAAGATCTCGACGATGGGCACCTTGAGACCGATGCGGGTCTGGATGCGTTCGACTTCGAGGACCTGGTTCCACTGGACCAGGGTGACCACCAACCCGGCCTCGCCGGCACGGGCGGTGCGACCGGAGCGGTGCAGGTAGGCCTTGTGGTCCTCGGGCGGGTCGAAGTGGATGACCACGTCCACCATGTCGATGTCCAGGCCCCGGGCCGCCACGTCGGTGGCCACCAGCGCCGGCAGCTTGCCTTCGCCGAAATCCTTGAGCGTGCGCTCACGGTTGGCCTGGCGCAGGTCCCCGTGAATGGCGTCGGTTCTGACCCCCTCCTTGCGCAGCTGCTCGACCAAGCGGTCGGCGCCCCGCTTTGTGCGCACGAAGACCAGGGTCTTCTCCGAGTTGCGACAGATGGCGGCGCATACTTTGACCCGGTCCATCTGGTGCACCTCGAGGAACCGGTGCTCCATGGCGTCCACCGTGGTGTGGGGCGAGGCCACCTCGTGCAACACCGGATCGGTCAGGTAGCGGCTCACCAACCGGTCCACGGCCCCGTCGAGGGTGGCCGAGAACAGCAGAGTCTGGTGCGGCCGTTCGAGGCGCCGGAGCACCCACTCCACTTGGGGCATGAATCCCATGTCGGCCATGCGGTCCGCCTCGTCGAGCACCAAGGTCTCGATGTCGGCCACCGACAGCTCGCCGCGGTCGCCGAGATCGATGAGCCGGCCGGGAGTGGCGATGATCACGTCCACCCCGCGGCGGAGCTTCTTCACCTGCCGCTCGATGTCCGCGCCGCCGTAAACGGCGGCGATCCTCAGCCCCGCCTCCTTGGCCAACGGCTGGAGGACTTCGCTGACCTGAACGGCCAGTTCGCGTGTGGGAACCAGGACCAGGGCGCGGGGACGGCCCGGTTCGGTGGACTTGGCCACCATGGTGCGCTGCAGGAGTGGGACACCGAAAGCCAGGGTCTTCCCCGAACCGGTCTTTGCCTTGCCGCACACATCGCGCCCGGCCAACGCGTCGGCCACGGTCATCGACTGGATGGCGAAGGTGGTGGTGATCCCCTGGGCGGCGAGGGCCTTGACCAGTGCCGGGTCCACCCCCAGCGAGGCGAATGTGCGGGAACCGGCGAGGCCGTCGTTGTCTTCGGCCGGCGTGTGGTCGGCAGTGTCGACGACACGATCCGAAGGATCGATCAGAGTTGTCATGGGGATGCGAAGCTCACTCTCGTTCGGTGACGGGCGGATGCCGACCGTCGACGTCCGTGCCACTCACGAGCGCCTTCGGGCCCGCCTCGGGCCATCATTCCGGCACGCGTCGGCGGTCCGGAGAACGGAGGTGAGGAAGACCCCGGTGGAAGACTCGGTGCCTGCCACCGCCACCCAGTGTACCCACGATTCCGCTCGAAACCGGGTCAGACGCCCGGAATGGTGCCGTTCAGGCCCTGGAAGGCTCGCGGTAGACCTCGGATCCCGCCTGTCGGAACTCGGCCGCCTTCTCCTTCATCCCGATCTCCACCGCCGAGGTCAGATCCGTGCCCTTGGCCTCGGCGAAGTCGCGGACGTCCTGGCTGATGCGCATGGAGCAGAACTTGGGTCCGCACATGGAGCAGAAGTGGGCGGTCTTGGCCGGTTGGGCGGGAAGGGTGGCGTCGTGATAGGCGCGGGCGGTCTCCGGATCCATGGCCAGATTGAACTGGTCCTCCCAACGGAATTCGAACCGGGCCTTGGACAGCGCGTCGTCCCACACCTGGGCACCCGGGTGCCCCTTGGCCAGGTCGGCGGCGTGGGCGGCGATCTTGTAGGCGATCATCCCCTGCTTGACGTCCTCGAGATCGGGCAGCCCGAGATGCTCCTTGGGCGTCACGTAGCAGAGCATGGCCGTCCCGTGCATGCCGATCACCGCGGCACCGATGGCCGAGGTGATGTGGTCATAGCCCGGGGCCACATCGACGGTGAGCGGACCCAGCGTGTAGAAGGGTGCGTCGTGGCAGACCTCCTTTTGCAGGGTCACATTTTCTGCCACCTTGTGCAGCGGCACATGCCCGGGCCCTTCGATCATCACCTGCACGTCGTGACGCCAGGCCACCTCGGTGAGCTCACCGAGGGTGCGCAACTCGGCGAATTGGGCCTCGTCGTTGGCATCGGCGATCGAGCCGGGACGCAGGCCGTCGCCCAGCGAGAAGGCGACGTCGTAGGCGGCCATGATCTCGCAGATCTCCTCGAACCGGGTGTAAAGGAAGTTCTCGGCATGGTGAGCCAGGCACCAGGCGGCCATGATCGACCCTCCCCGACTGACGATCCCGGTGGTCCGCCGAGCGGTCATCGGCACGTAGCGGAGCAGTACGCCGGCATGGATGGTGAAGTAGTCCACACCCTGCTCGGCCTGCTCGACGAGCGTGTCGCGGTAGAGGTCCCAGGTCAACTCCTCGGGCGACCCGTCCACTTTCTCCAGCGCCTGGTAGATGGGCACGGTCCCGATGGGGACCGGCGAATTGCGGAGGATCCACTCGCGGGTGGTGTGGATGTCCGGGCCGGTGGAGAGGTCCATGACCGTGTCCGCACCCCAGCGCGTGGCCCAAGTCAGCTTCTCCACCTCCTCCTCGATCGAGGAGGTGACCGCCGAATTGCCGATGTTGGCATTGACCTTGACCAGGAACTTGCCCCCGATGACCATGGGCTCGGACTCGGGATGGTTGACGTTGGCCGGCAGGATGGCCCGACCGGCGGCGATCTCGTCGCGCACCAACTCGCCGGACACGCCCTCGCGTATGGCCACGAAGGACATCTCCGGGGTGACCTCGCCGGCACGCGCGTAGCGCAGTTGGGTCACCGGGGTCCCCACCGACCGCAACGGCCGTCGACCGGAGGGAGGGGACGCCTCCCCGTCGGGCGGCGTCCGCCGAACCGCGGCCCGGCCGTCGTCCCGGCGGATGACCGGCCTCCCTTGGTACTCCTCGACGTCGCCGCGACCGTCGATCCATCCCCGTCGCAGCGGCGGTAGGCCCACCGTCGGCACCGAACCGGGGCCCGAGGTGTCATAGAGCCGCACCGGCGGATTGGGCTGGTCGCCGTCACGTCCCGGTGAGTCGGAGAGGGTGATCTCGGTGAACGGGACCCGGATCCCGTCAGTCCCTTCGACGTACACCTTCGAGCGGTTGTGGTCCGAGCCGGGCACCGTGCCGGTGGCGACATGTCCGTCCGGGGTCGGGGGGGACGCTGAGTGTTCGGTCATGGCGAATCAGTCCCTTCCAAGCTTCTCTTCGGGTCGAGTCTTCCACGCGCCGCCTCCTCCCGCGGAAGCCGGTTTGTGCCATCGTGGACGCCAGCACATCATCGGGTCCCGTCCCACTCCGGCGGACCCACACGACGCCAGACGAAAGGATCCCGACCATGGGAAAGCTCGCCGCCGGTGACAAGGCGCCCGCGTTCACCCTGCCCGACCAGGACGGCGCCAAGGTGTCCCTCAAGGACTTCGCCGGTCAGCAGGTCGTGGTGTACTTCTACCCGAGGGACGACACCCCCGGATGCACCAAGGAAGCCTGCCAGTTCAACGACAACCTGCGCGCCTTCGCCCGGGCCAAGGTGGCGGTCCTCGGCATCTCCGGCGACAGCGCCGAGAAGCACACCAAGTTCCGGGCCAAGTACGGTCTGAAGTTCCCGCTGCTCACCGATGCCGACCATGCGGTCGGTGAGAAGTACGGGGCCTGGGGGGAGAAGACCCTCTACGGCAAGAAGTCCCTCGGGGTGATCCGATCGACGTTCCTGGTCGGCGCGGATGGCCGGTTGGCCCGAGCCTGGTACAACGTGAAGGCCGACGGCCATGCGGCCAAGGTCCTCGCCGAGCTGGGGGACTGATAGGGCGAACCCCGCCGGTCTCGCGGGCCGGGGAGTACCGGCCCCCCGGCGTCATTTCTGATGCCGGCGGCACCACCACGATGTGCGCCCGCCCACGACCGAGCGGGTCAGCTCCCCACCGTCCCGCGGGCACAGTCCCCCGAGGTGGCGCTCCTCCATCAGGTCGCCCCGGTGCGAGCCGCCCCGCTCGATGAGGTCGTCGATGGTCCGACGGAGGTGGCGGTGGAGGCGCCTCACTTCGGCCGCGGTCAACGAGCCGGCCGGACGCACGGGCGACAAGCCGGCCCGCCAGAGAACCTCGTCGGCAATCAGGTTGCCCACGCCTGCCAGGCGTGACTGGTCGAGCAGCCGGGCCTTGAGCGGTGCCGCAGACCCTGACAGGACCCGAGCCAGGTCGCCGGCGCCGATGGAGGCCGCATCAGGTCCGAGGGCGGACACGTCGGGGTCGAGGAACACGCCTCCGAGCCGCCTCGGGTCGCGCACGACCAGAGTGCCGCCCTGGTCGAATCCCAGTGAGAACCGGTCCCACCGCGGCTGGTGGCGCCGCGGGGCATAGACCAGTCGGTCCACGCCGGCCCGGCCGTCCACCGCCAGCGTGCCGGTCATCCCGAACCGGATTCCGAGAATCGAGCCGCTGTCGGTGTCGAGAAGCATCAGCTTGCCGATGCGGCGGGCCGCGGTCAGCCGGCTACCCAGGAGGGCCGCCTGGAGGGCGGCGCCATCAGCACCCCCTTTGATGAACCAGGGGTCCGGAGCCGACACCGAGGCCACCTTCCGTCCGACAGCGGTGCGGGCCAGGTCGGTAAAGAACTCCACCTCGGGCAATTCCGGCACCAGCCGAGGGTACCCAACCGGGCCCACTGACCGACCCTGTGGGAGGCCGATGCACGGGGCCCGCCGACGTGGCGGGCAATGGGTCTCGATAGGGTAAGGCCATGCCCCCCGAGAAGCCGCAATGGGCCGAGCTGTTCACCGAGGTGGTCACCTCAGGCCTGTGCACGGGGTGTGCGGCCTGCATCGTGGCCTGCCCCTATGACGTCCTCTCCTACGACGACACCGGAGGTCGGTACAAGCCCTTCCACATCGATGCCGAGGGCGGTCCCGACAACTGCACCCACGGGATCAAGGGATGCACCATGTGCACCCGCGCCTGTCCACGCTTCCGTCTGTGGGAGCCCGAGATCGAAACCCACCTGTTCGGGCGGGAACGGACCCCCGAGGAGGTGGCCGGCGTCTCCGCGGACACCGTGCTGGTGCGGGCCACCGATCCGGAGATCCTCGAGTGCGGCCAGGACGGCGGGCTGGTCTCCGCCCTTCTCGTGTGGGCCCTCGAGCACGACGTGATCGACGCGGCCCTGGTCTCCACCCTCGAAGGGGACGGCTCCACCTGGAAGGCGGTCCCCGCGGTGGCCACCACCCGGGCCGAGGTCCTCGCCGCCGCCGGCTCGCGCTATACCTACTCGGCCAACCCGCTGGCCTACCCCCAGGCCATCGAGCGCGGAGCCGAGCGCATCGCCCTGGTGGGAATGGGATGCCAGTCGTCGGCGCCACCGGTGATGGCCGCCCGCAAGGCGGGAAAGATCGCCCGGCGGCTCTCGTTGACCATCGGATTGATGTGCTCCAAGACCTTCGACGACGCCATCTTCCCCGAGCTGTTCGAGGCCAGATACGGGATCGCCAGGGCCGACATCGCCAAGATGAACATCAAGGGGGTCTTCCAGGTCTGGACCCGGGATGGCGAGTACCACGAGATCCCGCTCAAAGAGGCCCATGCCTGGACTCGCGAAGGCTGTACCACCTGCCCCGACTTCGCCGCTGAGCATGCCGACATCTCCACCGGCGGGATCGGGGCCTTCAACGACTGGACCCTGACCATGGTGCGCACCGACCGGGGCCGCCAACTCCTCGACTCGATGATCGCCGACGGAGCGGTCGAGACCCGGCCGGGAGACGACGACCCCGGGGCCATCGCTCTGCTCCACCGACTGGCCCGGGTCAGTCGACGGCGCTGGCCGGAGACGGCGGTTCCCATGCCCCGCCGCCTACCGGTTGCACCATGAATTTCCGGTAATAATCGGCCGGTTCGGGGCTGGTGCCAGGCGCCGGGCGCGCCGGCTGGCGTAGGCTTGGGGCACAGGGGCCCAGCAACCACCCACTCGTGGCCACGGTGCCGTCGCGCAATTCACATCGTGCGCGGTGCCGGTTGAGATCCACCGCCTCGGGTGCTACCGCCGACCACACCGTCGCTGGCGTCCTGTCGTCGAACCCCGGAGGAGACCCGCTTGTTCGCCGCCCTAGGACGGTTCACCATTCGATTCCGATGGCTGATCATCGCCGGATGGATCGTCACCACCGTGGTCCTGGTCACTTCGCTCCCCTCCCTGACCAGTGTCGAGAAATCCAGCAATTCCGAGTTTCTCCCCGCCAACCAACCGAGCATGCAGGCCCAACGGTTGGTCGCCCCCTTCGTGGCCAGGAACACCGAGGACGCCACCCTGGTCGCCGCCACCTCCAACGGCACCCTCACTGCGAGCGACAACGCCGCGGTCGACCGCGCCGAGCAGGCCATGCGGTCGCTGCCAGGGGTCACCGCGGTGGTCGACGAAGGGGTGTCGGCCAACGGCGAGGCCCGACGGGCGATGGTCGAGATGCAGGTTCCGGGTTCCTCCGAGAGCAAACAGGTCGTAGACGCGGTCGACCGGCTGCGCGCCACCTTCGCCACCTCGGACCCACCGGCGAGCCTGGCCATGCACCTGACCGGTGGAGTGGCGGCGTCGGTGGACCAGCAGAACCAGAACGGACACATCCAGGGTCTGGTCGAGCTGCTGTCGGTGCTGTTCATCGTGGCCTTGCTCTTCCTGACCTTCCGGGCCCTGCTGGCCCCGGTCATCGCCCTGCTCCCCTCGGCGGTGGCGCTCATCGCCGCCGGACCGATCATCGCCGAGTCCACCCACCTCGGCGTGCAGGTCTCCGATCTGACCCCGGTTCTGCTCATCGTGGTCCTGCTGGGAGCGGGCACCGACTACGGGCTGTTCCTCATCTTCCGGCTGCGGGAGGAGCTGAAGCGGGGGAAGAGCGTCGACGACGCGGTGGCCTACTCGCTGTGCAAGGTGGGCGAATCGATCACCTTTTCGGGGCTGACGGTGATCGGTGCACTGGCCACGGTGGTGGTGGCCACCTTCGGCCTCTACCAGGGACTGGGGCCTGCACTGGCCATCGGGATCGGGGTGGCCCTGTTGGCCAACATCACCCTGCTCCCCGCGATTCTGGCCGTGTTCGGACGCAGCGTGTTCTGGCCCCGGATCCCCAGTGTGGGACACACCACCAGCGGGGCCTGGGGCCGCATCGCCGGCAAGGTGGTGGGGAGGCCGGTGCTCACCCTGGTCATCGGCCTGGTCATCTTCGGCGGGCTCGCCCTCTCGATGCTCGCCTATTCGCCGACCGGATTCAGTGACCAGCCCGCTCCCGCCACTTCTGATTCCGGCCAGGGTCAGGCGGTGCTCAACGCGGACTTCCCCTCGGACGAGACCAACCCGACCACCGTGGCGTTCAGGCTCCCGACATCGGTGTGGAACGATCCGGCCGTGTTGGCCCAAGCCCAGCAGGGTCTGGTCCGAACCGGCCAGTTCACCGCGGTCACCGGTGCGCTCGATCCCGACGGCGCCGTGCTCGCCCCGGCAGCGCTGGCCCAGGCGCATGATCAGCTGTCCGGGCTCGGTGCCGCGGCCGCACTTCCGGTGAACCTCCCGTCGGGGGTGAACCTGACGCCGGCGACCTACGACGCCTACCAGGCCTCCTCGCAGTTCATCAGTGCCGACGGGCGCACCATCCTCTATCAGACCAGACTCCGAGCCGGACCTGCCACCTCCACCGCGGCCGCGGCGGCCATTCCCGCGGTGCGCCTGTCGGTGGCCGGCGTCGGCCGATCGATCGGTGCCACCTCCAGCGGTGTAAGCGGCGACGCCGCGTTCGCCGCCGATGTCGGGACGCTCTCGGGCAACGACCTCAAGCGGATCATCCCCATCGTGTTGATCGTGCTCGGACTCCTGTTGGCCATCGTGTTACGCAGCCTGGTCGCACCCCTCTACCTGGTGGTGAGCGTGGGCCTCTCCTACCTGGCCTCGTTGGGGCTGGCGGTGCTGATATTCGTGGTGATCGGGGGACAGGACGGCATCAACTTCGTCCTTCCCTTCTTCATGTTCATCTTCATCATGGCCCTGGGCCAGGACTACAACATTCTGGTGATGACCCGAATCCGCGAGGAGGCGCGCCACGCGCCGATCCGGGTGGCGGTCCGTCATGCGGTCGAGGCGACCGGCACCACCGTCACCTCGGCCGGCCTCATTCTGGCCGGAACCTTCGCGGTGCTGACCGCGACCGGCAACACCCAGGTGCAGGAGATCGGGGTCGGTCTCGCCGCCGGGATCCTGCTCGACACCTTCTTCGTGCGCACCCTGTTGGTGCCGTCGGTGGTCGTGCTGCTCGGCCGCTGGAACTGGTGGCCGTCCGCGCTCTCCCATGAGGACGACGACGGCGTACCGGTCGATCCCTTCGGCCCGGCACCGACCGGTGGGTGCGAAACGGTAGAGCCGCGGGTCGACGTGCTGGCCGGGGTGAGCGGTTGAGCGCGGTGGCGGCGACCGGTTCCTGCCGATCTGGACGGAGGGGGTTCGGTTCGGACGGAGTACGGTGAACGGCCGTGGCCAGCCGACGGAATCTCCCCAGCAGACCCACCGTGCTGCTGCTGGTCCGGCACGGGAAGACGCCCACCACCGGCAAGGTGCTCCCCGGCCGCAGGCCGGGTCTGCACCTCTCCCGCGAAGGCCAGGAGCAGGCCGAGGAGGTGGCGGCGCGGATCGCGGCCATGGATGCCACCGGGCGGCCGGTAGCCGTCTATTCGTCCCCGCTGGAGCGGACCACCGAGACCGCACGACCCATCGCCCGGCTGCTCGGACTCCGGGTCCGCTCCGACCGCGGCCTGGTCGAGTGCGATTTCGGGGAATGGACGGGAGGGCGACTGAAGACACTGGCCGCCAAGCCCGAGTGGGCCCGGGTGCAGCGGTACCCGAGCGGCTTTCGCTTTCCCGGTGGGGAGTCGTTCCTCGAGATGCAGGCCCGCATGTCCTCGGCGATAAGTCGCCTGGTTCGGCTGCACCGGGGCGAGACGGTGGTGGCCGTGTCCCACGCCGATCCGATCAAGGCCGCAATTGCCGCGGCGGCAGGTACACCCCTCGATCTCTTCCAGCGTCTGATGGTGTCGCCCTGTTCGGTTTCCGCGCTGGCCTACACCGATGCCGGGGCCTATGTCCTCACCGTCAACTCCACCGCGTCGCTCACCGAGTTGGCGATCGTCGTGAGCGAGGGATACGACCTGTCGGAGCCCGATCGGATCACGGTAGGGACGGTGGGCCCGGTGGGCGACCGTCTGTTTCTCCTGCAATGCCGGCAGGGACCGCTCCTTCTGACCCTCAAGATCGAGAAACAACAGGTGGCGCTGGTCGCCGATTACCTGGCCCGGATCGTCAGGGACCAAGAGCGTCCAGGGCATCTGGACGACGATCTCCCGCTCGAGGAGCCGGCCGAGCCGGCCTGGGTGGTGGGCACGGTCGGAGTTTCCTATGACGATGCCGACGACCGGGTCATCCTGGTCATCAACGAGCTGGTCCCCGAAGAGGAGACCGGAGCGATCGCCCGGATAGCAATCACCCGCGAGCAGGCGGCGGCGTTTGCCATCCTCGCCACTCGGCTGGTCGAGTCCGGTCGCCCTCCCTGCCCTTTGTGCGGATCGCCCCTCGACCCGTCTGGACACGAATGCCCACGGACAAACGGACACCGTCCCCCGACGGTGTGAGCGGCTGGCGCCCCGAGAACGGTCCCCGGCTCGAGGAGGTGGCCGAGCTGCTGGCCGCCAGCGAGTTCACCGTGGTCGGGCGGCTGCCCTGGAGCTCCAACCTGACCTTTCTGGTGACCCTGGACACCAACGACGCCGACCCGGTGTGCGCGGTGTACAAGCCGGCCCGCGGCGAGCGATCGTTGTGGGATTTCCCCGACGGTCTCTACCGCCGCGAGGTGGCGGCGTTCGAGCTGTCCGAGGCGCTCGGCTGGGGCCTGGTCCCACCCACCGTGACCCGTGAAGACGGCCCCTTCGGCCAGGGCTCCCTCCAGTTGTTCGTCGAGGCCGACTACCACCAGCACTACTTCACCCTCTACGACGAAGGCCACGACAACGATGTGTTGCGGGCCATCTGTGCGTTCGACATCGTGGCCAACAACGCGGACCGAAAGAGCGGCCACGTGCTGAGGGGAACCGACGGACGGCTGTGGGCGATCGACCACGGGTTGTGCTTCCACCGGCATCCGAAGCTGCGCACGGTGATCTGGGACTTCGCCGACGAGGCGCTGACCGGCGAGTTGATCGACGACCTCGGGCGTGTGGCCTCGGAGGAGTCGGACCCGGTGGGCACGATCCTCGCAGAACCGGAACGGGCGGCGATCCGCGAACGTGCCCGCCACCTGATCCATGTCCGGTCGTTTCCGGAACCCGACGGCGATCGGCCTCCCTACCCGTGGCCCCTGGTGTGAACCGGGCTGCGCAGCTCCGATCCGGAGACGGTCAACCGGGAAGATCGACGTGGAGACGGGAGCGGATGGTGGCGATGACCGCCTGAGCGAGAAGCTCCCCTCCACCGGGCGTCAAATGGATCCCGTCCACCGTGCGGATGTTCACCTCGGCGCCGGCGGCGTTCGGGAGATAGGGAGTGAAGTTCCCCTGGGCGTCGGCCAGCACGCTGGATGAGGCCAGGTAGGTGGCCACGTGGGGCCGGGCATCGATCTGCTTTTGCACCAGGCTGTTGATCATCTGCATCTCCCCGTTGAGCTGGGGAGCGGCCATCGGCGGCATGCCCACCCACAGCACGCGTGCGCCGGCTGAGGCGGCATCGTCGATGAAGGCTCCGACCCGCCGGCCGTAGCCGGCGTTCCAACCGGGCGCGCCGTAGGGGATGCTGGTGTCGCCGCCCACCAGCGACTGGGGATCATTGGCCCCGATCATCACCACCACCAATTGCGGACGGTCGTTGGCCAGATCCACCAGGAGCTCGGCGGGCCAGTCGAAGTAGTCGGGTCGGGAGAGGCCGGTGTCCTCCCGGCCATCGAGGGTCGGGGTGATCACACCGGTGGCCGCCAGGTCGCTCACCAGGGGTTGTCCGAGATCCAGGCCGACCGAGTCACCGACCACCAGGACGCGCAACGGATCGGCCGGGGTGGGGTGCCGGTTGAACACGGGCACCGTGGTGGTCGTGGTCGAGATGGGGGTGACCCCGATCTCCTTCGGATCGGCGCTGCGGCCAAGGTGCGGAGGGAGGTGGCTGCCGGCGGTGACCGCGGCCAGGGGTGGCCCGCCCCCCGGTGTTCGGCCCAGCGCCTGATCGGTCCAGCCCACCAGGTGGGAGACCCCGATCCCCCGGCTCAAGGCGGCGAGTGGACCGACCAGGTCCATGGACACCGTCCTGCGAGCGCCCACCGGGGACTCGATGGCCGCCCGCTGGAGACTGGGCGCGTCCAACAGCGCCCAAAGGGCGAAGGCCACCGTCCCGATGAGCAGCATCCGAGTCCACCGGATTCCCGGAAACTGCCCGAACGGCAACCCCGGGCGGTCCGTCCCCGGTCGGGCACGGGGACCGGCACACCGGCGGTCGGAACCGGAGGCATCGACCGATCCGCCCACCGGTCGGCCATCGGAGGGTGAGCCCGAGCCCGGCTGCGTGGGTGCCATGCGCTTCCCGGTCAAAACCGGTAGTAGATGAAGGGGGCCACGCCGGGGGGTCCCAGGGTGGTGATGGCCAGAAGCACCAGGCCAAGTATGCCCCCCTGCACCATCGGGCGGCGTTCGGCAAAGAGCTGCTGGACCCGGTGGAGGAGATCGTCGGGGAGGTACTGACTGGCGATTCCCGAAGCGACCGCGACCACGGCCAGCGGGGTGATCAGCGGTGAGGGCACTCCCCATCCGTCGAACAGACGACCGAGCATCTCCCCCACCACTCCCAAGCTGTCGGCGCGGAACAACAGCCAGCCCACGCAGACCAGTTGAAAGGTCACGATCCGGGCCACCACCACTCCTCGTCCCACCGGGTCGGGGGGCAGGCCGCGTTGGATCCGTGTGCGGCGACGCTGCCGCCCGATGATCTGACCCACCCCGTGATAGATCCCCCAGATCACGAACGTCCATGCCGCCCCGTGCCACAGACCCCCCACGGCCATGGTGATGAGGATGTTCCTCGAGACCTTCCACTCGCTCCCGTGGTTTCCTCCCAACGGAACGTAGAGGTAGTCACGAAGCCAGAACGACAGGGTCATGTGCCAACGTCGCCAGAAGTCCTGCAACGAGATGGCGGCATAGGGCCGCCGGAAATTCTCGGGGAACTGGAATCCCATGAGCAGGGCCACACCGATGGCGATGTCGGTGTAGCCGCTGAAGTCGGCGTAGATCTGGACGGCGTACCCGTAGATGGCCAGGAGGACCTCGGGGGCCGAGTGCTGCTTGGGATCGGCGAACACCGGATCGACCACGTAGGTGGCCAGGTAGGAGGAGAGCACCACTTTTTTGGCCAGTCCGGCCAGGATCAGCCAGCACGCCTCGACATAGTCAACGTGGCGCTCGTCGCGCCGGCGGCGGATCTGGGGAAGGAGTTCGGTGCCGCGCACGATGGGGCCGGCCACCAGATGGGGGAAGAAGGAGAGATAGACCGCGGTGTCGACGGCCCGGGCCGGCCTGAGCACCCCCCGGTAGATGTCGAACACGTAGCTGATGGCCATGAAGGTGAAGAACGAGATCGCCACCGGAAGCGTGATGTTCAAGAGGGGGAGCGGGCGACGACCATCGAGGAAGTGGACCGTGTTGTCCACGTTGACGGCGACGAATCCGTAGTACTTGAACCAGGCCAGCAGGCCGACCAGCAGGGCCAGGGTGGACCACAGGGCGACCTTGCGCTTCTCCCCCGAGGCGCGGTGAACGACAGACCCGCCGACCTGGGCGATGACCGTCGACGCGGCCAACAGGAAGATGAACCGCCAGTCCCACCAGGCGTAGAAGAAATAACTGGCCGCGATCATGAACAGCTTCCAGGGGCCGGGATAGGGATTGAGCAGCCACTGCACCGTGTAGACCACGGCGAAGAAGATGGCGAAGTCGATGGTGGGGAAGAGCACGTGACCGTCTGTCCGGCGCAAGGTTGCCGTCGATGCCGCGGGATTGCGGCACGTGTTCGGACACTACCCCTGCGCCCCGTGGCGGCCGGTGATTGTCAACGGCGTCGCGGTGTCGCCGTTATGGCGGTCTCGGCGCGAATACTTCGGAGCGGTCAGTCCCCGACGTTTCTCGGAGCGGTCAGCCCCGGGCCTTGATCGCCTCGATCAGTTGGGGCAGCACCTTGTGCACATCACCAACGACGCCCAGGTCGGCCACCGAGAAGATGGGGGCGTCCTGGTCCTTGTTGATGGCGATGATGTTCTTCGAGTTCTTCATGCCCACCAGGTGCTGCGTCGCTCCCGAAATCCCGCAGGCCACGTACACGGTGGGCTTGACCGTCTTGCCGGTCTGGCCCACCTGGTGTGAGTAGGGAACCCATCCGGCGTCCACGATGGCCCGGCTTGCTCCCGCCGCCCCGCGCAGCAGGGTGGCCAACTCCTCGATGAGCGCGTAGTTGTCCTTCTCCCCGAGGCCCCGCCCGCCCGAGACCACCACCTCGGCCTCATCCAGCTTCGGACCGGTGCGTTCTTCGACATGGCGGGCCACGATCCTGGCTACGTTGGTGGCGCCGGTTTCGGGTGCGGGGGCGGCCACCACCGCGGCCTCCGCACCCCCACTGGGCTCGGCGGCAAACGATTTGGCTCGAACCACGTAGAGGCCCGGGCCCTCACCGTTGAAACGGGCAGACAGCATCTGACTGCCGCCAAAGATGGCGTGCTCGGTGACCAGGCTCCCGTCGTCGGCGGTGATGCCGACCACGTTGGTCAGCACCGGCCGGTCGAGCCTCACCGACAGACGGGCGGCGATGTCCCGTCCGTCGTAGGTGGCCGGGAACAGGATGGCATCGGGCCCGCCTCCCCCTGCCAGCGCGGTGGCGATGGCAGCCGCCACCGGTACGCCGGGGAGGGCGCCGGTCAGGTCTCCGACGTCGTGGACGGTGGTCACGCCGTAGTCGCCGAGCGTGCCGGCCACCGACGCAGTGGCGTCACCCCAGGTCACCGCCTCCACCGTGCCGGCCAGCGACCGGGCCTGGCTGATCAATTCCAGCGACGTGGTGATGGGTGCTCCGTCGGCCACTTCGGCCAGGACCCAGATCTTGTCGACAGACATGTGTGCGCTCTCTCCTACCCGACCCCTAGAGGACCTTCAGCTGTTCGAGAAAGGCGATGACCCGTTGGTAGCCCTCGCCGTCGTCGGCGACGATCTCGCCGGCCGATCGAGCCTCGGCGTCGGCGACCCGGGTGATCTCCTGGCGGGCGCCGGCGTTTCCGACCTCCGACGGGTCGATGCCCAGTTCGGCGACCGTGAGCGTCTCCACCGGCTTCGACTTGGCGGCCATGATCCCCTTGAACGACGGGTAGCGGGGCTCGACCACACCGGCGGTGACCGTCACCAACGCCGGCAACGGGCTCTCCACCTCGTCGTACCCGGCCTCTGTCTGCCGCTCCACCTTGACCGAATCGCCGGTGATCTCCACCTTCTTGGCGAAGGTCACCGAGGGCAGGCCGAGCAACTCGGCGACCTGCACCGGCGTGGTGCCGGTGTAGCCGTCGGTGGACTCGGTGGCGGCCAACACCAGATCGGGTTCGGCCCGCTTGATGGCCGCGGCCAGCACCTTGGCGGTCCCCAGGGCATCGGTTCCGGCCAAGATGTCGTCGCTGATCAGAATGGCCTTGGCCGCACCCATCGCCAGGGCGGTGCGCAGGCCTGAGGTCTCCCCGTTGGGGGCCATCGACACCAGGGTGACCTCGCCCCCGCCGGCGGCGTCTGCCAGTTGGAGCGCCATCTCGACGCCGTAGGAATCGGAGTCGTCGAGGATGAGTTTTCCCTCTCGGACCAGGTTATTGGTCCCCGGATCCAGTGCCGGTGGCGCGGCCGGATCGGGGATCTGCTTGACACACACCACGACGTTCATTGGCGTGCATTGTTGTTGAAATCTGCCACTCCGACCAATCCGGGCCCCGATCCCAGGTCAGAACGCTGAACCGGGGTCCGGTCAGCCGACACCCAGGGTGGACCGGGCCACGGCCACGTCGTCGGTGATGATGGTGTCCACGCCCGCCTGCTGGGCGGCACGCACGGGGGCCGGCCCGTTCACGGTCCACGCCGCCACCGAGAGGCCGGCGGCGTGTGCCTGTTCGACCAGGGCCTCGCTGACCAGGTCGACGTGGGGATGGAGCGCGGTGCACCCGTGGGAGAGGGCGGCGGTGACCGCGTCGGCAGGATCAGCCCACGAGGCCCACAGCAACCCGGTGGCCAGGTCGGGGTCGGCGTCGCGCACCGCCTCGAGGGTGCCCGGCCAGAACGAGGAGATCACCACGCCCGATTCCCGACCGGTGGCGATCACCAGGTCGGCCACTTGGCCGGCCACATGGTCGGTAGGATCGAAACCGGGCTCGCCGGGCAGGTTCTTGATCTCGATGTTGACGATCAGCCCGGCACAGGCGTCGAGGGCTGCATCCAGGAGCGGCACCGACGACGGGAGCTCGCCGGTGGACAGCTCGGCCACCGCTCCCACCTGCTCGATGACCGGATCGTGGTGAACGGCCAGGGCTCCGTCGGCGGTCAACCGCACATCCAGTTCAACCCCGTCCGCCCCCAGCTGGCGAGCCCTGACGAACGCCTCGAGGGTGTTTTCGCCGATTCCGCCGGCCGGGTCGGGACTCCCCCGGTGTGCCTGGATCGCCATCGGTTCCATCGCCACCGCACCCTCCTGGTGCCCGCCGGGACGACCCGGAACTGCTTGCAACCATGGGTGCCGGTGATTACTCTAGTGAACGAACCCTGAACGGCCGGTGACAATGTTGGCGCCGAGCTATGTGAAACAGATCACAAACAGGCATCTCGGACAAAAAGGCATCTCGGAGACGGGAGCGGAGGAAACATCGTGGCCCTCATGTGGAACCGGACGGTCGAATGGGATGACGGCGATTGGAGGAATCTGGCTGCCTGCAGAAGCACCGAGCCCGATCTCTTCTTCCCCATCGGCACCACCGGTCCCGCGGTCGACCAGATCGCGGCGGCCAAGCGGGTCTGTCGCACCTGCGACGCAATCGAACCGTGCCTCGACTTCGCGTTGGCCACCAATCAGGAGTCGGGCGTGTGGGGTGGCACCTCCGAGGAGGAGCGCCGCAAGCTGCGCAGGGCGTGGCTCGCCGCACGACGCCGGGCCTCCTGAGCCCTCGTACCGCCCGGTGCTGATCTGGCCGGGAGCCGGTTAGAGGCCGACCTTTTGGACATCGGGCGCCGGTAGCTCGATGGTGACCACCGTCCCCGTCTCCCCGGGGTGGGCGTCGCGGCGATTGCGCATGGCGATGGTGCCGTCCAGTTGGTTGCGCACCAGGTCGCGGACGATCGACAGCCCCAGGCTCTCGGAGGCGTCGAGGTCGAATCCGACGGGCAGGCCCGAACCGTCGTCGATGACTTCGAGGGTCAAGCCACGCGCTTGGTTGGCCAGATGGACCCGGATGCGTCCCACCGGCTGGAGCGCCGGGGGTTGGCGACCGGGAGGTTGGCCCGGGCCGTCCTCGTCGTCCTCGGCGCCATCGGCGCCATCGGAATCGTTGTAGGCGTGCTCGACCGCGTTCTGCAGCAATTCGGCCAGGACCACCGCCAGCGGCGTGGCCACATCCGCCGGCACCTCTCCCAGTCCCCCGGTCACCTCGAAGGTGAGTTTGCGGGACTGCACCACCGAATCCTCGGCCATCCGGATCAGCGAGGTCACGATCTCCTCGAAGGGTATCTCCTCGCCCGGTTCACGAGACAGGATCTCGTGCACGATGGCGATGGATCGAACCCGTCGCTCCGATTCGAACAGTGCCACCCTCCCCTCGCCGGGCGGCAGGCGACGAGCCTGCAGGCGGAGGAGTGCCGAGATGGTCTGCAAGTTGTTCTTGACCCGGTGGTGCACCTCGCGGATGGCGGCATCCTTGGAAAGCAGCAGACGGTCGAGCCGACGGACGTCGGTCACGTCGCGCAACAGGACCAGACACCCGGTCACGTTTCCCTGAGCCAGGAGCGGGATGCAGTGGAGCAGGACGGTCACATCGGGCCGTCGCTCCACCTCCTCGACCACCGGCAGGGCAGAAGCCAGGGCCCATTCGATGGCCGACTCCTCGATTCCCAGATCGGTGAGGCGCCGGCCTTCGATCTCGGAGTACATCCCCATGCGGTGGAGGGCGTTGATGGCGTTGGGCG
This sequence comes from uncultured Acidimicrobiaceae bacterium, assembly GCA_963734395.1. GTDB lineage: Bacteria > Actinomycetota > Acidimicrobiia > Acidimicrobiales > RAAP-2 > Bog-756. The sequence continues at coordinate 81,672 of CAVTGY010000007.1, read as the reverse complement.
ACGCGTACCGGACCTGGCCCTCCTCATCGACCAACACCAGGCCGTCTCCGACCCGCGGCGCCTCCTCGGTGGCCACCTCCTCGCTCGGAAAGGGGAAGGTCGACTCCGCCAGCATGATGGCGAAGCGCTCGAAGAGGTCCCGATAGGTCCGCTCGAGATGCCCCCGTCGCCTGCCGGCGCGGGCCGAGAGTCGCGCCAGCACCGCCACCCCGGTGTCCTCGCAGCGAACCGGTATGCAATGCAGATGAACCGGCTCGTCGTCGGGATCGAGCAGTACCTCACCTCGGGTCACCTCGCCGGACTCGGCCGTGGTCACGACCTGTGGCCAGTAGTGGGGACCTGCGGTCTGGCCGACCAGGTCATGCTGGACCACGGTGGCGCTGTTGGAAGGACGCATCTGGCCGAGGACCACCAATTCCAGGCTGTCCCCGCTGTGCTCGCCGGCATCGGGGGCCATGGGGGCCAGCAGCACCAGGTCGGAGAACGACAGATCGGCCAGGACCCCCCAGGTGCCCAGCAGCCGTTGGAGGTGACCGAGCTGCACCTCGTCCAAGTTGGTGCGTTGGAATGCCAGTTCTGCCGGAGTGGTCACGATCGGGCACCATCGGTTGCGACGACCGGGACCGGGTAGGGCCGACGCTCACGATAACCCTGCAACTGGGAAACCCCGGCCCGCGCCAAGAGGTCCTGCAGGTCGTCGACCCGGTCGGCCACATCCGGAAGTGCGTGGCCATCCGACGCGGTGGTGAGGGGGACTCCCCGATCGACGAATCGGGCCAGAAGCGGCGGCGCCGGGTACTCCTCACCGAACGGTTTCCTCCAGCCCGCCGATGAGAGCTCGGCCGCCATGCCCGATCGCACCGCCGCCTCGGCGATCCGGTCGTAGAACTCGTCGGGCACCGCCGGCACCCGGCCGGCGATCTTCACCAGATCGGGGTGGGCGAAGACATCGCACGCCCCGGAGGCAGCCAACTCCTCCATGGCCCCGGTGTACTCGTCCCACACCTGGTCGACGTGGCGGACGTCCCACTCGGCCAAGGTTTCCGGCTCGTTGAGGACGTCGAACCGCCAGGCGCCCAGCCAGTGCACGGAGCCCAGCAGTACATCGAACGGGTAGCCGGCCAGCAGCCGAGCCACCTGATCCATCCTTCCCGGATAGAAGTCGACCTCGAGTCCGAGCACGACGGGCAGGCCCTCGGCTTTCACCGCCTGAACCACGTCGACGTAGTGGTCGAGATCCACCCGCGCGTGATGATCCCAGTAGGCGGACATCCCCGGTCGGAGGGCATCGTCGCCGGGGAGGTCGTCCCAGAAGCCGCCGAGCAGTTCCTTGGCCTGGGTGAAGCGGAACAGGTGCTCGGTCACCGCGATCTCGGTGACTCCCGCTGCCGTTGCCCGCGCACAGTAGGCGGACACTTGTTCGACGGTGGTCTCGACCTCACTTTGGGAATGAGGCCATAGGTGAAGGTGGTAATCCAGCACGGTCGAGCCGGCTCCGTTCTAGCCGGCCCGGCGGATGAGGGTTACCCCGTCGCGCACCGTGGTCTGCACCACGACCACCCGGGGATCGACGGCCAGCCCGTCGTTGAACCGGCGGAGTGCGACGGTGTCATCGCTGGTATCGGCGGGGTCGAGAACTTGACCGCTCCACAGGGTGTTGTCGGCGGCGATCAGCCCCCGCGGTGAGAGCTTGGGGAGGACCGCCTCGAAGTAGTCGGCGTAGGAGGCCTTGTCGGCGTCGATGAACACCAGGTCGAAGGGACCGGCCAGGGTGGCGATGGTCTCGATGGCGGGACCGACCACCACCGCGATGCTGTCGGCGTAGGGGCTGGACGCGATGTGGCGGCGGGCCAGCTCGGCATGCGCAGGCGAGATCTCGCAGCTGACGATCCGACCACCCGGAGCCAGACCCGCAGCCATCGACAGGGCCGAGTAGCCGCCGAAGGTCCCGATCTCCAATACCGAACGGGCTTCGAGTGCGAACGCCAGCATCTCCAGATAGCGGCCTTCCAGGCGACCCACCATCATCCCGGGGAACTGAAGCGAGGCCCGCACGTCCTCGGCCAGCTCTTCGAGATAGCCGGGAGGCGCGGTCGTGTGCTCGCTGGCGTAGGCGTCCAGGGCGGGGTCGACGATTTCGGTCACCGTCGCATCGTAAGGCAGCGTAGGCAGTGGGACCACCCGCTACCCCCACATCTGCTCTCCCAATCTGACCAGCCCGGCAAGGTCGTAGAGGTCCGAATCGAAGAACGGCACGGTGGCCACCACATCGGGTGCGGCCGACAGCGTGGCCCGCTCCTCCATCTCTCGCAGGGCGACAACCTGGAAGTTGAGATAGCTGTCGGCAACCTCCGTGAGCACCCTGACGATCTGGTCGGTGTCGCCCAGTGCCGGGTCCAACTCGGTCAGGCCCGGTGCCAACTGGCCGGCCAGCTCGGCGGCCCGATCCTTCATCGACTCGGCCAGCGAAGCGCCCTCCTCGCCCCGCAAGTACACCGGAAGCACTTTGTTCAGCACCATGGCGCCCAGGTGGAGCCGGCGTTTGGTGAGCTGTTCGGCGAAGAACTCGGCCTCCCGCAAGGGCACCGCTTCCAGTGTCGACACCACGATGAACGTGCTCCGTCGGTCGGAAAGGAGACGGCCCACCGATTCGGACCGTTCGACGAACCCGTCGTACATGGACTGGAAGAGGATGAAGAATTCGGAGATGTCAGCCAGAAATTCGGTTCCGAGGATGCGATCGGCGATCTGATAGAAGGGCTTGGTCGCCACATTCACCAGCCTCGAGCGATAGGGAACGATCAGCCACCGGAGGAGGCGGGACGAAAAGAAGTCGGCCATCCGCTGGGGCGCGTCGAGAAAGTCGAGCGCGTTCCTGGTGGGTGGCGTGTCCACCACGATCAGGTCGTACTGGCTGGCGGAGTGGATCTCATAGAGCCTCTCCATGGCGATGTAGTCGTGACTCTGTACGAACCGGCCCGCGATGTTCTGGTAGAGCGGGTTGGCCAGAATCTCGTCCCTGGTCTGTGGGTCGGGCGCATGCCGGCGGACCAACGCATCCCACGACTCCTTGGTATCGAGCATGGCCGCCCATAGCTCCCCCCTCGGCTTGATCCCGGCGTCTCGGAACGCCTGGTCGGGAACCCGGTGCTCGGTATTGCCGATTCCGTCGAGGCCGAGCGCGTCGGCCAGCCGCTTGGCCGGGTCGACGGTGAGGACGAGCACCTTGCTGCCGTGCCGGACGGCGGCCATGACCGCGGCCGCCGCGGCGATGGTCGTCTTGCCCACACCGCCGGGTCCGCAGGCGATGACGATCTCCTTGGTGGCCAGTAGCCCGTCCATCGAGCCGCCACCCGCCGACGACGGCTTGGTCCGCTCGGGTGTTCCGCCGTCGTCGTCGTCGGCTCCCGGCCGGCCCGACCTGGCGCCACGCTCGCCCCGCTGTCCGGCCATCAGTACCCGAGCTCCTCGCCCAGCGATGCCGCCACCTGACGGGTGGTCCGCAGGCCGTGCGAACGGGTGAACAGGTAGGGGAGGTAGAGCATGGGCACCGACTGGTCGATGCTCCTGCGGAGCCGGTCCAGATGGGTGGATCGGGTGCGGCGCATGGTCACCGCCAGTCGGGCCGCTTCCAGCAGCGGGCCGGCGTCACCGCCGACCAGCTCGTTCAGCCGGGCGGAGGGTGCCGGCGAGACCAGGGCATCGAACACCTCTTGCTCCTGGCGACCGAACAGCTCGGGAAGCACCCGGTTGACCACCACCGCCGAGAGCTGCACGGTGGTCTCCTCCCCCACCCGTGCCGCCAGCTCGACGGTCTCGTTGACCGGCATCTCCTCTGGGGTGCACACCGCCACCAGTCCGGTGATCTGCGGATCGGAGAGGATCTCGAGCACCCAGTTGGTCTGGGAGCGGATGAGGCCCACCTTGACCAGGCTGTTGATGGCCTGGGGAGCGGCCAGCAGCCCGACGATGTGACCCGAGGCCGGTGCGTCCACCACCACCAGGTCGTAGTTGCGCTCGCGTACCTCGTAGACGGGCTTGCCCACCGTCAGGATCTCACGCACCCCCGGCGCTGCGGTGGCCACGAAGTCGAACGCCTTTGCCAACGGGCCGATGCGACCCACCACCGGAATGCGCAGATGCAGTTTGAGGTACTCGCGCAGCGATGCCTCGGTGTCCATGGTCATGGCGAAGAGACCGGGGAGGATCTCCTTTTCGTTGAACCCGGTCGGAGGCGCCTCGTAGAAACCCGCCACGTCGCCTTTGGCATCCACCTCGCAGATGAGCACCTTCTTCCCACGCTGAGAGGCGAACAGGGCGAGGGCCGAGGCCACGGTGGTCTTGCCGACGCCACCTTTTCCGGTGACGAAGATCAATTTGAGATCGAGGAGCGCGGTCATCGGGCGCCGGCAGCCGCTGGTGCACCCGCCGGAACCGCGGGCGGCGCGAGCTCGCTCAGGAGATCCCGAAACCGACCCGCCGATCGGACGTCGGCGGGTCCAGTTCGACGTAGGCCACCTTGGCCACCGGCACTCCGACCTGGCGGCCCTTGCGATCGGTGAGCCAGAGGATGGTCCCCTCGGCGCCCAGGGCAGTCTCGATGTCGGCCAGGACCTTGTCGCGATCCGCATCCTCGGGCAACTCGATGTCGAGTTCCTTCATCGATTGCACGATTCCGATACGCACATCCACCTGGCATGCTCCTCTTCGCTGGGTACCGGCATACCTGCCGGCCGCATCCGACGATACAAGGTCTCGGCAGGGCCGGGTCTCAGGCGTCCGGCGCCCGGCGCCCGGCCCCCGCAGGCTGCTGGGCTGCTGGGCGTACTGCGGTAACAACCATGAGGCACACTGGAAAGGTGGAGGGCGAGAACGACAGAAATCTCCGCTGGGCGTCGACCATGGCCGGCCATGGCGGGCCCGGTATCACCGTCGCCCACGCCGACAGTCACGCCGGGATCAGTGCCGACGGACCGGGGCGGGGGCTCACCCGTCCCGAACGCGAGGCCATCGAAGCCGAGATGCTGGCCCCCGGGGCAACCCGGGCTATCGGCGGCGGCAACCGGCTCCGGGCCGAAGAGCCGGATCCGTGGCGGACCTGCTTCGAACGCGACCGCGACCGCATTCTTCACGACACCGCCTTTCGCCGCCTGGCCGGCAAGACCCAGGTGTTCGTCTTTCCCGACGACCACCAGCGCACCAGGCTCACCCACGCACTCGAGGTGGCCCAGGTGGCCACCAGCGTCGCCCGCGCCTGCCGGCTCGACGTGGCTCTGGCCGAAGCCATCGCCCTCGGCCACGACTGTGGACACGGCCCCGGAGGACACGCCAGCGAGGACGCGCTCTCCCCGTATCTCGACGGTGGGTTCGACCATGCGCCGTGGGGCGCCGACGTGTCGCTGGCCCCGCTCAACCTCTGCGCCGAGACGCTCGACGGCATCCGCAACCATTCGTGGTCGCGTCCGGGCCCCGTCGACACCGGAGGGTGAGGTGGTCAGCTGGGCGGACCGCATCGCCTATGTCTGCCACGACTTCGAGGACGCGGTGAAGAGCGGGATCGTCACCCCGGCCTCCCTGCCCGACGAGGTGCGGGAACGGTGCGGCGATCAGCGCAGCCAACAGCTGGGAACGTTCATCGACGACCTGGTGTCGTCCATCCTCGACACCGGACGCATCGGGATGGTCGATGAGGCGGCCCAGGCCCTGGCCGCCTTCCGAGCGAGCAACTACGAGCACATCTATCTCCGACCCAGCTCGGTGGCCCAGGGGCGGTCGGTGGTGTCGGTCCTGCGGGCGCTGGTCGACTACTTCGGAGATCGTCCGAACCTGATCCCCGACGCCGGCAACTCGAGCGCAGACCTGACCGGCGGTGAGCCGCTGGCGGTCCGTGCCGCCGTGGCCTATGTGGCAGGGATGACCGACCGGTTCGCTTTCACCCAGGCCGTCGCCTTGCTGGGGTGGGACCCGGACAAGCTACCGATCGGCATCGGCGTCACCAAACGGCTCTGAGCGTGGTCTCCGAACCTCATGGCCGCGCCCGTGGGTCGTCGGTGCGCACGATGTCCTTTCCCAATGGGGCCACGGCCACGGCGGCCAGCTTGAAGTCGGCGACACCGAGGGGGATCCCGATGATGGTCAGGCACAGCGCCACCCCGGTGATGATGTGGGCGATGGCCATCCACAGACCGGCCAACACGAACCAGAGAACGTTGCCGATCACCGATCCGGCCCCTGCCCCCGGTTTGGGGACCACCGTCCGGCCGAACGGCCACAGCGCGTAGGCCCCCAACCGGAACGAGGCGATCCCGAAGGGGATGGTGATGACCAGGATGCACATCACAACGCCGGCCACCACGTAGCCGACCGCCAACCAGAAGCCACACAGGACCAGCCACAAGATGTTGAGGACGGTCTTCATCGATCCAGCATGGCAGCCCACCGCCCCGGCCGGACAGGGTTCGGACGAGACAGGCGGCGACAGGTCGCCATAGGATCGCTCTCGGCATCGTCGAGGGGTATTCCCGTCGAGGAGGTACCGATGGTCACCAAGGTGTCGTACCCGTCTGTCGCGCCGGACGCCCCTGCCCGACCCACGGATCCGGTGGCGGACCCGGTCAACCCACCCCCCTCCGCTCGGTCGACCGCCCCGCCGGGAAGCGCCGCCGCCGCCCTCACCCCACTCATCGCCGCCCTGGTCGCCAGAGATGCCCCGGTGCGTTTCGAGTTCTGGGACGGGAGCGCCATCGGACCCACCGACTGCGCCGGGACCCTCCGCATCCGATCGGCCGACGCCCTCCGCCGGATCCTTTGGGCTCCGGGAGAGCTCGGTGTGGCCCGGGCATTCGTGGCCGGCGACCTCACGGTCGAAGGCGACATCTTCACCCTGCTGCGGGTTCTGCGTGACGGTTCTTCGACACGCGATCTCCGACACCTGGGCGTACGGGCCCTGCCCACCGCCATCGAAGCGGCCCGACGGCTGGGGGTGTTCGGGCGACCGCTGCCGGCTCCTCCCGAGGAGTGTCGGCCCTCGGGCCGGCTCCACTCACCGACGAGGGACGCCACCGTGGTTCGCCACCACTACGACGTCGGCAACGAGTTCTACCGCCTGGTCCTCGGCCCCAGCATGACCTACTCCTGCGCCCGATTCGTGACCGACGCCACCAGTCTCGAGGAGGCTCAGGCCGCCAAGCACGAGCTCATCTGCCGCAAGTTGGGTCTCGATCGTCGCCCCGGCTCCCGGCTGCTCGACGTCGGCTGCGGATGGGGTTCGATGGCCATCCACGCCGCCCGGCACCACCAGGTCACCGTCACCGGCATCGCCCTCAGCCGCGCCCAGGTCGACGAAGCCCGGCGACGGGTGATCGAAGCGGGGCTCGCCGACAAGGTGGAGATCCGGCTCCAGGACTACCGGGACCTGCGAGGTGAGCAATTCGACGCCATCTCTTCGATCGGCATGTTCGAGCACGTCGGTTCGCAACGCATGGCCCGGTACTTCGAGACGCTTCGGGGACTTCTGGCACCGACCGGTCGGCTGCTGAACCACGCCATCTCCAAACCGGGTGGGTCGGTGTTGGGCCGCCGGTCATTCGTCGGGCGTTACGTCTTCCCCGACGGCGAACTGGCCGACGTGGCCGAGGTGATCCGGGCGATGCAACAGACCGGGTTCGAGGTTCGCGACGTCGAATCCCTTCGCGAGCACTACGCACGCACGCTGCGCTGTTGGGTGGCCAACCTCGAGGAACACTGGGACCAGGCGGTCGAGCTGGTCGGTCTCCCCCGCGCCAATATCTGGCGGTTGTACATGGCCGCTTCCGCCCTCGGCTTCGACGATGCCGGCCTGGCTATCCACCAAGTGCTCGGCGTGGTCCCGTCCGTTGACGGACTGAGCGACATGCCCGCCACTCGCGCCGATTGGGGGTGACCCGCCCGGCCGTTCACCCCGAGCGGGTCAGCGGACCGTGAGCTCCTTGCGGTAGACCCGGGCGGGGCCGAGTTCGGCGATGGACTCGGCCAATGCCCGGAAGACAGCTGCCGTCTCACCGTCCGGTTCGGCGATCACCACCGGGACCCCGTCGTCGCCTCCCTGTCGGAGGGCCGAAACCAGCGGGACCTGGGCGAGGAGTGGTACGCCGAGTTCGTCGGCCAGCTGGCGGCCGCCCCCTCGTCCGAACAGGTCGTAGCGGGTGCCGTCATCGCCGGTGAACCAGCTCATGTTCTCGATGACCCCGCGGACCGAGAGCTTCAGCTTGCGGGCGGCATACGCGGAGCGCTGGGCAACCCGCTCCGCTGCCGGTTGTGGTGTCGTCACCACCAGGACCTCGGTCTTGGTCAGGTACTGTCCCAACGAAAGCGTGACGTCGCCGGTGCCGGGGGGCATGTCGATCAACAAGAAGTCGGGTTCGCCCCAATAGGCGTCGACCAGAAACTGCTCGAGCGCCTTGTGCAGCATGGGTCCCCGCCAGATGACCGGCGTGTCATCGGGGACGAAATATCCCATCGAGAGACAGCGGACTCCGTTGGCGGTGGGCGGTACCACCAGATCCCCGATGATCAACGGATCGGTGTGCACCCCGAGCATGCCCGGAACCGAGAAACCGTAGACGTCGGCGTCGAGGATCCCGACGTCGTGACCCATGCGGGCCAGGGTGACCGCCAAGTTCACGGTGACCGAAGACTTGCCCACGCCTCCCTTCCCGGAGGAGATCCCGAGTATGCGGGTCTTCGATCGAGGCTGCATGAATCGGTTGGGCCGGCCTTCCTCGTGGCCCAGGCTGCCGTGGGCATGCCCGTGGTCGTCGTCAGCTGCGTGTTGGGTTCCGCCGTCAACCGCCTCGCCCCGCAGCAGCATCCGAAGCCTGGCCCGGGGTTCCTCGTCCATGACCGAGTGGCTCACCGACACCTCGTTGACGCCCCGCACCCCATCGATTGCCTGGCGCACCCGCGCCTCCAACTCGTCGACCTGGGGATAGTGCGCCACCGGGAGTGCGATGTCCACGGCGACCGCCTTGCGCTTCACCTGCACCGATCCGACCATGCCCAACTCCCCGAGCGGCAGGCGTAATTCGGGATCGGCCACCGCGGCGACAGCGGCCGTGACCTGGGACTCGTCTATGGACATCCAGCATCTCCTCGGGGAAATTCGCCGTCACCGGTAGACTAGGTGACGTGCCAAGCGACCCGAACCGCCAGGTTGCCGTTGCCATACCCGCGCCGGCAGGGACCGACGGCCGGGGCGGGAGCACGGTCCCGTCCGGCTCGGACAGCCACTTCTCGGCAGCCGTGACCGCGGTCACCGCCGCCTTCGGAGATCCGACCCGCCGGGAGATCTACCTGTTCGTCCGGTCCAACCCGGGCACGACCGCGTCGGAGGTGGCCTCACGCTTCTCGCTGCACCCGAACGTGGCCCGCCACCACCTCGAGCGCCTGGCCACCGGCGGCTACGTCGAAGTGACCATGGAGCGCACCGCCGGGAACGGAGCCGGGCGGCCGTCGAAGCGTTTTCGGGCCATCGGCAACGACCCCACCCTCGACCTTCTTACCCGGCGGGACGATCTTCTGGTCCTCTTGCTACAGGAGGCGCTCCAACTCCTCGGACCGGTCGCCGCCGAGGGAATGGCCGAGCGGGTCGGCGAGGAATACGGACGCACGCTCGCACGCCAGATGTCGCCCGGAGACAGTCAGCGCTCACTCCGAGGGGCCATGCACGCCATCGCCGACACGCTCACCGCGCACGGATTCGCCGCGCACGCCGAGGACCAGGGAACAACGACCGCAGTGGTCGCCGACAACTGCCCGTTCGGCAACGCCGCCTCGCAGTATCCCGTCCTGTGCGCGGTCGACCGGGGGATGGTCAAGGGATTGCTGGCCGGTCTGTGCGGCGAGGAAGCCGACGGAACCGTGCCTGTGGTGTTGTCGTCCTCCCGTGCCCGGGGCGACGACGCTTGTAGCGCAGTGGTCTGAGCGGCGAGCCAGGCGGTGGCCCGTCACTATCTCGACCACGCCTCGACCACCCCGTTGCGCCCGGAAGCCCGTGCCGCCATGGCCGCGTGGGATGAAACCGGTATCACCGCGGACCCGGGAAGGGTGCACACCGAGGGACGGGTAGTTCGCGCACTATTGGAGGAGGCCAGGGGCCAGGTAGCGGCCCTGTTTCACACCCGCCCCCGCACCGTGGTGTTCACCTCGGGTGGCACCGAAGCCATCAATGCCGCCGTGTGGGGCGCCAGCCGACTGGACGCCGGGCCGGTGGCCTGTTCGGCGGTCGAGCACTCGGCGGTGCGGGATGCCTCGGCGCGGGCGGGACCGGTGGTCCCCATTCCCGTCGACGGCCTGGGTCGCATCGAGGTCGGCGCCGTCGAGGCGGCCATCGAACAGTGCCGCTCCCAATTCGGCCGCCTTCCCGCCCTGGTCCACTGCCAGTGGGCCAACCACGAGGTGGGCACCGTGCAACCGGTGGGCCAGGTGGTGGAGCTCTGCCGCGGGCTGGGCATAGCCACCCATGTCGACGCGGCGGGGGCAGCCGGTCACGTTGTTCTCGACCTCGATCAACTCGGCGCCGACCTGGTATCGGTATCGGCCCACAAGCTCGGTGGTCCGGCGGGAACCGGCGCGCTGATCGTCCGGCGCGGGCTTCGGATCGATCCCTTCCTGGTGGGAGGCGATCAGGAACGGGCCCGGCGAGCCGGCCTGGAGAACGTGATGGCGGCCATCGGCTTTGGTGCCGCCGCCGCCGACCTCGCGACTGGCGGGACGCTGGAGCGGGAATCGGCGGCCGCCCTCGCCCACGCCGACCGGTTGACCCAGGCGGCCTGCCTCGTAGACGACACCAGCCGGTTCGGCGATCCGGTTCGGCGACTTCCCCACATCGTCTGCCTGGGCATCGGCGGGGTCGAAGCCGAGCCGGTACTGCTGGGGCTGGACCAGTCGGGCATCGCCGCCCACTCGGGCTCGTCGTGCTCGTCGGAGTCGCTCGAGCCCTCCCCGGTACTCGAGGCCATGGGCGTGGACGCCGAGAGATCCCTGCGCCTGTCGGTGGGCTGGTCGACCACCGATGCCGACGTCGACGCCTTCGTCTCGGCCTTCGCGCCGGTTGTGTCCGGCCTCCGCGCCTTGCGAGGTTGACACAACCTCACGGGGCTGACGACGGTACCGAGGGGGGACCTTCCGGGCAATCGAGGCAGTAGGTTCATCTGATGCGCGCCGTCGTCTGCCCCACACTCGGTCCACTCGAGACACTGGTGGTGGAGGACCGGGAGATGCCGGTGCCGGGCGAGGGCCAGGTGGTGGTGAACGTGCGGGCCGCCGGCGTCAACTTCGTCGACGGCCTCATCTGCCAGGGTGGCTACCAGATCAAACCGGCGACCCCTTTCATCCCCGGGAGCGAGATCGCCGGCGAGGTTTCGGCGGTGGGCAGCGGCGTCTCAGGCATCGAAGTGGGCGACAATGTGATCGCGTTCGTCGGGTTCGGCGGCTTCGCCGAGCAGGCAGTGGTGCCGGCGCTCTCCCTGGTGCCCATGCCGGAGGTGATCGACTTCGGCCAGGCCGCCACGCTCATCCAGAGCTACTGCACGGTCCTGTTCACCCTCACCCGTCGCACCACCCTGGCCCCCGGCGAATGGGTACTGGTCCTCGGCGCCGGCGGGGGCGTGGGCCTGGCCGCTACCGACGTGGCCCACGCACTGGGCGGCCGGGTCATCGCGGCTGCGTCAACCACCGAGAAGCTCGATGCCGCGCTGGCCGTTGGTGCCGAAGCCACCATCGCCTACGAGGAGGAGGATCTCAAGGTCCGGGCCCGCGAGCTATCGGGAGGCGGCGTCGACGTGGTCATCGACCCGGTGGGCGGACGGCACAGTGAGAACGCCCTGCGCGCCACCCGCCACCTGGGTCGGTTCTGTGTGATCGGCTTTGCCTCGGGGCCCATCGCGCAGGTCCCCCTCAACCTGGTGCTCCTCAACAACCGGACGGTGGTGGGCGTGGACTGGGGAGGGTGGACGTTCAAGGACCCGCTCGGCAACCGCGAGCTGATCGGTGAGCTGATCGAGCTGGTGGCCGACGGTCGCCTGCATCCGGCCAGCCCGGTTGCCCACCCCCTCGATGAGGCCGCCTCGGTGATGGCGGGCCTCATCGACCGGTCGATAGGCGGCAAGGCGGTGCTGGTTCCCTGACCGCGTCGCCAGACCGGTCCGAATGCGATACTGCAAGCCGTGGCGGGTTACAGCGGTACGCCCCTGGCGGCCAAGCTCGGGGTCAAAGCGGGCGCGACGGTTGCGCTGGTCAACGCGCCGGACGGCTTCGTCGGCGAACTCCCCGATGGAACGGTGGTGAGGAACCGCGCCCGCGGCCAGGTGGACGTGGTGGTGGCCTTCTACACCGTCCTCGCCGATCTCGAACGACGGCTCGGGGACCTGGGCTCGTCGGTGTTCCCGGCGGGAGGTGTCTGGGTCGCCTGGCCCAAGAGGACCTCGGGGGTCGAGACGGACATGACCGATCACGCGGTGCGGGCGCTCGCCCTTCCCATCGGATTGGTCGACAACAAGGTGTGCGCCATCGACGAGACCTGGACGGCCCTGAGACTGGTCTGGCGACGGGAGAACCGATCCTCGAGCCGGCATTGACCGCCATCCTTCGGTCCCCCCATGGAGCCCCGAACCCCAATGCCAAACGCCGGTGCCGGGGAGACAGCCGCTGGGTCGGTGTGGCGTGAGACTGGCCATCACCTTGGGCGCCTACCTGGTGGGCGCGGTCATGGGTCTGGGGGTTCACCGCGGTGGTCCCAGGCTCCGGCGGGGATGGCCGGTCTACCTGCGCATCCAGTTTGTGGCGACGGCCTCCCTGCTCGGTCTGTTTTCCGCCTGGCGCCTGACCGCGCCGCGCCAAATCGTCGCCCCGATCCTTCTGGCCGGCGTCGGCGGGCTGCTGCTGGCGGTTTCCTACCTGGTGCGTAGTGGGCGCAGCAGTGGACTGGCGGAACTGGAGGGTTGGGCCGCCTTCCCCAACGGTGCCTTCTGGGTCCAGCCCATCGCCGGGGCCCTCATCGGGCCTACGGGAAGCATGATCTCGGCCTTGGCCAATGCGGTCACCTCGGTCCCCAATGCGTTGTGCATCCACCTGATGCGCCGGGACGCCCCGCACGTTCAGCGTCGCTCGACCACCTTGACCGATCAGTCGATGCTGCTGGCGGTGGTCGCCGGCCTGCTCCTGCATGTGACCGGGCCGGCGCCGGCGGCATCGGAGTGGGTCCTGAACGTGGCCGGGCCGCTGTTGGCTTTCGTGGGCGCCGGCCTCTATGCGGGGTCTGTGCTTCATCCCCACAACTCGTCGGTCGACCGGACGGCGTGGGAGTTCCGGCGGTGGGCGTTTCTGGCGGCCGTGCGCATCGTCTACCTGGCCGTGATCGCCATCGTCACCCGGTCGACCGCGGTCGCCGTCGTCGCCGTCCTGTCGGCGTTCGGCCCACCGGCCTTCAATCCGCCGCAACTGGCCGTGCTCTACGGCTATCGGTCGGGGGTGGTGATGGTCGCCGCCCGTTGGGGATGGGTCTTCCTACCGGTGGGACTGGTGCTGGCGCTCGTTCTGCGCTGACGCTTAGCCAGTCAGACCCGGGCCACGGTCGTGTAGTGCTCGACGACCGGGAATGGTTCGTAGAAGTGGTGCAGGAGGAGTCGCCACTCCTCATAGGCGGGCGAACCCCGGAAGCCCTCGGTGTGGTCTTGGAGGGTGTCCCACTCGACCAGCAGGAGATACCGCGAGGGACTCTCCACGCAGCGCTCGAGGCGCACGGACCGGCATCCCTTGGCCGAGGCTATGACCGGACGAGCGCTGCCGAACGCCGACTCGAAGCGTTCCTCCTGACCGGGGATCACGTCGAGAACCGCGTGTTCGAGGATCATCACGTGACCCTAACCTCGGTGGCCCGGCGCCGGCCCGGGATATAGTCGGAGCCGGGGTCGATTCTATGATTGAGCACGGCGCCGAGATTGACCGGAGTGAGGAATGGGCCGCGCTACGGGCGCGCTACCTCAGGGAACCGGGCGTCCGGCCCACCTCGTCGGCACGGGGTCTGCATCATTTCGCCCTGCTCTCGAGCGACGTCGAACGGACCATCGCCTTCTATCAGGACGTTCTCGAATTCCCCCTGACCGAGCTCTTCGAAAATCGTGATTACCGCGGCTCGACCCACTTCTTCTTCGATGTGGGGAACGGGAACCTCCTCGCCTTCTTCGATTTTCCCGGTCTCGAACTCGGGGAGTATGCCGAGGTGCTCGGCGGCCTGCACCACATCGCCATCTCGGTGACCGAGGACCGGTGGGAGCACCTGCGGGCCAACCTGGACAAGGCGGGGGTGCCGGCGATGAACCTGAGCGGCTCTTCGCTGTATTTCAACGGGCCCGACGGCGAGCGGCTCGAGCTGATCAAGGACCCGCTCCTCGAGATGTACGGAACGACGGTTGCGTGACCCTGTGGGTTGCGGGTCAGTGCTGTTCCTTCAGGCCTGAGCTCTGGGGTTGACCTCCGAGCCGATCTTCCAGGACGACCTCGGGGCCGATACATAAAATCAAAAAATGTCCGATTTATCATCTGTAGGCGATATGTAGCGACGGATCCATCGGCTACAGACGATAATTTGGCCGATTTTCAAAAACCAATCTCCGTGCAGAGCGGTAGTTATCCCCAGGCCTGATAGCGAAAGCGGCCGTCTGAGAGGATGTCTCGTGGTTTCTTCCGACCACCGGGGCTCCACCGTGGCCACAGCAGTGGCGGCCCGGACCGACGAGATCGTCGAGGGATTGCGAGCTCTGGATGCGGGCGGATTGGCACAGCCTTCGCTTCTCCCCGGATGGAGTCACCTCACCATCACCTGCCATCTGAGGTACGGGGCGGTGGCACTCGAGCGGATGACATCGGACACCCAACGGGGGTGTCCCACGTCCTACTACCCCGAGGGTCGCGAACGACAGCGGCGGGGGACGTTGGTTCCCGTGCACGGAGAGTCCCCATCCGAGGTAGTCGAATCCCTGGCCACCTACAGCCAGATCCTGCAGGACCGATGGGCGGCGATCAAGGGATCCGGATGGGATGTGATGGTCACCGAGCCTGGTGACAACCCCGACCTGGGTCCGCTTCCGCTCGAGCGGTTGGCGCTCATGAGACTCACCGAGGTCGAAGTGCACGGCGGTGATCTGGGCCTCGGCCTGAGCGACTGGAGCGACACGTTCATCGACACCGCCCTTCCCTTCCGGCTGGACTGGCTGAACAGGCGCCGGACCAATCACCGCGCCTTCGATGACCGGCTGGAGGGTTCGTGGCTGGTCGCCGCTGACGATGGCCCGGCCTATCTGGTCACCGTCAATGGCGCCAAGGTGCGCTCGGAACCGGTGGACCGCAACACGTCAGCGTCCGCAGTCATCGAGGGGTCAAAGCGCGACATCCTGGCGCTGCTGCTCGGCCGACCGAGGAGCGAGCCGCTCAGGATGAGCGGTGATCTCGGGTTCGCCGACTCGTTTCAGCGAGCGTTCCCCGGTCCGTAGAGCGCGCTGAGCTCGGCCCCGATCCGGGCGAGGCTGTCACGGGCGGCGGTGGGAGTCACCACCTCGACCCGCCCCCCGAGGCCGGCCAGATGGGCGGCCATGATCTCGACGTCCTGGCCGCGTACGGTCACCGGATGCCGCCAGTCGGGACCCGGCTCGCCGACCTCGAGCTGTCCCTCGAACATCCACCGGAGAATGTGGACGACGTCGCCATCGACAATGGCGTCGAGATGAGCGGGCGACCGAAGGACGTCGACGGTGGCGACGATCTCCTCCCACGCCTTATGAAGGTCGAAATCAGCGGGCCGAATCACCGGTTCTCCGGTCGGTTCCATATCGGCTACCCGATCGACTCGAAACGTCCGCAAGCCGGCGTCGGTTGCGGCGATCAGGTACCACACTGTGGACTTGGTCACCAGACCGAGTGGATGGATCACGCGGGTCGTCGTGCGGCCCTCGCGGTTGACATAGCCGAGCCGCACCTGTTCCCCACCGATCACCGCCGATTGCAGGGCCTCGAGGTGAGCCAGCCGGCCGCCCGGTCGGGACTCGCCCCATCGATCCGGGTCGACCACGATTGACGCTGCGGCCGCCTCGGCCTGATTGCGGAATGGTTCGGGTAGCGCACGGACCAGCTTGGACAGCGCCGACTTGAGCTGCGGTGTGGCCGACACCGCCGGCCCGGCCACCAGGAACAGGGCGCGCGCCTCGGACTCATTGAGACCGGACAGGTCGGTGCGGGCCCCCCCGAGCAGTCGCCAGCCCCCACCCCGGCCCTGTTGTGAATAGACCGGGATGCCCGCCGCCGACAGCGCCTCCAGGTCGCGGCGAGCCGTGCGTACGGAGACCTCGAGCTCGACGGCGACCTCGGCCGCGGTGACCTGTTTGCGCCGCTGGAGGAGCATCAGGGTGGCCACCAGTCGGTCGGCACGCACGAGCACCAGTATTGCTGGAAAAGTGGCCACCGGTTGGCCTGTTTCGAGAGGAGGATAGTGGTGGGGCCCGAAGAACAACAAAGGCAACGGCTCCTCGAACGAACGGAGAGATCAAGTGGCTGGAAGTGTCCGACCTGTCAACGACGAGCGCGACGGGCTCCTCGAGTACCTCGCCCAGCAGCGCTACGTGCTTCGCCTCACCGCCTACGGGCTCACCGACCAGCAAGCACGGGCCACGCCGTCGGCGAGCGAGCTCAGCGTCGGCGGGCTGATCAACCACCTGAGCCGGGTGGAGTCCCATTGGATGGACATCGTCCTTCAGCGCCAGGCCCCCTTTGACCCGAACACCGACTGGGGTGAGAACTTCCGCTTCGCTCCCGATCAGACCCTCGAGGGGATCCTCGATCGCTACCAGCGGGTCGCCTCAGAGACGAACCAGGTCATTGCCGGAATCGGCGATCTCGGGCAGTCCGTCCCCATTCCCCACGACACGCCGTGGTTTCCCCGCGACGTGGAAGCATGGTCGGTCCGCTGGGTGCTCCTCCACCTCATCGAGGAGACGGCGCGTCACGCCGGTCATGCCGACATCGTCCGCGAGTCCATCGACGGCGCCACCGCCTTCTCACTGATGGCCGCGGCCGAGGACTGGCCGCCGTCACCGTGGATCCAGCCGTGGTCAACCGCCTCGTGAACGACCTCGCCCTCAGCCGGTGGCCAGCGCCGCGGGAAGCGGGAGGCCCGCCTTCTGGTAGGCAGCGCTGATCACCGGCACCGCCTGTTCGACCAGGGCAGTGGGCGGTCCGTCGGCCAGGAACATGCGGTACTCGGCTACCGCACCGGCGGCGTTGCCATCCTGTTGGAGGAGGATGGTGCCGAGGTACAGCCGGGCGGCGTAGTCATCGGGGGCGAGCTTCACCGCGCGGTTGAGCTTGGTGCGCCCGGCACTGATGAGCGCGTCGTCGTCGGACGGACGACCGGTCTCGTACTCCAGCCACCCGAGTTGGGCCAGGGCCACCTCGTCGTCGGGATGGGTGGCCAGCACCGACTGGTAGAGCTGCGCGGCTTGGACCGGTTGGCCCTGATCCTGGTAGGTGGCCGCCTGGGCCAGTGTCTCTTCGACCTGCTGGGACTGGCTCAGGCTGATGCTTCCCGTCGCCGCCTGGCCCGGCAGCCGGGTGGTGGCGAAGAGCGAGACGGCCAGGACGAGGGCACCCCCGAAGGCGGCGACCGCGCCGCCGAGGAACCACCAGCTACGACGACTTCTCGGTGGACGCGCCGGAACTCGAACGGCATCATCTGCCGGGTTGAGCGCAGGCGGGCCGTCGTCGACCGGCCGGTCAGCGGCCGGCTCCTCGGCAACCAACACGCCGCCCGCGACCGGCGCGCTGACCGCTGTCACCGTCTGCCCGGGGGCGGAGTCCAGGGCGGCTAGGCGGGCCATGTCCCGGCGACGCAGGATCAGGTAGTCGTGGTCGGAAAGATCTCCGGACAGGTATTCGGCGTCGGCATCAGCCAGCGACCGGGACAGGAACTGCCTGCGCTCCGCTCTGGTGGTGGCGTCGAGCGAGGTGGGGGTGGTCGGGTCGGACGGGTCGGCCGGATCCCGGTCGAACGAGTAGTGCCTGCGAACCATGACGGTCACCAGTACCGAGAGCACGGCGAGTCCGCCGAGGAGAGGAAGGAGCCACACCGTGAGGGTCGCCCCTCGGGCGGGTGGATCGAGGACGATGGAAGCACCGTATCGGGCCACCAGGAACTGCTCGATCTGCTGGTCCGTCCATCCTTCGGCGATCAGATGGGCGACGGTGGCCCGCACCGCGACCGCGGTTGAAGCGCTCGACTGGGCGACCGAGAGGTCCTCGCAGCTCGGGCAGCGGATCACCGACTCGATGGCCGAGGCCCGTTGGGACGCGGTCGGCGGCGACCCCGACAACGCTCCACTGCCAACGATCAGCGCGCCCACCAACAGCACGCCCATCAGGGTCCAGAAGGGCAACGCCCACCGTCTCACGCGTGCGTCGCCCTGGCTTCCGCGATCACGTGGTCGAGATCGGCTGCGGTGACGGGAGCGACGATGTAAGCGGCCACTCGTCCGTCCGGGGCAATCACGAAGGTGGACGGGAGCTCTCGCACCCCGAAGTCGAGGGCGATGGTGCCTCCGCTGTCCGCCAGGGTCGGCCAGGTTACGCCGAGCTGTGCCTGCGAGGCACGGGCGTCTTGCGGGCTGTCGCTGAACACGACGCTGAGCACGGAGGCATCGCCGCTGTGTTGGTGCTCGAACTCGAACTTGACCAGTTCGGGTCCTTCGCTCTGGCATTGCTCGCACCAGCTGGCGAAGAAACTGACCACGACGAACTTGCCGGGAGCCCGCGGTAAGGCGTACCGGGTGCCCGAGAGCGTCTCGCCGGCGATCGTCGGCGCAACCCGGCCGACCACGGGGTTCTGCACCTCATCGATGGATGCCGGTGGACGGGTGGCCAGCACGGCGACCAGTCCGGCCGCCACGATCAACGTGCCGATCGCCGCCCACCGGGCGGTGTGGCGGACAACGGTCGGGGGTTGCTCCATCTGGTCCTTCTCGCCGATCACCCGGGATCAGCCACGCCGACCGGCACCGGGTCGGCCTCCGGCTGGGACAGGGCACCGGCACCATCGGCCGATCCGTCGTCCCTCGGCCCCGCGGCAGTGGCGACACCCACCACCGGTTTCGATACCGGGTCGGTGGGACGGCGCCGGCGCCCGGGTATGGCCGACAGCACCGAACCGACGCCGATCAATCCGGCTCCGATCCACAGCCACATGACCAGTGGCTGCTCCACCGCCCCGAAGCTCCAGACGTCCCCGGTGTCCGGCACGGAGTCGATGGTCAGGTACAGGTCATCGCGCCAACTCGAGTCGATGGCCGGCGTTCCCACTGTTTGGGTACCCGATCCGAACTGGCTGATGGCCGGCGTGAACGTCCCGTGATCGACCCGAAGTACGGCTTCGAACGCCGACCGAGACGGGGAGGTGACCTGGCGGGTGCCGACGAAGGTCACCGTATGCCCGGCGAACGTGACCGACTCACCCTTCGACAGGTGCAGTTCGCCACGGTGCAGGAACGAGGTGGCCGCGGCCAGCCCGACCGCGATGACCACCACCCCGATGTGGACCACCATGCCCCCGTTGGCCCGACCGACAAAACCGCGCCATCCGGTCAGCACGGCCCGGGCCGCAGGTGCGCCCGCTGACCGGGCACTTCGGAAGGCACCGCGGGCCGACAGCCCCAGGGACCGGGCGGCCGAGGCGGCGGCAAAGGCGCCGAGCCCGAAGGCCAGGAGCGGGTCGATCCCCCTGACTCCGGCCAGAACACAAGCCACCACCACCGCCACACCGATGGCGGCGGGAACGGCAAGGCGTCCGCGCATCACCTCGACGGTGGTCTTTCGCCACGGAAGGGCGGGGGCCACCGCCATCAGGAAGAGCAGGGCCAGCCCGACGGGAATGAAAAAACGATTGAAGTACGGGGCTCCCACCCCGAGCTGGGTGCCCTTGTCGAGGGCCTCGTAGAACAGCGGGAACACCGTGCCCAACAGGACGATGAAGGCGAAGCCCACGAACAGCAGGTTGTTGGCCAGGAATGCCCCTTCGCGGCTGAGCGGCGAATCGATGCCACCGGGTGATTGGAGACGATCGCCGCGCCATGCGATGAGTCCCACCCCGGTGAGCAGGACCACCCCGAAGAAGCCCAGCAGGAGGGGCCCGATGGTCGAGTTGGAGAACGAGTGCACCGACTGGGTGATGCCGGAACGGGTGAGAAAGGTCCCGAGGATGGTCAGGCTGAAGGCGGCGACCACCAATGAGAGGTTCCATATGCGCAGCAGGCCCCGTCGCTGCTGGACCATGACCGAGTGGAGGTAGGCGGTACCCACCAACCAAGGCATCAGGGCAGCGTTCTCGACTGGATCCCACCCCCAGAATCCCCCCCAGCCGAGCACCTGGTACGACCACCACGCACCGAGCAGGATCCCCATGGTCAGGAACGCCCAGGCGAACAACGTCCATCGTCGGGTCTCTCCCTGCCAATCCTCGTCGAGCCGTCCGGTGATCAATGATGCGATTGCGAATGCGAATGGCAAGGTGAACCCGACCAGGCCGAGGTAGAGCATGGGCGGGTGGATCAGCACCAGCGGGTTGTCCTGCAGGAGCGAGTTGGGACCCGGCCCGTTGGCGGGGATGGCGCCGACCACGTGCTTGAACGGGTCGGATGGGCCGAGCATGAGCCCGAAGAAGAAGGCCGCGACCACGTAGACCACCAATGTGGCCCAGCCCACCAGATCCTCGCCGGACCGGCGCCGGAAGCGCCACACCATGGCGGTGGCATATCCCCCGAGTACCACCCCCCACAGCAGGATCGACCCGGCCAGCGCCGACCACAGACCGGTGATCGAGTACAGCGTCGGCGTGTCCCGGCTGTTGTTCTCGGCCACGTAGCTGAGGGAGAAGTCGTGGGTGAGGAGGGCATGCTCCATGGCCACCACGGCGATGAGACCGCCCACCAGGATCACCGGGGCATAGGCCTGGCCGGCTCGCACCGTCGAAGACCGACCTCGGGCCAGTCCCACGGTCAGGACCACAATGCCGATAACCGCGGCCGCGAACCCGATGAGGATGCCGGTGTGACCCAGCGCCCCGTTCACCGGCGTCGGTCCGCGCCGAGGTGGCGGTGTACCGACTCGGCTGTCATCGCTTGGTCCCGTTGGGTGCGGTGACCCGACCCGGGTGGGCGGCGATGTAGTTGGCCGAATGCTTGACCATGATCTGGTTGGACACGAACGTGCCGGCGTTGAAATGACCGACCGCGATCACCGGGATGTTCGGTGCGAAGAGCTGAGGCGGGCTGCCCGAGTTGTCCACCGACACCGAGGTCCGGCCCGAGGTGACCACGAAGTTCACTCCGTTCGGGGTCGAGTGAACCGACCCCGGCTCGACCACCCCTTCGAGGTTGAAGGTCTGGCTGCCCAGGCTGGCTTCTTGTTGTACCGCCTGGTCGGCGGGGAGGTAGAAGTTGAGCGCCGACCCCAGCCCCTTTGCCACCAGGAAGGCGAACGCGCCGATCAGCACGGCGCCGACCACGGCGTAGCGCACCCGGTGACCGGACGGCGCGACGGCCCGACGGTGGCGGACGGGCACAGGCCGATCATCGGGTTCGGCCCCGGCGCCTTCGGCCTCGGGCGGTGGAACCGGGGGGGCGGTGGTCATGGGCGGAGCCGCCCTCCATCCGGCCCACTCGACGCCGCCGAGGTCGCCGCAGGGGCACCGGGGTTCGGGGTGGCCACCGGGGAGAAGGACGCCACCCGTCGGGCGGCCCGGGTCAGGCGCCTCCGCCGCCACGCCAACGAGAGGCCGTAGAGGAACAGGATGCTGAGGACGATCGTGTAGCCGGCGACGACGTAACCCATCAGGCGGCCCGGTCCTCGTCGGTGACGGTCCCTTCGGCCCGGCGCTCCTCCAGGGCGGCTTCGAGCTCATGGCTCCCCAGCCAGTCGTCGAGCACGCCGATCCGGTAGCGGACCAGGAGCATCCACACGAAGACCAGGGTGAGGGCGATGAAGCCGAGCAGCAGGGTCCAGGCCATCGAGCCGTGGATGGTGGGCGAAAGGTCGGGGTTGAGGACCGTCGCCCCCTGGTGAAGGGTCTTCCACCACAAAACCGAGAAGTGGACGATGGGAACGTCCACCGAGGCGAACAGGGCCACGAAGGCGCTGCGTCGGGCCCTGACCTCGGGCTCCGCGGGTACCCGTCGGAGGGCCATGTACCCGAGGAACAGGACCAACAGCACCGCGGTGCTGGTGAGCCGGGCGTCCCAGGCCCACCAGACCCCCCAGGTCGGCTTTCCCCAGATCGACCCCGATATCAGCGTGCACACGTTGAAGACCACGCCGACTTCGACGGCGGCGGCGGCCAACCGGTCCCAGAACAGGGAGCGGGTCCGCGGCCACAGGTAGAGGAGGCTGGCCACCGCGGCCAGACCGAATGCCAGGTACAGCGCCACCCAGGCCACCCCGGGGTGGATGTAGACCAGGCGCACCAGGTTTCCCTGGACCTGGTCGGGGGGCGTCACCCACAACCCGAGCCACACGGTCAGCGCCACCCCCACCGCGGCGGAGATCCCGATGATCCGTACCGTCCACCGGGCGCGGGGCGACTGGGTCGGAAATGTGTGCACGCCGGGGTTCGCTCTCACGTCGTCTCCTGGATGGGTCCGTAGATGACCACACCGAGCGCCAGATAGACGGCGTCGAACACCGCCAGCAGACGCAGCCAGGGAGTGGCGTCGGCGGGGACGCCCCCGGCGAGCGCCGCCTGCCAGATCCGCGTTCCGGCCAGCAGCACCGGGGCGGCGATGGGCAACAGCAGGAACGGCAGAAGGGTCTCCCTCACCCGGAGCCCGGCGGACAGTGCCCCGTACAGCGTGCCGGTGGCGGCCAACCCGACCGTCCCCAGCACACAGGACACGGCGACCAGCCAGGGGACCTCGATCCTGACCCCGTAGAGCAGGACGACCCCGACGCCGAGCACCGCCTCGAGCACCAGGAGCTGGGCGCCCACCGCCGCCGACTTCCCCAGGAACAGGCCGGCCGGGTCGATGCCCGAAAGCCGGAGACCGTCCCGGGCGCCATCCCCCGACTCGACGGACACACTGCGCTGGACGGCGAGCACCGTGCAGAACAGGACGGCCACCCAAAACAGTCCGGGCGCTCCTCTGGCCATCAGGGTCCGGTCGGGCCCGAGGGCGAACGCGAACATGACCAGGGCCACCAGCCCGAAGGGTGCCACCTGGGAGAGCGCCACCCGTGACCGGGCCTCGATGCGGAGGTCCTTGCCGGCCACCAGCACCGTGTCACGCCACATGGGCCACCGGTCCACCCCGCCCGCCTGCCCGGTCGGACGCGGCCACCCCGATCGACCGCTCGGCGGTCACCCGGCCACCGGTGATGCCAATCGCCCTTCCGGCCAGCGATTCGACCGCACCGGGCTCGTGGGAGGCGATGATCACCGTGGTTCCTGACCCGGACGCCTCGCGGATCAGCTGGTCGAGGGTGGCGCGGGCCGAGGCGTCGAGGCCGGCGTGTGGCTCGTCGAGCAACCACAGCTCGGGCCAGCGGGCGGCCAGAATGGCCAGTGCCACCCGGCGGCGCTGTCCGGCGGAGAGCTTGGCGGCGCGGGTCTTGGCCAGACGGCCGGTCAGGCCCAGGCGATTCAACGCACCGTCGATGCGCCGGGTATCGGCGGCGGCGGCCCGAACCGCGAACCGCACGTTTTCGGCGACGGTCAGGTCGTCGTAGAGATGGGATGCATGGGAGACCAACCCGACCCGCCGCCTCACCAGGACGCGATGGCGCGCCGGGTCCAGCCCCAGCACGGAGAGACGGCCCGATGCCAGGGGCACCAGCCCCGCACAGACCCGAAGCAGGCTGGTCTTGCCCGAGCCGTTGGGCCCCTCGACCAGCAGCGTCTCCCCCGTGGCGACCTCCAGGTCGACACCGGCGAGAAGCGGGAATCGCCCCGATAACGCGACCGCGTCACGGAGAAAGACCGCCTTGGGGGAGGGGGCTGGATCGACCATGGCCGTCCTGCATGCTACGAGGGACACGGTTGCCGAGCCAGGCGGGGGCCCGGTCAGCTGGTGGCCAACCGATCCAGATGCAGGTCACGCAGCCAGTTGGCGATGGTGTTGGAGATGACGTGCACGTTCCCGGTGAGCAGGAGGAGACCGAACCCGATCAGCACCGCTCCGCCCACCAGGTCGACCAGACCGAGGTGGTTCCGTACTTTGGCCACCATGTCGGTCATCCGCCCGAACGCCAGCCCGCTGAGGAGGAAGGGCACACCGAGACCCAGCGAGTAGGCCAAAAGCAGGGCGATCCCCCCGGTGGTCGATCCACCGGTACCCGCGGCCAATGCCAGCACGCTCCCCAGCACTGGTCCGATACACGGCGTCCAGGCAAAGGCGAACGCCATCCCCATCACCGGAGGGGCCCACGACCCGAGTACCGAGGGACGCACGACGAAACGCCGCTCGCCGGCCAATGCCATGGGGAGGCCGACACCGGCGGCCACGGCCACCAGGACCGCTCCGAAGACCACGATGAGGATGCCCGACAGGGTCTCGAGCGCTCGCTGATGGGTGAGGAACAACCTGCCGATGGCCGAGGCCGAGGCCCCGAGGATGGTGAAGACCACGGTGAAGCCGGCGATGAAGGCCAGGATCCCGTAGAGGAGCCGGCTTCGCTCCCGCCGCAGTTCGGCCGCGGTGAACCCCCGCTCCTCGCTTCCCCCCCGTCGTCGCCTTCCTCGGCCGGGGCCGAGACTGGGCCCGAGTCCGCGCCCACCGTCACCAGAGTGGGCCGCAGGGCACTCAACTCGGCAGCCGACAATCCCGACACCATCGACAGGTAGGCGGGGACCAGTGGGAGCACGCACGGCGACAGGAAGGAGAGCATCCCGGCACCGAACGCCACCAGAAGACCGAGCGGATCGGCATGGATCGTCGCCAGTCCGTCCATCGGCGCCTACTAGCCCAGCTGGCTCTTCACCAGCGCCAGATCAGCCTCCACCATCATCGCCACCAGGTCGGAGAACTCGACTTGGCGACGCCAGCCCAGCGTGCTCTGCGCCTTGGAGGGATCCCCGACCAGCAGATCCACCTCGGCCGGCCGCAGGTAGCGCTCGTCGATGACCACATGCTCCTCCCAATCGAGGTCGACAGCGGAGAAGGCCAATTCCACCAGTTCCTTGACCGAATGGGTCTCGCCGGTGGCCACCACGTAGTCGTTGGGCTGATCCTGCTGGAGCATCATCCACATCGCCCGTACGTAGTCGGCCGCGAATCCCCAGTCCCGCTGGGCGTCGAGATTCCCCAACGCCAACTTCTCGTCGATGCCCGCCTTGATCCGGGCCACCCCGTGGGTCACCTTCCGGGTCACGAATTCGAGCCCCCGCCGGGGCGACTCGTGGTTGAACAGGATGCCCGACGAGGCGTGCAGGCCGTAGCTCTCGCGGTAATTGACGGTGATCCAGTGGCCGTAGACCTTGGCCACTCCGTAGGGACTCCTCGGATAGAACGGGGTGGACTCCTTCTGGGGCACCTCGAGCACCTTCCCGAACATCTCCGAAGAGCTCGCCTGATAGAAGCGGATCTCGGGATCGACGATCCGGATGGCGTCGAGCATCCGGGTCACACCGAGGGCGGTGGTCTCACCGGTCAGGACCGGCTGGCTCCACGATGTCTGTACGAACGACTGGGCGGCCAGGTTGTACACCTCGTTCGGATGATTGTCCCGCAGGATGTTGATCATCGACACCTCGTCGAGGAGGTCGCCGGCCACCAAGGTCATCCGGTCCTGGATGTGGGCGATCCGCTCGAAGTTGAGTGTGCTCGACCGGCGGACCATTCCGCAGACCTCATAGTCGTGGTCGAGCAGGAACTCGGCCAAGTACGAACCGTCCTGGCCGGTGATCCCGGTGATCAGTGCTCGCTTCGGCATTGGGTGGCTCCTCGGTTCAGTGCATGTCGGTGCCGTCGGTGACCGTCTGCCAGGCCGGGGCCCTCTTCTCATGGAAGGCAGCGATCCCTTCGGCCGCTTCGGCCGTCTGGCTGGTGACCGTAAGCATGGCGTGCAGGTAGGGCAGTGCCTCGGTGGCCGCCGAGTCCAGGACAGCGTAGAACGATTCGCGGCCCATCCTCATCACACCCGGTGGTTTCGAGGCCAGCACCGCCGCCAGGGCGGCTACTTCGGCGTCGAGTCGGTCGTGTGGAACCACCCGAGTGACGAATCCGATGCGCTCCGCCTCCTCGGCCGCCACCACTCGGCTGGTGAGCATTAGTTCGAGGGCTCGCTTCGGGGGCATCGAACGCAACATGGGGACGGTCACCATGTAGGGCCAGAGCCCCACGTTGAGCTCCGGTGCGCCAAACCTGGCCCGGTCCGAGGCGATGACCAGATCGCAGGCCAACGCCAATCCGAACCCACCGGCCATGGCCCACCCCTGTACTCGGGCGACGGTGGGCTTGCCCAGGTGCCACATCTCCTCGAACAATTCGGCGATCCAACCCCTGGCCTGGTGGTGGTCGGCATACGTATCGCCGGCGCTGGCGGCACTGTCACCGCTGCCACCGCTGCCCGCGCTGTCACCGCCGGGCCGGGGAACCATGCCCGACAGATCGGCACCGGCGCAGAAGGCGTGGTCGCCGCGGCCGGTGAGTACCACCACCCGGACCAAGGGGTCGACTTTGGCCCGGGCCAGGTTCTCCCGCAACGCGGCGATCACCTCCCAGGTCATGGCGTTGCGGCGCGCCGGCCGATTTATGGTCAGGGTCAGTACCGCCCCATCTCGTTCGGCGAGGAGGTCGGAGGTGGGCGCGCCAGCGCCGGACGTGGCGGCGGTCTCCGGGTCTGCAGGCACCGGATGACGCTATCCCGACGACGGGGCAGCAGTCAGCCGGGCCCGGCTCGGGAGCCTCTCCCGCTACGGTGACGCCATTCCTCGCGCCGCCTTCCTCTCGTTCCGTCTCGGAGGCAACGACGGCGTGGCCGTCGAGGCGGCCAAGTGGCAGTGGGCCCTCGGCGAACTGGGATTCGACTCGATCACCATCGCCGGTTGCGGCCGAGTCGACCGGCTGCTCCCCGGTCTGCGCATGGGGGAGCACGAGCCCCCGAGTCGGGCGGATCTCACCGCTGCCCTCGACGACGCTGACCTGGTGGTGGTCGAGAACCTCTGCTCCCTTCCACTCAATCCGGCGGCCGGCACGCTGGTGGCCGAGGTGCTGGCCGGCCGGCCCGCCGTCCTCCATCATCACGACCTTCCCTGGCAACGACCCCAATTCGCCGATCACGAGGGACCGCCGAACGACCCTCGATGGAGTCATGTGACGATCAATGAGCTGAGCCGTCTCCAGCTCGCGGAACGCGGAATCGTTGCCACCACCGTCTACAACGCCTTCGCGGTCGGGCCGGTGACCGAGGCGGGACCGCCCGACGGTGGTGAGGACGGCGACCGACGAGCGCAGGTGCGCCAGGCCCTCGGCGTGGACGACGGCTGCCGGCTGGTGCTGCAGCCGACCAGGGCCATCCCCCGCAAGAACGTCGCCGCCGGGATACGGGTGGCGACCGAATTGGGTGCGACCTACTGGCTGCTAGGCGAGGCCGAGGACGGGTTCGGCCCCGAGCTCGACGCCCTGGTGGCCGCGGCCGAGTGCCCGGTCATCCTCGGTCCACCAGCCGAGGAGATCGGGTTCATCGTCGACGACGCCTACCTGGCCTGTGATGTGGTGGCCCTGCCGTCCACCTGGGAGGGCTTCGGCAACCCGACCATCGAGTCCGCCCTCCATCGCCGACCGCTGGTCATCGGTCCCTACCCGGTGGCACGAGAGATCGCCGCCTTCGGCTTCCAATGGTTCACCCTCGCCGAGACCGGTCTGCTCGACTCCTGGCTCGACTCGCCGGATCC
Organism: uncultured Acidimicrobiaceae bacterium; assembly: GCA_963734395.1. Lineage (GTDB taxonomy): Bacteria > Actinomycetota > Acidimicrobiia > Acidimicrobiales > RAAP-2 > Bog-756. Next base: position 53,717 of record CAVTGY010000007.1, on the reverse strand, counting down.
GACCTTGTTGGATGCCAACCTGGCGGTGGCCGATGCCCACTTCTCCCTGCGCGAGCTCCCCGCCAAGATCAAGCCGGTCCTGCCCGATTGGTGAACCCGCTCCTTCCCCCGGCATCCCCCACTGCGGCGGGCCCGCTTCGAGGTGGCCGGTCGACCCCCGACTACCATGAGCGCCATGGACAGCGCTGTGACCACCGGTTCGAGCGCGTCCACCGAGCCCGAATCGCGGCCTGCGCCTCCGGAGGCCCCGGCCCCACCCGAGACCCAGGGCGGTCGTCGCCTCAGCGCCGACGCCCGACGCCGCCAGTTGTTCGAGGTCGCCCTGTCCCTATTCGCCGACCATGGTTACGCGGCCACCACCATGGACGACATCGCCGAGGCCGCGGGCGTGACCAAGCCGTTGGTGTACCAACATTTCGACTCCAAACGGGCGCTCTATCTGGAGCTCATGAACGTGTTCTCCGACGAGCTGGTGACCCAGATCGTGAACGCCACTGCCACTGCCGAGGGGCCCCGCCAGCAGGTCGAGCTCGGATTCGCCGCCTATTTCAAACTGATGGTCGACAACGAACAGGCGTTCCGACTGCTCTACGGGCGTGAAACCCCTGGCGACGTCGAACTGGGCGCAGCCCTCCGCCGGGTGGAGGAGACCATCGCCAACGCCATCGATCCGCTCATCGACGCCGGGCTCGACCCCGAGCACCGCCTGTTGTTGGCCCACGCCGTCGTGGGTATGGCCGAGGGCGCCAGCCGCCACTGGCTGAAGGCCAGCAGGGATCGGGTCGCCCCGGCCGACCAACCCGAAGCTGACGAAGTCGCCCGCCTGGCCGGCCGGCTGGCTGACTTCGCCTGGGCCGGTCTCCGGCAGGTCCACCGCACCTGACCTGCTGGCTCCGCCGGGCGGCCGGTCAGGCGCGGACCACGCCCGCCACCACCGGTTGGTTGGTGGTGGTGACCACCCCGCCGGCGCTTTCATCGGTGATGGCGAAGACGGAGACCGCACCACCGGCGGCGCTGAAGGGAACCACGCCCGGGTCCGATCCGAGCAGGCCGAGGGAGATGGTCTTCCCGCTGATGACTCCCCACAGCTGATACGTCCGGTATCGGGGGAGCCCGGTCAGCCCACCGGCTTCGACGAATCCGGTTCCCGAGGAGGTCAGCACGACGGTGACCTTGCCCGCTCGGGTGGTCCCGCTCGGTCCGGCGGTCAACACCACCTTCTTGGTGGACGGGGAGGCGAGCGCGGCCCGCTCGGCCGCGGTGAGCGAGGGGTGGCTGGAGAGGGCGGTCACCTGGTTGTCCAGGTGATGCACCTGCACGCCGACCGCGATGGCCACCACGGCGGCGGCCACCGCAGCCACCGTGGCGGCCACGACTGCTACCCGGCCCGCCCTCCGACGGTGCGACCCAGTTGAGGTAATCGGCGCGACGGTGGAGGATCCGACCACCCGTTCGGCCTGGTCACCCTCCGTCTCCAGCTTTCCGGCCAGACCCTCCCAGGGCGGTGGCGCCGAGCCGTCCAGCTGGCGGGCGATCCCGTCCCACAGGTCTGCGGGAGACGTCCCACCCGAGTTGGCCAGCAAGCCGGCCACCTCATGGTGCTGCGCCACCTCGATCGAGCAGCGGACGCACTCCTCGAGGTGCCGGTCGATGAGCTCGGCGGTCTCCTTGTCCACTGCGTCCAGCGCGTAGGCACCGAGCAGTTCCTGTATCTCGAGATGGTCGGGCCCGGAGGCGCGGCCGCTCACTGTTCTGCTCCTGCCGGCCGCACGCCACGCTCAGCAAGGTTGGTGCGGAGCTTGACCAGACCCGACCTGATCCGACTCTTCACCGTGCCTTCGGGTTGTTCGAGCATCACCGCCACCTCGCGGTAGGTGTGCCCGCGGAAGTAGGCCAGTTCAATCGGATGGCGGAGCTCGTCCGGCAGAGCGACCAGCGCTTCTTGAACCTGCTCGGCTACCGCCATGTCCCACACTTCGTGGTCGATGTCGTAACCGGAGGTGGCAGTCTCACGCGAGGTCCGCTCCTCCCGCCTGCGCCTGGCCGTCTCGGACCGGACGACGTCGACCGATTTCCCGTGAGTGCGGGCCAACAGGAACGACCGAAGAGTCCCTCGTTGGGGGTCGAACTTCTCGGGATGGTTCCAAAGGTCCAAGAAGACCTCCTGGGTGATCTCTTCGGCCGGGGCGTCGCTGCGCAGGATTCTCCGTGCGAGGGCGTGGACGGCACCACCGTGGCGACGATAGATCTCGGCGAGCGCGTGCTGATGCCAGCGGCCGACCGCCACCACCAGGCTGGCATCGCTCGCTCCAGAGACATCTACCACCACGGCACTGTATTCGAAGGCACCCGGTTTTGGGATGACGATTCTTTCCTGGGTGGTCTTTCCTGGGTGGTCTTTCCCGGGTGGTCTTCTGCGTAGGCCCCCGCCGGCGGGAAGATCTCAGGCGGTGGCGCTCATCTCGGACCGGCCCGGCAACGAAGAAACACCATGAGTTTCGACATCGACACCTACCAACGGCACTCCCAGAAACTCGAGATCGGTGACATCGATCTCGAGACCTTCCGTTCGCTGCCGTTGAAGCCCGATGTTCTCCGCTGTCTGCGTTACATGCACGACGTCGAGAACCACACGGTCTGCTACCTCCGCGACATCCTGGTGACCCGAGCTCACCGCGACCCCGAGGTGACGTCGTTCCTCACACTCTGGAACTACGAGGAGTTTTGGCACGGCGAGGCCATTGCCGGGATCCTGGCCGCCCACGACGAGCCGGCCGGCACCGGGAGGGTCGCCGCCCTCCGCCAACGGTTGCCCAGGCGCGATGCGTGGCGGCCACTGAGCTTCCAGCTTGCCTCGGCCATCACTCCCCATCTGACTGCCGTGCACATGACCTGGGGTGCGGTCAACGAGTGGACGACCCAGGCCGCCTACGCGCGGCTGGCCAAGCTGGCCGAGCACCCGACGCTGACCGAACTGCTCCGGCGGATCATGAAGCAGGAGGGGCGCCATATCGACTTCTACGCAACCCAGGCCCGGTCCCGCCTGGCCGACAGTCGGGCCGCACAGCGGATCACCCGCTGGGCCCTCCGCCACTACTGGGCTCCCGTCGGGAGCGGGGTGGTCTCCGACCGGGAGGTCGAATTCCTCCGCACCTACCTGTTCGGGGACGACGACGGCAGGGCGGTGGCCGACAGGATCGACCGCCGGGTCGATCGCCTCCCCGGGCTCGGTGGGCTCAACCTGCTGCAGAGCGCAGTGGCGGCCTGACCGAGGATTCGAGGTCCCGAGCTGCCGGCGCATCGGTCAGGACAGGCGCGGAAGCAGTCCGGCGGCGAGTGCCGACAGCTGTCTGGCACAGGAGCGGTAGTCCTCGTCCTCGCCACCGGCCGGGTCGTGCACGTCCTCCCAATCCTCGATGGGGAGATCCGCCAAACCCAGTGACCTGATCCGCTCCCCCAGCGGGCGGGGCCCGGCGGGAAGGTCCCGGCACAGCCGCTTGATCGAGGCGGTCTTTCCCGCCGCGTCGGGGTACCGGCGCCGGACATAGGCCACGTGGTCGCCGGACATGGCCAGGATGAGATCGGCCCACTCGACGTCCCGGTCGGAGAGCTGGTGGCTGCGGTGGCTGTCGGCCCGCAGGCCGACCGAGGCCAGGGCGTTCCTGGTCCTGATACTCATCGGCTGGCCCTCGACCACGTGGGTGCCGGCGGTCACCACCTGGAGCGGTGCCGGTTGCAGCATTGCGCCCGCCATCACCGAACGTGCCGCGTTGCCGGTGCACAACGTGAGCAGCCGAAAGTCATGGCCGGTCCGGCCAGGAGCCCCGTTGCTCGCCACTTCGCCGGTCACCGGCGACACCGACTTGGGCCCCGTCCGTTCGTGCTACTTGATGTGGATTCCCGAGACGGCCCGGGCGATGATCAGCCGCTGGATCTCCGAGGTCCCCTCGAAGATGGTGTAGATCTTCGAGTCGCGGTGCCACCGCTCGACGGGGTGATCGCGGATGTACCCGTAGCCACCCATGATCTGGATGGCCTCCTCGGTGACGTGCACCGCGGTCTCGCCGGCGTACAGCTTGGACATCGACCCCTCGCCGGCGGTGAATTCCTTGCCGTTGCGACCCATCCACGAGGCCCGCCAGATCAACAGGCGGGACGCGTCGATGCGTGTCTTCATGTCTGCAAACTTGAAGGCGATGGCCTGGTTCTCGATGATGGCCCGGCCGAAGGCCTGGCGCTCCTTCGCATAGTCGAGCGAGTACTCGTAAGCGGCACGGGCGATACCCAGGGCCTGTGCCCCGACGGTCGGACGGGAGGCCTCGAATGTCTTCATTGCCGCCTGGCTGGTCGAGCGCTTCCCCGCCCGGGCCCGGGCCAACCGTTCGTCCAGCTTTTCCTTGCCGCCCAGCAGGCAGCTGCCCGGCACCCGGACGTCGTCGAGGATCACCTCGGCGGTGTGCGAGGCGCGGATCCCCATCTTCGAGAACTTCTGCCCCTGGGCCAGACCCGGGGTGTTCGGCGGAACGATGAAGCTGGCCTGGCCCCTGGAGCCGAGCTCGGAATCGACCGAGGCCACCACCACATGGATGTCGGCGATCCCGCCGTTGGTGATCCACGTCTTGGTGCCGTTGATGACCCACTCGTCCTTCGCCTGGTCGTAGACCGCTCGGGTGCGGAGTGACGAGACGTCCGATCCGGCATCGGGTTCCGAAACGGCGAAGGCGGCCATCTGGATCTTGTCGGGGGTGCCGAAGCATTGGGGACCCCATTCGGCGATCTGCTCCGGTGTTCCATTGCTGGCGATGCCGGCCAGGCCCAGCGTGCTCCCGAACACGGCGAGGGAGATGCCGGCATCGCCCCAGGACATCTCCTCGTTGGCGATGGGCAGCAAGAGCCCCGATTCGTCGGTGAAACACTGAAGGATGAAGTCGAACGAGTAGAGGCCGATCCGGGCGGCCTCCTCGATGATCGGCCAGGGGGTTTCCTCCCGCTCATCCCATTCGTGTCCGGCGGGGCGAATGACGTTCTCTGCAAAGTCGTGTACCCATTTTTGGATCTGCAGCTGATCCTCATTGAGATCGAGTGAGAACTCGGCCATCGTGCCCTGCTCCGTTCCGGCCCTCATCGAGCCTTCTTCGCCCATCGGCTGTCGGTTGCCCGAGGCTGAACCGCCCGCTGGTGGAGGCGACTCATTCGTCGGTAGTTACTACATAGTAACCAACAACGGGGCCCATCGTGCAACAACCCCGCCACCCGGCCGCTGGGTCAGGCACGGGGATGCCGGGCGCACTCGGTCAGGAGCAGGTTGTCAGACGATCGGCGCCCGGGCGCCGGCGCTATGACCCGATGAACCCGACGAAAGGGCGCGGCGTACCGGCAGCGGATGCCTGGACATGCGAGCCCGGAGGCCCTCGGCGGTGGGTAGTGCTCCTAGGCAGTCTGGGCCAGGCGCACATCGGCGGCCTGTAGACCCTTGGGTCCTTCCTGAAGTTCGAACTCGACCGCCTGACCCTCTTCGAGTGAGCGGAAGCCGTTCATCTGGATGGCGGTGTGATGCACGAATACATCGGCTCCACCATCCGGCTGTGAGATAAAGCCGAAACCCTTTTCAGCGTTGAACCACTTGACTGTTCCGGAAGCCACGGTGGCATTCCCCTTTCATCCACACGCGTCGTGCACAGACCGTTCCGGCGGGCGAATGTTCCGACGATCCACCCTCGCAGGGGCGGACCCTCAACCATCGACCGAAGGGACGTTCTGCCCTTCGAACGCTAGCAGTCCTCTCCCTCAAATCAACCTGCGGGGACGCCTGTGAGCGCCTGTTCACATACCGTTCATCGACGGTCAGCGCCGGCGTATCCGGGTCCCGTCGGGGCCGTCCTCGACCACCCAGCCCGCAGCTTCCAATTCGCTGCGCAACGAGTCCGCCGTGGCCCAGTCGCCTGAAGCCCTGGCCTGGTCCCGCCGCCGTACCCGGTCGGCGATGGCCGGGTCCAGCTCCACCTCCGACCCGCCTTCCAGTGGAAGCCCGAGCACCGCGCACAGGAAGGCGGCAGTCCTCGCAGTCCGCTGCGCAGCCGCGGTGTCACCGGCGTCGGCGGCCACGTTGGCCGAGCGCACCAGATCGAACACCGCGGCCAAGGCACCGGGGGTGTCGAGATCATCGTCCATGGACCGGCGAAAGCGGACCACCGCCTCGGGGTCCAGCCCATCCGCCCTGTCCTCTCCGCCGGCGAGGGAGCCGGCGCCCGAGCCGGTAGACACCGGGTCGACAACCGGTTCGGCGGCCGGGAGGTCGGGAAGGTCGAAGCGGCGTGCCAGCTCGTCCAGACGAGTGAGGCCCGCTTCTGCGTCTGCGACGGTGTCCGGGGTGACCTCTATGGGTGAGCGGTAATGCGACCGGAGCACCAACAACCGATAGGCGCGGGCATCGGTCCTAGCCAGCAGATCTGCGAGCGAGGTGAAGTTGTGCAACGACTTGGACATCTTCTCGCCTCCGACGGTGACCCAGCCGTTGTGTACCCAGTGGGTGGCGAACGTGCGACCGGTGGCCACCGCCTGGGCCCTCTCGTTCTCGTGATGGGGAAAGATCAGGTCGATGGCGCCCCCATGGAGGTCGAATCCATCGCCGAGGAGGTCGAGCGACATCACCACGCACTCGGTGTGCCAGCCGGGCCGGCCCGGTCCCCATGGCGACTCCCAGGTCGGCTCCCCCGGTTTGGCCTTCTTCCAGAGGACGAAGTCGAGCGGCGAGCGCTTCTCGTCATCGGCCTCCACCCGGGCTCCGGCCCGCAACGAGTCGAGTGGCTGATGGGCGAGTAGCCCATACCCGGGGATGTCCATCACCGACAGGTAGACGCCGTCAGCAGTCTCGTAGGCGGCCCCACGGGCGACCAGGTCGGCAACCAGATCGACCATCCGGGTGACGAAGGCCGTGGCATGGGGAGTCCCGTCCGGTCGCAGCACGCCAAGTGCGTCCATGGACTCCCACCATGCTGCCTCGTAGGTGGCGGTCAGTTCCGTCGTCTCGATGCCCCGTTCAGCCGATCGTTCGATGATCCGGTCGTCGATGTCGGTGATGTTGGAGATGTAGGTCACCTCCAGCCCGGTGAAGATGAGGTACCGCCTCAGCACGTCGAAGACCAGAGAGAACCTGCCGTGGCCGACGTGAGGGTCGTCATAGACGGTCGGCCCGCACACGTACATGGAGACCAGTCCGGGAGTCCGGAGGCGCAGGGGCACCACCTCGTCAATGGCGGTGTCGTGGAGCTGGAGCACGCAGGGTACGGTAACCCGATCATGGAGAGTGACGCGAGAGGAACCGCCCCGGTCGGGGTCGGTCCGTCGGGAATCCCCGAAAAGCCGACGCTCGAAGGAATCGAGGCGTTGTGGTCTCCCCGTTGGGACCAAGCCGGTACCTACGCCTTTGACCGGTCGGCCGCCCGCGAGGAGGTCTACTCCATCGACACCCCGCCACCGACCGTGTCCGGGTCGCTCCACATCGGCCACATCTTTTCCTTCACCCACACCGACACCGTGGCCCGCTTCTGGCGAATGCGAGGTCGGGCCGTCTTCTATCCGATGGGCTGGGATGACAACGGTCTCCCCACCGAACGCAGGGTGCAGAACTACTTCGGGGTCCGCTGCGACCCCGGCCTCCCCTTCGATCCCGACTTCGAGCCGCCCGACCGCCCCGAGAAGCACCCGGTCTCCATTTCGCGACCCAACTTCGTGGCCCTCTGCCACCGCCTCACCGCCGAGGACGAGCAGGTCTTCGAACGCCTGTGGCGCACGCTGGGTTTGTCGGTGGACTGGTCCCACACCTACGCCACCATCTCCGAGCAGGCCCGACGAGTCTCCCAACGCGGTTTCCTGCGGCTGGCGGCCCGGGGACAGGTGGTCCAGCGCACCGCCCCCACCCTGTGGGACGTCGACTTCCGAACCGCGGTGTCCCAGGCCGAGCTCGAAGACCGCGAACTCCCGGCCGCCTACCACCGGCTGCGGTTCCCCCGGGTCGACGACGAAGCGGGCGTCGACATCGAGACCACTCGCCCCGAGCTGCTGGCCGCATGCGTGGCGCTGGTGGCCCATCCCGACGACGAGCGTTACCGGGCTCTTTTCGGCACCGAGGTGACCACGCCACTCTTCGGCGTGCGGGTGCCGGTGCTCGCCCACGAGCTGGCCGATCCGGAAAAGGGGTCGGGCATCGCCATGGTCTGCACCTTCGGCGACACCACCGACATCCTCTGGTGGCGGGAGCTCTCGTTGCCCACCCGGACCATCATCGGGCGCGACGGACGGCTGTTGCCGGTGGACTGGGGAACCGTCGGATGGGAGTCGGACGACCCGGGGATGGCCCAGTCCGCCTACGACCAGCTGGTGGGATGCACGGTGAAACAGGCCCAGTCGCGCATCGTCGAATTGCTCACCGAATCGGGCGGGCTGATCGGAGAACCGAGCCCGATCGTCCACCCGGTCAAGTTCTACGAACGGGGGGACCGTCCGCTCGAGATCGTATCCTCACGCCAGTGGTTCGTTGAGACGCTCCCCCTGCGCGACCGGCTGTTGGCCCGCGGCGACGAGCTGCGCTGGCATCCCCCGTACATGGCCCACCGCTACCGGGCCTGGGTGGAGGGTCTCAATGCCGACTGGAACATCAGTCGTCAGCGGTACTTCGGGGTGCCCTTCCCTGTCTGGTACCCGGTCGACGGAACGGGCGAGGTCAGTTTCGACGCGCCGCTCTTCGCCGACGAGGACCGGCTCCCCGTCGATCCGTCGACCGATGCCCCACACGGGTACGCCGAAACCCAGCGGGGACAGCCGGGCGGATTCGTCGGCGATCCCGACGTGATGGATACCTGGGCCACCTCCTCACTCACCCCACAGATCGCCGGCAAGTGGGAGGACGACCCCGACCTGTTCTCCCGAGTCTTCCCCATGGACCTGCGCCCCCAGGCCCACGAGATCATCCGCACCTGGTTGTTCGCCACCGTCGTCCGAGCCGAGCTCGAGCACGGCGTGCTGCCATGGTCGGACGCCGCCATCTCCGGTTGGGTGGTCGATCCCGATCGCAAGAAGATGTCCAAGTCGAAGGGGAACGTGCTCACACCCCTTCCCCTGTTGGAGAAATACGGGGCCGATGCCGTCCGCTACTGGGCGGCCGGGGGGCGGCCGGGGGCGGACACCACCTTCGACGAGGGGCAGATCAAAGTGGGCCGGCGCTTGGCCATCAAGGTGCTCAACGCGTCGAGGTTCGCCCTGGGACGGATCGCCAACCACGAGGGCACCGTGGTCGTCCCCGAGCCCGGCCAGGTCACCGCCCCGCTCGACCGGGCCATGTTGGCCCGGCTGGCCGAAGTGGTCGATGAGGCCACCGCCGCCTTCGAGGGGTACGACTATGCCCGGGCCCTCGAACGCACCGAGTCCTTTTTCTGGTCGTTCTGCGACGACTACCTCGAGCTGGTCAAGACCCGGGCCTATGGCGAGCCCGGCGACCCGGGACCGGCATCGGCCCGGGCAGCTCTGGCCCTGGCGGTTTCGGTCCAGCTCCGGCTGTTCGCCCCCGTGCTCCCCTTCGTGACCGAGGAGGTCTGGTCGTGGTGGCAACCCGGATCCATCCACAACGCCCGGTGGCCGAATCGGTCCGAGTTCGACGCCGCCCTCCCCGACGGAACGGTCACCATCGGCCCGGTCCTCGACGTGGTTGCCGAGGTCCTCGGACAGGTCCGGCGGGCCAAGACCACCCAGAAGCGCTCGATGCGCGCCGCGGTGGCCACCCTCAGCGTGGCCGACACGACGGAGCGCATCGCCGCCCTCTTGTCGGTCGAAGACGACTTGCGGGACGCGGGCAGGGTGATCACCCTGGTCACCACCGAAGCCGATCAATCAGCGATCGAGGTGGAGTTGGCCGAAGAGGACTGACCGGGCGCGGTGGCCCGGGACAACAGCGGCTCAGGACAGGTAGACCCCGAGCGCGGCGTCGGCCATCTCCTTGGGGGTGCCCTCCTGGGTGATCCGGCCGTGCACCATGATGGCGGCGCGGGTGGCCACCGACACCGCGGTGGCCACGAACTGCTCGACCAGCAGGATGGTCATCCCCTGGTCAGCGAGCCTGCCCACCAGCTGGTAGAGCTCGCTGACGATCAACGGAGCCAGACCCATGGACAGCTCGTCGAGCAGCAGCACCTGCGGTTCGGTGACCAGTGCCCGCGAGATGGCCAGCATCTGCTGCTCACCGCCGGAGAGCGTCCCAGCCATCTGCCGGCGGCGCTCCTTGAGCCGGGGAAAGGCGGTGAACGTCCGCTCCTCCACGTCCCTGGCGGTGAGCCCGCCCCGGTAGGTCCAGATGAGGAGGTTCTCGCGCACGGTGAGATTGGCAAAGATCCCCCGCCCTTCGGGCACGGCGCAGACACCGCTGCGGGTGAGCTTCTCGGTGGGACGTTTCCCCACCGGTTGGTCTCCGATGAGCACCTGACCGGCGCTGGGGCGGAGGCGCCCGCTGATCACCTTGAGCAATGTCGACTTTCCGGCCCCATTGGGCCCGAGCAGGGCGAACACGCTCCCCGGAGGCACGACCAGATCGACGCCGTGGAGAACCTCGATCCGCCCGTACGCGGCACGTACCCCTTCGATGGTGATTGCCGGTGGCGTTGGCCGGGAGCCGGCGGGGGGTCCTGGCTTGGCCTCGGTGTCGGTCATCGCCCCGCACCCGGGTCCGGCTCGGAGCTGGGCCCCGCCGCAGTGCCGGCCTCCGGCCCGGCCTCGCCCAGGTACGCCGCCTGGACCATCGGGTCGCGCCGGACCTCGTCCGGGGTGCCCGACGCGATGATGTCCCCGAAGTCGAGGACGTAGATGTGGTCGCAGATCCGCATGACCAGCTCCATGTCGTGCTCGACCAGCAAGACAGCCATCCCGCCGGCCGCCAACCGGGACAGCAGGTCCCCGAGGGCGGCCGACTCGGTCTCGTCGAGCCCGGAGCCGGGCTCGTCCAGCAACAGCAGCTTGGGACCGATGGCCAGCGCCCGGGCCAACTCGACCATGCGGGCCGACCCGGTGGGAAGCGACGAGGCGTGCCGATCGCCCAGGCTGGCGAGGCCGACCCGATCGAGCAGATGATCACAGGTCGGCGGGATCATCGGCCCGGCGCTAGCGGTGGGATCGGCACCGCTCCGAGCGGCGTCGGTCCGGCGGCTCTTCCCAGGAAGGAGCCGGCGGAGGCGGCGGACGTTCCACCACTTGACCGTGGACTCCAGCCCGACCTGCACGTTCTCCCCGGCGGTCAACGAGCCGAACAGTTCGAGTCGCTGGAAGGTGCGAGCCAGACCCAGTCGTGCCCGACGGTGGGGCTTCATGGCGGTGACGTCGGTTTCGAACAGGTGGACCGAGCCGCGTACCGGCGTCTGCAACCCGCTGATCACATTGAACAGCGTTGTCTTGCCGGCGCCGTTGGGCCCGATCAATCCGGTGACCGTTCCCGGTCGCACGGACAGGCTGACGTCGCTGAGCGCGGAGACGCCCCCGAAGCGGACGGCGACCTGCTCGACGGTGAGGACCGCGTCGCTCCCCTCGCGGACCTCAGCCGGCGACACGGGTCTCGCCGTCCACAATCATCGCACGACCCACTGTCGCAACCGGTGTCGTTCCCAGCGCGGTCGCCGACCGCTTGACCCAGGGCAGCGGGATCTGGAGGGCCTCGATTCCGAGAATGCCGCTCGCCGCCCGTCCGATGAGGATGATCCCCACTCCGGCGAAGATTCCCAGGCCGTTCATCCATATCTGGCTCAGCACCACATAGGTCACGGCGGCGAGAAAGGCGCCGGACACCGTGCGGATGCTCCAGATGGTGACGAACAGGACAAAGATGATGCCGGGAAAGATGTCGAAGTCCGAAGTGCCCACCACCTGCTGCACGGTGCCGTAGAGGGCACCGGCCAGCCCGGCCATGGCCGCGGCGATGGCGAACACCGCAACCTTGGTGACCCCGATGTTGAGCCCGACCGTGGCGTACGCCGCCTGCGAATCGTTGAGGGCCACCAGCCGACGACCGAAGAGGCTTCGGCGAATGGCCAGGACGGTCCAGGCGGCCAGCACGAAGAAGCCGGTGACCAACAGGAACTCGGCGGCATCGGAGCCGAAGGACAACCCCGGAATGACGATCCGGCCCACGCTCACCCCACCGCTTCCGTAGATGTGGGTATCGGTGAAGAACCCCTGGGCCATGGCATCGGCAAAGGCGAAGGTGGCAAGGGCGAGATAGAGATCGCGGAGTCGGATCGTCGGAAGGGCGATGAGCGCCCCTACCCCGGCACAGATGGCGGTGGCCGCCACCAGTCCGAGCAGTGAACCGCCACCGGCGACCTTCCCCATGACGAAGGCGCCGATGCCCATGAACGAGAACTGGCAGAGCGAGACCTGGCCCGAATAGCCGGTCAAGAGGACCAGGGACAGTCCGACGATTCCCAGCGTCATCACCACTCCGCCCAGGGTGAGGACGGTCGTCCCCCTGAACGCAGTGTTGTCGAAGGCCACGGCCACGACCACGGCCAGCGCGAAGAAGACCCCACCGACGACCAGCGACTCGGTACCGCCCGCCACCCGAGGCGCTCGCATGGTGGTCAGCCGACCCACGGCTCGTAGCCGGACCGATGGCACCGTCACCAGAGCGATGAACAGGAACACCATGGGCAGTGCCAAGGTCACGTCCGGAACCAAACTGGCGGGAAGGTGGGGCAGCGCGTAGTTGAGCACGTAGTTCTCGGCCAGTCCGATGCCGATGGCGGCAACGAAGGTGACCGGAATGTTCTTGAGCCGGCCGACGATGGCGGCCGCGTACCCGTTGACGACCAGAAGGGTCATCGCCTCGATGTTCAGTCCGGTGGTCTGGGTGGGAGCCAACAACACCCCGGCCAGGGCGGCCATCATGAACCCGAGGATCCATCCGTACTGGCTCATCCGGTTGGGGGACACGCCGGACATGGCCAGCAGCTCGGGGTCATCGACCACCGCCCTCAGGGCCACGCCGGTGCGGGTGGAGTAGAAGAGCAGCCGCAGCGCCACCGCCACCGCCACCGCGACGCCGATGATCAGCACCTCTTGGTACTGGATGTTGATCCCGACCAGCCGGAACTGGCCATTGACCATGTTGCCGACAAAGTGCTGGGTGCTCGGGTTCCAGATGACCGTGGCCAATCCGGTGAGGATCACCAACAGGCCGAGCGTGACCATCACCGGGCGCTCGGTCGACGCTCCGTGGAGCCGTCGCATCAGCACCCGCTCCACCAGGGCGCCGGAGATGGCGGCTCCGACGATGAGGATCAGGGCCAGCGCCACCAGGATGGGGACGTGGTGGACGCTGACCAGTTCCCAGTAGCAGAAGGCGGCCACCATCCCTACCGCACCCTGGGCGAAGTTGAACACGCCCGAGGTGGTGTAGGTGACCACCAGGCCGGTGGCGGCGATGGCGTAGCCGGCGCCGAACATGACGCCGAACACGGTGTACTGGAGGAAGTTGCTCACCGACCCGGCCCCGTCACCCGATCGAAGCCATCAGCAATGCCCGTGCTCGTCGGTACGGCTCAAGACTTGGGCGGTGTGACGTACGAATAGTCGCAACGGTAGCCATTGGTGGCGCTGTTCACCGGAGGATCGTCCAGACGCTGCCATTGACCGTTGGCCACTTGGCCGATGAGATAGCAGTTGGATGTCGTCCTGGCCACCGGATTGCTGGTGGTGACGATATTCCCGCCGTTGTAGCTGGTGATCTTGCCCAGCTGGGCCAAGATCGATCCCCGGCTCGGATCGGAGCCCGCGTTCTTCAGGGCCTGGACGAAGAGTTGTGCCGAATTCCATCCGTAGAGGGTGAACAAATCGGGAGAGAATCCCGGTGAAGCCACATTCACCCAGTGGAGGAACGTGCCTACCGCAGGAATAGTGGCTTGGTCCTCACCCAGGTAAAGCGATGCGTTCTGGTCGAGGTAGGAACCGTTGACCGCGGCAGCACCGCCGGCGGCGGGAATGAGTGCGTGGGAGTAGGCGGCCGCCCCGAGCACGACGTAGGGGTGGTAGTCCTGCTGGACCAGGTCCTTGAGCAGGGCCGAGGCGTAGATCTCGGCCAACTGGTCGACGAACAGCACCTTGACCCCGGCGTTCTTCATGGCGATCACGTTCTCGGTGAAGTCGGTCTGGGTCACCGGATAGGTCGGGTCGTAGATGACCTTGTAGCCAGCCTTCTCCATCACGTACTTCTCGCCGGCCCAGTCGTATTCCGGCGAAGGCAGGTCGCCGACCAGGGTTCCTACCGCCTGAACCGCCGCCGTCCCGAACTTCTGCTTGAAGTACTGAAGCGGACCCTCCTGCCAGCCGCCCTGCAGGGGCACCGAACTGAAGACGTTGGGGAGGTCGGCAGTGGCCGGGTCGAGGACCTGGGCGACATCGGGGACGCCGGGATTTTGGGCCAGCACCGTCCCACCGAAACTGTCGAAGGTGGAGAAGGAACCGACCAGGGCGGCGTCGGTGTTGACCGCGTTCTGGGTGGCCTGCTTGTTGCCGGTTCCGGTGTACCCGTCATCGGCACTGTCGACCACGATCTTGCGTCCGTTGACCCCGCCCTCCGAGTTGACCATGTCGGCGTACGCCTCGGTTCCCACCACTGCCCCCTTGAACAGCCCACCGATGGACAGGGTCGAGACGTTACCGACGCTCACCTGGGTGGCGGTGATGCCGGTGTGATCGCTGTAAGCGCTCTGGGGAATCGCTCGCGTCGTTGATCCGGTGGTGGTCGCCGACGTGGTGGTGGTCGACGATGAGTTGGTGGAACTGCAGGCCACCGCCGTCAACGACACCATCACCGCCACCCCCAATGCGGCCATGCGCGTCTTCCATGGTGCAGAACTCAAGGCTCCCCCTTGATCTCGGTTCTGGGGCAACGGCCCCGCAACCTGCCGGTTCCCAGCCAAATACGAATATGTGACTCTACGTCAGAAACTCGCCCGTGTGTCCAGCAGCCCAGGTCACAGCGCCCGGAGGGAGCTACCCGGGTTTCTGCGCCGGGACCGGTCTGCCCGCCGGCCGGTTCTCCGCCCTCGCCCGCATCGCCTCCAGGAACCGGACCGCCCCCATGCTGGTGTGCCGGCACCTGATCGAGGCCAGCACATCGAACGCGTGCTGGGCCCGGGGAAGCTCGACGTAGGCCACAGGAGCCCCGGAGACCTCCCGAAGACGGTCGACGAAGTACCGGGCCACTGCGACGGGGACCAGGGTGTCGTTGACCCCGTGGAACACGAACATCGGAGGTGCATCGGCGGTCACCTGCTGGTCCGGTGACGCCTGTTCGAACAACAGGCGATCATCCCTCATGGTCGTCTTCATCACCCGCCGTTCCAGGAGCTCCACCAATCCACGGCCGTACGCCCCGCCACGCCGAGGGTCCACCGTCATGTCATAGACCCCGTAGAAGGGAAGGCAGGCGTCCACGGAGGTGTCCATCTCTTCGAAACCCGGTTGCCAGTGGGGTTGGTTTGGGGTCAGGGCCAGCAACGACGAAAGATGGCCACCGGCAGACCCACCGGAGACGGCGATGAAACTGGGATCGCCTCCATACTCACCGATGTGTCCCCGGACCCAGGCCACGGCCCGCTTGCAGTCGACGATCTGATCGGGCCAGGTGGCTTTTGGGCTCAACCGGTAGTTGATGGAGACGCACACCCATCCCCGGCGGACCAGCTCGTGCATCATGGGAATGCCCTGCTGCCGCTTCTCCCCCATCACCCAGGCGCCGCCGTGCACGTAGACCAGGACCGGCGCGCCTTCCGGCCGTACCCTGCGCCGGCTGAGGACGTCGAGCGTGTGCCGGCGGTCGGCGTCCCCCCAATAGTCGATGTTGCGGGTCCTCTTGATGTCCAACCACCGGAACGGGACGGCGATTGACAATCGCCACCAACGGTTCCAGGCCGCCTTCGGGTCGACCCCGTCGTGGCCGATCGCGGTGACCGTGCCGTGTTCGGTGGCGCACGCCAGGGCCTGGTCGACCAGGGCACCCGCCTGGTGGGCGACCACGGTCAGCCTGACGTACCCGGCCAGCGAAACGGCGGCGATGACCACGCCCGCCCATCCTGGCCAACCGTGCAGGGCGCCGACGATCCCGAAGGCCACGCAGGCGGCCACCTCGACCACCCCCACCTGGACCGGCAGCTCGCCCGGGATCCAGCCGAGGACGAAACTGATCACGGTGAACGGCTCCTTCTTCACCGGGTAGAAGGCGTTGACCATGAGGACCGCGAAGGCAATGCTGACTGCCAGAAACACCCAGGCCATTCCCCAATCAAACACGGTCTGGAACAAGAAGTGAAGCCACCGTTGCCCCCGCCCGACCGTCGGAGGCGGGACGGTCTGACGAAGGGACTGGCATGGAGCGACTGAGCGGACTCGACGCCAGTTTCCTCTACCTCGAGACCCCGAGCCTGCACATGCAGGTGGCCTTGACGTTGGTGCTCGATCCGTCAACGGTTCCCGGCGGCTATTCCTTCGAGCGGATGAAAGAGTCGATTGCCCGACGGATACCGTGCGCTCCGGTGTTCCGCCGCCTTCTGGTCGAGGTGCCGCTGCGTCTGGATCATCCGGTGTGGGTGGACGACCCCGGATTCGATATCGACTACCACGTACGTCGGGCCGCAGTGCCCCAGCCCGGCGGGTTGCGCGAGCTGGCCGACCTGGCCGGTGACATCGCCGGCCACAAGCTCGATCGCTCCAAGCCCCTGTGGGAGATGTGGATCGTCGAGGGCCTGGCAGACGGGCGCATCGGCATCGTCGCCAAAATGCACCATTCGACGGTTGACGGTGTGTCGGGGGCGGCACTGCTCACGGTGCTCTTCGACCTCCAAGCCGAACCCGACCCCGGAGATGTTCCACCCGAGATACCAGTGGACACTCGGATCCCGTCGGGACTCGAATTGATGACCCAGGCCGCCGTGGCCCGGACACTTCGACCGATCGCGCTCGTCCAGGACATCGTCCGAACCGGCCACCGTCTGATCAACGTGGGCAAGATCCGGCTCGGAACCGCGAGGCGGATGGCTCCCGGAAGGGCGGCACTTCCACTGACCGCGCCCCGAACCTTCTTCAACGCCGCGGTGACGGCCCGTCGCAGCGTGTCACTGACCGCCATCGGGTTGGACGATGTCAAGCGGCTGAAGAACGCCACCGGAACCACAGTGAACGACGTGGTCCTGGCCATCTGTGCCGGCGCGCTGCGCCGGTGCCTGGCCGAGAACGACGAGCTCCCCGACAAGCCGCTGGTCGCGGTGGTGCCGGTGTCGGCACGGCCGGGGATGGACTCGCCCAAGGGATCCAACCAGGTCTCGTCGATCTTCGTCCAGGTGCCTTCCGAACTCCCCGACCCAATCGAGCGCCTCAACGCGGTCCACCTGGGAATGAACGAGGCCAAGGAGGAACTCGGAGTCCTCGGACCCGACATGCTGCACAACTGGGCCGAGCACGTGACACCGACCTTCTTCGCCAGTGCCGCCCGTCTCTACACGGGAATGCGACTGGCGGACCGGCACCCGCCCATCGCCAACCTGGTCATCTCCAACGTGCCGGGGCCGGATTTCCCCCTCTACCTGGGTGGTGCGGAGTTGACCGCCGGGTTCCCGCTCGGGCCGGTAATGGACGGTATGGGCATCAACATCACCTTTATGAGCTATCGCGGGGTCCTCAACTGCGGGATTCTGGCATGCCCGGAATCGATCCCTCGGCTCTGGAACCTGACCGCCGCCATTCCGCTGGCCCTCGACGAGCTGCTCCATGCCGCCGGCGAGGCGCCGGTTGCATACCGATCGGAGGCGGCGGCAGCCGCGGTGCGGGCGGCGGGTATCGACGTGGAGCGCCCTGACCGCTGAGGTCTTCGATCATGGCGATGCGCCCGGCGTCAGGGCGCAGGCGCGACCGTCATCGACGAGGCACCTGAACAGACGGCGATGGGTCGCCCGAACTTCTGGGTCGTGGTCTGAAAGGGAATCACAGCGTCGAACCCATCCACGACGAACGCACCTGTTCGACCCGGTCCGAGCACAATGTCTGTTGGGTGTGCGGTGCCCGATGCCGACGCTGTCCACCGAACGTTCCGGAAGTCGCACCGGAGGAGACGGGTCGGAGAAGGTCGACACGGCAACAGGATTGACCCAATTGTTGGCCGAGTCGACCACCAACAGCGTCGATCCATCAGGGGTGACCGCAATGGCCGTGGGGTCGGCGATTCCAAATCGGTCGAACCCGGTGGTGGGCTGGGTGTCCCCGGTGGAGGCCACGATGGGCAGTATCCGGCCGCCGAAGTCGCTACCCCCCTGACCAACCACATAGACGGTGGCTCCGTCACTGGTGACGGCGATGCCGTGGGGTGAGTACACCGACGAGACGGAAAGGCCGGTCGCGATCTCGGTTCCGGCAGTGGCGTTGGCCGCGTCGACCGGGAACACACCGCCGGCCACCAGTGCGAACACCTCGGCGTTCTTCGGGTCGAGGGCCATGCCGAAGATGGTGCGCCCCGGGCCCAGGTCGAGCGGTGCGCCTACCCGGTGGGTGATGGCATCGACCGGGACGATGGTGCTCCCACTGGCCGCCAGAATGGTCCGCCCTCCGGGCAGGACCACAATGGCGTGGGTGCCACCCTGTCCGGGGATCCTGATGGGCAACTGCGCCTGTTGGGTGACCAGGTTGATCGGTATCACCACGTTCTGCACGACGCCCGATGCCGAAATCGGCGGGTGGGTGGCTGCGGTGGAGCCTGCGGTGGTGACTCCGGTGGTGACTCCCGTGGTTGCACCGGTGGCGACCGAATTCGAGGCCACGGCGTCGCTGGTCACCACGTATGCCCATCGACCATCGGGCGATGAGGCGATGGCGAAGTTGCCGAGAACCGGGGTTCCCGTGATCGGGAGGGGGATGTCCGCCTCGGCGGTGCGGGTGTCCAGCTCCACCGGGGTGACCGCGTCCGGGCACACCACATAGCCCACCGCCCCCACGGGTGCCAGGGATGGTTCGTGGACCGGAGCGGGAGACGGTGTGGCGAACAGCGCGCAACCGGACAGGGACGCGGCCGCCGCGGCCAGTGCTGCTGCCCGGGTACGCCCGGCGCGGGATTGGCGGGATTCCTTGGGCGGTCGAGGTGCTGCCATAGTTTGGTGGCGACCCTAGCGACGCCGCGACCGGACCCCGAACATGGTCCGAACGGATTGGTTGGCGATTCAGGTGTGCTCGAGGCTCGGGGCCCCGTCGACCTCGAAGGCGAATTCATCGACGTAGCACCACCACCAGTCCTCGCCCGGCTCGAACGACTGGATCAGAGGATGACCTTCCACGTCGAAATGAGCGGTTGCGTGCCGGTGTGGTGAGTTGTCACAACACCCCACGTGGCCACAGATCATGCACAAGCGGAGGTGTACCCACGTGCCACCGATCCGCAGGCAGTCCTCGCAGCCATTGGAGGACGGTGTCACCTCGCGGACCTGGTCCAGATGGTTGCAGAACTCCTCGGCGTCAGTCATCGCATCTCCTCCCAGCGGCAACGATCATCCGGTCTGCCCCACCCGGCTCTCGCCGATGGTACCGGGTGGTGTGGGGATCGATAACCCGGCGAACCGGCAACGATCAGAAGGCCGAAACCACTCAAGCTGTCCCTCGCTCCCGTCGATGGAAGCAGTGTGGCTGACCTCGTCGCTGACCATCCGAACCCACTTGGTGGACTTAGCCCGCAACGACACCTGAGCCGCCTGCTCGACCGTCCCACGTTCTTCGAGCATCTGCGGCGAGCAATCGCACGAAATGAGGGGGTCGGCGGGAGTCTCGCCCTTCTGGCCATGGCGATGGACCCGTTTGTGGTTTCTGATTCTTCCGAGGGTTGGGGCATGCGCGAAGAGGTCCTCACGGTCACCGCCGGTCGATTCCTCGGTTGTCTCCATCACACCTACATCACCGCTCGGATAGCGGGTGATGAATTTCTGGTGCTGACAGAAGGAATAGGTGGCGTTGATGGTGCGGTCGAAATCGCCGAACAGGTGCTCATGGCCGTGCAGGGGCCGGAACCGAGTGTCTTCGAAGGAGAGTCGGTCACCGCAAGCGTCGGGATCGCGCTGCAGCAACCCGGCATGGCCGCGGAACAACTTCTGATCAACGCCGACATCGCCCTCTACTCGGCAAGAAGCGCCGGCGGGAACCGCCATCAGGTATTCGAGGCCTGGATGCGTGACACGGCCTTGACCACGCCGCTGGCGGTCTGAGCCCGAGCCCGGGTCGCCCCTGGTGTCTGGGCACCTCGAGTCGATTTGTCCGGCGGTTTTTTGGGGCGATCGGGTCGGTCAGTCAATCGGTCGATCGGCTTCGGGTGGCAGACCTCTGGCGTAAGTGAATTCAAAATTGGCCTAATTATCGTGCGTAGGCGATGCATGGGAAGAGAGCCATCGTCTATACACGATAAATAGGAGAGATCCGCGAAACTAATTCAAGACTCGAGGGTCCCGTCGACGACGGGCAAGATCTGGTGATCTGCCATCTCATGATCCCCGGCGCATCGCTCACGCACCATCATCTTGAACTCGGCTGCTGTGAATCTGCACGGCACCAGGCACTGCTTGTGGCACATCGTGCATCGATAGGTGGAGCTCAACATGCGTTGGACGGAATCGCGCTCGAACCCGTCGGGTTCCGAACTGACCGTCATGACAATGACATCGGTCGTTGTGGTTGGGCCCTTGAGACTTCGGGGATGATTCGGCGATTGGATTGCCGCGCTGTGCTGTGGCCACAACCAGCATGTGCGTCAGAACCCACCCTTCCAGGAGCGGCCTTGGGTCCTGAACGCCACCGCCCGGTCTGATCGGGTGGGCACGCCACTCGAATGCCGGCTTTGCGACCAAGCCGAGTTCCGCTTCACCCTCGACTCTCTCGACGTGGATCGAGTCCACCGGACGCACGACCAAACGTCCGCCGATCAGGGTGGTGATCCCGCTTGCCGGACCGGGCTGGTCTGCGCCCAATGTGGCGTCGTCCTCGACGGGTCCGACCATCGCTCAGGCTGTCCCGAGGACCGGCAAGCTCGTGCAGCCAAGTGGTCTACTGCGCCGATCCGCCCAGCCGGTAACTGATCGTTTCTGGCTCGATGCGGACCTCCGGTTGCGGTGTCCGACTCGATCAGGCCTGCGCGATGCGAACGACATTGCCCGAGGGGTCGCGGAATGCGCAGTCGCGCGCGCCCCAGGGCTGGGAGGTCGGTTCCTGGAGCACCTCGGCACCCGACGCCCGGACCTTCTCGAAGGTGGTGACAAGGTCGTCGGAGCGGAAGATCGCAGCCTGGAGCGACCCCTGTGTGACCAACGAGAGGAGGGCGTCGCCCTCAGCCTGCGAACGACCGCCGTGTGGCTGGAACAAGACGATGTCGACGTCCTGATCCGGGGCGCCGACGGTGACCCAGCGGAAGCCGTCGGACGCCACGTCTTGGCTGACTTCCAGGCCGAGCGCGTCGCGGTAGAAGCCGAGCGCGGCGTCGGGGTCGTGCACGGGAATGAACATTGCGGAGACGGTGATTGTCATGGGACTACGGTACGACACCGACCCGTCGAGTGCTTCTCCGATCCTGCTCGGTACCGGGCGGCTCGGGCGTCCGGTGCTCAAGGGGAGCGGGGTGGAGCCAACCGTCGCCGCGCAGGGTCTGCAGCGATCAGACCGATACCGGGGAACGCTGCGGTCTCATGGCAACCTTGCTCACACACGAGGGAACACTTTCGAGGTGGCGATGGTCACGGGAGCGGTACTGCGACGGCGTTTCGCCGACGATCTCGGTGAACCGCGAACTGAACGATCCGAGTGAGGTACAACCGACGGTGACGCAGGTCTCGGTGACCGACATCCCCTGACGCAGAAGGGCCTTGGCGCGCTCGATGCGTCGGGTCATGAGATAGGAATAGGGCGTCTCTCCATACGCCTTACGGAACTTGCGCGAGAAGTGCGCGGGCGACATGAACGCGGCACGCGCCATGGCCGGGACATCGAGGGGCTGTGCGTGGTCCCTGTCGATCAGGTCACGCGCCCGGCGTAGGTGCACCAGGTCGGCAATCTCCTCCGGTGTCATGCCGACGACGGTACTTGACTGGTCGCGCCTGTCGAAACCCCAACTCCTCCATCGGACGCCTGACGGTAGTAGTGGTCCTGTTCGAGGTCATCGAGCAAGCTGGGACCGGTCGGCTCCCACCCGAGCAGTTCCCGGGTGACGGCCGCGGTGGCGGGGCTGTCCAGGGCGACGAAGTGACCCAGGTGGGCGAAGTGGTCGACGGCGTCGGCAGAGGCCACCGACAACGTAGGGATGCCAAGGTGGCGGCCCATCGCTTCGGCGATCTGTCGGAATGGGACGCCCTCGTCGGCCACCGCGTGCAAGACCGAACCAGCAGGAGCAGCCTCGACGGCAAGACGAGCCAGACGGGCGGCGTCGGACCGATGCACGGCCGGCCAGCGGTTGGTGCCGTCACCGACATATCCGGCCACGCCCCGCTGGTGGGCGATGCCGACGAGAGTGGCAATGAACCCGTGGTCACCGTCGCCGTGGACCGTGGGCGGGAAGCGCAGTACCGAGGAGCGAACGCCGATGCCCCTCAGAGACAGCGTGAGCAGGGCGGTGGCCGACCGGCGCCCGGCGGGGTTGGCCCGAACCTCGATAGTCGGTACCAGCCCATCATCCTCGGTGGCCACCCGACCGGTGGTCAGCCCGAGCATGCCGGAGGCGAGCACCAGGGGTCGGTCGGAGTCGGCCAGGGCCGCGCCCATGGCCTCCACGGCCACTCGGTCAGCGCCGCCGGCGGCGGCGAAGTCCCCGCTGAAGGCCACCTCGTGCTGGAAAGCCAAATGGATTACCCCGTCGGAATCGGCGGCCGCCTTGGCCAGGCCGTCAGGATCGTCGAGGTCGCCGCGCTGAACGATGGCGCCGGCCTCGTCCAGCCACTGCGCAGAGCTGTCGGACCGGGCCAGGCCGACCACCTCATGGCCTGCGTTGAGCAGCTCGGGAACGACGGCGGAGCCGATCCAGCCCGATGCGCCGGTAACAAAAATTCTCATGACGGTACCTCCGGGAACAGTGATGTCAGTAACTGCTATCACTGTAAACCTGATGTCAGTAACTGTCAAGACTAGGGTGGAGCTCATGGGTCGATGGCAACCGGACAGCCGCGGGCGGCTGCAGGAAGCAGCCCTCGCTCTCTTCTCGGAGCGAGGGTTCGACCAGACCACCGCCGCCCAGATCGCCCTCCAAGCCGGAGTGACCGAGCGCACATTCTTCCGGCACTTCGCGGACAAGCGAGAGGTACTTTTCGGTGGGTCTGCCCTCCTCCAGGAACGGATCGTGGCCGGCGTCGCCGGCGCGCCGGCAACTGACGGGCCCCTCGACGCCGTTTGCCGAGGCCTCGACGCCGCCGCCGCCCTGCTCGGCGAATTTCGCCGGGACCTGTCCCGCCAGCGCCAGTCGGTGATCGCCGCCAACCCCGAACTCCGCGAGCGCGAGCTCGCCAAGTTGGCTGACTACGCCGCAACGGTCGCCGCCACTCTGCGTCAGCGGGGCGTAAGCGAGTCGCAGGCGACCCTGGCCGCCGAGGCCGGCATGACCGTACTGCGTGTGGCCGTGGAACAGTGGGCCGGCGGAGACGACGCCCGAGACCTCGCCACCATCATGCGCGACTCCGTCGCCGAACTACGGGCGGTGGCGACCACCGGCTGAGCCACTTCACCAGAAGACGGCGGGGAAGCCCCGGCCACTCGCACGATGATTTGAGTGGACCCGGCTAACCGCTCGGGAGCACCGGCTCGACGGCGCCCGGGCCGGGTACCGCCCGCACGTCACGCGGTCCCATCGGCTCCCCACACGATGAGCAGGTCAGCGCCGCGTCGCAGACCTGGTCGCAGCCCTTGTGGATCGTAACCACCGGTGGACCATCGGGTGCCGCGTACTTGTCGCCCCACTGGCGCATGGTGGTCAGCACCGGCCACAGATCCCGGCCCTTGTCGGTGAGCCGGTAATCGTGGCGAGGGGGATGGTCGCTATAGGGCACCTTCACCAGCACGCCTTCCTCTACCAGGCTGGCGAGACGTTGGTTGAGGATGTTCCGTGAGATCCCGAGGCGTTCTTGGAACTGGTCGAAGCGAGTCACACCCAAGAAGGCGTCTCGCAGGATGAGCATCGTCCACCACTCGCCCACCACCTCGAGGCACTGGGCCACCGAGCAATGCATGTCCGAAAAGCTCTTACGTTCCACGCCCCCAGACTAGAGGGTTGCGTGATAGAACGCAATCAGTTACTGTACGTTCTATGACGAAACTATGTGAAGAGCACTTCCCCGATCCGGTCGGCAAGGGAAGGCCGCCGCAGTGACGTCCACCAAGGCTGCCCCCAGGTTCGATGCTTCCAGCCTCGAGGATTCCGGTGCCTTCGTGCGAGCGGCGGGCCTGGTCGTTGAGGAGGCGAGTGGCTCTCGGGTCACCGGCCATATCCAGCTCGGACCCGACCATCACACCCCGTGGGGGATCGTGCACGGCGGGGTCTACTCGACCGCCGTCGAGAGCGCGGCGAGCATCGGGGCGAGCACCGCGGTGAGAGAGCTCGGACAGGTGGCGGTAGGGATCACCAACACCACCCACTTCCTCAGGTCGCTCGCCGCCGGGCGGGTGCTGGTGGAGGCGACTGCCCTCAACCAAGGACGGTCGCAGCAACTTTGGCGGGTGGACATCACCGATGAATCGGGACGGCTCGTCGCTCACGGCGAGGTGCGCCTGCAGAACATCGCCGTCCAGCCAGACGAACGCGAAACAGCTGACAATGGCTGAGACAACCGCGGTCGTCACCCGTCCGAATTCGTCAGGCTCAGGCCCGGCCGGATCGGCAGCCGCCGTCGCCCGCTCGCCTCGCCAAGTGCTGATCATCACCTGCGCCGGGGTGGTCTTGGCCAGCCTTGATCTCTTCATCGTCAATGTGGCCCTCCCCCAGATCGCCCGAGACCTCGGTGCATCGAGCTTGGGCGAGCTGTCCTGGGTTCTCAACGGGTATGCCATCGTCTACGCGTCGCTGCTGGTCTTCTTCGGACGTCTTGCAGACCGTTACCGCCGCGACCGGGCCTTTCTGCTCGGGGTGGCCGTGTTCACCGCGGCCTCGGCGGCGTGTGCCGCGTCCACCAGTGTGGGAATGCTCATCGGTTTCCGCCTGGTCCAGGCGGCCGGCGCGGCGCTGCTCACACCGACCTCCCTCGGATTGGTGCTCGCCTCCTACCAGCCCGAACGCAGGCAGGGGGCAGTGCGGGCCTGGACTGCGGTCGGTGGGATGTCCGCCGCCGTGGGCCCAGTCGTCGGCGGGCTGCTCGTGGCCGCGAGCTGGCGGTGGGTCTTCTTGGTCAACGTACCGGTGGGGATCGCAGCACTGATCGTCGGCTGGCGCCGGCTTCCCCATATCCCGGGTCACCCCACCGAACGGCCTGACCCCCTCGGAGTTGTGCTCGCCACCACCGGTGTTGCGGCCCTGACCTTCGGGCTGGTCAAGGGGAGCGACTGGGGCTGGGGCTCGGCTGTGATCATTGGGACACTCACAGCATCTGCTCTGCTCATCGGGCTCTTCGTGCTCCACTGCATGAAGAGCCGCAACCCACTCATCCACCCGACGCTGTTTCGCTCGCGCAACTTCACCGGGTCATCGCTCGTCGCCCTCTTCTTCTCCGCCTCCTTCGCAGCAATGCTTCTGTCGATCGTCCTCTGGGAGCAGGGCGTCTGGGGTTGGTCGGCACTGCGATCCGGGCTGGCGATCGCCCCGGGACCGCTCATGGTCCCCTTCATTTCGTTTCTCGTCGCCGGCCGGCTCATCGCCCGCTGTGGCCCGGCGCGGGTGATCGCCCTCGGCAGCCTGGTCTTCGGCATCGGCGTGGGTTGGTGGGCGCTTGCCATCACCGTCCAACCGAACTACGTCTCCGGGGTTTTGGGCGGGATGATCCTGACCGGGATCGGGGTGGGCCTCACCCTGCCGACCATGATGGCGACGGCCGCCTCCTCCCTCCCACCACAGTCATTTGCCACCGGGTCCGCGGTCATCAATATGATCCGCCAAACCGGCCTCGCCCTCGGCGTGGCCGTACTCGTGGCCGTACTCGGCACGGCATCCGGTCACGACAGAGGAGTACTGGACGCGTTTCGACACGGCTGGTGGTTGTCCGCGGCCGCCTCCTTCGCTGGAATCCTTCCAGCCCTCGTGCTTCTCCGACCTCGTGTTGTGGCTAGAGCAGAGCCCTCACACCTGCCGCGCCTTTCCCCGAGCGAGCGGGGTCGGGGTAGGTGAAGTCACGGTCTTCGAGCCGGCGCAGGTAGGTGATGCCATTCTCGCACGTCATCACAGGTCCTCGTCTTCGACTTCATCGACGGCGGCGGCGGCGGCTCGAATACGAAACGCGGCAGGCGGGAGCTCCCCGCCAGCTCGCGCCGAGGAAAGGGCGGCCGCCCACCAGGCAAGATCATCGAGAGCGACCTGGAGGCTGATGTCGGTGAGCGGATTTACCGGTGTTCCACGGTCGTCGAAGGTCTCGACAACCTGGGGGATGATCACGCTGGTACGCAAGGGAACGAGCTCTGCCTCGATGGCGATCTGGGCCAGGTGCTCGATGGCTCGGACCCCGCCGGCGATCCCGCCGCTGTAGCCCACTGCGACCAGAGGCTTGTTCCGGAAGGCGAACGACACGAAGACGCTGTCGATGGCGTTCTTCAAGACGCCGGGGACCGAGTGGTTGTACTCGGGTGTGATCACCAGGTACGCGTCTGCCTCCTTGATCTTCTGGTTCCACCTCCTGACGATGGGATCGGAATAGGTCGGGTCCGAGAAGTCACCGATCGTGCCCACGTGCTCGGCGAACATGGGCAGCGGCCAATCACGGAGATCGAGCACCTCGACGTCGAACCCTCCGTGGGCCGTCGCCCGGTCGATGACCCACGGGGCCACCCGGTCGGCGGCCCTGGTCGGCCGGGTGCTGCCGATGATGATCTGCAATCGGGGCATGGTTTGTCTCCTCTGTTCAGGCGAAGTGGCGGGGAGCGATCTGATCGGCCCTCGAACATTGTCTGGCGACTTGAACCTTCAAGGATTATCCGCCATATGACTTGAACGGTCAAGCAAAATCCGGGACAATGGACGGGTGGCCGGACCAAAGCGAGGAACCCCGTCGCAGGAAGTTCACTGGCTCGACGATGACCAACTGAAGGCGTGGCGTTCGATCGCCTCGATGCTGGCCAAGCTGCGGTGGGCTCTCGAGTGCCAACTGGAACGCGACGCCGGCCTGAGCTTCATCGAATATCACGCCTTGGCCAGCCTGTCCGAAGAGCCGGGCCATGCCTTGCGCATGAGCGAGCTGGCCGCCCTCACCAACGCCTCGCTCTCACGGTTATCTCACCTGGCAAAGCGGCTGGAGTCGTCGGGCTTCATCCGGCGGGAACCCGACCCGACCGACGGACGATCCACCAGGGCGGTCCTGACGGACACCGGCTACGCCAAGCTGGTGGCGAGCGCCCCGGCCCACGTGGCAGCCGTTCGCACCCTGGTGATCGACGAGTTTCAACCCCGCGAGCTCAACCGGTTCAGCAACGCCGCGGCGCGCATCGTCGCTTGCGTCGAGGACTCCGAGTGGGATCAGGACTTGACGTGAGCGGACCGGTCGACCTCAGAGACGTCTCCGACAAGGAACAGGTCCCGACGCGCGCTTCGGGCCCTGTCCTCGTGGTGAGCGACAGCAGGATGGCCGAAGTCGGCGCTCTGCAGGTGCGGCGAGCCCTCCCCAATCGGGGGCGGAGGACGGTCGGCGCCTGGTGTTTCGTCGATCATGGCGGGCCGATCGAGGTCACCGATATCGAGCGGCCGGACATCGGGCCGCATCCCCACATGGGACTCCAAACCGTGACGTGGCTGCTCGAAGGAGAGCTCCTGCACCGAGACAGTCTCGGCTCTGAGCAGCTCATCCGCCCCGGGCAGCTCAACTTGATGACCGCCGGGCACGGGGTGGCTCACGCCGAAGAGTCGGCTCCGGGTTACCGGGGCGGTTTCCATGCCGTACAACTATGGGTGGCCCAGCCCTCGACCACCCGCAACGGTCCGGCAGCTTTCGAACACCATGCAGAGCTGCCTCATGTCGATATCGAGAACGGCGACGCCACCGTCCTGGTGGGAGAACTCGGCGGGTCGAGGTCGCCGGCGCGTCGGGACACCGAGCACATGGGGATCGAAGTAGCGTTTCGGGGCGGCCCGACGATCGTCCCGCTCGATCCGACGTTCGAGCACGCCGTCGTCGTGACCATCGGCGCCGTCTCGATCGAGGGCGTGAGCATCAGACCCGGCCATCTCGTCTACCTCGGCAACGGGCGCGACGAGGTGGCGCTCAGTAGCTCCGAGCCGAGCCGGCTGCTGCTGCTCGGAGGACGCCCGTTCGAAGAACGGCTGCTCATGTGGTGGAACTTCGTCGCCCGGAACCGCGACGAGATCGATGCGGGATATGAGCAGTGGACGGCCGACTCGGGTCGCTTCGGTCGTGTCGCCTCGTCCCTGCCCCGGATCGAGGCGAGTCGGCCGGTCTGGATGTCACCGCCGGGCTGACTCCACTGGCTATGTCGGCGGCCACGGGGCGCCCATGTTGTTGTGGGCGGGGATGGCGCCTCCGGCCATGACCGCCTCGGCCAGGGGGCGAAGCAAGGCGACGAGCTCGTCGGCGCCGTCGTCGCCGATGACGTTCACGATGGGAGCCGCCAGCCGATCGGTGCCGTCCTCGATCGTCTGTCGCAACTCGGCGCCCCCCTCGGTGATGCGCATGTCGTCAACCAGCCCGCGTGACGCCAGCGACGCCGCTGCCGCCGACCACTCGTCGGCCGACCAGCCGCGGTTCGATCGGAGCCCGTCCTCGGGTGAACGCCCGGTTACCGCTTGGAGTACGAGCGCTTCGCACGGCGAGATACCGGCGTCGACGAGCTGGTCGACGTGGCCGTCGCCTCGGTGCTCGCGCATCGCGGTAAGCGCTTGCCACAGCCGAAGGTGCGGCTGGTCAGGATCCGAAACGGCTTGGTTGGCCGCGCCCATCGGCCGCCCGGCCATGTTGCAGCCGGCAACTGCCGCAGTGGCGAGCTCGGCAGCCCGGGAAACCGATGAGGACGAGACAACGTCGACGCCGAGCACGCGCCGCATGGCGTCATCCATTGCCGTGAGGCGGGCATCGAGGATCGCCGATGGCGTCGCGTAACTCCACGCGTCAGGGATGGCCCGGGCGACCATCAGCGGGTGGAAGTTGTAGAAGAGCGCGCTGACAACCGAAGCTGTTGTCGCGCCGAGTGGTGCGGCACGGCAGCCGAAGTAGCTCATCCACCCACCCTTCAGGCCGAGGGCATCGGTGGCCGATCGTCGTTCCGGCGCGTAGTAGATAATGGCGTGGAAAGGCTCGCCGTACTGCCAGAGGGCCCGAGCTCGGTTCACGAAGCCAGCGTTCCAGCGACCGCGATCACTTGAAGGACGCTAGAGCACTACTCAACTTAGAAACGAAAGGTACTGGTGGACGGATCGCACCGCCGCGGAGCCCTCGCCTACGGCCGCCGCCACACGTTTGGTCGATCCCGAGCGCAAGTCGCCAACGGCGAAAAGGCCCGGGTGGCTGGTTTCGAACGGCAACGGGAGCCGCCCGAGCGTCTGCCAGCCCTCTGCGAGCTGATCGGCGGTAAGCGAAAAGTCGGTGAGCACAAAGCCTCGTTCATCGAGAGCTGCGCAGCCGGACAGCCAGCCCGAGGATGGATCGGCCCCGATGAACGAGAACAAGCCGGCGCATTCGACGACGGTTTCGCCGTCGGGCTCCTTGAGACGCAGGGACCGCAGAGTCTCGTCTCCCTCCAGGGCGGCCACGGTCGTGCCCGTTCGGAGCGTGATCTGAGGATTTGCCTCGATCCGTTCAACCAAATAGCGGGACATGTCCTTCTTCAGCTCCGATCCCCGGATGACTAGGGTCACGGCACTCCCGCCTTGGCTCAGGAAGATCGCCGCCTGCCCGGCGGAATTGCCGCCACCGACGACCACGACTGGTGCGATTCCGCACATCCGTGACTCCATTTCGGTGGCGGCGTAGTACACCCCGTTTCCTTCGAAGTCGCTCAGACGTGACGCTTCCAGGCGGCGATAGGCGGCGCCCGATGCTGCGATCACCGCCCGCCCCGCGATATCGCTTCCATCACTCAGACGGACCACCAGATGTCCGGCCTGGTTGCGAAGGGATTCCGCGACGCAGGGGACGGTGAGATTGGCCCCGAATTTCTCGGCCTGGATCACGGCTCGCTGGGTAAGGTCCGTGCCGGAGATGCCCATGGGGAACCCGAGGTAGTTCTCGATTCGTGAGCTCGTCCCGGCTTGCCCACCCGGTGCGGTCATCTCCACTCCGAGGGTGCGCAACCCTTCGGAGGCGCCGTACACCGCCGCAGCCAGACCGGCTGGACCACCGCCCACGACGACCAGGTCGAAGCACCGCTCAGGCAGGCTCTCGATGGTCAGCCCGAGATAGCTCGCCAACTCACCGGGAGTTGGTCGCCGCAACACGGATCCGCTGACGATGACCACGGGTAGCTCATTCGTCGATACTCCGAACCCGGTCAGGACATCCTCCACCTGCGAGTCACGATCAGGGTCCAGCCACTGGTGGGGCACGCGGGTCCGGGCCAAGAACTCCCGAACCCGGAGCGACTCCGGCGAGAACTGGGATCCGATGACCCGGATAGCAGGCGCGGCCTCCTCCAGGAGCAGGGCCCGGCGAGCGACGAAGGCGGCCAGGATGGTGTCACCGAGCTGCGGCTTGGTTGCCATCAGCTGCCGCAGCCGGTCTCGGGCCACCACCACGACCTCGCCTGATTTGACGACCCGTGCGGACACAAACACCCGCAGCCCGGTCAGCATGTTGAGCTCGCCGAGAAACCGACCGGGTCCATGGTGAGCGATGAGTTTCTCACCGCCATCGACGGTCACGACGATATCGACCTCCGCGCCGACCAGGACGAAGAAGTCGTAGGTGACGTCGCCCTCCTGGTATAGGTACTCCCCCGCGCTCACCTGGCGTCGAAAACCCAGCTCAGCGACCAGCGCAATGTCGGCCGTGTCCAGCGTCGGATTGATCTCTGGGTCTTCTGCCATCTTGCTCACGCTCCCTACCCGGGCCGCTCGTCCTGGCCGCTGGGGTCAGCCTGCCATAGTTGTCAAATCGATCCCATCGGCATACAACTGCTGGGCTCTCCGGCAGCGCCGCCCCGTCGATTGAATGGGCGAATAGTGCCTTCTGAGCTCGCCGGTCGCCGTCAGCGAACACGCCCGTGGTCAAGACCGGTGCCGAAGTCGCCCGGAGGCTCTGGACTGTTCCCGGAAGTCGAGGGAGGCACCGCCGTCCCGAGCGCCGCGGCGATACCGTCGATCGAGTTCGTCAACGCCGCGATCGTCGCGTTCCCCGTGATCTGGCCCTGTTCGATGGCTTGATCAAACTGCTGGACGAGCTGGTCGAACTGATTGACCTGCTGCTGCGACTGCTCGGGTTGAGCCGAGAAGAGCAGCGGCTGCAGCTGGTTGTCGAGCTGCTGTCCGACTTGGGACGCGATGCTTCCGTCGGTCACGCCGTTCTCGAGCGCTGTGACCAGATTGTCCGCGGCCGAAGCGACCGTGGGAAGGGGCAGTGTGGTGGTGGTGGTGGTGGTGGTGGTGGTTGTCGTCGTTGTGCTGCTACTCGCCGGCGGGGTGGAATGGGTCGCTGACCTCGGATCGGCTCCGCTTCCGGATTTGGAATGTGCCGTCGGAAAGACCCCGCCGAACGTGAGTCCGAACACCAGACCGGCCACGACGACCGCGAGCGTCGCCAGGAGGGCGACTCGGCGATGAGTGCGCGGTGGTTTGGGCTTTACCAGGACATCGATCGGCGCAATAGCGGTCCGGTCGGCCGTTTTCCCCGTCGGATCAATCTGTCGCCTCGGATCGGGCTCGGAGCCGACGGACACGGCGGCTGTCCGGCCACCCGATTCCGCCGCCGACGAGCGTGTGGATCTGCCCAACTCCGCATGGGCGCGATCGGTCAGCTGCAATGCGACATTCGACGCCGAGATGCGGTCTGCCGGCTGGCGCGACGTCATTGCGGCGACGATGCGCTTCCAGCTGTCGTCGAGATTGGCAGGGGTCGCAGGATCGCGTTGCAGGCGCGTGGCGACGATCTCCGCGGGGGTGCCCTCGAAGGCTCGGCGACCGCTCAGGCACTCGATGAGGACAAGACCGAGCGCATAGACATCCGCACTCCCCCCGATTGCAGCTCCCTGGATCTGTTCGGGCGCCAGATAGGCGGGAGTGCCGAGGGTGAACCCGGTGGCCGTCATGCCGGTCGTATCAACCAGCCGCGCGATCCCAAAATCGGCAAGATGGGCGACGCCGCTCTGATCGAGCAACACATTCGCCGGTTTCACGTCGCGATGCACGATCCCTTCGTTGTGCGCGTACGCGAGCGCCTCCGCGACACCGGCGCCGACCCTCGCCGTCTCCCCCAGCGACAGCCGTCCACCGTTCGATGCGTTGCGCGAGCGTGGGTCCGTCGATCAGATCCATCACAAGGTAGGGGCGCCCGTAGAGCTCTCCGGCATCGAGCAATCTCACGAGGTTCGGATGCACAAAGCGCGCGAGCGTCTGCACCTCGGATTCGAAACGCGCCGTATCGGCGCCCTCGGCGTCACGGAGAACCTTCACGGCGACGGGCCGATTGAGCCGGATGTCGAGCGCCCGGTAGACGGCCCCCATGCCGCCGCGTCCGAGCAGCCGCTCGAGGCGGTATCGACCCTCGAGTAGCTCGGCAGGGATCGATTCGTCCACGACCGGCTCTCCGGTGGCTCCGTACCCAGGCGAGCGAGCCATGGCTGCCATTTTCCCTCGGACCGGGATTCCCGACAATCGGGCGCCCAGGACCGCCGGGCCGGTGGCTCACCGGGACCCAATTTCGCTGGTGATAGGGCTCGCCGTGACCAGCTACCGTGGCCCCGTGAGCAACCCGCGATTACCCGGTGGGGTGGTGCACAAGCTTCCTGGAGACCTTCGAAAGGCGCTGATCGCCAACCCGACGGCGCTCGATGCCTGGAAGGACATCACGCCCCTGGCCCGAAACGAGTTCATCTGCTGGGTCGAAGATGCCAAGCAGGAGATGACCCGGGAACGCCGTATTCGACGGACCAAGGAGGAGCTCGAGGAAGGCCAGCGTCGGCCTTGCTGCTGGCCGGGGTGCAATCACCGCGAGCGCACCGGCAGATAACTAGCGCAGGATCTCTACGTACCCGTCTGTTCCATTGACGCGGATCCGCTCCCGATCTCGGATCAGCCGTGTGGCTTGCTCCACCCCCACGATGGCCGGCAAGCCGTACTCCCGGGCGATCACTGCACCGTGGGTCATCAGGCCCCCGACCTCCGTCACCAGGCCCGCGATCGCCACGAACACCGGCGCCCAACTGGGGTCGGTGTAGGCGGTGACCAGGATGTCACCCGCTTCGAGATCGGCCTCGGCCATGTCCAGGATGACCCGAGCCCGTCCCTCGACGGTCCCGGCGGACACCGGTAGGCCGACCAGAGCGCCGGCCGGAGCATCGACGAGTCGGTACGTCCCGGCGATGACCTCGCCGTCGGACGTGAACACCCGGGGCGGCGTGAGCGCCTGGTACGACCTGAACGTGTCCTTGCGCTGGCGAATCAGCTGGTCATCCGCGTGATTCGTGCGCACGACGTCGTGGAGCTCCTCGAATGCGAGGTAGAAGATGTCTTCTTTCTCACGAAGCAGGTGGGCCTGTACGAGGCGCTCGGCCTCGTCCAACAAAGCTTGCTTGTAAACGAAGTAGCGACTGACCATGCCGTACTTCGGGTACTCCCTGTACCCAATGAAGGTGCGGACCCGATCGATCTTCCGCTTGGTTTGATCGGCCTTGTGATCCCCGTCCGGCAGGTTCCGCAAGCGCGCCAATAGGTCCAATTCCTTCTCCCAGGCCTCTTGTCGGCCTTGCTCGAAGCGCCGCTTTCCGTACCCCGGCTCGAAGTTCTTGATGTTGCCGAGGATCATCGGCACTAGTGCGATGGGGCGCTCGCTCCAACGTGGCCTCGTGATGTCGATCTCACCGACGCAGCGCATGCCGTATTTGTCGAGGTACATCTGAATGGCGTCTCGCGCTTCGAGCCCGCCCTCGAGTGAGGGCAACTCGTCCACGAAGTTCTCGTTCTCGACGCGCTGCAGAAAATCCACGACGTCCGGATGCGGGCGGATCACGTCCGCGACGCCGAGGAGCGCCAGCCCCATCTCCGACGTGACGTTGTGGGGAACGGACTGGGTGAGCGTGTCGGCTGCGTTCTTCTCGCCCAGCCACGCCTGCAGCTGCTCGTTGAGCCACCGCGTCGCCTCCATCGCCGACATGAACACCTGATGGCTCTTGGGATCGAACAGGATCCGCTTCAGTTCCTGGACGTCCGCCAAGATGAAGTCGAGTAGCGCGGGTCCGGACTTCCCTTGGATGTCGTTCTTCAACTTGGCAATGGAAGCCTCACTGCGCTCGATCAGCCCAGTGACGATGGCCGGATCGGTGTCGATCGGGGCGGGTTCGCCGCCGGCCGGCGTGGTGCCAGGACCCTCCCCCGGAGGGGTCGGAATGAAGTCGCCGCGATCGAGGATGGTCTGTAGCGCGTCCCCGATCAGCGGGTCGGATCTCCCCAGGGCCTCCAGAAGGCCCTTGCGACTTGTTGGCCAACTCAACGCCTGAGCGACGTCGACGAACAGTCTCCCGCCGGCTTCGGACCTGGGCCGCGGGGTGGTCAGCTGCCACATCGAGAGCCCCAGTGGCTTCATGGGGTCGGTCATCATCTGCTGATGACCGACGGACACGTACACATGGTTCTCTCGGTCGGTGGCAATCGGAATAGGGAAGAGCGTGGTGATCGGCCGGCTCTGGACGATCTGGAAGGCGTCGTCGACCAGGCACCATTCGATGTCCTGGGGGTAGCCGAAGTGCGCTTCGATCCGCCGTCCCAGCTGTGCGAGTCGCACGACCTGCGCATCGGTCAATGCCGGCTGCTCCCGCCGCTCCGGATCGATAGCTTCCTCCAGCGTCCCGCCTGCCGGCCGGGCGCGGACGGCCAACTGCTTGGTGGCGACCGTCTTGGCGACGATTTCACCCTCACGCACCTCGTAGACGTCCGCGTTGACCCGGCCCGAGACGACGGCCTCGCCGAGACCAAAGCTGGCCTCCACGTAGGTGACCTTCCGGTTTGATGTGATGGGGTCGGCCGTGAACACGATGCCGGCCGCCAGCGGAAAGACCATCCGCTGCACGACCACGGCCATGTGGACCAAGCGGTGGTCGAAGCCGTTGCGCCGCCGGTAGGACACGGCCCGCTCGGTGAACAGTGACGCCCAGCACCGGCTGATGTGCTGGAGGATCGCCGCCGGCCCCACCACGTTCAGGTAGGTGTCCTGTTGGCCTGCGAAGGAGGTCGTCGGCAGGTCTTCTGCTGTGGCGCTGGATCGGACGGCGTAGGCCGCGTCCTCGCCGAGCCGGGCGACCGAGCGGGTGATCGCCGTCGCCAGATCGTCGGGGATGGCGATCCCTTCGATGATCCGGCGGATCTCCGCGCTGAGCGTATTGATCGCTTCACGGTCATCCGGGCTCAGGCGCGACAACCGATCGAGCCGATCGTCGATCGACGGCGCGTCCGCCATGATCAGCCGAAAGGCGTCCGTCGTCACGCAGAAGCCGGCGGGCACGCGGATGCCTTCGATTCGCGAAAGCTCCCCTAGGTGCGCGCCCTTGCCGCCAACGACCGCGACCTGCGTCAGGTCGATCTCCTGGAAGCCCAACACGTAGCTGCCCATCTGTCCACCCTCCCTACCCCTCAGGCCTCAACCGTTCCGACGGTCGCGACTACCGCCGTGGGCCGGCTTGTGACGTTCAGTGTGAGCACACGAAGAGTCCTTGCAGCAAGACCCCCACCCTCGTGTACTCTGGGAAGTGGCGGGAAGGACTAGAGGGACGGCATGGCGAAGGGCTGGGTCAGGCTGATCATGTTGCCCGAGTCGTCTCGGATAGTGGCCTCGATGCCATAGGGCCGCTCGGTGGGAGGCGAGAGGAAGGTCACCCCCTTGGCCGACAGCTCCTCGTAGTCGCGTTGGCAGTCGTCGGTCGCCAGCACCCCCACCCCCATGGCGCCACTGGCCACCAGCGCCCGCAGCTTCTCGGCCTCTTCGGGCGAGCGACCCATCGAGCACGACGACAGGATGAGCTGGAGATCGGGCCTACCGGGTACTGACACGGTCAGCCAGCGAAAGCCGGCGCCTGATCCCTCGAAGTCCTCCCCCATGGTGAAGTCCATGCACAGCTCGAAACCCAGTTTCTCGGTGTAGAAGGCCTTGGCCGAGTCCTGATCGAGGACGAAGACGCTGGTGTGGGACTGGTGGGTGATCATCAGTTGCTCCTTGTTCGGAATACGTCGAATGGTGACGTCGTCAACCTATGACGGCGCCTCCTCGCCTGGCTTCTCCGAGATTGCGGAATCCGGCCGTGGCCGGCTCCAGTCCATGAGGAAGCAGCCGGGGATGGGCGGTGGCCCGCCTCGTTCGGCCTGGACGATGCTGGTAGGCCGACGGCGACATGCCGACCAGCTCGGTGAAGCGGCTGCTGAACGAGCCCAGACTCGAGAAGCCGACCAGCATGCAGATCTCGGTCACGGTGAGGTTGGCGTGGCGCAACAGGTCCTTGGCCCGCTCCACCCGTCGCCGCGTCAGGTACTGGGCCGGCGTCTCCCCGTAGGCGTCCTTGAAAGAGCGGGCGAAATGGAACTTGGAGAAGCCGCTCTCGGCCGCCAGGCGATCGAGGTCCAACGGTTCGGCGAAATGCCGGTCCATGAGGTCACGGGCCTGGCGCAGGTACCCGACGCGTTCGGTCGCCGACACCGACATGACTCAGACCGCGCGTCCGGCGAAGTGCAGGAACTTGCTCTGCGCGTCGGCGTCGGCCGGGCAATCGAGGGCCGGGCCGAAGCCGCCCGGACGGCGCATGGCGTCACCGAACCCGGCGATCACACCACCGCAGTATTCGACCGCGCCCGCATCGAGGGTCTCGGGCTGACCGGTGGCCCGGGCCAGGTCCCAGGTGTGGACCACCGTGTCCGAACAGGCCAGGCCGCCGACGAGCTCATCGAAGCGGGTCGGTCCGGCGAAGGCCTGCACCTCGGTGCCGGCCCGGGCCGGGTCGCGTGCGGCGTCGAGCAAGGCGGCGCTGGCCTCGTTCCATTGCGCCAACAGGTCGCCCTCGGGATCGGCCGGCGTCACCGAACCTCCGAGCAGGCCCAGCACCCGCCGCTGGGTATCGATGACATGGGCGACCAGGTCCCGCACGGTCCATTCCGAGCAGGGCGTGGGCAGCGACCACTGGTCAGCGCCCACCCCCTGCAATCGCTCGTTGAAACCACTGGATACCCGGGCGTAGCGATCCGCATCAGCTGACATGGAGCGCACGGTAGTTGCCGGGTGGGACGCCGGCCAGACCGGCTTCAAAAAAGCTCAGCCGTGGAGGTTGGTGACCGTCGAGTTAGGCGCCCGGGCGGCGCGAACTCAGAAAATTGGATCAACCATCATCCGATTTCGGGGTCGACAGTTCTGCAATCTGCGCTCTCGCCGCGGCCACAAGCTCCTCATTCGTGTTGGCGTGGCCGCCAAGGCCCCAGCCGCCCTCAACGGCCTCGGTCAGGAGGACCCAGGTCCTCTCCGAGAGGGAGGGGTCTCCAGCGGCCGTGGCCACGAGTGCGGTGAACTGGCCGACCACGGCGAGCTGCTTCTCGCGGTCAAGGGCGCCGGCGTTGGTCAGTACCTGGACCCGCACGTACCTGATGTCGCCGTCCACGTTGGAAATGGCCGGACCATTCATCTCGTGGATGAAGGCCGCCGTGTTCTGTCGGAACATCGGGATGTCGGGGACACCTTCAATCGTCATCAGGGTCCGTGCCAGGTCGGATGCAAGCTGGTGCGGGTCGTTGAAGGTGCCCTCCGTCGCGTACACATCAATCATCGGCACGGTGTTCGCCCCCTATCGATCTGATCGTTACGCTGCCCCAGCGCTCGGAGTACGGCGCCGAGCTCCGCTCAGCCGTCATACGGACGTGAGCGCCTTGAGGATCAAACCGGATGCGACGTCGGGGTGTGCGATGAGGGCGACGTGAGAACCGTCGACAGACTCCGTAACGGCAGTCATGCGCTCAGCCATGAAGCGCTCGCAGTCGGGCGGTATCGCATTGTCGTGCTCGGACACCAGGTACCAACTCGGAAAATTCCGCCAGCCGACCGCAGATGCTGGCTCGGTGAACGCAGCCGCTGCAAGAGGACGCTGGCTAACCGCCATCGGTCCGGCGACGTCCTCGCTCAGGTCAGCGCAGAAGGTCTCGTGGAATTCCTCGATCTTGATGAACAGGTCCGGCCCACCTGCGGCTCCCGGCGCATCGTAGGGACTGGGCACGTTGGTGGACGCGAGTAACGCGGGCGGGAACGGCTCCATCACGCTGACACAACTCTCCCCCTCATCCAGCGCGAACGCGGAAAGGAACACCAGGGCTCGGACATCTTTGACGGTGGGGGCGGCCTGGGAAATGACCGCGCCGCCGTAAGAGTGGCCGACCAGGACGATCGGCCCATCGATCATCGTGGTGTAGCGAGCGATGGCACCGGCGTCCGAGGCCGGCCAGACCACGTAGCGGATTCATCGGGGCCCTCACGGGCACTCCTTGGGCCTGCAAGTGCCGGATCACGCCGGCATACCCGGATGCGTCCGGGAATGCACCATGCACCAGCACTGCGGTCGGTTGTGTACCCATCATCTGCCTCCGATCCCTTGACTCATCGAGCAGCGACGGCGCTCACTAGACCAATCGCTCTAGTCTTTCTAGACCATTCGCTCCAGTAGAGTCAAGGGGTGGCTCGCCACCGTGACACTCGGGCCGACCTCGTACAGACCATGGCGCTGCTACTGCGCGATCAGGGATACACGGCCACTGGGCGGGCACAGCTGCTGTCGGAGAGCGGCGTGTCCAATGGGTCGCTCTACCACCACTTCCCCGGAGGGATGGAAGAACTCGCCGAAGCCGCGCTGGAGGCGTCCGGCCAGGCCGTGGCTGACGCTCTCCGCGAAGCGCTGGACGCCGCGCCCAGCGCAGCACTGGGCGTCACCCGGTTCCTCGACATCGCCGAGGGACCGGTTGCCGGGGAACCCTGCCCGGGTTGCCCGGTCGCGCCGACCGCACTCGAATCACCCATCATCAGTCCACGCCTACGTGCGGCCGCGGCGCGGTGCTTCGACCAATGGGAAGACCTCATTGCAGCACGGCTCCGGACTGACGGATGGCCGGATGACTCGGTCGCCGAGACGGCCTCGGCAGCTCTTTCCCTCATCGAGGGCGCATTGCTCCTCGCCCGGGTGAGCGGAGAGGCGAGTCACCTTGCTCACGCCAAGCGCGCCGTGCTCTCCCTGCTCGCCGCACGCTCGGTGACCGGAGCGAAGTGAGCTCGTCGGACCATTGACCTTGGGCCGTACGCCGGGCGACGGCTCAACCGTTAGCCACAGCGTGGAGGCCGGGCGTGCGATGGCATCGTGCATCCGGCAGTGAACACAGTGGTGAGTAAGTGTTGTACTAGAGGCATGCAACAGACCTGGTTCATCACCGGCACCTCGCGTGGCCTGGGCCGCGCCCTCGCTCAAG
This sequence comes from uncultured Acidimicrobiaceae bacterium, assembly GCA_963734395.1. Classification (GTDB taxonomy): domain Bacteria; phylum Actinomycetota; class Acidimicrobiia; order Acidimicrobiales; family RAAP-2; genus Bog-756. The sequence continues at coordinate 13,915 of CAVTGY010000007.1, read as the reverse complement.
CCGCCCTCGACGCCGGCGACCGTGTCGTCGCCACCGCCCGCCAACCAGCGCAGCTGGACCACCTTCTCACCGAATATGGCGATCGCGTCCACACCATCGGCCTGGATGTAACCGACGGCCAAGCCGCCCGTTCAGCGATCGCAGGCGCCCGACGTCACTTCGGCCTTCTGGACGTCATCGTCAACAACGCCGGCTACGCCAACGTCTCACCTATCGAGACCACCAACGACGAGGACTTCCGAGCCCAGTTCGAGACCAACTTCTGGGGCGTCTACCACGTCTCCAAGGCGGCGATCCCGGTCCTGCGGGAACAAGGAGGCGGCCTTGTCATGCAGATCTCGTCAGTAGGCGGACGTGTCGGCGGCTCACCGGGGATCGCGTCGTACCAGGCCGCCAAATTCGCGATCGACGGCTTCAGCCGGGTCTTGCGAGCCGAGACGGCACCGTTCGGTGTGAAGGTCATGGTCGTCGAGCCGAGCGGCTTCCGGACCGACTGGGCCGGCTCCTCGATGACCGTCCACGACATCCCCGAGGCCTATGCCCCCACTGTTGGGGCGATGAACAGCCGCGTCCGTCAAAGCAACGATGGACCCGCGGGCGACCCAGCACGCGCCGCTGCGATCCTCGTACAGGTGGCCAAACGCCACGACATCCCCGACCACCTGGCTCTCGGGGTGAACGCGGTCGAAGGCTCCGTTGGTCTCGACGAGCAACTCCTCGCCGAAGACCAAAGGTGGAGCGCCGTGAGCCGTTCCGCCGACTTCGACCGGCCTTACCCGATCGAGCTCCCAGCTGACACACCGAACTAGATCAGGCATCGGGGCTCGAACCGCCGAGCGTTAGCTACTAGCGAATCAAACCGGCATTGTTGCTGGTTACCGGCTTGCACTATGCATCCGCGCAGGCGCTGCGCCACTCAATTCCGCCGGCTTCCGGGTTGGCGAGCTATTGACTGGATCTATACACTCAGAGTATGCTCCAAGGTATGAGCGTCCCCATGGCCCTGCTCGGCCTCCTCGATCGCGAACCGAGCCACGGCTACGACCTGAAGCGCGATTACGACACCTACTTCGGGCGCAGCCGGCCGCTGCCCTACGGCCAGGTGTATGCCACGCTCTCGCGCCTGGCGAGAGACGGGAAGGCGATCGTCGGCGATGCCGAGCCAGGAGCCGGTCCCGATCGCAAGCGGTACAACATCACCGAGACCGGCCGGAACGAGGTCGATGCGTGGCTCTCGGAGCCCATCCCCGCCGAGCCCCACCTGCAGACCGATCTGTTCGTGAAGGTCGTCCTGTCGCTGATGCTCGGTCGCCGGGCCGAGGAGTACCTGGACGCCCAGCGCGCTGCACACCTGCACCGGATGCGCGAGCTCACAGACCTCAAGCAAAAAGGAACCCTGATCGATTCGCTCCTCGCCGACCACGGTCTGTTCCACCTCGAGGCCGACCTCCGCTGGATCGACCTCACGACCGCTCGCCTCACCGCACTCGCCACGGAGGTTGCGTCATGAACACGCCCAACGGTTCTGCCCTCATCCCGCATGGGGGCGCCATCATCGAGGCGCAGGACCTCGTACTCTCCTTCGGCGAGACCCCGGCGCTACGTAACGCCAGCCTGTCCGTGCAGCGGGGCGAGATCGTGGCCGTCATGGGCCCGAGCGGATCGGGCAAGTCGACGCTGCTCTTCTGCCTCGCTGGCATCCTGGTCCCCGGGTCTGGCCGAGTGATCTTCGACGGGCAGCGGATCGACGCGCTGCGCGAGGAGCAGCGAAGCCGGCTCCGCCGAGACCGTTTCGGCTTCGTCTTCCAGTTCGGCCAGCTCGTCCCGGAGCTCACTGCCGAGGAGAACGTCGCCCTCCCACTCCTTCTGGGCGGGATGCGCCGCCAACAGGCCCTGGCCCGAGCGCGGAGCTGGTTCGCCCGGCTCGAGCTCGACGGGCTGGAAAGCCACCGGGCGGGCGAGATGTCAGGGGGCCAGGCCCAGCGGGTCGCCCTCGCCCGGGGCATGGTCGCGCAGCCCGACGTGCTGTTCGCCGACGAGCCCACCGGCTCACTCGACTCCCTGACCGGTGAGCTCGTCATGAACTTGATGACCAGCGTGGCCCGCGAGGAGGGGATCACGGTCGTCCTCGTCACCCACGAACCCCGCGTCGCCGCCTACGCCGACCGCGAGGTGATCGTGCGGGACGGCCGGGTCACCAGTCCGGTGGCGGTCGGCGCATGATCCGGCTCGGCCTCCGACTGACCTTGGGGAGTGGTCGTGAAGCCCTCCTGCGGGTCCTCGTCACCGCTGCTGCGGTCGCCCTCGGCGTCGGCTTGTTGCTGGCCGCCTTAGCAGGGATCAATGCTCTCCACGCCCAGAGCGATCGGGGCGCCTGGCTGAACTCGGCGGTGCAGCCGACACCGCCGACCTCGCCCGCAAGCGGCCTGTGGTGGGAACCGAGCACCGACTCGTTCGGGAGTCAGCTCATCGACCAGATCGACGTCGCGGCGGCCGGGCCGGGCGCGCCCATCCCTCCCGGAATGTCCCGCCTGCCTGGTCCGGGCCAGTACTTCGCCTCGCCCGAGCTGATGAGCCTGCTTCGCTCCCAGCCCGCAGACGAGCTCCGCGATCGCTACCCCGGTCGGCTGGTGGGCACCATCGGCAGCGCGGGACTGCCGTCGCCGAACTCGTTGATCATCGTCATCGGTCACAGCGTCGGCCAGCTCTCAAAGCAGCCGGCTGCCATCGAGATCGGGGCGATCCACCGCGGCCTGGCGAATTGTTATGGCTGCCAGAGCGTGGTCGCGAGCGGGCCAGTTCTGGAATTCATCCTGGTCGGCGGGGCCGTGGCGCTCGTGCTGCCGGTTCTGATCCTGATTGCGACTGCGAGCCGACTGTCGGCCGTCCGGCGCGAAGAGCGCTTCGCCTCCATGCGGCTGGTCGGCGCCACTCCTCGCCAGATCTCGACGATTTCGGCCGTGGAAGCGGTCATCGCCGCCCTCGCCGGAGTCGTCCTCGGTTTCGGACTCTTCTTCGCAGTACGACCGCTGCTATACCACGTGCCGATCACCGGGACCCCGTTGGCGCAGGGTGACCTCTCCCTTCACGCCAGCGACATGCTCATCGCGGTGGTCGGAGTCCCCATCGCCGCTGTCGTCTCCGCACATCTCGCGCTGCGCCGAGTACAGATTTCTCCGCTAGGAGTGACGCGACGGGTCAGGAAGCGCCCACCGGGGATCGCCCGGATCGTTCCCTTATCGGCAGGTATCACCTTCCTCGCCTACTTCGACGCGGCCGGAAAGCCCGGCGCCATCGGGAGCCAGCTCCTCGAGCTCCTCGTTGGATTCGCGCTGCTGATCGTGGGTCTGGTTCTGGCCGGACCGTGGTTCACAACGGCTGGGGCGCGGATCATGGCCAAAAGAGCGAGTCGCCCCGCCATGCTCATCGCCGGTCGTCACCTCCTCGACAACCCCAAGGCTGCCTTCCGCTTTGTCAGTGGCCTCGTCATTGCCCTCTTCGTCGCCAGCGCGGCAATCGGTGCCCTCAGCTCGGTGACGCAAGTAACCGGAGGGAGCAGCGCCAACGCCAGTCTGAGTACCCTCGTGGACCCGTTCTGCACCTATTCGACCACCGACTGTCCCACGGCCTCCATAGTGGCTTCCGTCCCTCCCTCGGTCCTTAACGAGCTCCGGGCGACGCCGGGGGTCCAAGGGATGACCTTGGTCCATGAGGCTCCCAACCAGCCGCAAGCGGGGCGATCGTTCGGGGTCGTCGCGTGTGACGAACTCGCCAAGACTCCGGCCATCGGCCGCTGCGAACCGTGGGCCACCGCGGCGTCCGTCGGATACTTCCTCTCGAAGGTCCTGGGGCACACCGCCAACGCGTCGACCACGACCTGGCCCTCTTGGAACCTGTCGGCGACGCAGCTCGCATCCATGCCCGTGAGCGCGGTCGTCGTCGCGACGAACGGGTCTTCGAGTGCGATCGAACGGGTGCGAACAGAGCTCGAGCGAGCATTCCCACTCCAGGGCACACCGGTGACCGTGGAGGCACTCGGTCCCTCGACGGCGCGCCTGCTGACCATGATCCAGGCCATGACCGACGTGATCATCGTGGCCAGCCTGATCATCGCTGCGTGCAGCCTGGCCGTGAACATTGCGGCCGGTCTCACTGAGCGGAGGCGGCCGTTCAGCCTGCTCAGACTTACCGGAGTCCCGCGAAAGCTCCTGCACCGGGTCGTAACGCTGGAGAGTGCGCTGCCCTTGCTCCTCGTCGCTGCGGTCTCCATCGTCGTCGGACTGCTGGCGGCCGCCCTCTACCTGCACTCGCAGGTAGGGCTCGCCTTCAGCCTTCCGGGATTCTCCTACTGGACCACGGTGATCGGAGGGCTGGCCGCGTCGATGGCGATCATCGCCGCGACGTTCCCCATCCTCGATCGGATCACGGGGCCCGAGGTCGCCCGGAACGAGTGATCACAATGGCCAAACCGCAGAGTGCCGTTCGTCGGGCCCCATTGACCGTCCTCACGGCACTCGCAGCACTCTGTGCGGGGGTGTCGCTCGCCGGCTGTTCGTCTCCTCCCGACATGGGAACCCTTGACGGCACACTCCAGGCTGTCGGTGCTCCGGCTGGGACAGGGCCGAGACCGCTCAGCGGCTCCGTCACGTTCCACGGGTCGGACGGGAACATCGCCACCATCTACGTATCCGCCAACGGTCGGTTCTCAGCCCACCTGCCCGTCGGTCGCTACACCGTCGCAGGGCGGAGTCCCCAGTTCAAAGGGGGTACCGGCGGGTGTCAGGCACCAGGACCAGTCACTGTGACCACCGACGTCACGAGCCGCGTAGAGATCGATTGTCAAGAGAGCTAGAGCCGTTCGTACGGGCGAGCCGGGGACGGCGATAAGCCGAGATGCAGCCTGGCATCCTTCCTCCTTGTAGCTCAGGAATGGACGGTAACTGCGTATCCATCGGGGTCGGCAAACACGAACGTCCGGCCAAATGGACCATCGAAGGACTCGGTGACGATTCGAACCCCGGCATGAACAAGCCTGTCGTGCAGAACCTGCGGGTCCTCGGCCTTGAGCCACAGTGCGACGCCCCAGCCGAGACGCTCGACCGCCGTCAAGTCAACGGCGGGCTCACGCACGGCAAAGGGAATAGGAGTGGTGGCAAAGACCACTGCTCCTGGTGGGCTCTGGGCTGCCCGCTCGAGGCCAAGCTGCTCCGAATAGAACGCAGCAGACACTTCCAGGTCGCTGACCTGCAGTGCGATGAAATCAGGTCCTATCACTCTCACGTTCACTCCTCTATAGTTATCAGGCTACCTGATAACTATATCAGGTAGCCTGATAAGCGCAAGGGTGCCGACGGGGAAGGTAGGCAAGCGGGTGACGAGAGCCGAGAAGATGTCGGGTTATCTGGTCAAGCGCGCTCAATCGGTCATACATCTCTCCTTAGAGGAGATCGTCTCCAAACATGGACTGGGGATCCCCCACTACGTCGTGCTCTCATTGCTGGCCGAGTCGCCGGGGTTGCCGAACGCCGAGCTTGCCCGCAAGGCGTTCGTGACGCCCCAGTCAATGAACGAGGTCCTCAAGCATCTCGAAGCCTCCGGGTTAGTGGAGCGTCAGCGGAGTCCATCAAATGCGCGAATCCTTAACGCTCACCTGACGGCTGCGGGCAAGAACAAATGGCGATCGGTCGACGACAGCGTTCAGGAATTGGAAGTACGTCTGCTGCGGGGTCTCACGCAGAACGAAGTCCGTGTCCTGAACCGATCGCTCGAGACAATCATCCGAAACATGACCCCGACGCCTTGAGGTTCACCAGACGCACACGCGGTCGTGAACTGGCGTCCTGGTGTTTCACCCAACACGAGTAGTAGCTGGCATGCATCGCATAGGGTTCTCGAGGTTTGAGAACTACCGGAGCCGGTCCCTGCTCAGCGCCGGCAATCCGAACTGGCGCTTGCTGGGCTCGATCGTCGTCCGTTGAGGTGCTGGATCCGGCTGAAATCCGCAGGGCCCGATCAACGCCATCCCGGCTGACTCGGCCGAACGCGAAAACGCTGGTCAGGCGCCCGAGCCCCCGAGGGCTGTTGTGCGAAATCTCGACTTTGTTGAGGAACACGTGGCCGAGGCGGAGGTCAATCCGAACCGCCATTGACCGGCGCCATGTCACCCCGCAGCAAGCCGGTCGCCTGGCCCACCTCGATGAGGTAGCCACCGGGGTCACGCATGTAGCAGCGGATTTCGGGTCCGCGGTCGATCGGCGGAGTGACGAAAGTGGCGCCCTTCGCGCTCCACTTCCGGTAGCAGGCCTCGATGTCGGCGACGCGCAGGTTGAGGAAGATCGAAGTGGTGTCCCCCGGCTCGTAGTTCACGACCGAGATCCCCGGCTTGTCGGGAGTCGGCCCGCCGCCGGAGTTCATGATGATCCACGAGTTGGAGAGCTTGACCATAGAGGGGGTCCCCTCGAGCACCACGGTCCCACCGAGGACACGCGAGTAGAAGTCGCAAAACGCTGCGGTATCGCCAACCGTCAAGAAAAGAGTGACCAGGATCCCTTCGCTCGGCGCCGGCAGATTATCGAAGTCGATGTAAGGCGAGGCATCGCTCATGAGCGCCCCAGTCGCGCCGCCGTCAATCCTTCGAGCGCCATGCCGTACGGAACGCCTTCGAGGATCCGGCGACGCATCTTCTGGTTGAGCGTCTGTTTCTGGAGCCTGCGGTAGGTCTCGGACCTCCCAGCGAGCATCCTTGCAATCTCGTACCCGCGGGCGAGCACCGCGTCATGCGGGAGCACCTCGGTCACGACACCCCACTGCATCGCCGTCGTCGCGTCGATCGTCTCACCACTCCACAGCAGCCACTTCGCACGGGCCGCGCCCACGACCTCTTCCCAGACGACTTGCAGTCCGTCGCCTGCGGTTATGCCGAACGCCGGATGCGGGTAATCGCCATAGGTTGCGCGTTCTGAGGCGATGTGGACGTCGGCCAGCAGCAGGTACTCGGAGTGAACGGTCGCCGGCCCGTTCGCGACACCGACAACGGGCATCGGCACTTCGACGAGCCGCTGGAGGATCTTCAGTCCCTCGACCCGGGCTTTCTCCCACTGAAGCGGGTCGGTGATGTCCCCGAGGCTCGCACCATCGATCTGGTCCATGAACGAGTCGCCGGTGCCGGTAAGCACGATGGCGTGATTCTCCGCGTCCATCGAGATGCGTTCGAGAGCCTCGGGGAGGTCCTCGTGGGTCTGACCGGTGAAGACACAGGGCCCGCCGTCGGTATGGAAGCGGACCGTCAGCACGCCATCCTCGTCACGCCCCATAGCCAGGTTTTCGAACCGATCGAAGTAGTCAGGGTTCCTCATCGGGATGCTCCTTCTGAAGGTGGATGACATTGGACTAGCTAGTCCAGTAAAGACCCTCACAACTGGACTGTCAAGTCCAGTTGTGAGACACTTGGAACATGGCAGCGCAGCCGACTACCGACCGGGGACGCCGGACCCGACAGCGAATCGTGGAGGCGGCGGCAGACGTCGTGGCTGAGAAAGGCGCGGTCGGGGCGAGCCTGGATGAGGTCGGCGCTCGCGCCGCAGCGTCGCGCAGCCAGCTCTACCACTACTTCGACGACAAGGCCGACCTGCTTCGCGCTGTTGCCGAAGCGACTAACGACGCGGTCCTCGGCGGCCAACGAGAGTTGTTTGCTGAACTCGGCTCCTGGGAGGGCCTGGCTAAGTGGATGGACGCCTTGGTCGGGCTCCAGCAACAAAACGGTGGGCGTGGAGGCTGTCCCATCGGGAACCTCGTCGGTCAGCTCGGCGAACATGACGACGACATCCGCGCTGTTCTGGCGTCAGGCTTCGACCGTTGGGAGGCCCACATCAAGGCTGGCCTGGCGGCGATGGTCGCAAGCGGCGAGCTTGTGCGGGAGACTGACCTCGAGTTGCTCGCCGCATCTACTCTGGCCAGCCTCCAAGGCGGGCTCGTCCTCACCCAGGCTCGACGTGATCCCCAAGCGCTGCGCCAGGCTCTCGACGGTGCTCTCGCCCTCATCGGGACCTACCGGCCCTCGACTCGGATCCTCTCCGAGTGAAGCGGTTCGGTGATGTCCCCGAGGCTCGGACCATCGATCTGGTCCGTGAACGATTCGCGGTTCTAAGCGTGTGATCACCCTACGACTGCGCGCAACCATCGGGTTCTTGGCCCGAAGGTCGTACTGGTGGACGGGTCAGCCAACCAGCCGGTAGGCGGCGATGAGTCATCGGGCGCCGTCGAGAGCGCGACGCCATGCGCCTGGGTCCCGCCCGGGCCTATGTGAGGACGAGCCCGCCTTGGAGGCATTGGACTTGACAGTCCACTACTTTCCTGATCTACTGGACTGTGTAGTCCACTCTGCCGTCTTCGGGAGGCCCTTATGTCCGTCACCATCCGTGAGCAGTCCGACCAGCTGAAGGCCGCCGCCGCCGGCCAGCTGCCCGCCGAGGTCGTCGAAGTGTTCGATCGCAGCATCGAGCGCCTCCTCAATGAGGGCGTGCCCTCTGACGCCGTCAGGGTGGGCGACCGGCTTGACCCCTTCACGCTGGACGACGCCACGGGTGCGCCCGTGAGCCTGGAACAACTGGTCGAGTCCGGTCCGGCAGTGATCGTCTTCTACCGGGGCGGTTGGTGCCCTTACTGCAACCTGGCGCTGCGGACCTACCAGCGCGACCTTGTCCCCCAACTGAACGGTTTCGATGCTCGCTTGGTGGCAATCAGTCCTCAATCCCCCGACGAGTCGCTGTCCACCGCCGAGAAGGCAGACCTGTCCTTCACCATCCTCTCCGATCCCGGCAGCCGACTGGCCGGGCAGATCGGCATCGCGTTCCAGCAGGCCGACGAGGTGCTGGCCGCTCAGCGCCAGCTCGGTCTCGACCTGGCCCAAGTCAACGCCGAAGGCGCCATCCGCCTACCCCGACCGACCGTGCTGGTCGTGGACCGCGACCGGTTGGTGCGCTTCGTCGACGTCCAACCCGACTACACGGCCCGAACCGAGGTCGCCGACATCGTCGCCGCGCTGGCCGCCCTGAGCTGAGCCGCCAGACCGGCAACCATCTGCCTAGGATCTGGCGCACCTGACCATGCCAGGGAAGCTGAACGACAAAGTGGCCCTCGTCACCCGCGGATCCGCGCGAATGGGCCCGGCAACGGCGGAGCTGTTCGTCGAAGAAGGCGCGCTCGTCTATATCACCGGCCGACGCCGGGAACCGCTCGACGCCGCCACAGATCGGATCGGGCCCCGGCTTCGAGGAGTGGTCGCCGACGCCTCCAGCCTCGATGACATCGAGCGCGTCTTCTCGACCATCCGCTCCGAGGCTGGCCGCGAAACCGCTGGTCAGTCGCCTGTGCCCAATGCACAAGACGCGCCGTCCAGCGTTTCAATGGTGGCGGGGGTTCAGGACCATCACGCACCTTCGGGCTATAAACCCGACGAAGCTGCTGGTCACAGGGCTTGCCCTATGCAGCCGCCCAGACGCTGCACTACTCAATTTCGGCGTCCCGTCGTCGGAGTCCCGAGAAACTCCCAGCCCGGTCGGACCTTCGGGTTACGCGCGATGGCGATGCTGAGGTCGCCGGGCTGAACCGGGGTCCTCCGAACAGCGTCAACTGGCTACCACGGCGACGGCGACGCGGCCGCCATCGACATCAACCACGGTGCCGTGGACGAAGCTCGCCTCGTCGCTCGCCAAGTAAACAGCAGCGTGGGCGACCTCATCGGGCGTACCGCTTCGTCCGGCTGCCGTACCGTGCATCATCGCCTCGGCGGCGGGATGCACGTCGCCGTGGATGGCGGGCGTCCGGATCACGCCCGGTGAGATGGCGTTCACGCGGACACCCGCAGGACCAAACTCGGCGGCCCAGGCCCTGGTCAATGTCTCCATGGCGCCCTTGGTGGAGCTGTAGAGCGAGCCAACTGGAACGGCGAGTCGAGCGATCCAGGATCCCAGGTTGATAATGGCCCCACTGCCGCGCTCGGCCATCTCCGGGGCAACCGCCGCTGTCAGAAAGAAGGGTGCTTTGACGTTGACGGCGTAGACCTCGTCGAAGGTCGTCTCAGTGGTATCGGCGGTGGTCGAACCCGGGAAAATGCCGGCGTTGTTCACCAGGACATCGATCCGTCCACCAAGAACCCGGGTGGCCTCAGCGGCAAGCGTCCGAGAAGCTGCCGCGGAGCCGTCCAGGTCCGCGACGATCAGATCGGCCTTCCCTCCGGCGCCGCGGATCTCGGCCAGGACGCGGCATCGCCTCGCTCCTGGTTGCGACCGCTGAGCACCACGTGGGCCCCCTCAGCGGCGAAGGCGACAGCTATGGCGGCGCCGATGTTGCTGGTCGAACCGGTGATCAGTGCCGCTTTGCCTTCGAGTCGTGAACCCATCGTTACCTCCGTTGTCATTTACCCTCGGTGCGGACCAGAAATGGACCGCGAGGTCCAAGACTACAGATAATGGACCGGTAGGTCCAGTCCAGGTAGGCTGGGAGCATGTCGTCGGATGCCAAGCTCACTCCCAAGGGGACCGCGACACGGGCCCGCATAGTCGAGGCCGCCGCCGACCTGGTGCTGGCTCGCGGCGTGGGAGGAACAAGCCTCAACGACATCCGAGCCGGCACGGGCACGAGCAAAAGCCAGCTGTTCCACTACTTCCCGGGCGGCAAGAGCGACCTCGTCCGCGCCCTCGCAGACCTACAGACCGAGCGCGTGCTGGATGCGCAACGGCCCTTCCTCGACGCACTGGACACCTGGGAAGCATGGGACGCCTGGCGCAATGCCGTCGTTGCCTACTACAGCTCCCAGCCATCGTGGGGTTGCCCGATCGGTGCGATGACCAGCGAGCTGATCGGCAGCGACCCCCTACTCGCCGTCGAGGTCACAGAACATATGGACCGCTGGCGGGGGTACCTGCAGGCCGGCTTGACCCGCATGCTGGCCGCCGGTCTTTCGCGCGCTGACGCGGACCCAGAAACGCTCGCCCTCGCTACCTTCGCCTCCCTCCAGGGCGGACTACTCCTTGCGCAATCCATGCAATCTGCCAAGCCCCTTGCGGCAGCCCTTGACGCCGCGCTCACCGCACTGCGCAATGCAGCTCAGTCGACCTCCGCTCGCGCCGATTCCTGAATTTCTGGATGGACGGAACGGCCGGCCGGCTGGTCGGGTTCGATTCCCGATGGTCAACTTTCCGTCCACTTCGCGCCCAGCCCCCCTGCACTGCAAAGAATGTCGACTCGGGCTCGGGCGGTGCACCTCCCTGCCTGCCAGAATGGCGGTTGCAACCCAAGCGACATAGAGGACCGTCATGGCGCCGAACGATAAGCAGGTTGAAGCGTGGAACGGAGGCGAGTCGGTGCACTACGTCGACCACGCTGACCGCTACGACCGTCAGCTCCTTCCGTTCACAGAGGCGCTCCTCAAGCAGGTCCGGACGGCTCCGCATCGATCGTTGCTCGACGTAGGCTGCGGCTGCGGCGCTCTCACCTTGGCTGCGGCCCGGATGGCTGACTCGACGGTAGGCCTCGACATCTCGGTGTCCCTAACGGACGTGGCGTCTGAGCGGGCTGGCGCAGCGGGCATCGACAACGTTGAGTTTGTTGTCGCCGACGCCCAGACCCACCATTTCATACCCGGCGCATTCGAGTTGGTAGTCAGCCAGTTCGGACTCATGTTCTTCGACGACCCGGCAGCGGCATTCTCGAACGTGCGACGCTCGCTTGCTCCTGACGGCCTGCTTGCGTTCGTCAGTTGGCAGGGCCTCCCCGACAACGAATGGCTCACCGTCGTCGCCGAGGAAGTGGCGAAGTACGCTGACGTCCCCGAGTTCGGTGGCCTCGCAAAAGGGCCGGGGATGTTCGCCCTGAAGGATCAGAAAGAGACGACAGCGCTTCTCGAAGCCGCGGGATTCGCCGAGGTGGCCTTGGAGCCACTCGCACCGGACATACTCATCGGAGGGGGCGGCACGGTCGACCAATCGATGGACTTCCTCCTCGGGATGGGGATGGTTCGAGGTCTGGTGGGCTTTGCGGGGGCGGACGCGCACGACAAAGTGATCGAAGGTGTTCGCTCATCTCTCAGCGAACGGTACGAGCCCGGTGTCGGTGTGCGACTAGGCGCGGGTGCATTGCTCGTCACTGCACTCATGTAACTAGTTGGCGCCGTCATCGGAGCCGCAACCGCGCAATCGATGTTCGGCTAGTTGGCGGGAACATTCGGGTTACAGACCCGACGAAGTGGCCGGTCAGGGCGCCGTCCCTATGCACTGCATAGGCACGCGCCCTACTGAATATGACGCGCCATCGCCTGAGTCCCGAGAAATTCCCCACTTTGGGCGACCTCCGGGTCCGGACCGAAGGTGGCAGGACGTTTTCGGTGCTCGCTGGCGCTGCCGGGATGGTCCGGACCCTTGCATGCGGATGATTAGCCAGCAGAAAGAAGCTCGCTGAAATTCGCTGGCAAGTGCACCAGCGCCATCACGGAGCTGAGCGAGGTTTGGTCCGTCGACGAGCAGGACCGTGATGCGCTCGGAACCCCCGGTCGGGGCAGGCCGCAAAGACTCGGGCGACGTCAGCAGGGGTGGCTCCTTGCATGCCGACTCCCGGGGCTAGGAAGATTCCTTGGGCAGCGACGAGGTCGAGTTCCGGGCCCAAGAAGTAGGGGCCGATGAGGCTCCGATCGGTCCAACCTCGCCCGGTGCCAGGCGAGCATTCAGATCCGCTATGGCAACCAGGAGGTCCGCCTCCACGGTACGACCGCTGCTGGAGGTGGCGGACTGGACCGAACGGCCCTCAGGGTTTGACGAGCGCGTCACCACGAGCAGGCAGCTTCCGGCTTCGTGGGCGCGGGAGACGAAGGTGCCCATGGCGCCCAAGCCGAGGTAGGGATGGACGGTGAGGGCGTCAGCACCGGGGGCGTCCGCCCCGAGGTCCGCCTGCGCCCTCACCCCAGGCCACTGCCCCCGACGGGCCAACCGGTGTCGTGCTCCTGGCTGACGAGCAGCCCGGACTCCAGATTCTGGGCGACGGTGCCTATGGCTCCGGCGAGACGCTGAGCGCACTGGGCGAGGCCAAACACCGCCGGGCCATAAGCCCTGGCCGATGTCCTCCGCGGTCACCGACGGATTCACGAGAGACGACTTCGTCGTGGATGAAGAAGCAGGGACCGCCGCATGCCCGGCGGGCCACACGGTCTCGATTTCCCGAGGCCGCTCGCCTCGTTCCGAACCCACTGTCGCGAATGCCCTCTACGGGACCGATGCACTACCGCCAAACGCGGCCGGGTGCTCCGTCTCCATCGTAACGACAAAGAACTGATGGAATCCCGACGGGCATGGCGAGAGGGCGACTTCACCGAGGACTACCGCCGATGGCGACCGATGGTCGAGCGATCCATCGCCTGGTTGGTGGCCGACAATCACCGACGGGTCAGATTCCGAGGTATGGAGAGGAACCAACTCGGACTGTCGTTGCGCCTCGCCGCCATCAACCTCAGGAGGTTGCTCAACCTCGGCCTGGACTACGACGGCGAGTGGGCCCTAAGCACCCCATAAGGCCAGCCGCGCAAGCTCAGGCCGTCAAAAAGGGACCGCTCTTGGGCATTGCCCACCTGGGTGGCCGACTTCAACCCTCTTCGTGTCGGCGCTTCGGTCGGACATGTCCTGAGCTTGCAAGGCCAACATACGCCTGAGACCCGTTTTGTTCAACAGTCTCCTAGAAACGGGCACGGGTCGCCGAAGGCCAGCATCACCGCTCTGGGCTTGTGAACCAGCGCACGTTCGATGGTGTCCATGTCTACCGCCCAGCTCTGAAACCCGACACCCCAAGGCTTGTCGGTGCCCTCGGCAACGATCGGCAACTCGCGCTCCAGCCAATCCCGGTCACCGCTGCCGCCGCCGAGCAATCCGAG
>CAVTGY010000006.1:0-48031 GCA_963734395.1 uncultured Acidimicrobiaceae bacterium | reverse complement strand
CCCTCGGCATTGCCGCCACCGACGACGTCGAGGCACTCTTCGCCCTCCGACCGGACGTCGTCGTCCACACGGCCATGGCCGACAACCGCCTGTTCGAGGCACTGGAGGACCTCCAGCGCATCCTGCGGGCCGGGATCAACGTGGTGTCATCGGGCCCGGTCTTCCTGCAGTACCCCTACGGCGTGGTCGACGAGGCGATGTTCACCCCGGTCGTCGATGCAGCCACTCGAAGGCGGCGTCTCCATCTTCGTGAACGGGGTGGATCCTGGTTCGCCAACGATGCGTTGCCACTGGTGCTTTCGGGAGTGAGCGAGCAGATCGACGAGGTGCGGGTGGCCGAGGTGCTCAACTACGCCACCTATGACCAGGGCATGGTCCTCTTCGACATCATGGGCTTCGGGCGTCCGCTCGACGACGTCCCGATGATCCTCCAACCCGGCGTGGTGACCATGGCCTGGGGCAGCGTCGTCCGTCAGCTGGCCGCCGGCCTCGAGGTGGAGCTCGACTGCCGTCGAGGAGTGGTACGAGCGAGTGCCGGCCCCCGAGACCTTCGAGGTCGACGCCGGCACCATCGAGAAGGGCACCGCCGCCGCCCTCCACTTCGAGCTGCGGGGCATGCGCAACGGCCGGGCGGTCATCGTGCTCGAGCACGTCACCCGGCTCCACGACGACCTGGCCCCGGAGTGGCCCCAGCCGGCCGGTCAGGGCTGCTACCGGGTGACCATCACCGGCGAGCCCACCTACACCCTCGACCTGCAGTTGCTCGGGCACCGACGGCGACCACAACACCGCCGGGCTGAAGGCCACCGCCATGCGCCTGGTCAACGCCATCCCGGCGGTGGTGGAGGGTCCCCCGGTCTGCTCACCGCCCTCGACCTTCCTCCGGTGTACGGACGTGGGCTGGTGGTCTGAACCGCCCGGCCCACTCAGGCCGCGTGCCGGTCGGTGCGCCGGGGCGACGGCCTCCGGGGTCGTCGGACGGGTCCGGCCTGCGAACAGTAGGGTCCGGGCATGATCCCCGCTCCCGGTGCCTGCCCGTGAGCATGGCATGGGCATGGGCGGTGGCGGGGGCCAGTTCGGCGGCGTGATGCGATCGATGCGACGCGACGACTCGGTCACCCAGCAGCAGGTCACCAAGGGGACGGCCGGCGGATGCTCGCGCTTCGCCCGTCCCTACCGCACCATCCTGGTCTGGTTCCTGGTGCTGATCATCGTCGACGCCGTCATCGGGGCGGCCAACCCGCTCATCTACCGGGCCATCATCGACAACGGGATCCGCAAGCACCGACACGAGCCTGATCGTCGGGCTCGCCCTGCGTCGTCGCCGGCCTGGCCGTGTTCGACGCCGGGCTGCACCATCGGCAACCGCTGGGTGTCGGCCCGCATCGGCGAGGGTCTCATCTTCGACATGCGGGCCCAGGTCTTCGCGCACATCCAGAAGATGCCCATCGCCTTCTTCACCCGCACCCAGACCGGCGCCCTGGTCGCCGGCTGAACAACGACGTCCTCGGCGCCCAGCAGGCCTTCACCGACACCTTCTCCTCGGTGGTGAGCAACGTGATCAGCGTGACCCTGGCGCTGGTCGCCATGTTCTTCCTGTCGTGGCCGATCACCCTGGTGGGCCTGGTCCTCCTGCCCGATCTTCGTGATCCCGGCCGCGGGTCGGGCCGGCGGCTGGCCGACATCACCCGCGAGTCCTACACCCTCAACGCCCAGATGAACAACACCATGACCGAGCGCTTCAACGTGTCGGGCGCCCTGCTGGTCAAGCTGTTCGGCCGGCCCAACGACGAAGCGCGACGCCTTCGAGAGCAAGGCGGGGCGGGTCCGCGACATCGGCGTCACCCAGGCCATGTACGCCCGGTTCTTCATGGCCGCCCTGCCCCTCACCGCCTCGCTCGCCACCGCCCTCGTCTACGGCTGGGGCGGGGTGCGTCGTCGACGGCACCCTCCCGCTCGGGCACGGTGGTGGCCCTGACCGCCTACCTGACCCGCCTCTACGGCCCGCTGACGGCCCTGTCCAACGTGCAGATCGACGTCATGACGGCCCTGGTCTCGTTCGACCGGGTCTTCGAGGTCCTCGACCTGCCGCCCATGATCGACGACAAGCCCGACGCCCGGCCCGTCCCGCCCGGGCCGGCCCGCATCGAGTTCGACCACGTCGACTTCCGCTACCCGACCGCCGAGGAGGTCTCGCTGGCCTCGCTCGAGTCGGTGGCCGTCCTCGACCAGCACCGTCTCCCAGCCAGGTGCTCTTCGACGTGTCCTTCACCGCCGAGCCGGGCCAGCTGGTGGCGCTGGTGGGCCCGTCGGGGGCGGGCAAGACCACCATCAGCCAGCTGGTCCCCCGGCTCTACGACGTGCGGGTCGGGGGCCGTGCGCATCAACGGCGTGGACGTCCGCGACGCCACCCTGGAGTCGCTCACCGCGTCCATCGGCGTGGTCACCCAGGACGCCCACCTCTTCCACGAGACCATCCGGGCCAACCTGCGTCTACGCCAAGCCCGACGCCACCGACGACGAGCTCGATGCCGCCCTGGCCGGTGCGCAGATCGCCACCTGGTCGAGTCGCTGCCCGACGGCCTCGACACCCTGGTCGGCGACCGCGGCTACCGGCTCTCGGGCGGCGAGAAGCAGCGCATCGCCATCGCCCGGCTCCTGCTCAAGGCGCCCGACATCGTCGTCCTCGACGAGGCCACCGCCCACCTCGACTCCGAGTCCGAGGTCGCCGTGCAGACAGGCCCTGGCCACCGCCCTGCACGGTCGCACCTCGCTGGTCATCGCCCACCGGCTGTCCACCGTGCGCGAGGCCGACATGATCCTGGTCCTCGACGACGGTCGCATCGTCGAACGCGGTCGCCACGACGAGCTGCTGGCCGCCGACGGTGTGTACGCCGAGCTGTACCGCATCCAGTTCGAGCGCCAGGAGCCGGATCTCCCCTGACCGGCTGAACCCCGGTCGTAGGTTTGCTCAGGCCGCCTCCCCGACGCAGAGGGACGGCTCGCCCTTTTCGTGGCTGTCGCCGGGGTCGACGACGCGGTCCGATGACCACTCGTCCACCCGGGCCCGGGTCGCCTGGGCGACCCGTTCGAGGGTCGACGGGTCCTTCGCCGGCGCCGCGGTTTCGTGCTGGTGTTGGTGTTGGTATTCGCTCATGGTGCACTCCTTTCTGCGTCGGTGGGCTGTTGCTGCGACTGTTGGCTGTTGCTGCGACCGCGGGTGCTGACGTCCGATGATTCCTACCGACTCGAGCTGGGTGGCTCCGGTGGCTCCGGTGGGAGCGGACGGTCGGTCGCACTGCCTGGACGGAGGATGCGGAGGGGGAACCGCGGTGGCCGGAAATAAAAAGGGAGCCGCTTCCTGAGAAGCGACTCCTTGACGAATCCAGACCCTGTCGGCGTCTGTGTCTACTCCGTCGAGAGTGCTTCCCGTACTGCCTTTGCGCTGGATACCAGGGCATCCTTGCTGCACGCCGTGGAGAGGCCGGCAATGGACACCGCCATGGTCGGCGAGGCCTCGGCATCGGCCGCCCGCTTCTGGTCGCGAACCTTGGGGTTCGCTTTCTCCACGGCCTTCACCCGCACCAGTGTAGCGGGCCGGACCGCGAAAAGGATGCCAAGCGCACCCGGATGATCATCCGCCGGCCCCACTGGCCCGGACCGCCCACCGGAAGGCCCGGCCACCGCCGGCGACCACGGCCATTACCGTTGCCCGGTGGCCCGGTTCGTCGTCGACATCACGCCGCTCCGGCGTCATCGCCACTTCCGCCGGCTGTGGGCCGGGCAGATGGTGTCCGGGATGGGCTCCCAGCTGACCCTGGTGGCGGTGTCGTTCCAGGCCTACGCCATTACCCGTTCGACGCTGATCGTCGGGCTCATCGGCCTGGGGCAACTGGTGCCCCTGCTGGCCGGGGCCCTCTGGGGCGGCACCCTGGCCGACGCCTGGGACCGGAGGCGGGTCCTCGTGCTCACCCAGGTGGCCATGGCGCTCGCCGTCGGCGGACTCGTCCTCAACGCCTCCCAATCCCACCCGGAGGTGTGGCCGCTGTTCGTGTGCACCGCCGCCAGTGCGGCCTTCCAGGGAGTCGACTGGCCGGCCCGCCGGGCCGCCCTGCCCATGCTGGTCGGCCAGGACGACATCACCGCGGCGGTGGCGCTCCAGACGACGATCCAGCAGCTGGCCCTGGTGGCGGGTCCGGCCATGGCCGGCGTGCTCATCGCCACCCTCGGTCTGAGCGCCGTCTACGGGATCGACGTGGGCACCTTCGCCGTGGCGTTGGTCGCCGCCGTGCTCCTCCCGGCGCTGGTGCCCACCGGGGGCGGCACTCCGATGGGCCTCCGGTCGATGGCCGAGGGCTTCCGGCACCTGCGCCGGGAGAAGCTGCTCTCGGCCACCTACTGGATCGACCTCAACGCCATGATCTTCGGGATGCCCCGGGCCGTGTTCCCCGCCCTCGGCACCCACCTGTTCGGCGGCGGGGCCGGGGTGGTCGGCCTGCTCTACGCCGCCCCGGGGGCGGGATCACTGGTCGGCTCGGTGTTCACCGGCTGGTGCAGCCGGGTCCGGCATCAGGGCCGGGCCATCGCCGCCTGCGTGGTGGTGTGGGGCACCACCATCGCCCTCTTCGGCATCATCCCCGTGCTGTGGATCGGGCTGGTCCTCCTGGCGCTGGCCGGTGCCGCCGACGTGGTCTCCGCAGTATTCCGCCAGGCGGTCCAGTTGCGGGCCGTGCCCGAACACCTGCAGGGGCGCCTGTCGGGGACCTTCTTCGCTGTGGTGGCCGGCGGTCCCCGGCTGGGAGATGCCGAGACCGGGTTGGCCGCGGCCATCGGCGGCCCTCAGTTCGCGGTGTGGTCGGGAGGGTTGGCCTGTGTGGCCGGGGTCGGGGTCCTGCTGTGGCGGGTGCCCGAGCTGTGGCGGGACAAGGGGGGCGGCGGCGCCATCTCCGCCGAGGCGCAGGAGGCCGCGATCGCCGAGGTCACCACCGAGCTCGGCGAGGGCGAGCCCCTCTGAAGGTCAGATCGAGGCCAGTCTGCGCAGATGCACGGAGAGCACGACCTCGAGGAGGCCGTAGATGATCAACCAGATCCCGATGATCACGGCCAGGGCGTTCACCGTCAGGTGGGGCCAGACCAGGGTCACCACTCCGGCGGCGAAGGCCAGCACGCCCATGGCGATCCGCCACACCCGGGCGGGTGCGCCGCGGTCGCTGTAGGCGGTGAAGAACTCGATGATGCCGCCGATCACCCAGAACAGGCCGAGGAGGAAGGCCAGAGTGGTGATGGTCTCGTCGGTGTGGTGCAGGACGAGGATCCCGACGACCACCGACACCAGCCCGAGCAGCGCGATCAGCCACCGCTCGCCACCGGTGTCCTCGCTGTCGGCGATGGCCACGATGATGCGGAACAACCCGGCGACGAACAGCCAGATGCCGACCACGATGGCGAAGGCGTAGATGGTGTCCTTGGGGTGCAGGGTGACCACGATGCCGAGCCCGAGCGTCACGATGCCGAAGAACAGCACCCAGCCCCACGACTTTCCGACGACCCGCAGGATGTCCCGGTCCGAGGCGGAAAGGTTCACGCTGGTTGGGTCAGACATGGCTACCTCCGTGACACTCTGGCGTGTCGGTTGCCGGCACGCAGCCCGGCCTCCACCTTAGGTCCCGGACCCATCATCATCGTGGATCATGATGATGAACATCGTCTAGCACGATGGGGGGTCGTCGTCGTGACCGGAGCGCCGGTGCGCCCTCGTCACCGTCAGGGGCCGACCACCCCGGCCCGACCGGCACTGCCCCGGATGGCGTCGTCGATCAGTTGCTCGCTGACCGACCACAACAGGGCCGCCGCCGCCTCGTCCCGGGCCGCCGGCGAGGGTGTCCGCGGCCGGGACTTGACGAAGTACCGACCGGTGACCCCGTCCAGCTCCGGGGACGAGGCCACGTAGACCGAGGTCCGCGCCCCCTGCTCCGGGGTGAGGATGAATGGTCGGATGAGCTTGATCCCGAAGGCCAGCACCCCCTTGGCGTCGTCGTCCCGGGCGAAGCCGGTGGCGACGGTGCCCGGATGCACCGAGTTGGCCGTCACCCCGGTGCCGGTCAGGCGGTGGGCCAGCTCGTTGGTGAACAGGATGTTGGCCAGCTTCGAACGGGAGTACACCCGCATCGCCGAGTAGCGGTGGCGGGACTGGAGGTCGTCGAAGCCGACGCCACGCCTCGCCGAACGGTGGGCCGTCGACGCCACGTTGACCACCCGGGCCGGGGCCGAGGCCACCAGTCGGTCGGTCAGCAGCCGAGTGAGCTGGAACGGGCCCAGATGGTTGATCCCGAAGGTCGACTCGAACCCGTCCACCGTCTCGGTGCGCTCGGAGAGCACCAGGCCGGCGTTGTTGACCAGCACGTGGAGGTGCTCGCACCGCTCGAGGATCTGCTGGGCGCCGGAGGCGACGGAGGACAGGTCGGCCAGGTCGAACACCACCAACTCCACCTGGTCCGACCCACTCGCACTCCGGATGTCGGCCAGCGCCTCGCCGCCCCGGGCGGCACTGCGAGCGGTGATGACGGTGAAGGCGCCGGCCCGGGCCAGGGCGACGGCGGTGGCCTTCCCCACTCCGGAGTTGGCCCCGGTGACCACCACCGTCCTCCCCTCCATCGATGCCGCTGCGGTGCCGTTCTTCGGGCTCATGGGTCTCCTCCGGGTCTGGTGTCTCGCACTGCTGGTGCCACCGCCGTGGTCATCCTCCCGCCCGGGAACCGTCACCGCCACCGTACGCCAGCTGGATCCTACGCGGAAGGGCCGGAAACCCCTGGTTGACAGTGAATATTCGGCTGGCCTATCCTTTTTTGTGAACGATGCCTTAGGAACACGGCCCCCAGGCCGTGGTACGACCGACCGGCAGTACGGGAGGCAACCCGGTGAGCGGGCTCCACATCAGTGACCTGCACAAGGCCTTCGGGGCCCAGCCGGTACTGCGCGGCGTCGACCTCGAGGTGCCGACCGGATCCCTGACCGCCATTTTGGGCCCGTCGGGGAGCGGGAAGACCACCCTGCTCCGGGTGGTGGGCGGATTCGAGCGGGCCGACCGGGGCACGGTGACCCTCGGAGCCCGGGTGGTCGAGGACGGTCGCCACGCCCTGGCTCCCGAGCAACGCGGGATCGGGTACGTGCCCCAGGAGGGATCGCTGTTCCCCCATCTGACCGTGGCGGCCAACATCGAGTTCGGGGTGCCGAGGTCGAAGCGGAAGCGGAAGGGAGGGGCCACCGACGAGTTGCTCGAGATGGTCGGCCTGACCGGGCTCGGAATCCGGTACCCGCACCAGCTCTCCGGCGGTCAGCAGCAGCGGGTGGCCCTGGCCCGGGCGCTGGCCATCCAGCCCGCCTTGGTGCTGCTCGACGAGCCGTTCTCCTCGCTCGACGCCGGGCTCCGGTCGAGCGTTCGCTCCGACGTGCAGGACGTGCTGCGGGCGGGAGGAGTCACCGCGGTGCTGGTCACCCACGACCAGGACGAAGCGCTCTCGGTGGCCGATCAGGTGGCGGTCATCCGCGACGGCGTGATCGGTCAGTTCGGAACTCCCCAACAGCTCTACGACCACCCGGTCGACCCGGCCATGGCCAGGTTCCTCGGGGAAGCCAACCTGGTGTCCGCCACGGTCGACGGCGACCGGGTCACCACGCCCTTCGGGCCCCTCCGCCTCCGATCGGATCACGTTGCCCCCTCGGATGGGGAACCGGCGGTGGCCCTGGTCCGGCCCGAACAGATGCATCTCTCCACGGTGATCCGCGGGGCCGGCCTGCCGGCCACAGTGGTACGCACCCAGTTCCATGGCCACGACACGGTGATCACCGTGAGTCCCCATGCCCCGCCCGAGTCGGCCCCGCTGACCGTGCGCGCCGAGGGCAGCCTGCTGGTGGCGGACGGGTCCGAGGTGGAGATCACCGCCGAGGGCTCGGCGCTGGCGTGGCCGGCGGGCTCACCGGATGCGTGGCCGGCGGGCTCACCGGAGGGCTCACCGGGGGTACAGCCGGCGGGCTCACTGGAAGTACAGCCGGCGGGCTGACCGGAAGCCCGGCCAGTCTCTCGCTGACCGGCCGACCGGGGATCAGACGTCGAGGACGGCGACCGACCCCATCGACACCATGCGGTCGCCGGCGCCCAGGTCGTGCAGGGCCACCCGGACCAGCGTGCGGCCGGCGCGACCCCCGAGCACCTGACACCGGGCCTCGATCGGCCCCACCCGGGCCGGGCTCAGGTAGTGGAGCACGGTGTCCCCCGCGGCCACCGCGCCGGTCCCGCCCTCCAGATGGCCGGGGAGCACCTCGACGGCCCGGCAGGTGGCCACATCGGCCAGCATCGCCAACGCGCCGCCGTGGAGGATCCCCCAGGGGTTGCGGAGCCGCTCGACCAGGTCGAGGCGGGTGACCGGTCCGGTTCCCGGCTGGATCGAAAAGAACTCGGTCAGCCCCAGGGCGTCGGGGTCGGGGGCGGGCATGGGAGAGACGTGGGGTCGCTCGAAGCTGATCTCCATCTCCCTCGGTTCGAGGACGGCACTGGTCATGGTGGCCGAGGCCACCTCCCGATCGCCGTCACCCTCGTCGACGATGTCCAGCGCGGTGACCACTGCGTTGCGACCCCGCCGCAGCACCCGCCCGTGGAGGCGCAGCGGTCCCTGATGATCGAGATGGACCACGGTGACCATCATGTTGGTGGTCACGATCCATTTGGGCAGCACCGACAGACCGCTCAAGAGACCGCCCAGGGTATCGATGCCGGTGAGCAGACCACCGGTGACGAGTCCGCCGCCCGCGCCGCGCTGGTGAGTGTCCACGGGCATCCGGCCGCCGATGTCGGAGGGTCGCTCCTCCCCCGGTGGCGGTGGGATCTCCCACCGCTCGATCCGGAAGTAGTCGCCGATGTAGCGCCGGGGATCGAACTGGCCCGAGGGCGGCTCGTCGGGGTCGCTCATCACGCCGCGCCCGCCTCCGCCGCGTCGAGGGCCATCGCGCCGACCACGATCACGGTAGTGACCCGGTCGTCCGCTCCCGCGTCGACCAGCTCGACCACGGCGCTGAGGCCGGCGGCCCCGGTCTCGGCGCCGAGCACCCTGGTCCGAGTCACGATCGGTCCGACCCGGCCCAGCGTCAGGTACGACACCCGGAGATCGGTGACCACCATCCGGCTCACGTCGCGGTGGGCGGCGGCGGCCAGCGCCTCGGCGGCGGCGACCTCCCCCACCAGGGCCATGGCCCCGCCCTGCACCGCGTCGAGCGAATTGAGGAGATAGCGGTGCTTCGGCATGGACACCCGGCCCGCCGCCGGGTCGACCACCGAGATGAGCAGCGCCTCGGCGATCGGGACGTCGAAGCCGGCACCGGTCAGCGACCAGCGGTTCGGCCCGTCCATCGGCACCTCCAGGGTGGGGGTGGAGGTCGAGGCGGGCAGCACGGCGAACGTCACCGTGGACCAGGCCACCAGTTCGTCGCCACCGCCCCCCGGGAGTTCGGTGCCCGACCCGGGCACGTTGTACAGGTTGGCCTCGATGACCAGGGTGGTCCGTCCCCGGCGCAGCACCGACGCCCGTGCCTCCACGACCGGTCCGGACGCCGGCCGCACGACCTGGATGGTCAGATCGGCGGTCGCCATCCAGTCGGGCTGGAGGACCCGAACACCCAGAAACCCCCCGGCCATGTCCACCAGCGTGGCCAGGACACCGGCCCGTACCCCGCCGTCACCCCCGGTGATGTGGGGGGTCACCGGCAGGGTGGCACTGGCCGTGGTGTCCGAGGTGACCTCGGTGTCCACCCTGAGGTCGGCGAGGAAGTGCGGTGAGGCGGAGTACGCCTCGGTCGGCACTCAGCGTTCCTGTTCGGTAGGCCGGATGAGCACCTCGTTGACCGCTACATGGCGCGGCCGGGTGACGGTGAAGACGATCGACTCGGCGATGTCCTCGGCCCGCATCGTCTCGATGGGGCCGATCGTGGCCCGGAGGCCCTCGATGACCTCGGGCCGGTTGTGGGTGATCAGTTCGGTGCTCACCGCACCCGGCTCGATGAGGGAGACCCGCACGTGACGACGGGTCACCTCCTGGCGGAGCGACTCGGAGAACGCCCCCACCCCGAATTTGGTGGCGTTGTAGACCCCGCTGTTGAGGCGGGCGTGCCGCCCGGCCACCGAGCTCACGTTGACCAGGTCGGCCACCCGCCGGGGATCGGTCTCCGCCGCCCGGAGGAGGTGGGGCAGCGCGGCGTGGGTGGTGTACAGGAGGCCGAGGAGGTTGAGCTCGACCATGCGACGCCACTCCTCGATCGGCGCATCGATGATCGGCCCGAGCAGCATCACCCCGGCGTTGTTGACCACGATGTCCAGGCGTCCGAATTCACGCACGCTGTCCTCGACCATGGCCGAGGCCGCCGCCTGGTCGGTGATGTCGGTCTCGATGACCAGCACGTCGGCGTCATCGCCGATCCGCTCGACGACCAGTTCGAGCCGGTCCCGGCGACGGGCGGCAATGGCCACCGTCGCCCCCTCGGCGGCCAGCGCCACCGCCGTCGCCTCGCCGATGCCACTCGATGCCCCGGTGACCAGGGCCACCGTTCCTGTCAACCGACCCGTCATCGCTCGCCTCCGTTCGCCATCATCAGCCTCATCGGTTGATGATGGCCCGTGGGAGGCGCCCGCGCCACATCGGGACACGGACCCGGCCGCGCTGACGAGGAACCGGCGGCGGGTGGCCTGCTGGCCACGGAGCGCCGATCGAGCGAGTGCGCCCGGTCCAGACGATGGGAGCTTCCGCCCGGGCGGCACCCGGGATCGAAGCTTCGATCCCGGCGGCGGGACCGGTGGGAGGCTCGGCTACGCCGCGGTCTGGCGGCGCCGCTTCTGGGACTGCGAGCTCCGCCGGGTGCGACCGGTGCCCGAGGTGTTGCGCCGGCGTCCCCGCTGGCGGGTCGAGGTGTCAAACGGACGCTGGGTAGATGCGGGACTCTCGTGCAGGGCGCACCACTCGGTGCTGTTGTACCGGGAGAGCTTCGCCGTGCAGGCGGGCTCGATGCACACCCTGCCGGTTCCGAAGACCTCCGGCGGGATGCTCCCCGCCAATCCGTCGGCCAAAAACGAGCCGTCCTCGACTGAACGCCTGTCCACCATGGTGTCTGGACCCCTCTCTGATCATGTCAATCCACTCGGTGGACTCTTCGGCACGAATGGCGGAGAACTGTAGGGACGACGTCTCCCCGGGTCGGCCTTCCGGCTCCCGATCATCTGCCCCCGGGCTCCGGGCCGTGGTGTTGCTATCGTCGCCGCGTGTCCTACGTCGAGGAGACCCTCCAGATCGGGGCCGGGCCGGACGAGGTGTGGCGCCTGGTGGGCGACCCGGTGGCCATGACCGGCCTCACCGAGGAGTGCGTCCACATGGAATGGCTGGGGGCTTCGTCGGCGCCCTCCGTGGGGGCGCGGTTCCGGGGTCGGAACCGATCGGGCTGGCGGCGATGGACCACCACCTGCACCATCGTCCGCTACGTACCCGACGAGGAGATCGCCTGGGACGTGGTGGCCGGACCGTTGGCGGTGGCCCGCTGGGCCTACCGGGTCGAACCGGGCGAGGCCGACGGCACCACGGTCATCAGTGAGCGGTTCGACGACCACCGGGGCGTCCTCCTACGCGCCGTCGGGCCCCTGGTCCGTGGCACCGGCGACGCCGATGCCCTCAATCGGACCCACATGCGGGCGACGCTGGCCCGGATCAAGCAAAAGGCAGAGGCCTGACCGTCGACCCCGGGCCCTGGTGGAAGCGGGCCGTCTTCTACCAGATCTACCCCCGGTCCTTCGCCGACTCCGACGGGGACGGGGTCGGAGACCTGGCCGGCATCCGGCACCGGCTGGCCGATCTGGCCTGGCTGGGGGTGGATGCCCTGTGGATCTCCCCGTTCTACCCCTCCCCCATGGTCGACTTCGGCTACGACGTCAGCGACTACTGCGACGTCGATCCCCTGTTCGGGACCCTGGCCGACTTCGACGCCCTGGTGGACCGAGGCCCACGCCCTGGGGCTGAAGGTGATCATCGACTGGGTGCCCAACCACACCTCCGACCGGCACCCGTGGTTCCTCGACGCCGCCTCCGGCCCCGACAGCGACCACCGGAACTGGTACGTGTGGCGCGACGGGCCGCCCGACGGCTCCCCGCCCAACAACTGGGTGTCGGCCTTCGACCTGTCAGCCCCGGCGTGGACGTTCGACCCACCGTCGGGGCAGTGGTACCTCCACCTGTTCGAGTCGGCGCAGCCCGACCTCAACTGGGACGAGCCGGCCGTGGTCGCGGCCATGCACGATGTCCTGCGCTTCTGGCTGGACCGCGGCGTCGACGGCTTCCGCGCCGACGTGATCCACTGCATCGGCAAGGACCCCGAGCTGCCCGATGACCCGGCCGAGCTGGTCGGGCATCCCCCACTGTGCCCTCAACGACGTGCCGGTGACCCACGGCCGGCTGCGGGACATCCGGACGCTGTTCGACGGCTATCCCGGGGACCGGGTGATGGTCGGCGAGGTCTACCTGCTGTCGACCGAGGCCGTGGCCACCTACTACGGGGAAGGCGGACGAGCTGCACCTGTCCTTCAACTTCCCGCCGCTGTTGGCGCCGTGGTGGCGAGCAGGCCCATGGTCCGCCTGCATCGCCGACACGACCGCAGACCCTCGACCCCCGGGAGGCCTGGCCCACCTGGGTGCTGTCCAACCACGACAATCCACGGCACCGCACCCGCTACGACCGCGCCGCCGCCCGGCGCGGTGAACCGGCCGGGACCCGGCAACGGAGGAGCGAGGCGCGGGCCCGGGCGGCCGCCGTGCTCCTGCTGACGCTCCGGGGTAGCCCGTTCCTGTTCCAGGGGGAGGAGATCGGGCTTCTCGACGCCGAGATCCCCGAAGCGCGCCGGGTCGACCCCGGCGGCCGCGACGGGTGCCGGGCCCCGCTGCCCTGGGACGCGACGCGTGGACCACGGTTGGCCGACGACCGGAGGCGCCTCCCCCTGGCTGCCGTTCCCACCCGACGCCGCCACGCGCAACTACGAGACCCAACGACAGGACCCGTCGTCGATCCTCCATCTGTACCGTCGACTCATCCAGCATCGCCGTCGGTCGCCGGCCCTGGCCCTCGGAACCTTCGAGCCGGTCGAGCTACCCGAAGGGATCCTCGGATACCGCCGGGACCAGGAGGGCGACGGGGAGGTCGTGGTGGTCAACTTCACCGACCGGGGCATCGAGCTCGCCGATCGGACGCGGGCACTGCGCATGCGCCCGGCCGAGCCGGCCTGACAGGTGGTGGTGTCCAGCGACGGCGTCGGTGAGGGTCGGCCGTTCACCGGATGGGTGGGTGCGGACAGGCGCTCGTGCTCGGACCGCTGCCCGGCCGGCACGAACCCGGCTGGGCAACGGTCGTTAGAACCAGGTGGTGCGCCAGTAGTCGGGCGCGCCCTCGTCGCCGAGCGACATGGAGTGGGCGTCCTCGTGACCACTGCGCCTGATGCAACACACCAGGGTGCCGAGCCACGGTCCGCGGTCGATGCAGTGGACGGCACCACAGCGATGCCACTGTTGCTGCTCCGGCAGGACGAAATCGTCCAGATCGAAGTCGGCGTCCGACCACTCACTGAGCTTGCGTACATGAAACGGGTCGATGGTCAAAGTCTTTCCTGCCCCTTTTGTTTCGCTTCCCTCTACTCGGATGATCGGAATGAGAGCGCCGAAGCTGTAGCGCCAATCGCGGAAATTGGCGACCCGTCGGCTCGCGCCCACGAGCCCGGAGGGGTCCACCGATCGGCCGGTGCCACCGGCCATGATGGGACGGACATTGGCTCGCGGCACCGCCCACGTCCGGACGAAAAGACGTCGAAATGGTCCGACGAACGACGAGGATGCGCCGGGCTCGGGCGGTACGCCACGGGTTCGATCACTCCACCGCCGCGAGGGGTCAGTTAGGGTCAGGATCTCCGGTCCGTCGGAGGGTCCGTATCCCGCATCTGTTCAAACTTTGATCGTTCTGGACTGAGATTTGCTAGGGAGAAATCCCTGTTCATCGAATGATTACTTCGGAACGGCGGGGAAATCAGTGTTCATTTTTCTTACAATGAGGTAGTCTGGACCCATGAACGGGGACCCGAACCAGGGAATTGAGGACATCGTGCGGCGGAACGTAGCCGCCCTGAGGTCCAAGGCCAACCTGACCCAGCAGGGCCTGGCCGACGAGATGTTGCTGCGCGGCATCGCCTGGACCCGTGAGACGGTGGCCCAGGTCGAGACCACCAATCGGAGGCTCGGGTTCACCGAGGCCATCGTGGTGGCCGCGTGCCTCGACGTACCGGTGGCCCGCCTCACCGCCACCGGGCTCGCCCACCGTGGCCGTCGGCGAGAGCGAGTGGACGGCGGCCTACCTGGGTGCGGCCATCGCCGGCACCACCGGGGACATCTTCCCCCCCGAGAGCTACGCGTCGCACGCCGGGCGGCCGGTCCAGCCGCTCGAGACCACTGCCCCGATCCGCGCCGTTCCGCCTGATGAGGTGTCCGACCGGCGCCGCGGGGATCGACGGACCGCGGAAGGGGTCGACACCGAACACGTGACGCAACGGGAGACCGACGCTCCGGCCCAGACCCCGCAGAAGACGGCGGAGCGCATCGAACGCCGACTCCGGCTGCGGGTCACCGCCAGTGATGTCGACGCCACCGCTCAGCAGCTCTGGTCGCGGAGCCTGGAGAGCGAGCGCGAGCGCCGGGTGACCGACCGCCACGCGCTGACCGGTGGCTCGCTCAAGACGATTCGCGGGCATGTGTCCCGCGACCTCGACCGCGAGATCGCCCACGAGATGGAACGGAACCCGGAGGGCATCGAGCGGGACACCGAGCGGGTCCGCGACCTCGATGAGATGAGTCCCGAAGAGGTGACCTGGGAGGCGACCCGGCTCAACATCATCTTGGCCAACAAGGGGTACAGCGA
This sequence comes from uncultured Acidimicrobiaceae bacterium, assembly GCA_963734395.1. Lineage (GTDB taxonomy): Bacteria > Actinomycetota > Acidimicrobiia > Acidimicrobiales > RAAP-2 > Bog-756. The sequence goes on along the minus strand of CAVTGY010000006.1, from coordinate 33,049 downwards.
CAGCGACGTCACCCGGTGGTGGAACTTCACCCGGCACCGGGAGCTCGGCGACCAGACCATCGCCGAGACCTGGAAGGCCGGCGACTACCAGGCCGTCAGCCGCCTGGTCGAGTCCCTCCCCGACAAGCACGGATCGAGCCGGGGCTACTTCATCGACGAGTGAGCGCCGGCCGGGTCGAGCGCCGCCGACCGTGAGGCAGGGACGAGGTCCACGCCGATCAGCCGGCATCGAAGCCGACGACGGAAGCAGGGCGTTGGCTAATGTCGGTGGTTTCCCACCGGCGGCCGGCAACCTTGGAGCGCGACAATGGCAATGAGGCCGTGGCGGAACGTGCCGGTGCCCCGAGCCTCGCCGGCCGCCGTGCTCGCCTTCGTGGGCTGGCTGGCCACCGCCGCCTACCTGATCGTGCAGGCCCGGGCCGCTCCGGTCCTCCAATGGACCGACTCGAAGGCATACGCCTCGTTGGCGTCCACGTCGCTGTGGGACGTGGCCTTCTGGACCGGCCCGCGCCCACCGCTGGTGCCCCTGATGATCAAGGTCTTCGGCACCTCGACCGGGTTCGTGACCGCTGCAGGCGGTGATCGCCGCCCTGGCCTGGGGCCTCCTGGCCTGGACGGTGGGCCGGCTGGTGCCACCGGGCTGGCGACGGCTCCTGGCCACCTGGATCACCCTGGCGTTCGCCACCGCGCTACCCGTCACCCTGTGGAACCGGTCGGTGCTCTCCGAGTCGATCTCCATGAGCACCCTGGCGCTGGTGTTCGTCGGCTTCATCTGGACCGCCCGGCGATGCACCTGGCCGCGCCTGGTGGCGACGGCCGGGGCCTGTCTGTGCTTCGCCGCCGCCCGCGACGCCCAGATCTGGACGGTCGCCTTCCTGATGGTGGCGGTCGGCGTCTTCGCCGCCCTCCGGTTGGTGAGGGGCGGGTCGTCGGCGTCCGGAAAGGCCGGTGCCCTGGCCCTCGGCCTGCTGGTGGTGGTGGTCGTCACGGAATGGGGAACGCTCGCCTCCCATCGCACCACTCCCGACGTGGCCGACGTGTTCTACGTCCGCGTCTTCCCCTATCCCGATCGGGTGGCCTGGTTCGCGGCCCACGGCATGCCCGAACAGCAGCAGATCGACGAGCTGGCCCGGACCGTGCCCGACGAGAGCTCGGTGGCGCCCGTCGTCTTCATCGGGCCCACCGACCCGGCCTTCGCCCCGGTCCGGCGCTGGTTGGCCACCGACGCCTCCGGGGTCTATGCGCTGTGGCTGGTCACCCACCCCTGGTACGTGATCTCGGAACCACTCCGGCGACCGGAACGGGCCTTCAACTTCGCCCAGGGCGACCTCGACTTCTATGCGGCCACCACCAATCGCATGGCGTCGCCGCTCACCATCGTGATGTGGCCGCCCCTGTTCGGTCTCATCATCCTCACCGCCCTGGCCGGCTCCTTGGCGTGGGGAACGGGGGCCTGGCGCGAGCGCACCTGGCGGGTGGTGGCGTTGCTCACCGTGGGTGGGATCGTGGCCATGCTGGTGGCGTGGCACGGCGACGCGCAGGAGGTCACCCGCCACACCGTCGAGGGGCTGGCCGAGTTCCGACTGGGCGTGTGGATCCTGGTGATCGTCGGCCTCATCGGCTTCGACCCCGGCCAGCCGGACATCGCTCCGATCGGGCCACTGCCCCGCGCCGGGCGTCGACCGAACGGTCCCCCGCTTCGACCGTCCTGAACCGGCGACCCCGTCGTCGGGACCTCAGGTGTTACGGTGCCCGGACACGTCGAGCGGAGGTGTTGCAGTGGGCGGGACCCGGTGGAGCCGATCAGTGTCGCGTCGGGTCCGCGGGCCGATCCGATCTCCGCTGCTGGTCGGTGCCCTCGGCGTGCTCATGGCCATCGGCACCGCCGGTGGTGTCGTCGCCAGTGCCGGCCCGGCCGCCGCGGCGCGACGAAACCGTCACTGACCGTGGTGTCGTCATCGGCCGATCCCACCAACGTGGTGGCCGGATCCTCCATCACCTTCACCTGGAGCATCACCAGCAAGTACGGGGTCTCCTTCACCGCCCTCTCCGCCTTCGGACCGGACGGCGCCAGCCTCGAAGACTGTGACGGGGGCACCCAGGTCAGCGGTACCGCCGAGCACGGCACGTTCCAGCAGCAGTGCGACGTGCCCACCGTCGTGGCCAACGGGAGCTGGTCCACCCAGATCATCGCCGCCGACGATGCCAACGATGAGACGGAAGCGGTTGGACCCGGGTTCACCGTGACCGGGGGCATCGCACCCACGCCCCCGAAGATCGGGTCGTCCTCGGCCAGTCCGTCCACGGTCGCCGCCGGGTCCGAGATCACCTTCACCTGGCGGGTCAGCAGCAAGTCGGGCGTGGAGGGCACCTCGATTTTCGCCCAAGGTCCCGGCCAGATGGGCCTCCCCGACTGCTTCGGCGAAGGCACCCTGGTCTCCGGCAATGCGCACTCAGGCAGCTACCGGCAGGCCTGCATCATCCCCGAGGTGGTGGCCGACGGGAGCTGGACCACCGAGATCTCTGTCGAGGACCTGGCCGGGGACGACGTCAGCGCCGCCGGCCCGGGCTTCGTGGTCACCGGGGGCACGCCGGCCGTTCCGCCCAAGGTGACATCCTCCACCGCAGCCCCCTCGACGGTGGCCATCGGCAACCAGGTCACCTTCACCTGGCGGGTCCGAGACCGGGAGGGAGTGGCCTACACGTCGATCGATCCGATCGGCCCCGGGGTGAGCTTTCTCACCGGCTGCTCGGGTCAGGGCACGATGACCTCGGGCACCGCAAGGGACGGGACGTACCAAGCGGAGTGCGTCATCCCGACCGGATCGCTGCCCGGCCCATGGGCCACGTTGATCACCGTGCAGTACGGTGCCGATCAGATCGGGTACGCCCTCGGGTCGTCGTTCACCGTCCAGCCCATCGTCATCACCACCCCATCGCTGCCGGCGGCGGTGACCGGTACCCGCTACACCGCCACCCTCGCCGCCACCGGGGGCAAGACCCCTTACCGCTGGTCGCTGGCGACAGGATCGGGTCCACTGCCGCCCGGGCTGCGCTTGGCGGCCCGGGGCACCATCACCGGCAACCCGAAGAGCACCGGCACGTACCCCTTCACGGTGCAGGTGGTCGACCGGGCTACCAAGGACAGCCCGTCGTCACAGGTGCAGATGGCCTTCACCATCACCGTCTCGTAGCCCTCGGGCCGGCACCGGCGGGATCGGTCTCCGCCGCGACACCGGAGGGCTGGTCCTGACCGGCCGGGTCAGTCCTCGGCCCAGCGACCCTGTCGCTCCTGACCGGTGTCGAAGAAGCGGTCGAGGTACTCGTCGGTGTCGAGCGAGCTGTCGCGGACCAGGGCGAACACCTCGGTCCCGTGGGAAGGCTGGTCGACCAACCAGTACGCCTGAGCCAGGCCGGTGTACTCGGCCTCCACCTCCGCGGCGTACGAGGCCGCCTCGGCCTCGGCCTGCTCGATGGCGGCATCGATGTCGTCGGTCTGCCAGAGGGTGACCCGCTCCTCGTACGCCGATCCGGTCTCCGTCGGCGACTGGAAGATGCATCGGACGCTGTACCACTGGGGACCGGACGGTTGATCGGGCATCTGGGGAGCTTACGGTCCCGATGGCCCGCTGTCCTGCACGCTCGCCTTCCGGACGGCGCGGCCCCGACGATCAGCCGGCGGCGGCGGCCCGGCGGCGCATGGGCGGCAGAGTGGGGGGCGGTTGCCGCCGGGCCGGAAGCCCGGCCAGCAGCTCGGTGGTGGCCCGGGCGACCCGTTGCACGGCCAATTCGAAAGCGGCCTCGGTCTGCGCGGTCGTCGACTGCACGCCACTGACCTTGCGGACGTACTGTCGGGCGGCGGCCTCGACCTCTTCGGTGGTGGCCTCCGGCTGGAGGCCCCGGAGCGTGGTGATGTTGCGGCACATGCCCACAGGCTACGCGCCGAACCGCCCGCCGGTCACGGGTGGCCGTACTGGCGTTGTCATCGCCGCTCCCCGGACTCCCTCCGAGCAACGGGCGGCGTTCGAGCGAGGCTGGTGGGCGATCGCGGCCATCGCCGCCGTCGGCATCGGCCCCGCCCTGACCCGCCCCCGTAACCAGCCGGTCGCCGACGGGTGATCCACGGGAAGCGGCTGGATGGATACGCTTCCGGTGATGACCGAGACGCGTATCAGGACCTTCCGCAGCTGGCCCGAGGGCTACAACGCCCTGGAACGCCTGAGCCAGTTGATCAAACAGTCCGAGCTCGAACCGGAGCTGCTCGAGTTGGTCAAGATGCGGGCCTCCCAGATCAACGGCTGCGCCTTCTGCATCGACATGCACTCGAAGGATGCCCGGGCCAAGGGCGAGACCGAGCAGCGGCTGTACGGCCTGAGTGCCTGGCGCGAGACGCCGTTCTACACCGACCGGGAGCGGGCCGCCCTGGCCCTGACCGAGGCGGTGACCCTCATCGCCGGAGGCCCGGTCCCCCAGCCCGTCGTCGACGATGCGGCCTCGGCCTTCGCTCCCCCGGAGCTGACCAAGCTCCTCTATCTCATCATCGAGATCAACGCCTGGAACCGGCTGGCCATCGCCACCGGAACGCCGGCGCCCGGCAGCTACCAGCGGAAAGAGGAGTGAAGCTGGTCCGTCTGCAGTAATCGGCATGAAGGGCACCAGCGGGAAACTCGGCGATACTACGGGGCGATGTTGCGACCGACGGTGCCACCGCCCCTCCCCGATGCGGTGAGCCCGGTGCGGGACGAGCGCCGGGGAACCCGGCTGCCGCTGGCCAGAACGGCCCTGTCGCAGTCGTTCCTGCCATGGGCCCTGACCAGGGTCATCACCCTGTTGGCGCTGGCCTTCGCCCGCTTCGAGGTCAAGACGCTGCGCCCCCGTGACGCCAAGGCGGTGACCTCGTCGCAAGCCGGCCTGTTGGGCGCCGATGCCGGTTGGTACCGCACCATCGCCGCCCAGGGCTACGGGATCTCCCACCAGAGCCTGCGCTTCTTTCCCCTCCTCCCCGGCTTGACCCACCTGGTCCACGTGGTGACCGCCATCCCCATCGGGGTGATCCTCATCGGGAGCACCACCGTCTTCTCGCTGGCGGCCACCGCGCTCATCTTCGAACTGGCCCGCCGCGAGCTCGGAGACGTCGGGGCGGCGCGGCGCACGGTCTGGCTGTTCAGCCTGGCGCCGTCGGCGTTCGTGCTGGTGATGGGGTACTCCGAGTCCCTCTTCATCTTCCTCGCCGCCGTGACCTTCCTCTGCCTGCGCCGGCGGTGGTGGTGGTGGGCGGCCCTGTCCGGGTTCCTGGCCGCCACGGCCCGCCCCATCGGCTTCCTGCTGGTCCTGCCCGCCGCCATCGAGGCGTTCCGGAGCTGGCGGGGAACCGAGGTGGCCGACCGGGTGGCCCGGGTGGCCGCGGTCGTCGCACCGCCGCTCGGACTGCTGGCCTATCTCTCGTGGGTGGCGGCCACGTTCGGCGGCTTCCTCAGCCCCATCCGGCTCCAACGGAGCGCCGTGCCCCCGTCGGTGTCGGAGGACCCGTTCGTCAACCTGGTTCATGACGTGCACGGTCTGCTGGACGGTGCCCACATCGGGTCGGGCCTGCACATCCCGTGGATCGCCCTGGCCATCGTCCTCTGCGTCGTGGCGGTGCGGAAGCTGCCCGCCTGCTACAGCGTCTTCGCCATCGCCATCATCGTCTCCGGGCTGGCCAGCACCAACTTCGAGTCGTTCGAGCGCTATGCCCTCAGCGCCTTTCCCCTGTTCATCGGGGCATCCATGCTGCTCCGATCGAAGCGGGTGGAGGTCTCGGTGTACACCCTGAGCGCCGTGGCACTCTTCGGCTATGCGCTGCTGGCCTTCCTCGGCGCCTACGTTCCCTGACCACTTCCCCGACCGATCAATTCGGCCCGGGAGACATCGTCGCTTCCCGTTTGCGATCACGTTCCGGGGGTACCGTCGCGATGCGGTTGGGGACCACCGTCGGCCGATGTCCACAGGAGGACCCAATGACCACCACCAGCAAACTCCGAGTGTCGGTGGCCGACCAGGCCGATGCCCTCGAGATCCTGAGGTCCGAGGTGGAAGGGGCGACCGGACTCTCCGTGGAGCCCGAACTGCAGGAGGCCGAGCACGACGAGCTGGTGGTGGAGATGAGATTCACCGGCCTGGTCACGCCGGAGCCCCAGTTGGTGGCCCGAGCCGTGCAGCGCTCCAGCAGCGGAATCGACGTGCTCAGCTCGTGGAACGAGCGGTTGCCGACCCGGAAACCGGCGCCAGCGATCCTCAACTCGCTCTACCGCACCACCGATGCCACGATGCCGCCCGCCGCCAGGCGAGCCGTGCGTGATCAGGTGGCCACCGCCCAGTGGATCGCCCCGACCGACCACGAGGTGGTGAGCGACCGCTCCTACTGGCAGCTCGCGGTGCCGGTACTCCAGGGCGACGGCCAGTCGCTCATCGGCGTGCAGCAGAGGCGGGGCTATGCCCACCGCTTCAGCACCCAGGACGTCGCCGCCGGTCGCATGCGCCTGGCCTCCTGAGACCGGCGCCTGCGCCAGGTCGAGCGATTCCTTCGACCTCACCCCATCGGGTGATTCCGCACGACAGCCGCCGGGTTCACCGGCCCTCAGACGACGGGACGAGGACCGTTCGCACGCCGGACACCTCCGGATCGGTCCAGGCGGACTCCACCTCGGCCAGCGGCACGGCCCGAACCGCGATCTTGAGGGCACCGGCACCGATCTCGTCGATCAACGAAGGCAACTCCGCCAGGTAAGCCTGGGGCGACACTGCGCCCTGGCCGTTGCCCTGGATGCGGAGGTTCGCCGACCGGAGGGCCACCGACGGCAGTTCGATGGTCGGACCCGCCACCGCACCGATCTGGATCCAGTTCAGTGCCCGGCTGCGGTCGGATCGGCCGGTCAAGAGGGCCATCATCGCCTGTTCCGCCGGCTTGCTCCAGAGGTAATCGATGACGATGTCGACCTCGGCGGCCGCCTCGGCCAGCGCCACCGCGGTGGCGTCGCCGTCTTCGGTGAGTTGCACGATGTCGTCGGCGCCGAGGCCGGTGAGGGCGTGCAGGCGGCCGGGATCCCGACCGGCACCGACCACCCGTCCCGCCCCGAGCCGTTGGGCGACCTGCACGGCCATCGATCCGGCATTGCCCGTCGCCCCCAGCACCAGCACGCTCTGTCCGGCCTCGATCGGCACCCGACGACGGAGGGCCACCCAGGAGGACATGGCCGGGTTCACGGCGGCGGCGATCTTCTCGACGTCGGCGTCCTCCGGCAGAGGGATGGTCCGGCGCACGTCGATGAGTGCCTGCTCCGCCATCGAACCGGGAAGCGCATCATCGGAGACGAAGAAGACCCTTCTCCCGTCAGCTGTGCGGCCGACCCCGTCCACGCCGGGAATCATCGGGAGCGCTCCGGTGCTGGTGTAGTGCCGGCCGGCGGCGTCGGTCCGCACCCGCGGGTGCAGTCCGACGGCCAGGACGTCGACCAGCACTTGGTTGTCGTGGCCCGGCGTCGGAACATCCACCCGCTGGTAGTGCGGGGGCTCGTCGAACGAGGTGACCACTGCGGCGTGCATCTTGACCATGGGGCAGCTCCACTGGCCTCCGGCAACGGCGCCAGCTAGTTAGTTGGTATCACGTAGCATTATAGTTTGTGCCACGTATGATCGCAACTAGAGTCGGTCCATGACCAGGACGTCGCCCGACCCGGATCCGGACCACCAGGGTGAAGCGGACCTCGGAATCGTGGATGCCCTGGCTCAGCTGAGCTTCCTGGTCCAAGCCAGGCTGGCCGGACACGCCGCCAGCCACAATGTGTCCATGGTCCAGACCCGGCTGCTGGGCATACTGCGCGACCGCGAACCGACGATGCAGGAGCTGGCCCGACTGCTCGACTCGGACAAATCCAGCGTGACCGGCCTGGTCGACCGGGCTGAGAAGCGGGGGCTGGTTCAGCGGATGCCGTCAACCGACGACCACCGGGTCATCCGTGTCAGCTTGACGTCGTCGGGACGGGGAATCGTCAACGAGGTCGCCAAGGCGTTCCAAGTCGACGTCGGTTCGGCCACCACGTGTCTGTCCTCACCCGACAAGGAGCGCCTGTCCATCCTGGCCACGAGACTCGTCTGCGAGTTCGGGGATTCAACTTGAGCCATGGACGGGGCAGTCTGTTGGAGCACCTGCGATTGCCGTGGGAGGCAACCCATACTGGATCCCGCTGACGAGCCGTCTTGGGTTGGTGGCCCCTAATGCCTTCCGAGGCCATCGTGAACAGAGGAGAATGTGGTGGCGACTGATGATGGCGGTAAGGACAGTTCGGAACACGACCGGACCGTGAACCCCGAGGATCCAGAAAATGCCGATCGCCGCGAGTTGGTGGCGCTCGCATTGGAGCTCGGAGCTACTCCCGAAACCGTGGCTCTCACCACTGAAGATCTCGACGAGTTGGTGTTGGACCTGACCCTACGACCTCGTGGACACGCAACCCTGGGCGAGGTCGTCGGACGTCTCGATATCCCGCTGTCGCAAGCACAGAATCTGATGCGGGCGTTGGGATTGCCCGACGAACCTCAGCAATTGCTGACCGAAGACGAGGCGACGGCCCTCACACTTCTGGCCACGGACGCCATGCACCTCCTCGGCGAGACTGCCACCATCCAACTCGCCAGAGTCGCCGGAAATGCCATGTCGAGGTTGGCGGAGACCCTCGTCGGAGGGATCCGATTGCAAGTTCAGCTACCGAGGCGAGATTCGGGTTCATCCTCGGCGGCTCTCGTCCAGGAGTATGCATCTTTGGCCCAAACGTTGCTCCCAGATTTTCTAGACAGCCTGGACGCCATTCTCCGCCGGCAAATCGTCGAGGTCATGAAGAGAGTCTGGTCGACGGATGAAGATCGATCGGCCGTTACCCAGCTTCGCACAGTGGGATTCGTCGATCTGGTCGGTTACACGGAGGTCGTGGCCTCACTGTCCGTCCGCAAGCTCACCGATGTCCTGATTGCCTTCGATGAGCAGACGGCTGACTCCGTACGGCGCGGTCACGGTCAGATCATCAAGACCATCGGCGATGAGGCCATGTTTGTCACTGAACAGCCAGCTGACGCCTGTTGGATCGCCAAGGATCTTGTGCGCAGCTTCGGGCGTGAGGTCATTCCACCTGTGAGGGTGGGACTCGCCACCGGCGAGATGGTGTCCATCTTTGGCGATCTGTACGGTCCCGACATCAATCTCGCGGCACGTTTGGTCTCGGTTGCCGATCCGGGGAGCACCCTCGTTTCTGAGCGCACCCGCAATGCCACCAGTACTTTTCGGTTCGACCCGATTCGGCCTCAGGTACTCAAGGGGTTTCCCGCGCCAGTGAAGGCTTTTCGCCTTCTCTAAGCGGCCAGATCCCCGATCGCAAGGTCACTTTCGGTTGGCACCGAGCTATTCATCCACGGCATTTGCGTCATCCTCGACGTCGGAGCAGGCCGTCAGACTGTTGACCGACGTCTTGCCGTGAACAGCGGAGGCACAGACAAAAAGGTGCCCTGGGGTCCGGCACCGCCGGAGCGGGGACCTGAGGTCGGTTTCTCACCTCGGGATGCAAGTGCGGGGGATACCATCGTCCATCCGATGCCAACCACCACCCGGGTGGAGCCCCGAGGTCAGACATCGCTGGGTATCGGCAGTTGGCCGAAGAGTATGCCCACGCCGAGCTATCGGCAGGGCGGCACCGCCGGTTGAGCCTCGGGACTGGGCCAGCTCCACGCCTCCCGCCTCCACTCCTGGGCCCCGCCTCGGTTGGTGCCGGGTATCCCGGTCGGACGTGCATCCCCCGTACTGCACCAATCCCCATGCACCCGAGATCGGGAGGGTGAGAGAACACATGACCATCCGACGGACGAGGACGGGCCGGACGGAACGAGGGACTTGGTGAAGGGAAGGAGGCGACTCGTGGGGTCAGTTGCGACGGAGTCCGATTAGAAGATGAAGGGTATGAGCATCTTGGTCGAGCGCTTGTACCCCGGATAGGTGTCGGGGAATTGCTCGGTGAGGTTGCGCTCCTCGACAGTAGCGCTGTAGACGAAATAGATCCCAGCCAGGGCAATGGCGAAAAGCCACAACCAGCTCAGCGCCACGGCGGTGCCGACACCCGCCACCAGAATGCCAGAGTAGATGGGATGGCGGACGAGGCCGTAGGGGCCACTGGTCACCAGCTCCGGTTCGTCCTTTTGCGACATGGGGGTGCCCCAGTTGCGACCGATGTGGAGGCGGGCCCAGATCGCGAACCCCAACCCGACAGCGAAGAGGAAGAGCCCGAGGCCAGTGCGCCATGGATCCGAGTTGATGCCGGCGTCTCGGAAGGCCCCGGTGCGGAGCAAGACAATCGCCAGGACCACGACCACCGCCCTGATGCGCAGCTCGCGGGACCAAGGGACGCGGCCCCTTTTCATCGACAAGGCCGCCACGAGCCAGTAGATCCAGAACGCCGCCCACCCGATGGCGAAGACGAGTTCGACAGCGTGCATGGAACAAAGCCTTACACCAATGCCGGCACTACCTGACGAGGGTTCAGGATGGGGCGGCCGGACTCCATCCTGCTGTCTTCGAGCGGATCGCGGGCCGGTACAGCGCCCGGCGCATCGAGAGTGCCGGGTCTAGCCCGAGCATTTCACCGACAGTTTGCTTATCAGTCACAGTGCGTTCGAAGATCGAAGGGTAGAACCGTGGGCAATGGGAAGCGATGCTGCCACGACCGGGTTGGACATCGCCTGCTGGTGGCGCGCGCGCCCCAGGTTTTCCCCGGCGTGGGGATGATGAGTGCTGAGGAGGACATCTTGGACGCTCTCTCCCAGCTCCTCGAAACCGCCAAATCCATTGAGCGGACGATCGGGCCGTTTGTCGAGGACGGACTCCGGTTCACTCCGACGTCGATCGGAAAGAGTGGAGGCCATGGTCCACCACTTCGATCGCGCCAGGGGCGCATACTACGAGGCGCTCGGAATAGTGGACCAGATTCCACCCCATCGCTTCACCGATTGACGCCTCCTCTGCGGATTCCTCTCTCCAGTTCACGCGGATTGGGAAAGAGGGAGAACGGCGGCCAGGCGGGCCAAAACCGCCGCGGGCCGGAAGGGGAGACGACAGGGAACGGGAGAGCCGACTAGGCCGGGCGCCACCCGAACCCGGGAGGGGGGGTCAAGAGGAGGGGGTTCGGGGCTTCAAGAGCGCTCATCGAGCGTCCCCCCAACAACACTTATGCCATGCCTACCCCCCCCGCCTCAGGTAGCGGCGAGCCAGGCATAGCGGATACCGATGGCCAGAACGAGAAGCCCGAGCAATCGTCGGATCAATGACTCCGGCAGTCGTGGCTGAAGCCGAGCACCCGCGTACCCACCAACGAGTCCACCGACTCCGAGTGCGATTCCAAGTCCCCAGTCAGGTGGGACGGAGCCGTGGTGGTGTGATGAGAGCACCAGAAAGGTCACTACCCTGCGATGGAGGTGACGAACGTCGAAGCCAGCGTGGCCGGAGCCACCTCGGAAGGCGAACGACCTGATCCAACGAGCAAGGGGGCCAGGATCGACCCGCCTCCGATCCCGTAGATGCCGCCGACGACACCCACGATCGCCGAAGTGATGCCGATCACTGCCGGGGACAGCCGAACGGTAGCGCCGGGCACCTTGCGGTCGAGGATAAGCCAGCCACCGAGAGGGATCAGCACTGCGGCGATGACCACATCGAAGGCCATGGCTCCAGGAAGAAGCTCGACTCGAATGACCGAGCCGAAGACGACCCCCGGCACTGTCCCCAAGACCAAGATTCCGGTCAAGCGGCCGCCCGTCTGCCCTTGCCGCCAGTAGCGATAGAGCGCACCCGGGGTGGCCACGACGTGTAGAGCAGGTTCGTCGGCGTTACCGATGAGCTGGGAGTCCCGAGCACGCTCACCTCGAAGGGCAGGAGCAGGACGGCCCCAGAAACACCCGCTGGGCTGGCGACAGTGGCCACCGTGAACGATGCCGCCAGTGCTGCGACGTATACCCAGGCTCCCATCAGCACGAGCACACCGTAGTGGGCGACCTTTATGGACCTGTCGGGGTATCCCCGGCCGCCGAGCCGAGGCCCTTATCGACCACCCCCGGCCGGCGCCAATGCGACCGTCGACCGATCCTGAGAGGCACTCGCTCAGACCGTCCATCGTGTTAGGCAATTGAGAGTCGCAACGGCCGGCGGAAGTATCTCCCAGCGGAGGGAAAACTCATGTTCGTGACTGTCGTGCACCGTATCCATGACTCCATCACCCAAAGAGTGATGACGTCGAACACGAGCAAAGCCAAGGTTCTCGGCTGTACGGGGATCGTCGCCCTCACGCTCGGATCCGTCGCGGTTTTCGGCTGTGGGACCGCCGCGGCAGCGGTCCGACCGACAACGCCTGCCCGACCGGCCGCCGCTCCGGCTTCGGGAAAGGGAGCAGACACCCCGAGTGTCCGTCCCCCCAAGAGAACCGCACCCACGGACTACCAGATCGTGTCCACCGGCGAACTCGACAACTCACCCGGTCAGGAGAACTTTGGGTCTATCACATGCCCGGCTAAAACCCTCGTCTTAGGGGGAGGTGTCACCGACACGGGAGCAACCGGCGAGGTCATCAACAGTTCGTGGCCATCGGAGAGCTATGTGAAGAAACCTTCCAGACCGACGAGCACTGCGTGGAACGTGTACATCGAGAACGCCGGTGCCACTGACGAGAGTTTCCATGTCTACGCGGTGTGCGCGAAGCGGGCGAAGTGGTCCATTCAGTCCGTAACCGCCAACAACCCCGCCGGAGCCCAGACGGCCGTCTTCGCCGCATGCCCCGCTGGGGCCGTGGTTCTCTCTGGTGGTGCGTTTTCGTCGGATGCGGGCCGAGACTTCACGATCAACAGCACCTCCCCGGTCGGCTCCCCCGAGTGGGGAATAGAGATGAACAACACATCGGGTGTCAACGACACCGTGACCGACTATGCCATTTGCGGGAAGCAGCCCAAGAGCTACTCCATCAACGAGAGTGCTCCGATGGACAACCCACCAGGCAGTCTGACCATGGTGAGTGAGACGTGCCCGCCGGGAAGCTCGATCCTTGGTGCCGGTCTCTACTCAAACGCGGGCTCCCCAGGCGTGGCCCTCAACGAGCTGCTTGCGGACGGATCTGCGGTGGGATTCGAGGCCAACAACTCGGGTATCGATGGTGGCATCTACGCATTCTCGATCTGCGCTGCCTAGCTGTGAGGTAGGTTCCCCAGAAAAAGTAGACACTGGCTATGCGGCTTGGTTGAGGCGGGCCAACGATAACTCGTAGCGGATGGGGCTGACGTTGCCGGCCTTCGCGTAGCGACGCTGGTGGTTGTAGAAGCTGATGTACTCGTCGATGCCGGCGCGCAGTTCGTCCATGGTGGCAAAGGCGTGTCGGTAGAAGTACTCGTGCTTGAAGATCGACCAGAAGCTCTCCGCGCTGGCGTGGTCGTAGCAACTGCCGGTCGCGCCCATGGAGCGGACGATGCCGAATCTGGCGCAGAACTCCTCGACCTTCCGGTCGCTGAACTGGCTGCCACGGTCGGCGTGGAAGATGGTGCCGGAGCATCGGCCGAAGCGGGTGGCGGTGGCCTGGGCGAGCGCGTCGAGGACGATCTCGGTGCGCATGTGGTCGGCCAGCTGCCCAGCCGAGCACCCGTGAGGAGCCCTCGTCGCGGACCGCGCAGAGATAGGCCTCGGCTTCGCCGATCGTCAGGTAGGTGAGGTCGCTCGTCCACAGCTCGTCGATGGCCGGCGGGGCTGAAGTGTCGATTGACCAGGTCGTCGGGATAGGTCGCCGTCGGGTCCGCCACGGTCGTGACCTTGAAGGTCCGTGGGCTGATGCCGGCGATGCCGAGGGCGGCCATGCGGACGGCCACCGTGTTCTGGCTGACGTCTTCGCCGTCCTCATGCAGGTCGAAGGTGATCCGTGGTGAGCCGTAGGTGCCGCGGGACTCCTTGTGGAAGCTCAGGATCTTCGCGTCGAGGTCCGCCCGGCGCTGCTCGCTCGGGAGCGGAGGGCGCTCCTGGGCCTCCTTCCACCGGTAGTAGCCGGCACGGGAGACCTCGAGCAGTCGGGCCATGCGGGTCACCTCGAAGTTCGCGCACTCCGCGGCCATCAACGCAAATCTCTCTGCTTTGGTGGATTCGAAGCGAAGTACGCGGCAGCTTTTCCCAGAAAGGCCAGGTCCTTGTCCTGTTCGGCCACCTGGCGGCGCAGTCGCACCAGCTCGGCCCGCTCGGCCGAACTCAGCGGTTCACCACCGGTTCCTTCCAGGGTCTCCATGCGTCGACGCTCGTCACGCACCCATTTGCTCAGCGAGTTCTCGAAGACCGAGAGCTCGCGGGCCACGTCTCGAACCGTCCTTCCGGTGTCGATGACGCGATGCGCGGCCTCGGTTCTGAACTCCAGCGTGAACTTCCTTCTGGTTGCTCCCACGGTGACATCCTTCCAGCCGACCCTCGAGTCGGCTTGTCGGGTGTCTACTTTCCTTGGGGAACCTCACTGACAATCGAACACCGTCAGCACACCACATGGGGGGGCACACCGGAGTCCTGAAGAGAGCCTGGCGGACTTCGGGTATCCCCTATCACCGGTCAGAGGGGCTCTAGGGGTGCGATTTTCGCCACCAAGTGAGGGGATGCCTGACCCAATACCAGTTGATGGTCAACCCAGCGCCTACGTCCTTCGGTGGGAACAGACGCAAGTCATCTGGGTTCCAGAGATTCCACTTCGCCATTTCTGCATCTTGTCACTCAGATACCGAATGTGCCCCCGACCACCCGGACAGTAACCCAGTGCGGCACGAGTGGGGCACTCATCCCATTGAAGTGCTCTTTGCCTTTCACACGTTACGCTCGCGGGGTGACACAGAATCTGGGGCAGGTGGTATGGGCAACTGCCGTTGGGGCACTCGTTATCACCTTTTCTCTTGCCCTGGCATCCTGCTCCAACGGTCAAGATCCAGTAGCTGCGACCGAAAGGTCCCCTGATGCCATTGCTTCAGCAGTGCAGCTCCATTCGTCTGACATGCCTAAAGGATGGATAGGACACTCGGTGGATCTGACACGGCAACCTGAGATCCCAGATTCTGGTCAATTCAACAGCGCCCTTGCAGGCTGTATGGGTATTTCCAATCCGTGGTCCGCTCGTTCACTTGCCGAAGCGAGGTCGGAGGTATTCCACGATCCGACAGGTGTGACAAGTGTGTCGGTCGTTACGCAAGTCGAAGAGTCACCGGCGAATGCTGAATCTCGCATGACCGCCATTGCAAACAAAACCTATCCCGAGTGCATGTCACAGGGATACGAGAAACTCCTTCGCGCTCTGTTTAAACCACTCTTCAAGAAGTACCCTGAAGCTGAGCTGGGTCCAGTCAAGGTTCAGGTCGCTGCGAACCCAACGTCAAGCGGTGTGCATTCGACCACGGTGTCGATTGCACTCGAAATTGCGGCCGACGGCAACGAATTGGCAGTCTTCAATTTTCAATCAATGATTCTGCAAAAAGGTCCTGTCATTACGAGGCTGGGCGTCGAACTTGAATACGAGGGGACTGAATCTCCCCCATTATCCACTCCAAGTCTATTGGAGGAATTGGATAATCTCGTAACTACTCGACTGAGCGAGCAAGTACCAATGCCCAACAACGATGGATTTCGTGATGGGGAGGTTCTTGTGGTCGGACGGTCGCCAGGCATCGGGTATGACTACGTTCTGAAGAGCGTCAGTTGCACAGTGAACAGTTCGGACACGATGGTCGATGCCACGGGAACGTTTGCAGGCACGAAGGGCAGGCCGCTTCCCGCCCTCCCTATCGGCACGACCTACGACGTGAGTGTCGGTGTGGCCGACTATCAACCCGATTTGAACGGCTTCTCGGCATCGAACGAGCAGACCGCATACATGAACCACGGTGGTAAGTGGTCCGTCGAGGTAAGGGTATCTCCCGACGATACACAGGTATCCTGCATGTATTCGGTCGGAGCCGATGACGTAGCCCTTCCTCTGATTCCAGTCACGCTACCTCTGCCAAAACCACGAGTCCTCACTTGAGCCCCTATTGAGTGTCGCTTCTGCTCACCACAAGTGGCAGATGGCACATCTATGTAGGCATCCCGTAACACCAATGATGTTGTTGAGCTTCTGTGAGGGTCCACCGCCGGACGGCTGGTCCTTTGTAATTTCGGAAGCACCGGGGTCTCGACCTGACTTCTGATCACGTGGTTGCTTGACTGGAACTGCACCCCGTCGGTCGGAACTCCGGACCAACTGAGTCGAGGCGCGGCGCGCCCCGTTCCAGAGGGGGTGATGGGCCGGTCTGTTACGAGCAGATCGACCCGCACCGTCACTCCTTTCCGGGACGGCCGAGCCACCCCTCAACCCGCTAAAGGGAAAGGAAGGGATGGCCAATGACCATCGTAGAAGCTGCCGCGTGCTGTGACTGGTGGCATCGATACCCACGGCGAAGTCCACGTGGCTGCCGCCTTGGATGAGGTGGGCGGCCTGCTCGGGACCAGATCGTTCGGGGCCACACCGGAGGGCAATTCGGCCTTGCTCTCGTGGCTGTCCGGCTTTGGGACGGTCGGGAAGGTCGGCGTCGAGGGGACCGGGTCCTATGGGGCCGGACTGGCCCGGTTCCTCGCTCGAGCCGGCGTCGAGGTCATCGAGGTCGATCGGCACAACCGCCAGAACCGTCGTCGCCAGGGCAAGTCTGATCCGATCGACGCGGTGGAGGCGGCCCGGGCTGTTCTGTCGGGGGCTGCCACGGGCCGGGCAAAGTCGAGAGACGGGGCTGTCGAGGCCATCCGAGTCCTGGTGGTGGCTAAGCGGTCAGCCCGCCAGGCCCGGGTGAAGGCCCTCACCCAGATGCGTCAGCTGACCTTCACCGCCCCTGACCAGCTCCAACTGCGGATCAAAGGCCTACCTGCTCCGCGGTTCATCGCCGCGGCCAAAGGACTGCGACCGACACGGTCGGCCGATCCGGTCACCGCGGCGACGAAGGCGGCACTCTCGTCGCTGGCCCATCGCATCAGTGAGCTCGACGAGGAGATCGCTCAACTCGACGCCAGGGTGACCCCACTCCTCGAGCAACATGCACCCGACCTCCTCAATGTCTATGGGGTCGGCATCGATACCGCGGCCACCCTCCTCGTGACTGCCGGCGACAATCCCGAGCGCCTGCGATCGGAGGCAGCATGGGCTCATCTGTGTGGCGTCTCACCCCTTGAGGCCTCCTCGGGCAAGGTCACCCGTCATCGGCTGAACCGAGGCGGCGACCGTCAGGCCAACCGGGCCCTCTGGATCATCGTCATCTCCCGACTGGCCTCTGATCCCGACACGCAGGCCTACATGGAGCGCAGGGTGAAGGAGGGTCGCTCCAAGCGCGAGATCATCCGCATGCTGAAGCGCTACGTCGCCCGCGAGGTCTATCACCACCTGCCTCGCGGCTGAATCCCCGGACCAGGACCTGGCTCACCTAACACCTGCCGTCGATTCACACTGGCTTCTACCCGATCTGCCGTTCCCGGTCCGGGTCCACCAGGTTCTCCAAGACGCGTGACCTAATAAGAGCTTGCCCTCCGCATCGAGTGGCCCATCATTGGTCTGTCCGCTGTCTTCTCATCCGAAAACCCCTCAGAAGGGCTTGACTTTATCCATAGGAGCGTCGGGTAGGAGACTCGACGGAGATACACAAAAGCCACAGAGCAGGCACCATGGGCGGCATGAGCGAAGAGGTTCGTGATCACTCATGGAAACCCAACGGCTGGGACGAGTGGAGTCTGATGCGGCGCAGACTGTGGCGTCGGGAGACGCAGGCCACGCGAATGGAGCAGCTGACAATGACACCACCTGAAAGGGCCTCTGAACGAGACAAGTGGGTCGCACACTTGAGAGCGGAGGCGGCTGAGCTCCGTCGGGAGCTAGGTTCCGACGACGTCGACACGGCTGCTGCCCCCTAACCGGGTCGAGGGCTGCTATCAAACCGGAAAATCGGCACATCCTGTCGCGATCGAGTCCAATAGGACCGTTTGCAGCTCCTACTGCGTAGTGCACAACTCGTCGAGTCGCTCCAGCGTTTTGGTCATGCCCGCCAACCATGCATTGCCATTGTCGACGGCCTCTCGGACGCTCTCGGGGGATTCCGTGCAGTCGTAGGTTTCGGTCACCACAGTTGCATTCGGTCCATCCGGGATAAGGTCGTACCTCCACAGGGATCCGTTGCGGGCGAGTTCGGGATTGCCAGGTTCCCAAGCGATGCACCGGTCCTGCTCGAACGCCACGATGCGGTTATGCATTTCGTAGTCACCCATTGCCGTGAAGTACATCTTCGTGACGAATACGTCTCCAACGCAGGTGATGACCTCATTGCTGGCACCCGTCCTCAGCATCTCTGAGCCATCGAACTCTGGGTGCCTATCTGGATGGGCCAGAAGCGCGAAGATGACGCTGGCCGAAGCCTCGATTCGTCTCGAAACTGAGACGGGCTCGCAGTCGTCGTTTCCCATCGGGGCTCTCCCATGTCAGTTCCTGCATCCACCAAGCTAGCCGCCCTGGCATTGGACCTCAGAGTCGAGGATCAGGGGTGTCCCAAAACCCGGGTATGAACTGCGCAGCCATCGCAGCAGCGTTAGTAGCCGAGACACGCGGACCGGGCCCGGCGTAAACCGGGGCCGGACCCAACCAGTGCTTCGCGTCCTGCTCTGGGCTTTCCTGGCGCGGGATGACGCGCTCTCACTGGTAAGGGTGAGTTGGCGACTCAGCAGCCACTGACGTACCGGGGATTGTTCCCGAAGGCGAGCTCATCGGGCCCGTATCCCAGGCCGCTACTCTTCTCGGTCACGATTCCTTCGTACGCGTCCTGACCATCGGCGTACGTGCCTTTGAAGGTTCCCGGGCGCACCTTTGCACCGTTTTCGAACTTCACGGTCGTGGTCGTCCTGCCGCTCTTGTAGGTCCCCCGGTCGCCATGATCACCGTCGAACGTCTTCGTACCGAAGGTGAGCAGCTCGCAGTCGACGGTGGTAGGTGCCGAGCTGAAATCGTAAAAGGTCCATGTACTTCCGCTCGTCACGACATCGGGGTGGGCATTGCCCCTCAGTGATTCGGCGTTGTGGCCGCTTACGGCGCCGGGCCTGTCCGCGGCGGATGCAGACGAGACCATGATCCCGCCGACCCCGAGCCCCAGAACAGCAGTCAATGCTGCTACCAAAGCGAGCCGTTTCATTTGTCCGATGCCTCCGCTCTTTCGACAAGGTCGAGGGCCCCGAAAGTGGGATCCTCTGACTCACGCTAACTGAGTCTGGACCGCCCAGCTCGAAGAGTCTCTGTAACGAGTGACAACCCCGAACCGGCCCTGGCAATGAACCGGGGGCGTGACGACGACAGCGAGGCACGGGAGTGTCTCCCAACGCCGGTTGGGCGGCCACGTCGGT
Organism: uncultured Acidimicrobiaceae bacterium; assembly: GCA_963734395.1. GTDB lineage: Bacteria > Actinomycetota > Acidimicrobiia > Acidimicrobiales > RAAP-2 > Bog-756. Next base: position 13,578 of record CAVTGY010000006.1, on the reverse strand, counting down.
CAGCTGTCAGCGCCACAGCCGAAATAAACGGCTGGCCGTTTGTAGCCTCACCAAGTTTCAAAGTCGGCGGGAACGTCGTGTGCCTGACACCAAGCGCTCATTCCCAGCTGGTCCAGCTCGGCCAGCATCGGGACAAGTGCCCTGTTGGCCTTTTTCAAGGAGGAGAACCGTTGAACGATGTACTCCTTGCCCGAATTGTTAATCGCCACTATGCGAGGACCGTTGCCGGCAACGTCGTCACCTGTTCCCCCGATTCCGCCTACCAGCGTGGCAAGAAGGCTGACGGCCATGGCTCCGTGGTCTCCGCCAAGGACAATCAAGCGGATGTCTTCACCTTCCTGATTCACATGCTGACCCTACCGAAGTGATCGGCGAATCCCGTAGTCCGAGGAACCGCCCCTGATCGCCGGTCCTGAGACACCAGCCCTGCTGGCGATACCGTTGGTCTGACCACTCACGGGAGGTAGGCGATGCAAAACCGGCCGACGTACCGAGAACTCTGGGATCGTGTCGAGGCCACTGAGGATTGGGCTTGCGACGGCGGATTCCAGGACAGCGACTGTCGCTTCTGCAAGGAGGTGGTCAGAACCCTGCGAGGAGGTCACATCCACTGTCCGGAATGCGGCCACATCAATGCAATCGGCCATTCCTGCGAACAGTGGGACTCCGATACTGGAGAGTGGGTTGGACCGGATTGGGCTCCGCCGTCCGAGTCGGCCGAAGGGGTCTAGCCCCCTGCCCCTAACCACCGGGTGCGGGTCGCTTATCGACCGTGGCTGACCGGCACCTCGGGGATACCCTCTTTCGCTCGTGCGACCTCTAACGGCGGGCGACAATCGGTACATGTCACCCGATGAGTTCCGCCTCCTGTTCCAGCGCATCCGAGAGCGCCCTGGCATGTTCAGAATTCCGGCCGGGCTCACTGGGGCGATCATCTACATGCTGGCTTGTGATGAATCGACCGGTAGAGAACTGTTCAAGAGGATTCTCAAACTGGATCAATCGACGCCACGGTGGCGATGGCCGAACGGTAGCTCCTCTCGATTCAGCCTTGACTTGGCCCCCAGCTTCAATAGCATGGACCAGGGACCGACGTGGCTTGCCGAAACCGGCGTCCACAGTCTGTTCATATCTCGGGGGAGGTGGCATGGTGGCCACACATTGGTGGAGCACGACGCGAGGTCATGGTCAATCTCGGCCGGTCACCGGTGATCACGGTCGACGACGGAGCAGTCGGCCACACCTGATGCGCCTTTGTCTTGCCGTCAGCCTGTTGGTCGCTACGGTTACGACCACCTCGATGGCCATTCGAACCTCCCCTGCTTCCGCAAGTTCGCCTCACAACTGGCGACAGCTGTTCCCCGTCACCAGCGAAGAATCCCTTTCCAGTGCCTCGATAGCGTACGACCCCGCGATCGGCGAGGTGGTCCTGTTTGGAGGCATCCCCCAAACCACCTCCAATCCTGGCAACGAGACGTGGGTCTTCGACGGCTCGACCTGGACCGAATTGTCGCCATCCGCGAGCCCGTCGCCTCGGAACGGGGCATCCATGGTCTACGACCCCGCTATTGGGAAGGTGGTCCTCTTCTCCGGTGCCGGCGGGCCTCCAAACGACACCTGGACCTTTGACGGCACGACCTGGAGCCAGCTGTCCCCGGCAACCAGCCCCCCACCGATGACCGGCGAGTCCATGGTCTACGACTCGGCCATCGGCGAAGTTGTCCTCTTCGGAGGCCTCGACTTCGCAAACCGTGACAACGTGTTGAACGAGACTTGGAGCTTCAACGGCTCGACATGGACCGATTTGGATCCGCTACCGACGAGTCCGCCGCCTCTGCTGGGAGCCTCGATGGTCTACAACCCAACGCTCGGTCAAGTGGTCCTGTTCGGAGGAAGTCCGAACGGTGGTGGTGAAAGTGACGAGACCTGGAGCTTCGACGGCACGACGTGGACCCAGTTGTCACCAACGGTGAGCCCGCCGCCCACAACGGACGCGTCCATGGTGTACGACTCAGCCACTGGACTGATTCTCCTCTTCAGCGGCTTAAGCAGTTGCAACTGCAATGACACATGGACCTACGACGGCACCACGTGGACCCAGTTGTCGCCAGACAAAGGTCCCACAGCACGCTTCGAAAGCTCGATGGTTTACGACGCGGCCATGGGAACAGTTCTTCTCTACGGTGGTTACCAAATACCTGGGCAAGTCCCGCTAGGGGACACCTGGATCTTCGGTCAGCTTGTTGTCACAACAACGTTCCTTCCTCAAGCAACCAGGGGCGTCCCTTACGACTCGCAGATCCAGGCAAGTGGGGGGCTCAAGCCCTTCCACTTCAGGCGAATAAGTGGAACCTTGCCAAAGGGCGTCAGAATGAGCGCCTCAGGTCTCATCTCGGGAACGCCGAATCTGAAGAAGGCCGATCCGGGCGCTTACACCTTCACCGTACAAGTGAAGGACTCGGTCACCGGAAGGGGTGGCGGGAAACAGTTGGCTGATCAGACATTGACGCTAAACCTCAGTTGACAGGCGAGGTCGCTCGATGGCCGGAGGCCGCGGTGATCGTCGGGCCCATAGTACGAAACGGCACTCACCTTCAGCTTCGAGTTGCAGACATCGAGAATCGGCCCGCTACCGGTCAGTGGTCATTCTCTCGGTGCTTGGCGTAGCGACATTGTCGGTGTGGACGGAGAACCGTGGCCACCGAGGTCCTGACTCATTTGAGGGCGGTCCCATTAAGCCTGGATCCACCGACCGACGACCGGGCAGGGCGGCGAATCGGGCGGTCGGCATCGTGAAGGGTCAACTGGCGGCAGACCGACTTCTTTATCGGTCATCGGGACGTGCGAGTCCAAGAGTTCGTGATTCTCATCGGTTGTCAGTGCCGTCCTTCAGTCGTCTGCGGTGCACCGGCCGCGGTGGACTGACTACACGGGGACTGGCGGAAGGGCCCGGAGAAGATCGAGTGCCCGTTCGAAGGCTTTGGCCCACGGCCACTCGAGTGGAGCGCGCAGTATCGGTTGGCCACCGGGGCGGACGAGCCGGCCAGGGATGGACAGGAACCTGGTGCGCACGGTGCGGGCCACGACGAGGTGCTCCTCGGGAGTGATCTCACCCAGCATGGCCGTCCAACGGATGAGGTTGTGGGCCAGGGCGGCACACACCAGCCAAGCGGCGTTGGCGTTGAAGTTGCCCGAAGGGACATGCTCCATACCCGCACCCTCCTTCAGGTCCTTGATGGCCAGCTCGACGGTGGCGTGGGCGCGGTGGAAGGCGTCGACGTCGACCGGGTCGCCTTCCAAGTCGGTCAGGAGGGCAAAATGACGCCACTCGGGCCACAGGGTGGCCTGGCGACCGACCAGCCGGGTGCGACGCACAACGAGCCGGCGTCCCTTGTAGGAACACTCGGCAACCTCAGCGATGCCGTCGCAGGTGTAGTCGATCGGCGTCCATGACTCCTCATCGATGGCCGAGACCGCCGTGACCACGGACTTCACCATCCGGACCCCCATGGTGTAGCCGACGTCCAGACGACCGAGGGTGGCGATGGTGGCGTTCGACCAGAAGCCCGAGTCGAACCGCATGATCAGCTCGCCGGTGGCTCCCGCCCGCCGGAGCCGGGCCACCAGCTCTTCGACGAACCGCTTGGTCCCCCGCTGGGTGTTGGCCGACCCCTTGCGCATCCGGACGTGGAGGAGCTCACCGGTCCCGGCCCGAGTGGCGATCAGGGGGTGGTAGCCGAACTCGTTGGTGTAGCCGTAGCCGGCCCCGTGCTTGGCCTTGCCGCACACCGGACAGATGGTGGAGTCGAGGTCGACCACCAACCGGTCGGCCCCAGGTCCCGCTCCGAACGACCAGGCCCGGCGCAGTGTCTCGGCGAATGCCGAGTCGAGTTGGCGGATGTGGCCGAAGGTGAATGAACGCAGGAACGTGCCCAACGTGGAGGGGGCCATGACCCGGTGGGGCAGCACCGATTGGGTGGCACCGGATCGCAATACGTCGACATGATCGATGTGGCTGCCGCCCGCCACCATGGCGTGCACCAGGGTCAGCACTTTGCGTCCGGGCAAAGCTCCACCGACACGGCCCGACAGGTCGACCATCTCGTTGATCAGGCGTTCGAGGTGAAGCCGGACCACCAGCGTGGCCACCAGCAACAGCCCGGCATTGGCTACCAGATTCGGGTCATCGAAGGTCACCTCGATGCGGTCGATTCCGCGCGATACTGACTTCACAGAAAGTGCCTCCTTTTGCTGAGGGATACGACGACTTCGACATCGTCATTTTCCCAGCTGGGGAGGCTCTTTCCGCGGATGCGCGGCTAACCGATCAGGCTATTCGTCGGTGCTTCCAGGATTAAGCAGTCCGAGCGAGAGGTGTGGGGCGACCCTTCGGTGGTGAACGCACCGCCTCCCCGCCGCAAGAAGGGAAAGTTCCCAGGACTGAACTGCCCCAAACCACCGGGACCGAGGCCCTTTCGACCAGGCAGTGGCGCCCCAAAGTGACGAGACAATCGACCTCGGACCAAATGCACCGAGCAGTCAAACCAGGCGAGGACATGAAATGGCACCGGCCGACGCATAAGGCGGACGTGCAGATTCATCCGCTTCTGCTCGCTGAGCATTGGGGCAGGCTACTAGGCCCATGACAGATGTCTCCGACCACCGGCTCAGGACGCACAGGAGTTGATCCGACCGGGCTCCGGAATAGACCCGATCCGCGTCAGAGTCACTGCGTTCATTGCCCTCCAGCCCGCTCGATCCGGTCTTCAGTACTCATTCAAGACTCGAATGTGGCGCTGAGTCCCTGCTCGAGGAGTGTCGCCGCAGCCCGAATCTCGGCATCGACCACCTGCTTTACCTGAGCAATGCTGCGCTTCTCGCTAGTTACTCGACAGAGGGAGTCAGATTGGACCTGCCACAGCCCAATGAGCGCCATCGCCGCCATCGCCACTCGCGGATCGTGATCCGTAGTGCCATACCTAGCCGCCAGTGCGGCAGCGGCCGAGGCTGTGCAGCCGTCCCTGAAGTTGCTGACGTGAGCGCGAAGCGACGGCGTGGACCGAAGCAACAGGCCGAAGCGAGAGAGGCCCTCGATGACTTCGCTATCGGTTCGTCCGCGCCTCGCGAGGAGCGACCTCAGTTGCTCGCTCAGAACGTCCGCGACAGCCGCGGCGGGGTGGCCATCGTGCTCGGCGATAGCGCCGATAATGGCGTTCACCGCTCCATCGAGGCGATCGAGCAGGAGGGCCTCCTTGGTCGGGAAGTAGTTGAAGACAGTCGTCTCCGACACACCACACTCGCGGGCGATCTCGGCGACCGTCACGTGGTCGAAGCCACGGTCGAGGAAGAGGCGAGTCGCGGTATCGGAGAGTTCCTGACGCTGGGCGCGTTTCTTACGAGCACGCAACCCCTCCTCGGTAGGAGATACGCGACCTTGCTCGGACGTCCGGACATCGGTAGCCATGCCCAGATGTTAGCAACATTATTGGTGCTACTATAAACTTACTGTAACTACATAATTACTCGCCGAGGAGCCTCATGAGCGCCGGTATCCACATCGTCAATCGGTATCCCCACTCGATCGAAAAGGTCTGGGCTGCACTCACCGACCCCACGCTGATCCCTCTCTGGACCGTCACTGGCCAGGGAGCCCACCCGGAAGGCTTCGAGCCGACGGTCGGCAACCGGTTTCGCTACATCGGCAGGCCTTTTCCGGGTTGGGACGGTGTAGTCCACTGCGAGGTACTCAAGGTCGACGCTCCGCACCAGTTGAAGTACTCGTGGCGTAACCATCCCGACGATGAGCCGACGTTCGTGAGTTATGAACTGACGGAGACGAGCGTTGGGACGACATTCGAATACGACCACACCGGGTTCAAGGGCTTGGGAGGGCTCTTCATGTCGAAGCTTCTTGGACGGGTTCGCCGCAAGATGCTCGCCGATGGACTACCCCGTGTACTCGTCGATCTCACCGATCGAGGGATGCTTCGCCCCGACAGTACGCTTCGGCCACGCCCGATCTAACACGACCGCGATCGAAGTCCGATCAGATCCGTTCAGACCAGACTCCTGCCAGATCCTCCGACCGACAGCCTGACCCTGATCGCCGGATGGGTGATGCAAGTCTCGCTAGTCAGTTCCCCAGCCACTCTCCTCAGCACGCCGATTGTTCGTACGGTCCCACTCGTCGTCGGAGATGAGCAACAGGCGTCGAATCCGCAGAGAGTCCTCATGATCGGGACCCAGAGATATTTCCCGAGCCTCGCGTATGTGATGCCATAGAGGTCGGGCCCTATCCGCCATACCCGACCTGGCGAGATTTGCCGCCAAATACTCCTCGTCATGGAGGGTGCCAAGGTCATCGGGGGGAAGATGGCGCATCATCGAGGCGAATACCTGCTCGCGATGCAGGCGAGCTTCGACGAATCGGTTCGCCTGCTCTAACTTCCACGCAAGCTGACGTCGTGCGACAGTCGTCGGCCCACCGTCAAGGCCCGAGACCTTGATTGCTAGCTGGAGTGCCCTCTCGGCATCCTCGATGGCCGTGTCCGGATCATCACCTTCACTGAATCGCCTCTCCATCCGTGATCCGAACCTGCCGATAGTCAGCACCCACGTCGGCCTCTTTCCCCATCCCCATCCCGCCAGGTGGACCATCTGCACAGAATACGCCTCGCCTTACATCCGGTCGCACTCAGGCTGCGCAAATGAAGTTCCGGCCCACAACACCGGGTCGGTGAGCGCTATCGAGTCCCACCGATCAGACATATCTGGGCACTTCGCCCGTGACCACGATCGTTCTCGTAACGTCGCGGGTGTGGATGAGAATGAGCCGACCGTTGAGGACGCAATCGGGTTGGCCGCAAGGTTGCACCGCGGTGTCCGATACCCGTCGCCTCAGGCGGAACCTTACGTTTTTCACCCTCTGCGTATGATGCTTCGATTTGCCGATCCGGTCGATCAGATGGCCGCCGTACTGCACGATGTGGTTGAGGACACCGAGATCACCTTGGACGACCTGCGCGACGCCGGCTATCGACCAGAAGTCGTCGACGCGATCGATGCTCTGACACACGACTCCCACAACTCATATGAGCAGTACATCGAACGCATCGCTTGCAATCCAGTCGCCCGTCGAGTCAAGATCGCCGATCTCGAGGAGAACCTGACCAACAACCGGCGATCGCCCCTTGCGCCTGGGAACGCGGATCGAATTCGCCGCTACGAAGCTGCCCTTGACCGGCTACGCCTTACGTAACCAACCGGATGCTGTGGTCGCCCGTCGGTGTGGTCGATGCTCGACTCAGCTATCACCACGAACGACGAGGTCGAACATGTCCCGCGGCCGGATAGTCGGAAATAGTGGCGTTCTGCCGCATGCCATCGGGCATCCCAGAACTCGGGGGCGTCTCGACTAACGGTTCGAGTCCGCTGCTGCCGACGCTCCTTACGTGTGGCGATCGCCACCTCGACCAACACCTTCAGATCGAGAAGATCGTCGAACTCGGGTCGAGCCGCGTAGACTCCCTCAACGAGAACGATGTCGCGAGGATCAACGGTGACGGCTTCCGTCAGGCCATGACCGGTTACCCAATCGAAGCAGCCATACTCTGCCCGCATTCGTTGCGCGAGGGGCAGGATCGCCTGCGCCCGGAGCCGCTCCCAATCGAAATAGCGGGCGACGCCTTGGGCGGGCAGTAACTGTATTCTCTCGCTATCGAACATTTCTCGGTAAAAGTCGTCGACGTGAATAACGGCTGCGTCGATCCTCTCAGCCACGGCGGCCGCGATCGTCGACTTACCAGCACCACTGTGGCCGTCCAACGCGATGACGATCGAACGGTTTAGGGCGACCTCCTGTAGGGGACCAATGGCCTCGATGACCTGTTGGGCGGCTCTCATTGCGGGACAATCCTTCCCCGGGGCGGCGCATCGGGGCTCTTGCTAGTGGACCTGGCCGTCGCAACACGGGTCATGCGTCTCCTACCACCGGGAATCGGTGCCGGTTATCGACTACGATTGGGGCGGGTCGTTACTGGCGTCTGGGTGGAGCACCACCGGGGACCGACCCGTCGGCAGTATGCCGGAGAATGCCGTGCGCCTGGGCGAACAGTCGAAGTCGTCCCAAGGAGTGCATGATGCCCGACTCGCCCGTGTCCATCGCCTATCGATCGGCGATGGAGGTCATCGCCGCCGCCGAACCAGATGTGGCCGGGGCCATCGTCGGTGAGCTGGAGTCCCAACGGCGCCAATTGAAGCTCATCGCTTCAGAGAACTACGCCTCTCCAGCCGTGCTGCTCGCCATGGGCAACTGGCTGTCAGACAAGTACGCCGAAGGCACTCCAGGCCATCGTTTCTATGCCGGATGCGAGATGGTTGACCGCATCGAGACGTTGGCTAGCGACCACGCCAAGGCGCTCTTTGGCGCCGAGCACGCCTACGTCCAACCCCATTCGGGTATCGACGCAAACCTGGTCGCCTACTGGGCCATCCTTGCCCACCGAATCGAACGGCCTGTTCTCGCTGATGCTGGTGTGGTTCATGTGAACGACCTCGAAGCCGTGAGCTGGGACAAGCTGCGCAACGACCTGCACTCCCAGCGCATGATGGGCATGGCGCTCGACGCCGGTGGCCATCTCACCCATGGATTCCGACCCAACATCTCCGGGAAGCTCTTCGACCAGACCAGCTACGGGGTCGATCCCACCTCCGGGCTCCTCGACTACGACGCCATCGCTGCTCAGGCCAGGGAGTTCCGTCCCTTGGTGCTGGTCGCGGGGTACTCCGCCTACCCCCGGAACCCTAGTTTCGCCACCTTGGCCGAGATCGCCCACGACGTCGGGGCCACGTTCATGGTCGACATGGCCCACTTCGCTGGTCTGGTGGCCGGAAAGGTCCTCACCGGCGACCTCGATCCGGTTCCTTATGCCGATGTGGTGACCTCCACCACCCACAAGTCACTGCGCGGACCTCGAGGTGGGCTGGTGCTCTGCACCGAGGAGTACGCACCGTACGTAGACAGGGGGTGTCCAATGGTCCTAGGCGGGCCGCTACCCCACGTCATGGCAGCCAAGGCCGTCGCTTTGTCCGAGGCCCGCCGGCCTTCATTCGCCGCGTATGCGGCCCAGATCGTGGCAAATGCCCGGGCGCTTGCTGATGGGTTGGTACGCAGAGGAGCAGAACTGGTCACCGGTGGCACCGACAACCACCTTGTCCTCATCGACGTTGCCACCAGCTTCGGCCTCACCGGTCGTCAGGCCGAGGCCGCTCTGCTTGATGCGGGCGTAGTCACAAATCGCAACTCAGTACCAGGTGACGCCAACGGAGCCTGGTACACCTCCGGTATCCGACTCGGCACACCGGCATTGACCACACTCGGATTCGGAGCAGACGAGCTCGACGAGGTCGCCGACATCCTAGTGAATGCGCTACGAGCCACGACCCCCGCTACGTCCACCGCCAAGGCGAAGTACCAGATCGATCCTGTCGTTGCCCAGGCCTGCCGGGCCCGGTGCGCCGATCTGCTCGCCCACCACCCCCTCTATCCGGAGATCAAACTGTGAAGCCGCACGAATCGGCGCGAAGACGATCCCGTAGCGGCGCAGATCAAACGTTCGCCGCAGCGGGAATGTCCCGTAAGACCCGCCCGGAGAAACCACCTGGATAGGCAGGTGATGCGAGACGTCCTAAGCCTGGATCCACCGACCGACGACCGGGCAGGGCGGCGAATCGGGCGGTCGGCATCGTGAAGGGTCAACTGGCGGCAGACCGACTTCTTTATCGGTCATCGGGACGTGCGAGTCCAAGAGTTCGTGATTCTCATCGGTTGTCAGTGCCGTCCTTCAGTCGTCTGCGGTGCACCGGCCGCGGTGGACTGACTACACGGGGACTGGCGGAAGGGCCCGGAGAAGATCGAGTGCCCGTTCGAAGGCTTTGGCCCACGGCCACTCGAGTGGAGCGCGCAGTATCGGTTGGCCACCGGGGCGGACGAGCCGGCCAGGGATGGACAGGAACCTGGTGCGCACGGTGCGGGCCACGACGAGGTGCTCCTCGGGAGTGATCTCACCCAGCATGGCCGTCCAACGGATGAGGTTGTGGGCCAGGGCGGCACACACCAGCCAAGCGGCGTTGGCGTTGAAGTTGCCCGAAGGGACATGCTCCATACCCGCACCCTCCTTCAGGTCCTTGATGGCCAGCTCGACGGTGGCGTGGGCGTGGTGGAAGGCGTCGACGTCGACCGGGTCGCCTTCCAAGTCGGTCAGGAGGGCAAAATGACGCCACTCGGGCCACAGGGTGGCCTGGCGACCGACCAGCCGGGTGCGACGCACAACGAGCCGGCGTCCCTTGTAGGAACACTCGGCAACCTCAGCGATGCCGTCGCAGGTGTAGTCGATCGGCGTCCATGACTCCTCATCGATGGCCGAGACCGCCGTGACCACGGACTTCACCATCCGGACCCCCATGGTGTAGCCGACGTCCAGACGACCGAGGGTGGCGATGGTGGCGTTCGACCAGAAGCCCGAGTCGAACCGCATGATCAGCTCGCCGGTGGCTCCCGCCCGCCGGAGCCGGGCCACCAGCTCTTCGACGAACCGCTTGGTCCCCCGCTGGGTGTTGGCCGACCCCTTGCGCATCCGGACGTGGAGGAGCTCACCGGTCCCGGCCCGAGTGGCGATCAGGGGGTGGTAGCCGAACTCGTTGGTGTAGCCGTAGCCGGCCCCGTGCTTGGCCTTGCCGCACACCGGACAGATGGTGGAGTCGAGGTCGACCACCAACCGGTCGGCCCCAGGTCCCGCTCCGAACGACCAGGCCCGGCGCAGTGTCTCGGCGAATGCCGAGTCGAGTTGGCGGATGTGGCCGAAGGTGAATGAACGCAGGAACGTGCCCAACGTGGAGGGGGCCATGACCCGGTGGGGCAGCACCGATTGGGTGGCACCGGATCGCAATACGTCGACATGATCGATGTGGCTGCCGCCCGCCACCATGGCGTGCACCAGGGTCAGCACTTTGCGTCCGGGCAAAGCTCCACCGACACGGCCCGACAGGTCGACCATCTCGTTGATCAGGCGTTCGAGGTGAAGCCGGACCACCAGCGTGGCCACCAGCAACAGCCCGGCATTGGCTACCAGATTCGGGTCATCGAAGGTCACCTCGATGCGGTCGATTCCGCGCGATACTGACTTCACAGAAAGTGCCTCCTTTTGCTGAGGGATACGACGACTTCGACATCGTCATTTTCCCAGCTGGGGAGGCTCTTTCCGCGGATGCGCGGCTAACCGATCAGGCTATTCGTCGGTGCTTCCAGGCTAAGTCCGGTTCGGACTGCGTTCTGTGGCTTCGTGGCGCGTCGCGTATTTGAGTCGGCCAGTCTCATGTACAGGTCACATTGCACGAGCATCGAAGACAGGGCCAAGACCCGCCAAGCCATTTTTTGGCAGGCGGACCATTGGGTGCCCCATAGTGCTCACGTGCCCGCGATCGGTTGCGCCCCCAATCGCCGGCTCGGCGGCGGTTATCGCCCCTGCCCTCGACGGGCACTTCGGAGGCAGGTGCGGACTCGTCGAGCAGCTGCAAACATGGTTGCGTGCCAATCCCCGATGATTCGCTTCGGTCGGTGATCGGGGAATCGCCCAACGAACGAGAACAGCATCGTCGATCACTCTGGGAGTATTACGACCGGCGAGTGACCGGGCGCTTGCCTGGCTTGGCCAACGCCCAGGCCTACTGGACCGGTCTGGGCGTCACCGTCGAAGTGGAAGACATCGCTGCTGAAGCTGCGCAGCTTGAACGCATGCTTCGTGAGCTGTCCGCAGTCCGCTTCGTCGAAGTAGGTGCCGGGCCAGGCACTTTCACCGGATACCTTGCGGGGAGGGGCATCGCCATCGACCAGAGTCGAAGGGCGCTGGACGTTCTGCGCACCGTTGCTCCCGAAGTACCAGTGATCCAGGCAGATGCCACTGCCCTACCCGTGCCAGCCCACGCCTTCGACCGCTTCTTCTCCGCCCACGTCTATGGCCTGCTTCTTCCGAGTGAGCGTGAACCCTTTCTTGCCGAGGCGCACCGGGTTGCGTCCGAGGTCGTGATCCTCGACGCCGGTCGCCCCCGAGGAGTGAGCGCCGAGGAGTGGCAGGAGCGGACCCTGCCGGAAGGTGGTCGCTACAGGGTCTTCCGCCGCCACTTCGATGCGAACGCGTTGGCCGCCGAAGTCGGTGGTGTGGTCCTGTTCGCCGGGCAGTTCTACGTGCTCGTGGGCACTGCGGCCGTGCCCGGTATCGCACACCCGATGTACGGCCCCAATGACCCGATCAGGCCTCGGCTTCGTACGTGACCCAGTGCGCCTGAAGGAGGCCATTGCAGTTCGCAGACGGGCATAGTCTCGGGTCTATGGTCAAGGAACCTGACGAGACTTGGAAGGAAAAACTGAGGTCAGTCGACGCATCCATGGCGCATGCCAGGAAGTACCTTGATCGAACGGCCCATCGCTATCCCGAGCACTTCAGCCTTCCAAGGGCCTTTTGGAGGAAGACGGATGGTCGGCTGGCTCTGGCGGTCAAAAGCGAGGGCCGGTGTGGAGACCGAGCGATATTTGAGGATGAACAGGGGGCTGTGTACAGCCCATCCGTGCTCCTGGAACTCCTGTTCGATGTCAGCGACCACCCAATCACGACGGTCTCCATGCGTCTGCCGTGAGGCACGGCATCCGGAAGGCTCACTGGCAGGCTCTTGCGTGGTCACCGCATCAAACCTCTGGCTCCACTGAGCCACCTGACACCTAACACCAATGACCCACAGCGGCACAGGTGTGATGGTGACGGGGCGATCATCCGATAGAGCTCAGTGCCGGCAATAATGACGAGATGGATCGTCTCCAAATGCGGAAATGGACGGCTCCGATCCTCTGGCGGCTGCAGTCGCTCCGCGGGATGTGGAGGCTCGATGGCCTCTTCCAAACCTGCCATTCCCCACCTTGGCGTGCTTGCAGGCACGGCCGGAGAATGTTCAGGGCCAGCGGACCAGCCCGCTCATCCAGTACAAGTCATCGTCTACCGAGGTGGTCGTGTCGTCGAAAATCAGACCGAAACTCGGCAGCCATGCATCCAGGTTCTCTCTGGCCCCTGGGAAATACCGGGTGACAACCCATCAGTCCTGCAGTGATCCCTGTGGTGAACGTAGTGGTCGATCCCGGTGCAGGTGCGCCAGCGCGTGTACGCCTACTGCAGATTGATCGGCGGCCCGTTGCCCAAGTGCCCCGGCCACGGGGTCAGTGGCGGTTGACACCTGCAGATTCAGTTGGATTCCACGACTCGCACACTGAAAAGCCAGCGTGGATACACAGAAAGCCTCCCAGGAGGTAGAAGGTTATGGAGGTCACAGCTGACTGAGATTAAAGTGGTGAGGTTTCCTTGGTCAAGCCATCCTGCTGAAAAAGAAAGAAGGTCCAACCCTTTTGGAAATGAATGAAAGGACTGCTCATTGAGTTGGTTGTGGTAATATTTACTACTGAGCACCATATTTGAGCTTGGCAACCTGCTGTCAGCACCAGAGTTGGGACACTCAGTGGGATGGGACATGAAGAAT
>CAVTGY010000005.1:0-105429 GCA_963734395.1 uncultured Acidimicrobiaceae bacterium | reverse complement strand
GAGCAAGACCGCCGCGCCCGCCGAAGAAGCCAGCGTGGGTTCCCACCAGGACTTGCCGCGGGGAGCCCTTCATGCAGCTGAGCGAGGCCGGAGAGCAGGTGTCGTTCGATCTCATGCGCTCATCTTCAGGTCACCGATCGATAACTCGGGTACTTCTGCTTTCTGACCCGTCTCCGGATCGGGGAAGTGCCGCAGTCGAGCGCTATTCCAAACGACGAAAGCCGACGAAAACGCCATGGCCGCGCCGGCAATGAGCGGGTTGAGGAGTCCGCAGGCAGCGAGCGGGATGGCGGCAATGTTGTAGCCGAAGGCCCACGCCAGGTTGCCTCGAATCGTCCGCAGGGTCCGGCGGGCCAGACTGATGGCGGTAGCAACCACCCGCAAGTCGTCTCTCACAATAATGAGGTCGGCGGCGTTGATGGCGACCTCGGTGCCGGACCCGACGGCGAGACCTAGGTCGGCTGACACCAGTGCGGGCCCGTCATTGACCCCGTCTCCGACCATGGCCACCGAATGACCGTCCTCTTGAAGTCGGTGGATCAGGTCGACCTTATCGGCGGGAAGCGCACCCGCCACGACATCGGAAATTCCGACAGATGCCGCAACAGCATCTGCCGTTGATTGGTTGTCCCCGGTGACAAGTATGCAGTGCAACCCCATCGATCGGAGCTCATCGACCGCATCCCTGGCTGTGGCTCGGACGGTGTCAGACACCGCGATAGCACCGATGACCGTGTTGTCACAGCTGACGAGTACCGCCGTGCGTCCGAACGCCTCCCACTCTCCGCATCGACGGACAAGCGGACCAGGAATCTCGGACTCCGGAATGGACAAGATTTCCGATCGCCCGACGGCAATGGATCGACCATCGACGACACCTCTGGCTCCCAACCCTGGCAGAGCAACGAAGTCCCCCACGACCGGGAGTACACCAAGCTCGTCCCTGGCTTCGGCAGCAGATGGCACGAGCCACCAGGTGCTCAGAAGCCTGCTCCAGTGCCCCGGCGTACTTCAGCAGTTCGGAACGGGTATATCCCCGGGGCACCGGCCACGTCCGTGACCGCCATATTTCCCTCGGTGATGGTTCCCGTCTTGTCGAGCACGACGGTGTCGACCTGTCGGGAGGCTTCGAGTGCCTGGTAGCCCTTGAAGAAGATCCCCAAGCTGGCGCCACGACCGGTAGCAACAAGTAGGGCTGTCGGCGTGGCCAATCCCAGCGCGCACGGGCAAGCGATGATCAAGACCGAGAGGGCGGCGCTGAATGCCTCTTCCCTCGATCCACCGAACAGCAGCCAGGTGGCGAGGGTGACGAACGAGATCGCCATCACCACCGGTACAAACACACTGGCGATCCGATCGGCGAGCCGCTGGACTGCGGCCTTCTCGTTTTGGGCGTCCTCGACCAGTTGGACCATGTGGGCGAGCTGGGTGTCGCTTCCGACCTTCGTCGCCCGCACCACCAGGCGACCGCCGACTGCGATCGTTCCACCGACCACCTGGTCGCCCGGGACGACATCCAACGGCAGGGACTCGCCGGTCATCACGCTTCGATCGATCCCGGCCCGGCCCACCGTCACTTCGCCATCGGTGGCAACCGTCTCCCCGGGTCGCACGACGAACCGATCCCCCACGACGAGTTGGCTGGTGGGTATCCGGCGCTCATTGCCGGCGAGATCGACGACGGCCACGTCACGGGCACCAACTTCTGCGAGCGATCGCAGGGCATTCCCGGTACGTCGCCTCGACCACGCCTCGAAGTAGCGTCCGGCGAGCAGGAAGGTGGTCACTCCAGCGGCAACGTCGATGTAGATGGCCCCGCCTCCGTGATGGAAGATCACATCAACCGCCGGCTGGACGGCCCGGCCCTTGTCCTGCCAGAACATGGCGTACAGCGACCAGCCCGTGGCCGACAGGATTCCCAGGGACACCAAGGTGTCCATGGTCGAGGTCCCATGGCGAGCGGCACGGAATGCGGCGGTGTAGAACGGCCAAGCGGCCCAGGTCAGCACCGGTGCGGCTAGGACGACCATCAGCCACTGCCAGCCCGGGAACCGGGTGACCGGGATCAGCGAGAAGATGAGCGACAGGTCGCAGAGCGGCATGAACAGGAGCGCAGAGACCAACAGCCTCCGACCCAAGGAGTGAACCCGACGATCGATCTCATCCGACTTCTCCAGAAGTGAGCCTTCATCGACCGGTTCGGCGGTGTAGCCGGCGGACTCCACTGCATCGACCAACATGTCAATCGATGCATCTGCAGGCATGGCCACCGTGGCCCGCTCGGATGCGTAGTTGACGCTGGCCTCAACGCCATCGATTTCATTGAGTCGACGTTGGACGAGGGCGGCACAGGCCCCGCAGGTCATTCCGCCGATGGAGAGCGAGACCTTGGTCGGCTCCAACGTGTTCACCACGGTGGATCCGCCCGATGCACCTTACACTCGCGCTTTGCGCTGGAGTCGGTTCAATGCCTGGCGCAGAGCTGATGTTTCCGAATCGGAGAGGCCCTCCACGAAGCAGGACAATGCGGCATCGGGATCGCTGTCCTCCCCCAGTGCTTTGCGCATGAGGACAGCCGTGTGGGCACCCTTGCTGCCAATGACGGCGAAACGAATCGCTCGCCCGTCCATCCTCCGCGTCAGCATTCCCTTGTGTACGAGACGATCGAGGACCGTGGCCACGGTCGTGTATGCGTACTCCGGAAGCTCACCGGCGACATCCCGCACGGATACCTCACGATCTGCCGACTCCCAGAGGATCTCCATCACCCGTCGCTCGAGCTCTCCAAGCCTGGCTACACCGCACGTACAGTCGTCACAGCCACATGGATCACATGAGCACATCGGATTGGCACATGCTGAGGTCGTACTCATTGGATGAAGACCACCTCCTTTCAGATCACTCTCATGAGTCCCGTGTCCGAGGATTCTACTGTCCTTCACATCCGGTCGGGCCTTTGAATCGTGACACGAGCGGAGCTTCAAGGGGCTGATCCGGTGCCCATCTCGGCCAACCGCAGCTCCTAGGTCATGAGCAGAAGCATGAAGCCCATGGCGATGCACATCACGACGTGGCTGAGATCGACCAGCCACGGAGTAGCAACGATTTCGTCGACGACAACAGCGGCGTCGTTCCCCCCTTCGGGGCGAACCTGTGGGCGATCCGATCCGGTTGCACCAACCAGGGCATAGGCCGGTGCGTGGCTTCCGAAGTGGGACGCGCCCTTGTTCGGAGAGGCCAGCGTGAAGATTGCCGACGCGAAGAGGATGAAAGCCACCACGAAGGCGACTCCCGAATCGAGCTTCGGTCCCGTCGTAGATGCCGACATCGACATGGCCCCAGCGGACGCTCCCATTGGGAACCAGTACATCAAGAGCATGGCGATACTCATGATGGCGTGGATCATTGCGTGGGGAAGATGGAGACCGTAGGTCCGCACTGACTGGATGCTCTCCACCAGGAACCAGATCAAGAGGGCCCCGAAAATGATCTCCCAGACAGCGCTCCGGCCAAAGGCCCAATCGACCAACGAACATGCCCGCCATGGCTACTCCCATGAAGATGTGGGAGATCTCGACGTCTCGGCCGGCGGGTCGCGTGTGTCGGCACCGAAAGGATCAGAAGTGTGAAGCAGTAGGCGGCGACGGCGAGCATCAGCACGCCAAAGAGGTAGTAGAGCCACGAAGGTGTTGACATTGCCATGGCGGATCAGTCCTCCCTTGTCGTGGTCAACGAGACCGGCTTGTTGTCCCCCGTCACCGTTCGATTGGTCGCCAAGGGCCAGTAGATCAATGCCAGCAGAATGACGAGGAGACCGGAATTTGGGTCAGTCGCACCGCCGGCAAGGATCCCCCCAAAGTTCTCGACGGCAACCCAGATGAGCGCAAACACGACGATGGCCACAACCACGGCCGCTTGGGCAAACGGTTGAGGAAGGAACACCCCCCCCGCCACGATGACGCAGACGATGGCCAGCAAGATCGCCATGAGCGTCCCGTGGTGAAGGAAGAGCGATTCGGAGGAACGATCGATGTGGGCGAGCCATCCGGGCTGCCCTCCGTTGTTGAGGCCGGCCACCAGGTCGTGCAGCGCCTGGGGCGAGCGACCCGATCCGACCACCGACAATATGGCCAAGATTCCCCACACCACAGCCCAGATGGCTTTGGCCGCGTTCACCCCAACCGTGCGTGCCGCGACGAAGGGTCTGTCGGAACCTTCGCTCGGCCACAGCAATACGGCAAGAACTGCGTAGAAAAGCACACCTCCAGGTCCTCCGCCAAAGGGGGTGGCTCCCCCTTTGAAGATCTCACCGGCGGATTCTCCGAACCACCACACCCCAAGAGCCCAGACGATGGAGAGCACCAAGGCGGGCTTGCATGTTCTCTTGTAGATGAGGCCAAAGGCGATCAGGAACTGAATCGAGGCAAAGATCGCATCGGTCAGGATCGGTTGGTGGTAGACGTTCGAGGCGTTCCAGGTAACGGCGCCGTGGAGGAAGGCGGGGTTTCCCGAAGCCAGTCCGTTCAACATCCCGCTGAACCCGCTGGATCCACGGGTGAACATGAAGGGCTGGAGCTGTAGCACTGCGTCCAGCAGCCACACGGTGGCCAATACCAGTCGAAATGTCCGCTGCAGATCCCTGGGCGGCTGGCTGACGGCCCGCGCTGTCCGTCTGTGACCGCAATGTGCGCCTTCTCGGTGCTGTCCTTCACGTCGGCAACGGCCATCTCCCACCCGCTCTCTGAGAAGGGACTTGGTCAGCACTACGACAACTCGTCGTAATTACTACCACCGGTAGTTCCCAGGTTCAACTGGTCAGCGCTGGTGGGAGAACCACGAGGGCGGTTCATGGGACTCAACTGCGGCCTTTCGGGTCCCTTCCGTGCGCCCGGCGGTCTTCGATCCGCATCGGACCGCGCTTAGGACACCGGTCTGTCGCCGGGTAGGAAATCTCGATAGCTCGCATCGAGCTGGCAAGAAACGGCCCTGTTCACTTGAGAACCTTTGGCAGCAATTCGCTGGGGTCGCCTGTGGAGCTCTGTCCTACAAAATGTCCTACAACTCGCGCCGCTAGCTGTCGTCCGGGGTCTTCTCAAACCGCCATCGTTGCAGCTCAGGTCGCCAAGGCCCGTCTAACACCCTCCCGTTCGTCCCCTTGAAACGAACTGATAAGGCTGAGGTCGGCAGCCCGTTACCGCAAGCTCAGACGCGTAGCTCCGGTCGGTTCAACGCAGAGAGCAAGTCGCCCTTCATCTCAAGTCGCCTGGCGGCAACCGCGGGCTGCATCGCTGACCCATAGGGCTGCATGGCATTCGATGGTGTAGAGGTACGCGTCCAGCGAGAGAACGACTGCGTTCGCCACGACATGGACTGGCAGCGCGGCAGCAGGAATCGCCCTTCCAGCACTCGTAGCATTACCGACAGCCAGGTACTCCGTCAGACCATAGAGCACCGAGTGAGCAACACCCGATATCGATCGGTACCACGTTTCCCCGTGGGGAACGCCAAGTAGGGGCAAGAACTTGGTGACTGCAGCTGTCTTGCGAGGCAGTATTTCCCCTTCGACTCCAATGAGAACTCCCCGAGCGCTCAGCCTCTCATCGAGACCCAATAGAGCGAGTCGTATCTTCAAATCAAAGATTTGCTGGTTGAAGCCAGATCCATCACCCCCGGCGGCCTTCTCGACCTTCCTGGACTCTGTGATGCTCTCTAATTTCGAGCAGAAGGCTACGGACGACGCGCTCGCGCCGATCAATTCCCCGATCCAGTACCCATGCAGCGCTGGCGGCCGATTCCACGATGCTTCGCGTGACGGACTGAAATCCGTAGAGCGCCATGTCGGAAACGAGGAGCAGCCGAAGACTTCTTACAAAATGGCTGATTCCCAGGATGCAGAGCCCGCCAGCAATATCGTACGGCCGCCGGGTCTCGGCCTCAGGCCAGGGCCCTTTAGAGCCTGGCTCGAAGCTGTTGCTGATTTCATCATTTGCCACAGACCCCGGTTCGGGATCGGGACCGTACCGGCGAGAGAACTCTTGCGCGAAGTCGAGGACCTGATCGACATAGGTTCCTGCGAAAGGGGCGTAACCCTCATCGATAGTCGCCAGCACGCAGCTCATTCTACCGCGCCGCTTCGAACAGGTGTTCGTCTCCGGCCAAAATGATTCGTCGGACTGGTTACACGATGGGTTTGGGATTCTCGAGCTTCAAGTGAGCGCTAAGCGATTAGCCCTTCCTTCTGATCTCATCGCGTTTGGACGAGATATGGCGCCGCAATGTGTGAGCCACAGGCTCTGTGGCCATTCCATGATGGGGGCCCCGTAACATTGGTTGACGTGGATATCGACCCGCTTCTTGAGCAGTACGGGGAAGCGCTGGAGGCCCGACGTGCAACCGTCTTGGTAGGAGCTGGCTTCTCTATTGGAGCTGGCTACCCGTCCTGGGGAGGATTGCTCGAACCTCACCGGACCCAACTCGGCGTGCCTGACGATGTGGTCGACCTCCCAATGATCGCTCAGTATGTCGAGAACCAAGAGGGAGGTCGGGAGCGGCTAGTCGAAGCCGTCTGCCGGACCATTGGCTCGGTCCCTCCGAGTCCAACAGAGAACCACCAACTGCTGGCTCAGCTGCCGTTGGACGAGGTGTGGACCTCCAACTACGACCCACTAGTTGAGATGGCGAGTACTGGCTCGGTTGTGATGGAACTGGATGACCAGTTCCTGAATGCCGGTGCAGTGACTAGACACGTCTACAAGATGCACGGATCAATTCGGCCCGGGGAGTCATTGCCCGTCGGCGGGATCGACAAGCTCGTCATATCACAGGCAGATTTTGACCAATATGAAAATCGACACCCACGGTTTTGGCGACTGCTCCAAGCCCAGATTCTGACCAAGTGCTTCTTGTTCGTCGGCTTCTCATTTACCGATCCAAACTTCGATGCTGCCCTAAAGCTCGTCCGCCTTGCTACCCCCGATCGACTGATGGATCATTTCGCTATTGTTCGGAGAGAGGATGGCGATGGTGCAATGTTCGATCTCCGAGCAGCGGACCTGGAACGATCTGGAGTTCACGTCCTTGAGATCTCAGAATACGACGAAGCGACCGACCTTTTGCGGAGGCTAGTAGCCCGAACACGGCCAAGCCGCCTGCTCGTCTCCGGGTCGCAGCCGGGCACACGACCGTCCTCGGACTGCTCGGAAGCGATGGAGCGCTATCCGGCTTCGGACTCAATTGATCCACGCCTCCTACAGATAGCTTCGGAGCTCGGAAGATACCTCGCACTAGGCGAAATCAGGATTACCACAGCGAGCCTCTTGGGTGCGACGGTCGGATATTCCTTGCTTGAAGAACTTGGCGATCAGTACGACCCTGATCGAATGATGCTTGCGCGGCGTCACCGGAACGAACCGGTTGATCCACCAAATCTCCGAAGTGGCGCAATTACGTTCATCGGAGAGGACCCGTCAACCTTGCGAGACAAGGTCTTCGATCAGATTCGAGCGGTCATTGTCCTCGGTGGTGGAGAAGGAACGCGGGAGGAGGTGATGCGGGCGACGGAGCGGGGAATGAGTGTTGTCCCACTGGCGTGCACCGGTGGCACGGCGATGGCGATCTGGCAGGAAATGTCTGCCGATCTGAGCTCGCTTGAACTTGGCGGTCGACCCATCGACCCAGAGCTGTTCACTAGGTTGAGCTCGGCCGACATCTCCGACGCTGTCAATGCAGCGGTCCGCCTTGCCAAACAGGCCATGTACTTGCCCACCGGAGCCACACCACTAGGCCACGGAGTGTGACGGCGGTGCGTCACACCCATTTCCTACTATTGCGAAATGAGCACGGACGTGTCCCTAGCTGAGCAGGACGAGATTGCTGCGCTCCTCATCGCAGGCCGAAAGTATCGAGATGCCTGGCTGCCACTCCGCGGCCAGCGGGGTTCTGGCTTCAAGAGCCCCGGAGGGTCCGTAGAACTGTTTAGTTCAACATTGGGCAGCGCTGATCACCGTCAACAGACTGAGGCTCGTCACGAGATTCGGACAGTGCTGTCCGACCCAGCGGTGCGAGTGATTTCAGCGTCATCGCATGACTATCCGTCTCGGCTTCGAGACCTAGATGGCCGTCCAGCATTGCTATTTGTTCGGGGTGAACTGATGGAGCCATCAAAAGCTCCGCTCGCCATCATCGGTAGCCGTAGAGCCTCGCCTGCCGGCGTTCAGGCAGCACATCGGATTTCCGCTGCCGCTGCGGAGGCTGGCCACGTGATCGTCTCCGGCTTGGCCGCCGGGATCGACGCTGCTGGTCATCGAGGTGCTCTGGAGGGAGGTGGAGAAACCATCGCTGTGATGGGTACCGGTCTAGGCCAGGTGTTCCCCCGGGAGCACCGGATGCTCGCTGAACAGATAGCAAGCCAGGGGGCATTGGTGACCCAGTTTCCACCTATGTATCCGCCAACGAAAACGACCTTTCCGGCCCGAAATGTGCTAATCGCAGGGCTATCGGATGTCAGCCTCCTGGTCGAGATGAACGAACACAGTGGCACTCGGATCGAGGCTGACTGCGCCCTTGCGCAGGGTAAGCGAGTACTGCTGTGGGCACCGGAGCTTAAATCCCAGGGATGGGCTTTGCGATTCGCGGACCTGCCTGGAGTCTCGTTTGTCGACACAGCGGAGGATGTGCTCGCAGAACTCTCGGTGATCCAATGAGGCAACGAGACCTTTGCGAGATCACGGATGCGATAGTCGGTGAGTTGGTACCCATGCCGCCAGATGCCCCGGATGTTTGTCCGTTCTGTCGTACTGGCAAGGATGCTGGTGCTGCCACCTGCAGAAGTTGCGAAATCGTAAGGGGTCAGGTCAGTGATCCGTGCAAGATCGTGATTCCGGTTAGTTACTACCGGACACCTTCACCACTCCGAGAACGGATGCACGACTACAAACAGAGTCCAGATCCACTGATTCAGCTCGCCCAGTCCAAGATAGTGGCAGGAATACTTGCTCGATATATCGATGAACACGGTGAGGTGCTTGCTGACGCCTTTGGGGACTGGGATGAGGTAGTAGCGGTTCCGTCAACCAACAATTCGTTTCCATCAGCACTGGTTCGGGCGCTAGCGAAGGATTATTCGAATCTGATGGTTCCGGTCTGACTGGCTCACGGTGGGAACCGGCGCGATGGCAATTTTAATCAAGCGTCAGAATCGGGTTTCGTTCCGGTTGCGGATCTTGGAGGGACCTCTGTGCTTCTCATTGATGACACCTTCACGACAGGTGCGCGAATCGCACTCGGCCGCACACGCACTCCAATCGGCAGGAGTGGACGTGATAGCCGGTCTTGTAGTGGCCAGGAAGATCAACCCCGATCCCAAATACTTCACAGATGAGCTGTGGGACCGACAGAACGCTATTCCGTTCGCCTTCACCGACCCACCCTGGTGGGCCGCATAGAGTCCTCATCCATATTTGGGCCTTCCATGTCCTCCTTGAGGCTAAGTGGTGGTGAGTCATTGGAGGAGGCCCGCTACCATAACAATTGATGCTCTAGCCTCTGCCGGGCCAGTTTCAGCGACCTCTGGATGCGCGGCAAGATCGGTAGTCAGCTTCAGAGCGCGGCGCATTCGGTCGAAGCGTTCGTCGAACGGTGCTCCCCCGTGTGACTAGAAGGCGCAATACGACATCGAGATCAGCCCAGCTTGTGGGCAAGTTCCACTGCGAGCGCCCACCCTCCGCTAGCAGTCATCCCAATGGTGATCTCTCGAAGCGTGTTCACGGTTCCCCTTATCCAGGCTCTGTTTGGTTCAGGCCGTTCAAGCTGCATCTGGACCTGCTCGATCATCTCCGCCACGTCGCCGTTGTGTGTCCCAGTGGGTTGCGTCTGATTCATGGCCGCTTGGATTGCGGCTAAGAACGCCGATATCAACTCCGTGTCTATATCTACCTCAGTAACAACGGTTTGCGACGAACCGACGGTACCGATCTGCACTGGAGAGTTCACATCACCTTGGAAGATCACCGAAAACGGGGGAAAGTGCTGAGTGGGCTGGGCGGGGTTATGCCAGGCACCTTCGACCTCCACGATGCCTCGATGGGTGATTGCGATCGCACCTTCCTCGGCGACGAACCTAATAAGGCCCTCACCTTCCCAGTACTGCATGATGTCGGTGGTTTCTCGGTGGGGCGATCCGAGCCCAACCCGATTTCGAAGCCATCATCACCGTCGACTCAGAACTGCCAGATTCCTCGTACACAGCTGCCATGAATCGATCCTTCTCGTGGTCTCGCCGCCCGGAGAGGAGTCGAGATCTTGGTCGGATTTGCCGAGGGGCAACAAGCTGTGCAGAGGAGCGCCGGTGCTGCTCAAGATGGCGCTGGCCGGCCGTCGTGAGACGGACGTCAAAGACGTTGATCGGAAGACCATTTGCACCCGTAGGCGCCGAAGTGCTGGCAAAGCCGAGCGTGATAGCACGTTGAGCGGCTTCGTAGACGGCCTCTGGGCTGACCCCGTCAATCGGGGAGAGAGTCTGCAGGTAGCCACCGGCTTGTTGCAGTGACTCAAGGAACTTCCCAACGGCGGGGTCTTCACTCATGTCGTTACCCTCTCAACTGACTAATAGTGACATCTCGGCTCACCAAATGGTGACACCTCCAGCCTGAGCTAATTTGATTGGACTTGGTCAGACGCTTCCCGGCCTCTTCAGACATCGGCAGGCAGAGACTGAGACCCTCGTAGTGCGTAGGTCAGGAGTGCGATTCTCCTCCAGGCTTCAGGTCGGAACGACGCGGGATTTCAATGCTGAGCCAGATCGGCACTGATCGAGGTTGGCTCCGAGTGTCACTCTTCGGTTGCGTCGTTCTCGTCGCCGAAGCGAGCGCTCCTGCTTTCGAGGGCAAGATGTGAGTTCGACGTAGTCGACTGACCCCTGAACGAAAGTCCCTCACCGTGAGAACGACTGTGAGAACCAAACTTTTGCGAACCGTGGAAAGTGGTGGTCAATGGTGGTCGGTTGCGGTCGATCGAGACTGCTGACTCTTCCAGATCACGGTATGAAAATGAGCCTTCTGGACGCTCGTAGCTAATACGGACAAGGGGCATCATCTGACTACGGATCAGAAGGTTGGGGGTTCGAATCCCTCCGAGCGCGGAGGAAGGCACTTCGATGATCTTCATATCGAGCCTGCGACGAAGCGACCAGTTCGGCCGGCCACATGCAGGCTCACAACACTGGATCACCACTGTCATCAGTCACAGCGCTGCCGGCTCGGTCGAAAGAGCGGCTTCCTTGGACGACCTGAAAACGCCGCGTTCGCCATCCGCCCGAGGCCGTGGTAGCCGTAGGCAATCCAACCCTTACGGGGATGAGTCGACGGTAACCGAATCATCCTGGCCATCCGCACGGACATCGACGGCACCCAACGGAGCACCGTTCTGCCACGGGCGCACGTAGAACAGCCAGATGGTTGCGACACCGAGAAGGGTGGCGCACAGTATCCAGCCGAGAGCGGTGGTGCCGAGACCCACGTACTTCAGACCGGAGGCGAAGATCACGAACGTGATAGCCGACCGGATGTATTTGTCCGGAGCCCTCGATGAAATGAACGAACCCACGATGACGGCTGGGACGCTCCCAATGATGATCGACGTGGTAACCGAGAACTCGATATGACCGAACGCGAGAGCACCGAGCGCCGCAGCCAACGTAAGTGGGACCGCTTGAGTGAGGTCAGTCCCTACGAGTTGGTTGGCACCCAGCATCGGGTAGAGAAAGAGAAGCATCACGATCATCAGCGACCCCGACCCGACCGAGGTCATTCCGACGATGAGCCCGCCGATCATGCCGATCAACACGGTGGGGACCGGCCTGACCACGAGATCATGGACCACTGTCTTGCGTTCGTGACCCCCCAGCCGGTCGAGGAAATACCGGATCACCATGGCCGCCGCCCCGACAAGCAGCGCCGCACCGAGTGCCTTCTCGATGTTGGCCTGCGATGTCTTGGCGTGTCCCATCAGGTGGAGCAGGTAGGCGCCGAGGAAAGCCATGGGCACGGATCCGGCGACCATCCACCCGACCAGCCGGAAGTTGACCGTCTTTTTGGTCATGTGGACCGCGGCACCAAACGGGCGCATGAAGACGGCGGCAACCAGATCGCTCGAGATTGCGGTCGAGGGTTTGACGCTGAACAGCAGGATCAACATCGGCGTCATAAGCGCCCCGCCCCCGGCTCCGGTCAGTCCGACGAGGAACCCCACGACAGCGCTTCCTAAGACGATGTACGGGTTGATGCTCACCGATGATCCCCCTGCTATTGATCAGCAACCGGCAATCAGGCCGAGGACCCAATGTAGTTGGGATCAACGGCGTTGAGTCTATGGGATCGCTTCGAGCGCTGGGAAGCGAACACATCGCTCCGATCGGGGCCGCCGGCCTGAACTCGCACCGGGAGCGGGGCCGCTATCGAGCGTGGCCATTGCCAGTTCTCCGTTGCCGCACCCACAATGGCCACAGCCACAATGAGGAAGGTAAAGGCTCCGAGGACGGGACTCTCAGAGCCATGGTTCGCTCCCGTCTTGGCCTCACTCGACGACGACTCTTAGCGGCGCCGAAAGCGGTCCACCTTCTCGCACCCCCGCGGTGAGCCCTGCGACGAGCGCTATGCCCGCCAGGGTCAATGAGGTGACAGAGAATGCGTGGTCAACCGTCCCCGAGGAGGTGGAACCACCACCTGTCGCTTCGAAGATGAGCCCGGTGACGGCGAGTCCGAGCGAAGTCCCCATGCCACGAGTCATGTTGAGCACTCCCGACGCCAACCCAGCCTGATCAGCAGGAACGGAGCCCATGACTGCGGCATTGTTCGGCGGGGTGAACGCTCCCATGCCCATACCGACAATGGCCAGCAGCACCAAGAACAGCGCTGTCCCCGGTCGGAGGGCCGCCAGTGCCACCAGGCCGCCGGCGACGCACATCATCCCTCCCACCGTCAGAGGACGCGCGCCAACTCGGCTTCGGCAATTCGTCCGGCCAACGGAGCTGTCATACCCAGCGCCACCGGCATCACCATCAGTTCGAGTCCTGCCCGCCCCGAGCCGAGGCCGACGCCACGCTCCAGGTAGAAGGGAATGAGAAACAGCACACCGAACATGACCAAGTAGGACAAAAGACCGCTCGTGATCCCGGCGCTGAAGCGTGACTGACGGAACAACTGGAGATCCAGCATCGGCTGAACGCACCGTCGCTCGCGGAATAGGAACGCGACGACGAGGATTGATCCACCCACGAGGAGCCCGACGATCGAGGGTGAGGTCCATCCACGGGCGTTGCCGAACGTTACGGCGACGAACAGTGCCACGACCGCCGGGAAGAACATGGTAAATCCCAGCCAGTCGAAGGGAACCCGATCCTGGAGATTGCGGCTCCGGGGGATCAACAGGACCCCGGCGATCATGCCAAGGAGGCCGAACGGCACGTTCACGAAGAAGATCAGCCTCCACCCGCCCGTCGCGAGCAGGAGCCCTCCCACCGTGGGACCGAGTGCCAATCCAATTGCCTGGGCCGCACCCTGGATCCCGATGGCCTTGCCCAGCGACGGTGTGGGGACCGCCAAGACGATGATCGCGACACTGTTGGCTTGGAGCAGTGCAGCCCCGACGGCCTGGAGTGCACGGAAGCCAATCAGCCACCCGAGGCTGGGGGCCATCCCACACAGCGCTGATCCGATGATGAAAACACCGAACCCGTAGACGTACAGGAGCTTGCGTCCCCACATGTCGGCCAAGCGTCCGACGGCCACCACGGTGGCCACCAGTACAAGGAGATAGCTGAGGCCCACCCAGGTCACTTCGCCGACACCGACATGGAACGTTCGCTGGAGCGTCGGGAGCGCGACGGTAACGATGCTGGCATCGAGTTGACCCATGAACGCACCTACGCACACCGCGGCAACCGTGAGCCAGAAGGCCCCCGGTCGATTTCTGATGCGCTCCGGGCGCTTCGGCTCGACCAGCAGCCGGTGCCATCCGGTCGAGTTTTCTGCTCGAGTCGCGACCTGCTCCACGATTCCAACCTGACGGATCGCCACCCAGAAGTCGAATAGCAATTACTGCTCTTATCGATAAGCTGAGCAAATGGATACGAACCGGCTGCGCTACTTCGTGGCCGTCGTTGACCACGGTGGTTTCACGGCGGCGTCGAAGGCGATGTTTGTCTCCCAGCCGGCCATCTCGTTTGCCGTCAAGGAACTCGAACGTGAACTCGGTACGCGATTGTTCGCCCGGGTCGGCCGCGGAGCGCAGTTGACGGCTGCCGGAACTGCACTCCTCGGGCCGGCCCGACAGGCACTTCGGGACGTCGAGACCGGCCGGGTCGCCGTTGCCGCGGTCGCAGGAGTAATGGCGGGTTCCCTAAGCGTGTGCAGCCTGCCCACACTGGCGGCTGACCCGTTGGCCGAGCTCGTCGGGCGATTCCGTAGCCAGTATCCCGGTGTGCGGGTCGACTTGGCAGCTCCCGAGGACAGCCGCGAACTTTTTGACATGATTGAGGACGGCACCTGCGAGCTCGGTCTCACCGATGCGCTCCACGTCCCTAAATCGTTCGAGTCCATTGACTGCGGCAACCAGACTTTGGTCTTCATCCACCCGCCCGGCACCGCGTCCTCGGGTGGCCACGACGGGGTCAGTGTTGTGGTCATCGACGACACACCGGTCGTGGCGGCACCAGAAGGCACCTCCACCCGTCGATTGCTCGACGAGCAGTTGGAAGCACTCGCAATCAGCCCGAAGATGGCCGTGGTCACTGCACAGCGAGAAGCCATCATCCCGCTCGTCATGGCTGGAGCCGGCACGGCATTGGTGCCTGAGGCGCTCGCCCTCTTCGCAGCCCAATTCGGTGCGGTCGTCTCGGTGCCGGAGCCTCCCGCCGTGCGGGGGCTCGCTCTCGTACATCGTTCGGGCGACCTGTCGCCTGCGGCAGCACGATTCTGCGAGCTGATCGGGCATTAATCACCGTTAGGCCCTCTCGTGGGGTGTCTGCCAGATGCACACCTACCCCCCGAGTCGTAGGCGTGCGCCGGCCAACCCCTTCCCCCGTCGATCCGTCTCACGAGCTGAGACATAGCCGCATGTCCCCCGATAACCGCGGGCACATCTTGGTCACGGCTTGTACGTCGGGTTACGGTCTGGGACGGTGGCCGGCGAGCATCCGAAGATCCGTTTGCCCAGTCGATCCGGCCACCACAGTGACCGACGATTTGGGACAATATGGCCAGGGAGAGACGACGGATCAGAAGGTTGGGGGCTCGAATCCCTCCGAGCGCGCCTCTGTGGGCTTGACCCCATTCAGTGGACGACTCCTTACGAAACGATGATGTGGTCGGTTCGGTAGTGAGCCCAGGCAGCCGCTCCAGCAATCACCGTCCCGGCTTTAGATCGATCATTCCCTTATTGTCGGCCGTCTGATGAGTGACGCTTCATCTGCACCTGCTCGGCAGACCGGGTCGGACAGCAACGGTACGTCGTCAGGGTCACGGTCACGGTCACGGTCACGGTCGTTGGCCCTGGCCACACTCCTGTTCGTCCTCTTCCTGACCTTCCTCGACAACACCATCGTGACCGTGGTGCTGGCCAATGTGCAGAGCGACCTGCACGCGTCGGTGAGCCAACTGCAGTGGGTGGTCAACGGCTACGCCCTGACCTTTGCCAGTCTGATGCTGAGCTTCGGCACCATCGGCGACCTGCTCGGGCGCAAGAAGGTGATCCTGTTCGGAGTGGCCGTGTTCTGTGCCGGCTCGGTGATCGCCGCCGTCGCCCCCACCACCGACGTCCTCATCGCCGGCCGGGTGGTCATGGGCATCGGCGCGGCGGCCTCGGAGCCCGGCACCCTGTCGATGATCCGACATCTCTATCCCGACCGCGCCCAGCGGGCCCGGTCCCTCGGGATCTGGGCCGCCGTGTCCAGCCTCGGGCTGGCCCTCGGTCCGCTCATCGGCGGCCTGCTGGTGTTCGGCTGGTCGTGGCGGGCCATCTTCTGGGCCAACGTCTTCTTCGGCGTGCTGGCCTTCATCAGCGCCGCCATCGTGCTGCCCGAGAGCTCCGATCCGGTCCGGGCCCGGTTCGACATCCCGGGGCTGATCCTCGGAGCACTGGCCCTCGGGTCGCTCACCTTCGCCATCATCCTGGGAGAGACCGCCGGCTACCGGACCTGGTGGATCGACCTGCTTGTTCCTGACCGCCCTGCTCATGGCCGTCGCCTTCGTGCTGGCGGAGCTCCGGGCCAAGAACCCGGTGCTCAACGTCCGCTACTTCAAGAAGCCCGCCTTTGCCACGTCCACCGTCATCGCCTTCACCGTCTACTTCGGGACATTCGCCATCTTCTTCATGGTGGCGCTGTACCTCCAGGTGGTGGTGTCTGTCTCGCCCCTGGGCCTGGCCCTCGACTTCGTCCCTCTGGCCGTCGGCATGGTGGCTTCCTCGCTGTTCACCGGTCGCTGGGTGGCGGCCCAGGGCCCCCGCCTCCCCATGGCCACGGGATGTCTGCTGGCCGGGGTCGGGATCCTCCTCACCAACTCCATGATCACCCCCCACGTCGGCATCGGCCAGATCGGGTGGACCATGTTCATGGCCGGGGTCGGGGTGGGTATGGCCATGGTCCCGGTGACCTCGGCGTCACTGGGCTCGGTCCCGCCGGAACACTCGGGCATGGCCGCCTCGACCACCAACACCTTCCGAGAGCTTGGCGCCGTGGTCGGCGTGGCCGTCCTGGGGTCGATCGTCAACGGCCAGCTCACCGTGAACCTGGTCCGGCGGCTCACCGCCATCGGTATCCCGAAGTCCTACCAGTCCCTGGTGGTGTCGGCCGTCACCACCGGTGCCTACCAGAGCGAGGCCAAATCGGCCACGGCCAAGAGCCCGGCCATCACCCACATCGTCAACGAAGTGATCTCTGCTGCCTACGGGGCCTTCGGACGCGGCCTTCACCTCTCGCTCAACATCGCCGGCGTCCTCCTCCTGGCATCTGCCGTCCTGGCCGTGACCACCGTCTACGGTCGACGGATCCACCTGGAACGAGTGCACTCCAAGGACGGTCACCTGCTCCACTTCTCGGTGGAGGCATCGGACGAGCCCCTCCCTGAATGAAATATTTCCCGTAGGCCATCGCCACGCTCACGCCGTGGCAATGAGTCCGAGTCCGACCAGCGCCAGCACAACTCCGATCCTTTGGACCTTCGATATCCGCTCGTGGAGGTACCACCAGGCGTGAACGGTGGTGAAGCCGGGGGCCAGCGACGCAACTGGTGCCACGATCGCCGTCAGGCTGCTGCGAAGCGCGAGGAGCAGGAGAACCGTGCCGCCGACATCGAGGAATCCGGCGGAGACGGCTTGGACCTTCGGAACTTCTGCCACAGAGCGTAGACCGCCAGTTAGTACCAGCGTGCTCCAGACGGCCACCAGCGCAGTGCAGCGGGCGCTGAGCACGGGCCAGAATCCTCCATGGTGGCTGGCCGCCGCGAAGAAGAGAATAGACACGCCGAAACCGACACCGGCCGCCGCAGCCAGCAGGATGGCGCGACCGAAGAGAGGCCCCCGTCTTTCCTCGCGCGTGCTCGACAACAGGGCTGCGGCAACAATGGCGAGGCCGATACCTACGAGGGCAGGAATCCCCGGACGCTCGCCGCGGGCGAGACCGTACAGCACGGGCAGAACTGCACCGATGACCGCAGCGATCGGAGCCACCTGGCCCATCTGTCCGATCGCAAGGCCGCGGTAGAGACAGCCGATCGCGACGAGATTGAGCACGCCGGCCACGGCACCGAAGACGAGATCGGTACCGTACATGTGTTGTCCGACGGAGAGCGCCACAACCGCCGCCACCACCACGGCGGCGGTTTGAGAAATTGACAAGACCGCCATGGTGGGGGCGCGCCGGGACGCGAGCCCGCCGAGGAAGTCACCGCTGCCAAAGCTGGCAGCGACCAGGAGTCCGAGAACGACGGCCAATCGGGGACCGGGAGCTACTCGGTCCACTCACGAGCGACCCGCAGGGCGGTCGCCACGATTGTGAGCATGGGGTTGTTGGCACCTGAGATAGGAAGTGAACCTCCGCCGGAGACGAACATTCGTTCCACCGCGTGGAGCTGGACTGCCGCCGTCAGCTGATCTGAAGAGTCACGCTAGTCGTGGAGCATCCTCCACGACCATGTGGGTTCCGTTACGGCGTGAAGCCGCTTCAACGGCACTATCTCGGTCTGCTTTCCCAACGTGAACAAGACGGTGCCCACTTGGTCCTGAGTGTTCCCTGATCCGGAGGTCGGTTTGGTTTCCTCCACCAACTGTTGGCCGGGAATCCCCAGCAGCATGGCAGGGCGGGTGGCGATCGCCGGCACCTCATGTCGGACCCCTCCCCAGTCGGCCATGGCCGTGCCCATCTGATTGCCCGCCCGAGTCACGATGACCGGCACGACGGCCGCCTCGGTCGACGTCGAGGAGGCTGCTCGACCAGGGGGCCGGTATACAGAAGCGGGTACTGCGCCTCCAACGCGTTGTAGGGAGCAATCGGCATGGTGTTGGGGTGGCCGGGAGGTCGGAGTCGGAGGGCTCGGCGGAGTCCCGGCGGGGTGGGTGGCGCCGCCGGTGCCGACGACTGCACGTGCTGCCCGAGGGCCGACGCCAACACCAGCACTGATCGGCCGAAGATGGTCCGGTAGCCGGCCAACACCATGCATCCGGCGGACTGGCCGGTGTAGCCGGACTTCACCCCGACCACCCCGTTGGAGCCGACCTGGGTCACGATGTTGTGGACCGTACCGACCAACGGAAGGCTGACGGTGGGCATGTCGGCGACCTTGGCGAATGTCGGTATGGACATTCCCGCTGCAGCGATGCGCAAACTGTCAGCGGCGGTTGATACCGATTGCGGTTGGTAGCCACTGGCGTCGACATAATGGGTATGAAGGGCGCCGAGGGAGACAGCCAGCGCATTCATCTTGGCAACGAAAGCAGCCTCACTCCCTGCGTCCCAAACCGCAAGGCTGTAGGCGACGTCGTTGGCCGATTGATTGAGGAGCGCTTCGAGCATCTGGAGCTCAGTGAGCGTCTCACCCGTTTGCAGCGGGATATTGGTCTCGTCATTGTGGAGATCGGACGTTGAACTGACCGACGTCTGCCGCGGTGATTGGGATGGAAGGACCGCTGGAATTGACCGGGATCGGGTGATCGCGGAGGATCACCACCGCAGTGGCCATCTTGGTCAGCGACGCCACCGGGACCGGTTCCTCCGGTCCGGACTGCCGGGCATAGTCGAGGGCCGGAATTGCCACTGCTGCCTGACCGATGGCCGGCCAGAGTAGAGCGGGGTCGGATCCATGTACCGGATACGACGAAGTATCGGGCTGAGGTGATCGTCGGTTGCGCGAGTGGCTGGTCGATTCGCTGCGCACCCAGCCACCCCGCTGACAGGAGGACCAGCACCGCGAGAACCGCCATCGACCACTTGATTCTCCGACGGTTCCGGCTGTCGCCGGGCGTGTTGCGGTCGCTCGGTTCCCTGGTGCCGGCGGCCCCGAGGTGTCAGATCCAGCGGTCGTCGGCTCGGCAGCAGGAGACTGTGACAGACTCGCCGACGATTCCCCGGTCACGGAGACCAAGACTACGTTCTCCGATCCGTGATCTGACTAATCACCATCGTCCGACAACGTAAGTCGGTCGATGAAGGCAATGGGGGTTTGGTGATGGAAGACCGGATCACCCCGGTGATCTATCTGGAGATGACCGATCGACCCGTCGAAAGGTACGTCGCGGAGCGGGTTCCCGCCGTGCTCTCGCTGCCGGGAGTGCACCGGGCGAGCTGGTGGGCAGAACTGCGTGCCATTCCGTACCGACCTCCCCCGGACCATGAGCGAGTTCGCGCTGCTCGGGCTGTACGAGGCCGATCAGGCCTTCGAGCCGCCTGGCGGCGATCTGGCCATGCCCGATGACGTCACCGGGCTCTGCTTCGATCACTACCCCCGACCCGGCCAGGGGACGATCTCGAACCGACCGACGCTCGGTCTCGAGCTGGTGCTGGTCAGCCCGCGCACACCCGGTGAGGCCCAGGCGTTCCGCGACTGGGCAGACTTCGTCCACATTCGTGACATCGCCGCCGCCGCCCCCGAGCACTTCACCATGATCACGCCGTACGAGAATCGGGCATCGGGATCGCCCCGCTACATGCACCTCTACGAGCTCGACACCGATGACCCCGAACCGGCGTTCCGGGAGATGGCGCCCACCACCGTGGCCCGGGTCGGCACCTACGGCACCCACCCGGTGCGTGAATGGAGAGGTCACGACGCCCTGGTCATCGACTACGTCAACACCTTTCGGCGTCTTGGGGTCCTGCCCTCGGGGTGAACGCCGCCGCTGGCCGCGCGCCGTGTTTTCAGGTGTCGTCGGCCGTACCGACGTTGGAATCGAGCCACTTCCTGAGTGGAGCGGTGGCTCGAAGAACGTCGACGATCCTGCGTTTTGAAGCGGAGGTGGCCAGCCAGGTTCCGACCGGCCACTCCTTCCAGGCGGTGAGGCCCTTGTGCCTGAGCAGATCGATCCGAGGATGATCGCTCGGGTAGCCCCTCGGTGCCGACTTGAGGGTCTCGTGGGCGGACACCTCAATCCGCTTGCTCCGCAGGTCCTTCGAGGAGCCGGAGAAGCGCCGCGCCGGTCTTGTCATCGGCAACCGCTGCCCGGAAGCGGGCGAGCTGGGCGGGAGAAGGCATGTAGAGGCCTGACCCCACTCCCAACGCGTCGGCGGACAGTGAGATGTAGCCCGCATCGTTGTGGGCTGCGATGGTGGTCTTGTAGGGGGACTTGTCGCGACTGAATCGGGTGTCCCGATACGGGCGAAACACCCGGCCCTCTCCGAACTCGGGAGCCAATTCGGTCAACAGCGCCCGCATCGGACCGAGCACGCTGGACTCGTAGAACTCCTTGTGCGCCGTCCAGTAGCTCTTGGTGTTGTCCATCTCGAGACTCGTCGAAGAACTGGACGAACTCCAGTTGCCAGCCCCGAAAGGCCTGGCCTTCGACAGGCTTTCGAGACGCTTTGGCGGCGTGGGGGACCACGTCATCAGCCTATTCCCGTCATCGCCAGTAGGAGCAGGCCGTTCAGCGGTCCGGTTCCCTGTTTCCGTCCTCCTCGGGACTCGGGTCAAGAACCCGGATCCATCTGCCGATCCATAGACCATGGCCACCCAGCCGGATGCCAACGGCGCCGAATCCCCAGAAGCTGGCCAGCAGGCCGGGTTAATCAAACTGAAGCTGCGTCGCGTGTTGGCGAGCCCGATCATGGGTTTCGCTCCCTGGATCGCTTTCTCGGTGCTCGAAGGGCCGCGGCGCTATGAGCTGGCCACTGCCGCGGCACTCGCCCTTGCGGTATTGGAGCTGTTGCTGGGGATGGTGGTGGGCGTACGGCCGAAACTGCTCGACGTCTCGGCGATCATTTTTTTCGCCGGCATGATGATCGCCGGCGTGCTCGTCGACTCGGGTGGGCAGTCCTGGCTCGACCGGTGGTCCGGCGAACTGTCCAACGTGATGCTGGTCGCGGTGGCTCTGGCTTCGATTTTGCTTCGAGCCCCGTTCACCATTCAATACGCACGGGAGATGACCCCGAAGGAGAACTGGGAGACTCCCCTGTTCTTCCACATCAACTACACCATCACCTGGGTGTGGACTGCGACCTTTGCCATCACCGCGGTAGTCGGCTGGTACGGCGACGGCCCGCTCAACCAGCCGGACAATGTTTGGACCAATTGGATCGTTCAGATCGCTCTGATCATCTTCGCCATTCGATTCACCGAGTGGTATCCGGATGTCGCAGCCGCTCGTGCCCAGGCGGCTTCCGGCCAGTCGGCTGAGGGCAGCCCCGACTCGATCGCCAGCCTCTTCCTCCCACTTGCCGGCTACATCGTTCCGATCGGCATCGTCATCTTGGTATTCGATGCGGCCCCGTCGTGGTGCGGCATCGCCCTGATCGTGGGTGGGATCTTGCTCACTCGGATCCTGCACACGGAGTCCTCTTCCGAGTTGTCGAGCACCTCCGACCTACGCGGAGCCTGAGAGTCGCAGATTGATTTCAATCGGATAAGGCCGATTGCGCAATGGTGCTCAGGCGTCCCGCTTGACCATCCGCCAGGCGCCGAGGGCCGTCCAGCCCACCAGCCAGGCGATGATGACGCAGACCGCCGCCGTTCTCGACTCGGGGACCAGGAGAGAAGTGCCTTGGCCACCGCCGGGTCCTCCGCCCCCTCCGAAGACGAATCCGAGACCTGCCGGCTCCAGGTGGGCCACCCCCAGTCCCACGACGGCACGCTGGAGATTGATCAGGTGGGGGATGTTGGCCCGTGCCAGGATCGGCGTGAGCACGATCTCCAGCACGATCATCAAGATGACGGCCACCGTTCGCTGTCCGAGCAGGGATCCGAGACCGAGCCCGACGATGAATCCGACGATTGCCTCGAGCTCGATCCAAAGACCGGTGCGGACCATGAGGCCGACCGAGGGGGACAAGAAGACCTTGGAGTAGTCCGAATAGTCCTGCCGGGCGATTTGAATGGCCGCGGCCCTGATCATCGCCGGCGTGGGCGCAGGGGCAACATTGGATGCGGGCGGGCCCTTGCTGATCACGGCCCCGCCACCGGGCCCACCGCACGGGACGGCCTGGAGGACATTGCCGAGATTGTTGGAGGGGGTACCGCGGTACGGGAAGTTGCAGACCACCTCGTTGGCGTTGTCCGCGGCCCAGTGCTCGAGTCCCGCCTGCGAGAGCCCCGCGGGCACGTTGGTGCCCTGGTAGTTGACCTGCGTGGGTGCGGCGAACACGCAAACCGCACAGACGATGGTGAATCCGATGGCCACCAACGGCACCACGATGGCCAGGCCGGCCGGTATCCGCGCCAGGTAGAGAGCCAACCGCGATCGCCCGGTCACCACCAGATGGCGGAACATTCCCTCGGTGAGGTCGACCGATCCGGCGGTGCAGCCCAGGGTGGCGGCCACGATGAAGCCGAAGACATACAGGACGCCGGCGACCAAGGCATTGAAGATGTCATACCCACCGGCAGGTCCGTACGACTTGGGCGCAAAGGCGTGGGCCAGCAAGCGGATGGTGAGGAAGAGGGTGGGGATGCCGATGGTGACAACGATCAGCGCAACCATCAGACCCCGCCGCTTGCGCAGCTCCATGAACCGGGTGGCGATCATTCCACCGGTCGGGATCCATGAGCCCCGGTCGGTCGGACGAGGATCCGAGAGGGATGACGGCCGGAGCCGAAGGCGGTCACGTCGGTTGCGACGGTCATTCGGATGCGCCCAGCCGGCTGGTCACCTGCAGGAACCACGACTCGAGTGAGGTCTGCAACTCCTGGAGTCGATACACGTCGATTCCTCCTTCCACCAGCCTTCGGTTGATGTCGGCGATCACGCCACGCTCGGTTCCTGCCGCCAACGTGATGCCCAGGCCCATCGGTCCGATCTCGACCCGCTCCCCGAATGGCCGTGCCTTTGAGGAGTGCACCGGCCTTGGACGGCTCGGAGCACTCGATCTCCAGGACGGTGGACGACCCGGCCAACAGATCGGCGATCGCGCCCTGGCGGATGACGTTGCCCCGGTCCACGATGGCCACCGCATCACAGGTCCTCTGGACCTCGTCCAGGAGGTGGGACGAGAGCACGACCGTCCGGCCCTCGGCCACCAAGGAGAGGATCATGTCCCGCATGTCCTGCATCCCGGCCGGGTCCAGTCCGTTCATCGGTTCGTCGAGGATCAGGAGCTGCGGGTCTCCGATGAGACACGCCGCCACCCCGAGGCGCTGGCGCATGCCCATCGAGTACTTCGACACCTTGTCGTTTGCTCGGTGGAGCATTCCCACTCGCTCGAGGGACGGATCGATGCGCTCCCTGGCTTCCGGTTCTCGTGCCGCCGCCAGGATCTGGAGGTTCTGCCTGCCGGTGAGGTGCCCATGGAACCGTGGCTCATCGACGATCGCCCCGACCCGGGCCAGGGCGGCAGCACGATTCCTGGGGACGGAGTGGCCGAGCAAGCTTCATGGTGCCGGCATCAGCCCCGGTCAACCCGAGGAGCACCCGGATGAGCGTCGTCTTTCCGGCGCCGTTGGGACCCAGATAGCCGAACGCGCATCCGCGAGGCACCAGCAGCTCCACCCCGTTCACCGCGACGTTGTCGCCGAACCGCTTGGTGAGCCCATGGGTCTCCACCGCCCACCGGTCGTCCGAATCATGTCGAATTTCGGTCCCGGTGGTCATGGTGCCGCTCATGGGTCCAGGGTAGGACAACCGTCTACCCGAGGGAATGCGGCTAGCGGGTGAATGGGGGTGGGGAAGCCCCCCACCGGCCGATTCGACCCGACGAGATCTGTTGCGCCATCCGTCAACCGGAGACACAGGTGGAACGGTCCGACGCGGGAGGTCGTAGTCAGGCGCTCGACGAGCCGTCGCCATCAGGGTGGGCCTCGAGCCACGTTTTGGCTCTGGCCGCCGAGGCGCGGGACAGCCACGCATCCTCGATGACCTCCTTGAGCTCCTGTCTGGTCAGCTCGTTGAGC
The DNA here is from genome assembly GCA_963734395.1 of uncultured Acidimicrobiaceae bacterium. Classification (GTDB taxonomy): domain Bacteria; phylum Actinomycetota; class Acidimicrobiia; order Acidimicrobiales; family RAAP-2; genus Bog-756. The sequence continues at coordinate 80,848 of CAVTGY010000005.1, read as the reverse complement.
CGACTGGCCCGAACCAGAACGGAGGAGTGCCCGTCGAAGTGGGGCGTGGTGAAGAACGGCGACTGTCGATCCTGAACCAGGGCCTGCTTGTCAATCTCGTTGGGGACCCACAACACGATCACATCGGGGTAGCGCTCACCGGTTTCGGGATCGGTGGCGTCGGGTCGAGGGGTTCGAAAGAAGACGAAAGATTTGTTGCCCACCTGGTAAACGGGGTTGCCACTGGATCCATTGACCACGGTGACGTGGGGCATCTGCATGGCCAGGTCGTGGACGTCCCCGATCCGGGCCTTACGGTTCCCACCCGACACCTCCCAAGTCTGGCACCGGTCCGCCCGGACTCCTCACCGAACACGTATCCGCCTAGGTGTGAACTACATCCATGTAGTTCAACACGCCGATTCGCCAGCCGACGCTCGCCCCTTGTCATCTTCACCAGGGACGGCTACCCTCTACAACTAATGGATACAAACGAGTACTCATTAGAGACTCGCGACGTGCTCGGCGAGCGGATTCACGCCTACCGCCTGGTCAACGGAATGACCCAGAGGGAACTGGCCGACCAACTGGGCGTGACCCAACAGTCGGTGGCGCGGTGGGAGCAGGGCTCTCCCCCCAGGAGATACATGGTGCGGGTCCTCGAATCGCTGCTCGGCGAGTCGGACGAGCGTCAAGAACCGACCGGGCTGGCCGACATCATCGGCATTCGCGCTCCCGCCGGAGGTGTCCAAGCCCGGGGGATCGAGGATGCGCGCAAGACCTACGTCCAGGGCTGCCTCAAACTGCTCGAGCGAGGCGAACGCCTGCCCAACAAGGTGCTGCTGTTGTTGGCCGACGAGCTCGGTTGGGGCGACGACGACAGCTGAGTTCCTGGAAGAACCGGACCGTGCTGGCGTTGCGCCGTCAGGATCGGTAGGACGCAATCACCGATGTGCCGTAGCGTTCCAATCCCTCGAGGGACTGTGCCAGGGATGCGCCGGGAACCGAGACGCCGACCCAGGTGACACCCAGCGTGGCCAACTGCTCCAGGCCTTCTCGGTGCGCATCGGCGTCGAATCGATCGTCCAGCCGACCACCTGCCGGCGTGGAGAACGCAACATCGATGTCCGAGCGGTTGCGTCCCTCCTCGTCGACGAACTGCCAGAGCTGGTCGAGCATGACGGCAAGATCGTCGACCGTTTCGAGCGGTGGCGTCTTGGCGGTCGCCGACAAGGACTTCGGTGCAGGAAAAGGCGTCCACCCGTCCCCGTAGCGGGCTACTCGGCGTCGAGCCTGTCGGCTGTTGCCCCCGATCCAGATCGGCGGCGAGACGTGTGGTTTCGGATTCGCGGTCAGGCCCTTGGCGTCGATGCCGATGCCCTCGAACGAGAAGTTGTCCTGCGTCCACATGCCACGGAGAACGTCGATGGCCTGGTCGAACAAAGCGTTGCGTTGTTCGAAGTCGATTCCAAGGGCCCGGTACTCGCCGCGTAGGTAGCCGGTCGCCACCGCCAGGGTGAAGCGGTGATCCGAGAGCATGTCCATCGTCGCCACCATCTTGGCGACGATGAGGGGATGTCGGTAGGGGAGCACCACGATATTGGGGATCAGCCGGATCCGCTCGGTCACCGCGGCACAGTAAGTGAGCGTCACGAATGGGTCCAAGGCATCGTGGCCCCCGGCGTTGAGCCACTTGTCCGTCGGCGCGGGATGGTCGGTGAAGCCGACGCCATCGAATCCAGCGGCTTCGGCAGTCTGGACGAACCGGGTGATGGCCTCCCTGCTCATCAGCTCGGGACTGGCCGGATGAGTGACCAATGGGTAGGTGACCGAGAATTTCATGTGGATTCCAAGGCGATTGGGCGCCTGGAATGCCGGGACAGTCCAGACGGCGGTTCGATCGAACAGCAACGATGCAGCGCTGTTGACCGTAACCCAACTTGGACCTGACAGCCGAAATCGGCACAGCTCGTCGACGGTCACCCGGCATGGCAGGACAACACTCATCGGCACACCCCGGGGTGCAGAATGAGTCGACGAACCCCACTATGCCGGAGGGAACTGCGATGAGCGAGGTGAGCGTGATGTCCGCAGCGAGGAGTGGGCCGGCAAATGCGATCCACGCTCCGTACGCTGATCACCACCATGTGGTCGGATTCATCGTCGGCACCACTGCCCTCACCGTGACGCCCGCATCGGCGACGACCATCGACCCGACGTTTGCGGACCCAACCGGTGGAAGCGGCTCCTATCTGCTGACCGCCACCAACCCCGGTGATACCTATGCACCGACATTTACGGGCAACGGCGAACTGGGGATTCGGGTGCCCCCGACCGGCCAGGGCTATGCCGGGGGGCGGTGCCGGCCCAGGCGGAGCTCGCCGGTTTCTACGCCGAGCCGCCGGGCGGAGTGCAGCAGAGGGCCAACTTGCCGACCTGGTCGCCCTCACCTTCTCGGACGGTGGTCAACCATTCTCGCTGGCAACGGGAACGACCAAGCACTGGCACCAGTCGATCGACCTGAGGACCGGTGTGATAACAACCAACGCACTCTGGACGGCGCCGGACGGTCACGTGACCGAACTGACCTACCAGGTGTTGACCGATAGAGCCCGCTCCCATGTGGGCGTGGTTCGCCTCGAGCTGACGCCCGATGGTCCGGTGTGGCACCGTCACCGACGCCATCGACGGATCACCGGCCAACCTGAGCACCCAGGAGGGAAAGGGCTGGTCGTCTTCGACCGACTCTGATTGGGTCGACATTCAGGCCATGGGCACCGGCATCGGCGTGGCGTTGGCAAGTCAGATCGAAGAAGGCGGCAATGTCAACGCAACCGCCACCCCAGTCGATCAGGACACCGATCAGAGCGTCGGTCAGCAGCTGACTTTTCCGGTGTCTGCTGGCCACACCTACCTGCTCTCCAAGTTCGTGGGCGTGGAATCCTCCCAGGACACCGGTACTCCAACGCCAGCTGCTCAGGATCAGGCGAAACGTGCCGCGGCGATGGGCTTCGACGCGCTGATGGCGGCGAACAACGCCGCGTGGGCGGCCATCTGGGCCGGCCGGATCGATGTACTCGGTGATCCCGGGCTGGCCTCAGACGTCAACGCCAGCGAGTTCTACCTGTGGTCAAGCATCCGCGACGGGGTCGACTGGAGTATTTCGCCTTCGGGGCTCTCCTCGAACGGGTACAACGGCCACATCTTTTGGGACGCTGATACCTGGATGTACCCGGCGTTGCTCGCGCAGCATCCCGACCTGGCGGCAGGGATGGACACCTATCGCTTCCAACGGCTGGACACGGCCGAAGAACACGCCACTGCCACTGGGTACCGCGGCGCCCGATATCCATGGGAGAGCGCAATCTCGGGAACAGAGCAGATCCCGCCACCAGCGTCGCTGTTCACGGAAGGGCTCTACGAACAGCACATCACGTCGGATGTCGCCCTCGCCCAGTGGCAGTACTACCTTGCCACCGGCCAGAAGAGCTGGTTGGCGCAGTATGGCTGGCCGGTGTTGTCGCAGGCCGCCGCGTTTTGGGCCTCCAGGGTCAGTCTCGGTACGGATGGTAACTATCACATCGACGGGGTGACCGGTCCCGACGAGGAGCACCCGGACGTCAACGACGAGGCGTATACGAACGTGGCCGCAAAGTCGGTATTGGTTGACGCCACCGACGCCGCACGGGTGCTGGGCGTTGCCGCTCCTTCGAGCTGGGATTCCATAGCCTCGAGGATCGTGGTACCAGTGGATCCCAACGCCGGGATCATTCCCGAGTTCTCGGGATATCAAGGGGAGCTGATCAAGCAGGCCGACGTCACCATGCTCGAATTTCCCTGGGACTACAGCCTGCCCGCCGGCGTTGCCGAGAACGACGTCAACTATTACGCGGCGCGGACCGACCCCGACGGACCGTCGATGAGTGATGCGGTCAACTCCATTGACACCTCCGCGTCAGACGCTCCAGGGTGCGCAAGTTTTGTGTACACCCAACGCAGCGTGCAGCCCTTTATCCGTGACGTGTTCGACCAGTTCTCAGAGACCAACACCGGAGGTGCCTTCACCTTCATGACCGGCATCGGCGGCTTCCTCCAAGAGTTCCTCTACGGGTATTCGGGCTTGCGCTTGGGGGCCGACGCCGTGCAGCTGTCCCCCAGTCTCACCGACCAGTTGGGGGGAGTCGTCCTTCACGGACTGTCGTGGCACGGTCGACGATTCACCGTCTCGATCGGCCAGAAGACGACGTCAGTCACCGTGACCGGCGGTGGGGCACTGCCAGTGGTCACTCCTTCAGGCTCGCATCAAGTCGCCACTGGCCAAACCCTCACCATTCCCACTCGGCGCCCCGATCTGGCCGCGACCACCGATGATGTGCGGTGCGGGAATGCCACCGCCACCACATCGGAACCGGGTTCTCCCGCCCTTGCCGCGGTCGACGGGAGCCCGGCAACGGGCTGGCAGCCCACGTCACTCCCGGCGACCCTGATCGCGCCGGTGACCGGTGGTCCCCGGTCGGTTGCGACGGTGACCCTTCAGTGGGGCCAGCAGTGGCCGGAGCCTTCGGTTCCCGACCAGACCCCGCCGGTCGGTCCGCCCGTCACCCTGCGGCCAACCCACTATGTCGTTTCGACATCCCTCGACGGCCACGACTGGCACGTGGTTGCGCAAGTTGATGGAGGTGCGACCGGAATCACCGACGTGCTCAAATTCGCACCGACCCAGGCTCGATACATCTCCGTTCAGATCATTGCCTCAGCCAACGGGCTGACACCGAAGCTCGCGGAGCTGACCGTGAAATGACAGGGTCAGCGGGGTTTGGAGGCGAAGATGTTCAGCCCCAGCTTCTCCGACACATAGCGAGTCACCAGCTGACCGCGGACGCTGTTGCCGGCATCGTCGAGCAGGGGGGAGAAGGTCCCCAAGCCCCCTTTGCCGGGAGAAATGGTCACGATCCCTCCCCCGACCCCGCTCTTGCCGGGCAGCCCGACCTGGTAGAGCCAGTCACCGGAGTGTTCGTACAGGCCGGCCGTCGCCATGGCGGCGAGGACGTGTTTGCAGTTGGACGCCTCGATGACCCGTTGACCGGTCAGAGGGTTGATGCCCCCGTCGGCCAACGTTGCACCCATCACCGCCAGATCGGATGCGCTGACCAGCAATGAGCACTGGCGGGTATAGACGTCGGTGGTGTCGTCGGGATCGAAGTACAGCCGGCCGTAGCTCTCCAACAGATGGGCGATGCCCTGGTTTCGCAGATTGGTGGCGGACTCGGACGCGTACAGTTCGGGATCGAGTGCGAGCGTACGGCCTGCGAACCTCGACAGACCCTCCCGTATGAACTCCCACTTGTCCTCTTTGGTGGCTCCCGGCACCAGGCTGGTGGTAGCGAGAGCCCCGGCATTGACGAGCGGGTTCATGGTGCGCTCCTTGTTCATCTCGATGGCCATCACCGAGTTGAACGCAAGTCCGGTTGCATTGACACCGAGTTTCTCTCGTGCCTCCTCGTGGCCGACGGCGTCGCACGCCAATGCGAAAACGAACGCCTTGGAAATGCTTTGCAACGAGAAGAGATGGGACGAGTCGCCGATGGAAGTGCCCCTACCACCTACGCCGAAGATGCTAACCCCGAATAATGACGGATCGACGTCGGCCAACATCGGGATGTAATCGGCAACGGCTCCTTCGTCCACCGAGCGGTAGAGGTCGAACACCTCCGCCAGGAGCGACTCGACCACTTCTTGGCTCGGGAGCTCGCCGGTGGATACCACCGATTCAGCGCCCAACTCCTCGAATGGCAACGGAATGTGCACGGCGCCGGTCCTCCTCGCGTGGCCGGGTCCGACATTAGATCAGGCCGGTTCGACTCAGCGGTTCGCGCTGAGTTGGTAGAGATCTTCCTGTTGTAGGCTCGCTGCCGTGGCACTTTGGGACGACGAACTCGAGGCGCTCCGACCGAAATTGCGCGAAGAGGCCGCAACGTTCATCGCCTCGGTTCCTTGGCACGATGCCGGCTCGGCGACGATGCCTCTCGACGAGCGGGTCGCTACCCACCGCCGTCTGACTCTCGGCGGTCCGCCGTCCGACCGGGCAAGGGATCTCACCATCGAAGGACCCGCCGGGCCGTTGCGGCTTCGGGTGTTCGGGCACGAACAGCCGGAGGGGGTCCTCCTGCACATCCACGGTGGTGGGTGGATGGCCGGCTCGCCCGAAATGATGGATCTGCTGAACGAAATCGTCGCTGACAAATGCAACGTCGCCGTCGTGAGTGTCGACTACCGGCTTGCACCGGAGCACCCCTATCCTGCAGGCCCGGACGACTGCGAAGCTGCGGGCTGCTGGTTGCTCGAGCACGCCGCCGAGGAGTTCGGTTCCGATCGGCTTCTCATCGGGGGTGAATCTGCGGGCGCGCATCTCGCTGCCGTGACACTGCTCCGGATGAGGGACAAGCACAGTGCAGCCGCACGTTTTTTGGGCGCGAACCTGGTGTTCGGGGCGTATGACCTTTCTCGAACGCCCAGCCAGCGAGGGGTGGGGATCGCACCAGGATCCGACATACTCGACGGCACCGGATTCCCGCTCGACCTCTATCTCCCGGGCATGTCCGAGGAGCAGCGCCGCAATCCCGACGTCTCGCCGCTCTACGCAGATCTCCGCGGGATGCCGACTGCGCTGTTCTCGGTGGGGAGCAGCGACCATCTTCTTGACGACTCCCTGTTCATGTCGGCACGGTGGGAGGCGGCCGGCAATGAGACCGAGGTGCTGGTATACCCGGACACACCCCACGGTTGCATCGCCCTACCGTCGGTCGCCGGGCATTTCTTCCCGCGTCTTTTCGATTTTCTTCGCCACTGTCTCAAGGATTAGGTCGTCTCGCCACCTGGCTCCGTGTCCCAAGCGCTCAGCCGGCGCATTGAGCGCGGACTGTTGCTATACAGTGCCCATGACCTCAGATGAACAGACGGTGGAATTGGAACGGGTTGAACTCACTCGTCGCATTCCGGCATCCGCCTCCCGCATCTTCGCGGTGATCGCCGATCCTCAGGGACATGTCGCGGTCGACGGATCCGGCATGCTGGTCGCCGCACCCGATGCCTGCATCATCACCGGCGTTGGGGACACGTTCCTGATCGACATGGACCGAGAGCCCCTCGGGGACGTGCCGATGGGCAAGTACCGGGTCGAGAATCTGGTGACAACGTTCCAACAGGATCGAGAGCTTGCCTGGGCTCCGGGTCGTGCCGGCGAGAAGCCGTTCGGCCACATCTACGGGGTCCAGTTGGTTCCCGTCTCCGACAGCGAAACCGACGTCCTCCACTACTGCGACTGGAGTGGGATCCAAGAGAAGTTCAAGGCCCGCGGTCAAGGCATTTGGCCGATCGTCCCCGTGGACATGCTTGTCAAGACCCTCGAGAATCTGGATCGGGTGGCGACGAGCTCCCGATAGGGCTGACCGACGTTCCTGGGGAATAGCACCAGGCCGACCGGCGTTTGTTGGAGGGGTGAGCGTACGAGGAGAGCTGGTGACGCGCGTCCCCGGGGAGGAGTATCTCCCCGCAGCAGGCGACAGCAACCGCCGGCGCTGGATCGCCCTGGTGGTCCTGTGCATTGGCCAACTGATGATCGTGCTCGATGCCACCGTGGTCAACGTGGCACTGCCGTCGATCCAGAAGGACCTGCACTTCTCCACGTCGTCGCTGGCCTGGGTGATCAACGCCTACCTCATCACCTTCGGCGGCCTCCTGCTGCTGGCCGGCCGGGTGGGTGACCTGGTGGGTCCCAAGAAGGTCTTCCTGACCGGGGTGGGTCTGTTCACGACGGCCTCGGTCTTCTGCGGCCTGGCCGACACCCAGGTCGAGTTGGTCACCGCCCGGTTCGTCCAGGGGGCGGGGGCGGCGGTCGTCGCCGCCACCATCCTGGGCATATTGGTCACCATCTTCACCGGACCCAGGGAGAAGGCGCGGGCCATGGGCGTCTACGCCTTCGTGGCCTCGGCCGGTGGTGCCATCGGCCTGCTGGTGGGGGGTGCACTGACCCAGGCACTCAGTTGGCACTGGATCTTCTTCATCAACGTTCCCATTGGTATCGCCACGCTCGTTTTGGGCTCGTTCCTGATCCACGAGCGGCCCGGGCGGGGGGTCCGCAACGGCGTGGACGTGCTCGGTGCGGTGCTGGTCACCGCGTCGGCCATGCTCCTCGTCTATGCCATCGTCGAGGCCAGCACCTACGGCTGGGTCACCGCCCGCACCATCGGGTGCGGGGGGTTGGCGCTCGTGCTCATGGGACTGTTCGTCTGGCTGGAGTCGCGCACTCGAGAGCCCCATGGTTCCGCTGCGTATGTTCCTGTCCCGCAACACCACCGGGGCCACGGTGGTGCGGTTCCTCTTCCCGATCGGGCTGTTCGGCAACTTCTTCATCGGCGCCCTCTACTTCCAGCACGTCCTCGGGTACAGCCCTGTCGCCACCGGCCTTGCCTTCCTGCCGATGAACCTGCTTGTCGCCCTGTTCTCGCTGTTTCTCACCGCCCGGGTGATGAACCGGATCGGGGCTCGCAACGCCATCATTCCGGGACTGCTACTGGTTTTCGGTGGCCTGGTCATTTTCGTCTTCCTCCCGGTACATGCGTCCTATCTGGTCGATGTGCTTCCTGGGATGGTGCTGGTCGGTGCCGGTGCCGGCCTCGCCTTCTCCCCCTCGGTGGCCCTGGCCATGAACGATTCCGCCCCGGCCGACATCGGGCTGGCCTCCGGGCTGGCCAACACGTCGATCCAACTGGGAGCGGCGCTCGGGGTGGCCTTGCTCGCCAGCGTCTCGGAGACCCGGACCCACAGCCTCTCCGCCTCCGGTGTTCCCTCGGACGCGGCGCTGGTGTCGGGCTACCACCTCGCGTATCTGGTCGCCGCCGGGTGCATGGCCATCGCCATCGTCTTCGCCGCGGTGATCTTCCGGGACCGCACCATCGGTCGGACACTCACGACCGAGGAGCAGGCCACCGTCGCGATGCTCGAGCCGGAGCTTTGATGCAGGCGTCCCCGAGCAGCACGGCCATGATGACCGCGGTCCAGCGAGGGCGGCACCTGTTGGAGGACCCACCCCCCTGGGTTCTCCGTGACTCGTTGGCGCTGGAGCTGGTCGGGCCCGGCTGGCGAGACATGGCGGAGCGGAGTGCCCGACTCTCCGACGAACTCAATGCTCAGATCCGGGCGAGCATGGTGGTTCGATCCCGCTACGCGGAAGACCAGCTGGCAGCCGGGTCGTTCCGACAGTACGTAATCCTCGGGGCCGGACTCGATTCGTTCGCATGGCGACGTCCCCCAGGATACGAGACCCTCTCCGTATTCGAAGTCGATCACCCGTCCTCGCAAGCATGGAAACGGGAGCGTGTGGCCGAGCTAGGACTACCCATCGGAGACCATCATGTATTTGTGGCCGTCGACTTCGAGTCGCAGTCATTGCCGGACCGACTCGATGCGTCGGGATTCGATCGGAGTCAGCCCACCCTGTTCTCGTGGTTGGGAGTAACCATGTACTTGACCAACGACGCGGTCGAGACCACGTTGCGGAACATAGCAACCTGCGCCCCCGGCTCCCGGGTCGTCCTCGAGTACGGCGTCACCCGTCCCTTGCTCGACGATCTGGGAGTGGAATTCCGGTCCTACTTCGCGCCGGTGACCAGCGATGTGGGTGAGGCAGTCCATTCCCTGTGGTCACCATCCGACGTGGAGTCGTTGGTCAGCAGTTGCGGGCTGGAGCCAGTCGATCATCCGAGCCGCGACCAACTGGTGGAACGGTATTTCCAAGGCCGCGACGACGGCTTGCAGCCCTGGTCGGTGAGCGGTCTCCTCACCGCACAGGTGCCCTCGGCAGCCGGCGAGATCCGTACGGATCAGAAGATACGGAGCCGCGGCGCAGGCTAGGGACCGGGCCAGGTCGTTGGTGTCAGTGCCGATGGCTCGGGGCGGTCCACGGTCTGGCTGTTCGTCGCCACCACCGAGAGGGAAGTGGTGGTGGGTTTGACCCGGCGTTGATCACCACCGTTGCCGTGTCCGGCTGGTAGTACCAGCCGGTGGCCTGGGACCCTGGGGTTCGGCGATCGATGAGATGCCCGTTCACCTTCACTCCGGTGGGTTGGGTCAGGTCCACCAATTGGAGGCGGTAGTCGACCGCGGCCGGCTCTCCGGGATAATGACCGTGAGCAGCGCCGATCGTCACGGTCGACGCCTTTGCCGCGCTGCCCTCCCCGCCGACGGAGTCGGTGATCGGCGTTTCGGTGTACTGCCCGGTGGTGTAACCGAGGCCGGTCCCGGCGTCGCCGTACAGGGAGAACGATCCACTGGATCCGGAGAAGACCTTGACGGTCATATGGGTGGATGCGCTGGCGGACGAGCCCGAGGACGTCTGTTCGGGGATGATCCCGCCGGCGCGAACGAACACCGGCATCCGGCTCAGGGGCACCGACACCGTGGTGGTCATCGGGCCGGTGAACGTGGCTCCGGTGAAATAGTCGACCCAACGGCCCGGGGGTATCCACACCGTTGTGTCGGCCACGTTGCCCGGGTTGGTGACCGGTGCCACCAGCATGTCGGATCCGTAGAGGTACTCCCCGGGGTTGGAGTAGGCATCGGCCAGGCCGGGATAGGCAAGATACAGCGGTTGGGTAATGGGAAGGCCGTCCTGGTGCGCTTGCGCGGCCAGCGTGTAGGTGTAGGGGATCAGTGCCTCACGGAGGCGGAGGAAGTCCTCGGTGATGCCGCTCACCGGTTGGGGGTACTGCCAGGGCAGGCGTTTCCCGTCGGCCGAGTGCAGCCGCAGGATGGGCTGGAAGGTTCCGAATTGCACCCACCGGTCGTAGAGATCGGGCGGATCGTTGGGTATGAGCCCGGGCGCGCCCAGATAGCTTCCGATGTCATCGCTCACATAGGGCTCGCCGATGGTCGCCTCGTCAGGTGTGAGCGCAACCTCTTGAGCCAACGTGTTCCACGTGCCCCAGGCATCGCCGGTGAAGGCGATCGCCGAGGTGTGATCGGACCACGGCCCCGCCGGGTATTCCTGCTCGGGGTAGTCGTTGGACGCTCCGATCCGGGCCAACACGAATCCCCGCTGGCCCTGGTTGACCATGTCCTGGGCGTAGAGATGGCCGATCCAGGAGTCGGGGGTGATCCCCGGCATGTTGGCCACCGACTCGTCGCAGCACCAGTCCAGCCACCAGAAGGCCACGCCCTGCTTTTGGAAGCTCTGTTGCAGAGCGAAGTTGGACTCGGCCTGGGGGACCGAGCTCCAGTTCCACACCTTGCAGGGTCCTCCCGTACAGGTGGAGATCGGGGCCGAGGTGAGCGGGCTCCCGGCGATGCGTTGGGCAGCCGGAAGCTTGGGATCGTTGTCGGCGATGCTGGAGTGGATGTTCAAGGTGACGGCGATACCGTGCGACTTGGCCCACTGGAGGAACGAACTCGGGTCGGGAAACAGCGAATTGTTCCACTCCCATCCGTCCCAGGCGTTGGGCGCTTTCCAGTCGGTGTCGAGCGAGAGCGTGTTTAGGGGCACCTGATTCTGCTCGAAGGCGGGATAGATGGTCTGTTGGATATCGGCACTGGAATACGGGGTGTAGTCCGAGTACCAGACGCCGAAGACATTGCGAGGAAGGAGGGGAGCCGGGCCGGTCAGCTGGGCGAAGGTGTGTAACGCCCCGGTGTAGTCATGTCCGTACACGAACAGGTAGCCGTCCTCGGTGTCCCCTCGAGCACTCCGGGGCTCGACCCATCCGTTTCCGGTCCAGATTGCGCTGTGGGTGTCGTCCAACAACCGCCATCCGGCGCCGGTGAGCAGACCATCCGTGTGCAACGGTTCGAGTGCGGTCTGGCAGCTGTCTCCCTGGGCCGGCGTGCATGCCTCACCCGGACCGTAGGTAAAGGTGTCGAAACCACGGATCCAGCCCCCCAGGGGGTCGGTCTGCAGGGGGGTCGGGTGCAGGAGCCGTTGCCGGCCCGACCGACAGGGAATCGATGCCCAAACTCGAATTGCTGCCCGAGCCGCTGAGCAGCTCGATCGAGTTGGTCCCCGATGTCAACGGCGCGGTTGTGCTCAGGGTCGACCATGGGTCGGCGCTGCTGGTCGGTGCTGCCACCAGCGAGGTGCTCAGGTGACCGTTTACCAGCAGGCCGATGGTGGCCGGGGCCGATGCCGGAGAAGTTGTCGACACGTCCGAGTAGCGGATGGACAGCACCGCGTCCCCCGCCGGTGCCCCCATGACATTCCACGTTGCGCTGGCCCCCTGCTGCAGGTAGCCCACGTATCCCGCACTGCTCTGGTACCCGGCCTGGGACTGACTGAGTGCCGCACCTCCGGCCAGCTCGGCGGCGCCGGCCTGACAAGTCTGGTCGAAGGGGCACTCCCAGTCCCAGGTCGGTTCGACCGTGGTCATCCGGCCGCCGACCGAGAATCGAAGCGTGGTGTTGGCTGCACTGAAGGGTCCGGAGCCGACTTTGTAGCGCAGGGTGGCCTCGTTTGTCCGTACGGTGAGCCAGCCGCCTGCAACCTGTGTGGTGTACGCCGGTACCGGCATCTGTCGGTTGACGACATTGACGGTGGGACTGTTCTCGAAGGTGCCCGAAGGCGAGTACTCGAGACGAAGGAGGGTCGAGCTGAGCACCTCGATCCGGGCGTCGCCCGATCGCACGATCGCCGATTGGTGAGCCATGCCGTTGGCCATGTTGACCGGCGTTGCCAGGTTCACCGGGGAAGTGTCGCTCGTGGAAGGACCAGGGAGGCTGGATGTCGCCGCCCCCGAGGGGTGGGACAGCGCAACCCCGATCAGCAACACCCCGGTGAGAACCGACCCGGCCAGCAACCAGCGCATGGGATGCCCGCCACCGACGCCGCGGGTAGGCGCGTTACTCACGCGGGGAACGTTACCGTCCGGACGCGAATGATGTCGTTTGACACCTGGGCAGCTCAGGCCGGCTTCTCACCGATGACGCCGGGCTGCTTCTCGGGCGGGTTCAGTCGTGCCGTAGATGCTCAGGATCGCGGGCTTCGTGCAGGGCGGCGACCACGGTCAAGCCGCCGATGAACGCGTAAAAGGTCAAAGGAAAGACGACGCCAATAAAGAGATACACCGCCAAGGCAAGACCATAGAATCCCAGGATTCCCAAGGCAGCTCGACCGAGGGTGGAGAGAACCAGGCGTCGGGATGCTCGGCGACGCTCGTTTGGCCAAACGGGCTCGAGCGCCTCGTCCACTGCTCGACGTAGCTGTTCCTCGGAAACGGTCACAAGGACTCCAAACATCCCTGCTTCTCTGGGTGCAACGATAACCCGCGGGTGCCCCTTTGTCACCCGGCAGCCAGGGCTCCTTGGCGGCCGTAGACCTGGCAGTCGATTCCCATGTCCGAACAGCGTCGGCCGACACGTAGAGTGTCGTGATGGTCGAAGCTTCGGATCACTACCGCCTGGTTGCCGGCGGATTCGACGCCCGGGTCGATGCCGCCCGCGGGGACGATTGGAACTCGTCCTCGCCGTGCTCGGAATGGAAGGCCCGCGACGTGGTCGGGCATGTCGTCTCCAATCACCGGTGGTTGGCGGCGAACGTTCGGGGAGGTGAGCCACAACCGATGGCCGACGACGAGGACCCGGCAGAGGCCTGGAAGAGTGTGTACGCAACGGTTCTGGAGTTGACCGAGGACTCCGAGGCCATGGCCACGCTGGTGGATGGTCCGGTTGGCAAGATGCCGCTCGAGCAGATGCTCGACCGGTTCGCCTGCATGGATCTGCTGGTCCATACCTGGGACCTCGCTCGTGCGATAGGCGGAGATGAACGGCTGGATGAGGACAGCGTCTCGCGGGCCTTCGAAGCGATGAAGCCAATGGACGACCAGATCCGTCAGCCCGGAGTCTTCGGCCCGAAAATCGCTCCCCCTGCCGGCGCGGACACCCAGACGCAATTCCTCTATTTCCTCGGACGTGAGGCCTGACCGGAACTCCCCGAGCTTGACCGATTTGGCAAGGCCTAAGCTCTGCCCCATGGACTATCGCTTCCTTGGACGAACCGGGCTGCGGGTCAGCCCCCTGTGCCTCGGCACCATGAACTTCGGTTCACAGACCGAAGAGGCCGAGAGCTTCGCCATCATGGATCGGGCGTTGGAATCGGGGATCAACTTCTTCGACACCGCCAACGGCTACGGGGGAGGTGAGACCGAGAAGATCCTCGGCCGGTGGTTTTCACAGGGCGGCGGACGGCGAGAGAAGGTGGTCCTGGCCACCAAGGTGTACGGCGACGTCGCCGGCGACTGGCCCAACGACTCCAAGCTCTCGGCACGGCACATCCGGGATGCCTGCGATGCCAGCCTCCGGCGTTTGCAGACCGACCACATCGACCTCTATCAGATGCACCACGTCGATCGGAACACGCCGTGGGAGGAGATCTGGCAGGCGATGGACCTCCTGGTCACCCAAGGGAAGGTGATCTACGTCGGCAGCTCCAACTTCGCCGCATGGCACATCGTCGCCGCCAACGAGGCGGCTCGTCGGCGCAATACGTTCGGCCTGGTCTCCGAGCAGAGCCTGTACAACCTCAAGACCCGCTCGATCGAGCTCGAAGTCATCCCCGCCTGCGAGGCCTACGGACTCGGGATCCTGCCCTGGAGTCCTCTCGGCGGCGGATTGCTGGCGGGCTCGGTAGCCGAGGCCACCGAGGGTCGTCGGGCCACCGAGGGGATGAAGGCGGCGATCGACTGGTTTCGAGAGCCCATCGAGGCCTGGGAGAAGCTGTGCTCCGAGTTGGGAGAGCGGCCCGCCGACGTGGCCCTGGCCTGGTTGCTGGCCAATCCGGTCGTGGTGGCGCCGATCATCGGGCCGCGCACCATGGACCAGTTCGAAGGAGCACTTCGCTCGGTGGACATCCAACTCGAATCCGAGGTGCTCAAGCGACTGGACCAGATCTTCCCTGGGCCGGGCCACGCCCCCGAGGCTTACGCCTGGTAAGGACGGGCACGGGAACTCCGACGCCCTGATCGTCATGGGCTCCCGTGGACCGGTCGATCCGTCTGACCTTGCAGGCGCTCATCAGTGGCCGGATCGGGAATGCCGTCGAAGTACCGCTTGATCACCTGCGAAAACAGAGGTTCGGCGGAGTCGGCTCGCATGAACAGGGTCATCGACGAGCGCAGCTTCTGAGCGTCGACGGTGCCGAAGATCTGCTCTGCGCTCAGGTCTTGCGTGTTGGCAACGATGCCCGCGCATTCAATCAGCCTGGGTCCGAGGACCGCCTGGTGGAGGTAGGCCTGGGCCTCCTCGCCCGATGAGATGGCGAATCTTCGTGCCATTTCGCTCCGTCCGAGCCCGGCGATCTGTGGGAAGACGAACCACATCCAGTGGCTCATCTTTTGGCCACGACGCAGTTCTCCGACAGCTCGATCGTAGGTGCCGTCCCATTCTGGGCGGTGACAAAGCGCTCGAGATCGTATGGGTCGTCCATGGCCGCTCCTGACCGCCTCGCGCCCTTTCCGCGACTCAAGACCGGGCAGGAGGCGACGAGTGCTGACCGGTACCTGCTGGTCGGGACAATCGCCGATCGGGGATGAACCACATGATCGACACCGAGGCGTACAAGGCGTACGAGATCCACGGGCTGAGGAAGGCAAATCCGACGCCGACCGCATAGATCGCCAGAGAGAGCCGTCCCTTGAGGTCTGAACCGATTGCGGTCGCCACCGGCGATTGCCGACCATCCGCCCGCACGATGGCAGCCACCAGAATGCTGAAGGCGATCGCCGCACCCAGGCCGACGACTGCCGTAGGTCGCC
The DNA here is from genome assembly GCA_963734395.1 of uncultured Acidimicrobiaceae bacterium. Classification (GTDB taxonomy): domain Bacteria; phylum Actinomycetota; class Acidimicrobiia; order Acidimicrobiales; family RAAP-2; genus Bog-756. Next base: position 65,075 of record CAVTGY010000005.1, on the reverse strand, counting down.
GCCGGCCAGGTGCTCCGGTAGTCGGTTCCGACCCACTCGGTGATGACCGGAATCAGCGAGAGCCAGAACAGCAGGTGCAGGTTCGCCCACATCACACCTCCGCTTATGTTTCGGGTGGCTCGCAGTAAATGGTGATGGTTGTTCCAGTAGATACCGACGAAGGCGAAACTGAGGATATACACCAGCAGGGCCGGCAGTCGATGTCCGAGGGCCGAGAAGTCGGTGCCGTTGGGAGCCTTGAGGCTGAGCGCGGTGATGGTGATGATGACGGCCATGACGCCGTCGCTGAACGCCTCGAGACGGCTGGTTCCGACCCTTCTGGTGCCACGGCAAACCCGTCCCGATCGCTCACGTCAACTCGATCGAGCCGACCACATCCGCAGCTACAGCATGTTGATGCCCTCGGACTACGAGTCGTGAAACGTCTGGTGCTTGGTCCGGCTGCTCCTGAATCTGGGCATGGGACCACGAACTTCGTCCAACCACTCTCGGTCGAGTGACGACCTCTGACGGCGCAGCCCATTGATCTCCTCTTCGAGCGACTTGAGTTCCTCTTGCTTCATCCGAAGACCAGTCACCTCGGTCTCTCAAGGGCACCAGATCCGCAAGAAGTTCGTCTCGCTCGTTGCTCAGAGTGGGAATCTGGCTGCTCAACGCGAGAAGGTCTGTACGCAGCTGATCTCGCTGGCGCCGCATGGCCGGAATCTGGCTGTTGAGATCGACCAACTCCATCCACAGCTGGTCACGTTCGGTGACTCCGCGTTCGGACCCGTGTGAGCCGACGCTGATCACGTTCCGCTGTGAGCTCGCGGGATCCGACGACTATCCGTCGGGGTGACCCGGTGGAGGGAGGCGGGCTGACCACCAGTTCCGGTATCCGTGCCGGTGGGCGCTGATCCAATGGTAGGCGCCGGCGGTGCGATGGTGGTCGAGGCGGTCGAGGTGGCGACCGGTGCTGCCAGTGCGGTCCACGTGTTCCCGTCCCACCAACGGATGATCTTGGGGATATGGAGGTCCGGGTACCAACCTGGTGCAGCCGGTTCAGCCACTGCGCCTCCATTCCCCGTCGATTCCGAGGCCGCGATCATCTTCGCATCGATCCGGCCTCAGGTGGGTGACCGATCCCACCGCGGATGGCTGGTCATCCGAGCATTCGGACTGGCCTCCGTCACGGCCACCGTGACGGCCAGGCGATCGGGCGGCGCTCAAGACGGACCGACCCGCTGCCGATGCGTAGGCATGGCAGTGCAGCCCGAACGATGGAGTCCGAGGGGGCCGCAGGCGTATGCGCGGACTGCGGGAGCCCGATCGAAGCAGGCGAGTCAACCGGAGGGGCCTATTCGACGTGCCGGTCCTGCTACGACGCCTATGTGGAGAACGCCGGTCACTGGTGACGTGTCGGGCCGTCACTCCCCGAGGCCGTGGCGTAGAGCATTGAGTGAAGTGGTGAGCTCGGCGATCTGGTCCTGAAGCGCCGCCATTTCCGAGGCCAATGACTCGACCCGGTCCTCGAGGCCGGCGCGGCTTCGATCGCCATCGATCGGCTCCCGGGGTGCGCAATATCCCGCGCTCGACACCTCGTCCCCGACGGCCTGCCAGACGGGATCGGTTGCTGCGTCGGCGGCCGACGGTGATCCCTCGGTCATGCCCGATTCGGTCGCCAACAGCTGCTGCCACCGGTCTTCTTTCTGGCCCGGCCGTCGGGGGAGGAGCCGCGCCAGAGGTTGGGGTTGATCGGCCAGCACTTCGAGCTCGGCGTGCACGTCGCCACCGAGGTGAACTCCGCCATTCGGCCGGTGCGGGCCCGCAGCTCTCCCGCGGTCTGCGACCCTCGCAGCAACAGGACCGCCAACAGCGCGGCCCGGCGGGAATCGAGACCAAAGGCCTCATCGAGCACGTGCCGGTACCGGGTCACCGACTTTCCATGGGACGGCAACACGAACCGCACCAGGTGGAGCGCCTTGAGCTCGTCGAGCGCCCGATCCAGTTGCGTAGTCGTCCAGGGTCATGACCGGCTCGCGGTTGGTGGCCTGGCTGCAAGCCAGTGACAACGCGTTGAGGGTGAGCGGGTACTGCTGGGGCGTGGTGAGCTGCTTCTCCACCAGGCATCCGAGTACCCGGCCCCCTTCCGGCGAGATGGTCACGGACTGAGATTAGAGCTGGAATGGTCCGAGCGGTGACGCCCACCGGTCCATCCTCTGCGGCAATCTCGGTGCAGACTTGTCCGATGTCCGCCCATCGATGTTCGAGTTCGCCGGCGGCGAGGCAGCGTTTCGCAGCCTGGCCACGGCCCACCACGAGCGATGTCTTCGGGACCCGGTGTTGAACCATCCGTTCTCTCATCCGGGACATCCACAGCATGTCGAGCGGTTGGCGAGTTACTGGGCCGAGGTATTCGGCGGGCCCACCGGCTATTCGGAAGTCTCCGACGGACAGTCGTGGATGCTGTCCATCCACTCCGGCATGAACGCCGACGCAGACCTGGGCGCTCGCTTCGTCAAGTGCTTCGTCCAGGCGGCAGACGACGCCGGCCTACCCGCCGACCGGGAGTTCCGCGACGAGCTCCGGGCCTACATGGAGTGGGCGGTGAGCGACATCCTCACCTACAGCCCTACCGGATCGGTGGTCCCTCAGAATGCTATCGTCCCACGATGGGGCTGGTACGGTCTCGAGCGATGATTGCGCCTGTTCGAGCGCAGGATGCTGTGCGAGGATTCGAGCCGAAAAATGGCTCCTCACCAACACTTGTTCGGTCGGGCGGAGATCGACTATAACTAGAGTCAGCCAACCTGTTGAGCCGGAATCCGCCGTCCAGCTCCAGGTTTGCTGCATTACGCCAGTCCTACGCCTGGGACTGGCGCGCTCCGCCCGGTGGGCCGTGCCAGGTGGACGGAGCAGGGCGCCGACACCGCACCTTCCGCGGGTGCCACCCTGCCCCGAACCCTTGGCTTTCGCCACCGGTTCCCCGCGACCGACGGTAGACCTTCACCTCCCATTTTCGCCGGCCGACGCTTCAGGATGGTCGCCTTCCACCCGATAGAACAGTGCCGCCCGGGGCGGCCTGACCAGCTTTTGCCAGAATCTGAGTCGCCGCCCCGGGTGCTGCCTGCCCTGGAATACTTAAGGCGCGCCGATTGGGGGTTGCATGCCGTACTGCGAAGGTCGGATCGTGCACGATGCCGACGCCCACCTGATGGAGACCCCGACCTGGTTGCGCGATCACGCCGACGCCAAGTTCCGAGACCGTCTGCCGATGCTTCGGTACCCGAGTGGCAACGAGTTGCGCCAGACCGGGAGTCCGGAGGAACAACAACGCGACCTGGCCGCGTCCTTTACCCGGCTGCGCGAGCGCCACGGCAGTCGGAGTACCGAGCGACCGAGGAAGCCGAGATCATGCAGCGCAAGAACTTCGCCGCCACCGGAGGGTTCATCGCCGAGGACCGACCCCGGGCACTGGACCTCTTGGGGTTCAGCAGCCAGCTGATCTTCAACACCTTCCACAATGGCCGGTTGCACGACCTCGAACACGCCGGCGACCCCGAGCTCGCCTACGCGGCGGCACGCGCCCACAACCGCGGGATGCTCGAGTTCTGCTCGGTCGATCCGCGACTGCTGGCGTCCTGCTACATCCCCTTGGTCGATCCCGACCTGGCGGTGCAGGCGACCGGCGAGGCGCTGGCCGAGGGCGCGGCGGCGCTGCTGGTGGCGTCGGGGTGCCCTCCTTCGTTCTCACCCAGCCACCGCGACCTCTTCGGAGTCTGGTCCCAGGCCGAGGAGGCCGGCATCCCCATCGTGTTCCACGTCGGTGGCACCGGTCCGCTCATCGATCCCCACTACTTCGTCAACGGGCTGCCGGTGCCGCACGACTTTCACGGCGGCGACGAGAACTTCCGCTCGGTCGACTACATGGGCATCCCGGTACCGCCGGCCCAGACCTTGGCCACGCTGATCTTCGACGGCGTGCTCGAGCGCTTCCCCGAGCTGCACATCGGAGTCATCGAGCAAGGCGCCATATGGGTGCCGTCCTGGTTGCGCCAGATGGAGTCGGCCTTCGAGGCCTTCGGGCGACATGAGGACCGGCTGCAGGCGCTCTCGCTCCGTCCCGACCGAGTACGTGCACAGGCAGGTTCGTTTCACCCCCTATCCCACCGAGGACGTCGGGTGGATCGTCGAACAGGGCGGGCCGGACCTGGTGATGTTCTCGTCGGACTACCCGCACGTCGAAGGGGGGCGCAAACCGCTCGAGCGGTTCGAGGCGTCCCTCGGTGACGCCGGCGAGGAAGTCCGGCGCCAGTTCTACGTCGACAACTTCCTCTTCCTGATGGGCATGGCCGGCGCCCACTTGGCCGCCTGAGACGTCCCCCGGCGCGTCGACGTCGAGGGGGCGGGGCGCCTACGCTGCCAGAGGTTCCGACCGGCGAGCGAACGAGGGTGGATCCGGCCATGAGCGACCTGACCAAACCAGTGGTGGTCCTCTTCGACGTGGATGAGACCCTGATCCACACCGGGGGGGCCGGGGCGCGCAGTTGGAAGGCCGCGTTCGAGAAGCTCTACGGCATTCCGGCCGACATCGGCGAGCACACCTCAGCGGGAGAGACTGATCCACAGGTGGCCCGGGAGACCTTCATGGCGGTGATAGGACGCCCGCCCAGCGACGACGAGCTCGTCCGGCTCTACCTCCGCTATCTCCTGCACCTGTCGGATGACATCGTCTCAGATCAGTACCGGGTGCTTCCCGGCGCGGTAGAGACCCTGCGCTCGCTCGGAGACGCCGGGGTTCTGCTCGGCATCGTTTCGGGTGCGATGGAAGGCGCCGCCCGTACCAAGCTGGGCCCGGCCGACCTCAACCGGTTCTTCATCTTTGGTGCCTACGGATCCGATTCACCGGATCGTGCCGAGCTCACCCGCATCGCCATCGACAAGGCCGCTCGTCTGCACAGCCGGCTCACCCCGTCGCAGGTGGCGGTGGTGGGCGACACCCCCCGTGACATCGAAGCGGCCAGGGCGGCCGGGGCGATCTCGGTGGGCGTGGCCAGCGGGCACTTCTCGGTCGACGAGCTGACCGCGGCCGGGGCCGACCACGTGCTCGCGTCCCTCGAGGAGCGGTTTCCGGGACTCTGACGCCCTGGCGGCTGGCAGACGCGGTATCAGTCTCCCTGGCCACCGTGACAGGTAGTCGGAGGGGTGAGCAGAGGCGTCGGGTCCACGGGCTCGGTCGACCGCGGATCCAGAATGACCGTGCCGTGCCGCGTCCACTGGTCCTCGCAACTGATGTGGCTGTAGGGTTCAGCTGCGCGTCGCATGAAAGACGGTCAGTAAACGGGTGGGGGACCCGATTTGAACGTAGTCAGAACCAGAATCACCGCAGCGATTGTCGGGCTACTCGCAGCGGTGGCGTGCGTCGCCACCGCGTGTGGAACCAGTCAAGGGGTCACCACTACGTCACAGAGCGGAGCAGCGTCCACCCAAAGCGCCACCTATCGCGGCTGAAGCGACGCTTACCGGCCCGGTCACGACCGGCCACATCATCGAGCCCCTCTCCGGTCTGCCCCTCGATCTTGCTGCGAACGGCTACGTGGAACAGGAGTACTTCGCTTCAGGTACGGCGACGGCGTTCACCGCGACGTCCGCTCCCAGTAGTGGCAAGTGGTCGATCGCACCGACGACGACAGCACCGTACCGGACGAGGATCATCGTGCGTCGGCCGGCAGATCCGGCAAGATTCAATGGCACGGTGGTTGTGGAATGGATGAACGTCTCCGCTGGAGAATCAGCCCCTGATTGGGATTACCTCAATCCCGCCCTGATGAGGGACGGGTATGCCTATGTGGGAGTGTCGGCGCAGGCGTTGGCCGTCAACGGTGGTACACCGATCCTTGGTTCGGTGGCTTCCGCCCCGAGCGGCGGCCTCGTCCAGAACGAACCGGCACGCTATGGAACCCTCCATCATCCTGGTGACCAGTACGCATTGGACATGTTCGCCCAAATCGGCCTGGCCCTCCGCGCTCCGTTGGGGCCGGTGTTGGGCGGCTTGCAACCACGGCACATCGTCGCCGTGGGTGAATCGCAGTCGGCGTTCTACCTGACGACGTTCGCCGATGCATTGCAACCGGTCACCGATGCGTTCGACGGGATCTTCATTCACAGCCGGGGTGGAACCGGCGCCTCCCTCAACGGGTCGTCGATCACCTCTAAACAAGCAACAAGGTCCATCCGATCTCCGGATCCGCACCGACCTCAAGGTTCCCGTCTTCATGTCCGAGACGCAGACCGACCTCATCGAGCTGGGCTACGCGCCGGCCCAACAGCCCAACACCGATCGCATCCGCACCTGGGAGATAGCGGGAACGTCCCACGCCGATGCCTATCTGGTGGGCTCCAACACCGGAATTCTCGGTTGCACCACCCCCATCAATGACGGTCCTCAACACACGGTCGTCCAAGCAGCCTTCACCGCGTTCAACCGGTGGGTGGACGTGGGGACCCCACCGGCGTCCCCACCCCCTTTCCGCCTGGCCAGCACCAACCCACCGGCGCTGGCACTGGACAGCCACGGCAACGTAATCGGCGGTGTGCGGACCCCGGCCGTCGACGTCCCGGTATCGACGCTCAGCGGGTCGGCGCCGCCTGGTACCAGCACGATCTGCTCGTTGTTCGGATCGGCGGTTCCCTTTAGTCAAGCGACCCTGGTCAGCCTGTACCACAGCAAGAGCAACTACCTCGCCCTGTATGCAGCCAGCTTGGACAAGGCGATCAGTGGCGGATACATCCTTGCCGCCGATCGGTCATCGCTCCTCGCGCAGGCCCAACAGGTGCAGTTTCCTACTCCTTGAGCTCGATGACCACCTCGAGATAGGGCTGGCTGCCGACGTTGCGGGCCGACTCCACCCCGCCCCGGGCGACCTCGACCACCGCGCCGGGGATCACATCGGCCTCGAGGTAGTGGCGGAAGGGACCCTCGGTGTCCGGCTCGGGGACCACCGCGATCCGGTCGCCGGCGACTTGCACCAGCAGATGGTCGAGCTGGTGCCGGTGGACGTCACCCTGTTCACCGGGGTCCAGCCGAACCTGCCACACCCGTACCCGATCGTTCTCGAGGAGGAGTTTGGTTCCCACGTCTCCGAGGGACCGCTCCATCAACCCTCCTCCACCGGAAGGCCCGCACCCCGCAGGCTGAACCGCACCGCGTGCTCGATCTCTCCGACGCGAGGGCTGGGTGCGCAAGAGGAGATGCGAATGCAGCACACCGAACACCAGGTGGTAGATGGCCTCGGCGGCGCGGCGGGCGTCGGCACCCGACGAGCCGGGGGCCTCGGCCAGCGCGTCGGCCAGCACGGTCACCAACAGGTCGATCGACGCGCACTGTTCGTTGGGGAACAGCTCCCACAGTCGGTCCTCGTTGGCCACGAACGGCCGGGTACGGGCCGCGGCCCGCGAGTTGGAGGCCTGGGCCAGCACCCCTTCGACCCACGCCCTGGCTCGAGCCCCGGGAGAGGTTGCATCTCTGCATCCGGTGGCTCAGGTACTCGACCAGCCGGTGTCGCCCGTCGTCCAGCAGTACCAGGATGAGCTCGTCCTTGGACCGGAAGTAGCGGTAGAAGCCCTGGGTCGAGAGACCTGTGTGCCCGAGGATGTCCCGCAGCGAGGGTTCGAGGCTCCCGGTCCGCTCGATGTAGTCGTAGGTCGCCTCCATGATCCGCTGCATCTCCTGGGTGTACTCCACCTGCCGGTCGGCGTAGGTTCGCTCGACCGCCCGGCGGGCCAAAGTCTCGGTGAGTGGTGGCATGGTGATCCTCGTTCCCTCCCCGTCGGCACCCATCGGCAGCGCGCCGTTCCTCCACTCTAAGATCAGTGTTCTTCTACAGCAAGAGCAGCGAACCGGGGCACACCAGGCTGAACCGGATCACACGATGGGAACCAACCGGGCCACACCATGGGAAGAGCAACCTGCTGATCGGTGACATCTTCGCCAACGCCGCCCACGCCGTTCCCGACCGGTTGGCCGCGGTGGTGGACGACCGGTCGCTGACCTTCGCCGCCCTCGAGTCCACCGCCAACCGGTGGGCCCGGGCCCTCGCCTCCCTCGGGATCGGCCTGGGTTCGCGGGTGGTGCTGTGGAGCGCCACCGATCTCGACGCGGTGCCGTTGTTCGCCGCCCTCAGCAAGCTGGGGGCCGTCTTCGTTCCGGTCAACGGACTGCTGGGACCCGACGAAGCCGCCGACATCCTCGCCGTCTGTCATCCGAGCCTGGTGATCACCGACTCCGGCCGGTCCCTGCCGGCGGGCGTGTCCTCCCTCACCCTCGGTCAGCTCGGCGAGATGGCCGCCGCTTTGGAGGGTGCCCCGTTCTCCGACGACCGCCTCTCCGGTTCCGATCCGCACGTCGCCTTCTTCACCAGCGGGAGCACCGGTAGGCCCAAGGCGGCGCTCCTCGCCCATCGGACCAACTACCTGCGCACCCATCCGGGCGCCCTCCTCGAGCCGCGGGGGATCATGGTCTGCCCGTATCCGCTGTTCCATATGGGGGCGTGGACCATCGCCCTCCAGCAGTGGCAGGCCCGCGACACCGTCGTCCTCCTCCGTGCCGCTGGCGCCGAGGAGATCGTCGGCGCCGTTGAAGAGCACCGGGCGACCCGGCTCAACTGCGTGCCCGCCGTCTGGCGCCGGATCATCGACCAGGTCGCCTCTTCGGGCACCGACCCCCTCGCGTCGATCCGGTTCGCCGACACCGGGACATCGGAGACCCCCCTCGATCTGCTCATCGCCATCGAAGGCACGGTGCCCCGGGCCCACCTCCGGGTGTTCTACGGATCGACCGAGTCGGGAAGTGTCGCCGCCCTCGACCACGCCGACATCCGGTCCAAGCCGGGCAGCTGCGGACCGCCCGCCCCCGGGGTCAGTGTGCGGATCGGCGACGACGGCGAGCTGTGGGTCAAGAGCCCGGTGCTCTTCGACGGCTATCTCGACGATCCCGATGCCACCGCCGCCTGCCTGGTCGACGGGTGGTACCGCACCGGCGATCTCGCCGAGGAGGACGACGAGGGGTACCTGAGCATCGTGGGCCGCACCGGCGATCTGATCCGTACCGGGGGCGAGGCCGTGGTGCCGGCCGAGGTCGAGGCCGTGTTGGCCCGGCTCCCGTCGGTGGCCGAAGTGGCGGTGGTCGGTGTGCCCGATCCCACCTGGGGAGAGGTGGTCTGGGCGGTCGTGGTAGCGGCACCCGGCCGGCCGGTACCCACCGTCGAGATGCTCCGGGCCCGGTGTGCGGGCGCTTGGCCGCCTTCAAGCACCCCCGGCGGATCCGGCTGGTCGACCGGCTTCCGCGCACCGCTGCCACCGGCCAGGTCCGGCGGCGCCTGTTGGCCGACCAACTCGCCGGGGAGTCGACGGACAGCTAGCAGTTGCAGAACAGCGTTCTGTATCCATAAGATCACTGATCTGTGGAGCGGGAGCTGATCATCAGCGGCATCGGAGGACAGGGGATCCAGCTGGCGTCGGCCACCCTGGCCCGGGCGGCGGTGGACGAGGGGCGAGAGGTCCAGGTCTTCGGGAGCTACGGCGGGATGATGCGGGGAGGGGCCACCGAATCGACCGTCATCGTCGCCGACGGCCCCATCGAGGCACCGCCGACCATCGCCACCACCTGGTCGGCCATCCTCATGCACCACGAGCACGCCGACCATCTGCTGGCCTGCCTACGACCGGGCACGGTGGTGTTGGTCAACGACTCGGTCGTACCCGAGCAGGTCTTCGGGGAGGGTTGTGTGGTCTTCGAGGTTCCCGCCGCCGACATGGCCACCGACGTGGGCAACGTCATGGCCGCATCGATGGTGATGATCGGGGCCTACGCGGCGGCGACCGGAATGGTGGGGCTGCCCTCCCTGGTCGAGGCCGCGTGCGCCTCGCTCCCCGCGTACCGCGCCCAGCACGCCGCGCTCAACGAGCGGGCGTTGCGGACCGGTTTCGATTCGCTCCCACCCGGTTCGGCACCGGCATGGCACGACCGCCGGATGGCAGGTCCGATGACCGACTCGCCGACGGTGACCACCCGGGGAACCCTGGTCATCGATGTCGACGCCTGCAAGGGGTGCAACCTGTGCATCGACGCCTGCCCACCCGGCGTCCTGGTGATGACCGATCACCAGGTCAACGCCCGTGGCTACCGCTACCCTCGGCTCCGCCCGGGTTGTACGGGATGTGCGGCCTGCTCCCAGATCTGTCCCGATTTCGTGTTCCAGGTCTACAAGTACGACACGCCCGTCGAGGTCCCGAGGTGACCGGGTCGGTGGCCACCCCATCCCGTGACCGGCGCCTGCTCCAGGGCAGCCAGGTCATCGCCGAGGCGATGATCGCCGCCGGGTGCCGGTTCTTTGCCGGCTATCCGATGACGCCGTTCACCGAGGTCCTTGAGCACATGGCCCGGTTGCTCCCCGAGGTCGGCGGGGTGTGCATGAACGCCGAGAGCGAGATCGAAGCGGTCGGCATGGCCTGGGGCGCAGCCGCCACCGGCATGCCGGCGGCCACCGGCTCGACCGGCCAGGGCCTCTCCCTCATGCAGGAGTCGCTATCGGAGATCACCATGGCCCGTCTGCCTCTGGTGGTGCTCAACATGGCCCGGGCCCAGGGCGACTACTACCAGGCCACCCGTGGTGGCGGCCACGGCGACTATCGCCACATCGTGCTGGCGCCGTCGGATGCGGCCGAGGCCGCCGGGCTGATCGTCGACGCCTTCGATCTGGCGGAGCGGTGGCGCAATCCGGTGCTGGTCATGGGCGACTACTACCTGGCCCACACCGCCCGATCGGTGACCATTCCCATCGGTCGGACCCGGCCGGTGCCCGAGTGGGCCCTCGACGGATCGTCGGGCGGGTCCGGCCACGCCAAACTGCTCTCCTTTTTGGGAACCGCCAAACAGCGCGACGATGTCGGCTATGACCTCGCCGACCACTACGCGGCGTGCGTGGTCGCCACCGAGGCGATGGTCCGGGGAGTGGAGCCGAGGGCGGAAACCGAGTACACCGACGACGCCCAGGTGGTGGTGGTGGCCTTCGGCACACCGGGCACCTACGTGAAGGCCGCGGTACGCGAGCTCCGGGCCGAGGGGTTGGCCGTCGGTTACGTACGGCCGATCACCCTGTACCCGTTCCCGACCGAGGTGGTCGCCGATGCCGCCCGCGGCGCAAGGCGCGGTGGCCGTGTACGAGAACAACCAGGGGCAGATGATCGACGACGTGAGGTTGGCGGTGCTCGGTGCCGCCCCGGTCCACTTCATCGGGGGACTGAGCCTCGACAGCTCGGGCTTCGGCATCGCTCCCGATCTCGAGGTCGGTGTGCTCAAGGAGCGGATCACCGGGTTGGTGTCGCAGTGACCGAGTTCGTGCCCACCGACCGACCCCCGCAGGCTCCGGCCCGCTTGGTCGATGATTTCGTGCCCACCCTCATCGACGTGGGCGCTCACCACCTGTGTCCCGGTTGCGGCGAGCCGGTGGCCATGCGCTGCGCGTTGGAGGCGGTCGCCGAGCTCGATCTCATCCGCCGGGCGATCGCGGTGTTCGGCATCGGCTGCTACACCGCCTTCTCCAACAACCTCGACGTGGAGGTGCTCCAGGCGTTGCACGGGAGGGCTCCATCGTTGGCCACCGGGGTCAAGCGGGCCAGGCCGGACACCGTGGTGCTGACCGTGCAGGGGGACGGCGACATGGTCAGCGAGGGACTCCAAGAGGTGTTGCACACCGCAGCCCGGGGCGAGAACGTGACCTGCATCATGCTCAACAACGGCGTCTTCGGAGAGACCGGGGGGCACATGACCGCCACCACCGTCCTCGGGCAGCGCACCAAGACCAGCCTGGAGGGACGCGACGCCGGCCGGCACGGCCGCCCCATCCTGCTGAGCTCGCTGATGGCCCAGATCGACGGCACCGCGTTCGTCGCCCGCGGTGCGGTCAACACCGCCGGCAACGTGGCCCGCACCAAGAGGATGCTCCTCCGCGCCCTGGAGGCTCAGTTGGCCGGGGCCGGGTTCTCCTTCGTCGAGATCCTCACCATGTGCCCCACCGGTTGGTTCATCGAGACCGAGGAGGCCCCCTCCTACCTCGACGACAGTCTGGCCGCCGTGCATGCACCGGGGGTGCTCAAGGACCTGGCCGAACGGTGACCGGCTCGGCGGTGGCGGTACACGGGGGCCGTTTCGGCGACGGCCTGATGCAGGGCCTCCGGGTGGCGCTGCCGGAGGTGGAATTGGTCGCCGCCGGAAGTCCCGACTGCGGCGACGGACAGCCGATGTCCTGGTCACCTTGGCCGACGAACGCTGCCGCTATCGAGAACGCCCTCACCGACAGGATCGACTGGGTGCACATCCTCGGTGCCGGTGTCGACGGCTTCCCCATCGACGTGGTGGGCGACCGCCTCCTCACCTGTTCGCGCGGCGCCGGTGCTCCGGCGATCGCCGAGTTCGTGCTGGCCACCATGCTCGCCTTCGAGAAGCACCTTCCGCAATCGTGGATCACCGAACCACCCGCGCAATGGAACACCGCCGACCTCGGGGGGCTCGAGGGCCGCACCCTCGGCGTGATCGGCATCGGTGCGATCGGGACTCAGGTGGCCCGACGTGCAGTGGCCTTCGACATGGAGGTGGTGGCGCTTCGGCGGACCAGCCAACTCTCGCCGCTCTCCGAGGTTCGCCTCTGTCCTGATCTCCGTTCGCTTCTTGCTCGCTCCGAACATGTGGTGGTGTCGGCGCCGGCCACCGCGGCGACCCACCGGCTCCTCGACGACTCGGCACTGTCGGACATCAAGCCTGGTGCCCATCTGGTCAACGTGTCGAGGGGCACCCTCATCGACCAGGAGGCGTTGCTCCGCGCCCTCGACGACGGGCGTATCGCCCAAGCCTCGTTGGACGTGGTCGAGCCCGAGCCGTTGCCATCCGGTCACCCTCTCTACACTCATCCTCGGGTCAAGCTGTCCCCGCACATCTCGTGGTCCTCGCCCCGCACGGTGTGGCGGACACTCGAGCTCTTTGCCGAGAATCTCATTCGCTACCGCTCCGGGAAGGAACTGGTCGGTCAGGTGGACAGGGTGACCGGGTACTGATGGACCACTGATGGGACCCGATGACCTGATCCTGTGCTCGGGCACCCTGAGGCGGGGTACGCCGTTCGCGAGATCGCCTGTCGGCAGCGCAGTCCGCCGGCTTCGCCGCGCGTGTCGATGTGGGGACGCGACTACGCCGCCGCACGGGCCGAGGGCCTGAGCGACGCCGACATGCGCTCGATGCTGGCCGATCACGACCTGGTGGTGGCCGAGCTGGATCCGGCCTGGTGGTGGCTCCCCGGCGCATCGGAGGTGCACATCACACCGGAACTGGACAGCGAGGACGTCTTCGGTTTCGGGGAGCGGGAACTGTTCGCCATCGCCGATGCACTCGGTGCCCGCTCGGTCAACGCCGTCGATGTCTTCGGTGGCTCCTGGGATGTCGACGGGGCCGCCGAGGCGTTTGCCGGCCTGTGCGCCCGGGCAGCCGAGCACGACCTGCTGGTACACATCGAGTGGCTTCCCTGGTCGAAGATCCCCGATCTGACCCGCGCCCTCGACATCGTGCAGCGGGCCGATCAGCCCAACGGCGGCCTGAACATCGACGCCTGGCACCTGGTCCGCGCCGGGAACAGCGTCGACCAACTGCGCCAGGTCCCCGGACCGCTGATCATGGGGATTCAGCTCGACGACGGGCCCCTCGAGGCCGAGTCCAATCTGGTCGAAGCCACACTGCATCATCGGGACCTCCCCGGCGAGGGTGAATTCGACCTCCGGGGCATCCTCGCCGCGCTGTTCGACACCGGCACCACCGCCCCCATCGGCGTCGAAGTGTTCTCCGATCCACTGCACCGACGGTCGTCCGGCGACGCCGCCCGGGCGGCGGCCGATGCCACCAGGTCCTTGATCGAGGAGGCCCGATGAGACGGAAGCCCGTCGAACGGCGCGGTGGTGGTGGGAACCGGGTTCGGCTGCATCACCCATGTCCGGGCCCTTCGGGCGGCGGGTTTCGAGGTGGTGGCGCTGGTCGGGCGGGATCCGGACAAGACCGCCGAGCGAGCCCGCCTGTTCGACATCCCGGTGAGCCTCACCTCGGTCGACGAAGCGTTGTTGCTCGACGGTGTGGGCGCGGTGACCATCGCCACCCCACCCCACACCCACGCGGCGATCGCCCTGGCCGCCATCGCCGCCGGCAAGAGCATCATCTGCGAGAAGCCGTTCGCCCGGGACGCCGAACGAGGCCCGCGAGCCGTGCTGGCCGCCGCGGTCGAGGCGGACATCGTCCACCTGCTCGGCTGCGAGTTCCGCTGGGACCCGGGCCAGGCGATCCTGGCCCGCGCCGTTGATGCCGGCGAGATCGGTGAACCGCGGATCGCAACCGTCGCTCCTCCACGTTCCCCTTGCTGGCCGACCGTTCGGCCGAGGTGCCCGAGTGGTGGGCCGATGTCGAGCAGGGCGGTGGGTGGCTGGGTGCGCACGGCTCTCAGGTGATCGACCAGATCCGTGTGACCCTCGGCGAATTCGAGTCGGTCAGCGCCTCCCTACCCCATGCGGCGGACACCGCGATGTCGGCCGAGGATTCCTTCGTGGTGCACTTCCGGATGCGGTCGGGTGCGGTGGGCACCATGCAGAGCACCTCGGGAGACTGGGGTCCGCCCATCGTGATCACCAGGGTCATCGGGTCGAAGGCCACCGCCTGGATCGAGGGCGTGGGCGCCACGGTCAAGGTGGCCGACCGTCAACGGGACGCGCACGATGCCGGTTCCCGAGGACCTCCCCACCGAGAAAGCCCCGCCGCTTCCGGACGGTCTGGTGCGGACCACCTATGAGCGGATGATCTCCCACGGCATGGACTTGGGGCCCTACACCCGGCTCGCCCAGGTGCTCCGCTGCCGGATGGAGGGTCGGACCCCGCCCCCGGGTCCCCGTCCGGCCACCTTCGTCGACGGGGTGAAGGACATGCTGGTGCTTGACGCCATCCGCCGGTCGGCGGCGGAGCGGGCCTGGGTGGAGGTCGAAGACACCCTGGCGTCGGGGTCGGATTGTTGAGCTCGGCCCGCCGATCGCGCCTTTATCTATCGCCTTTGAGACGATACGTATTTCCGTCGAAACATCGTCCGTAAGTGATAATCTACGGCCGATATTCGCGAAACTAAAAGGCAAGAGACCCGGCGTCGACCCCAGCGGCCCCTGACGGATCCTGTCAGAACACCGCCTGGAGCGGATCGACGGCAACGCCCACCGACGAACCGGAGGTCGGGTGATCGGTTAAGATTCGTCAATCTCTCCCTGAATTTCCTCAATTGTCCGGTGGGTGGCTACCGATAGGGATGCAAGGACCGCTTCGTTCGGCATCGAACGGCTGTGGTCTCCGAACCGGAAAGTTGGGCAGTGAACCGGAACGCTGGACTGTGAGCTCGAAGGCGACACGCGCCCCGAACGCGGCGACCCGTGTCCTCATCGCCGCCGTCGGCCGTCCTCCTCGCCGGCGTCACCGCGGTGGTCCCGTTCGTCCTCGGGGCCTTCGGGGCTCGCGCGCAGCGGACGGTCACAGCGGCCGGCCATGCCGTCCACCGGACGGACGGCGTCGTCGGTGGTGTCGAGCCACGCCGGCGGCAAACCCATCCTCGGGATCCTCGGGGCCAGCGGCAACTACCTGAGCCAGGAGAAGGCGGCGGGCATCGCCGCCATCACCGTCCAGGTGGGTTGGAACGACATCGAGCCCACCCAGGGGACCTTCTCTTCCGCCTACATGAGTCAGATCCAAGCGAAGATCGCCGCCGTCCGGTCGGCCGGTATGAGCGTCGTGCTCGATCCGGGCCTGCAGTACCCGCCGGACTGGGTGTTCCTCGCTTCCGGGAGGGACCCGGTTCGTCAATCAGTACGGCGACGTGTTCAGCGGTAGTGCGGCCATCGGGCAACAACGTGGCCAACGCGTTCACCGACCTCGCGGTCCGGGCCGCGGAAGGGACCTACCTGGCCTGGTTGGGATCCCAGATCCAACCCGGTGAGATCATCGCCATCCGCCAGGGAGGCGGACCGCTCGGCGAGTTGCGCTACCCGCTCCCCGACGACAACGGCCACACCAACAGCTACTGGGCGTACGACGCCAGCACCCAGGCGGCCTTGCCGGCCTTCCGTCCAGGGGTGGACCCCGGGTACCGGTACAACGGCCCAGGCGCAGGTCTTTCTCGACCGCCTACAACCAGAACATCGTCGACTACGGGATCTGGCTGAACGGCCAGCTCCACAACGACTTCCACACCAAGGAGCTGGTGCTCCTCCCCGGTTGGGGAGAACGTCCCGGGGGTGCGACGACCGTGGTCGACGCCCTGCTCCAACCGGCGGAATCGATGGACGAGTTCAACGAAGGCCTCGACTGGACCGACCTGTTGGACTCGCTGCCCGACCCCTCGAATTCGGTGGCCTACACCACCTATCTCGACGCGGCCACCGTGCTGCCCACGCCGCAACTCGAAGATCCCGCCGACTACATCGCCTCCCTGGTGGCGGGCACCAGCATCCGTCTGGGAGGGGAGAACACCGGCAACGGCACCGTGGCGGCGATGCACCTCTGTATCGACCGGGCGGTGGCGCTTGACTACTTCATCGTGGACTGGAACGACGAAGCCCAACTCATCGCCAGCGATTCCGGCCAGGATCCCGGGGGCCCGACCTTGGCCGAGCTCGGCGCCACGTTGAGCACGCCCCAGCCGGTCAGTCCCACCCCTCTCGGTCACCACCGCGTCCCTGGCGTCGGCCATCCAGGGCCGGACCTACTCGGCAGCGCTCACCGCCACGGCGGGGGATCCCCTCTACACCTGGTCGGTCAGCTCGGGCGCACTCCCGCCCGGTCTTGGCCTGAGCGCGGCGTCGGGAGTCATCGGTGGCATCCCCACCGCGTCCGGTCGCTTTGCGTTCACCGTCACCGTCCACGATGCAGTCGGCGCTTCGGCATCGGCCGATCTGAGCATCACTGTCTCCGCCGGCGACAGCCCGTCCTCACTGAGCCGGCCGATCGTGGGCATCGCCGCCACTCCCGACGGTGGGGGCTACTGGGTCGCCGACTCGCACGGAGGCGTGGAGCCCTTCGGCGACGCCGATGTACTTCGGCTCGATGGCCGGCCAGGCGCTCAATCAGCCGGTCAATCACATCGTGGCCACGCCCGACGGTGGGGGCTACTGGCTGGTGGCGGCGGACGGTGGGACCTTCGCATTCGGCGACGCCCATTTCTACGGCTCGATGGGTGGAGCGCACCTCAACGCCCCGGTGGTCGACATCGCCCCGACCAGCGACGGGAGGGGCTACTGGCTGGTCGCTTCCGACGGAGGCATCTTCTCGTTCGGGGATGCGGCCTTTCACGGTTCGATGGGTGGAGTGCACCTCAATCAGCCGGTGGTGGGCATCGCTGCCGACCCTTGGACCGGGGGGTATTGGGAGGTGGCGACCGACGGCGGGATCTTCGCCTTCGCATCGCCGTTCTACGGTTCGACCGGAGGCATGGTCCTCAACAAGCCGGTCAACGGGATGGCCGCCTCCCCCGACGGCGACGGGTACTGGTTCGTCGCCTCCGACGGAGGAATCTTCTCGTTCGGGGATGCCATCTTCCACGGTTCGGTCGGAGGGCTGACCCTCAACGCACCGGTGGTGGGAATGGCGGCCGACAGCGTCACCGGAGGCTACTGGCTGGTCTCTTCCGACGGGGGCGTGTTCAGCGGAGGCGCTCCCTTCTACGGGGCCGCGTAGTGGTAGCCCCGACAGGCCATCCGGCTCGACGATCGTCGAAGCCGACCACGTCCGGCCAGAGAGAGTTTCGATGAGCGCTGATCGGAGCGTCCGCCGGGCGCAGCGGTCGATCGGAGCGCGTGCTCATGATCGGCAACTACGGCAACGGCAACACCGGGGATGATGCCATCCTCATCCAGGTCGCACCCTCCAGCTCTCGAACGGGGGAGGGTGACCGTGCTCAGCCGGAATCCCGAGCGCATCGCCAGGCTGGTACCGGAGATCCATTCGGTGCCGATGGTGTCGGCCAGGGCATTTGGCGAGTTTCTCCGGGCCGACACTGTGGTCATCGGCGGCGGAGGCATGTTCGGTCGGGGGATCCCCCCTCTGGTCGCTTGTCTCCCGTTCGTGCTGCTGGTGGCCGAGTTCATGGGGAAGGACGTCGAGCTCTGCTCGGTTGGTGCCTATCCGGACATGCCGGCCGCGGTGGGCTGGGCACTGCGCCGGGTGGCTCGAAAGGCGCGCCAGGTGTCCGCCCGGGACACCGCATCGGTGACGGCACTCGGTGGGCCCGAATACGCGACGCTGGTGCGGGACCCGGCATGGGAACTCCAACCGGCGCCGGCCGACGCGGTAAGGGCCGCGCTCGCGGCCGCCGGGGTTCGAGCCGACCGTCCGATGGTCGCGGTCTCCCTCAAGCCTGGCGCCGGAGCTACCTCCGATCACCGCTGCTTGTCCGGAATGGCCGAAGGACTCGACCGGTGGGCGGAGGGGAAGGACTGCGAGATTCTCTACCTGTCCTTCTCGGACAAGGGTGATTACCACCTGGGGGCGGCACTCACCGACTTGGACCTGGGCCGCTCGTTGCAGCAGAAGATGGCAAAACGGCCATTGCATGCGGTTCATCGGTCCAGACCTCCATCCGGCAGTCATGTTGGGAATCGTCCAATGCTGCCGGGGGGTGGTGGCGATGCGCCTCCACGCCCAGATCTTCGCCATGGCGGTCGAGCGACCGGTCTACGGCCTGTCGTTCGAAGCCAAGTGCGATCAATTCCTCGACAGCATGGGAGTTCTCCCGGTCAGGCCCGACGCGGTTTCGGGGGATGATCTGGGTCGTTGGCTGGAGGACGTCGCGCCACACCAGCTGAGCCACTGAGCCAGTGACCGGCATCTGACGACCGACGCAGGGCCATCGGTCCGGCGGTCCGAGCTTCCGGCGATGAGGTCGTCGGAGTGTGACGCTCGGGAACATCGACCGACATTGAGTCGGCACCAGATTGCGTGAAGTGGCACTCGGGGTTTATCGGTGATTTACCGAATTAAGTGCCCGAAGCCCTTGCAGTTATCGCTCGCTCGCTCATAATGTTCGATAGTCGACCACTAAAAGTAGTTAGGACACTACTAAGAGTGGTTATCACCGGTGGGGCAATCAGAGAGTGACGGCCTAGAGCACACATGCTGAAATTGCGGCGGTACCCCTATGCGGTCTGCGTCCCGGCGGACGGCCCTGCTCTCAGACCACCGTCGACCCTTTTCCGGCTCGGCCGACGAGAGCGGCTTGCGGTGACCCGACTGGCGCTCGCCACTCCGAGCCGACCGGTCGACGCCGGATCGCTCGATCGCCTGGGCTGTGGGGCCGATGACCTGGAGGCGGTATCACGCACCCTCGAATGGGCCCGCACCTTCCTCGGAACTCCCCACGCCGATCTGGGCCGAAGAGGGCCGGTCTGTCCCTACATCCAGCATTCGTTCGACGAGCGGCTGCTCTATGTCTCGTGCCGGCCTGAGGCGGAGTGCGCCAGCGACGATCTGATCGCCGCCGTGCGCACCTCGATGCAGCAGTTCACCGAACTGCAGCAGATGGCCCCGACCTCGAAGAGGCACCTGGTCAGCATCCTGATCGTCCTGCCCCACATCGACCGTGCCTCATCGGACGATCTCAACGCCCTGCAGCGAGAACTGAAGGACGAGTTCGTCAGCAACGGTCTGATGATCGGGCAGTTCCATCCCAAGGTGCGAAGCGCGCGGACTTTGGAGTGGCGAGTTCCGCCCCCTTCAGTCGCCGATCCCGCTTCTGGCCATCCGGGAGATGGTTCCCTCGGACCTCCCGTTTCTGGTCGAGAGCACGCTGCACGCGTCGAAGTACTTCGAGCGCTATGCGGGATCGATCCCGGCCCACACCCGTCGCTATCTGGTGGATCGACTGGTCGATGCAGTCGGTGACCCGACCATGTTGAGCGAGCAGATGGGTGTCGCTGTCGCGGGCGGCGCCTCGAGTGGAGTGTGATCGCGATCAGTCGAGGAGGAGGTAACCGGGCGATGGGAGAGCCAGCGATGAGAGAACGAGCGGTTAAAGAGCGAACAGGAGCGAGCGAACGGTCAACGAGGTAGCCCAACCTCGCCGGCGGGAGGCAACGGAGAGGACAGGGTGCCGAGTTGGACCTGGTGATCCCTGCCTTCAACGAGGAGAGGAGGATCGGTGCCACGTTGGCTGCCATCAGCGACGAGGCGGCCGATCGCGACCTCTCCCTCAACCTGTTGGTGGTGGACAACGGGTGCGTCGATGCCACCGCCGAGGTGGTCAACCGCAGCGCGACACGCCCACGTACCGGTCGAGATCATCAGCTGTCGGACCCGGGGAAAGGGCGCCGCGGTCAGGACGGGCATCCAGCGGTCGTCGGCTCCGTTCGTCGGCTACTGCGACGCCGATCTGTCCACCCCTCCCTCAGCGCTCCGAATGGGGATCGACCTTCTCCGCTCCGGATGGGAGGTGGTCATCGGATCGCGGCGGTGCACCGGTGCTGGCTACGAGGTTCCCCAGGGCAGGATGCGCCGGTTGGGGAGCTTCGCCTTCCGCACCATGGCCTCCAATCTGAGCGGGCCGATCACCGACACCCAGTGCGGGTTCAAGCTGTTCCACTCGGATGTGGCCAAATCGCTCTTCGCCGAGAGCACCGCTGACCGGCTTTGCCTTCGACGTCGAGGTCCTGGCCCTGGCCCGCCTGCGCAAGCACCGGATGATCGAGCTGCCCATCCAGTGGACCGACAGCCCCGAGTCCTCGTTCCGGCCCCTCGTCGACGGGGTGAGGTCGTTCCGCGAGTTGCGAGAAGCCCGTCGATCGCTGGGCGCAGAGGGTGATGCAGGCGGGTGGAAATGAAGGCTTCCAAGCAGCACCGACGGCGGTTGGTGGTCATGACCAACTGGCGGGACTGCAAACACCCCGAGGCCGGTGGTGCCGAACTGGTGTGCGAGCGCCTGGCCCGTGGCTTCGTCGAGCGCGGCCACGACGTGGTCCTCCTCACCTCGGCGGTAGCCGGTGAGCGTCGCAAGGAGCAGGTCGACGGCTACTGGATCGTCCGCAGGGGCGGTCGGTTCACGGTCTATCCCGTGGGTGCTGGCATGGATGCTGATGTACCGGAAGTACATCCGCGGGGTGATCGACAGCCAGAACGGCATTCCGTTCTTCACCCCGTTGGTGGTCAAGCGAAAGACTCCGGTGTTGATGCTGCTGCACCACGTCCATCAGGATCAGTTCCCGCTCTACTTTCCGCCGCTGGTTTCCAAGATCGGCCAATGGTTGGAACGGTTTGGAGCAAGCCTCGTGTACCGCGACCGGACGATCATCGCCATCTCACCCTCGACCCGGAAGGGCATTCGACGCCGGCTTGGGTCTCAAGGGAGACATCGTGGTCATTCCCCCCGGGTCGGATTCGGCAGTCTCGTCGTTGCCGGGCATCCGTGGTCGGTCGGCCACTCCCCGCATCGTCTGCGTCGCTCGACTGGTCCCACACAAATCGGTGGCCTCGATCGTCCGATGCCATTCCGTCGGTGCTGTCGGAGTTCCCCGACTTCGGAGCTCCACGTGGTGGGGGACGGCCCTGAGCGCGCGGTCCTGGAGACTCTGGTCGCCGACCCTCGATCTCGAAGAGCATGTGGTGATCCACGGCGCGCGTCAGCACTCCCGAGCGCGATCAGCTCATGCGGACCGCGTGGCTGTCGGTGAATGCCTCAGAGGGCGAGGGCTGGGGCCTTTCGGTCATCGAGGCGAACTCTGCTCGGGGTCCCGGTCCTGGCCTATCGGCGCCCGGGCCTGAGGGATTCCATCCGAGACGGCGAGACCGGCTGGCTGATCGAGGAGGACCAGGATCTGGGCAAGGAGATCGCCGGGCGCTGCACCAGATGAGCGATGAGTCCGCGGCGGTGGCCATGGCCAAGCGGACCCGCCAGTGGGCCTCGCAGTTCACCTGGGACGAGATGGCCGATCAGACGCTGTCCTTGCTCCGGCGCCGAAGCGGGGCGCCTGACTCATGCGCCGAACAACCGGCGGACGATCACCGATCTGGCCACCGTGGTTCGGGTGCCGGTCGACCTGCTCCCCAACGGTGAGGTCCCCGGCTTCCGCGGCACCGACAAGCGGGTGCTGAGCCCGGGCGAGCTGGTGGTCCTGTTGCGGAACACCGACACGGAGACGGCCCGGGTGGCCCTGCGTCGGGCCGGTTTCTCGCCATCGGCGATCGATGACGGGCGGGTGCAGTTCGCCGTGGCCCGGCCGATCGATCTGGTGTCGCCGGCCATCGGCACCGCGCCGGCGACCACCGAGACTGATGAACAGCACGCGGGACGCCCTGGCCGGGTGATGAGTTCAGCACTCGAGTACAAGCCCACCATCGAGCTCGATTGGCCTCCCCGACCGCCCGCGGTGGTGGCGGAGCAGGCCGTCTCGTCCCTGGAATCGCTCCGCTCATGGTTGGGGCGAGTGGCCGTCCACCGCGCCACCTGGGTGGTGCTCATCGGCGCGGCGGCCCTGGCGACCCGTCTGACCGCCCTGCGATCGGCGTACGACATCTTCATCGACGAGACCAGCTACACCAACATCGCGCTCAACGTGGCCCACGGCCACGGAGTCACCCTCTACGGGCTGCCCTTCGTCCTCCATCCCCCGACCGCCTTCTACCTCTACGGCCTGATCATCCTGGTCTTCGGACTACACGGCGGCACCGAATCCACCCTGTTCGGCGCTCCGGCAGGTCGACGTCGTCCTCGGGGCGGCCACCTGTGTGGTCACCTTCCTGCTGGTCGACCGCATGGCCCGTCGACAGGCGGCCATCGTGGCCGGTCTACTGCTCGCCATCGACCCGCTGGCCATCAGCTTCGACAGCCGGGTCATGCTCGAAGCACCGGCCCAGTTGGCGGTGGTCACCATGTTCTTCTGCATGGTGGCGGCCGACGCGGTCGATCACCCTTCGTTCAAGCGCCGCAACCTGGTGGCCCTGGCCGGGCTGGCCGGCGGGGTGGCGATCTCCACCAAGGAGACCTTCGGCCTGGTCGTCCTGTTCGCCCTGTTCCTCACTCTGATTGGCGGATGGGTCGTCACCAGACGGGAAATTCTGAGGGTGACGTTCATCGCCCTCGATCGTCTACGCCGTTTCCATCTTCGCCGACGCCAGTCACTTCGGGATCAAGGTCTGGTGGAACGGCAAGGTGATCGGGATCCTCCGCCTGGTCGGCGCCTCGCAGAACTCCGGATTCAACTCGCCCCAGACGCACGTCTCGATCCTGTCGAGGATGGTCGCCGACATGTCCGAGTTCGGGGTGACCTATCTGGTTCTGGCCGCGGGGGCGTTCTGCGCGCTGGGGCTGGTGTGGAGGCTGGAGCCCTGGTATCCCAAGCGTCTGGTCGGGGACCCCAAGCGCCGGGCGTCGGTGATGGGTGCGATGTGGACACTGTCGGCTGCCGCCTACCTTGGCTATGCCACCGCTGTTCGGCACCATCGAAGAGCAGATGTACTACATCCTCCTGCTTCCCTGCGTTATCAGCGTGGTGGTGTGGGTCGATGGACGGATGGCGGAACGCACCGTGCGATGGAAGTGGGTGGCGATCGTGGCGGTCGGTGCCGTGTTCCTCTTCGACCTGGGCACGTGGACGTCGATCCACACGGGTCATGACGACGAGTACGTGCGGCTGATCAGCTGGGAGAGCCAGCACGTGGCACCGTCCGCGGTCGTATCCACCACCGACGGGACCTCCCAGTTCCTCCTCACCCGGGGGGTCATCGGGCAGTGGGCCACGGTGGCCCAGCTCCGAGCCCATCACGTCGACTACGTGGTGCTGTCCACGCTGCTGGTGGCGCAGGGCTACGGCATCGCCGGACCCTCCTTCGAGCGAGCCGTGCAGCACGGGGGTCGGCTGGTCTTCGACGGCCAACGGACCCTCCGACGGGAGCCTCGAGGTGTTCGACGTGCGGGCGATGACCGGGGCACCCGAGTGACCAGCGTGACCAGCGCGCCGACGCCGATGTCGGCGGTCGACGCTCCGGCGACCGACCGGCTCCGCTCGGCCAGGCGGATGGGCGACGAGACGGTGGTGGTGTCGGCCACCGGCAGTGGTGTCACTGCTCAACTACGCCTACACCCTCCTCCTCCTCTGGCTGCTCCCGACCCGGGAGTTCGCCGAGGCCGGATCGATCTCCGCACTGCTTCTCATCTGCGGGACCGTATCGGGTGCCGCCCTCCCCTGGGTACTGGCCCAGGAGGTGCTCCGCTCGAAGAGCGACCTGGCCCGCCGCCGCCTGGCCATCTCCTTCTGCCTGTTCGCCACGTTGCTCCAGGGCGTGGCCGCCGGCCTGGCCACCTGTCTGATCGTCGCCCACTACGCCAGCGGGTGGGTGCTGGTGGCGGCCTTCTGCTCGGTCGTCCTCATCTTCTTGGACGCCACCGCGTCCGGTTTCTTCCAGGGACTGCAGCGGTTCCGTCTCATCGCCATGCTCAAGGTGGCCGAGGTGATGGTCAAGCTGGGTACCGGTTCGCGCTGATCGCTCTGGGTGCGGGCGCCAGTGGGGCCATTGCCGGATTTGCCCTCGGCGCCGGGGTCGTCGCCGGGGTGGGTCTGGCCTACATGGCGCGCGACGTCGACCTGGTCGTGGTCGGCAATGGCCGGCCGCCACCTGTGGGCGAGCACACAGGGTCTGATGGCCATTCAGGCCGGCGTGGCCGTGCTGGCCAGCATGGACGTGGTCATCGGCAGCCTGGTCCTGGGTACGCAGCCGGCACTGGCCACCTACCAGGCCGCCAACATCCTCGGCCGGGTGCCGGTCTTCATCGGGTCGGCGCATTTCGATCGTGATCTTCGCCAGGATGGTCGCCGGGCAAGGCCATCCGCGGACGGTGATCCAGCAGAGCATCAGGTTGTACCTGGCCGTCTCCGTCCCCATCGCCGCAATCACCGCCACCCTTCCCGCGCCGCTGGTGGGCATGCTGTTCCCGGCGCGCTACGGCGACGTGGCCTCCATCCTGCCGTGGTCGGCACTGGCCGGCCTGGCCATGGGCGTGGTCAACCTGACCACGACCTACTTTCAGGCCACCGGCATCTTCCGGCGCACCACCTCCATTTTGGCATTCGGTGTGGCACTGTGCGCGGCCCTGGAGGTGTTCGGCTTGAGACTCCATGGGATCATCGGCCTGGCGGTGGCGGTGGTCATCGGCGGTGGCATCGTGGCCTTCACCCTCCTTCGACAGGTCACCCGCACCTGGCCGGGCTCTCTGCGGACGTTGTGGCGCCCGTGTCTCACCGTGGTGGTTGGGTGTCTCCCGCTCGTCGTACTCCGCCACCACACCGCCGTCTGGTGCCTGTGGGCGCTGGGATGCGGACTGTTCTTCTGCCTGCGAAACCTGTTGCGGATCTCCTCAGCCGCGGGAAATGCCAGACCGACCAAGCCCCGGGTTCTCCACCTCGGGTACGAGGATCCGCGTCGACCCGGAGCCGGAGGCGGATCGGTGCGCACCCACGAGATCAACCGGCGGCTGGCCGACGCATTCGACATCACCGTGGTGTGCTCGCGGTACCGCGGTGCGCAAACCCGGGTGGAAGACGGCGTCCGCTACGTGCACTCGGGGATGGCCGGGGGTGACTTCCCCGAACGCCTGAGCTACTTCGCCTCGCTCCCGCTGGCCCTGTTCCGGTACTCCTCGGATCTGGTGATCGAGGACTTCGGCGCACCCTTCTCGTCGGTGTCGGTGCCCTGGATGACCGACCGCCCGGTGCTCGGGGTCGTCCAGTGGCTGTTCGCCAAGGAGAAGAGCGCCCAGTACCACCTGCCGTTCCACTGGGTGGAAGGGATCGGGGTCCGCTCGCACCGTTCGATGATCGCGGTCTCCGATGACCTCGGGGCGGTACTGGCCGAACGCAACCCGCGCGCCGAGGTGACCGTGGTGGCCAACGGGCTCGACCCGGCAGCCTTTTCCGGTTACGAGTGTCCTCGCTCTGACATCGTCTACCTCGGCCGGCTGGAGATCGCCCAGAAGGGGCTCGATCTGCTCCTCGAGGCCTACGCCCGGGTGGCCGGATCGATCCGGCAGGATCTGGTGCTCGGCGGAGATGGACCCGATCGCCAGGCGTTGGTCGAGCAGGCCCAACGACTGGGGGTCGCAGACCGGGTGCGGTTCGTCGGGCGAATCTCCGCCGACGATCGGTTCCGGTGGTTGGCCGGGGCCGATCTGTTGGCCATGCCCAGCCGGTACGAGACCTTCGGCATGGTTGCGGCCGAAGCGCTGGCGGTGTGCACGCCGGTGGTGGCCTTTGACATTCCCTGTCTGCGATCGTTGGTCGACGATCGGGTCGGCGCGGTGGTCCCCGCCTTCGATGTCGAGGCGTTCGCCGGGGCCCTGCTTCGCCTGGCGACAGACGAAGAACTTCGACGCCGGCAAGGGGAGGCCGGCCCCGACCGGGTGGGCGCGTTCAACTGGGACGATCTGGCCGCCCTCCAGGGCCGTGTCTATCGACAGGTTCTGTCGGGCACCGACGACCCACCTGACGGCGAGACTGGTGAGACCGGCGAGACCAGAATCGGCGAGACCAACGACCCGGTGGCCGCGGACCGCGGTCGGTCGGTGGTCGGCCTGCTGGCCGATCAGGGCGCCGCCACCCCCGAGCGGGTGGCGGTGGTCGACGGCGATGCCCGGTGGACCTACGCGGAGCTTCACCAGGCGGCGGCATCGGTGACCGGCGACTTGGTCGATCGTGGCATCGGACCGGGAGACAGTGTCGGCGTCTGCCTCCCCCGTTCCAAACAGGCGATTGCGGCGATGATCGGCATCTGGGGGGCGGGCGCGACCTACGTCCCCCTCGACCCCGAATACCCGGCGGCCAGGCTCGCCGAGATGTGTGACCGGGCCGGCGTGTCGTCGCTCGTCGCCGATGCCGGGCTGGCTGCCAGCCTCGACCCATCGATCTCGCCCATCGACCCGTCGATCATCGCGCCCAGTCTCGGACAACGGGACACCGCCGGTGGCGCGCCGGATGATCCCGATCCCGACGTCGCCGCCTACATCCTGTTCACCTCGGGTTCCTCGGGCCGACCCAAGGCGGTACAGGTTGCGCACCGGAGCCTGACCAGCGTGGCCGACTGGATTCGTTTCACCCTGAGCCCGGACGAACTGGCCGTCACCACCACCAGTGTCTCGTTCAGTTTCGATCCGTTCATCCTCGAAGTGCTCGGACCACTGATGGTGGGCGGCACCGTGCGTGTCGTCCCCACCGCGTTGGCGGTGGCGGAGATGGGGTCGGGGGCGACCATGCTGGCCAACACGCCGTCGGTTGTCGGGGAGCTCCTGCGCGCCGGCCGGTTGCCGTCGTCGTTGCGGACGGTGATCGTCGGCGGCGAGGCCCTCTCGGACTCCCTGGCCACCGATCTTCTCGTGCGGACCTCCATCACCCGGCTGATCAACACCTACGGACCCACCGAGGCCACCGTGTTGGCCACCGCCCATGAGGTGGAGCTACCGATTTCCGGACCGGTACCCATCGGTCGGCACCTGCCCGGAGCGGACATCGTGCTCCTCGACGAGGATTCGGTCGAGGTCGCCCAGGGTGATACCGGCGAGATCTGCATCTTCGGCCCGCAGGTGGCCGACGGCTATCGCGGCGACCCGGACGGCACCGCCGAGCGGTTCACCCAGTGGACCGGGAAGGACGGATCCCCGGTCCGGATCTACCGGACCGGGGACCTCGGTCGTCTCCGCCGACGACGGGGTGATCGAATTCGGCGGACGAAGGGATCGCCAGCTCAAGCTGCGCGGGTTCCGCATCGAGCCCGGCGAGATCGAAGTCATGCTCTGCCGGCACCCCGACGTGACCCAGGCGGTGGTCACCCCGACCGGTGACGGGCCGAACGCGGCGCTGGTCGCCTACGTCACCACCACCGCCGACGGATCCACCCCGTCCGATTTGCGAGGATGGCTCCGCGGTTCCCTGCCGCGTTTCATGGTTCCCACCCAGGTGGTGGTGGTGGACGCCTTTCCGACCACGGCCAACGGAAAGGTGGCTGTCGACTTGCTCCCCACCTGCCGACCGGCCCGCGTCTCCTATGCGGCGCCGTCTCCAGCGGTCGCCGCCACTACCGGTGGGGATCAAGCCGCCGTGGATACGGTGGCCCGGCTGGCCGGTCTGGTCCTCCACATCGAGGGTCCGATCGGGGCCGAGGACGACTTCCTCGATGATCTCGGGGGAAGCTCACTCGCCCTTTTCCAACTGCTCACCGCCATGGAGGAGGAGTTCTCCTGCCGGATCGAGATCGGCCGGATCATCGAGGACACCACCATCGGGGGTTTGGCCGCACTGGTGGGACCGGAGACCGACGGTCCCTCGTACCTGTCGGTCAACGGTGACGGGGTCAAGCAACCGATCTACATGATCCACGCCTACCTGGGAACGGCCCTCCGCTACCGGCGGCTGGGGTCACACCTCTCCCCCGATCGTCCGTTGGTCGGTATCCAGGTCCAGGAGTTCGACAGCCTGACCAGACCGACCAGGAACACCGTGGCCCAAATGGCAGAGGAGGCCACCGAGCAGATTCTCCGGTTGCAGCCGGCGGGGCCGTACGTGGTCGGCGGCCACTCGGCCGGCGGTCTGGTGGCGTACGAAGCCGCTCGGCGCCTCGTCGACTCCGGCGAGGAGGTGTCCCTGGTTGTGCTCATCGACAGCCCGGTCCCTCGCTCCTCGCTCCACTATCTATGGGCGGAAGCGGTGCTCAACTGGCCCGACATCCGGGTCGCCGACGCCGCCGAACGGATGCGCAGGCTCCGAGCGGTCATCGACAGCCGTCGGGCCCGATTCCGACGGAACCCGCCCTCCGACCGGGTGAGCGGGGCCATCCTCCGCTCGCATCGAGCCAGCAATCTGGCGGTCATGCACTACCAACCGGGTCCCTATACCGGCGACGTAGCGGTGCTGCGGACCAGGCAGGGCGCCACCATGGCCGTGGGGAAGAGCGACCTCGGATGGGGATCGGTGGTCACCGGGCAGGTGACCTCCATCGAGATCCCCGGACTGCACAACACCATCTTCGAGGAACCACAACTCGGGATCGTGGGCGGGCGTCTCGACCAGCTGCTGGACCGCCTGGACCGCCAGGACCGCCAGGACCGCCAGGACCACCATCCGCCGTCACCAGAACAGCCGCCATCACCGGAAGACCCCGGTCTCCGAGTTCGGGCTAGAGGTCGACTGAACGTCTGACCACCGGACCACCGCTCGCATCGGCCAGCGCCAGTACCACCGGGCCTTCGGACCGGCGCTCGGCGGTCAACTGCCGGACGTGCCATTGCCGGTCGCCGTCACCGGCCAACACTTCGTCAGCCGCCAGGATGCCGGAGACGTCGATGGTGGCCGGGTCGTGTCCGAGGTTGCCCCCGCCGGCTTTGATGACCGCCTCCTTGGCCGTCCACAGTCGGAAGAAGCCGGATCCCCGCTGATCCGCCGGCAGCGCGGTGATCCGGCGTTGCTCGTCTCCGGTCAGCGCAGCGCGAAGCGGATCGACGTCGTCGCGTGCGATCTCGATATCCACGCCGACCGGCGACTCGGATACGGCCACCGCGGCGACCGCCCCGCTGGAGGAAACCGTAAAGCTGATCGGCGATCCGGCCACGAAGGGCCGTCCGTGATCGCTCGAGCCACAGGTCGGACAGGACCGGGCGATGACCAGATCACCTGCCTCGGTGCCCAGCGCCTGGCTGACAATGGTCCGGGTGAACGACCGACGAGCCAGCAGCCGATTGATGAGCAGTGGCTCGCGGCAGTCGGCCCGCCTGCGACCGGTCCTGTCGGGACAGGGTGGCCGGGTCCAGCCCCCGTGACTCCCATTGGTCGAGGTCGACCACCCACAGCGAGATCGAGTCCGCTGGTCCTCCCGCCGAGGAGCCCGGGGCCACGTTCAAAGAACGTCGACTGCGCTCGGTAGGGACCCGCGGCACGACACCGAACGCGAACCTAGGTCCCTTCTCTGCCCGCGGCGGGGGCGGCGGCGTCCCGCCGGTGGGGCTCGGAGTGGTCCCAGTCGGCCAGCAGGGAGCGCAACGCGGTCAAGAGGATGAGCGGTTGGTCGAGCATGGCGTGGTGTCCCGCCTCGGGGATCTCGATGACCGGGGTGACCCGGCCGAGTTCGTTGTACATGTACCGCCCGATGTCGGCGGTGACCAGACCGTATTCGGATCGGAGCAGGGCGACCCGGCACCGAACCCGCGACAGATAGGGAGTGGCCACCCCGCGGATGCCGGCTCCGAACTGGGCGAAGATCCCCCGGTCGAACTTCCACTGCCAGCCCCCGGTGACCGGACGGACAGAGCGGCGGGCCACGTGGTCGATCACGTAATCGAGATAGTGCTCCTGCGCCGGGACGGTGCGGAAGTGAGCCACCGCATCTTCGACGCTGGCGTAGATCCGAGGGAACCCGAAGGCCTCGCGGAGTCGGTAGGCATTGACTTCGGGATCCACCTTGGTCACCGGCGAATCGCACACGATCGCCCCACTCACCACCTCGGCATGACGCGCCGCGGTGGCGATGGTCACGAATCCCCCCATGCTGTGGCCGATGATCACCGGGGGCCCGTCGATCCCGCCCGCCCCGGCCACCGCCATCACCTCGTCGGTCCACTGCTCGAGGGAGTAGGTGGCGCGATGCCCGCTGTCGCCATGCCCGGAGAGGTCGAGGCAGACCACCCGGAAACCGGGGCTGAACGTGGCGGCCACATGCGTCCACCAGTGGGCGTGGGCGCCGCCGCCGTGGACGAACACCAGCCCCCGCGCGCCGGCAGGCCCACAGGCCAGGCTGTGGATGGCGCAGCCGTCGACGTCGACCACGATGTCCTCTTGGGGAACGGCCAGCGCCCGCACGAACCAGTCGGGTGACCCGGGAAGCGGTCGGTACTCCACGGATCAGATCAGAGCACAGGTTGGATGGCCGCCGGCTCTTCGGGCACGCCGTCCCGGTAGTGGACCGTGCGGTACCGCACCGCGGGCACCCGGGTGCCACCGAGCCATTCGCCGGTCAGGTTGAGCGGGTCGGCGCCGGCCACCACCACCTCGTCCCCCCGCGTGGCATCCCGGCGCACGTCGGCGAGGAGCGCCGCCGCTTCCGGCGACGGCGTACTGCTCGCCCGACATGCCGGCGACGAACCGGCCACCCAGGGCCTGACCGCGGGCCTCGAGCCGGCGGAGTGCCCGGACCACGTCGCGCCAGGGAACCCGGTAGGACTCATGGGACCACAGCTCCCACGCCACCACGCCCCAGCGGGCCAGCAGCTGCCAGGCCACCGCCTCGGCCAGCTCCTCGGCGGGCGGGCCGCTGTGTGGTCCGGTGCCGTTGGCGTCCGGCTCGGGCAGCAGGGACCAGCGTCCCTCGCCGACCCCGGTTCCCACCGCGCTCCGCCGGCGGCCGAGGGCGGCCCGTCGCACCGATCCGCGCCGCAACCCCGAACGCTGACGGCGTCGGACCGAGAGCAGCGAGCGCACCGCCGAATAGGCGTCGGCGGTCACCAGACCGCGGGCCACCAGATCCCAGAGTCCCTCGTCGACCTCGGTACTCAGCCGTCCCGATGCGTCGGCCAGCTCCGACCGGAAACAGGCGCCACGGGACCGGAGCGCGGCCAAGATGTCCGCCGAAGCCCCCACCGTCGGCTCGATCGGGCTCCGGTCGGCACGCACGGCGGCCAGCATCCAGGCCAGGTCGCTCACGGGCCACGATGGCCAGCGGCGTGGCCGGTGACGGGGTCGACGCTCCCCGACGGGTGACGGGTCGTCACGGCCGGATGATCGTGATCGCCGTCCCGGCCGGGGCCTCCCGCTCGTGGCGCGGGGTCAGCCGACCCCAGGCCAACTCGCCGGCCAGGCACAGCTCGTCCAGCCAACGGGGGTCGTAGTCGGCCACCCGGGCGGGCAGCACGTGACGCTCCCACTCGCCGGCGGCCACCTCGAGGCCCTGGAGCTGTTCCACGACCGACAGGAGCCCGCTGCGTCCCTCGGCCTGGGTGCCGGAGGCGACGTGTTGCCAACAGGCCAGGAACCGGACGAAGTCGGCCACGTTGGCCGGCTCGACGTGCCGGCGCCGGCGTGCCCGGCTGGCCGCGTGCAGGCGGACCAGCAGGTGGCGTGCGCACCACCGACCGTCGGGCAGCTCGATGGCCGAACCGGCCGCCTCCAGCCGGGCCAGCCCGGTGCGGGCCCGGGCGGCGGTCACCGGCGCACCGAGCAGCGATCCGGACGGCAGCGGCCCGACCGACACCAGCTGTTCGACCGTCACCGGACCGGACACCTCGAGATGCCCGCCGATGCACTCGGCCAGCCCATCGTCGCCGTCGACCAGCGGATCGGTCATCGACCCCACCACCGCTTCGGCCATGGCCAGGCGCTCGGTCGGCGCCCACGCCCCGTCGAGCACGCTGGCCCGACCGTCCCACTCCAACACGTCGAACCACTGCTGCCAGTCGGCGACCGGACGGCACAGCACCACGGCGCAGAGGAGCTCGTGCAACTCGTCGGGATCCCGCGGCCGCGGCCGCACCTGCTCGAGCACCTCGGCGGCGGCCGCATCGTCGAGGGGGCCCAACTCCGACGCCGCCACCGGCAGACCCACGGGTAGGCCATTGGGCCCGATCGGGCCCAGACCCCGCTCGAGGGGCACCGGCCCGGGTGCGTCGTTCCTCGAGGGGAGCGCCGTCGAGGAAGGTGAAGGGTCGCCCGTTCAGGATGCCGTGGGCCAAGGGCGAGGCTTCGGTGGATTCGACCAGGTGCACCTCGACCCGACCGGCCTCCAACTCCTCGAGCAGCGCCACCAGACCGGCGGCGTCGAGCGGCTCGGTCAGGCAGTCGTCCACCGTCTGTCGCACCAGCACGTGGTCGGCGACCGGCAGAGGACCCGGGGCAGCATTCTCCTGGCAGGCGGCGAGGGCCGGCCATGCCGCGGCCAGCAGGTCGTCGGCCTCCATCCGTTGGAGGTGGATCGGGCGTCGTTGGCCACCGCGGGAGCGGGGCACCACCAGGGCCCGGTTGAGGTTCCAGCGCCAGCGCGCGGCCAGCATCGGGTGGGTCAGGATGGCCTGGGTCAGGACCTCGGTGACCGTGCCGCTCTGGAGCATCTTGGGCACGCGGGCCAACGGGAAGCTGTGCTGGGGGCCGAGAGAGAGGACCACGGTGTCGTCGTCGGCCGCAGCCTGCAACTCGAAGTCGAAGGAGACGCAGAACCGTTTGCGCAGGGCCAGCCCCAATGCCCGGTTGATGCGGCCGCCGTAGGGGGAGTGCACGATGAGCTGGGTGCCCTCGCTCTCGTCGAAGACCCGTTCGATGACGATGCGGTCCTGGGTGGGGAGCACGCCCAGCGCGGCCAGACCGGCGCCCAGGTAGGCCACCACTTGGGTGGCCACCTCCTCGGTGACCCCGGCCCTGTCCCGAACCAGCCGCCTGGCCTGCTCGCCGTCGCCGGCGGCCAGCAACGGCTCGATACGGGCGCGCAACGCAGCCACCTCGGCGGAGAGCTCGGCGGTGCGGGCCGGTGCCTCGCCCAGCCAGAAGGGGATGGTGGGGGGGAGGTCGCCGGCATCGTGGACCCGGACGGTTCCCGTCTCCACCTTGATCACCCGCCACGAGTGGGTGCCCAGCAGGAAGATGTCGCCGGCGGTGGCCTCGACGGCGAAGTCCTCGTGCACCGATCCCACGGTGACACCGTCGGGATCGAGCACCACCCGGTAGTCACCGGTCTCGGGTATGGCCCCACCACTGGTGAGCGCGGCCAGGCGGGCGCCCCGCCGGGCACGCAGGCGACCGTTGACCGCATCGTGGTGGAGGTGGGCGCCGCGCCGTCCCCGCCCGGTGGCGATCCCCCACGAGACCATCTCGACCACCTGGTCGAAGTTCTCCCGCGACAGATCGGCGTAGGGGGCCGCCGACCGGACCAGCGCGTAGAGGGGTTCCTCCTCCCACTCGCCGGCCGCCGCCACCTCGGCCACCAATTGCTGGGCCAGCACATCGAGCGGAGCGACCGGAGGTTGGAGCACGTCGAGGTGTCCGGCCCGGACCCCGGCCAACAGAGCGGTGCACTCGACCAGCTCGTCGCGGGTGAGCGGGTAGAGCCGTCCGGCCGGGGTGCCCTCGAGCTGGTGGTTGGCCCGTCCCACCCGCTGGAGGAAGGTGCCGATCGCCCGGGGCGACCCGATCTGGCACACCAGCTCGACCGGACCGACGTCGATTCCCAGCTCGAGCGAGGCGGTGGCCACCAGCGCCCGCAGATCGCCGGCCCGCAGGCGCTGCTCGACGATGCGGCGCCGGGCGGACGAGAGGCTGCCGTGGTGGGCCGCCACCTGGAGGGCGGCGTCGATCCGGTCGGCACCGGAAACCGGTGGGTCGCCGTCCTCGGGTGAGCCGAGTCGCATGGCCAGCTGATGGGCGACCCGCTCGGCCATCTTGCGGGTGTTGACGAAGACCAGCGTGGTGCGGTGCTCGAGGACGTGGACGGCGATCTGGTCGAGGACGTCGGCGAGCTGGAGGCCGCTGGCCACCGCTTCGAGCTCGCTCCCCGGTAGTTCGATGGCCACGTCGAGGTCCCGCCGGTGGCCGCAGTCGACGATGGTGGTGGGGGGACGGGACGGGTCGGTTCCCGACAGGAGACCGGCGACCACCTCCAGGGGGCGCTGGGTTGCCGACAGCCCGATGCGCTGGAGCCGGACCCCGCGGGTCGACACCAGCTGGCTGAGCCGCTCGAGGCTGAGGGCGAGATGCGAGCCCCGCTTGTCGCGGGCCAGGGTGTGGACCTCGTCGACGATCACCGTGTGGGCGCCCTGCAGCATCGCCCGCGACGAGGCCGCGGTGAGCAGGAGATAGAGGGATTCGGGAGTGGTCACCAGAAGATCCGGTGGTGACCGCCGCATGGCCGCCCGCTCCGCGGTCGGGGTGTCGCCGGTCCGTACCGCGACGGACAGCGCCGGCGCCGTCGAGGCCCAGTCGCGCCGCTTCGTCGGCGATGCCGGCCAGCGGTACCTGCAGGTTCTCGTGGACATCGACCGCCAGCGCCCGGAGCGGCGAGATGTAGATGACCCCGGGCCCGGTCGAGGACGCCTCGGCGGTCCGGGTCGCGTCGGCATGTGCTCGGTAGGCGGCATCGATGGCCACCAGAAATCCGGTCAGCGTCTTACCGGTGCCGGTCGGCGAGGCGACCAGCACGTCTCCTCCGCCCATGATGTGCGGCCAGGCCCGACGCTGGGGCTCGGTCGGTCCCGACGGGAAGCGGCGGAGGAACCAGCTGGCCACCGCGGGGTGGAAGGTACGCAGAATCGAGTCGGCGGGCAGGTCGTCGAGGTCGGGCGCGGGTCGACGGCCGACGCCGGAGCGAGCAAGCTCCGCCCGGCGCGGACCGACCGGGGACGGGGGGCCCGAGGTCGGCCCGGTCGGTGGGGATTGTCTGGGCCACGGTCAAAGTCCACACTACGGGTGTGCCGCCGAATGCTGCCGCGGTCAGCCTCCGGGCTGGTCGTCGCCCCCGGCCCGGTCGTCGGCCCGATCGAAGGGGTCGTCGCGCTCACGGACCGCCTGTTTGAGCCCGACCTCCCCGGCTCTGGCGGTGAAGGCCCGGGCCTCGGGGGAGCGGTGGGCCACCGCGTCGTTGAGGGCGGCGAAGCGTTGCAGTTGGGAGCGCCCCATCAGCTCGACGCCCTGGTTGACCACCCGCTTGTTGGCGGCCAGCAGGTCTCGCCCGACCAGGGCGATCCGGGCGGCCAGCTCCAGGGTGACCCGATCCAGCTCCGCCTCCGGTACCGCCGCCTGCACCAGCCCGATCGACGCGGCCTGCGCACCGCTCACCGTGTCGCCGGTGAACAGCAGACGCTTGGTCCACTGCGGGCCGAGGTGATAGAGCCACATGTTGGTCGGTGGCACCCCCATCGACCGGACCGGGGGGAAGCCGATGCGGGCGTCGTCGGCGGCCACCACGATGTCGCAGTGGAGGGCGAGGTCGGTGCCGCCGGCCAGGCAGTTGCCGTGCACCTGGGCGATGACCGGGATGGTGCAGTCCCAGACCCGTGACCAGCCGGCGGCCAGCTCGAGCATGGCGGCCACGTCACCTTCGATGCCGGCCGAGCCCACGGCGTCGCCGGGCTCCAGGTCATCGGGGAGGATCCCGTATCCCGAGGAGAACGACCGACCGGCGCCGCGGATCACCACCACCCGGATGTCGGGATCTGCCTCGGCGGCAGCGACGGCCGCTGAGCAACTCACGGATGCACCGGGGGGTGAGCGGGTTGTGGCGGTCCCCGCGGTTGAGGGTCAGCCGGCACACCGCTCCGATCCGTTCGACCAGGACGGTCGGGCTCTGCGAGCTCATCGGAGCGGCGCGGCCCCGGCTCATCGGTGGGACGCTCCGGCTTGTCGAGCTCGCCCACCACCACCTTGCCCGCCGCGTTCCTGGGCAGGACGTCGACGATCTGCATGGCGCGGGGCACCTTGTAGTCGGCCAGCCGCTCGAGGAGGAAGGCCCGCAGGTCCGACACGGTGGTCGTCGGTGTCCTCGCGCAGCACGACCCAGGCTCCCACATCCTCTCCGAGCACGTCATGGGGAATGCCGGCGACCACCGCCTCGGCCACCGACGGGTGGGCGAACAGGGCCTCTTCGACCTCGCCGGGCGACCACGTTGTGGCCTCCCCGGATGATGACGTCCTTGGACCGTCCGCTGATCCAGAGGAAACCGTCGCCGTCGACCGACCCGAGGTCTCCGCTGTGGAGCCACCCGTCCCGCCAGGTCTGCCGACTGGCGCCCTCTTCCCGGTAGTACTCGCGTGGAGGAACCGTCCCCCGCACGGTGATCTCGCCCACCTCGCCGGGCGCCACCTCGGTTGCCGGCTTGGTCGACCACCCGGATCTCGATTCCCGGCAGAGGTCGTCCGGCCGAGCCCAGATGGCGGTCCTTGTCTCCGGACGGCGTCCGGGTCACCGCTCCGAATTCGGTCAGGCCGTAACCGACCAGGATGTCGGTGCCGGGCAGTTGCTCGCCGAGCCGCCGGAGGGTCCCCCGGGCGATGGGGGCTCCCCCGATGGTCAGCGCGGCCAGGCTGGAGAGATCCGCCTCGGCGAAGCGGGGATTGGCCACGATGAGTTGGGCCATGGCCGGAACGATGAAGGCGACCACCGGTCGGCGTGTGGCGACCGCCGACAGCCACCGATCGGCGTCGAAGCGGGGCAGGTACCACCCGCTCATCCCGCCGCTCATCGGCCCGTAGATGAGCAGTGCACCGCTGGTCGTCGAGAACGGAGAGGCGGTCATGAAGCCGAGCCCGTTCCACCGGACCTCCCGCCCGGTCCGCTGATCGGGATGGTGCCGGACCACCACCGCCTTCGGCTTTCCGGTGGTGCCCGAGGTGTACATGATGTCCATCGACCCTTCGGGGCCGGGACTTCGGCGAGAGCGGTCGGATCGGGATCGAGCAGACTCCGGAAGCCCGAGGGCTCGGGGTCGAACCGGGTCCAGAAGTCACCGAGGACCGGTTCACCGGGCCCGGTGGTGGCCAGCAGGCGAAGGCCGGGTACGCCGTCCACCAGGTCGGTCCAGGGGACGCCGCCCTCGGTGGTGGGGCTGGCCAGGACCACCGAGGGTTGGGCATGGTCGAGAATGGCCACCAGCTCCGGCCCGGCCAACCTGGTGTTGACCGGCACCGCCACCCCACCGGCCCGGTGGACCGCGGCATAGGCGATCAGCCAGGGGATCGGTTGGTCCGGACCGATGGCGATGACCACCCGGTCCCCGGTGCCCAGTCCCTCTGGCCGAGTCCGCGGGCCAACCGGTTGGCCTCGGCGTCCCACTCGCCGAAGGTCAGCTCCGACCCGTCGGCCAGGTTGACCCACGCGGTGGCGTCGGGGTGGGCGCCTGCCATGGTGGCGATCTGGTCGGCGCTGTTCAGTACGGCTCACACCCTTCGAGGATGCGACGCGGGTTGTCGACCATCATGGTGGTGATGTCGTCCTCGGCGATCCCCGCCCGACGCATCGCGGGCAGGACGTCATCGGGGATGTGGGTCCACCGCCAGTCCTTCCAGGCCGAAGCCACCGCCGGCGGGAACCAGTCGACGTGGCACATGGCGTCGTGGGAGAGCACGATCCGGTCGGCATGTCCGCGTTCGCACAGCGTCTTGACCGCTGCGACCCGTTCCTCGATTGAGAAGGTGCCGATGCCGAAGTGGTCCATGCCCAGGTACGAGCCGTTGGCGATGATCGCCTCGTGGTAGGCGGTGTCGAGGGTTCCGCCCGAGTGGCCGATGACCACCTGGGTGAGATCCACTCCCTCCTCGGCGAAGATCCGCTGCTGCTCGAGGCCCCACGGTTGGGGAGGGGTCGGTGTGTGGGTGGTGATCGGGGTCCCGGTCTGGCGGTGAGTCTGGGCGACCGCCCGCAGCACCCGTTCCACTCCCGGGGTGAGACCGGCGGTGTCGGTCGCGCACTTGAGGATGCCCGCCCGTACGCCGGTGTCACCGATGCCGTCGGTGATCTCGCGGGCGAACATCTCGGTCATCGGCTCCGGGCCGCCGAAGATGGTGCCCGGTCCTCGGAAGTGGAAGTACATCGGCACCTCGTTGTAGGTGTAGATGCCGGTGGCGGCGATGATGTTGATGTCGGGCACCTGGTCGGCCACCGACGTGATCCGCGGGATGAAGCGTCCGAGCCCGATGACGGTCAGATCGACGATGGTGTCGATTCCGTGGTCCTTGAGCTCGCGCAGCCGTTGCACCGCGGTGGCCTGCGCTCCCTCCTCGTCCCACTCCGCCGACGTCTTGGCGATCTCGGGACTGAGCACGAAGACGTGCTCGTGCATCAGCGTCGCTCCGAGGTCGCGCCCGTCGATCGGCCCCCGCACCGTGTTGACCAGCGCCATTTCCTCGCTCCACCTCCTCGCAAGACGCTCACCGGACCGCTCGCCGATCGCTCATCGGATCGGAAACCCTTGCACGGAGCCATCGCCGGAGCCATTGGATCGTATCGCTACCGGCCCGCCCGCCCCGGTTGGTTCCCGCCCATCGTGCATGCGTCGCCGTTGGTCCACCAAGATACGGGCATGCGCGAGCACCGTTACTCCTTCGAGATGCCACACTCGGCGGCGAGGATCTGGGCCCTCTTCCAGGACTACGACCGCTGGACCGACTACGCGCCGATGGTCCGTCGGGTCGAAGTGATCTATCCGGGCGACGAGCATCACAACGGACGGCTCCGGCGGGTCATCTTCAAGATGCCGTTCGGGCGGGAGGGGACCGCCCTCGAACTGGTCACCGACGTGGAGCCCGAGCGTGGCTACACCTACACGATGATCTCGAACAAACCGGGAAACGACCAGATCGGCCATATCCGGCTCACCCCGCTCGGCGCCAACCGCACCCGTTTCGAGTTCGACGAGACCTACAACCTGACCTCGTGGCCGTGGCGATGGTTCGAGGGGCCCATCTACCGGTTCATCAACAAGAACAACGAGGACAGCATGCGGCGGGCCTCGCAGTGGTTGACCGGTCACCCCGACTATGAGGCAGGTCTGATCGAGCACTGACGGAAGAAACGTTCCGACGTCACCCGGTCTCCGGCGGGCGCCCTCCCAGCACCTGCCCCGGGCGCTCGTGTAGATCGGCGAAGAAGACCAGACCGGCGGCCACCACCGCCCCTGCTACCACCACCGCGGATATTCCGAACCGCTCGCTGAGTGGACCGGCGACGATGGCACCGAGGGGCACGGTGCCGCCGAAGGCCATGGCCCACAGCGCCATCACCCGACCTCGCACCGAGTTCTCCAACCGCCGCTGGAGCACGGTGGCCAGCGAGGTGACGGTGGCGAAGTAGCACAGTCCGAGGATGAAGGCGACCGGGTAGGCCGGTCCCGAGCTGCGCAACAGACCGAAGACGGTCAGGGTGACGGCGAAGCCACCGAGTCCGACCCGGACCACCCCTTCGAGCTCTTGTCGGGCGAGGAACGTCCCGATCGACAGCGCGCCGACCACCGCGCCCGCGCCAAAACTGGCATAGAGCAGCCCGTAGGCAATGGTGTCCGGGTTGATGCCGAGGTCGTTGTGGGCCAGCACCGGCATCAGGATGGCGATGGGGAGACAGAAGAAGGAGAACAGCATCATCGTGGTCAAGCAGCGACCGACCACGCGGTCCCGGCGGGCGATGGCGAAACCGTCGAGGAGGCGGCGCCATCCCTTCTGCGAGGTGCCTCGGAATGGAGGGAGGCGGACGGTGACCAGGGTCGCGATGAGGGCGAGATAGGAGACCGAGTTGCCGACGAAGGCCCAGGGGGCTCCGACCTTGGCGTAGAGGACGCCACCGATGGCCGGACCGATGACCCGGGACAGATTCATGTTGGCGGAGTTGAGGGAGACCGCCCCGGTCAGATCCTTGGGTTCGACCAGAGTCGGAACCAGGGCCGAGTAGGTCGGAGCGTAGAAGGCCTGTCCGATACCACTGGCCAGGACGGCGACGAACAGCGCTTCGACCCTGCGGGTCGGGCTGGTCGGCCAGCCAGGCGATCACCAGCGCCACCACGCACTGTTCCGCGGTCACCACCAACAGCACCGTGCGTCGGTCGAACCGGTCTGCCGCCATCCCACCGACCGGCGAGAGAAGGAAGAGCGGGCCGAGTTGGGCGAGGGTCATCAGTCCGACGTCCGTCGATGATCCGGTCAGGTTGAACACAAAGGCGGCGAGAATGACCGTCTGCATCCAACTCCCGATGTTGGACACCAACGCGGCCAAGAAGATCCGGCGGAACACCGGGTACCCGAGCGCCGCCCGTGCACCGCCGGTTTCGATGGTCCGATCGCCCTCGAGCAGCGCCTCCTCGACGTCTTCGGCGGCCGAATCGACCGGGCTGTCGTCCGGCATTGGTGGTGGATCGGCCAAGGGATGCAATCTACTTCGAGGGGCCACCGGCTCTTTCGCCCGGGTCCGCCGCCTCGACCAGGTCGAGCAGGGACTGCCCGGTCATGGTGAACATGCTCTCGTCGTCGGACTGCCGCCACAGATCGAGCAGTCCGACCGACAGTGGGTCGCAGCCATAGCGCATGGGACCGTGGTCGTCGAGAATTGCGTCGGCCACCAACCGGGCGGCGTCCGCCGGGGGCGAGACCAGCGGGTCGGCGGCCTCCCGACGGAGGCGGGCGGCCTGATCGGCCATCGGTCGGTAGCGCTCGAACCGGGTGGCCGCCTGATCGCCGGTGCTCAGGCGGAACATATCGGTGTCGATCGGTCCGGGCAGGATCTCCACCACCCGGATGCCCGAGGGGGCGACCTCGACCCGCAGGCTCTCACCGAACGCCGACACCGCCGCCTTGGTCGCCCGATAGGCGGAGTAGAAGGGAACCCAGGCCAGGATCGACGACGATGAGATGTTGCAGACCACCGCCGGCCGGTTGGCCCGCAGGATGGGCACTGCGGCCATGGTGAGGGCGACCACCCCGAGCACGTTGGTCTCGAACATGGAGCGCCAGTCGTCGACGCTGCTGTGCTCCACGGGAAGGTAATCGGTGTCCACCCCGGCGTTGTTGACCAGTACCCGGAGATCGTCGGGCAATTGGTAGGTGTCCGAGTCGGTGACGTCGAGGCGGGCCACCGAAATCCGGCCACCGGACTCGCTGACCAGATCGGCACCGTCCTGCGGATCGCGCATGGCGGCGACCGTGTCGAACCCCCGGGCGGCCAACTCGAGGGCTACCGACCGACCGATCCCTCTACTGGCCCCGGTGACCAGGGCGCTTCCTCTCGTCTCCACCAACCGTCTCCTTTTGTGTGCGGGTGTCCGCCTGCGACGCCGAGTCTCTCAAAAACCGAACCGGTACTTCAGAGGCGGCGACGCAGCGGTTGAACGATCTCTCTCGACCGGACGTAGTACCGGTAAAACCCGAGCAGGAAAGAGGTCCGATCCTATGAGGTCCACGGTCAACACGAGCATCGATTCGATGTCGGGACGGATCCACCCGGCGCGCCACTCGACTCCATCGACGAGGAGATCCCGCTGGTTGGTCGCCGGGACGCTGTTTGCCGTGCTTGCCGCGGCCAGCGGCATGTGGCGCGAGTGGCGCATCCTCGGCGAACACCTCCGCCACCACCACCGGCGCCTCCGCCCCGGTCACCGTCACCGCCGCCCAGCGGGGAACGCTCGGGGTCATCCTGGTCGATGACAGCGGCAGGACCCTCTACCGCTTCTCCACGGACGGAGTCGGGAAGACCACCTGTACCGGCGAATGTGCCACGATCTGGCCTCCTCTGACACTTCCAGCGGGATCCGACCATACGGCCGCGTCGGGAGGGATCAGTGCTTCCGCGCTCGGGACCATCGTCCGTCCGGACGGTACCCGTCAGGTCACCTTCGAGGGGATGCCCCTCTATCGGTACGCCGGTGACACCAAGGCGGGGGAGACCAACGGTCAGGGCGTGGACGGAACCTGGTTCGTCGTATCGGCGACCGCGTCGTCGACAACCACGACCTCGGTGCCACCGGCCACGGCCACCACCACGCCCCCGTCGTCGCACAATGCGAGCGGCGCGACCGCACCCGTCGCCACCCCGTCGCCCGCCACCCCGTCACCTGCGGCCACCGCGCCGCCCGCCACCGCACCTCCCGCCACTGCACCTCCGGTCACGTCACCCCCGGCCACCTCGCCACCGATGACCGCGCCGCCCGCCACGTCACCTCCGGTCACGTCACCCCCGGCAACATCGCCACCCACCACGACGGGTGGTGGCTATGGCTATTGATCAGGGCCTGGGCCCCAGGTCACCTGAGGCCACCCCGGCGACCATGACCATGACCATGACCAGGCCTCCGACCCCGACCACCGGAGGTCGGCTCTATGCGCCGGCCTTCCTGCTGGCCGGCGCCACGGCCTGGTTGCTCTGGATCGGTCTGTCCACGCTCGGCCGCCAGGCCAGGCTGGGTGCAGCCCTGGGTTCGGGTTGGTCGCAGCTGGTCGCCCCCCTGGTGGTGGCGTTGGTGGTGGTCGTCCTGGTCTGCGAACGGTACTGGCCGGCCGAACGCAGGGATGGCCTGTCCCGTGGCCAGCTTCAGGACGGCGCCTTCTTTGCTCTCCATGTCATGGCCGTCGTGCCGCTGGTGACCCTGCTCGGGGTGGCCTTCGCCCACCTGCTCGGGAGTTACGCGGCGTGGATCCACTTGACTTGGGTGGCATCGTGGCCTCGTTGGCTCCTGCTGGTTGTCACCCTGGTCATGATGGATGCCGGCAACTGGCTCGCCCACTGGGCCGACCATCGGTTCACTGCCTTGTGGCGGATGCACGCACTCCACCATTCCCAGGAGGAACTGAGCGTGCTCACCTCGTTCCGTGCCCATCCGCTGAGCCATCTGCCGGGGTTCTGCCTGGCCACCATCCCGGTCATCGTTCTGCTCGGGAACACCGGCATGGCGCCGGTGCTGATCACCGTCTACGTCTGTCTCGGAACCCTCCCCCACGCCAACCTGCCCTGGACCCTCGGTCCGGTGGGCAAGATCGTGGTCAGTCCGGCCTACCACCGGCTGCACCACGACATCGACGACCGGGAAGGCGCCAACCTGGGTGTGGTACTCACCCTGTGGGATGTGCTCGCCGGTCGCGCTCGGTTCCCGGTCGCCGGGGCGCCAGCGGTTCGGACTGGGCTCTCCGGCCGGCCCCTGCCCGTCGAACAGGACGTCGCCGGAGGCTGGCGCCCGCAGGTCATCCTCTCCCAGCTGGCCGAGCCGTTCCGGGTGAAAGCGCCCGAACCGTCAAGTGCAGTCAGCTGAATGACCGCCGCCGCCGACAGCCTCGACCGCGGGACTCGACGGTGCCATCGCCGGCCGGAGAGCCCGCCCCTCTACGCGCCTTCGTTGGTGGTGGCCTCGGTGACCGTTCTCATGGTGGCGATCGGTGTGCACGAGATGGGAGTGGGGCGGCCCCTGGTCCGACTGGTGTCGGACGGCTGGGCGCGCATGCTCGGCCCGACCGTGGTCGCGTTCGTCGGGGCAATTGTGGTGCTCGAGCGAGTGGCCCCCGCCGTGCGCCGGCCGTTGATGGCTCGCGGGCACGTGCAGGACCTGGCCTACCTCGTCCTCTACGCCACGGCGGTCATACCGCTGGTGGTAATCATCGACCTCGGCTTCTCGCATGCCATCCAACGGGTCGCCCCTTGGTTGGTGATTCCGAACCTCGCCGTGGCGCCACGGGCGGCCGTCCTGGTCGTGGCGGTGCTCCTGATGGACGGCTTCAACTGGCTGGCACACTGGGCCAACCACAAGTGGGTTCCCCTGTGGCGGTTCCACGCCGTGCACCACTCGCAGGAGGAACTGAGCATCCTGACCTCGTTCCGTGCCCACCCTCTGGTCCACGCCAGCTTCCTGATCGCCCTGATCCCCGTGGTGATGCTGTCCTCGACGGCGGTGATCCCGGCCACGGTGATCACCGCATACATCTGCCTGAGCTCGCTGCCCCATGCCAACCTGCGTTGGACGTTCGGTCCGCTCGGCCGGGTGATCGTCAGTCCCGCCTACCACCGCCTGCACCACGCGGCCGAGGGTCGCATCGACGTCAATCTGGGGACGGTGTTCACGTTCTGGGACGTGTTCACCAGTCGGGCGGTGTTCCCCG
Source organism: uncultured Acidimicrobiaceae bacterium (assembly GCA_963734395.1). Taxonomy (GTDB): domain Bacteria; phylum Actinomycetota; class Acidimicrobiia; order Acidimicrobiales; family RAAP-2; genus Bog-756. Next base: position 20,417 of record CAVTGY010000005.1, on the reverse strand, counting down.
TGCCGGCCGCCCGGCCGATCCTCACCGGACTCGACCGGCGTCCAGTTCCCGTCGAGCAGTCCCGGACCACGTCGGGAGCCCGCGGCCCGCTCTCCGTCCTCGGCGTGCAACTGGTCGAGCCCTTCTTCACCACCCGCCCGGCAACCTCGGGTCCACCGTCGTGGTCCGGGTCCGCCGATCGCCGCCTCTCCGCCGCCGCCCACACCGCCGCCCACCCCGCCGCTGCAGAACCTCGGTCACTAGCTGGAAGCGAGTTGCCATGACCACCGACACCCCGACCCTCCATCACCCCCCGAACTCGGCGCACCTCCGGTCGGCCCTTCTCGCCCGTGGGGAGAATCCCGCAGAGGTCATCCTCATGGTGTTGGCCGGGCTCCTGGTTGCCTCGTCGGGCGCTATTCACCTGTATCTGTGGAACATCGCCTACCGCCCGGTGGCCACCTTGGGACCGCTCTTCCTCGTTCAGTTCGTCAGCGCGGTCGTCGTGGCGCTGGCCCTCATCGTCGTCCGGCGCGGATTCGTGCTGGTCGCCGCCGTGGGATTGATGGTGGGCACGCTGGTCGGATTCGTTCTGGTGATCACCACCGGCCTGTTCGGATTCAAGTTGGGATTCGTCACCGGGTGGGCCACCCTCTCCGTGGTGGCCGAGAGTATGGCCGTTTTCGTGCTGGTGGCGACCGGCACTCTTCTATGGCGCCGGACCTCCTGAGCCCCGAGCTCCGGCCACACCGATCGGTGTCCTCACTCCGGCAACAGCCACTGGGGACCGGGCCCCACGGCGGCGGCCAGATCGCCGGGATTGGACAGCGCACAGGTTCGCAGGGACAGGCACCCGCAGCCGATGCAACTGGTCAATCCGCCCCGGAGGGCTTCGAGCAGGGCGATGCGCTGGTCCAGCCGCTCGCGCCACCCCCGGGTGAGGCGTTGCCAGTCCCGACGGCTGGGCGCCCGGTCGGCGGGCAGAACCGCCAGCGCGGCCACGATCTCCTCGAGGCTCAGCCCCACCCGTTGGGCGATGCGGATGAAGGCGATCCGCCGGAGGACGTCGCGCCGGAAGCGTCGCTGGCCACCGTCGGTGCGGGTGGCGTGGATGAGGCCCTGGCGCTCGTAGAACCGGATGGCCGAGCCGGCCAACCCACTTCGTTCGGCCACCTCTCCGATGGTGAGCTGATCCTCCATCATCCCTCCCCTCCTCCGAACCTCGGAAACCTCTTGACTTAAACATTAGTTTAACCTTTAACGTGGTGGTGGAGGCGCCCGACCCGGGTGCCAAGAAACGGAGCAGTCGATGCCGGTTGCCATCGTCACAGGGGGATCACGGGGATTCGGGCGTGCCGTCGCCACCGACCTGGCCAAGGACGGGTGGAACCTGGTCCTCGACGGGCGGCGGGAGCGGCTGCTGGTCGAGACGGCCGAGGAGCTGGGCGCCTTGGGCGCTCTCGCCATCGCCATCGCCGGCGACGTCACCGATCCCGAGCACCGGGCCGCCCTGGTTGCCGCGGCTGTCGACACCGGGGGGTTGGACCTGCTGGTCAACAACGCCAGCACACTCGGACCCAGCCCACTGCCCACCCTCGATCGGTTCCCCCTCGACGCCCTCCGAGAGATCTACGAGGTGAACGTGGTCGCCCCCCTGGCCCTTATCCAGCTGGCCCTTCCCCTGTTGCGACGCTCGCACGGGACCGTGGTGTCGGTGTCCTCGGACGCCGCGGTCGAGGCGTACGAGGGATGGGGTGGCTACGGATCGTCCAAGGCCGCCCTCGACCAGGCCAACCGGGTGTTGGCCGCCGAAGAGACAGACCTGCACGTCTACCAGTTCGATCCGGGGGACATGCGCACCGACATGCACCAGGCCGCCTTCCCCGGAGAGGACATCTCGGACCGACCGGAGCCGGAGACCTCGGTGCCACCGCTGCGCCGCCTGCTCGAATCGGGAGCCCCCAGTGGTCGCTATCGCGCTGCGGATTGGAGCCGGTCATGACCACCGTTGCCCACCCTCCCGACCGTCTCCGCTACGAACTACCGTCCGACCTGGAGGCGTCGGAACCACCCGAGGCCCGCGGCCTCACCCGGGACGCGGTCCGCATGCTGGTGGCCACCAAGAGCGACCGCTCGCTGGTCCCCTCCACCTTCTCCTTCCTCCCCCGGTTCCTCGAGCCGGGCGACGCCCTGGTGATCAACACCTCGGGCACCATTCCGGCGGCGATCGACGCCGCCGGCCGAAGACGGAGAACCGATGGTCATCCATCTGTCCACCCAACTGGACGACACCCGCTGGGTGGTCGAACCGCGGCGGCCGACCGGTCGGGCCACCGAGCGCTGGGAAGGCCCGCTGCCGGGGCGTCGTCTGGCCCTCGACGGGGGCGCGACGCTCATTCTCGAACGACCCTTCGACCCCGTCGAAAGGCTATGGGTGGCGACACTCCGGTTGGGCGAGCGCACCCTCAGTTGGCTGGCCGCCCACGGACGGGCCATCCGCTACAGCTACGTCGACCGGGCCTGGCCGATCGAGACCTATCAGAACGTCTACGCCACCGAGCCGGGGAGTGCCGAAATGCCCAGCGCCGGCCGACCGTTCACTCCCGAGGTCATCACCCGCCTGGTGGCCAAGGGGGTGGTGGTGGCCCCGCTGGTCCTTCACACCGGAGTGGCCTCGCTCGGAGCGGACGAGCTCCCCTATCCGGAGCGGGTCCGGGTACCCGAGTCGACGGCCGACAGTGTCAACGCCGCCCATCGCCGGGGCCACCGGGTCGTGGCGGTGGGGACGACGGTGGTCCGCGCCCTGGAGACCTCGGTCGGCCCCGACGGGCGCGCCCATGCCTACGACGGTTGGACCGACCTGGTGGTGTCGCCCCAACACGGGGTGCGGATCACCGACGGTCTGCTCACCGGATGGCATGAACCCGCCTCGTCCCATCTACTGATGCTCGAGGCCATCGCCGGCCGGGAGCTGCTCGTCGACTCCTATCGCACCGGGCTGGCCGAGGGGTACCGCTGGCACGAGTTCGGGGACGTTCACCTGATCCTGCCCTGATCCCATTCGCAATCCGATCAGAAGCTGCTTCCCCTGTGGGAATGCCGTTCAGCCGATCCCGTCGCCATCGTCGTCGCCCGGAGTTTCCGAATGCGGCGTTGGTGTTTTGCCGGTGAGGCCACCCAGTAGACCTCCGACTGTCGTGTTCGCATCTTTTACCGTGGAACCGACGGTCGAGGTCGCACCCTCCACCGTGGAGGCAACGGTCGAGGTCGCACCTTCTACCGCACCTCCCACCGTCGAACCGACGGTCGAGGTCGCACCGCCCACCGTCGAACCGACTGTCGAGGTCGCACCTTCCACCGTCGAACCGACGGTCGAGTTCGCACCCTCCACCGTGGAGCCGACCGGTGTATTGGCCGCAATATCGGCTCGATCCGGGTTTGACGATTCATCGGTTTGGGTTGGGGATGTCGAATCCGGTCGGCCGTCACTATCGGCCGATTTCGCCGTTGTTGGCTGCGTCGATTGGGACCCTCCATCCGAACTGTTACCGGTCGCACTTGAGGAGTCGGCGACCGGAGACATCGGATTCGAATCAATCGAAGGGGAACTGGTCGCGGCAACGGCGGAATGCGTCGGCGGTCTCGGAGTCGGGGTGGCCGCTGCCGGGGCTTGCATGGAAGAAATCGACGCCGCCGCAATGATCGCTCCGCTCCCGGCTGCAGTGCCTACGAAGCCAACGGTTTGCCTTCCAGCCATCTCGACCAACGCCTCGGCCCGGGGAACCGTGGCCAGGAGAGGTACCTCCGCCAGCACACCGAGCGGGCCCATGACTTTGCGTAGGTCGCCGATGGCGATGCTCAGAAGGGCCCGGACGATGTCCGGATCGAATTGCGCACCGGCGCAGCTGACCAGCTCCTGTCGTGCGGCTTCCGGGCGAACCGGCCTCTTGTAGGGACGCGAAGTGATCATCACTTCGTAGGCATCGGCGACGGCAAGAATTCTTCCACCGAAGGATATGTCGTGGCCGGAAAGTCCCCGAGGATAACCCCCGCCGTCGAATCGCTCGTGGTGCTGTTCGACAGCAATCGCCCACGGTCCCAGCCACGGGGCAAGCGGCTTGATCAGCTTCGCCCCGTCAACCGGGTGACGCTTTAACGTGTCCCATTCGGTTTTCGTGGGCTTTCCCGGTTTGCGCAGAATCGACCCCGGCACGTTGAGTTTGCCGATGTCATGGAAGAGGGCGGCCCATCGCAGTCGGTCTTGGTCCGGCTGGGGCAATTGCAGCTCCTTGGCAAGGAGGTCCACGAACGCCCGCACCCGTTCACAATGCCCACGGGTGACCCGATCGTGTCGGGCCAGAGCAGCCAAGAATGTCAGCAGGTCCTCGATGGTGGTCGTCAGATCGGTGTCCTCAACGCGCGATGCCTCAATCCGGGACCGCAGTCGGGCCGATGAGTTGGCACGCAGGGCAATCTTGAATCTGTGTGGCGCTCGGTCAGGGAAGACGAGGGACAACGAGAGCAGCATGGCCAACGGAAGAATTCGGACGGCCAAACGACGGACCGCGATCAACACGATCAAGCCCGCCACGAGATCGACGGCGGCAACCATGGCGACCATGCCCCACGACGTCGTTTCGGGCATCGCCCTGTTCAGCAGGAAGATGGTGGCTGCAGACGCGGCCAAGGGGAGCAGCACAGCGATCGTGCGCAGCACCCACCGGCCTATCGGGCGGGCGACCCACACGGAGTCGTCCGGCTTCGAACTCGCTGGCTCGGCCCGAACGTGGACAGCGTCCCTGACTCCTACGTTTGACAATCTTCGTAGTCCTCCCTCCGTAGGTGATCGTCATCGCCGGTTTCAAGCTTGAGCCAGAATTTGAGGGGTGGTGTCGAGACGGCCATCCGGGCCCTTGACCTGCGGTGTTCCATTCGTTGTGTACACAAGAATGTGGGAAATCGAGAGCAAGGGCCCCTCGTTGACTCCCGGCCCCGGGGCACCATACGATGCTGCGCGTCGGCCCACGGATCGGTGCCACAGCCCACGGATCGGTACCACAGGAGGCCTGGCGGTGCGGAAGTGTCCCAGACTCCTCATCGGTAATGCGTGGGTCGAGCACTCGTCGGATGACGTGATCCGGATGGTCGACGGCCTCGACGGGATCACCCGGTGAGCGGGCTCTACGAGGCGGGTCGCGAGCACTACCCCCTGTCCGGCGTGGACGAATTCATGATCCACAACCACCCCCATCCGGTGCGGGTGATGTGGACCTCCGACCTCCAGGCCTACGAGCGGATGTGGTTCACCTGCCAGGACAGGACCGGGGACCTGTTGGTGGTCGACCGGCATGGGGATCTACCCCAACCTGGGCACCGCCGAGGCGTTCGCCATCGTCAATGTCCGGGGCCGTCACACCACGGTGCGGGCCCACCGCAAGCTGGGCCTCAACCGGATGGACATGAGTGTCGGTCCGCTCCATTTCGAACTGGTGCAGCCGTTCCGTGAGTGGCGGATGCGACTGGACGAGAACCCCTACGGGATCTCCTTCGACATCTCCTGGTTCGACACCAAGCGGCCGGTGTACCGCCTGCTCGGCGGGGGCATGTTCATCGGGACCCGGCCGTTTTCCGGGGTGGCCGGCTACGACGGTTTCGGTCGCCAGTCGGGGTGGGTCCGCGCCTCGAACGGCGAGCAGTTCGACCTGGCCCGAGATGCCTACCTCGGGACCCGCGACCACCACTGGGGGACCCGGGACGGGGTCGGTGGTCCGGCGTTGTGGAGCGGTCGGCAGCACCCGCACTCGGGCGAGTGGATCGAGTTCGAGGACTTCGGCGTGTGGGGTGATCACATCCTGTTCAACCTCGGCGACCCCCGGAGGGGGAGCGACACCCTGCGAGGTCGGCGGCACCGCCTCCGCTTCGAGGACGACACCCACCTCCTCCACTCCGGAGAGGTCGACCTGGTGTTCGCCTCGGGCGAGGAGAAGACGATGGTCTTCGAACGACTGGGCAACCAGATCGCCTTCCTGCGTTGCGGGATGTACGGCGGGCCCAACGGGGGGACCCCCGAGGGCGACATCTGGCAGGGTATGGAGGTGGGGGACGGGGTGGTCAGCGGTGAGACCTATGACGCAAACGACCCCGAGGTGCGGTCACGCATCTGCGGCCTCGATCAGCATCACGCCCGATTCGTCTGCGACGGCGAGGAGTCCTATGGAATCATCGAGCCCTACGACACCCTGTGCTACGAGATGGCCAAGAGCGGTGTGGGCGGGTTCTCGCTGCTCGACTAGCACGAGCCCGGAGCGTCCGATCGGAGCCACGGGGTGACCGACCTCGAGTTCGACCTCGCCACACCCGGGTTCTTCCTCAGCCCGGACTACTTCGACGTCCTGGCCGACCTCCGCCGGCACCACCCGGTCCATCGCACCGCCGACGGGTTGCTGGCCATCAGCCGCTACGAGGACGTCCGCGCCATCAGCCGCGATCCGGACCGGTTCGTGTCCGGCCGGGGCGTTCTGATCAATGATCCGCTCCGCGATCCTGGTGGCTCCGGGAGGAACACCTACTCCATCCTCCATCTGGATCCGCCGCTGCATGCGGCCTACCGGTCGCTGGTCAACCGGCAGTTCACCCCCCGGGCGGTATCCCGACTCGGGGACCTGATCCGCCAGGTGGTCGGGGATGTCCTCGACCGGTTGCCCACCGATTCCGAGATCGAGTTCGTCGAACAGGTGGCTGCGCCCATACCGATCGCGGTGATCGCCGAGATGTTCGGTGTCGCCGATGCCGATCGAGCGCTGTTCAGACGATGGTCCGACGCAGTGATCGAGAGCACCGATCGCACCGCACGGGAGCAGGCCGACGAGTTCGGCCAGATGGCCGCGTTCCTCTTCGACCACATCGACTCACCGGCGACCGATTCCAACGACTTGCTCGATCTGCTCAAGACCTGTTCGCTGGACGATCGTCCACTCACCCGGGAGGAGATCATGGGGTTCTGCATGACCCTGTTGGTCGCCGGCAACGAGACCACCCGGACCCTGATCACCGGTGGGGTCGAAGCCCTCCACCGATTCCCCGAGCAACGGGCGGCGTTGGTCGACGATCCGTCGCTGATCCCCGGGGCCACCGAGGAGATCCTGCGATGGGTGACCCCGATCCAGGCGTTCGGCCGGACGGCGGCGGTGGACGTCGAAATTTCCGGGGTGGCGGTGGCCGCCGGAGAATTCGTGGTCATGCTCTACGCCTCGGCCAATCGGGACGAGGAGATCTTCGGCCCGACCGCCGACCGGTTGGTGGTCACCCGGCCCACCCAGCCCGGGCATCTCGCCTTCGGATTCGGGGAACACGTCTGCCTGGGCGCCAGCCTGGCCCGCCTCGAGGCCCGGATCTTCTTCGAGGAGTTCCTGGCCCGGTTCCCCGGCTACCGGGTCTCGGGCGATCCCACCTACACCCGCTCCACCCTGGTGCGGGGGGCCCGGGCCATGCCGGTCCGGCTGGGGGCCCGATGGTGACCGCTCCGGCATCACCTCGGCCGGCCAATCGGGGATCAGATGCCGAGCAGATCGGTGCGCCCGTTGGCGGCGAACTCCTCCCCGAGCCGGTCGGCGTCGGCCCGGGTCATCGACTCGTACTCCAGGCCCCGATCCGACCGGAGCCACACCGGGTCGGCGGTGTTCCACCCTTCGGCCCGGAGGGGTCGCTTGTCCACCTTGTCGGTGGCGGTCACCGGCAGGGCGGTCACGATCCTCACGTACCGGGGTGCCCACTTGGTGCCGAGATCCGGCTGGTCGGCGAGAAAGGAGGAGAAGGCGATCGGATCGAACGCGGCTGTCCGGCTCGATCTCCAACGCCGCCATCACCTGGTCGCCGGTGCGGCTGTCGGGAACGGCGAACACCGCCACCCCGAGCACCCCCGGGAACCGGGCCAGGATCCGTTCGACCGGAGCGGCGGCGAAATTCTCACTGTCCACCCGGAGCCAATCGCCGCTGCGACCGGCGAAGTAGAAGATCCCCTGCTTCGTCGCGGTAGCCGAGATCGCCGGACCAGTACCAGCCGTTGCGGGTGCGCTCGGCCTCGGCTTCGGCATTGTTGTAGTAGCCCTCGAACCGGGAGAGGGCGGACCGCCCGACGACCTCGCCGATGGCCTCTCCCGGGTTGGTCAACCGACCGCTCGGCATCGAAGACGGCCCGGGGTCGCTCCAGCCCGGTCACCGAATCGACAACCGCGACGTCGTCATCGTCGCGGGCCCGACCCAGGGTGCCCGGTCGACCGTCGGGAACCGGCTGGAGCACGATGGCCCCTTCGCTCGATCCGTAACCCTCGAACACCGGGACGCCGAATCGGCGGGTGAACTCTGCCTTGTCCGGGGCCGAGGTTTCCGGTCCGAGGACGAAGCGGAGCCGGTGGTCCCGATCGTGCTCGGTGGGCGGGGTGGCCACGATGTGGGAGATCGCCCGGCCGACGGTATTGAAGTAGGTGGCCCCGACCGCCCGGATGTCGCCGAGGAATCCCGATGCCGAGAAGCGCCGACGAAGTGCGAGGGTGGCGCCGCTGGCCAACGCCGGGAACACCGCGGCGGAGAGCGCGTTGCCGTGGAACAGCGGCATGGCCGAGTAGATGACGTCTTCACTGGTGAACCCCATGCCGGTGGCGGCGCGGGCGGCGCGGCCCTGGGTCATCCGGACCGCCTTGGGTCCACCGGTCGACCCGGAGGTGAAGATGAGCAGGTACAGATCGCTCGGGTCCGGTGGATCCGGCGTCACCCCGGGACGCTCGGGCCGACCGAGGTCGTCGAGCGCTCCGCGATAGTCGGCGCCGTCGGCGACCAGCACCCGGCTGGGGTCGATGCCCAGATCGAGATGGTCCACCAGAGCCTGTTGGGTCGAATCGGTGATCAACAACTGGCAGTCGGTCTTGGTGATGTCGGAGGCCAACTCCGCGCCGCGCCGGGTGGGGTTGATCCCGACGATCACCGCCCCGACCAGTGCCGCACCGGCCAGCAGGAAGAGGTACTCGGGCGTGTTCTCGAGGAGGACGCCCACATGGAACGGGCCGTCGGTGCGCAGATCGAGAAGCAGTTGCCCGCGTCGTTCCGACTCGGCGACCACCTGCCGCCACGACCACTGGGTCTCCCTCGAAGAGCAACCCGCGGTGATCGTCATCGGCCCGTTGGGCCACCACTTCGGCCGCGGTGGTGAATCGCGGTGCGGTCACCGGAGGCGGCCTTCCAACAGGTCGAGGATGGGATTGTCGTCGATGGGCAACATGAGCGGCTCACCGGCGTCGCGGCGAAGGTAGCTGATCCGGGTCATCACCGCCGCGCTGCGGGTCATGGCCAGGTTCTCATACCATTCGAGGTCCCGAACCGCCCGCCCGCTGCACTCCTCGAACAGCTCGACGGTGGCGGCCCGGTCGGGGAATCCGGACAGACGCTCACCGAAGAGGCGATGGACGACCAGATCGAGGCTGGTGAACCAGGCCAGGTCGTGCTCGGGTGCTCCGATCGATGTCATGTCCCAATCGAGCACGGCCAGCGGTTGGAGATGGTCGCCGAAGATCATGTTCTCGAAGCGGACGTCGCCCCACAGCAGGACCGGCGGCGACTTCGCCCGCCGGCCGGTGGTGTCGGCACCACGCCATGGCGCGCGACCAGGGTGGGCACCGGTTTGCCGTCACTCGACCACAACAGGTAGTCGTCCCAGAAGGCGAGCTCGGCCGAGGTTGTCCCGACGGGCCACACCGGGTGCCGCCGAGAGGTCGGCCCGGTGGATGGCGCACACGGTGGAGACGAAGTTGCGGTAGAGGCGGCCGCGGTCGGCCTGGTCGTGGGCACCCAGCCATCGATCGAGGTGGGCGACGGCACCGATGATGGTGCCCTCGATCAGCGGCATGACCATGAAGGGCGCGCCCAGCCAACCGGTGTCGGTCTCCACCTCCGGATCGGCCACCGGGACGCCGACCGCGGCGGCGGCGGTCTGGGCCTGCCACTGCGAGACCAGGTCGTAGTGGCGGAAGGTCCCTACTTCCACCGGTGCCATCCGGATGACCATCGGTGCTCGGTGTCGGGCGCCGCACTCCGTCCACGAGGTGTCCACGATGACCGTCTCACTCGAGTAGCCGGCAGAGGGTCGACGGGGATCGGTGACCACGACGTCGCTCACCTCCGGCCGCCGGGCGAGCCATCTGGCGAAGCCCGAGGTGATCGCCGAGTCGTCGCTGTGTCCGGTCTGGGCCATGAGTCCTCAACGATTGCATAGCGGGCACGGTGCTGCGTTCCCCACGACCGGCTCCCACTCGCCGCGGGCGGCTACCTAGAATGGGGACGATGCCCGGTTCCCTCGCTGCTCCCGCTGATCGACGCCGATTGGTGTCCTCCTCGTTCAAGCGACGTATCGCGGTCCGGGTGATGGTCACCGGCCTCGATCGTCATCGCCGCGGTGTGTGCGGCCTTTGGCGCGGTGGGCATCGGCATCGGGATCGCCGTCGTGGTCGGAGGCGCGGTGTTCTTCCTCGTTGAACGACGGAGACGGTGGAGACAGCAGGGGATACGATCGGACCAGCCCGACCTGTTTCCCCGTTGACCCTCGGGCGCCGTCGATCCGGTCGGGTGTCCGGCAGGTCGGACGTCGTGCAGTCGGATCTCGGTCGGTACTCAGTCGGTGCAGGTTGTACCGGGGGCCGGCAGGGTCCCGTCGACCAGGTAGGCCTCGACGGCGGCTCTCACGCACGGACTGTAGAAATAGGCCACGTGGCTCTGGCCCTGCCAGGTGAGAAGGACGCCACCGGTCAACTCACTGGCCAGCGACTGCGCCCACGAGTACGGGGTGACCGGGTCGCCGGTGGTGCCCACCACCAGAATCGGCGGTGCCCCCGGGTCGTCGGCCGGCGCCGGCGTGCGCGTCGCCGGTACCGGCCAGGTGGCACAGCCGAGCAGCCCCCAGGCGAGGAGCGGACCGAAAACCGGTGCGGACTGCCCGACCTGCGCAGCCAGGGCCGGATAGCTCGACGGGTTGCGGTCCACCGGGTGGTCGAGGCAGTCGATTGCCTGTTCTGCCTCGGCCCCGTTGGACGAGCCCCCCGTCTCGTAGCGGCCGGTCATCGAAGAGACCGGCGCGCCGTTGCCCGACTCGGCGTCGGCCAGTGCTACCGGCCAGCGACGGCCACGACGAGCGGGACTCGAGCCCGGCCAGCAGCGAGTCGTACAGCTCGCCGGGTCCCGCCGTTCCTCCCCCGGATGCCGACAGGGGAAGGGTCCTGCTGCGTTGGATGAGGGCGAGGAGCGCGGTGGTCGGGTCCCCGACCGGGTGCCAGGCACACCCGGGGTCGGCCGCGCACCAGGCAAAGAACGCCTGCAGATCGGATTCGTAGCTCTCGGCCTGTTCGGTGACGTACTGCACCGTGCTCAGCGCCGGGTCGATGGCCCCGTCGAGCACCATGGCTCGCACCTTGGTCGGGAACAGCTCGGCATAGGTCGCCCCGAGGAGCGTGCCGTAGGAGTGCCCGATGAAGGTCAGCTGGGCGTCACCCAGGGCCGCCCGGATCCGATCGAGGTCCCGGGCGGTGTCGGCGGTGTCGACATAGGGCAGGATGACGCCGCTGCTCCGCTCGCACTGGGCGGCGAACTCCTGGTCGTTCTGGAGCAGTGCCTGCTGGGCGGCCGGCGTGGTGGGGACCGGGTCGATCAGTTGTCCTGAACCACCACCGCCTGAGCCACCCGAGCCCGACCCACCACCGGTGCAGGTCACCGGGCTGCTCCGCTCCACTCCCCGCGGGTCGAAAGAGACGATGTCGAAGCGATCGAGCAGTCCCGGGGTGAGCACCGACAACTCGTTGGGCAGGTCGTCGATTCCCGAGGTGCCCGGCCCGCCCGGATTGATCACCAGCGACCCGATGCGTTCAGAAGGGTCCTCGGCCGGATGGCGGGCCACCGCGATCTGCACGGTGGGTCCGTCGGGACGTGCGTAGTCGAGCGGCACGGTGACCGAGCCGCACTGCAGGTCGCCGCAGGTGGTCCACTGCACCGGGGTGACCGGCAGCGGGGGCTCGGTTGTGGTGGTGGTTGTCGAGGTGGTCGGACTCGGATGGACCGCGCCGATCGGCGCCGTGCGCATCGGGGGCGCCGAGCTTGGTGAGGCGGAACAGCCGCACAGTGCCACCCCGCTGACCACTGCCAACGCGACCGCCACGGCGGCCGCCGGAGAGCGTTGGGCCGCCGGCCAGAAGAGCATCCTGTGAGTCTGGCACCGGGGGTTCAGCCGGTGGACTCGCCCTCGGCGACCTACGGCCGGTCAGTTGGCCATGGCACCCCGGACCGCGACGGCAATGGCGGCGGCCGACGGCATCACCGCGGCCTCGAGCGTCGAGGCCGAGCCGATGGGCGCGAAGGCGGCGCCCACCCGGCGCACCGGCGCCTCCAGGTGGCCGAAGAGTTCCTCGTTGATCACCGCGGCCACCTCGGCGCCGAATCCGGCGAAGCGGGTGGCGTGATGGGCGACCACCGCCCGCCGGGTTCGGGCCACCGAGTTGAGCACGGTGCCCGAGTCGAGTGGGACCAGGCTCCTCAGGTCGACCACCTCCACGTCGATCCCCTCGCCCTCCAACAACTCGGCCGCGGCCAGGGCGTCGCGGACGGTCCGGCCGTAGGTCACTACCGTGACGTCGGTGCCGTGCCTCTTCACATCGGCACTCCCCAGGGGGATCCGGAAGTCCCCCTCCGGCACCGATCCGGTGGTCCCGTAGAGCGCCACGTTCTCGACCATCACGCAGGGGTCGTCGTCGAAGATGCACGACGTCAGAAGGCCCTTGGCATCGGCCGGGGTGCTGGGCACCGCCACCTTCAGGCCGGGGATGTGGGCGAGCCAGGCCTCGAGGGTCTGGGAGTGGGTGGCGCCCGGAACCGATGCCCCCGAACACGGCCGTGCGCAGAGTGAGGGGAACCGAAAGCAGTCCGCCCGACATGTACCGGGCCTTGGCGGCGTGATTGACCAACTGGTCGAGGGCGATGCTGATGAAGTCCATGATCATCACCTCGGCGACCGGTCGCAGCCCGGCCACGGCGGCGCCGACCGCGGCGCCCACGATGGCGGCCTCCGAAATCGGTGTGTCACGGACCCGATCGGTCCCATAGGCGGTGGAGAGCCCCTTGGTCACCTGGGAGATGCCGCCTGCCGGGTCGGCCAGGTCCTCGCCGATGAGGAACACGGAGGGGTCGGCGGCCAGCGCCTCGCTCAGCGCAAGGTTGAGGGCGTCCCGCATGCTCTTGGTGGTGACCGGGCCGGTCGGTGTCGGGAGTGTCGGGAGTGCCGTCGGCCATCACCAGCCGTCCTCTGGTCCGTACACGTCGACGAAGGCGTCTCCTGAATCGGGCGCCGCTTCCTCCAGCGCCACGGTGAATGCCTGGTCGACGTCCTCGTTGGCCTTCTGTTCGATGGACGCCGCACCTTCCTCTTCGAGCACGCCGTCGCCGATCAGCAGGTGCCGGTACCGCCCGACCGGCTCCTGGCGGCGGGCTTCCTTCAACTCCTCCCCGGGTATGTAGCGCATGGGATCGCCGAAGTAGTGACCCCAAAGACGGAAGGTCATGCACTCGAGGAGCATCGGGCCCCCGCCGGTCCGGGCCTGGTCGACCGCGGCAGTGAGCGCCAGCGTGGACCGCGTCGGGATCGTTGCCGTCGACGGTCTCGCCGCGGATCCCGTAGCCGCCGGCCCGCTCGGCCACGCTGGCCACCGGTTGGGCCTCCGCGGTCGGGGTCATCTCGGCGTAGCGGTTGTTCTGACAGAGGAAGACCACCGGGAGGCCCCACAGCGCGGCCAGGTTGACCGCCTCGTGGAAGGAGCCGGTGCCGGTGGCGCCGTCTCCGAAGCTGGCCACCGTCACCTGATCGGAACCCCTCATCCGGGCGGCCAGGCCGACCCCGACCGCGATGGGAAGACCCGATCCGACGATGCCGGTCGAAAGCACCAGGCCCGAAGGGGGATGGGCGATGTGCATGGCGCCCCCCTTCCCCCCGTTGACGCCGGTTTGACGGGTGAGGATCTCGGCTACCAGCGGTCCGAGCGGCACCCCCTTGGCCAGCTGATCGTGCAGCCCGCGGTAGGTGGTGACCAGCTGGTCGTCGACTCCGCAGCACGGTGCCAATGGCGGCGGCGATGGCCTCCTGTCCGGTGGCGGGCCAGTAGGTGCACGCGAACTCGCCACCGCTGAGACCCCTCCGCAACCGGTCGTCGCACGCCCGGATCAACACCATCGACTCGTACATCCGCCGCCGGACCTCCGGGGTCGGCCTGCCGGCCGTGTCCGAGGCCACCTTGATCAGCTCGCCGGCGCGCCGGCGGTGGCGAACCCGGCGGCGTGCGAGCCGGCCAGCGCTCCCCACACCACCGCCATGCCGATCGAGGTTCCCCCGCCGAAGTAGGCCGGGCCGGCCGGGCTGGCGATCACGTTCCCGGCGCCGTACAGACCGGGGACGGGGCGGTCGTGCACATGCAGGATCCGCCCGTGGGTGTCGACCCTGGGTCCACCTTTGGTGCCGACCGAGCCGACGTAGACGGGCAGGGCATAGTACGGACCCCGTTCGATGGAACCGAGGTTGGGGTGAGCGGCGGACGGATCTCCGTGGAACCGGTCGTAGGCGCTGGTGCCTCTGCCGAAATCGCGGTCGAGCCCGTCCCGCACGAACCGGTTCCAACGTTCGACGGTGGCAACCAGGCCGACCGGGTCGATGCCGACCTTGTCGGCCAGACCCTCGACGCTCCCGTCGACGAACAGCCAGTCGGGATCGGGGTCGGCCGGCCGGGCGGTCGACACTGCGTACCGCGACCGGTACTGATTGTCGAAGATGACCCAGCAGGGCAGGTGCCGGGGGGAGTACTGGTTGGCGTCGAAGGAGAAGAACGCCTTGACCATGTCGTTGTAGTTGGCCGCCTCGTTGACGAAGCGCTGCCCGAAGCGATCGACCATGATCGAGTGGGGTGCGGTCCGCTCGACGCCGACGAACCGGGAGAGCGGTCGGCCCTCGTACTCCTCACCGGGTATCGATGACGCCGGATACCACCAGGTCTCGTTCATGTTGGCAAGGTCGGCGCCGATGTCCATCGCCATCAACAGCCCGTCGCCCTGGTTACCTGGAGGACTGTGGGGGTGGGTCAGCGGCCCCGGCAAGAAGCGTGTCCGCAGGTCCGCGTTCCACTCGTACCCGCCTGTGGCCAGCACCACCGCCCCGGCGGCGATCTCCGATCGTCGACCCCCACGTTCTGCCACCAGGCCGACGACCTTGTCCCCGCCCATGGTGATCTCACACGCCCTGGTCTCCAGCATCGGCTCGATCCCCCGGGTCAGGCATCCCTCGAGCAGCGCGCCGATCAGTGCCTGGCCGCAGGCCACCCGGTGACTGGCCACCCGCCGCTCGATCTCAGCGGCGTCGAACCGCTCCGGCGTGTAGGTCGGGCGCCATTCGACGGTTGCCTCCTGCAGGGTGAGGGGAAGACCGAGCACCGGTGGGCGACGGAGATGCCGGGCCCACGGTCCGAGGCGCCCGGTGTCGTACAGCTCCGGCTCGAGCATCCGACCGGTTGCCCTGGCCCCGTCCATCTCGGGGTGGTAGTCCGGCCACGACATGGCTTGGAGCCGCAGCGACGTGCGCTTCTCCAGGTCGGCGACGATGCCCGGCCCGTCGTCGACGTACCGCTCGAGCAGTTCGGCCGGAGTACGTCCCGCGGTCATCCGAGTCATGTAGTCGAGGGCCTCGTCGCGTGAATCGTCGGCGCCGAGAGCGGCCATCCGATGGTTCTGGGGCATCCAGATGCCGCCGCCGGACACCGCGGTGGTGCCGCCGATCGACGAGGTGCTCTCGAGCACGGCGACCCGCGCCCCCTGGTCGTGCGCAGTGATCGCCGCCACCATCGCCGCCGACCCGGTGCCCACGACGATGACGTCGACGTCGGGACCCGAAGGGATGGATGGGGGTGGCGCGCCTGGGTCGGTCATCCCTCTACGACGCCAGGTAACGGTCGAGCTCGCGGTGCATGTTCACGATGCCGGCCTCGTAGGTATGGGACAGCCGGGGCCCCAGGAAGCCACGGCTGTGGACGCCCCGCTGTTGGCGCCCGATGTTGGAGAAGTCCTGCAGCGGGATGCGAGGCCAGTGGTCGGTGTCGTCGGGGGCAAACGGACCTTGGACAACGGGTCGCGACGGATGGTGGCCTTCGGCGGGGATGGTCAGCGACCACAGCTCGAACAAGCAGGACTCGGGATCGTCGCCGTGCGGGCGCACCCGGTAGACGAGCGCGTTGCCGTACTGCGGGAGCACGAAATAGTTGGGGAACATGAAGAACATGCCACCCCACCGGGCCAGGGCCGCAGGATCGGGCGCCGGCAGCGGGATTCCGGCGCCGGCCGCGTATTCGTAGAGCGCCTTGACCAGTTCGGCGCCGAACGTGCTCCCCTCGGGGATCGGTCGATTGCGCATCCCTTCGATCACGTGCACGTCCCGGTCGAGGGTCATCGCCTCGAGCCCGCTGTTCAGCAGATGGACCGATTCGATGATGGCGTCGATCTCGCTGACCCCGACCTGTGCTCCCTTTTTGGCTTGGGCGTTCGGTCGCAGCTGGAAGCTGGAGTGACCACGGTCGTGCACCGAGTAGACCAGGCTGTCCGGGTCGTACTGTTCGGGGTGACCGAGGGTCAGCTGGGGGTGGGTCTGGGGGACGTGGTACCCCTCCATGAACGCCTCCTGGGCCAGCTTCCAGTTGGCGGGGAGGATGGCCGCCTTCCACCAGTCGACGGTCATCGCCCCCAGCCCGAGCGGATCGAGCAGCCCGGGCATCGGGTCCAGTGCCTCGAGCAGCGGTGGAGCGGTCGGGTCCATGGTGACCCACGCGCAGCCGGCCCAGATCTCGACCCGCGCCTGGCGGAGGCAGATCTTGTCCGGCGCCAGCAGCTCGGGGTCGAACGCATGGGCACCGTAGATATAGGTGTTCTCCCCGTCGAGATTCCACCGCCAGCCGTGGAACGGGCACACGATCTGCCCCTCGTCGAAGGTGCCGGTCCCCTTGGCCAGCTCGGTGGCCCGATGCCGGCAGGCGTTGAGATAACCCTTGACGGTTCCTCCGTTGTCTCCACCGACCCGCACCATCAGGATCGACTGATCGCACACCGTGTACTCGATGTAATCCCCGGGCGAGGGGATCTCCTCGAGCCGGCACGCCATCTGCCAGGTGCGTGGCCACAGGCGCTCGCGTTCGAGCGCGGCGAACCCGGGGTCGTAATACCGCTCGGCGGGCACGAAGTCGGAGCGGCCGAGCGCGTGCCCGAACGTCGCCCGCCCGTTGGTCGACCCATCGGTCCCGCGCACTGATTGGCGCACACCGGCATCAGCCATCGGCGTTCTTCTCCGGCGCTGCCAGCATGGTGATCCCCCGTTCGGAGAAGCGCCAGCGGTCACGGTCGCGCACCAGCCGGTCGTGATAGTGACCGGCGGCGATGATGGCGGGACCGGCGCCGGACGGACGCACGAACATGTAGTCGGTGGTGGCCGTGGCGGAGTCGCCGTCGGCGTCGACCACGCTGTTGGCGGTCATGTGCAGTCCGCGGCTGCCATCCGGCTGCACCCCCATCATGTAGTCGCGGATGGCGTCGCGGCCGGTGGTGACCTTGCCCAGCAGCACCAGCCGGGCATCCTCGGTGAACAGGTCGGCCCACTGGTCGAACTGGCCGTCATCCAACAGCTGGCAGTACTCGGCCAGCGTCCGCCGGATCTGGTCCTGGTCCTCGGTCACCGGGAGTCATCCGAGGTCACCATGCGCACGTGGCCCATGATATGTCCGGCTCCTTACCCGCTGCCGACCGGCTCGCTCGCTCGGGCCGCTGCCACCGCCCACACGCCGGCTCGGCTCAGTCGAGTTCGCCGATCACCTCGCCGACCGGATAGGTCGCACCCTCGGTCCCGATGTGGCGGAGCCTCCCGCGTTATGGGCGCCGGCACTTCGTTTTCGACCTTGTCCGTCTCCAACAGATACATCGGTTGGTCCTGGGTGACCTGGGTGCCGTCGGCGACCAGCCACTCGGCCAGGGTGCCCTCGGTCATCTCCATGCCCAGTTTCGGGATGCGGATCTGAATGGTCATCACCTTTCGGGAGTGGGTGACCGGCGGTGTCGTCAGCCTCGGTCGTGGCGGGTCCCAAGAGTACAAGCCACGGTGCCCCGAACCGCCCCCTCCGGTTTGCTAGCTTCGCACGACAGTCTTTCGACTTTCGACAGGAGCCAACCATGGAGACCCGAAAGCTGGACACCGCCATCTACGAAAAGGACGGTCCGGTCGCCTGGATCACCCTCAACTATCCGGAGAAGGCGAACATCCAGTCGTCCGGCCTGGTCTTCGACGTCGACGAGTGCCTGGACGACGCCAACCACGACTACGACATCAAGGTGCTGGTGATCAAGGCCAACGGACCGGGTTTCAGCGCCGGCCACGTGGTGACCGGAACGCCCGGGGACCGAGATGCGTGAGATCGACGAGAGCACCGCCCGGCTCGGCAGTCCCTGGAAGGGCCAGTGGGAGAT
Source organism: uncultured Acidimicrobiaceae bacterium (assembly GCA_963734395.1). Classification (GTDB taxonomy): domain Bacteria; phylum Actinomycetota; class Acidimicrobiia; order Acidimicrobiales; family RAAP-2; genus Bog-756. The sequence continues at coordinate 1,871 of CAVTGY010000005.1, read as the reverse complement.
CTACGGGGAGCCGGTGATGAAGCTGTGGGACTTTCCGAAGGTGACCATCGCCCAGGTGCACGGCTACTGCGTCGGCGGCGGCACGGTGTGGGGCCTGCTCACCGACATGACGGTCGCCTCGGAGGACGCCTACTTCCAGTTCCCCGTCCTCCAGGGTATGGCCATGCCGGCCATGGAGACCGGCATCGAGCCCTGGCTGTTCATGAACTGGAAGCGGGCGTCCGAGTTCATGTACACCGCGCAGGAGCTGAGCGCTGATCAAGCCAAGGAGATGGGCCTGATCAACCGGGTGGTCTCCCGTGATCGCCTCGAGGACGAGGTCAACGAGCTCGCCTTCCATGTGGCCCAGGCCCCGTTGACCACGCTGATGGCGGCCAAGGCCAACATCCGACGGGCCTGGGAGTTCATGGGTCTGCAGGAACCACCTCCAACAGTCGAACGACCTGTTGACCGTGGCCACCTCGGCCAGAGATGTCCAGGAGTACATCCGGGACGTCTTCCAGGCCGGACTTCGGCCGCGGGACGCATCCAAGCGCAACGCCGAGCGGGCCAAGGTGCTGGCCGCCGAATCGAAGGCACGACGCCAAGCGGTGTCCTGATCCGCCGCTGCCGGAAGGACACGGCAGCCGGAAGGTGGAGCATTCGCCTGCCATTGCACCGGTAACCGGTACGATCGGGGTACGAGAAGTTGAGCGAACGCCGCTCCGAGGATTCAAATGGGCCGGCGCACCTGGTGCGCCGGGGGGAACCGGAAATGAGCGAGGGGGAGCCGGTGACGAGTGTCGGACTGGTACTCGGTGCCGGAGGTGTGGTCGGGCGGGCGTACCACGCCGGCGTGCTGGCGGCACTCGAGTCGGAAGTCGGGTGGGATCCGAGGTCCGCCGACGTCATCGTGGGCTCGTCGGCCGGCTCGATCACCGGCACCCTCCTTCGACTCGGCGTGCCGGCGTCGGATCTGTCGGCGCTGGCCACCCGATCGCCCCTCTCTGCGGAGGGGGCGTGGCTGGTGGAGCGGATCCTCCCCGATCCCTCCGACCTTCCCTCTCCTCACGCCGGCGAGCTGGCTCCGACCCGTGGCGATCACCGTCGGGTGCCCTGTTGGCCAGGATCGCCGCCCGGCCGTGGACCTTCCGGCCCACGGTGGCGGCCATGACCCTGCTTCCGGCGGGGAGGATCGATCTCACCGACCGCGCCCGTCCGCTCCACGAGATGGTCGGTGACCAATGGCCCGACGGACTGTGGATCTGCGCCGTACGGCGAACCGACGGGGCCCGGGTCGTCTTCGGTCGGGAGGGATCACCCCGGGCGCCACTGGCAGCCGCCGTCCTGGCGTCGTGCGCCATACCCGCCTACTTCGCACCGGTGACCATCGGCGGGGTCGAATACTTCGACGGCGGCGTGCACTCGCCGACCAATGCCGATGTCCTTCGCCGCCGGCCGCCTGATCTGGTGGTGGTGGTCTCGCCGATGTCCGCTCCCCGTCCACTGCTCGGAGCCGCTGACTCGCTGCTCCGATGGTCAGCCCATCGACGGCTCGAACGGGAGGCCCGCCGACTGGAGCGGGCCGGTTCGGTGGTGGTCAGGATCGAACCCGGTGCCTCCAGCCCTCGACGCCATGGGCCTTACGGCCGATGGACGATGACCGGTCGCATCGGGTGGCCGAGGCGGGCTACAGGGAGACGGCGCGCCTGGTGGCCGAGGGTCACATCCCCCGCCGTTTCGGTGCGCGAGGCGGGCTCCTTCCGCCGGGTCTGACCCCGGTCCGTCCGGTCTGATCGGGTAGTAGCGTCCACCGTCGGTGGACGCTACTACCCGACCAGACCCGGAGGTCCGGGGTCAGACTGGGCGGGTAGTAGCGTCCACCGTCGGTG
>CAVTGY010000004.1:0-291137 GCA_963734395.1 uncultured Acidimicrobiaceae bacterium | reverse complement strand
GGCGTTCATGCCGGCCGGGCGCCACTCGCCTGTTCGGCAAGGCTCCGGGCACCCAAAGCCCGCCAACGGACCAGGGTTCGGACCTCGTTACCCCAATGCTATCCGCAACCCGGGCCTGATTGGCTGACGGTCCGTCAGATAGGGAGAATTGGGATACCGAACACAGGTGAAAAGACGCGTGAAAGCACCAAGTGCCGGTGTAGGGTCGCCACGAAGGGTGCGATGCGAACGAGGTGATTCCAACGGCTGATTTTCGATGACGGCGTAGACGGCGACCGGAGGGCCGAATCGATGGACGACGACATCGACTCGTTGAGGATTCGGGCCCGAGCCGCCGAAGAGGAGGTCACCGTCCTCCGCCGTCGTCTGCAGGAGAGTCCCCGGCACGTGCAGACGCTGGAGGAAAAGCTGCTCGAGACCAAGGGCCAGCTGGCTCGGCCGTCTCCCAGAACGAGAAGCTCACCTTCACCCTGCAGACGGCCAAGGAGCACGTGGCCAACCTTCGGGAGGAAGTGGACAAGCTCACCCAGCCGCCCGCCGCCTACGGGACCTTCCTCGGGTCCAATCCCGACGGTACGGTCGACGTGTTCTCGGGAGGGCGCAAGATGCGGGCGTCCCTCCACCCGGACATCTCCGAGGAGGACCTGCTCGCGGGACAACGAAGTGGTGTTGAACGAGTCGCTCAACGTGATCCTGGCCCGGGAGGGTGAAGGATCCGGCGAGGTGGTGGTCCTGAAGGAAGTCCTCGAGGACGGCCGGCGTGCGCTGGTCTTCGGTCGGGCCGACGAGGAGAGGGTGGCCGAGCTGGCCGACGCACTGATCGGGGTCAAGCTGCGCGGCCGGGGACACCGTTCTGATGGAGACCCGCACCGGGCTGTTGGTGGAGAAGCTGGACCGGCCCGAAGTGGAGGAGCTGGTACTTCAGGGAGGTGCCCGACGTCACCTACGCCGAGTCGGCGGACTCGACGACCAGATCGAGGCCATCACCGACGCGGTGGAGCTTCCCTACCTCTACCGCGGCTTCTACACCGAGCACAAGATCCCGCGCCCCAAAGGGATCCTCCGTGTACGGCCCGCCCGGTTGCGGGAAGACCCTGATCGCCAAGGCCGTGGCCAACTCGCTGGCCAAGAAGGTGGCCGAAGTCACCGGCAATACCAACGCGCGGAGTTACTTCCTCAATATCAAGGGACCTGAGCTCCTCAACAAGTACGTGGGCGAGACCGAGCGGCAGATCCGGCTGGTCTTCCAACGAGCACGGGAGAAGTCGGAGGAGGGGGTTCCGGTGATCGTCTTCTTCGACGAGATGGATTCCCTGTCCGTACCCGCGGTACCGGTATCAGCTCGGACATGGAGTCGACCATCGTGCCCAGCTGCTGGCCGAGATCGACGGCGTGGAGACGCTGAAAGACGTGATCGTCATCGGGGCGTCCAACCGGGAGGACCTGATCGACCCGGCCATATCCGCCCGGGAAGACTGGATGCGGAAGATCCGGATCGAGCGGCCCAACCAGGTGGCCGCCACCCAGATCTTCTCCCGTTACCTCACCCCGGACCTCCCGCTCGACGCCGACGAGGTGCGTACCCTCGGCGGCGGAGACCCGGGCAAGGCCACCCAGGCCATGATCGAGTCGACGGTGACCGAGATGTACCGCAACGACGAGGACAACCGCTTTCTCGAGGTCACCTACCAGGGCGGGGACAAGGAGATCCTCTACTTCCGCGACTTCGCCTCGGGGGCAATGATCGAGAACATTGTCAGGCGGGCGAAGAAGCTGGCCATCAAGCGGGCCATCGCCGAGGAACCAGGCATCCGGACCGACGACCTGTTCGAGTCGATCCGCCAGGAGTACAAGGAAAATGAGGATCTTCCCAACACCACCAATCCCGACGACTGGGCAAAGATCTCCGGCAAGAAGGGCGAGCGGATCGTCTACATCCGCACCCTCATCAGTGATGACGACGAGACCAAGGGTGGCCGGTCCATCGAACGGGTGGGAACCGGTCAGTATCTCTGAGCACAGGTCGGGATAGGGTCGACTTCGTGGCTATTCCCAAGGTCTGTGGAATCGAGACCGAGTACGGCATCCAGGTGGTGCACGGCGATCCGAATCCGATCGCCGCGTCCTCGGTGCTGATCAACGCCTACGCGCACGACGTCGCCCGTCAGCAGACCGGCTGGGACTTCGAGGACGAAGCGCCGGGCAACGACGCACGCGGGTTCTCCCGTGAGGACTCGATGCCTCCCCAGGTGGAAACCCACTTGGTCAACACCGTCTCACCAATGGGGCCCGTTTCTACGTCGACCACGCCCATCCCGAGTACTCGACCCCCGAGTGCCGGGACGCCCTCGAGTGCCTTCGCTACGACCGCGCCGGCGAGCTGCATCCTGACCCGGTCGATGGAGGCCGCCGACCGAGCCGCCCACGACGGCTCGCGGCTGGTCATCTACAAGAACAATTTCGGATCGCAAGGGGAACTCGTACGGCACCCACGAGAACTATCTGATGGACCGGGCCACCCCGTTCACCCGCATCGTGACCAGCGTCACCCCCCACTTCGTGACCCGTCAGATCTTCGCAGGGGCCGGGAAGGTCGGGTCCGAGACCGCCACCCACGACGAGCGGGTCGATTTCCAACTGTCCCAGCGAGCGGAGTTCTTTGAGGAGCAAGTGGGTCTGGAGACCACCTTGAAACGCCCCATTGTCAACACCAGGGACGAACCCCATGCCGACCCACACCGTTATCGCCGGCTGCACGTGATCGTTGGCGACGCCAACCTCGCCGAAGTGGCCACCTTTTTGAAGGTGGGCACCACCGCTCTGGTGCTGGCCATGATCGAGGACGACATCTCCGGGAACCCGGAGCCTGGTGTTGGCCGACCCGGTCACCGCCATGCACGAGGTGGCGCTGGATCGTACGTTCACACTGCCGCTTCGGATGGCGGACGGATCGACGGCCACTGCGTTGGCCATCCAGTGGGAGCTGTTCGCGTTGGCTCGCAAATACGCCGACGACCAAGGCCTCGAGTGCATGGGGGATGAGAACATCGGGGAAGAGGTTCTGAAGCGCTGGGAATCGGTCCTCCACGGTCTCGAGACCGATCCGATGTCCCTCTCCCGCCAACTCGACTGGGTGGCCAAGCTGACCCTGATCGAGGCCTACCGGGAACGCCACCAGTGCGGATGGGACGATCACCGGCTCGCCGCCCTCGACCTCCAGTACCACGATCTTCGACCGTCGCGCTCGCTCTTCGCCCGGCTGGACACCGAGCGACTGGTCGATGAGGACTCGGTGGCGGCAGCGGTCGCTGAGCCGCCTCGGGCCACTCGCGCGTGGTTTCGGGGCCAATGCCTCAAGAAATGGCCGGTGGAGGTGGTCACCGCAAACTGGGATTCTTTGGTGTTCGACCTGGGTACCGACCCGTTGCGGCGGGTACCTATGATGGATCCGCTGAAGGGCACGGCCGAACATGTCGAAGACCTATTGGAGACGTGCGCGAGTCCGTCCGAGCTGTTGGATCGACTGAACAGCTAGGACGAGTGAACGATTAGGACGACGGAACGGCTAGGGAGAGTAGGGGATAGCTGAACGACATGGCTGAACGAGAGCAGAAGAAGAAGACCAGTTCCGAACGGGTTGACGAAGTCGTCGAGGAAGTCCCGGCGTCATCGGCCACCGGGGAGAAGCTGAAGGCGGAGCTCGACGACCTGCTCGACGAGATCGACGAGGTGCTCGAGGACAACGCCGAGGAATTTGTGCGCAACTACGTCCAAAAGGGTGGCGAGTAGCCCAGGTGACCCTGCCACTCTTTTCGACAACCGAAGATCCCGGTCCCGACTTCAGTGGGCTGATCCGGAGGTTGCAATGGCCGGTCCCCCGAACCGACTTCGGCGGACCCGGCGTGGGTACGGACAGGGGAGGCGACGCCCTCCAGGGGCTCCGTCACGGCACCACGGTGGTGGCACTGCGATCGGCGGACGGCATCGTCATGGCCGGCGACCGGCGGGCCACCGAGGGGCACACCATCGCCCACCGCGCGATGGAGAAGGTGTTTCCGGCCGACCGGTACTCGGCGGTGGCCATCGCCGGGGCCGCGGGGCCCGCGGTGGAGATGGTCCGGCTGTTCCAGACCCAACTCGAGCACTACGAGAAGGTGGAAGGCGTCGTGCTGAGCCTCGAGGGAAAGGCCAATCAGTTGGGTCAGATGGTCCGGGAGCACCTTCCCATGGCCATGCAGGGCCTCGCCGTGGTGCCGCTGTTCGCCGGCTACGACCTGGCCCGCCAGACCGGCCGGATCTTCACCTACGACGTGACCGGCGGTCACTACGAGGAGACGGAGCACAACGCCACCGGGTCCGGTGGTCGGGACGCCCGCACCACCATCAAGCTCGGGTACCGGGTGGGGATGGCCACCGACGATGCGGTGGAACTTGCCATCGAGGCCCTCTACGAGGCGGCCGATGAAGACTCGGCCACCGGTGGGCCCGATCTGATCAGAGGGATCTACCCCCTGGTGGCCACCGTGACCGAGGCAGGGTTTGCCGCGGTGCCGGAGGAAGAGGTCGCGGCGCGGTTCGCTGCGCTCATCGAACGCCGCCGGAGCGAGGGTCGCCAGCCATGACCATGCCCTACTACGTGGCACCGGAACAGGTGATGAAGGACCGGGCCGAGTATGCCCAGAAGGGGATCGCCCGGGGCCGGTCGTTGATCGCCAGCACCTACGACCTGGGCATCGCCATCGTGGCCGACAACCCGTCGCGCTCGTTGCACAAGATCAGCGAGATCTACGACCGGATCGCCTTTGCCGGGGTGGGCAAGTACAACGAGTTCGACCAGCTGAGGGTGTCGGGAATCCGCCACGCGGACACCAAGGGGTACGCCTACAGCCGCGAGGACGTCGATGCCCGGTCGCTGGCCAATCTCTACGCGGAGTACCTCGGACAGGTCTTCACCCACGAGATGAAGCCCCTCGAGGTGGAGATCCTGGTGGCAGAGCTGGGCATCGGGGTCCGACCCCCACAGCTGTACCACGTCGCCTACGAAGGAACCATCACCGACGAGGACCGCTATGCCGTACTGGGTGGCGAGACCGAGGCGATCGCCGAACGACTGGAGGAGGCCTGGGCGGAGGGGTGGGACCTTTCGACCGCCCTCCAGGCTGCGGTGGCCGCCCTGGCCGGTGCCGATCGCACCCTGGGGGGCAAAGACCTCGAAGTGGCCGTGCTCGCCGAGGGCAACGGGCGGCGGGCGTTCCGGCGACTGTACGACGACGAACTGGAGCTCCTGCTGGGCTGAACGCACTTCTCATCGGGACGCCCGGAGACGGATTCGCAGAGCTGGGCCTTCCCCACGGTACCGTGAGGGTAATGGACAAGCGCATCTACGGCTTGGAGAACGAATACGGGGTGACCTGCACGCTGCGCGGGCAGAGACGGCTGAGCCCCGACGAGGTAGCTCGCTACCTCTTCCGGCGGGTGGTGAGTTGGGGACGGTCTTCCAACGTCTTCCTCGAGAACGGGGCTCGCCTGTACCTCGATGTCGGCAGTCACCCCGAGTATGCAACCCCCGAATGTGACGACATCTCCGAACTGGTGGTGCACGACAAAGCGGGGGAGTGGATCCTCTCTTCGCTGGTCGAAGGCGCAGAAGCCAGGTTGCGTGAGGAGGGCATCAGAGGGGATATCTACCTGTTCAAGAACAACACCGACTCGGCGGGCAACTCGTACGGCTGTCACGAGAACTACCTGACCAGTCGGCGCGACGACTTCGCCCATTACACCGAGGTCCTGATCCCGTTTCTGGTGAGCCGCCAGGCCTACGCCGGGGCCGGAAAGGTCCTCCAAACGGCTCGGGGGGCGGTGTACTGCCTCAGCCAACGGGCCGAGCACATCTGGGAGGGCGTTTCCTCGGCCACCACCCGCAGCCGACCGATCATCAATACCCGCGACGAGCCACACGCCGATGCGGAGAAATACCGCCGGCTCCACGTGATCGTGGGGGACTCCAACATGAGCGAGTATGCGTCCTTCCTCAAGGTGGGTGCCACCAGCATCGTGTTGCGGATGCTCGAGGACCCGACCACGGTGATGAGGGATCTGACCTTGGAGAATCCGATCCGGGCGATTCGCGAGATCAGCCACGACATGACCTGTCGACGACCGGTGCGGCTTGCCAACGGGCGCGAGATGAGCGTGCTGGACATTCAGGGCGAATACCTGCAACGGGCCATTCGCTATCGTGATCGACAGGGCCTGTCGCCCCAGGAGGACCGCGCCCTCGACATGTGGGAGCACTGCCTCAAGGGCCTGGAGGCGGACCCACTGTCGCTCCACCGGGAGTGCGACTGGGTGGCCAAGTACCGATTGATCGACCGCTACCGCGACCGGCACCGGCTCTCTCTGCACAGTCCGGCGGTTTCCCTCCTCGACCTCCAGTACCACGACGTCGACCGGAGCCGCGGCCTCTACTACCGCCTCCAGCGGCACGATCAGCTCGATCGGATCTGCGACGACGCCGACATCGCCGCCGCCATGACCGTGCCTCCGCAGACCACCCGGGCTCGCCTGCGTGGGGAGTTCGTGAAGAAGGCCAAGGAGCGACGCCGCGAACTTCACCGTCGACTGGGTGCACCTCAAGCTCAACGACCAGGCACAACGCACCGTGCTGCTCAAGGACCCCTTCAAGTCAAAGGACGAGCGGGTAGAGAAGCTGATCGCCGGATTGTGAGCGCCGGCGGGCGGGACGGGGATCGACCCTCGAACCTAATCACGGTCCGCGGTGGGGTAGCGTCCCAGGATTGTGGTCAGCCAACCCCCGACCGATGCCTACTCCGCGCTCGACCCTGAGCCGCCGCTCGCGGACAGCGATGACGGGCCCGATCGAGCTCCGATCAAGCGTCGCGGCTACCGGACGCTGGTCGAATGGACGGTCATCGTCCTGGCCGTCTTGTTGTGCACGGTGGTACTGCGCACCTTTGTGGTCCAGTCGTTCTCCATCCCCTCCCTGTCGATGTACCCCACCCTGCAGGTCGGCGACCGGATCATCGTCGACCGGCTCAGCTATCACCTCCATCCGGTGCATCGTGGGGACATCGTCGTGTTTGCCAGGCCCCCTCTCGAAGATCAGGAGTACGCCGACCTGGTCAAGCGGGTCATCGGACTGCCCGGCGAGACCATCTCCTCGAAAGGGGGACACGTCTACATCAACGGCAAGCTGCTGTCCGAACCGTGGCTTCCTCCGGGGCCTGCCAGCTTCACCGGCGCCCTTCCCGGCGACGCTCACCCGCAGTTCAACCTGCCCGGACCGGTGAAGATCCCGGCCGGTGAGTACTACGTGATGGGCGACAATCGCACCGACTCCGAGGACAGCCGGTTCTTCGGACCCATACCGGAATCACTGATCGTGGGCCGGGCGGTGGCGGTGGTGTGGCCGTTGAGCCACATCAAGGGTCTCTAACCCTCGCTGGCGGGGTCAATTCCCGGCAGTGGTGGAGTAGCCTCACTGGCTGGTGCATACCGACGTCGATCACGGATCATCGACTGTTCCCGCCGCGGCCGACGGTTCGGTGCGTCCCCCGATGGCCGTACCCAGCCTCGACATCGTCGAACCCGCTCCGGTACCGGAGCTCCCCGTCGGATCTGGCGATTCGGATCGCCCCGGTCGCCCCGGTCGCCCCGGTCGCCCCGGTCGCCCCGGTCGCCCCGGTCGCCCCGGTCGATGGTGGATCGAATGGTCGCTGGTCCTGGTGGTGGCCCTCCTGTTGGCCGTCGGGGTCCGGACCTATGTGGCCCAGATGTTCTACATCCCGTCGGGGTCGATGCTCCCCACCCTCCAGATCGGCGACCGGATCGTGGTCGACGAACTCAGCTACCACCTGCACGGAGTGCAGCGTGGCGACATCGTGGTCTTCCGCCGACCCCCACTGGAACAGGAGGACTATTCGGACCTGGTCAAGCGGGTGATCGGTCTCCCCGGTGACACCGTCTCCTCGGTGGACGGCAGGGTGTACATCGACGGAAAGCCGCTCGACGAGCCCTGGCTTCCCCAGCCGCCCCCGACCACGTCGCCGAGCCCGTTGACCGCGGGGTTCAGTCTCCAGCGTCCCTACACCGTACCGGCCGGTGAATACTACGTAATGGGGGACAATCGGACCGACTCCGAGGACAGCCGGTACTTCGGGCCGATCCCGGGAAACCTGATCGTGGGCAAGATGGCCTTTGTGATCTGGCCGGTCAGCAGCACGGTCTGGTTGGTGGCGCTGTCGGTTCTGGCGGTGTTGGTAGTGGCGCTGTTGGCACTGGCGGTATGGGGCCCAAGACGGTCCGCGGCGCGCCGGGTTTCGGCCGTGCGCGGTCCACCTGCCCCCGATCCCACCTGGTGAGGAGCCCTGCGGCCACCTGACCGACCAGGGCGCCGGTACACTCGTTAGCGTGTTCTTTCTCAGCCCGGCGAAGCTGTTGGTGATCCTGGTGGTCGCCCTGGTGGTCCTGGGGCCGGACAAGCTGCCCAAGGTGGCCAGACAGATCGGCGGGCTCTGGGGTGACTTCAGAAAACTCCGGGATCGGTTGGAGTCCGAGGTGCGGGGCACCTTCCCCGATCTGCCTTCCACCGACACCATCAGCCAGGCGGTCCGATCTCCCCTTTCCTTCCTGGACACCCTGGCCGATTCTCACAAGAGCGAGAACGGCACGACATCCGCCACCGTCAATGGTTCCGAACCACCCGGGACGTGGACGAAGACACCGTGCAGGCGAGGACCGACACACCGGCCACCCGGGGACTGGTCGCCAGCGACCCGGGGACAATCGTCCACCGGGTCCGAACCTCCGGTGGAGTCGTGCCCGACGACCCCGGTCTGAACTGACCCGGTCGAAGCGCGGGCACCAGCGGTTCGCACTCCAACGCCATGGCCATCTCACTGAAACGCCGGAGCGAAGCCCGGCCCACGCCCGACTCGATGACCTTGGTCGAGCACCTGACCGAGCTCCGCCGTAGGGTCGTCGTGTGCGCGGTGGCGTTCGTCGTCGCCGGCATCCTCGCCTTCCTCTTCTACCCGCACATCCTCTCGTTACTCCAGCGCCCCTACTGTCAGATCTCCCCCCGCTGTCGCTTCTACATCACCGGGCCGTTGGACGGCCTCGCCCTCCGGGTCAAGATCGCCGCCTACGGGGGCCTGTTCCTGGCGTCGCCGGTGTTGCTGTGGGAGTTGTGGCGGTTCATCACACCGGGCCTCAAGCGCAATGAGAAGCGATACGCCATCCCGTTCATCGTGGCGTCGATCCTGTTGTTCGCCCTGGGGGCATTGGTGGCCTACCTCATCTTCCCCCACGCCCTGCGCTGGCTGGGCAGTATCGGGGGGCCGAGCCTCACCGAGATCCTCGACCCGATCAAGTACCTGAGCCTGATCGTGCTCCTGATGACCGTGTTCGGTCTCACCTTCGAGTTCCCGGTGCTGCTGGTGTCGCTGGAGATCGCCGGCGTGCTCACGCCACAGAAGCTCTCCTCGTGGCGGCGGTGGGCCATCGTGCTCATCGTGGTGGTGGCGGGCGTGGTGACCCCGAGCTCGGATCCCTTCTCGATGATGGCCATGGCCATCCCTCTCTACATCTTCTACGAACTGTCGATCGTGGTGGGTAGGCTCATCGCCCGATGACACCAGGGCGGGCCCGCCAGGCCGCCCGGGATGCCACGGGGAGCGCGGAGGAGGGATTTCGGGAGCGCTTCGAGCAAGCGCTCGACTTCAGCCTTGACCCCTTCCAGCGCCGGTCGATGGATGCCATCGACCGGGGTGAGTCGGTACTGGTGTCGGCGCCTACCGGATCGGGCAAGACCCTGGTGGCCGACTACGCCACTGCCCGGGCGCTCCAGGCCGGCTCGAAGGCGTTCTACACCACACCGATCAAGGCCCTTTCCAACCAGAAGTTCGCCGAGCTCTCGCGGCGTCACGGCGAGGGCAACGTAGGACTGCTCACCGGGGACGTCTCCCACCAGGCCCGTGCCCCGGTGGTGGTGATGACCACCGAGGTTCTCCGCAACATGCTCTTCGCACGATCGACCCTGTTGGATGGCCTGGCCGTGGTGGTGCTCGACGAGGTTCACTACCTCCAGGATCCCTACCGTGGGTCGGTCTGGGAGGAGGTGCTGGTGCTCGCCCCGGCCGGGGTGACCTTCGTCAGCCTTTCGGCCACCGTGTCCAACGCGGGGGACTTCGGCACCTGGCTCACGTCGATCCGGGGGACCACCCGGGTCATCGTGGAGCGTCACCGGCCGGTCACCCTCCACCATCACTTTGCCGTTGCCGATCGGGGACGTGACCAGCTGACGGTGATCCCGATCCTCCGGCAGGGCAAGGCCAACCCGGATGGCATCTCTCTGGATGACCGCCGGCGGCGAAATCCCCGACACCGCTACCGGGTGCCGCGACGCACGGCAGTGATCGAGTATCTGGCCGATGCCGACATGCTGCCCGCCATCACCTTCATCTTCTCGAGAGCGGCCTGCGACGACGCCACCCGGCAGTGCCTCGAGGACGGGATCCGACTGACCACGCCCGACCAGCGAACCCGCATCCGCCAGCTCACCGAAGCCGCCGTCGAACGTCTGGACGACGAAGATCTGCGGACCCTCGGGTACGGACCCTGGTCGGCGGCACTCGAGGCGGGGATCGCCTCCCACCATGCCGGTCTGGTGCCGGCCTTCCGCCAAGCGGTCGAGCAGTGCTTCACCGAAGGTCTGCTCAAGATGGTCTTCGCCACCGAGACGTTGGCCCTCGGCATCAACATGCCGGCCCGAACCGTGGTGGTGGAGCGGTTCGCCAAGTTCCGCGGTTCGGACACCTCGGCCCTGACCTCTGGCGAGTACCAGCAGCTCACCGGGCGGGCCGGGAGGCGGGGCATCGACACCGTCGGCCATGCCTTCGTCCTGTGGTCACCGGCCACGCCGTTCTCGCTGGTGGCCCGAACTGCCATCGCCCCGGCCCCGGATCTGGTGTCCTCCTTCCACCCGACCTACAACCTGGCCGTCAATCTGGTCCGACGGTGGTCCCGGGACCAGGCCTACGACCTGGTGGCCGCCTCCTACGGCCAATGGCAGGCACCCCCGGGCTCGGTGTCGCTGTCTGCCCAGCTCGACCGCCGCTTGGCCGTCCTGGAGGAAAGGGGATTCGTGCAGGGTTGGCGGATGACCGGACCCGGCCAAATTCTGGCCTCGATCTACCACGAATCCGACCTGTTGGTCACCGATGCCCTCAGACGCGGGCTCGTTCGACGGCCTGGATCCGGCATCGCTGGCCGGCGTGGTCTCCGCTTGCACCTTCGAAGCGCGCCGAGCCGAGGACGACGACCCGTTGCCCAGACAACCCGTGGTCGTCGACCGGCTGTCCCAGCTCGGGGTCCTGGCCGGCGAACTGCGCGCCGCGGAGCGACGGGTGGGGCTCCGGCGGACCCGGCGCCCGGACCCCGGCCTGGCTCGGGCGGTGATCGCCTGGGCCCAAGGGGCCACCCTTCATGCGGTGCTGAAGGAAACCGACATCGCTCCGGGAGACTTCGTGCGCAACGCCCGCCAACTGATCGACTTGGCGCGCCAGTTGGCCCAGGTGGCCCCCGATCCGGCCACCCGTGATGCCGCGCAACTGGCCGTGGCCCTGCTCCGGCGTGGGGTGGTGGGAGCAGACGACCCCGCCGCCGCTGGGTCCGCGCCTCACCCGGCGGTCCCGTCGTAGTGTGATCCGGGCATGTTTCCCTACGCCATTGAGACGTTCACGGCCGACGAAGAGGACATACTCCGCCGTTACGTCACCAACCTCGACCAGCCTGTCTTTGCCCTGGTCAACCTGCCAGAAGTGGTCAAAGGGGCCCTGTTCGCCCGGTACTCCCGATCACCGAAGAGCCTCCGGCGCCTGTTCCTCGACGAGTTCGTCGGGGACCTGGACATCTCGGGGGATGCCTCGGTGGACGCCACCGTCGGCCTCAAGCGGGCCGAAGACCTCTACGAGAAGGTCTTCTTCGAGTACGGAGACGATTCGGTGGCCCAGTTGGGCGGTGTCCACCTGGCCTGCGAACAGGCTTCCAATGTCCTGACCAAGATTCTCGAGTGGGGAAGGCTGATGGCCTACCTCGAGCAGTCGACCCGCTACATCGCGTACAACCAGCGTCTCACCACCGGTCACTACCGCTACTACCGGGACCCCGAGCTGCTGGACTCACCGCTCGGAGCCCGATACGTCGGCGAGATGGACCGCATGTTCGACACCTATGGCGAACTGCTCGACGAAGCCACGGCATGGTTGACGGTCCGTCACCCGCGCCAGCCGGCGGACTCGGATTTCGTACATCGTCAGGCAATCCGAGCCAAGGCCCTCGATGCCCTTCGCGGTCTTCTTCCGGCCGCCTCTCTTTCCAACGTGGGCATCTACGGAACCGGCCAGTCCTATGAGGCACTCCTTCTTCGGATGCGATCCCATCCGCTTCCCGAGGCTCGTGGTTACGCCGATCTGATGCTGAACGAGCTCCGCAAGGTGATCCCGTCGTTCCTCCAGCGAGTGGATCGACCAGACCGGGGAGGTGAGTGGATCGAGTACCTCCACCGGACCCGCATGGAGACCGGCGATCTGGTCGCCGCACTGCTTCCCGACCTCGACCGGGCGAACGAACCTGCGGGTGGTCCCTCCGGGCACCCCTCGGTGACCCTGCTCGACTTCGACCCCGACGGGGAGTCGAAGGTCATCGCCGCCATCTGCGCCCCGCTCACCCATCGATCGGAGGAGGAGGTGCGGCGGCGGGTCGACCTACTCGGTGCCGAGGAGAAGCGGGCGCTGCTACGGGCCTACGTCGGCGATCGTGAGAATCGGCGTCATCGCCCCGGTCGGGCATTCGAACGGACCGATTACCGGTTCGAAGTGGTCACTGACTACGGGGCTTTCCGAGACCTGCAACGACACCGCATGTTGACCATCGAGTGGCAACCCCTCGGGGTGGGATTGGGTTACGAAGTTCCCGACATGGTCGCAGAGGCCGGGCTCGAAGAGCGCTACGTAGCATCGCTGGAGCGGTCGCGGGAGTTGGCCGAAGCACTTGCCTCGCCGTTCCCATTGGAAGCCGCCTATGCGATCGCTCTGGCCTACCGCATCCGATACACGATGCAAATGAACGCTCGTGAGGCCATGCACCTCCTCGAGCTCAGGTCGGGTCCGCAGGGACACCCGAGCTATCGCTGGGTAGCACACGAGATGCACCGCCTCATCGCCGACCAGGCCGGGCACGGTTTGTTGGCCGAGGCGATGTCCCACGTCGAGTTCGGCTCCGAAGATCTCGAGCGACTCCAGACCGAACGGCGCGCCGAGGAAAAACGAATTTCGCTTTCGAGGGCCGGAAATCCTTCAACTCCCTGACCTGGGAGGTTATACAAAGGCCCAGGTCGAAAGGGGTTAAAGGCATTTGACGAGCGACGGTGTCGGTGGCCTATCGTTCGCGCAGTCCCAGTCGCCCCGATGGGCGCTCAGAACGATTTCGGTTGTTCGGAGCCACTTGAGGGAGGGACTGCTGTGAGAGGCGGAGGGAGGCCCAGGGGATCGAGTAGAAAACATTCCCCCGAGATCGGCGGTTCGCACCGAAGGTAGCGAGGAAATGGTGCCAAAGACCCCTGGGTCCTACCGCCTGCCGTTGCCGGCAGGTCGGGTAAAGCCCGTAGATGACAACGGCGAGGCGGCGGACAGCGTTACCCGTGCATGGCCACCCTGCCCCCGACAGCTGTTCGCCGGAGAGAGTGACCCACCGGGGCGGAGGGCCGCCGTGGGCAGGGTAGACCGCAGGGTGGGCAAAGGTGCACGGCGGCAGTGCCGAACCGTCTATGCTCCCGCCCAAACTCACCACTGAGAGACCGGGATGGCACAAGAACTCGACGAAGTCGAAGGACCGGACGAACTCATCGAGGGCGACCTCGATGAGCTGGTCGACGACGACCTCATTGCCGAAGACGCCCTGGCCCTCCCTGATCCTGACGATGACGACGCCGACGTCGTCGCCGTGGAGGAAGACGACGAGGTCGTGGAGATTCCCGAGGTCGCGGCCAAGGTGGCCACCAAACCACCTGCCGCCGGCGAGGAAACGGACGAGGACGACGAAGATGAGCCAGACGACGAAGATGTCGAGGCGAGCCTCGACACCATTCTCAAGGAGCGCTTGGTCGTCGAGGAAGTCGCCGACGACGAGGACATGCCCGAGCCCGAGGATCGAACCGGCGACGGGGTGGAACGGGTGTTGCCCAAACAACCCGGCGAGTTCGTGTGCCGGTCGTGCTTTCTGGTCAAGCACCCCAATCAGTTGGCGGACCGGAAGAAGATGCTCTGCCGCGATTGCGTGTGACAGGAGCCCACATGGTCGATCAACACGACGACGAAGCCAAGGGCAACCCGCTGAACGAACGCATTCTGGATCTGTTGATCTACATTCCCGCTGGAATCGCCGTCTCGGTCGCTGACGAGATCCCGAAGTTGGCGATCAGGGGACGGGAGCGACTCGGGGTGCAGATGTCGTCGGCTCGAGCGGTGGGCATGTTCGCGGTGAATGTCGGACGAAAGGAATTGGTTCGACGATCACGGGGCCTGATCGGTCATGCCGGGGACCACTCCCCGGGGGGCGATCGGTCCTCCCCGCGCTCGGCATCCGCAGAAGCGCCCGGATCCGAAGCCCAAACTCCTCCCGCCGGACCACCCTCATCGGAACGCACCTGGTCTTCACGAGGAAACGGGCACGTACCGGCGGTGTCGACGCTGTCCATTCCCGGCTTCGACACGCTCTCCGCATCCCAGGTGGTCCAGCGCCTCGACGGCCTCAACCGAGTCGAGTTGGTCTCGGTCCGCGCCTATGAGGCCTCCACCCGCGGTCGCCGGACAATTCTCAATCGGGTCGACCAGCTCCTCGATGAGCGGTCCTGACCCGTCCGGTGCGGGCCGGCCGAACGGGGCAGTACCGGTAGAGGCCGTGCGGGCAGCAGCGGGGGGCGACGGCGCCCGTGTGGTCGAATTGTGCCAGGAGCTGGTCAGGAACATCACCTCCCAACGGGGGGGATTGCTGCTGGTTGACGGCGATCGCCTCGAGGCGCGGACGGGTAGCGGACCGCTCCTCCTCGACGAGCTGCTCGACGATGGCGGGTCGAGAGTGGTGGTGGGGACCCTCGACCAGGCGGTTATCGGGTTCGGGATGTGCCATGTCGTCGACCATCGCGATCAGGGCCGGCGGGGGGTGCTCGACGCGTGTTATGTCGAGCCGGAAGCCAGGGGAGTGGGGGTGGGGCGGCTCCTGCTTGAGGCGTTGCTCGCCTGGCTGGAGGAACGCGGATGCGACGGCGTGGACGGGGTGGCCCTACCCGGTGATCGCGGGGCCAAGAACTTCTACGAGTCGGCCGGGTTCAAGGCCCGGATGATCACCATGCACCGCCCAATGGGATGAAGGGCGGGCGGGCCCTCGGTTCCTCGATCAGGAGGCTCGGCGGCCCTGGCCGGAGCGAGCGGGTACCGGGCGGCGGGGACCTGGTGGGGGTGGGATCGGGATTCCCATCAGCCGGGCCAGCTCGGGAACGTATCCCGATGCTTTGCGCGCGGCGACCAACAGGCTCTCGTCGGCGTCTGCCGGCAGTCCGGCCGGCTTGACGGTGCGGCGAACCGGCGATTCGACCACCACCTCGAGCAAGCGGAGCCACTCTTCCGGCGCCGTCGTGGATGCCATCGCCTGTCCGGCGGCGTCGGCCAAGCGGACCGCGAGCTCGGAGGCGAGCCTGGCGGCCGGCTCCGGTGGCCGAATGGAGGCACGGACGGCGTCGACCACCCGGCCATCGTCCAAGGCCGCGGTGATCCGTTCCACCCAGCGGTCGCGTAGCGCGGTGACCCGTTGATCGAGTGAGGTGCGCAGCGCCGCCGCCATTTCCATGCCCTCCTCGTCGAGGGTGACCGTCGAAGCAGAAGCGACGATGGAGCGGAGCTCTCTGAGCGGCACGTCCTTGCCGGCGGCCCGGGCGACAGAGGCGCGATCCTTCCAGGTGGCCAAGTTGATCACCGGAAGCAATGATTCGGCCATGGTCAACAGCGGACCAAGGGTGACTTCGGGTCGACCGTCGGCGCGGGCTCGGGAGTTCTGCTCCTCGATGGCCTGACGCACCGCGGGAATGCCGCCGCGGAGGAGTTGCTCGGCCACCGGTAGCTCCTCGGGTTTGAGCGTGGCCAGGGCGGCGTTGCGATAGGTGGAAGAGGTGGCCAGCCGACGTGGGTTGTCCCGTCCGCGGCCATCACGGCTTCCGGGCCGGGCCGGCCCGGATCGCCTCCGAGGACCCCCATCTTCTGCTGATTTGGTGGGATCAGTGCGAGTATTCCCGCCATTTTCGGAGCGGGGCCGGCGGTCGGATCCTTCGGAGCGCGGCCGGCGGTCGGATGCTTCGGAGCGGGGCCGGCGGTCGGATGCTTCGGGGCCGGCGGGCCCCGTTGCCCGGACGGTCGGGTCGTTCCTCACGACGGCGTTTGGATTTCGAAGTCAAGACCACATTGACATCGGGTCCACGTTGGGGCGTTCCGAGAACTTCAATCGTCTCGACGGGGCGGATCTCCTTCTCCTTGGGGGTGATCAGCGCCGTCACCGTGGTTCCGTCAAGGGTGGTCTCCACTTCGGCCCGCAGGACCGAACCCACGCCCGCTCCTTCGGGGACCAGCGAAGCCTCGACCGTCCCGCGCGGCTGCTTGGCCCCGGCTGCACGCCACGTCCACGTGGATTCGTCGGTTCGGCTGGTGAGCTCGACTTCGATGCGATGGGCCATACCGGGCGACAGGCTACTTCGGCATCGAAGGACCGGGTGAGACAAGGGCACGGGTCGGTCTAAGAAGGGACTAAGAAGGCTCTGAAATGCAGGTTTGCCTGCGTGTGTCCGCCGTACCATGAAGGGATCTGCGCGGACGGCGGGTCCGATGACGACCAGGGGACAAATCAACCCGACGCCAGTGGCTCGAGGAGGCAGAACAATGGAACCATCGGACGACGGTACCGACGCACCGGTGGAGGACCGGGCCGCCTCGGTCGAATCGGTGGGGAGCACCCGGCTGTCGTCGTCCCAACCGTCTTCGGCGGTTCCACTCGGCCCGGTGGGAGACCCGGCGGCGACCACCGGAGAAGTGCCCCCGGTGGACGATCCCACTCATGAGGTGCCGGTGCCGTCGCCAACGCCGACCCAACCGGTCCCTCCGGTGTCCCCGGTAGCCAACGAGGCCTTTCTCCCGTCGCACTGGCGGGAGACGGTTGGCACTGCCGACTCGGCGCCGACCGGGCCCGGATTCGACTCGAGCACCCAGAGCCCGGCTGCGGTGGCGTCGACTTCGGTGGTTCCGGTGTGGGGCCCGGTCACTCCGACAACACCGGCGGCCGACACCATCCAGTCTCGCTCAGGACGTCCCCGAGGCTGGCTGTGGGCTGTTGTGTCGGGGGCTGCGGCACTGGTCGGCGCGCTGATCGGAGGAGGAATCGTGGCGGCGACCAACCACGATGGCGGCTCCACCACGGTGAAGGAGATCTCGGCAGGTCCGGCGCTGCTCAACGGAGTGACCAACATCGAAGACGTCATCGCCAAGGTGCGGCCGGCCATCGTCTCCATCGATGCCACGTCCCCCGCGTCGGCCTCGCAATCCATACTTGGTGGTGACTCCGGCGCAGAGCAGGAGGATCAGGGCACCGGAATGATCATCACCTCCGATGGGCAAGTGATCACCAACAACCACGTGATCGCCGGGGCGACCACGATCACCGTGACCCTGTACGGCAGCTTGAAGGCCTTGCCCGCCACCCTGATCGACACCGACCCGGTCAACGACGTCGCCCTTCTCCAGATCGAAAATCAGTCGAACCTGCCGACGGTGAGCTACGGCGATTCGGACAATGTACAAGTGGGTGACGCGGTGGTGGCCATCGGGAACGCCCTCGGACTCGCTGCCGGCACCCCGACGGTGACCCAAGGAATATCTCGGCCACCGGCAGGACGGTGATGGCCAGCGACCCGTCCGGCAATAACACGGAGTCCTTGACCAACATGTTCCAGACCGACACGGCCATCAATCCGGGCAACTCGGGCGGTCCCCTGGTCGACAGCTCGGGCACCGTGATCGGAATGAACACTGCGGTCGCCGCCAACGAGGATGACACCGGGCAGGCCCAGAACATCGGCTTTGCCATCCCATCGAACAAGATCGAGCAACTACTTCCGGAGCTGCGCAACAAGGCAATCGGCCCCTCCAGCCAGAGCGGTCCCGCCTACCTGGGCGTCCAAATCGAAACCCTGACCTCACAATTGCGCAGTGCCTACAGTTTCGTTCCCACCCAGGGTGCGGTGGTGCTCGAGGTAGTGCCCGGTTCGCCGGCCGATGCTGCCGGACTGCAGGAGGGCGACGTAATCACTTCGTTGTCCGGGAAGGCGATTACCAGTGCTGATCAGCTTGGCACCGCCATTCAGGCGGACAAGGCGGGCCAGACGGTCAACATTGGTCTCTACCGCGGTCAGACCCAGATGACGGTGACGGCAACCTTGGGAACCATGCCGGCGGCCCAACAGCAGGCTGGAAGCTGATCCCGGGCGTAGCCTACGGCCGGCATGATGCGCTCCACTGCCGGCAGTTCTACGCTCGAGGTATCAAGTTGCCCTCCGGGAGACACAGCAATGGATGTAAGTAGCAGATGACCAGGTTGGAGCGCGACCACGACGATGCCGGGATAAGGCTCGAGCGTTTGGCGGCCCCACGAGCCGAACCGGCGCACGATGGCTCGCCTCCCGACGAGCGGGAACTCGCACGGATTCTGGACACTGCCACCACCGTCCCCGACCACGGGAGTCTCCAGCCATGGCGCTTCGCAGTGGTAACCGGCCCGGGGAGACAGAGGCTGGCGGACGCCCTAGCAGAAGGGCTGCAGATGACACGAGGGACAGACCTTCCCGAGTCCGCGGTGACCAAGATGCGGAACAAGGCCTTTGCCGCACCCTGCACGGTGGTGTTGATCGCTTCACCCCGGTCGGATTCGAACGTGCCGGTGTGGGAACAGGTGTCGTCGGCTTCGTGCACCGGGTATGCCATCGTGTTGGCGGCCACCGCCTTGGGATTCGGGGCGGTGTGGAAGAGCGCAGCGGTGCTGGACACCCAACCGGTGCGAGCGCTCTTCGGTCTCTCCGAGGAAGAGCGACTACTGGGGTGGATCAACATCGGTACTCCGAGTGACCGCGGCAAGCGAAGGACTGGGTCAGTTGATCTCGGCGCGCTGGTGACGGTGATCGCCGACGACGAGCATCCCTTCGATCCGTCTCCGGCGACCTAACCGGCGGGCACACGACAACAACAGGTGGTCAACCCCAGCGGGCCAGGGGAGGACCGAGGCCCGCCTGTTGGGCGCAGCGGCCACAGAGATCCATCCGGCGAGCACCGGGGCGATCGGAGGCAGCCACTCGTCGCCATCCATAGCGACGAGCCTCCTCCAGACAGGCGGACTCCGACCACCGGGGCGAGGTGCGGGAACCACATCTGCCGCAGGTGCGGAAGAAGGTGTCCTCGTCGTCGGCTTCGGGATACTCCAGGTCGAATTCCATAGCCAGCTCCACCCCCAAGAATACTGCCGGACCGGGGCTCGATGGCTCCATAGGTTCCCGGTGACGGCCAGCCAACGTACTTGGCACATCGGCCCGGGTTCCGTGGGTCACGTTTCTGCCCCGCTTTCCTAGACTGGCTGCGGGCCCATTCCCCTTCTATTCCGAGTGGGGTGTGGGTAACGGACGCACCAGGGATGATCGGAGAACAGGTATGGCTGACATGGGTGATTTCAATGCCGGGATCATCGACGAGTTCCGGGCCAACGAGGGCAAGGTGGGTGGGAACTTCGAGGGTGCGCCATTGCTGCTACTCACCACCGTGGGAGCCAAGTCGGGGAAGGCCCGGGTCAACCCGCTGATGTACCTGGAGGAAGGGGGTCGGCGCTACATCTTCGCGTCCAAGGGAGGTGCGCCGTCCAACCCCGATTGGTACTACAACCTGGTGGAAAACCCGAAAGCTTCGATAGAGGTGGGTTCGGAGGCCGTCGAGGTCGTGGCCACACCGATCGAAGAAGGCGAGCGGAGCCGCATTTACGCCGAGCAGGCCAGACGGTATCCCGGGTTCGCCGAGTACCAGGCCAAGGCAGACCGGGTCATCCCGGTAGTCGCCCTCGACCCCAGCTAATCGCCGCCGGGCAGCGGCTCCACGCCGGCCAACCCACTCGACGTCCTTGCGACGGATTCGCCTGACACGGCCGCCAAGCCGACGCAGTTCCGAGCCGCTATAGCGCCAGTTCGGCGACCCAAAAGGGGCTGACCAGGTGCCGCCGGGTCCGGTCGATTCCCCCGAACCCATATGCGACGCCGGGGAACTCCGCCATTCCGTCAGGGTACGGCCCTCTGCTGAGAGGGCGGCAGGTTGTCCCGAGGGCCAGGCGTCAGACCCGGAGCAGGGCGGCGGATCCCCACTCGACGGGCCAGACGACTGGATGGGGCTATACCCCGCGAATACGGGCTCTAAACAGTGCCAGGCCCGCCGCCCCGGGCAAACCACACCGTCGGACCTGGCTACTTGACCATGCCCAATTGTCGATTCCGTAATCATCGGGGATTCATGCCTGTGGGTTTGGTCAAGTTACACATCGCCTTTTGACCGGTAACTACAGTCGTGTCATTCCGGTAAAAGGGGGTGAGAATCGTGGCTTATCAGTCAATGGGCAGCGCTGGCAGCCTTTTGCACTTGGGTTGAACGCCATCAACCGGCGTCGCCGGCCTGATTGCGTTCCTACCAGATGAGAAACGCCTGATCGGGTCGGGTGTGACAAGTAAGTCAGTGCCCTAATTATCGTCTACGGAGCACGGGGAATGGCCGCAGTGCGACTCCGGGCAAAACGCCGATAATGCATATTATGTCAAGTAACGCAAAGTCTCAGTCCGTGCTGGGACCCCCGGAGCCGAACGCAAATGACCCGTCCAGGGACTCAAGGGCATCATCCCACCGGCCCTGTCGTTTCAGACGGGCGAAAGCTGATGCTGCGGCCTGCTAACAACCCGGCGTTGCACCCGGAGACAGCGTGAACGAGTAGGCCGGCCTCGCTCCAACGTAGATGTATCCGACGTAATCGTTGGTGACGCTGTTCCAAGTTCCCATGAGTCCAGGACCGACTGGTCTGAGCGGTTCGGCGATGGACTGTGCTCCTCCGGTATAGCGCCCTGAACCCCCGGCATCGTCGCTCCACCGATGGCCATACGAAAACGTTTGGACTGTGCAACCGACGTAGAGATTCGCTGGGTAGATGTACCTCTGAAGGGTCCATTGTGCACCGGCAAATACGTGGTAGCCGGATGCGACCGTCACTTCAGTCTTCGCGTTCACCGTTTTGATCCCGGTGACGGCCAGCTTGATCTTGTAGGTGGTTGTGCTCATCTTGGTGTTGGCGGGCACGGTTACGTTCTGGTTGATGGTGCCGTTAGAACACGGGAGCGTGGCAGGCAGTCCGGCGATCGGCTTCTTGGAGGTAAAGGTGCAGCTGGTGGCATTGGTGATGTCGGCCGACAAGGTGACGGCACCGCCGGAGGAACCGAGCGAAGGGGGTGTCGCGGCGAAGGAGGAGACCGTGGGGTCAGCCGGGTTGGCTCCCATGGCAGCGGCGACTCCTGTCGATCCGATGGACAAGGCCGCCACAACCACCCCGACCCCCGCCGCCACCTGCATGCTTCGTTTGCTCACCATTTGGTCACCCCCGAGTGCACCAGCCACGATTCAGAGCCCCCCACTCCCCCCTGCCTAGCACCCAATCCAGCCCAATGCGAGCGGAATGGCCCAGGTCAGACGAGCGCAAACACCACCAGGTACCAGCGGCCATGGACCGTGGAGGTAGCTCGGCACCCCTTTACCCAGGGATCAGGTGGGCCAGCGCCGCACGGCGGGCTCGCTCAGCCGCCAAAAAAGTGCCGGGTCTGGAGCATGGACGGCGTTTGGCGGTATGCGGATTCCTCGCTCGACAGACCCGGCCTTGCGGTATCGACACGTTGAGGGGGCGAGCTCTAGGAAGAATTCCGAAATTCTTGGTCAGAGGAGGAATCGGGGGTGCCGGGGCCGATGGCGGCAGCCCGAACGGTCGGTTGGCCACCCCGGATCGGTCCGCAACGCAGCCCCACGGTTGCCGACGCCCTGGTGGGTGCCAACGCGTAGTATGCGGAGAGGCAACTATCGGCCGCACATCCTGTGGGTGTGAATGAGCCCGAGGAGGAGACAATGCCCGAGATCGTGAAGCTCCCGTCGACCATGGTATTCGACTCTCCCGATCAGGAGCGCCTGCATCGGAAGCAGCGCCTGGCGGCAGGGTTCCGGCTCTTTTCCAAGTTCGGGTTCGACGAGGGAGTCGCCGGGCATATCACCGCTCGTGATCCCGAGCGACTCGACCACTTCTGGGTCAATCCCTTCGGTATGCATTTCGGGCACATCCGGGTGTCTGACCTCATTCTGGTCAATGACCACGGAGAGGTAGTGGAGGGTGACATGGGGGTAAATGATGCCGCCTTCGCCATCCACTCACAGATCCACGCCGCCCGCCCCGACGTGGTGGCAGCGGCGCATGCCCACTCGATCTACGGGAAATCGTGGTCTGCCCTCGGACGCACCTTGGATCCGATCACCCAGGACGTTTGTGCGTTCTACGAGGATCACGCCGTGTTCGACGACTACACCGGCGTTGTCCTCGACATCGAAGAGGGAAAGCGCATCGCCCACGCCTTGAGCGACAACAAGGCGGCCATCCTCCGCAATCACGGCCTACTCACCGTGGGCCAATCGGTCGACGAGGCGGTGTGGTGGTTCATCTCCATGGAACGGTCGTGTCAAGCGCAGATCCTGGCCTCCTCGGCGGGCACGCCGGTCCTGATCGACTCAGAGATGGCACAGTTGACCGGCCGCCAGGTCGGATCACATCTGGCCGGATGGTTCAGCTTCCAACCTCTGTTCGATCGCATCGTGCGGGAGCAGCCGGACCTTCTGGACTAGGTCCGCAGGAAGCCGATCGGCGATACCCGTCGATCAGGTCCTGGCGTCGAATGTGGGGATCAAAGTGCGGGCCGCCTTTGCCTCGTCCACCCGTCGGACCGGTGTGTGGCGTGGGAATTCGGCCAACCACCCATCCGGTTGGGCGTCGGCCTCTGCGGCGATGCGTTCGAGTGATACGGCCAGAGCCTCGAGGGTCTGGGGACTCTCTGTCTCGGTGGGCTCGATCATCAGGGCCTCATCGACGATGAGAGGAAAGTAGACGGTCGGTGAGTGAAAGCCCTCCTCCAACAGTCGCTTTGCCACATCGAGGGCCCGCACCCCGTGGGCCTGCTTGATCGATTGCACCGACAGCACCACCTCGTGCATGCAGGGCCGGTCGAAGGGTACGTCGTAGGTTCCGGTGAGTCGTCGACGGAGCCAATTGGCGTTGAGCACGGCCGTCTCGGCGATCCTCCGCAAGCCGTCCCCTCCGTTACCCAAGATGTAGGCCAGGGCCCGGGCCAGAACCAACGAGTTGCCGTGCCATGTGTGCATTCTTCCGATCGATCTCGGCGGTGTCGCCCATTCGTAGACTGGCGCTTGCTGGTCCGACTCGACCCGCACAGCCCGAGGGCCGGGTAAGAACGGAACCAGTCGCTCGGATACGGCCACCGGGCCGGCACCGGGGCCTCCCCCTCCGTGGGGAGTGGCGAAGGTTTTGTGAAGGTTCATGTGCACGATGTCGAATCCCATGTCGCCGGGGCGCACCACCCCGAGTATGGCGTTGAGATTGGCACCGTCGTAATAGAGCAGGCCCCCGACTTGGTGCACTGCGGTGGCGATGGCAGCGATGTCCTCTTCGAAGAGGCCCAGGGTGTTCGGGTTGGTCAGCATGATCCCGGCGACATCCTCGTCCAGCACCGTGGCCAGGGCGGCCATGTCCACACAACCACGCGCATCACTCGGCACGGTGACCGCCTCGTAGCCGGCCAGGGTGACCGATGCCGGATTGGTGCCATGTGCCGAATCGGGGATGATCACCTTGTGACGCTCAGAACCCTGCGCAGCGTGCCACGCTCGCATCAGCAGCAGTCCGGTCAACTCACCGGCAGCCCCGGCAGCGGGCTGGAGCGTGGCTGCGGCCATGCCGGTGATCTCACAGAGCGCGTGTTCCAGCTCTACCATCAGTCCCAGCCAGCCCTGGGTGAGCGACGCCGGTGCCGCCGGATGGACCCCGGCCAGACCGGGCAGCGCGGCCACGGCGTCACACATCTTCGGGTTGTACTTCATGGTGCACGAACCTAGGGGGTACGCCCCGAGATCCACCGAGAACTGCCGGTGGGACAGTCGGGTGAAGTGGGCCACCAGATCGCGCTCGGACACCTCGGCCAGGTTGAGTGGGTCACGACGGAGGTGTTCTTCCGGAACGAGCTGCTCGACCGGAAGCTCGGGGATCCCGGTTGTGCGAAACGACCAGGCCTCCCTTCCAGGATGAGAGAGCTCGAACAGCGTGGGCTCGATCGCCTTGCCCAGGAGAGGTGCGCTGTCGGCCTTGCCCCCGGGAGCCCCGCCGGATGGGGATGCAGTGCGCTCGGTCATCACGCCACCGCCTTGGCCAGCGCGGTGACATAGGCATCGATCTCGTCGCGGGTCCGGCGTTCGGTGACTGCTACCAGGAGTGCGTGATCCCCGCTGTCGAACTGGTCCCCGAGCGGGATGCCGGCAAGGAAACCGGCATCGGCCATCCGCTCCACCACCACCGATGCTTCGATCGGAAGGCGGATGGCGAACTCCCGCACTACCGGTGCATCGGCATAAGCCTCCACTCGATCCAGGGCAAGCAGGGCATCGCGCGTGTACCGGGTGGCCTGTGCGCAGCGGCGTGCCATCTCGGCCAGTCCGCCGGTGCCCAGCCATCCGAGCTGGATCGCTGCAGTGACCGCCATCAGTGTCTGGTTGGTACAGACGTTCGAGGTGGCCTTCTCCCGCCGGATGTCCTGTTCGCGAGCTCGAAGGGTGGTGACGTAGGCCCGCCTTCCCTCGACGTCAGTCGTCTCCCCCACCAGACGACCTGGCAATCGCCGTACGTGGGCGGCAGCGCAGGCGAACAGCCCGAGGTAGGGACCCCCGAACCCGAGGCTTGTGCCGAACACCTGGCCCTCCCCCACCACGACGTCGGCTCCCCATTCCCCTGCCGACTTGAGTATCCCGGCCGCCACCGGATCGGCGCCCACCACCAATTGGGCTCCCGTCCGGTCACACAGCTCACGTGCGGCGGCCACGTTCTCGATGCAACCGAGGTAATTCGGATAGCCGACAACTACCACTCCGGGAGCGTCATTTGATTCCTGCTCGCGATCGGGCCAGCGTGTGAGTCCGTTGTGCAGCGGAATCGTGAGCACCCGATGGCCGGTTCCCGCCGCACAGGTGATGATCATCTGGCGCCAGTGGGGATGGATTCCGGCGGAAACCCAGACCGTCCTCCGACCGGAGGCGGCGACGCCCAGGTTGACGGCCTCGACCGCCGCGCTTCCCCCGTCATAGAGCGAGGCATTGGCCACCGGTAGTCCGGCCAGCCGGGCCACCATGGTCTGGTATTCAAAAATGGCCTGCAACACTCCCTGGGCCACCTCGGGTTGATACGGCGTGTAGGAGGTGACGAACTCGGACCGGCCCGCCAGCACGCGGGTCACCGATGGGGTCTCGTGGTCGTAGGCTCCCCCGCCGGCGAAGCACACCATGCGATCCGATCGAGCCCGGTTTCGTTCCGCGAACACGTCCATGGTCGCCAGGACATCGGGTTCGCCGGTGCCGGCGGCGAGCTCGAGTCCACGCTGCAACCTCAGTGCTTCGGGGACCACCGCAAAGAGCTCATCGACGGAGGAGAGTCCGAGAAAGGCGAGCATGCTCGCCACCTCGTCATCGGTATGTGGGATGTAGGTGCCCATCGGGCCACTCCTCGAAGTCGCTGTTCACGGTTGTCTCGTTGCGCCGGGGACCCAAGCCCTAGGCGGGCTCCATGTCGACCGTCATCCGGTCTTGGCCCACTGGCCGGCCACGGTGAAGGGGGTCTCGACGAGGGTAGCCTCAAGCGTCCGTCCCCTCTGATCGATGTCGAAGACCATGCCGAGGTCGGGATCGAATTCGGAGTCGACGAAGGCAAGAGCAATGCCGTGTTCGAGCATGGGGGAGAAATTGCCGCTGGTGATCGATCCGGCCACCCGTCGATCCTTCATCACATTCGAGCCTTCCCTGGGGGGTTGGCGACCGGCGGTGGCCAACCCGACCAGTCGCCTGGCCACGCCGCGCGCTCGCTCGTCCATCAACGCCTGACGGCCTCGAAACGTCTCTTTGTCCCAGCCGACCACCCAACCAAGTCCAGCCTGCAACGGGGTGATCCCCGGACCGAGCTCGTGACCGTGCAGAGGAAAGGCTGCTTCCAGTCGCAGTGTATCCCTGGCACCCAGCCCCGCCGGCTGACACACCGGCGGCGAGAAGGGCCGTCCACAGCCCGTCGGCGGCCTCCGCAGGGATGGCACACTCGACACCATCCTCGCCGGTGTAGCCGGTACCAGCAGCGACACAGCGCACTCCTTCCCACTCGAACGGGAGCACGCAGAAGCGGCGCACGGACGCAGCATCCGGAGCGACAGTCGCCAATCGATCCCGCGCGTGGGGTCCTTGTACTGCGATGATGCAGCGGGAGTCGGTGGTGTCCTCTCCCCCAATGGCGCCTTGGACCCGCGAAGTGTTGGAGGCATTGGGCATCACCTCGAAGACTTGTTCGGACAGCCACCAGACGATGATGTCGTCGAGCACCGAACCATCTTGCTCGTCGAGCAGGTGGGTGTACTGCGCCCTACCCGGATCAACCCGGCGGAGGTCGTTGGACAGGGCAGCCTGCAAGCAGTCGAAGGCGCCATCCCCATCAACCCGCACCGTGCCCAGGTGGCTGACGTCGAACATCACCGCGTCGTGGCGGCAGGCCCGGTGTTCGGCGAGCGTCCCCTCGCCGTAGGCGAGCGGCATCTCCCATCCGCCAAAGCCCACCAATTTGGCTCCCAGACGGCGGTGGGCGTCGATCAGAGCAGTGTGCCGCAGCGCTCCCCCGGCCTCGGAATTGAGATGTTCGCCGAGTGCCGTCGGTGAGTCGCCCACGTCGAAAGGATACCGGCGACGACGTTCAGGCGGTGCGGGCGGCGCCCAACTCCGTGCGGGCGTCACCGGCGAGGCCGTACTTGGCCAGGAGCGCCAGCGTGTCCCTCTGGTAAAGGACGGTGACTCTGACATCTGGATAGAGCTGTGCCATACGGCGGACCTTGCCGTTCTTCTTGGTCACCAACCTCTGATTGAGCGTGGTCAGCTCGACGAAAAGCCCCGGCTCTGGTAGCCAGAAGTCGGGCCGGAATCCAGATGTCGGTCGCCGGTCCGCTCCCCAGTCCAACGCGAACTCTACTGGTTCGTACTCCCATGCGACCCCGTAAAAGTCGAGGATGCGCGCAAACCGCCGTTCGGACTCGTGGGCAAATCGAGTCACCGACTCGAGTGGATTCGATTCGACACCGACGAACCCGGCACTCAACGCTCGGCGGCCTCGGCGGACGCCAAGTAGTCGGCGGCCGGATGGCGGTGAGATGGAGACGAAGAAGTACCACCGATGTCGACGATTGCAGCTTCGAGCTCGGAAACAACGCCAGAGAGGGGCAGGATATTGAACACCCCTTGACCCCCTGCCAGAAGATCGACGACGTCGCCGTCGGAGTGGGCGAGCACCGACCGGTTTCCGATCAACACCAGTTGCGACGAAGCCAGGTCAGCACCGAGCTCGCCCCGTAGGCATTCGACGGCGCGGCGCCGCCTGTTGCAGTTTCAACCCTGCGTCGAGGAGCCGCTTGATCACCTTGAGCTCGAGCACATCGCTATAGGAGTACCGACGCTGGCTGCCGCTACCGGTGGCATCGACCACCGACGGTCGCAGCAGGTCGGTGCGGGCCCAGTAGTCCAACTGGCGATAGGTGATGCCGACGAGTTCGCAAACCTGCGCCCCCCTGAATCCCTCATCTGCCACCGGCGTTCGCTCTTTGCCGGGTGACACCTGCACCGTGTCGACCTTTTGCTTTGGCACTGACAATCCTCCACCTCATCCAGAGGTTGACCGTGAACCGTTACCTCACGGTCAACCTGCGGTTCCACGGTATCACATAACCGTAATTACGCGCATGTGACCAGTTGGGACCGGGGACGGGGCCCGGTGACCTGATTTGGACCCGAGGGCTTGCCCGGCAATGATCGGGCCATGACCATCGTCGAGATCGATGCGGGAGCTGTCCGAGCGGACCGGACCAACCCACCTGTCGTCCCCGAAGACGGGCGGGCACCGGGGGATGACCAGCACCGCCCTGCTCGGTCGCGATGATTCCGCTTCACCGACGGTCACTCGACTACGAGGCGTTCGACAACGACGATCACCTCTCGGTGATCGGAAGACTTCGGGACACCCGGCCGTGGGCCGACGACGGCGAGACCTTCGTCCTCCACGACATGGAGCTTCGGGTGGTGGTGCGCCTCGACAACATGACCATCACCGAAGCGACTGCCGAGATGCATGCGTTCCCACACAGCGAGTGCCCGGGTATCGTCCAGGCGTTCGCCGGGCTGGTCGGGCTCAGTGTGGCGCGGGGGTACACGCGTGAGGTCCAGGCGCGGTTCGGGGGAACCAAAGGGTGCACCCACCTCGAACAGCTGGCCCGATCGCTCGGGCCCATGGTCATCCAGGCGGTCACCTCGAAACGGGCCCATGCGGTCAGCCGGGGCGAGGCGGATGAGCTGATCACCGGGAAACGCAACCCGTGGGCGCACGACACCTGTCACATATGGTCCGAGGGCGGAATCGCCGACCAGAAGTTGGATGCAGGTTGGCGCCCGGGAGTCGGACCGTATCCCGCCCTGCCGCTCGAGGTGATCCGAAGGCCGGATCCATGACCAGCGGCTCGGCGGTGCGAGTAGCGCACCGTATTCGGCGCCGCCGACTCGCCACGCTGGCCGTGGCTCTCACCGCAGTGATCGCTTCGGGATGTACGCAATCGGGGACCGCGGTTTCTTCCCCGTTCGGAACCACTCCCCCGGTTCTGGAACACGGGCCCACCTATGAGGTCAAGGTGGCCACCATCAGTGGCCTGGGCCCGGTTTTGGTGGACGGTCAGGGAATCACCCTGTATCTCTTCGAGACCGATCACCAGGGCTCGCCGTCTCGTTGCTACGACATCTGCGCCATCCAGTGGCCGCCACTCACCCTGCCGGCCGGGGTGGTGGCGCCCATAGCGGGACCCGGAATCCAACCCCGGCTCCTTGGAACCGCACCCCGTACCGACGGATCCACCCAGATCACCTACAACGGGTGGCCGCTGTACCTGTGGCCACCGGATCATTCGCCGGGCAAGGCAACCGGCCAGGCGCTCACCAACGCCGGTGGAATCTGGTTCGTGGTCGATCCGTCCGGAGCAGCGGTGAAGACTCCTCTCGAGCGCGTGACGGTCGTCGGCGAGGACGAAGAGGAACGGACGGTGAGTTCGAGTCAGGCAACCGGGTGGTCGATGGCAATTCTCGAGCGGCTCGATGGCTTCGGTGCTGTCCCCCCGATCGGTGCGGGCGGTGCTGAAAGCCGACCGATGCGGGCCGGGCCGCTCAGGTGGTCGGTCCACCCAGCCAACCGCGCTTTCGGAATAGGTAGAGCAAGACAGCGGCGGAGACCAGTTCGAGCCCGATCCCGAAGATGAGAAACGGCACCCCACCGACGATGTGGCCGACCAGCCAGGAGAAGTTCTGCCCGAAGAATCCGGTGAGGAAACTCAGGGGAAGGAAGACGGTGGCGATGATGGTCAGCTGCTTCATCACCACGTTGAGACGGTTGGAGACGGTCGAGAGGTGCGTGTCCATGACGCCGCTCAGCAGGTCGCGGTACCCGTCGATGAGATCGCTGATCCGGATCAGGTGGTCATAGATATCCCGCATGTAGGGCAGCCCGTCGTCGGTGACCCCGGGCAGGTCGGTGACTCCCGAAGAGATGCTTGCGAACATGTCCCGCTGGGGGGTGATCACCTTCCGAATAATGATCAGTGATCGCTTCATGGTGAACAGGGTTCCGAGTTGCTCCTCGGTGGGTTTGACCAAGATGGCATCCTCGAGTTCGTCGATCTGGTTGTCGAAGTCGTTGAGCATGGGAAAGAAGCTGTCGACCAGCTGGTCGATGACCAGGTAAATGAGAGCGATCTGTGGCGAGTGGACTTCGGCCGCCCGGTGGTGGGCCAACCGGGGCAGCACGGCGTCCATGGCCTGGCAAGGTCCTCGGTGAACGGTGATCACGAATTTGTCGGCGAAGATGAAGTGAACCTCTTCGGTCGTGGTGTGATCGGCCGACGCCCCGTGCACCACCATGTACATCAAGTCGTCATAATCTTCCAACTTGGGCCGCTGACCAAAATTCTGGACGTCGTCAACCGCCAGGTGATGAACCTTGAACACATCGAGCAAGAGGTCGTGAATCTCGGCGTCCGCCCCGTCGAGATCGAGCCAGAAGAAGGCTCCCGCGCTCAGCCGCTGCTCGACCAATGCTCGTGTGGCTGGGGTGGTGGTGCCCTCGAAGAACACGGTGCCGTCCATGGTCAGATTTTGGCCCCGTGGCACCGTCGTGGCGGGGATGGGTGTCGACCTGGTTCCCAGTTGGGGATCTCAATCGTCGATGCGGGTGAGGGTCTCCCGGTAGCGGCGCCCGTTGGCAACGTACTCATCGGCAGAGAACCCGATCATCACCCGGTCCGACTTGCCCGGCCGCAGAATGGCCGGTACGCCGACCGCCAGTGCACCGGACGGCACCTCCATCCGGTTGGGAACCACCGCGTTGGCGCCGACGGTGGCACCGGATCGGATCACCGCATGGTGGAGGACCACCGATCCGGATCCGACCAAGCAGTCGTCGTCCAGTGTGCAACCCTCCAGATGGGCCAAATGCCCGATCACGCACCCCCTGCCCACCACGGTCGGGAATCCCGGTCCGGCATGGATGACAGTGCCATCCTGGACCGACGTGCGGGCACCGATGGTGATCGTCCCGTAGTCGCCACGAAGCACGGCACCCGGCCATATCGACGCGTCCGGCCCGAGCGAGACGTCGCCGATGATCACTGCATCCGGATGCACGTAGGCCTCCGGATCGATGGTGGGAACGAGATCTCCAAGTCGGTAGATGGCCACCGACTGACACTAGGGCACCGGGCCGGAGGGCAACCGGGTCAGGGACCTCTCGCTGCGCCGGGACCCGGCACGGCTTGGGGTTCACCGCCGACCGCGCATGGCATGCTGGTGGGCCACCACCGAGCCGCCATCGAGGAGGAAGACCATGGGTGACCGTAGGGACCTCGGCCATCCGGTGTTCGACGCCGACAACCACTACTACGAGGCGCTCGATGCCTTCACCCGCCACCTCGATCCGAAGCTCGGTCCCCGGGTCATCCAGTGGACAGAGATCGGCGGCCGTCGCTACCACGTGATCGGTGGGCGGGTCAACCACGCGGTCACCAACCCGACCTTCGACCCGGTGGCCCTCCCCGGTGCCCTGCACGAGTATTTCAGAGGAAATCCCGGCCATCGGAACCCGCGGGAGTTCCTCGCCCAACGAGAGTCGATTCGCCCGGCCTACCGTGACCCACCGGCTCGCCTGGCCGCGCTCGAGGAGCAGGGTTTGGCCGGATGCCTTCTCTTTCCTACTCTCGGGATGATCTACGAAGAGCCGCTCGCGCATGATCCGGAAGCGGTCTGCCACCTCTTTCGGGCGTTCAACCGCTGGATGGTCGAGGACTGGGGCTTCAACTATGAGGACCGCATCTTCGCTGCTCCCTACATGACCCTGGCCGACCCGGACTGGGCCGCCGACGAACTGGCGTGGGCTCTGGATTCCGGTGCGCGCGCGGTGGTGATGCGACCCGCTGCTCCGACCACCATGCTCGGTCGTCGCAACCCATTCGATCCGATGTTCGACAGCTTCTGGGGTCTGGCCAACGAGGCCGGCGTCACCGTCGTCGCACACGCCTCCGACAGCGGGGGTTCTTCGAACGGCTATGCCGTCGACGGATTCGCAGCCACCTTTTCGGGTGGATGGAAGCCCACGGTCAAGTCTTTTGCCATCGAGCAGGCCATCCGCGACTTCTTGCTGACGATCATCTTCGAAAAGCACTTCGACCGATTTCCAAATCTCCGCCTCGCCTCGGTGGAGAATGGAGCCGAGTACCTTCCCGATCTGATCAAGAAGATCCGCTCGATGTCCAACAAGATGCCTGGCTACTGGAAGGACGATCCGATCGAGACCTTCCGTCAACACGTGTGGATCAATCCTTTTTGGGAGGATGACGTCTACCAGGTTGCCGAATGCATGGGAGTCGATCGGGTCGTGTTCGGTTCGGACTGGCCCCACGTTGAGGGTCTGCCCGAGCCGATGGCCTACGTGACCGAACTCGAGCACTTCAGCCCCAATGAGCGACAGTTGATCCTCAACGACAACGCCCGGGAACTGACCGCACTCCGCCCATCCTGAGAGCTGCTCTCCCTCACCCCTCAGCGTTGGGCGGCACCGAGACCATGCAACCTTCCGTAGACACCTCGCGCATCACCATCCTCATCCACCAAAACGTCGATGTCATGAAAGCCGCAGGCACTGAAGAGCTCGCTGGTGACACCGATTTGGTCACTTCCGGTCTCCAGCACCAACCAGCCACCAATTCGCAGCCATCCACCGCTTCCCCGCACCGCTTCGGTTAGGAGGGAAAGTCCATCCTCCCCGCCATCGAGTGCCGCCCGCGGTTCGAACCGGCGAACGTCTTGCGGGAGGAGGCGGAGCGCGTCAATCGGGACATAGGGAAGAACTCCGGTCATCACATCGACTCGTGAGGAAAGATCGTCCGGCAGGGGCTCGGTCAAGGAGCCCTGGTACACCACCACCCCGTTCCGGCGAGCGCACTCGGCTGCGACAGGGTCAAGCTCGGTCGCGACTACCTGGGCATCGGGAAGCGCGGCCTGCATGACCATGGCCACCGCACCGGATCCGGTGCACAGGTCAACTCCCAGTCCGTTGTGCGGCAGCAGGCTCACTGCCAGCGTCGCCAGGCGCTCGGATTGCCACCGGGGAACGTACACGCCGGGTTCGACGTGGACAGCCAGTCCGCAGAATCTCGCCCTCCCGGTGATCCATGCAAGCGGTTCGCCGGCCCGGCGGCGCGCCAGCATCGAACGCAGATGGCGTTCGTCCTGTGCCGTCCCCAACAGTTCATCGGCCTCGTCCTCTGCGGCCACACATCCTGCGGACCGTAGAGCCCGGATCACCGAGTCCAGGTCGAGCGGGCCATCCCATGTCTCGGCGTCATCGCTTGGCCCGGTAGGGCTCATTCCCCCATCTTCGAAAGCCGATTCTCCCGTGCCACCCGCCCGAACCAAGTCGCGCTCGGCTTGGCCTCGCGCTGGAATGTCTTCCGATCCACGGCATGGAGTCCGAATTTGGGGCCGTACCCCATGTTCCACTCAAAGTTGTCGAGAAGGCTCCAAACGAAGAAGCCGCGCACATCGATTCCGTCGCCGATGCAATCGTGGACTCCGTGCAGAACAGCGTCCAGGTATTCGATGCGCTCGGCGTCGTTCTCGGTGCCGATTCCGCTTTCGGTGATCAGGACCGGCAATCCGGTGAACGCAGCGGTGCGTCGAACGCAGTGCGCCACTGCCTGAGGCCAGAACTCGGTGCCCATCTGGGTCTGCCTGACCGTAGGATCGTCGGGTGTGGGCCCGGTAGGCCCGAAGTGCATCCGGGTGTACGCCTGCACGCCGACGAAATCATCCCCGGCCACGGCACGCAGAAACGTGTCTTCGAGGATGTCCTCAGCCATGTCTCGGGTGAGCTCGCCCCCCTCGTCGGCCACGATCTCGGCCATGGACAGGGTCAGCCCGACCGGAAAGCTCCCGGGTCCTGAGCGAAGCGCCTCGACCGCCAGTCGATGGGCTCGAACCATCGACTTGTTGACCGCCAGGTGGCGACTCAAGTCGTCTTTGACCCCGGGCGGGTAGTCACCGACCGTGTAGCCCATCGCCCCAATCACGTTTGGCTCATTGATGGTGCACGCCCATCCGATCAAATCCCCGAGATGTGATCCCGCGCGTTCGACGAACCGCGCGAACCGGTCGGGGGCGTCCGAGGCTTCGAAGCCACCCCGTGCGGCGAGCCATGAGGGGATCGTAAAGTGGTGGAAGGTGACCACGGGGACGATTCCGCGATTGTGGCATTCGGCGCAGATCCGGCGGTAGTGGTCCAGCGCCGCCATCGAAAACTCTCCTTCCGCAGGCTCGATGCGGCTCCATTCCAACGAGAATCGGTAGGCACCCAAATCCATGGCCTCGATCAAGTCGAGGTCTTCGTCCCAGCGATGGAACGAGTCGCAGGCATCCCCGCTCGATTCAGCGCAGCTCGAATCCGAGGCGTGTTCGAAATCCCACCAATCGTTGTTGGTGTTGCCGCCTTCGATCTGGTGGGCGGCACCGGCTGCCCCCCAAAGGAAACCGTCGGGGAACTCGAGAGCCTGGAGTGCATCTGGCGTCATGACCGTTCACCATATCCAGATCCCACTGACCGGGCCCACCGCGGTCCGGGTGAACGAGCGGCGATGGTCGGATGCACCTTCTTCTTGCCGGCGGTGCTACTGGTTGGATTCGAGGTGCCGCTCATTCGAGCGCTCCAGTTCGGCCTCATCCAACGCGAGGAGAACGGAACGGTGAATCTGGTTCAGCTGGTCTTCGCACACGGCGATCTGACGCGCCAACTCCTCGAGCTCGGAGACGCCGCCGGGGAACAGATCGGGGCGGGCTCCTCGCTTGGCCTTCTGGCTCATGACGTCCCACGCAGCAGGCCCCCCGTTGGCGGAGGTCAATGACCACGCGCTGTGGATGGCTTCGTTACGTTTTCTTCGGAAGCGGTTTGCGCTCCTCCTCCAGGAACGAAATGCCGCCAGCGCGTCGGCGGTGGCGCTTCCACGCGAGGAAAGCAACGCCTCGATGGTCTCCCAGACGTTTTCGACTCGCTGTCCGGCGACCACCGCTCTGGCCAACGTTTCGTCGCGACTTCCGACCAGCCCCATCAAAAGCACTCCGGATGAGATCTCGATGAGCGACCAATTGGCAGCGATGCGACCGAGGGACCGGTAGAGATCGTCTTCGTCGGCGATGCGGGTTGCCTCCGCCATACCCCGGTGACTGGTTGAACGGGCTCTGCCGGAGAAGCGCAGGATCTTGCCTGCGGCGAGGGGCAGGATGCTTCTGACCTGGCGCTTCTTGGTACGTCCGCGACCGCCCGGCACCTGTTCACCACTGCCCACTCGGGCACGCCGCTCGGTGGCTGGTGGTGGGTCGAGCTGGTCAGGGTCCGATTCGTGGCCGATCTCCGAAATCTAGCTGGTGACGGCCACCAAATAGCTGTGCATAACGTGAGAACAGCCGAGTAAGACTGGCGAACATGCGCAAGCAGTACCACTTTTGGCCTGGTCAGCATCGATTTGATGCCTGGGACATCGATCGGCTTGTCGAGCTGTCCGCGGGCCTCCCGGTCCAGGAGGTGGCGGTCGACACCCTCAGAGAGGTGGACCGCAACTATTGGTTCGATCCTGGACCTGAGCCAAGTGTCCGTCGAGTCATTGAGCACATGAGGCTCATTCAAGAGGTCGACCTCTCCTACCCGATTGTCCTGGGGGCAGACGGACGAGTGATGGATGGCATGCACCGGATTGCGCGGGCCATCCTCGACGGTCACACCACGGTCAAGGCAGTCAAGTTCACGGTCCAGCCGGAGCCGGATTATCGGGACTGCGTGCCAGACGATCTCCCGTACTGAGCGAACGCAGACCCTGCCAGAGGCTTCCCGGCTGGCAGTGACCTCTCCACTCGAGGTGCCCGACGTCCAATTGGGAAACCCCATCGCTACCATGATGGAGCGCTTGGCCGACCAACCCATGTGGTGACCTATCCACGATGACACCCGATAAAACCAAGAGAGCAACGGGCCAATCGGGGAAAGCCAGGGGGTCGAAAGCGAGAAGCGGCAAGGGCCGTAGAAGGATGAAGTGGATGTCCCGCATCATCGTGGGAGTTGGTGCCTGCCTCGTTGTCGCAGTACTACTTGCCCTTGACGGTACGCGACTCTGGAACGCGGTACTGCCGGCCGGCTCATCCTCGTCCGGGCAATCTCTCGATCCGGCACTCTTCGCCTCAGGATCGTGTGTCGCCTTTCCCCCCACCCATGGCGACCGGGGACAGACGGTCTTTCTAGACGCAGGCCATGGGGGTATCGACCCTGGCGGTGTCGGAATCACCCAGTCGGGGTCGACTATCTACGAAGCCGACGAGACGCTCCCGGTGGAACTCGACGCGATGGCATTGTTGCGTTCCGCGGGCTACCGGGTGGTTGTTTCCCGTACAAGTGCCTCGACGGTCCTACGTCTCGGTCCCCAAGATGTGTCGGGCTCCCTGCTCACCCTGGTCGGTGCCCATGACGACGTGGCAGCTCGAGACGAATGTGCGAACGATGCCGGGGCGCAAGTGCTGGTTGGCATCTACTACAACGCTTCCAGCTCTCCGCAGGACGCGGGCGGCATCACCGCCTATGACCCCGACCGTTCGTTCTCCGCCGCGAATCTGAAGCTGGCCGGTCTGGTTCAGAGCGATGTCCTGGCCCAGATGAACGCCCAGGGCTGGGGCATTCCGAACAATGGGGTTCAGCCCGATGGGGGCCTCGGTTCCCTCGACGGCAGTCCGACGTCGGGCGGGCTAGCCGGGGAGGCCGCGGCCTACAACCATCTCATGCTGATCGGGCCGGCAATGCCCGGCTTCTTCAGCACGCCGAGCCAGATGCCCGGGGTCATTATCGAGCCGTTGTACATCACGGATCCGTTCGAGGGGTCGATTGCTGCCAGCGCCAACGGTCAGATGGTGATCGCCAATGGGATCGCCTCTGCTGTCGAACAATACCTAGGGTCGCAATCCAGCTCGACCGGTTGAGCGTCCACCATCGTGGGCCCGACTCTCCTTGCGGGAAATCCCTATCGGGCGACGAGCGCAAACATTGTGCAGCTCTCAGCCGTCTTCACCGCCGGCAACGGCCCAATTGTCACGCCACCGTGGTCGTTTGTGACGAGCGAGATCGGCGCCAAAAGTGCGTGTTCTCATCTGAGGGTGGTTCCGCCACCACAGCAACGGGCAGTTCCTGTCGCTCCGCCCAACACTTCTCGCAGAGATAACAGTCCTGGTGGATTCTGGTGGGTCCACGCTGGCGGCAATCGGCACACCGGTGATCGAGGTAGACGACGGCAGCAGCGCGAGGGGTGCTAGCAGGCCGCAATTCATCCAGCCGCTTCTGGGCTGCGGGAGCGAGCTGCCACGGAGCGTCGTTCGTTTCCTCGTTACGTTTTACGAGCCCCCAGCAGACAAGGTCGCGAAGCAGCGGATCAAACGTCTCGATAGGGTAATCTCGCTCGGCCTCCATCGCCCCGTCCTCCTGACCACTTAACGTCGCCTGCCTGCGGTAACAGGGTTAATTATTAGCACTGTTAGTCCGCGAGTGCTAGGCCTTTTTTGCAGTTGTTTGGCTCCTGCGACCCCGAGACTCAACGGCGCCTTCGCCGACTCGGGCTCAGTTCTAGGTTGATTGGTCACCGCATTCGAGGTGCTGGGTAGAACTAAGTGCCCCAGGCGCCTGCGTCGTACCATGGTCGGCGATGGGTGGTGACGGAGGCGCTGCTGGGTCACGCCACCGATGGGTCCGTTCCACTGCTGCGGCCACCGTCGTCTGCCTGAGCGCTGTTGCTTTGGTCCTGGCCGCGTGTGATCCGGCGAGGCCGGCTGGTATCGGCACCTCGCTTCCGTCGTCTTCGACTCCCCCATCGGTGCAGTCACCGCTGGTCGGCGCGTACTACTCGGATTGGTTCCCGTCCAACTCGACCCAGGGGACTCTGCGCCAACATCTGGTCCCCAACCAGGGGGAGGACCCGTCCAAGGTCGACTCCGCCGATCCGGCGGTGGCCGAACAGGCCATTGCCCAGGCCACCCGCAGTGGCATCAACTTCTTTGCGCTCGACTACTGGCCGTCTCGCCCAGCCCAGAACGAGAACATCGATGCGTTCCTGCGGGCGGACAACCTTCATGACATCAAATTCTGCATCCTGTACGAGACGTGGGACCTCGGTTTCGATGCCGCCCATGAGTCGACGCCGGTCAATCCACGCATGGAGTTCTATTTCGATCTCAATCTCCTCTCGTTCGCCCGGACCTATTTCCCCAATCCGAGCTACCTCCGGATCGACGGCAGGCCGGTGCTGGTCCTCTATCTGAGCCGTACCCTGACCGGCGACGTGGCCGGCATGATCGAGGGCGCGCGCCGCGTTCTGGAGACGCACGGGTATGACCCCTTCATCATTGGGGACGAGATCTACTGGAGGGTCACGTCGACCCAACCCCCGGCTACCGGGAGCTGGTTCACCCAGACGCCGCAAACGTCACGTCTGGACCTTTTCGACGCCCTCACCGCCTACTCGCTCTACATCGGAGACCCCGACGAGCCCTTCTCGCCATGGCAGGATTTCGTGGGCTACCCCGGAGATACCCAAATCGTGGCCGACGAGAGGTACCTCTACGAGGAGTATGCCAACGTGTCGGGTGGAAGGGTGCCGGTGATCCCCGACGTCCAGCCGGGTGTCAACACCCGGGGGGTCCGTCTCGTTGTGAACGAGCCGGCCGAACCCCGTCAGTGGCTTCGGGGCGAGTCGTCGGCGAGCACCATCCAGCACTTCCTCGACCAGATCGCGGCCCCTGTCGTCGAGCCCAGCCTGCCGGTGGTATTCGTCACCAGTTGGAACGAATGGAACGAGGACACGGCGGTACAGCCCGTGGGCGGCACGCCCACATCCCGTGACAACTCGCCGACCGGGACCGAGTACACCCAGGGATACACCTATGGAGGCGAAGGGGACAGTGCGCTGGCGGCCATTCGGAATTTCGTGGCCGTGGCCTGGGGTCAGGTGCGCTCGGGCACGGGAAGGGCTCTGCCCCACGTCGAGGTGGAGGCTCTGCGGGACGGGAAGCCGGTAAGCATCACCCGCACCGATGCCGAGGGGTGGTACGTCCTGCGCCGCACCTCGGGCACCACCGGACTCCTGACTGTCGAGTCATCAGGTGGGCGGGTACACCTCGAGGCATCGGAGGTGGTCGCAGGACGCGCCGACATACGCACCTGACGACGGATCCCTGGGGACGTGGGGCGCGCTTCAGCGTGCTTACCGTGCGACTTGAGAAACAGCTGCCGAGTGCAGCAGCTCGACGGCGTCGGCGGGGAGAAGGAAGCCCGCAGCTTGGTCTCTACCGAATTGCACGGGCCCAAGCCGATACGAACTGGGCATGCGTCTTGTAGAGGGTGGCGAGGTGAGCCGCGGTGTACGGCACGGTGGAGCCGAACAGGAAGCAGAACCCCCCGCTGTTGCCTTGGCTGCCCAGTGCGGCGACCGGCGCGTCTACCTGTGGAGTTCGGACGCCTCCGATGACGTTTCCGTTTGCGTCGAGTTTGTACACCACCGGGGAGACATGGATCGTCGCCAAGAAGGGGGCCTGAGGAGGTGGCGTACCGTCCACGACCCACCTGTTGAGCCAGTACATGGCGGCGTCGAGCGCCCAATGCGTTCCACCGGTGTTGATGGGAACGGCGCAGCTGAACCCACCTGCAGGAGTGCGGGTCGGGTTCTGCATGGCAGTCAGATTGTCCACGGCACCCTGACCGTTACCGGTGTCGTTGGGACCGATCGCGAGACCGTAATAGTCGTAGTGGGAGCTACCTGCGACCTCCCAGAGTCGAAACCATTTTGGATCTCCGTAGTGGAGCCGATCAGTCAAGTTGCTGTTGTCGACGTCGGTTTCGGTCTCGAACTCGAGCACCGGAACGCCGACGTCACTTCGGATCGTCGTCGGGTTCGGGGCCGAGAAATTGGTCTGCGGTGCTTGGGAGAGCTGAGCGCCGGTACCAAATTGGCTGTGTACGAGGAAGCCTTGGTAGGCGTGCGCAATTGGCTGTACCGCATCGATGTACGTCATGAGGCGACCCGCTGACTGTGACTCGCCGGCCGCAATCAGCGTATGCGGCTGCAGACCGGCCAGGATCCGGGCTGCGTCGTCGCGAACGGCTTCGCCGGCCTGCGAGAAGATGTCGTAGGAGAAGCTGTCGCCCGGGTGTGAGAGCGACGAGTACTCGGCAGGATCGGTTGACTTCGCTGCGTCGACCCCGACTTGCTGGGCCGACACCCCCACCCAGGCAAAGCCGTCGCGGACCAGTTCGTTGTGGGACAGCGTCCACTCAGGGGCGTCGTCCGTGCCGCCGCTTACATTGAGCCACTCGACCACGATCGTTCCGTTGAACTTCTTGGGGTCGATCGGACGGTAGACGGCTATCCGAGTCTTGTAGGGCGCGCTCACGCCAGTCGTAACCTTCCATTTCCCGTCGCTGGTCAGAGGCTCTTCGGGTACGTAGGAGTGGGCGGTGCCCG
The DNA here is from genome assembly GCA_963734395.1 of uncultured Acidimicrobiaceae bacterium. Taxonomy (GTDB): domain Bacteria; phylum Actinomycetota; class Acidimicrobiia; order Acidimicrobiales; family RAAP-2; genus Bog-756. The sequence continues at coordinate 250,486 of CAVTGY010000004.1, read as the reverse complement.
AGAGGAAGAACTGAGACTTCTCGTATCCGACCTTTGACAGGTCGAAACTTGTGCCATAGAGGGTGTTGTTGAAGGTGGGAGAACCGACCTGAACGGGTCCGGTTACGGTGACTCCTGCCGCGGCATGTGAAGGACTCGTCGACGTTGAACTAGGCGTCGACGGTGCGGAGCCCGGTGATCCCCCGCACGCTACGAGTACGACGCTCAGGCTGAGGACAGCCGCGAGAACACGGACCATACGCCTATAGCCGCCCCTTAGGAACGCAGCTCGGCCGCCGATCGCCTCTGACGTCATGACTTCCCCCTTGGTCGGACCCGCGCCGTATTCTCGGGCGATGCGCGTTGTGTCCGCAGTCGACTCACTCTGCCACAGACCGGGTTTCCCGATCGGCGGGTCGGCGATACTGGAACGGTGCTTCTCATCGATGCGGCGAACGTAGTTGGATCTCGGCCCACGGGGTGGTGGCGCGATCGACCCGGAGCAGCACGAACTTTTGTGGAACGAGTCCGTGCTGCCGCAGAGGCGGATAGGTTCATCGGACCCGTTGTCGTGGTCCTCGAAGGTGCTGCTCGCCGCGGCGTCGAGGAGGGCACCGCTGACGGCGTCACTGTTCTCCATGCACCGGGTAGTGGTGACGACATGCTCATAGCGGTGGTTTCCGATGCCGGCGGCCAGGTGACGCTTGTGTCGGCAGATCGGGCGTTGCGACAGCGAGCCGAGGTTCTGGGGGCACTGCTGGCTAGCCCTGGATGGCTCATCGATTTGCTCGATGGGTGATGCCGCTCAGAGTATTACCGTCGTACTCCTCGTTCGAAAGCCAATCGGCGAAGCCCGGCGGCAGGCACTTCGCGAGCCCGCCTCGGGTCAGTTCTTGACGGTGACCGCGATGGCGCCACTCTCGCTGGTCCCACCGGCGCTGTCGTAGGCAACGCTCCGAAGCGAGTAGGTGCCGTTGGGGACGCTGGCCGTATTCCATGTTGCGATCCATCCGGCAAGGCTCGGACGGGCTATGGCGACGACCACGCTGTGGTGGGATCGGTCGGTGAGGAGGAAATCGATCTTGGTCACTGGAAGGGCATCATTCGCCTTGGCATCCAAGACTGTGGTGCCGGACAAGGTGGAACCTTTTGCAGGGACCAACATCTGCGTACCCAGGAAGTTACGGAACACCTGGCGTCTGGGTGTGCCGCGCCAGTTGGCCCATAGAGAGAACTGACCTGCCGAGACTTTGGGGGCCCCCAGAGCATCGTTGAAGAGCTCGTTGACTGCACCACTTCCGGCTACGGAGCCGTTTACGATGACCAACTGTACGTGATATTTGGACACCGTGGCCCGGGTGGAGCTGACCAACTTTGGAGTGACCTGTAATGGCGGTCCATAACTACTCGGTGGGGTCAGGCCTGCGAGGAACTCCTGGAGCATGGACGGGCTCATGACGCTCGGCTCGAGTATCGAGGGGTCGATACCTGTGCGCACCGGGTGATAGGAGTAGCCCCCGAGCAGGCGGAAACCGAATCCGTCTTCGGCCTGCCAGAGCAGTGGTTGTGTGGTGTTCGGGTAGTTCGTGGTGTTCACCGCGACATACGGGTAGGTGATCGCTACCGGATCCCCCGCTGGAATGGCGTGGCTAAGACTCGCCGGCAGTGTGACGGCCGGTGCTGTCTCAAACGGCCACCGTGGAAGTTGGGTTGCAATCAGCAGCGCCAGGGTCACCCCGGCCAAGACCGCACCGCCCCACCAACCTCGGGCCTTGCCGCGCCGTTGGCTTCGGGAAGACGCACGGCGCGGCGTCGTCCAACCCGAACGCAATCACGGCAGCGAGGCACGCACCGATCGCGAAGCAGAAGCGACTCGGGAGGAGGCTGTCCACGATCGGGATGTGGTCCAGGAACAGGAAGGGAAGCGGGATGCCCGTCAGTCGTCCATTGACCGCCAAGTGCGGTCCGAGTGAGAGGAGCGCCGAGACCGCCAGGAGCACCACTGCAAGCTGGGTGCGTGGACTGCGACGAGAGCGCCAGGCGAGGGCTCCGGTCAGAATCAAAAGAGGGGCGCCGATGTAGCCGCCGGCTTCGGACAACCCGGGGCCAGAGGCCAGGCGGGTCCCGATCGACCGCATCCCGAGTGAGACCTTCTGCAACGGTCCCGGGACCAGAAAGCTGAACAGATCGTTGTGGTAGGGGTTCAGTGCCGGAAACGTGGATCCTGAGATGTGCTGTGGTCCGGCAAGCATCATCCAGGCGGGGTAGGCCAGCAGAACGCTCGCCACTGCCAGAGCGATGCACGCGGAGCGCCACACTGCCCGCAACCGCTCAGGTAGGTCGGCGGAATAGCGGATTGCCACGCAGGCCAGAGAGACGATCGTGACTATCACGACGACCACAAGGATTTCTTGCGAGATGAGGTACTGAGCCGTGATCAGGAGACCGAGCTGGACTCCGAGCCGCAGGGATGAGCCACGATGCCGCAGGATCGAAACGACCGTGAGCGCGATGAAGGGTGGCAAGGGTAGGAATACCAGGTTCAAGTGGGCGGTCACCTGGCCCAGCATGTAGGGCGAGAAGCCATAGATCAGTCCACCGAGCGCGGCGGCAACGACCCATACCTGCCACTTGCGCAACACCACGAACGCGGCGGTCGCCGACAGGGGCATTGCCAGCCATACGAGAAGGTTGGCCCTGACCAGGGGGCTCAACACCAAGCCCAAGGGGGCAGTGATCACGCCGACCAACGGGAGGGCTGCGGTGGCCGCCAAGTTGACACCCGTCGGTACAAACATGGCGTTGCTGAAGTACGGATTCAGACCGTGGCCGAGTGCATGGGGCACCCAAGCGAGAAACCAGACGGCTTGAATGAAGTCCCCTCCGCCGTATTCCCGGTTCGAGAATGGGGACGCCGGCCAAAAGGCAATGGCGCCGATCAACAAGTACCCGATGATGACGGCCACCGGGGGCAGCGCCCTGCGAAGGGCGGGAGGCATCCGCTGGAGGCGCGGCGCCACCCCGGATGCGGTGTTCACGAGCCCGGAGGTAACTTCCGGACCTGGATTTTGGGATAGGGGCGTTGTCACGCCCTTCGTCTGGGTTATCCCCTAAGTCTGCCTTGTTCACCTTCGATCGGCTTGTCGGGGTCCGGCCGCCTGCCATCTGTCCTCGTTAGGTGAGGCACCGGAAGCTGGGCGGTTATCGACCGTTGCTCAAGGCACTCCTATGGCAGTCACAACCGCGATTGACCGACGCCCCCGCGCCCGACCTATTGGTCATTGCACGCTTGGCTCAGCCGAGGTCATTGACGCACGTGCCTCCATCGTTGTCGCTGTTGGTGTTGTCCGGGCAGGTGGTGTTTGACCAGGTAGCGCGGCTCAGGATGGCACCCGTCAACTGGGCGTTGCCCATGTCGGCATCGGTCAGATTGGCATGGTAGAGGATGGCATCGTTCAGGCTGGCGTATGTCAGGTCGGCGCCGCTGAGGTTGGCGTTCCTCAGGCTGGTACCGGTCAAATTGGCGCCGGACATATCGGCGTCGGTCAGGTCGGCATGGTCCAGGTCGGCTTCGCTCAGGTTCGTAGGAATTGAGATCAGGCCTTCAATGGGAACAAGGGGGGACATGTTGGCATTGGAAAGATTGGCTCCAGCCAGGTCTGCACCGCTCAAGTCGACGCCACTCATCTGCAAACCGGAAAGATCCGCATGCTTGAGCTTGGCACCGGAAAAATCTGCCTCGTTGCATGTCAGGAAATCCGGGTCTGTGGCCGGGCATCCGCTCAAAACGGCTCCGCTGAACGTGGCACCGGTCAGGTTTGCGTTTGACAGGACCACTGAGGACAAGTCATCACCGTTCAGGTTGGCATCCTTCAGGTCGGCATTCGACATGGGGACGCCACCGCAGTACGCCGACTCCCCGTACCCGAGATTCTCGGTGGCACACGAGGAGGTGTCGGCCGTCAGAACGGCGCCGGACAGATCGGCACCGGTGAGATTGGTGACATTGCACATGGGACCGTCGAGCGAGTAATAGCAGAGAGCCAGAGTCGCACCCGATAGATTCGAGTGACGCAGATCGACCCCCGACAGGTTGACACCGGACAGGTTGGCGCCGGAAAGATCGGCGCTGGACAAATCGGTACCCGTCAGCACGGCGATGTCGCCGCAGACATACGGCGGCTCATCGGGGCATGCGATGAATTGAGCGTGAGACAGGTTGGCAAAGGAGAGATCGACTCCCGACAGGTTGGCGCCAGAAAGGTTGGCGCCTGGGCAGTCGGTGAACCTGGTTGGGGTGGGATGGGCAACGATGGTGCAGCCGTCGATGGTTGTGTCGGCGTACGCCGGGGTCGAGATGGCCCCGGTAATCGTCATCGTTGCGACTAAGAGCGCGGCACTTGCACCAGCAACGAGAACACTTCGGTAAGAGGCACCACCCCGACCCTTTGACCGTTGTGGTGCAGCCTTGCGGATGCACCTCAGCCTGGAACTCTCAGCCAGTCGTGATCTCATTTCGACCCCCTTCGCTCCTGGCTGCCCAGGTGTCGATCGGGAGTAGCTCTAGTTCGTCTCCTGGGAAGCGATTCCAGTACACCACGTTTGGGTCTCGCGTGTCTTCGGCAGGGCTCGGGTTGTGTCCGGTGGTGTCCCCGAGCCGGGGGTGCCCAGGAGAATCACACGAGTTTGGGTCGCCCACCAGGCCTTTGATAGTCAGGGCTGCCACCATCGGTGCTGCGGTACGGAACTCTGACCTGCGACACTTGCAATTGGAGCAGCGCTCGTCCACGATGCAGTCAGTCCTGGTCGTTCAGACCCCTCAAGGCTGGACTCGGTCGACTTTTACTGCGGTCAGCACCAGATTGGGACGCCCGTTCTTCGTGCGACCCGTGGCCGTCAACGTGACACGATTGATTCCTCGATGGAGACCGAAGGAAGCATAGATGGCGTTGCCTGTCGTGACCGTTGGAATCATGATTCCATCGGGGCCGGTGAGATCTAGCGATGGCTGCGACACTCCAGACGCAAGATTGAGCTGAAGTTGAACCGATTGTGCAGTGGGGCTAAACAAATACAGGGATCCGTGCCGGATCAAAATGGGATCGTGACCCAAGTAGTTGAGAACCCACCCTCCACCTGGCAGGACGTGGACATCAGGCACTCCGCTTTCGAAGCTCGGAATACTGGCACGTATGGTAATTGCCTTGCTCGCTTCGATGGAGAGCGCCAGATCCGTGAGATGGACATTGACCGTGCCATTGTTCGGAGTTACATACGTGGAACCTTGTTGAGTGATCCAAGCACAGGGAACATAGTTGGGCTCCAATTTTGAGGTGACGTTGTGCACGTCAAAGGCGTTGAGAAGTCCATGCCAATGCTCGTGCTGCAAGCCCACCCACAGTGGGTACTCGAGAAATACCCAATTGCCAATGGCGGCTTTGGTGCATGTCGATTGGCCCAGCATGGTGGTCACCGTTTGGTAGGAGGACGCTTCCTCGGAAGGAGGAACGAGTGAGTAGTTGACAAAATAAGGTGTGAGATAGGACCCGGAGAACGATGTTGTAGGCACGAGTGGCATCGTCGCGTTCTCGAACAATTGGGGACAGCAGGCGATGACCAGGCCCACGAGGACCAGTCGGGTGATCCAGCGGGAAAACCGCGACAACGCGATGGCGATCACCGCCGACCAGGCCACCAGCAGCGGGAGGGTAAAACGGACGTTGAATGTTGACCAGCTCTTCAGTCCACTGAAGAGAAGGAAGCCGCCCGCAAGTGCCAACCCCAGTACAAGAGCGACACGGACCTCCTTCGCTCCGTGTGCGACCGCTACGGCCAACACGATGATCGAACCGATGATGAGAAGGACATCCCACGGATTTGCCCCAACCTCTCCCACCCGTTCGTCGTGGGTGTAGTTGGCCACCTCAACCGGGTTGGTGTAACGATCAAAGGAATACTCATTGTTGTCGGGGGCGATGCCGAACATCGAGTACAGGGGGCGCAAAATTCCCAGCGCCGCCTTGCTGACGTAGGTGTCGATGCCATTCGCACCATTGCCGATGTCAAAGTTTGCCGCGGTGCTTCGAACGACGTTGGCCCCGAATCCATCAATCGTCAGTGCCGAACTGAGGGTTTCGCTGGTGGTCGGCCCATCCGGCGCCCCCAGCGATTGTGCGGATGTGACGATGAAGGGGCCGGCGATTGCGGTCGCACCCGCGATGATCACGAAAACCAGTGCGATTCCTCGTCGGAGCGCCGATTGCACTCCCCGCGGACGAACGTGCCGATAAAACGCAACTCCCAACAACGCGACGGCTGCGGGGGCCAGCAGGGCGGGCACCGTCCCCTTCGCCATGTACGCCAGCCCTGCTGTGACCCCCAGTGCTGTTGCTCGATAGCCCCAACCGGCCCCAAATGAGAAGGCCGTCAGAAGGATCAAGAAGCCGATTCCAATCGCTGCGCCGAAGTAGTCGTTTTCCGTGCTCGGGGCCAACAGGATGCCCGAAGGTATGGTGACGCAGACCACGGACGCGGCGATCTGCGCCCTCCTCTGAGCGCCGAGGAGCCGGGCCAATTCGGAGACGCCGACGACGCTGACCAGTGCGGCCATCCATTGCATGGTCCAGTCGAGTCGGTCCGTTCCCAAAAGCAGATGGAGGTGTGCCAAGTTGTATTCCGAAGCCGGCGAGAGCTCGACCTGAGAGAGATCGTGAGTAGCAAACGGAGCCACCGAGCGGTTTTGGATCCAATGTTCGACGCGGGCCAGGTGATACACGAGCGAGTCAGTGTTGGACGGCGGATAGATCGAACCCACGACAGCCAAGACGCCGAGGATTACCACTACCACACCGATCCAGACCCACTCCTCGTTGCTCAGTCGATTGAGGCGGGTCCTGAGCCCGAGGTTCTTGGTCGGTTGGGATCGGAAGCGTTTCACCAGATCGGAAATGGGTGTCCACGCGACGAAGGCCAGGATGACAATCACCACCAGCCACGCGCCAGCCACCGTCCTTGCGGTGAAATGGTTGCCGAGGCTGGTCAACTCGGTTATTGCCAACAGCAGAACCTGAAAGGCAAGGAAGGCCAGGACGAACGCGCCACGTACAGAAAGGGCGGCAAAGCCGATCCGGTGCCGATAGTTGGCAATAAGGAACCACAGCAGGAAGAGAGGAACGATCAAAAGTAGGACCACGGCAGCGTTCTCTCTCTATCTTTCTGGTCGTGGGCACGGCCGGCTCCAAGAAACCCCAGGCCGTATTGTCGTAAAGAGCGGTCCACCCAATGGGGTCAACCTTATGCGGTCGGGGCTGCCGGGATTTGAACCCAGGACCTCTTTGACCCTCAGGTGTCTCTCGGTAAACGCTGTCCCAGTCTGGTGTGTTCCGTCGCGCGTCAAGCGGTGGCGGGGAACAACCCAGAACGATGAGCTGATCGTTGTTGTGGCGGATTCCCTCGCACAGAATGCGGCAGTTGGAATGATCCCCAACAGCAGGCCAGGGTCTTTTACCGACGGGGTTGCTGAGGTCAGGGGTGGGCTTAGGCGCGATGCCATTTGTACGACCAATATCGCGGAGACTGGACGGCACCACTCCCCCGCTTTCGCTCACTCCGACCAATCCCGGTCCTCGTCGGATTCGTCCTCGGTGACCGACGCCCGGAAATCCCAGGTCCGGAGAGAGATCGGTCGGCTCCGATGTCCCGATGCAATTGCAGGGTGCGACGTCTGTCGCACCCTGCTGAGATGCAGTCGATCGGACGTTTTCGGAATCCGCCAGAGGGTCCCTCGGCCACGTGCGCGTATTTGGCTTGTGCAGTACGACTAGTTGCGGGTACTGTCGAATTGCTCCGCCGTTTAACGATGTTGGGGCGCACAGACGAAAAGGCAAACCCTTCGCGAGGAGGGGGCGCAAAACCACGGGACTCCACGAGTCAGCCGGGATGCCGAATCGGGGTGCCAACGGGCACTTTGCTCAGTCATTCCGTCTCTTGGGGACGGGGGGCGATGCAACAAGGCCCAGAGGGTCAACGGCACGGCTTGGACTGGCGGCAAAAGGTCCGGAAACCTCTTTCAATTTCGGTCGTGGTCGTCGCGGCGATAGCTCTGGTGGCGGTGCTCGTGCCGGCGGGAGCCATGGCGCTCTCGCTCACCGGTGGCACTCCTTCGGCCACGCCCAAGATCTCTGGTCCCTCCAATCCCCCAGTTGGCGGTGTGAGTACGCCCACTTCAACCACAACGACGACCATGACGAATCCGACGACGACCACGCAACCCGCCACTACAACGACGTCGACGATCGCGGTCACAACAGAGCCGACAACGGTTACGACCACGACAAATCCGACCACGACCACAACAAGCCCCACCACGACTACGACAGAGCCGATGACGGCAACCACGCAACCAACGACGCCGTCACCACCCGGTCCCGGACCGGTCGCTCGTTCCGGTGCCAACGTTGTCCTCAAGGCTGCAGCAAGCACAGACGTTGCCACCCCGGCGGCATCGACAACAAAAACTTGTGGTCCCGACCCGAGCGCAGCTATCGAAGCTTTACCAGATGGTGGAGTTTGGAATGGCGGCGGTAAATGCTACGTAATGTCTAATGCCGGTATCGTTATAAATCAGCCGGTTACTGTCGAGAATGCCAGTTTCACAAACCCGCAAAAACTCACACAAGGTGAACCCCATACTGATTTTATGCACCCCTTTATCACGGTCAACAGCACGAGTAATGTCACCTTAGCGAACTTAACCCTAACAGGAGAAAATGCGACACCGAGCTACCATGGCTTACCCTGGGTGGCCGAAGAGGGTATAAAGCTCAACTCGTCTCATGACGTGTCAATATCTAATATCACAACCAACAATACGTTCGGCGATGGTTTGATATTTGACCAGGCCAGCGGTAAAGGTCCCTGCCAGGATATTACAGTAAATAACTATACCGTTAACACCACCGGTAGACAGGGCGTCACGATCGGCTCGATTGAAAACTCTACCTTAAACAATGTCCATATTGGGCACACCGCCGAATCGGGTTGGGACTTTGAGAGTGATTCGGCTGCTGGGTCTGGCAACATTACGGTCAATAATGCGTCGGGTGCAGGTGTCCACATGAATGAACCACTATTTGGACCAGTTACATTCAACAATCCTGACATTCGACGAGGTCATGTCTGGATGCTCAGTGCCGCCGCGGCCTCTGGGCAACCTGTTACCTTCAATGGCGGAACCATTCTACTTCGCCTTTATGATAACGGCTCGCCACCGGCTGGTATTACGGTTCAGGGCCCGGGCCATCTAACCTTTAACGACGTTAAAATAGGCAACGTGCGAAGCGCGTACGAAAGACCCCACGGTGCCAGCTGGAATGCAACCGACGGTGCCCATATAACATTTAACAACTCGACCCCTACCGGACCGGCCGGCTCAAATGACGCAACCTCTACCGTAACGTTTGAAAAATAGAGTCTGTAAAAGTGGCGATTCGGATCTGTGGGGGGTCTCCGGCCAGGTGCTATGGGGTTGCTGAAGCAATTCGACCGTCCTCTACCCTTCCTTGTGTATCGACGGGCATTTGTGACCGACCCAGAACGGATGGCCGCGATCATGATCGGCTTTCCCGACGCCACGTGCTCTGTGTCGACGAGGACGAAGCTGGCCTGTGGGTCGAGGTCGAGACTCGCGTTGACGTGGCGAAGTGCCCGACATGTGGCAACGACGCGACCCGGACCAGAACGCGCAGTGTCGATCGGGATGGTCTTCCTGTGTTCGGTCGAGCCCTGCATCTGTCGTGGAAGCTGCGGGGGTGGCGGTGCACGGATGCCGAGTGTCCGACCGGTTTGTGGTTCGAGGAGATCCCTGAGCCGACGTAGGGCTCGGATCTCAGCGGGGGCTGATCACCTCGAGTAGTGACCAGTCGGGCTTGCCGGCATAGAGCAGTGAACGGACCCGGTAGTTGCGGAACGACGTGAACCCGAACGCCGCGCGCTTCACCCGCTTGATCAAGTTGTTGACCGCTTCGGTGGGCCCGTTGGTGACATGCGCCCGGTGCCAGGCGGCGATCTCGTGCTTCCAGCGGATGCAGGGTGCGCCCGAGCGAACGGGCCTCGATCGGATAGTCAGCGTCTTGGAGGTCACGACCGAGCTCGGTCACCCAGTCGAGGGCGAGGTCGGGATCGGCGTGGGCGTAGAGCTCGCGGACGGCCTCCTTCGCCTGCCAGCACGGTGGCGACGTCGCCGTTCGGATCGCCGGCTCGCAGCAGGCCGAGTGAGCTTCTCGCGTCCCTTGTCGTCGAGGCGCTCCTTCGGCCCTGGTGAGCAGGCGGCGGCACCGATAGAGGGGATCGACCTTGCGACCACGGTGGCCGAGCGTCTCGTTCTGCACCCGCCGTCGGCACTCGTCGAGCTTGGCGTTGGCGTAGCTTGCACCACGTGGAACGGGTCGGCCACCTGGGTGGCGTCTGGGGAGCATCACGTTGAAGACCCGCCGATAGGGACCCGAGAGATCCAAGGTGGCGAAGTGACACGCTCGCGCACCACTCCGTCCCCTGCTTCGGCCAGCCACACCATCGGCTCGGCACTCGACCGTCGGCCGGCGACGACGTCGAGGAGCTGGCCGCGACCGACGTCGACGATCTGGGTGGAGAACTCCTGGCGGTGCCACGGTCCTCGCCGCACCATCAGCACCTCGTCGAGCCCGAGCGCCGCGACGATCCCGAACCGATCCGGGTGATCGACCAGCGCTTCGCCATAGGCGAGCACCGCGTCGTTGACCGTGTGCCAGTCACAGCCGAGTTCGTTGGCCACCTCATTCACGCTGCGAGCGCACCGGCCGACCTGTTCGGTGATCCACCGGCCCGCACGATCGGTCATGGCCAACCGGGCGCACGCAATGCGATCGTCCTCTTCGGTCCAGCTGCCGTTCGTGCAGTCGGCATCCGGACAGCGCCACCGGCGCTTATGCCACAGCAGCCTCGTGCAGGTGCCGAAGCACGGAAGGTCGACCAAGCGTGACGATCCGCTGATCCTTCAGATGGGCGACCACACCGCACTCGGGACATCCCGGACGAGGCGATCGACACTCGACGTGCAACTCCAGCACGGGACGACTCTCGTCGACGCCGAGCACGTCCACTTCGGGCAGACCGACGAGGATCTCGCAGATGCGGTCGGGGTCCTGGACGACGGATGGGCTCAGAAACCGGTGGCGCTTCACGCCGTCAGGCTGGCAGGACTCCCCAACCACATCGGGGATCCCATTCCCCCCTCAGATCCGAAGTGCCGTAAAAGTCAACGGGATTCGGCTTTCCGGCTTTCTGAACGTGCTCTTGGTTGGCTGGGTCGAGTCCCGGCGCTCACCCGACCTCTGGCGTTTTGGACGGCCCCTGTCCCCTCCAGTGTCGTAGATGCCGCGCTTGAGGCGCGGACACCAAGCGCTGTGCTCCTGGCCATTTGATCAGGTTGTCCGCGAGCGAAAGTGGTGAAGTTGAGCGCGGCTCATGTGGTCGTCCTGAGCCATTCGCCTAGCCCGGTCGTACGACTCACCGACCCGACCCAACGAGCGCTCTGGCCCGACTGGCGTCACCACGCGTTCGTGACCGACGTCGATCTCGAGACCATTGCAGTCGACAATTTCCATCGCGACCACGCCCGGGTCGAGCTCGCGATCCGAGACCTGAAGGAGAGCGCTGGGCTCGAACACTGTCCATCAGGAAGGTTCTTCGCCAACGCCGCCTGGCTCGCGTGTGCCGTCCTCGCCCACAATCTCGTCCGTTGGACCGCTCGGTTGGGCGAGGTCCATCCCGACGGCGAGCTGACGGTTGCCGCCACGGTCCGGTCCCGCGTGCTTCGCCTTCCCGGACGCCTCGTGAACCGCGGGGGCCGCATGGTCCTCCGCCTTCCTGAGCGATGGCCGTGGGCGACGAGCGCGACGCGTGCCCTTGCCCGCATCCGATCACTCCCGATCATCGCCTGAGCCTGGCGCTCGCGGTCGGGCGCAGCCGCAAACGATCACCGATGCGCTGACAACTTGCAACACCGGACATGGCCTTGGTGGACCACGTCCTAGCGAGCACCAGTCGACACCGGTGGTCGCCCCGCCGGCACACGCGTCATGTGACCGGCGTCACACCCGGTCAATCGGTGGATCGAGGCTTAGACCCGATTCATTTCGGCAGCGCCAGCGTAGGTGAGCGGCTGATCTGAGAACATGGCATAAGTGCCGGAATGGACAGTGAGCTACCAGCAAGCACGCACCTGTCGATAATGCGCCCCGAGCCGGTGAGGGCTACTGCATAAGTTGATAAGGGCTAGTGCATAAGCAGCGTCACCTTTACGGCGACCTCGATGACGGGGCTCCGAGGTAAATGCAGCGGACACAACAATGCAGGCCGCCGGACCCGACAAGCCGATCGAAGGTGAACAAGGCAGACTAATGGCATAACCCAGCCCAAGGGCATGACAACGCCCCTATCCCAAAATCCAGGTCTGGGCATACCCTCCGCGTCCATGAACACGGCACCCGAGGTGGCGCCACGCCGCCGACCGGTCCTTCCCGACCTTCGCAGGACGCTGCCCCCGGTGGTCGTCATCATCGGGTACTTCCTGATCAGCACCACTGCATTCTGGCCGGTGTCGCCGCTCTCCAACCGGGAATTCGGTGGGGGTGACTTCATCCAGGCCGTGTGGTTTCTCGCCTGGGTGCCCCATGCTCTCGACCATGGTCTGATGAATCCCTACTTCAGCAGCGCGATGTTTGTGCCGACGGGTGTGAACCTGGCGTCCACCGCAGCCATTCCCTTGTTGGGCGTGATCAGCGCCCCCTTCGGCTTCGTATTCAGCCCGCTGGTCAGGGCCAACCTCCTCGTATGGATGGCAATGCCTCTGTCGGCGACCGCCGCTTTCGTGGTGTTGCGCAAGTGGCATGTATCGAGCGTTGCTGCCGCGCTCGGTGGACTGATCTATGGCTTCTCGCCCTACATGCTGGACCAGGTGACTGCCCACTTGAACCTGGTATTAGTACCCCTGCCACCCTTTATCGCGCTCACCCTCGTTTCGATCCTCCGGCGTCAGGGTTCACCCTGGCGGCTCGGGATTCAGCTCGGACTCCTGCTCACGGCCCAGTACCTCATCTCGCAAGAAATACTTGTGGTTGTCGTGATACTCACGATCGCCTCTCTGGTCTGCGTGGCAATCCGCTACTCCGCCGACCTATCTGAGCGGTTGCGGGCAGTGTGGCGCCCCGTGTGCATCGCTTTGGCAGTGGCGACTGTTCTGTTGGCCTACCCGGTCTGGATGATGCTCGCCGGACCACAGCACATCTCAGGATCCACCTTTCCAGCACTGAATCCCTACCACAACGATCTGTTCAGCTTTGTGGTCCCAGGACCGATAGAGAAGTTCTCATTCGGAATGCGGTCGATCGGGACCCGGCTGGCCGCTGGACCCGGGGGGGCCGAGGCCAACGGCTACATCGGTGCCCCTCTTCTGATCCTGACCGGAATCCTCGCCTGGCGCTCCCGTCGCAGCGCGCGCAGCCAGCTGGCAGTGGTGCTCTTGGTGGTCTCGGCACTCCTCTCGCTCGGACCGCACTTGGCGGTCAATGGACGACTGACCGGCGTTCCCCTCCCCTTCCTGTTGCTGGACCACATCCCGATCGTGGACAGCCTCCTGCCGAGTCGTCTCTGCTTCGCGATGGGTGCCTGTCTCGCTGCCGTGATTGCGTTCGGGTTGGACGACATTCGCCGCGCGTCGATCCGGAGCCTCCGGCGTGGCAACGCCCGACACGGTTGGGCAGGCGCCGTCTTTGCCGGGGTGACCTTGGCGGTGCTGATTGCTACCCAACTGCCGCGGTGGCCGTTTGTGCCAGCACCGGCCGTCGCGCTGCCCGCTAGTGTTCGCCACGCGGTTCCAGCGGGAGATCCGGTGGCGATCACCTACCCGTATGTCGCGGTGGAAACCACCAACGGCGAGATCACCACACAACCACTGCTCTGGCAGGCCGAAGACGGTTTCGGATTCCGCCTCCTCGGGGGCTACTCCTATCACCCGGTGCGCACTGGTATCGACCCCTCGATTCTCGGCCCGAGCATCATGAGGCCGCCCGAGCTGCAGGAATTCCTCGCCGGCCTGAACCCCCCGAGCGCCTACGGACCGCCATTGCTGGTCAGCCCCGAGTTGGTCAGCTCCACCCGGGCCACGGTGTCCAAGTATCACATACGTCTGGTCATTGTTGACCGCTCTGTCGCCGGAAGTGGTGAGGTGACGGAACTCTTCGATGATGCCCTGGGACCTCCCAGAGTGTCGGGGGGCCAGTTCTCCCTGTGGGCCGACTGGCACGGCACACCCAGACGCCAGGTGTTCCGGGACTTCCTGGTTACGCAGATGTTGGTCCCTGCAAATGGTTCCACCTTGTCGGGCACCACAGTCTTGGATGCCAAGGCGAATGATGCCCTTCCCGTGACCAAGATCGAGTTCGTTCTCACCGACCGATCCCACCACAGCACGATCGTCGCTCGTGCCACACTGTCCGTTATCGGATGGGTAGCAGAATGGAATACGGCTGGCGTCCCCAACGGCACCTACTCGCTTCGGAGCGTTGCCTATGACAACGCAGGTGAGACAAGTCAGAGTGGCGCCATCGCGGTCACAGTCAAGAACTGACCCGAGGCGGAATCACAGAAGGCCCGTGGTCGAGCGAACCAATTGAGCGGGAGAACTGTCGAGACACCTAGTGCCAAACAGGTCACTGGCCCGAGTTCGATTGCGGTCTCCGCAATTTGAAGCGGTGACCGCCCTCAAGGGCAGGAAGAAGGTCAAGACGAAGACGACGGCCCAGGCCAACCATTCCCCTGACCATCACCTGAGCCGCTGTTACGCGGCGGCCCTCGGTTCGGGCGGGGCCGTTCGGACAGTGGGTTCGGGGTGCCCCAGTCGTGGGGTAGTCGAGTAGAGACGGGCGCCGGAGGTCACCCCCGGGGTTGCGGAGCCACAATGCAAGGCCGGCCGACGCTCGGAAATTAAGGGCCAAGATCTGCCCGGCCAACCCCCATACAAGCTGTGCCCTTGACTCTTTGGTCTGGGCAAAACGAATCCGGGCCTCAGCGGCGGTGGCTATCGCAAAAAACTGGCGGGTCGGCTAAGAACTACACTTCTCGCATGACCAAGAAGGACCTCGCCACCCTGGCTGCGGTTGCCACCATCGGTGGTGGGATCGTGGCTCTGCATGGCGTCACGAGCAAGCGCTGGAGGGAAGGCCACACGGCGTTTACCGCGTTGGCCCTCATAGTGGCGCTGATCTCGTACTCGCAAAGCCAGTAACCCTCCCCCTCGCCCGCTTTCTGATGAACGGCGTTCCGGCGCGACCTTGGCGCCAAGCCTGTGGATAAGCGGACGCCATGGCCGTAGACTCTCGAAGTGCCGAAAAGACCCCCCAGCACTCGTGGTGCGTGTCCCGAGTGCCACCATCCTGGGCGCAACAGGAACATTCGATACAAAGTGACGACGCCCAACGGACCAGTTCGCCGCCTGTGCTTCTACTGTGCCTCCGGCTGGGAAAGCATTCCCCAGGCGGTTATCGAGCCGATCTAGGGGCGCCGATTCGCCCTGAGCACACCCGAGCAAGCAGGCATAGCCTCAGTGGGTCGCCCATACGGGGCGACGCCAAAGGAGGGGCGATGGCTCGCGTGATCTGCTTTGAAGCATCAATGTCATGCCCCACCACGTGGCCAGTGGGCAATGTGTCTGGTTCGAATGAGAGAGCCGGGTTAGACGGCGACACACAACGCCAGACAGAGCCGATCGGTCAGACACGACCAATACGGCGTCGCGTCGTGGTGCGGGAAGGTAGGAACGTGGATTCGCCGAGGCCAAAGGAGAAGACGCGCTTTGTTTCCGTGGTCTCGCGCAGGTGGCAACTGGCCGGATCCAATCGAACCGAATCGCCGCCGCCAGGACTTGTCACTGCGCCATCCGCCCGACGAGTCTCGGTGCCATTCCTGGGCACAGTCGATCGAGCAGCCATCGCAGAGTCTGAGGACCCCACCCGCCAGGAACTTGTGACCGTTGCCAGTCGGCCTCTTGCCGGCTCTTGACCGATTCGGACGCTGGTGGCGTCGTCGGCCAGTCATGAGGCACCGATCGTCTTCAAGGGTGTTCTCGGCTCCGTATCTCTGACGTCGGTTTCCCGTAGTGAGTTTCTCCGAGACCACGCAGTGATCGCCTCTTCCACCAGTTCGCGGTCCCCGCCGAGATCACTCTCGGCCTGCACGCGGACTTCGATCTCATCGATAATCGTCAGGGCATAGTTCCAACCCATCGTTTCGCCTTCCGACATGGCGAGCGAGGCGGGTGCGGTGTGTGGATCCGGACTGATGTACTGCGACCACCATTTCGCAATTGACGAAGGAGTCACGCCCGACTGAGACCAAGAGGCCCGCATTCGAGACGCGACCGTCCGAACTCCGTCTGCGGTCCCACCGGCCTCAGCTATATCTTTTACCGCCTTTCCGAGTTCACCGGCCCCCGACCGTGTCAGCGGCTCACTCCATCGACATTCGTCGATGATCGAGGCTCTGAGCAGATCGCGCTCCCCTGCACCAGCGGATACTGGCGCAAGAGAGGAGTCGGAGATTGGAGACTGGAGACTGGAGTCGGAGACCGCGTCGCGCGTGCGCCCGAGTCCTATCGGCTCCCCCATCGCATTCCCGATCCGATACCCCATCAAGTTGCGTATCCGCAGTGGTTGGATCCTCTTCCACTAGACGAGTGATTCCAAGGGTCCCCGACTGATCTGGGGTCCACGCCTGGCATGACGAAGGCGTCCATGATCGGCGTTCTCTACCCAACGCCAACCTTGGAGGTCACCGTGGACGCCGATCTGGACACCCTCGCTACCGCACTGTATGTGAAGACCGACGACGTGATGAAGACCGACCCCCGCCTGATGCGGTGGCGGCCGGCGGTGGGTATCGCACCGAAGCTGTCCGACGCCGAGTTGGTGACGCTCTCGGTGATCCAGGCCTTCTTGGGTTTCACCTCCGAGACCCGGTTCCTCCGCTTCGCCCGGAAGAACCTCTCCCACCTGTTCCCCTACGTGCCGAACCAGTCCGGCTACAACAAGCGGCTCCGTGGGGCAGCGCACCAGCTCAACGTGCTGATCCGGGTGCTGGCCACCGACACCGACCTGTGGGCGGACGATACCTGGGTGATGGACTCGACCCCGGTCGAGTGCGGGCGGTCCCGACCCACCGTCAAGCGGTCCGATCTGGCCGGGTTCGCCGGCTATGGCTACTGTGCCAGCCACTCGCGCTACTTCTGGGGGTTGCGCCTCCACCTGGTCTGCACGCCCGAGGGGCTTCCGGTCACCTTCGCACTCACCAACCCGAAGATCGACGAACGGGAGATCGCACGTGACCTCTTCGAGATCGAACCCGACCTCTTGGCATCGCGACCAGGACAGACGATCCTCGCCGACAAGGGCTACGCCAGCGCCGAGTTCGAAACGTTCCTGAACGGCCACGACGCCCAGCTGGTCCGTCCTGCGAGAAAGGGCGAGCCTCCTCGTCCGGGTGCTCGATACCTGAAGCCCCTGCGTCAGCTCATCGAGTCGGTCAACGAGACCCTGAAGGGCCAACTCGACCTGGAACGACACGGTGGCCGGACCCACCAGGGAGTCGTCACGAGGGTCCTCCAGCGCCTGCTCGCGCTGACCGCCGCCCTCTGGCACAACCATCACAGCGGCCAGGACCGGCTGCGGTCGCTCATCGCCTACGACCACTGACCCTTGGAATTAAGCATCTAGGCGTCCCATCTCGACCCCGATGGCTTTTCGCAAGTTCTTTGACACCACGGACCTTGCGAGCTGGTCCCTGGCGGCCCCTCTCGTCTTGGGACCGTTCCACACTCCGTCGTTCCGCATGAACGACCTGACGAAGACCTCCTCAGTGTCCCAGTCGATGATGACAAAGCCGTGGCGCTGGAGTTCATCGAGGTCCTCCTTCACATCGTCAGCGGTGCCATCCGCGGCGAAGCTAGCCCACCGGCCCACGGTGAGAGCCACGACCCCACAAAGCAGAATGGTGGGCTGGATGGTGGCGAGGAGGTATGTGCGCTGGGCCCGGCGAGTGAGGGAGCGGAACTCCTCATTGGTCCAGATAGAGACCTTGATTCGGGCCTCGGACCGGGCCACTAGAAATCCACTTCGGAGACGTGGTCTGGATGGATCCCGCCGCCCGGTGATGTTACCGGGGCACGACAATCCTCCATGCCCAGTAGCCGACGCACCGCCGCTGTGGGAATCAGCACCCGATTTGCCACGCGGATGCACGGCAAGTCAAGGTCCCCTCGTCGAAGGGCATCCGACAGCAGCGTGACCCCAATGCCGAGTACCCGAGCTGTTTCCAATTTGGTGAGCGTCGGGGCGTCGAGCAATGCCGCTCGGTCAGCGGGACTCATTTCGGCTCTGCGTCTCATGCCTCCTCGCTGGTGGTGCGGTCGAAGACGTCTACCAGGCCAGCGAGCAGACCGGCGTACCGCAAAGCCACCTCGCCTCTAGGCCGGCGCCTGCCTTGCTCCCAGCTCGCAACCGCAGAGCGACTCGCGCCAAGGGATTTGGCCACGTCTGCCTGCGATATGCCGGATCTCCGTCGGATCAGGCGGGCTTTGCCGGAGACGAGACTCTCCAGGATCCTCGCTCGCATCACCGCCGACTCATCTACTTCGTGGAATGTATTCACGTACATAGTGTTGTCACTACTGACGCATTTGGCTAGACGCATCCTTGGTGTCCTTATGCGTCAGTGTTGACAGATGTGCCTCAGTTATGACACAGTCTGGCAATGGCCCGGCCCCCAGCTCCTTCGCAGCGGGCCCAGGTGCACATCCTCAGGCCCGAGCCGGGAGGCAGGTGGAAGCCCGGAGAGGGCGGCGGCCCACTCGGTGGTGGACTTTGGCTGTTGAGGCGGTTCACGGCTGATGTGGACGATCCGGATCAGCCCTATGTCGTGACTCTGACGGTTGAAGCACAGCAAAAGCGAATGGTGCCCGTCGCAATGAAGCTCTCGACTCGGCACGGCGGAGACGTCATCACGTCGACTTCCTTGCGGGCAGTGAAGGTGGACGCCTGCATGGCCGCTATCCGGAAGCAGCTGGGTGCCTGGGGTGGCGGCGCCGTCGTCGCGCGGCGAGTCACTGGTAAGAGGTTCACAGATCCGATCTATGCCGACTCGGGGATTGCCAACTTGCCATTCACTGAATGGCACTCGACCGGACCCGGAATGTGGGAGGAACTCGAGGATGGCCATCGGCGCCGACGTCCACCATCGGACACCTTGCCGGTGGTGGCTGAGACTTATCGGGCGGCGTTGGATAGTGCAGACCCATGGGTCGCCGCGGCCCCAACGCAATACGTCGCGGACACGCTTCTCTATTCGCGAGGCCACGCTGCCCGGCTTGTCTCACAAGCACGGAAAGAGGGCCTACTCGGAGAGGCCGCCCCGTCCTGGTCGGGCCGGCGAAATCGATCGAACTGAGGAGCCTCAAGGAGGAGATCAGGCATGAGAAATGGAATCGTGGAACAACGCCACGGGCGGGGATGTTCGGGATCCGAACGTTGTAGCTGCCGTTGGTCCTACAGGGTTGACGCCCCGGAGGCAAATTCACGGCAAGCGCCGCCAGCCTCCGCAAAGGAGGCTTCCCCAATAAGACGGCGGCCCGGGAGGCGCTGGCAGACGTACAGCGCCGCCTGGCCCACGGAGAGCCCGTCGGTGGGTCTCCCACTGTGGCCGAGTAACACCGAGGACTGGCTCAAAGTGAAGGCCGCGGCCGGGCGCCAGAAGTCGACGCTCGCGCAGTACCGGATCTACGTCGACAACTATCTCGAACCGGTGCTCGGGCATGTGCGGCTTTCCGACCTGCGGGCCAAGCACGTCGATGCGCTACTGGCGAAGATGGAGGGTGAGGGGCGCGGATTGCCAACCCGCCACCGAGTGTCAGCGGCCCTCTCGTCAGCCCTCAGCACAGCGGAGAAGCGCCGGCTCGTGTTCTCCAATGTCTGTCGCCAGGAAGCAGATCCCACCAGAGCGCACACCGACCCCGACCCATCTACGACGGAAAGCAGCTCGCTGGGTTCCTGGCTAACGTTCAGGGTGACCGCCTTGCCGCGCGTGTGGCGGCTCTATGCGGTCATCGGACTCCGAAAGGGTGAGGGTCTGGCCCTGACCTGGGCGGTGGTCGACTTCGACGCCAGCACCGTCCGCATTCGAACGATCCCTCTGTGTCGTGAATGGTCACCTGTCGTGGGGCCCTCCGAAATCGTCGAGCGGGTTTCGCACGGTGGCCATCGATGCCACGACCCTTCGACTGCTCCGGAGTCACCAGGCCCACCAAGGCGCCGAGAAGCTCGCCTTGGGGGCCGGCTACGTCGACACCGATCTTGTCTTCGCCCGGAAGGACGGCGTAGCTTTGCGTCCGGAGTGGACGAGCAAGCGGTTTCACACCCTTGCCGAGGCAGCGAAGCTGCCGAGGATCCACTTGCATGACCTCCGACACTCTGCGGCGTCGATGGCCCTCACGGCCGGCGTGCCCATGAAGGTCGTGTCCGAGAACCTTGGGCACTCCTCGCTGGGAATTACCGCAGATGTGTACAGTCACGTCACTTCCGACCTAGCGAAGGACTCTGCCGAGAGGGTCGCCGCGGCCCTCGCCTCAAACGCAATGTGACCAATCGGTGCCCGCGGTGCTTCGTGTTCACCGATTGTCGTGGAATCGCAGGGGGTCTGACCTGCGTCGCAGTGGTCGGGCTGCCGGGATTTGAACCCGGGACCTCTTGACCCCCAGTCAAGCGCGCTAACCAAGCTGCGCCACAGCCCGTTACTCATGTCCATTCTGGGGCTGTCCAGTCAGCCCCGCTTGTTCCTCACTTCCCTGAGCCAAGTGGCAGCAGGATGGATCTGGATGGGGATGGTCATGGTAGCCGACGCGGAGTTTTCCACCTGATCCCACCGTCCACGACCCTGGGACAGGAACCGGCGGTCAGGCCTTCCCACACCGGTTCCGTGCGAGGTCTGAGGTCGGTTTGGCAGGTGGAGGTGGGACTGCGGGGTGCTCAGATGCCGGGATCGGCCAGGATGAGCGAGGTGATGAACGAGTAGCCCTTGGTGGTGGGGTGGATGTCGCCGAGGATCGAGCAGTAGTAGGTCAGCTTGCACACCTCGGCCACCGATTCCGGCACGGTCTTGCCGAACGGATTGAACTTGGTGGTCGGGCCGGTGTAGGCGCCGGTGGTCGTGCTCCAGGTCCCGGTGTCGTCCCCGGTGGTGGCGGCGATGGAGCCCTTGACGTAGGGCGCATCGGTCACGTCGACGAACGAACCGAAGGGAACCGACGTGTAGGCAGTCTTGAGGTCGGGATTGATGATGCTGTCGAAGGCCAAGACGGACTCAGCAGCCAGGACCGGGTTGGTCGCTCCCACCGGGAAGACGTCGTCGCCCAGGATGACGTCAGGATAGGTAAGCCCCACCAGCCTCGCCGTGTCCCCATACGTGGTCAGCGCGGCGTTGAGGTCAGAGACCAGCTTGTCGACGTTTGTGGTGATGGTGGTCGAAGCCGCCAGAACGCAGGTAATGGGGTTGGATTGGAATGCACACGCTGTCACGTCATTGCCGCCGATCGAGACGGTGATCAAGCCGACCTGACCCGGGTGTGCGGCAATGAAGTCCAGCGCCGCCGTCTCCTGGGTCGTGGTCGGGTAGAGGACCTCGTGGGTCACTTCTTGCTGGGAGCTGCTGCAGCCCACGGTGCTCAAGAGGGATGTCGTGGTGGCGCCACCGCAGCCGAAGTTCTCGAGCTGCATGTGCTCCTTCTTGGCCACCTTGTCGGTGTAGCCGGGGCCGTCCACCAGGGCGGGGGTCTGGTAACCCACCGAGTAGGAATCGCCCAGCGAGAGGTAGTAGGGCTCAGGGGCCTTCTTGGCCATGGCGGCGGCTTGGGTGACGCCAGTTGTGGCCGCCAGTCCGACGGTGGCGAGCGTCGCCGTGCCCAACAGTGTGACCAGCTTGGTCACGGTCGAATGTCTGTGCACGGTTTCCCCCCACGGTCGAATTGTCACCTCCATGTCACACGAGGCGGCACCATTGCTAGCACAGGGGGCGGTCGGCGCCGTTCCGCAGCTTGCGTCCGGCACCCTACGTCCGGGGGGGCGTCACGCTCGGTGATCGACCGCCGGGCGGCACTCAAATGTGGTGGGCCACCCAGGTGACGCCCTGAAAGGCCCGATACCCGAGGTAGATGACACTGGCCACCAACATGAATTTGAAATACCAGGGGGACGGCCGATGCTCGAGAGGTTTGGTGCCACAGATCGGGCAGTTCCCCTCCTCGGTGACCTGGTCGGATTCGAGGCGTTCGTCGCACTGATCACACCAGGGCACGGCTCAGCCACCCCGCGGTGCCGACGATTCCGGCCCGCCTCCCGACCGTTTCACCGGCGGCGGCCTCCGTTCCCGTTGGCACCCTTGGCCCTCACCCGCAGCTTGATCGGCGTCGGGCCCAATTCGAAACGTTCCCGTAACCCACGTTCCACATACCGGAGATAGGTGGGCTGGAGCCGGCCGTTGGTGAACAGGGTGAACGTCGGCGGGTCGCTGGCCCCCTGCACCGCATACTGGATCCTCGCGCCCACCGGAGGATGCGCGGCCTGAATCGATCCGATGGCGCGGTTGAGCTCACCGGTGGGGATCCGCGGATGGTATGCCTCCTCGGCCGCAGCCACCGCCGGAAGAATTTGGTGGACCCCCAAACCGGTGAGTGCGCTGACCTTGAGTACAGGCGCCTCACCCAGGAATGCCAGCCGGTCGCCGATGTCGATCAGGATGTCCGTCCGGTCTTCGACGGCAACCAGTTCCCATTTGTTGAGCACCACCACCGTCGGACAGCCGGAGGCGCCGATTCGCTCGGCCAGACGTTGGTCCTGATGGGTCACTCCGGCGGTGGCATCGATGATCAGCAGGGCGATGTCCGCACCATCCAGAGCCTCGAGGGCCCGGACCACCGAAAAGTACTCGGTCCCCCGCTCGGTCCGGCTCTTTCGGCGCATTCCGGCGGTGTCGACGAAGCAGATCGTTCCGTCCGGGGTCTCCACCACCGTGTCCACCGCGTCGCGAGTGGTGCCCGGCGCGTCGTGGGTGACCGACCGATGGTCACCGACCAACCGGTTGAACAGGGTCGACTTCCCGACGTTGGGTCGTCCGACCAGGGCCACCCGGGGCATGGTGCCTGCCTCCGGCGACGTCGGTGCACCCCCCGGCGCCTCGGCCTCCGCCTCCGGAGCCGGAAGGAGCCGGACCACATCGTCGAGCAGGTCTCCCGTCCCCCGACCGTGCAGCGCGCTGATCGGCCAGGGCTCCCCGAGCCCGAGAGCCATGGCGTCCCAGGCGTCCGACTCGCGCTGGGACGAGTCCACTTTGTTGACCACCACTCGCACCGGTCTGCCCGAGCGCTTGAGTACTCGGGCGACCGCCAGATCCTCGTCGATCACTCCCACCGTGACATCGACCACCAACAGCACCACGTCCGCCTCGGCGATAGCCCGTTCGGCTTGCGCGCTCACCTGGGCATCCAGCGGATCGCCGGCGGACAGCCAGCCCCCGGTGTCGACGACGATGAAGGAGTGTCCGCACCATTCGGCGTCGAGTTCCTTGCGATCGCGGGTAACCCCCGGACGTTCCTCGACGACGGCGGCGCGCCTACCCACGATGCGGTTGACCAGGGTCGATTTGCCGACGTTGGGCCGGCCGGCGATGACCACCAGCGGTCGTTCCCCCGTCCTCGTCTCGGCATCCACGGTGGCCGGGGTCATCGGCGAGCCCCTCCGGTGACGGTGACCCGCACCGGGGCCCGAGGGTCGGCCACGGTCGATGACGGCCCGACGGCAGCGGCCATCCCGCTGCTCTCCAGCGCCCGGCGGAGCGAGAGCCCGTCCGTGGACACCACCTCCACCGGGCGCGGGAGATCGGCCAGGGTCAGGTCGTCGAGGAACCGGCCCTCCGACAGGCATGCATCGGGCAGCAGGTAGCGGTGTCCCTCGGGTTGGTTCCCGAGCACGTCGGCGAGATCGGTGCCGGTCATCAGACCCGACACCCCGATGTTGCCGCCGAAGAAGTGGTTGACCACCGGCACCAGCCGGATGTCGTCCCGTTGCAGCGCCCCAACCAGGGGGCCGAGCACCCGTGCTCCGTATTCGCCGGTGAGGATGGCAACCGGCGCTCCTCCGCCCGGTGGCGGGGTGGGTGCCGATCGTGGCGCCCGATACCCCGCCGCCGGCGCGCCATCCACCGCGGCGAAGAACCCCGGTCTAACTCCCAGCGCAGCCCGGTGATCGCCGCCGAAGGCGGCTTCGAAGGCCCGGGCCATCCCCAATCCGTTCTCGTGCTGGGGGAAGCCCTCGTAGGCGGCCGCGGCAGGAAAGGGTCGTTCGGCCATCAGGTAGTACTCGTCGGCGGCGAACACCATCCGCCGCCCGATGGCCTCCAGAAACGTCTCCTGCCACTCCTCCACCAGGTCGCACACAGCCGCGGCCTCGCCACGGGTGTGCGGTCGCATGGCAGGCTCGTGAGAGAACCGGCTGACCCCCAGGGGAACGCAGGCCACCGTGGCCAGGCGCGGGTAGCGATCGAGCACGCCGGCGAGGGTGTCGGCCAGCACAACGCCGTCGTTCTTGCCGGGACACACCACGACTTGTCCGTGCACTTCGATGCCGCCTTCGAGCAGGGCCTGCAGCCACCGCAGGCTGACCGCCCCCCGCCGGTTGCGCAACAACTCGGACCGGAGCTCGGGATCGGTCGCATGGATGGACACGAACAGTGGGCTGAGGCGCTCGGTCAGCACCCGCTCCAGGTCCATTTCGGTGAATCGGGTCAGCGTGGTGAAGTTGCCGTAGAGGAAGGAGAGCCGATAGTCGTCGTCCTTGAGCGAAAGGCTACGCCGCATTCCCTTGGGCAGCTGATGGATGAAACAGAACTCACAGTGATTGTCGCAGGTGCGGACCCGATCGAATACGGCGGAGCTGACCTCAGCGCCCAACGGCTCCCCCTCCTCCTTGGCCACCAACAGGGTGAGCGGTTCTGCCGCGCCCCGACGTCGGACCACCAGCTCGAGGTGGGGCTCATCGACCAGCAGGCTGTACTCGATGACGTCACGGGGCGACCGTCCGTTGAGCAGCAGCAACTCGTCTCCCGGGCGCAGGCCCGACAGATCTGCCGGAGACGATTCGGTGACGGCAACAACCTTGGGTGCCGTCGTCACCCTGGGCGCCGACATGACACCCAGGCTACCCGCTTGATCTGGACCTCCGGCTTCGCCGCCGGCTCGGTTCGGGGCCGATCCCCCGATACCCTGGAGCCATGCCCGTCGAGCGAGTGCTCCTGGCCGAACCGAGGGGGTTCTGCGCCGGGGTGGAGAAGGCGATCAAGGCTCTGGCCTGGATGATCAGGGTCTTCGAGCCGCCGGTCTACTGCTACCACGAGATCGTTCACAACCGCCACGTGGTCGACCAGTTCCGGGCGCAGGGCGTGATCTTCGTGGACGATGTCGACGAGGTTCCCGCCGGCGCCGCCCTGATGCTCTCCGCCCACGGCTCGGCCCCCTCGGTGGTGGCGGCGGCCCGGACTCGTGACCGGGTGGTGGTCGATGCGGTGTGTCCGCTCGTCACCAAGGTGCATCACGAGCTCAAGGTGCGGGCCAACAAGGGCTATACCGTCCTCTACGTGGGTCATCATGGACACGAGGAGGCGGTGGGCACCATGGCCGTGGCGCCCACCTCGGTCCGGCTGCTCGAGCGGGTCGAGGACGTGGATGCCATCGAGGATCCGGACAACCCGGACGGCGGCCCTTCCCGGATGGCGCTGCTCGCCCAAACCACCCTGAGTCACGATGAGTGGTCGGGCATCGTCGACCGGGCCCGCGAGCGGTTCCCCGATCTGTGGATGCCCAACCGCAGTGATCTGTGCTTTGCCACCACCAACCGGCAGGCCGCGCTCAAGGCCCTGTCGGGGAAGGTGGATGCGGTGGTGGTCATCGGATCGGAGAACTCCTCCAACACCATCGCCCTGGAGAAGGTGGCCGTGGCCTTCGGCTGCCCTCGGGTGATCCGGGTCAACGACGCATCCGAGCTCCCCGACGATCTGTCCGGAACGGTGGGTGTCACCGCCGGCGCGTCGGCGCCCGAGGCGGTGGTCGATGCGGTGGTGGCCCGCCTGGCGCCGGCGCTCGGCGTGCAACGGTCATCGGTCACCGTGGAGGAGGAGTATTTTCCACCGCCACCCGAGCTGCGCGAATTGCTCCGGGGTCTGGACGCCGCGCTCGGGCTGTTCAACCGGGTGCCCGTCCCATCCGGTGACACCACCCTCGACTCGGAGGAGGTCCAGGCGAGCCGGGTGCTGGCCGACGACCGTTCGAGCGCCGCCTCCGACGTGCTGGAACGCCTGGCCGGGTAGGGCGGGTATGTCACCGGAGGTGATTTGATGCGAGAATGGAAGCGATGAGCAGCCCGACCCAGGCGAGAACCACCTTCACCAGGATGGACGTCTCCACCCATGACGACTGGATGGTGATCGGTACCGAGACCATGCAGGACCAGAGCCAGGTGGCCGACCGGGTGCTGGCCATGCTCGAGTCCCTGTCCCAGCTGGTGGTGGGTTTCGGCGTCGACCAGCTGACCCACAGCCTGCAGACGGCGACCCGGGCCGAGCGGGCCGGCGCCGACGACGAACTGGTGGTGGCTTCGCTGTGCCACGACATCGGCAAAGCGGTCGGCGTCCCCAACCATCCGAAGATCGCCGCCGAGATCCTCCGTCCCTACGTGCGACCGGAAGTGACCGCGGTCATCGCCGCTCATCAGGATTTTCAGGGTCGGCACTACTACCACCACTTCAAGATGGACCCCGACGTGCGCGATCGCTACCGGGACGAACCCTGGTACGAACTGGCCGAGACCTTCGCCGACCAGTGGGATCAGAACAGTTTCGATCCCGACTACCCCACCGAGCCCCTCTCCCATTTCGAACCGAAGGTCCGTGCCGTTTTCGGCAACCCGCACATCTTCTGATGGCGCCCCGCCGGCGGCGCTGGATCACCCATCCGGCCATGCATGAGCACCAACGCTCGGCCGCGTTGCACGCGTTCGCATTGGACTTCGCCCGGTCCGAGTTCGAGATCCGCTATCCGCGGGCCCGGTTCGGCCCGGTGGTGGCGGTGATCGCGGCCTACGAGGAGGAACGCAACATCGGCGACGTCCTCAAGGCGATGCCCGCCTTCGTCGGGGACCTCGAGGTATCGACGCTGGTGGTGGTGGACGGGGGGACCGACACGACGGCGGAGGTGGCCTTCGATGCCGGGGTGCTGACCTGTGTCCTGCCGGTGAACCTGGGCCACGGCGCCGCACTGCGGTTGGGCTACCGATTGGCAGTAGACCACGGAGCCCGCTTTGTGGTCACCCTGGATGCCGACGGCCAGAACGATCCGACCGAGCTGGGCACCATGGTGCAACCGCTGCTCGACGACACCGCCGATTTCGTAATCGGGTCACGCCGGCTGGGAAGCGACCGGACCACCGATCGGCTGCGGCAAACCGGGGTCCGGGTCTACGCGTGGATCCTCAACGCCATGGTGTCCCAACGGCTGACCGACTCCTCCAGCGGGTACCGGGCCTTCCGGGCGGAGCTGATCGAGGACATCCTGCCCCATCTGGTCGAGGACCAGTACCAGACGGCCGAAGTGGTGATCACCGCGGCGAGCCGCGGCTGGCGGATCACCGAACTGCCCACCGTATGGCATCCCCGGGCGTCGGGAACGTCCAAGAAGGGGAGCAACCTGGTGTTCGGGGCGCAGTACGCCCGGGTCATCCTGACCACCTGGCTACGGGTCACGCTGGGAAATCGCCGCCGCCTGTAGGCCGTAGCGATCCGGTGGGGTGTCCGTTCAGTAGCGCCCGGTGACCGCCACCGAACGATCGTAGAGATCTTGGATGGCGGCCGTCAGGGTCTCGGTGAGCTGGTGGGTCCTGCTCCGCGAGATCCTCCCTCCCCCGGTCCGGGACGGTGGTGGGATGGGATCACCCACCATCAGGTGGACGTGTCGGGGACGGGGAAGTCGCTTTCCCTTGGGCATCACCGACGCCGATCCACCGATGCCTACGGGAATCACGGTGGCCCCGGTCCGTGCGGCCAGGAAGGCCACTCCCTCGTGGAGCTCCCCGACCACCGGCCCCGACCTGCGCTCGCCCTCGGGGAACAGGATCAACACCTGGCCGGCTTCGAGCACCTGCTGGGCGCGTCGGAGGGCCTCGCGGTCGGCGGCCTCCCGGTGGACCGGAAAGGCACCAACCGCCGGCAGGATCCTGGCCAGCACCCGGTTGTTCCAGAGACTGTCCTTGGCCATGTAGTGGAGCTTGCGGGTGGTCACCTCGGAGGCCACGAAGAAGTCGATGAACGAACGGTGCACCGGAGCGATGATCACCGGACCCTCCGCCGGTACCTTGTCCACCCCGTCGACCGTGGTCCGGAACAGGAGGCGGTTCAATCCGTGGACCAGCGTCCGGAGGAACCGGTAGATGGGGGTGAAGCTGGTGTCCACCCGGACATCGACCCCGGACAGTGCTTCCCGCTCGGCCGGCCCGCCATCCTGGTTCACAGGCACGCCACCACCTCGTCGACGATGTCGGGAACCTTCCGGTCGGTGGTGTCGATGACCATCGCCCCGTCGGCTACACCCAGTGGTGACGCCGATCGGGTGCGGTCGAGCGTGTCCCGGCGAGTGAGCGCGTCCGCTGCCCTCCTCGGGGCGCCGGCGGGCCCGCTCGTCGACCGTGGCGGTGAGAAAGACCTTCACGTCGGCGTCGGGGAAGACCACCGATCCGATGTCCCGTCCCTCGACCACGCCGCCTCCCCGTTCGTCCACCCACGCACGTTGTCGCTCGACCAGTGCGGCGCGCACGCCGGGATTGGCGGCCACCACCGACACCACGCTGCTGACCGCGGGTCCCCGTATGGCGTCGGTGATGTCCACGCCGTCCGCCTCGACCCGTGCACCCACGCCCAGGGCCAGGGTGCGGGCCAGCTCGGCCACCGACGACCGATCGCCCGGGTCGATCTGGCGGTCGAGGGCGGCCCAGGCCACGGCCCGGTACATGGCCCCGGTGTCCAGCCGGTCGAGCCCGAGCCGGTCGGCCAGGGCCTGGGAGACCGTGGACTTCCCGGACCCGGCCGGGCCGTCGATGGCGATGACCGGGGATGGATGGTGCCGGCGCACGGCCGGGCTCATCGGCCATCCGTCCCGGGTGCCTGGAGCCGAGCCAGGTCGTCGGCGAATGCCGGATAGCTGGTGGCCACCGACTCCCACCCGTCGATGGTGACCCGGCCCGATGGGCATGCCGCGCCGGCGATGGCCGCCGACATGGCCATCCGATGGTCGCCGTGGGCATCGATGCGGGCCGGCGTGAACGGGTCACCGGTGCCCTCCACCACCAGATCGTCGCCTTCAATCCGTGCCTTCCCGCCCAGTGCTCGAATCATCTCCACGGTGGCGGCCAGCCGGTCGGACTCCTTGACCCTCAGCTCCCCGACGTCGCAGAACCGGGTCGCTCCGTGGGCCGCCGCCGCCGCCACCGCCAGAACCGGGACCTCGTCCAGCGAGGGGATCTCCGACGCCTCGACCACCGTGCCGTGGAGCAGGCAGGTGTAGCCGGTCACCGATCCGGTTGCCGCACCCGCCTCCTCGATCTCGATGGTGGCCCCCATCCGGCGGAGCACGCCGACGAACCCCAGTCGCTCGGGAGCCAAGGTGATTCCCTCCACGGTCACCAGGCTTCCCGGGATGATGACGCTTCCGACCACCCAAAAGGCGGCCTGGGACGGATCGCCGGGTACCGAGAAGGCTCCGGTGCTCACCCCGCTCGGTCGCACCCGGACCACCCGACCGCGGCCGGTCGACTCGATGGTGACGTCGGCTCCGGCCGCGGCCAGCATCTCTTCGGTGTGGGCACGGGTGGCCACCGGCTCCCGCACCACCGTCTCCCCCTCGGCGGCCAGACCGGCCAACAGGATGGCCGACTTGACCTGGGCGCTGGCCATCGGCGGCGTGAAGTCGATGCCTCGCAGCCGGCCCCCGGTGATGGTCAGTGGCGGAAGGCAGCGGTCGGTGCGACCCACCACTTCCGCGCCCATGGTGCCGAGGGGCTCGGCCACCCGATCCATCGGTCGCCTCTGCAGCGAGTCGTCGCCGGTCAGGGTGGTACGGCCCGGCAGGGTGGCCGCCACTCCGGCCAGAAGCCGCATGCCGGTGCCCGAGTTGCCCAGGTCGACGGGGTCCGACGGCGCCGAGAGGCGCGAGCGGCCGCCGTGGACGGTGACCGAGGCGCCGTTGCGCTCCACCTCGGCACCCAGCGCCACCACCGCACCGGCGGTGCCGGCCACGTCCTCGCCGTCGCTCAGTCCGGTGATGGTGGACGTCCCTTCGGCCAGGGCGGCGAGCAACAACGCCCGGTGGGAGATGGACTTGTCGCCGGGCACCCGGAGCATGCCGCCCAGGGGGACCCCGCCGGACACCGACTGGGTATGTCCGTCGCTCATCGGGTGGTGCCCACCGGATTGCTGGTCGCCCGGTAGCCCCGCTCGCGCAGGGTGGCCACCAGGGTGGGTGCCGATTGCGAGTCCACCACCAGCACCAGCACCCCGCGGTCGCCCTCCACCGAGTGGGCGATCTCGAGGTCCACGATGTTGATGCCGAGCTCGGTGACCAGCGTGGTGACCTCGGCTAGGACGCCCTTGCGATCAGGGACCGGGATACGCACCTCGACCAGTTCCTCGGGGCGGGGAACGTGATCCGACAAGGGCCCGGCGGGCCGCCGAGGCGCGACCCAACACCTCCAGGAGCGACTGGTGATCGTGATCGGCCACCCGGCGGCGCATGCCGGTCAGGGCGTCGATCAGCAGATCCATCGTCTCCACGATGGCCTCCGCATTGTCTTCGCAGATATCCGGCCAGATGGAGGGTTGTCCGGCGGCTATTCGGGTCATGTCCCGGAAACCGCCGGCGGCCAGCTGGAGGAGGGCGGCATTCTCCTCTCCCAGGTCGGAGGCCAGGTCCATCAGGGTGGCTGCCGTCAGGTGGGGAACATGGGAAACCACCGCTACCAGGGCGTCGTGTTGCTCGGGGGCCAACGCCACCACAGTGGCGCCGATGGTGGCGAGCACGTTGCGCACCTTGGCGTAGGCGGCCGGGTCGGTCAGGGTGGTGGGCGTGAGCACCCAGGTGGCCCCGATGAACAGCTCGCCGGATGCGCCGTCCAGTCCCACCTGCTCCGAACCGGCCATCGGGTGCCCGCCGACGAAGCGGGGATGGTCGACCGAGGCGACCAAAGGCCCCTTCACCCCCCCGACGTCGGTGACGACGGCGTGGCGGTTCCACTCGGGCGAACCGAAGACGTCCGAGATGATCGCTCGGGCGGCGTGAACCGGAGTGGCCACCACCACCAGATCGGCCTGCCGATCGATACCGGCATCGGAGAGGGCGCCGATCTGGAGGGCGCGGGCGGCAACCTCGTGGACGGCGTCGGTGCCGCTCACCTTCCAGCCCTGTTCGAGCAGCGCCAGCCCGACCGAGCCGCCGATGAGCCCGGTGCCGAAGATCATCGCCCGCCCCGGGGTGGTCATGCCCTCTGCGGCGGGTGATCCCTCTCCGGAGCCGCGGGACCCGGCGTCCTCAGACCGGGAGGTCGTCACGGAGTCCCTGGGCGCCCTCGAGATAGACGTGGTGGATCTGGCCTCTCGGGCGTTCCGTGGTCACGTGAAGCAGCACTCTGATGCAAAAGGGCACCGATCCGACGACCGCCAGCTCGCGGGCGCAGATCAGCGGGACGGCACCCAGGCCCATCGAGCGGGCGGCGGTGGCCGGAAACGTCGAGGTGATGTCCTCGGTGGCGGTGAAGAGGATGGAGATGATGTCGTCTTCGGCCAGCTGGTTGCGGTCGAGCACCTGTCGAAGCAGGGTCACCACCCGGTCGGTGATCGCCTCGGGCGTGTCCTCTTCGACGGTGGTGGCACCGCGGATTGCTCGAACGGTTGGGGGCATCAGCCAGGCATGTTAGCCAGGGACGCCGGGCTCACCCCTCTCCGGTCGCCGCTCTTCGGAGGATCCGGACTCCCCCGCGGGCTCGGCCGGTGTGGCTGCTGCGGCCAGACCCCGTACCTCGTCCAGGGTCAGCCGCCGGTGCGCTCCCGGGCTCAGTGACGGGTCGGTGACCGGCCCGATACGGGTCCGCACCAGTCGGATCACTCGGTGCCCCACCGCCTCGGCCATGCGGCGGATCTGCCGGTTGCGCCCTTCGTGGATGACCATCCGGAGGAGGGTGGGGCCCACCACCGCCACCCGAGCCGGGCTGGTCGGCCCGTCCTCGAGCTCGACACCGGTTCGCAACCGGCGCACCTCCCCCGGAGTGGGCGCACCGTCGAGCTGGACCAGGTACTCCTTGGGCACCCCGAACGACGGATGGGTGAGCCGGTGGGTGAGCTCGCCGTCGTTGGTCAGGATCAGCAGGCCCTCGGTGTCCATGTCCAGGCGTCCCACCGGGAACACCCGGGGTCGGTCGGGAACCAGGGAGACCACCGTGGGCCGGTCGTGGGTGTCCTCGGCGGTGCTGACCACGCCGGTCGGCTTGTTCACCAGGTAGTGGATGAGCCCCGGCTGGATGGGAAGGGGAATGCCGTCCAACTCCACCCGGTCCACTTCGGGGTCGACCCGGCGACCGAGGACCGGGACCACCCCATTGACGGTCACCCGTCCGTCGGCGATCAGCTCCTCACACACCCGCCGGGACCCCACCCCGATCCGGGCCATCACCTTCTGCAACCGGTCTCCGGTGGCCAGTGGCGGGTCCGGCCGGTCAGCCATCGGCGACCGGGCGCATCTGCTCCTCCATCTCGGCCAGGACCTCGGGCCCTGGAAGCAGGTCCTCGATCGGCGGAAGCTGATCCAGGCGGTCGAGACCGAGCCGCTCGAGGAAGGCATCGGTGGTGGCGTAGAGCACCGCTTGCCCCGGGCCCGCCGCCCGTCCCACCGCGGCGATGTAGCCGCGGTGCTCGAGCAACCGGACGACCCCGTCGACGTTCACTCCCCGGAGCGCGCTGATCTGAGCCCTGGACACCGGCTGCTTGTAGGCCACGATGGCCAGGGTCTCCAGGGCCGCGGCCGACAGACGGGACGACACGCCCACGTTGGCGAACCTCTCCACGTGGGAGGCCAGGTCCGGATGGGTCTGGATGCGGTACCCCCCGGCGATCCGGGCCACTTCGAATCCGCGACCCTCCCGTCGGCACGACTCGATGAGCTCGTCGCACACGGCGTCGATCTGGTCCACCGGCAGTTCGAGCAGCTCCGCCAGCAGCCCCGCCGGCACCGGTTCGACGGCAACGATGAGCACCGCCTCGATGGCCCGGGCCTCGGCCGAGAGGGCCACCGTCAGCCCTCGTACTCGTCGATCGGCCCCGCCCCGACCGAAATCGGCTGTGGGTCACCCGCCACCCAGGCCACGTCGAGGGTGCCGAAGGTCTGTCCCTGGTCGAGCGAGACCCGGCCCTGCTTGCACAGTTCGAGAAGGGCGAGGAAGCGCACGATGATCTCGATCCGAGAGGTCAGGTGTCCGGTGAGGGAGCGAAAGGTGGCGGTACCCACCGCCGCCAGTCGCAGTTCGAGCTCGGCGACGGCGTCGGCCACGGTCAGGGTGTCGACGGTCACGTGATACAGGTCGACGGTGGGAACCGGGCGTTCGGCGGTGGCCCGCAGATAGGCGGCAGCCACGTCGACCGGGGTCACCCCCTGGAGGATGTCCGGGGCGTCGACCTGGACGTCGGGGTCCAGTCCCGCGGTTCTGGGCACCGACCGCGCCGCCCGTTCCATCAGCACGGCGAAGCCGTCCGCCGCCGCCGCGTACGCCTGGCATTCGAGCAGCCGGGCCATCAGCAGGTCTCGCTCCTCCCAGCCGACCAGCTCCTCGTCGGGATCCACTTCGTCCCGACCGGGGAGGAGGCGGCGGGTCTTGAGCTCGATGAGTACCGCCGCGATGACCAGGAACTCGGACAGCGTCTGCATGTCCACGGTCTCCCAGCCCGCCACTTCGGCGACGAAGGCTTCCACCACCGAGGCCAGAGGGATGTCGTAGATCTCCACCTGGTGGGCGTTCACCAGCTCCAAGAGCAGATCGATGGGTCCCTCGTAGGCGGGCGTAGTGACAGTGGCCGACACGCCAACCGACCCTACCGGCTTGAGGCCCCCATCTCGTGCACCTCCTGGTCCGACCTACGATGACCTCTCATGTCCCGCGTCCTGTCCGGCCTGCAGCCCAGCGGCGACCTCCATCTGGGAAATTACCTGGGTGCCATCCGCAACTGGGTGGCTGATCAGTACACCCACGACGCCCTGTACTGCATCGTGGACCTGCACGCGCTGACCTTGGACATCGACCCCGGAGCGTTGCGCTCGCGAACCTACGAGACCGCCCTCGACCTGCTGGCCGCCGGCCTCGATCCGGAGCAGTGCACGCTCTTCGTCCAGAGTCACGTACCCGAGCATGCACAGATGGCGTGGCTCCTCGAGTGCACCGCCACCATGGGGGAGCTCAGTCGGATGACCCAATTCAAGGACAAGAGCGCAGGGAAGGACACGGTCAGGGCCGGGCTGTTCACCTATCCGGTGCTCCAGAGCGCCGACATCCTGCTCTACGACGCCGACCGGGTGCCGGTGG
The DNA here is from genome assembly GCA_963734395.1 of uncultured Acidimicrobiaceae bacterium. GTDB lineage: Bacteria > Actinomycetota > Acidimicrobiia > Acidimicrobiales > RAAP-2 > Bog-756. The sequence continues at coordinate 215,714 of CAVTGY010000004.1, read as the reverse complement.
GCGACGATCAGCGACAGCACCTGGAGCTCGCCCGCACCCTGGCCCAACGGTTCAACCACCGCTACGGCAAGACACTGGTCGTGCCCAAGGCGGCGGTGCCCACGGTGGCTGCACGGGTCATGGACCTGCAGCACCCCGACCACAAGATGTCCAAGTCGGTGGGTTCCTCGCTCGGCACCATCTTGATGTTCGACCAGCCGGAATGGATCGAGCGCAAGATCAAGAAGGCGGTCACCGACACCGGTGGTGAGGTCCGCTACGACCCTGAGGCCAAGCCCGGACTCTCCAACCTGATCGAATTGCTGGCGGTGGCCAGCGACCGCCCGCCGACCGACGTGGCCGGTTCGTACCAGAACTACGGCGATCTCAAGCGTGCGGTGAGCGAGGCCCTCATCGAGATGCTCCGCCCGGTGCGCGAGCGTCGGGTGGCAATTGGCGGCCGACCCGGCCGCGGTAGCCGCACTGCTGTCGCTGGGAGCGGACAAGGCCAGGGCCACCGCCTCGGCCACCTATGGGCGGGCGGCCGAGGCGGTCGGGCTGCTCACCGAGGGCTCGGGCGCGGGGGTGCCCGGGTGATCCGCCTCCTTCTACGGATGCCGATCAGCTCGGCCACCGCCCAGAACAGCAGACCTGAAGCGGCCACCGCCGACACCACCAGGCCGGCAGTGGCCGAGGTGGGCGCGTAGGAGAAGGTCACCACGTAGTCGCCCGGTCCCGGGATCCGAACCTCCTGGATCAGACCGGCGCGGAGCACCGGCGTCGGACGGGGCGGGGCCGGGTGGTCAGAGCCTGTGGACCCGGTGCCGATGGTGGCCTGCCAGCCCGGACTCCACGACTCGCTGCGGATGAGAAGGGCGGCCGACGTGGTGTGCACCGATAACTGCTGGTCGCCGTCCGGGCCGGGGGCCACGCCGGTCACCGTGGCCCCTCGCGGTGCCCCACCGCCGGGAGCACCGACCCACGCCCAGCCCCGGGCACGGTTGTTGCGGAACACGCCGAACGACCCGATGGTGCCGGTGAAGGTCCAATGCGGTGGCACCACCTCGTCCTGCATCCGACCGTTGAGCGCCACCTCGCCTGCCTCGGCGGTCCGAACCGTGGGGGTGCCCACGGTCAGCGACCCGGGTCCGGCGGCACCGACGACGATGCCCGCGGCCCGGATTGCCGACGGGAGAGCCACCCGGACCGACCGGTGCCCGTCGACGTCGACGGGCTGTGCGTCGGCCATCGGTAGCCAGTGGGTTGCGCCGTTGGGGGTCACCAGCCCGAGCTTCAGCCCGGTCCCTGACCCCTTCACCAACGGAACGGTGAATGTGTCGACGGTCAGCGCCCCCCCGAAATACCACCGGTGGGGTTGGCCCGGGTCCACCGCGAAGGAGCTCGAGGGAGGCGGAAGCGTGAACTCCGTGAAGGGGGTAGTGGGAAACTGCACGCTGTTGGCGCCGTTCGGCGATGGTGGAATCGGCGTGACGAAGTAACTGGGGAGAGAGAGCAGGGTGGTCACGTTGAGCTGGTCCCACACCGGGCCGACCAGGTCGTTGGGATCGAGGTCCTCCTGGTAGTGGGCACCGGTTGCGTCGTAGAAGGTGGCGCCGATCAGCACTGAATAGCCCTGTCCACTGGGCAGGCCGGTGTGGATGTTGAGGTCGGTCTGGCCGAGCGCGTAGAGCTCATCGGTGTGGAACTCGTCGGGGTCATAGATGATGAACCGGCCGTTTCCGACTGCGGCACGCAACGAGGCCGACGCAGCCCCGTTGGCCAACGCCTTCGCCTCGGTGATCGGCGGGTTGACCACGAAGCAGTTGAACCAGATCAGATCGACGGCCAACACCGCGGCCAGCAGCCGGCGGAGTCGCCGCCGGGACAGACCCGGTTCGGCCAGGGCGATCCAGGTGGCTGCGCCGGCGATAACCACGCCGACAGTGACCAGTGCCGCCTCCCGTATACGGACCGCGGTGGTCAGCGTGAGCTGGATCTCCAACCGGTGTTCGAGCCAGGGCCCGGTGGCCCACAGCAGCAGGCCCAGCGTGGCGATCAACGCCAACGGGGCGCAGGTGACCACCACCTCCGCCCTGCCCCTGCCCGCCCATCGCCGGCGCACGGAAGTGGTCGTGCGGGGCGGACGGTCGTCCCTGGCGGTGAGCAGCAGGTGGACCCACCACGCCAGCAGCACGGCCAGCGAGAAGTCGACCAGCAGAAGGTTGCGGGAGAGCAGACGCTCGGAAGAAATGCCCGGGATCACATAGAGCACCCGACCGAAGGGTGTCTCCCCCCCGAGGGCGGACAGCAGCCCGATGGCCAGGACCACGTACCAAACCCGCCACTGCCGTGCTTCCGGTCTCGTGCGGTACCGGCTGAGGAACAGGGAGCAGGCGGCGATGAGAGCCAGGATCCCGGCATAGCTGGTCACCTCGGGAAAGTTGTAAGGCCCCGCGTACAGGCCGGGCTGATTCTGGTTGGTCCCGAGGAGGAACGGAGAGGCGACCAGGGTGACCAGCCTGGCCGGCAGCGATCCGCTGGTGAAGAAGGCATAGCTGGAACCGGCCCGCTGGGATTGGGAGAGGAAGGCGAGTCCCGGGCTCCACTGCGCCGCACCGAGGAGCAGACCCCCGAACAGGCCGGCGGCCATAGCGGCCACCGACCGGAACAAGGCGGATCGTTGTCCCTTTGCGAACAGCCCGGTGTTGAGCAGACGGCCTATCCCGTAGATGAGTACCAGCACCGCACTGTCGATGAATGCTTCTGCTCCGCCGCTCAGCAGGTTGAGCCCGAAGGAGAGCGCGAGCACCACCATCCACAGGCGGCGGCCACCGGCACCCGACTCCCCACCTCCCGATGGGTGGGCGGCGGATAGCCGCGGCCGGGTCAGTGCATGCACGGCGATGAGCATCCAGGGGAGCCAGGCGGCCCCGATGATCAAGTCGATGTGGACGATCTGTGCACTCATGTAGCCCGAACAGGCAAACGTGGCGGCCCCGAAGGTGGCCGCCGTCGGACTGACCGACTGGCGACGGAGGAAGAGATACATCCCGGCGATGGCCACCTCGTAGGCCAGGGCGAGATTGAGCCACCAGGCGACGAAGACGGGAAGCACGGCCATCAGCCAGGTGGTCGGGTAGGCGGCGCCGGCGTTGAACCCGCCGAGCAGAGGCGTCCCCCCGAACAGAAAGGGGTTCCACAGCGGAAGCGTCCCGTGCTGGAGGTCTCGGCCGACCAGGACCCGCATCGGGAAGTTCTGGAGGAGGTTGTCGCCGCTCAGGAACGTCTGGCCGAACAGCACCGGAATCCCGAAGACCACGATGGGGAGGGCCAGCAACACCACCATGCCCGGGTGGGAGCGCATCCAACGTCGCACACGTCGGGCGCGAGTGACCACGGGTGGATGGTCGGTGACAACCTCAGCCACCGTGGTGGCCGTGCCGACCTGATCGCCGATCACACCAGCAGACTCGACCACCAGTTGATGACGTGGTCGATCAGCTGTCCCCACTGGTTGTGAAAGACCAAGATGAGGACGAAGGGAAGGAACATGAGTGCCGGTTGGAGCCGGTAGTACTCGGGCAGGGAACGGGCCGGGATGAAGCGCTCGAGGACCGAGGCGCCGTCGAGGGGCGGACACGGGATGAGGTTGAAGACGCCCAGCACGATGTTGGCGATGCCGGCGATGAACAGGATCTGGCCGAACAGCGTCGGGGGGTAGACCCCGTAAGAGTGGACGACCTGGCGGATCGCCAGTGGTGTGGTCAGCGCGAAGAGCACTCCGAACAGCGCGGCCAGGGCGAAGTTGGTCAGGGGCCCGACCAGTGAGACCACGACCGTGTGGTTGCGCGGGCTACGCAGACGGTTGGTGCTGACCGGCACCGGCTTGGCCCATCCATAGGCTCCCAGACCGGAGAGGGAGAGGACGGCGGGGACCAGAATGGTGCCCACCGGGTCCACGTGCTTGGCCGGATTGAGGGTGAGCCGGCCGGCTCGTTTGGCGGTGTCGTCCCCGAGGGCCAGGGCCACCACCCCGTGGGAGATCTCGTGGAGGATGATCGACGGGATGAGCACGCAGAAGTAGATGATCTCGAACCGGGTGATCCGGTGGGTCCTGATCAGGACGATGAACAGGGCCACCCCCACCGCACCGATGATGATGGCCCGTTGGCTGGGCTGGAATCGGCGTCGGGGGGGCTTGAAGCCGCCGGTGCCGGGTCCGTATCCCCCGTAGCCCATCCGCCCCGACTCGATCAGGGCCGGCTGGCGTGCTTGATGCAGAAACGGGTGGCCGGCATCGCCTCGAGGCGAGCGGGTTCGACGGCCACGCCACATACCTCACAGCTTCCGTAGCTTCCGTTCTCCAGCCGTCCGATCGCCTGGGCCACCTCGCCGAGTGTTTCCCGCAATTGGCCGGCGAGCACCTCGGCCTCGCCGCGCTCGGCGGTCACCTGGCTCGAATCGGCGAAGTTCGGGTCGTAGTCCAATCCCCCACCCTCGCCGTAGCCGAGCTCCGCCAATTTCGACTGGAGTTGGCGCCGCTCGTCTTCGAGGAGCTGGCGGTAATCGATCGGGGGGGCATCGCTCGGCACGGTGAAGATCCTACTTGAGCTGGGGCAGGGTGGCCCGCGGGTGTGCCCGTTGGTAGGACGCACGCAGGTGGTCCTGGCTCAGCTTGGTGTAGAGCTGGGTGGTGGAAATGGAGACGTGGCCGAGCACCTCCTGGACCACCCGGATATCGGCACCGTGGGCGAGCATGTGGCTGGCGCACGAGTGTCGGAGGACGTGCGGACTGACCTGGGGCCCGAGTCCCACCCGCTCGGCACGGCCGGTGACCACCGCCCAGGCCCCCTGACGGCTCAGCCGACTGCCGCGGGCGTTGATGAACAGTGCCTCGGCATCCTGGCGTCTCCTCCAGCGCTGGGGGGCGAGGAGCGGCCTCCCCGCGGGCGACAGCCACTGCTCGAGGGACAGGCGGGCCGGGCCTCCGAGGGGGACCAGGCGCTCCTTGGACCCCTTGCCGAACACTCGGAGCAGACCGTCGTCGCGTTGGAGGTCCCCGAGCGAGAGCCCGACCACTTCGGAGATGCGAGCCCCGGTGCCGTACAGCAGTTCGAGCAGGGCGCGATCGCGCAGGTCGGCGGGCTCGGACCCGGCCACCGACTCGAGCAGTCTGACCACGTCCTCCTCGTCGAGGGCCTTGGGCAGCCGGCGGGGCAGGCGGGGCGAGCGTAGATCGGCCGTGGGGTCCACGATGAGCACCCCCTCCTCGGTGAGGAAGCCGAACAACCCCCGGAGCGCGGTCGTCGAGCGGGCCATCGACGCCGGGTGGCGACCCTGGCTCCGCAACTCGGCGAGGTGGAGCTCGATCGCCTCGGTTCCGGCGCCGGCCGGATCGATGCCCGCCTCCCGGGCCCAGCCCTCCCAGACCACCAGGTCCCGTCGGTAGGCGGCCAACGTGTTGCGCGACCTGCCCTTCTCCACGGCCAGCCAGGACAAGTACTCCTCGGCGCCGGTCGACAGAGGTTGGGTCACCCCGGCTCCTCAGCGCCGTTCATCCAGGTGCCGTCGGGCCAGCGCCACGCCCAGGATGGTGGTGGCATCCACGATGGTCCCCGCATCCACCATGGTGTCGAACTCGGAGAGCGGCACCTCCTCGACCCTCATGAAGCGCTCCTCGGTGCCCTGTCGATCGACCGGCACCGGAGCGAGGTCGGTACACAGGTACACCGAGGAGATTTCGTCACAGAACCCCGGGGTGATGGCGCACCGGGTGAGCAGGGTGAGCGATCCCGCCGACATCCCCGCCTCCTCGGCCAGCTCGCGACGGGCGGTGGCCTCGTCGGGCTCGCCGTCGACGTCGCAGGTACCGGCGGGGATCTCGAGGAGCCACCGATCGAGTGCCGGTCGATACTGGTGCACCAGGATCACCGTGTCCGAATCGGTGATCGCAACCATGGCCACCGCGCCCGGGTGGCGCACGATGTCCCGGTCGAACGCCACGCCGTCGGGATCGACGAAACGGGCCCGGTTGAAGGTGACCAACCAGCCCCGGTGGACCACCGACTCACTGATCGGCCGGAACTGTGGGAGGTCCCACGGTCCGTCGGCGGCTCGGTTCCCGGTGCCCCCCGATTCAGCCGACGTCACCGATGTCGGGGAGACGCGGGTCACGACCCTCGGCCCGGGTCAGTGCGGCATAGACCAGCTCACGAAAGAGCGGATGGGGTCGGTCGGGACGGCTCTTGAACTCGGGATGAGCCTGGGTGCCGACCCAGAACGGATGGCTGGGCAGCTCGATGAATTCGACCAGCCGGTGGTCGGGGGACATTCCCGAGCACACCAGACCGGCCTCCTCGAGCCGGGCACGGTACTCAGGGTTCACCTCGTAGCGATGCCGGTGGCGCTCGGACACCACGTCGGTGGCGTAGGCCTTGGCCACTTGGGAACCGGCCAGGAGCTCTGCGTCGTAGGAGCCGAGCCGCATGGTCCCGCCCTTGTCGACCACGTCGTTCTGGTCATCCATCAGGTCGACCACCGGGTGGGGCGTGGCGTCGTCGAACTCCCGCGAGTTGGCGCCCTCCAGGTCGGCCATGGTCCGGGCGAACTCGATGATCATCACCTGGAGCCCGAGGCAGAGGCCGAGCAACGGGAGCTCGTGCTCCCGGGCGTAGTGGGCCGCGGCGATCTTGCCTTCCACGCCCCGCTCGCCGAATCCGCCCGGTATGACCAGTCCGTCGAAGGAACGAAGACCGTCGTGCTCCAAGAGCTCGGGGACGGTCGCCGCCTGGATCCATTCGATGGCCACTTTGGCCCCGTGGTGGAATCCGGCATGTCGAAGCGCCTCGACCACTGACAGATAGGCGTCGGGCAGGTCGATGTATTTTCCGATGATTCCGATTCGGACCGGTCGAACTGCGGCATCGACTTGGCTGACCAGGCCCTCCCAATCACCGAGGTCGATCGGATGAGCGTCCTCGTCGAACTGGAGCAGGCGCAGGATGTAGCCGTCGAGCCCCTCCTGGTGGAGGACCAACGGGATCTGGTAGATGTTGTCGGCATCGACGGCCGACACCACTGCCTCGATGGGCACGTCGCACAACAGCGAGATCTTGCGCTTGAGGTCTTCGGAGATCATTCGGTCCGACCGGCAGACGATGACGTCAGGCTGGATGCCTCGGCTGCGCAACTCGGTGACCGAGTGCTGGGTCGGCTTGGTCTTCTGCTCGCCGGTCGGCCCCAGGTACGGGACCAGGGTCAGGTGCACGTAACAGACGTTCTCCCGTCCCACGTCGCGCCTGACCTGGCGGATGGCCTCGATGAACGGGACGATCTCGATGTCGCCGACCGTGCCGCCGATCTCGACGATGACCACGTCCACGTCATCGGTGCCCAGGGCGCGGACCCATTTCTTGATCTCGTCGGTCACGTGCGGGATGACCTGGACGGTCTTTCCCAGGTAGTCGCCCCGGCGCTCCTTGGCGATGACCGACGAGTAGATCCGGCCGGTGGTGGCGTTGGAGTTCTTGTGGAGGTTCTCGTCGATGAACCGCTCGTAGTGGCCGAGGTCGAGGTCGGTCTCTCCCCCGTCCTCGGTCACGAATACCTCGCCGTGCTCGAACGGGTTCATCGTCCCCGGGTCCACGTTGATGTACGGGTCGAGCTTGCACATGGTCACCCGGAGTCCGCGGCACTTGAGGAGTCGTCCGACCGACGAGGCGGTGAGGCCCTTCCCGAGAGAGGAAGACACACCCCCGGTGAAGAAGATGAATTTGGTGGCCCTCTTGCTCACCGGCTTGCTCACCGGCTTACTCATCTGGCCGACCAACCTGGTTCCGAATGGGAATCCGGCGACTGCGGGGCCACCGGCTGTCTCCCGAAGGCTGCGGCGGGCCGTCCACGTCAGGCACCCAACGAGGGTAGCGGAATCGGTGGGTACACCGTGCGGATCTCACCATCCGGTCCTCGGTCATCGCTGCGAGATCGGAGCCGGTGCCGGTTGCAGAAGCTCTTTGGCGTGGCGCTGAGCGGCCACGCTGTCGGGGTGCCCCGAAAGCATCCGACTGACCTCGACCACCCGTTCCTCGTCGTCGAGCTCGACCACTTCGGAGAAGGTCCTCCCCGACTGTTCGGACTTGCGTACCGCGAACTGCCGGTCGGCTTGGGCGGCCACCTGTGCCAGGTGGGTGACCACCAGCACCTGACCGTGTTGCCCGAGCTCGGCCAGCGCGGCTCCGACCGCCGTGGCCGCCGTGCCGCCGACCCCGGCGTCGACCTCGTCGAACACCATGACTCCCGAAGCGTTGGTGATGGCCAGACGAATGGCCAACATGGTCCGCGCCAGCTCCCCCCCGGAGGCCACTTTGGCCAGGGGCTGGAGCGGCTCGCCGGCGTTGGCCCCGAGCAGGAAGGTCACCTGGTCGCCCGCTCCCGATCCGGCGACGGTGATCGAGAACTTCACCGAGGGCATGGCCAGGTTCCGCAACGTCGCCTGGATCTGTGCGGCCAGGCGGGGTGCGGCCGCCGTGCGGGCCGCGGCGACCCGGGACTCGGCCTCCTCGACCAGCAGGCGGGCGGCCCGGATCTCCCGGTCCAGGGTGGCGGCCCGCTGATGGTCGCGCTCGATGGTGACCAGACGCTGTCGGGCGCGGGATGAGAAGGCGAGAACCTCGGCCAGGTCGTCTCCGTACTTCCGTTCGAGCTCGCGGAACAGCTGCCGGCGGGAGCGGACCTCGGCCAGGCGTTCCGGATCGTCATCCCAATCCTCGACCACCGATCGGAGCTCGGTGATCAGGTCGGCGAGCTCGGCCATCGCCGCGCGCACCCTACCCTCGAGCGCGGACAGCGGGGCCCGACCGGCCAGGGCTCCGGAGGCCTCGGCCAGGCGGTCGAGCGCACTGGTCTCCTCCGACCCGGACAGTGCGGCCAATGCCTCCGCCGCGGCCTGCCGGTGCGCCGAAGCCGCGGCCAGCCGATCCTCCTCGACCTCCAGCCGCCCGTCCTCGTCGAGGTCGTCGATGGAGGCGCGGTCGATCTCCGCCAGCTGATAGTTGAGGAGATCGACCTCACGGGACCGTTCGTGGGCATCACCGCCCAGCGTCTCGCTCTCCTGGGTCAACGTCCGCAGCCGGGAGCGGGCCGCTTCGAGGTCGGAGAGGTCGATGTCGTCGAATTGGTCGAGCGCCCGACGTTGGGCGTCCGGGTGCACCAGAAACCGCTGCTGGTGCTGGCCGTGCAATTCGATCAGGTCGGCGGCGGTCTCGGACAGCACGCCGATCGACGCCATCCGTCCGTCGATCCATGCCCGGGAGCGTCCGGCTCGGGCCACCGAACGGGCCAACACGATCTCGACCACCTCTTCCCCGGTCTCGACCTCGAACCGGCCCTCGACCAGGGCCTCGTTGGATCCCGCCCGGACCACCGAGGGGTCGGCCCGACCCCCGAGCAGGAGGCCGAGGGAGCCGACCAGAAGGGTCTTGCCGGCACCGGTCTCCCCGGTGAGCGCGGCCGTCCCCCTCCCCAAGCGGACGGTGACGTCGTCGATGACCCCGAGGTCGCGGACTCGGAGCTCGACCAGGAGAGGACCCATCGTGCTCGACTCCCTACCGATCGGCCAGATGGAATTTTGCCCGCAGGATGGCATGGAACTCATGGGCACCGAGGGTGACCAGACGGGCCGGCTGCTCACCCTCCCGACACTCGACGGTCGCACCCGGTACGAGCGTGGACACGGTCACCCCGTCAACCACCAACACGGCCGCACGGGGCTCGAGCACCTCGAGCGTCACCCGTTGGTCGGGCTCGAGCACCAGCGGTCGGTCGAAGATCATGTGGGGGGAGACCGGTGTCACCACCATGGCGCGGAGCCGGGGGGAGAGCACCGGGCCTCGGGCCGACAGGTTGTATGCGGTCGAGCCGGTCGGGGTGGACACCAACAGGCCGTCGGCGGCGTAGGTCACGAACGGTCGGTCGTCGATCATGGCCGCGACCCGGACGGTATGTCCGGGCACCGTCTTCTCGATGCTGGCCTCGTTGAGGGCGCGGCGATGGGCGACTGATCGGCCGTCGGGATCGGTGACCGTCACTTCGAGTGTCATCCGCTCCTCCACCTGATGGGTACCCTCCAGAAAACGGCCGAGTGCGTTCTCGAGGTCCTTCGGCTCCACCGGGGTCAGATACCCGAGCCTGCCGATGTTCACGCCGAGGACGGGGATGCCGGCGGTCAGCGCCACTTCGACAGCACGGAGCAGCGTGCCGTCTCCCCCCAGGCTCACCAGCAGCTCGGCACCGTCGATGGAGACCGACCCGTCAGAACCGAGGGCCGGCGCTGCCGTGTGGCCACGCTCGGCCAACCAGGCGGTGGCCCGCTCGGCCAGCAGGGTGGCTTCGGGCCGGCCCGATGCGATGTAGAACGCGATGCGTGCCATCGGCCCGCTAGGCCCTCGGCCCGTGATGCGCTTCGGCAATCGCGGCGTCGACCAGGGATGGACCGCCCGGTGGTGGGTCGGTCGGACCTGCCCGCCCGGAGGACGGACCCGGGGTGCGGGCGTGGAGGAGGAACTCGATGTTGCCGGTGGAGCCGCGGATTGGCGAGGGCATGGCCCCCATGATGACTGCTCCGGAGCTGCCGAGCGCGTCTGCCACCTCGCCCAGGGTCCGTCGATGCACTTCGGGGTCGCGGATCACGCCTCTGGCCCGGGACGCCTCGATCCTTCCTGCCTCGAACTGCGGCTTGACCAGGATCACCACGGAGGCCCCCGGCGAGGCCACCTCGCCCAGGAGAACCGGAACGGCTCGGACCACCGAGATGAACGACAGATCGGCGGTGACCAGATCGACCGGCGTGCCTCCCACCGTGGCCAGGCTCACCTGGCGGATATCCAGGCGCTCGTGGCTGGTCACCCGGGGGTCGTGGCGAAGTCGCTGGTCCAGCTGACCGTGGCCCACGTCGACGGCGATGACCGACGTGGCGCCGGCCTGGAGGAGGCAGTCGGTGAACCCTCCGGTCGAGGCCCCCGCATCGAGCGCTCGCTGACCGGAGGGATCGATGTCGAATCGGTCCAGTGCGGCGCGCAACTTGTCGCCGGCCCGACTGACGAAGCGTGGGCGATCACCGGACAGCTCGACGGGTTCGGCGCTCGACACCAGCCGGGAGGGCTTGTCGGCCACCGATCCGGAGACCAGCACCCGCCCCTGTTCGATCAGCTCCACGGCTTGTGGACGACTCCGGGCCACTCCCCGCTCGACGAGGACCCGATCGAGGCGCCGGCGCGGTGCGCGGCTCAGTCCGCTGCCCGGTGGCCGGGGGTACCGGCAGACGTGGCCTTCTTGGTGGCCGCCTTCTTGGGGGATGGCTTCTTGACTGCCGCCTTGGCCGCGGCGGACTTCCGGGCCGGAGATTTCTTGGCCGCGGCCTTCTTGCCGGTTGCCTTCTTTGGCGCGGCGGCCTTCTTCGCCGGAGATTTCTTGGCTGCGGTCTTCTTCATTCCGGTACTGGCTGCTCTGCCCGCTTCTGCGGTTCGTGCGAGGAGCGATGAGACTTGCTTGGCCAGGTCTTCGACGTTGGTGATCCCCATGCCCTCCAATTGGTGAGACACCTCGCGTCGCACCTGGATCACCAGCGCCTCACGACCCTTGCGGCTTCGTTCGATGAGCTCCTCGACTTTGGCCCGGGCGTCGTCGCTCCGGAATTCGCCACTCTGGACCAGCTCCTGCACCAGTTCCTCGGCCTTGCTGCGGGTGATGTTGGTGAAGGCAACGCCGGCGTCGATGTACCTCTGAAATGCGTCCCGGTCGACCATGTGTGTCCACCCTAACGGCCCTGTCGGCCGCCTCCAAGCCCTTTGTCCAGGGTCAGACCAGGACCTCCCCGACCAGGGTCACCAGATCCGTCGACCGGATGGCCACCGGCGTGTCGAACCCGTCGGCGCCAGCCGGAGTCACGCCGGAATCCACCAGGCCGAACGGTATCCCGAGTCGCTCGGCCAACCGTCCGTCGGTGCCCGGCTGATCGCCGATCATCACCACCGAGCGGTCCCCGACCTCGAATCCGAAGGCGCTCCTCATCAGGGCGGCCATCGGCTCGTGGGGCTTTCCCGCGATCTCCGGCCGGACGCCGGACGCGGTGGCCACCGCGGCCAGGAGAGCACCCGAGCCGGGCTGCAGTCCAGTCGGCGTGGGGTGGACCGGGTCCTGGTTGGTCCCGATCAGACGGCCTGACCGGCGCGCCGCCGACGCGATGGCGGCCAGACTGTCGAAATCGAAGGACCGGCTCCACCCCACGATGGCCGCCTCGACATCATCGCCCGACACGACGGTCACCCCGCGCCGCTCCAGTGCCTCGAGGACGCCTTCCCCGGCCAACACCCGGACCGCCTGGCCGGGGTCCAGGAGTGACGCCGCCGCTCCGGCCGATGAGACCAGATCGTCGGCGGACCCGATCACGCCCAGGCGTTCGAGCCGGCCCAGTAGTTCCGCGGTGGTCGGCGCGGAATTGTTGGTAGCAAAGACCACCCGCACACCCCGGGCGCGAAGTGCGGCGATGGCTTTGCCGACTTCGCCGATCGGCTCGCCGGACAGCCACACCACGCCGTCCAGGTCCACGATCCACAGGGAGGCCGAGCCGAAAGCAGACGCCGTCGATGGCCGAGGGGACACTCGACGGCTCACTCCGGAAGCGGTTCGGCGGACCCGGGCTCTGCCGAGTTGGCCTTGGCTCCCTTCCGGGTGCGGCGGGTGGAGTCGGCGAGCTGGTCGGCTGTTTCGAGCGCCCGGGAGATCAGCCCCGAGAGATGGGACAGGGGCTCGCTCGATGAAACCCGACTCCCGCCGGCGTGGGGGGACGAGATGGTCGGGTCGGAGGCCTCTGCCGAAGCGGCCAACGGCCGGGCGCTCAGGTCGGCGATTCGCTCGCCGGTCACCTTGGCCGCTCGCTCCCAGTAGGAGCGGAACATCCCGATGTCGAAGGCACCGTCCCGAACCCGGGCCTGCTCCAGCAGCCGGGCGGGCGGATCCTTGAGGTCGTGGATCACTCGGAGCGCGGCCAGTGCCCGCAGGGCGTACCAGGTGGGGTCGATCTCCCACCAGGCGAAGCCCTGGCGAGCGGACGCCGGGAGGTAGTGGTGGTTGTTGTGCCAGCCCTCGCCTCCGGTGATGACGGCGATGAGGGCGGAATTGCGGCTGGTGTCCGGTGTGGCGAACCGCCGCCGACCCACCAGATGGGCTGCCGAGTTGACCAGAAAGGTCCCGTGCCACAAGAGGACCGTGGACAGGAAGAAGCCGATCACCAGCCCACCCCAGCCGCCGATGAGCAGGCAGCCGATGGCCAGCGTCCACGGTCCGATCCACCAGAACCGCTCGAGAGCCCGGAGCTCGCGGTACGAGGCGAAGTCCTTGATGGCGGTGAAGTCGGTCTCCTTGTACCTGGTCGAGAGGATCCAACCCACGTGGCTCCACCAGAACCCGTCCCTGGGTGAATGCACGTCCTCATCCAAGTCGGTGTAGCGGTGGTGCAACCGGTGGTGACCGGCCCACCACAACGGACCCTTCTGTGCTGCGGTGGTGCCGCCGAACGCCATGAGGAACTGGGGTAGACGACCCATCCGGTAGCTACGGTGCGAAAGGTAGCGGTGATAGCCGGCGGTGATGAAGAACATCCGGCCCACGTAGAGCACGGCGCACAGCACCCAGTCCTGCCAGGTGACCACCACGAAGAATGCGGCCAACGGGGCCAGGTGGACCCCGAAGAAAGGAACGGCGGACAGCCAGTCGGTTCTGTCGGCGGACACCTCCACCCCCACCGGGTTCGAGGCGCTTGTCGGCGCAGAGGCGGGTGCCGTCATGGGGTGAAGGTCGTCGCCGGCCGGCAGCGACACCGGCATGGTACCCGACCGCAGAGCCGGGAACGAGTCAAGATTCAGCCGGCGACGTAGAGATCACCGTTGGGTCCGGAGGTGATCTTGATCGGTGTGAGACCGGTGGCGGCCGGCCCCCGGATGACGGCTCCGGTCTTGGCATCGAACTCAGAGCCGTGGCAGGGACAGGCGATGATCTTCGACGATGACTGATAGGCCACCGTGCACCCGGCATGGGGGCAGACGGCGTCGAAGGCGACGAATTCCCCGGCAGCCTGGTGGATGACCAGAGCCGGATCTCCGGTGGACGGATCGGTGAAGGAGGCCGAACCATCGAGGGGCACGTCGGCGGCGGGACCGATGGCCGTACCCGATGCATCGGTCGTGGGGCCCGATCCGTGGTCGGTGGTGGTCCCGCTTCCGCCACCGGCCAAGGTGACCGGACCGCCGCCGACGTCGGAGGTCCCGCCGGCCACCCGACCGACCAGCGCGGTGAACCCACCGACGCACAGGACCACCGCGGCCGCCAGCCCGCCCAGCGCTCCTGATGAGATCACCGCCCGGCGGGACACCCCTTGTCGGGCGGTCACGGCTTCGGGCTGATTGGCCAGCCAGGTGTCCAGGGCGGGAGCACCTGCCGCCCCGGCGAGGACTAACGGCGTCCAGGCAAAGAAGAACACGATGTCCGATCCGTTGAAGTAGGGGGTGGTGTGAAAGCTGACCGCCAGGAAGAGACTGAACGAGAGGACCATGCCGGCACCGGCGGCAACCCGCAACCACAGGCCGACCAGCACGCCGAGCCCGACGGCCACCTCCCCGACGGCGATCACCAACCCCACGGCGGGCGCGACCGAGATCAGGTGGGAGGTCAGGCCATGGATGGGACTCGAGCGAGAGGCGGCGATCAGCTGGGCATAGATCGAAGTAGGACTCGCCTTGTGGAAGAACTGGGGGTCGGCCAGTTTCTGGAGGCCTGCGAACAGAAAGGTCACCCCCATGAACAGTCGGAGCGGCAGGATGAACCACCCGGTGGCCACCGATCCGTCGGGCCGGGTGACCGACCACATGCTTGCCGAGCCCGCTTCCGATCCGGCCGGTCGGGTCACCTGGCTCCCGCGGCGATCGGCACCCCCGTTCAAGGGATCGTTCCCATGACCGGTGACGATACAGCCTGTTCTCAGGGGTGAGGCATCGCTCGAGGGCCTGGTGTGTGCACAGGGGTGGCTGGAGGTGAACGGTCGGGTGCGCCTACCATGTGCCCGTGGATCAGCTGGTTGTGGCTCCCGGCGGGCCGAGTGTGTCTGCGCCCCGGTCGAAGGTGGACGAGACCATGCGCCGACTGCTGCGGGTGCCCGTTGACCAGAAGCCGATTGACGAGTCGGAGACCCACCGGATCTTCAGCGCGTCGATCTTCCTGTCCGCCCTCCGCTGCCTGCTCACCTACCTCATACTGCCGGTGGTGCTGCCGGCGATCGGCGTGGCACGCGGCGTCGGGCCGGCGATCGGTATCCCGGTCGGTCTTTTGGCCCTCACCTTCGACTATCTGGGTATCCGCCGCTTCTGGCTGGCCGATCACCGGCAACGGTGGGCGTTCACCGCCCTCTATGCCGCCGTCGGAGGGATGGTGCTTGCGCTGGTCATTGTCGACATCGTCAACGTGATGACCTGAGCGGATCGATGCTGACCGTCGGATTGAACCACGTGGCTACCTTGACCAACGACGCGCCACGTCTCCATGCCTTCTATGAGGAGGTGTTCGACGCGGAGGTGGTCCGTGACGCACCCGAGATCGATGGAAACGACGCGGTGCGGTTGTCGATCATCAAGATCGGGCCTTACTCGGAGCTCAACGTGTTCCAGATCGAGGGCAATACCGAGGCCGACCGTCAGGTCCCGATGTTCGGGCGCGGGCGTCTCGATCACTTCGCGCTGCAGGCGGGCTCATTGCCCGACTTCGAAACCATCCGTGATCGCCTGATGGCCAGAGGTGCCTGCGACGACTTCGTGACCGACTTCGGCCAGGTGCTGAGCATCTTCTTCCGGGACCCGGACGGGCTCGAAGGCGAGGTCTGCGTGCAGAACCCCGATGCCGTTCCCGGCGTGACCAATCCGCCGGGGACACCGGCTCGCCGGTACGTCGCCGACACCCGCTGACCGGCACCGTCGCGGGACCATCGGGCCTGCTCAAGGGTTGCCTCCGGCCTGCCGATAGCTCCGGTAGTGACGACACCGGAGTGGGAAGGATCAGCGCGCTACCGAAGCAGCGACCTGTTGGTGCGCGTGCTGGCGGCGGCCGCCCTGACCTGGGGTGCGGCCTATCTGGCGTGGCGACTGGTCGCCACCTGGTCCGGGGCCCAACCGGTCATGTTCGTGGTGTTGTTCGGGTGTGAGGTGTTCGGATGGACCATGCTCGCCTCGTTCGCGTTCCTGGCCTGGCGCATCCCGGTTTCGGTCCGACCGCCCATCGGATGGCGCCCCACCGTCGACGTCTGTGTCTGCACCTACGACGAGGGCCTCGATGTGCTCGGGGCCACCCTGGTCGGATGCGATCGGATCACCTACCCCCACACCACCTGGGTGCTCGATGACGGACGTCGCCCCGAGGTGCACGCGCTGGCCGACCGGATGGGGGCGCACTATCTGAGCAGGGACACCAACGAACACGCCAAGGCCGGCAATATCAACCATGCCCTGGGGTTCCTGCGCGGGGAGCTCTTGTTGATCCTCGACGCCGACCACGTCCCTCAACCGGACATTCTCGATGCAACCGTGGGGTACTTCGACAACCCCTCGGTGGCGTTGGTCCAGACGCCGCACGATTTCGGCAACCACGATTCCTTCCAGCACTTCGAGACCGGCCGTCACGACCAGAGCATGTTCTTCGAGGTGATCATGCCGGGCAAGGATCGTCATGACGGCGCCTTCTGGTGCGGTTCCGCCGCGCTGATCCTTCGGCAGGCACTCGAGGGGATCGGGGGGATCGCCACCGAAACAGTGGCCGAGGATTTCCACACCACCATCCGCCTGCACGGGCAGGGCTGGCACACCCGCTATCACGACGAGACCCTGGTGCAGGGGCTGGCCCCTCACGACCTGGCCACCTTCCTGCTGCAACGTGACCGGTGGGCTCGGGGGAACCTGGCCGTATTGCGCACGTCGGAGAACCCTCTGGTGGCACCCAGGCTGACCGTCAAACAGCGGGCCAGCTACCTCTCCTCCCTGCTGGCCTATTTCGTTCCGCTGCAGCGACTGGGCATGTTGGCGGTGTTGGTGGCCATGCTGGTCAGCGGTCGGCTCCCGTTGCACGCCACCCTTTGGCAGTTCTGCGTGTTCTGGCTGCCGTGGATGGTGCTCAATCTGGCCGCCTCGGCGACCCTCTGTCGCGGGCAGGCCAATCTGTGGGACGGCGCGTACACCAACCTGCTGACCACCGAGATCTTTGCCCGGGCGGCATTCGTGTTGGTGCACCCGTTTCGCACCGCGTTCAAGGTGACCCCCAAGGACGGAGTCGACGACGGCGGCTGGCGGGCTGCCCGGCAGCTGCGATTGGTGCTGGTTCTGATGGGGGTGTTGGCCGCTGCGGTGACCCTCCGCGTCCTGGCCGTGGTCGGCGTGCTCGCCCTTCCCCCGCTCCACGGGTTGGCGCTGGTTGCCGGACTCGCCTTCGCGGCCTGGGAAATGGTCCTGGTGGCCGCGGCGCTGCGGCGGGTCACCCGACGCCGTCAGATGCGCCACCACTACCGGGTGCCGGTCGAAGTCGCCGGCGTCGTCGACGGCATGTTGGTCCGGGTGGTGGATCTCACCGCGGGAGGGGCCGGTGTCATCGGGTCCCGTCCTCTGGCGGTGGGTGAAGAGGTGGCACTCCGCCTCGGGCTTCCCTCGGTGGACGGGGACATGCGCGACGTACAGGTCAAGTTCTCGGTCTGCTCGACCCGTAACGCCAACGGCCTCGGATGGCGGATGGGCGGCACCCTCACCCCGATGAGCGCGGCCGACGGAGACGCACTCATCGAACACTGCCACGTGGTGACCGCACGGACCAGACTGACCGACGCCGGGCGCCTGGCTCCGAGTTCGGTGGTGAACGCCAGGCACGAGGACCGAACGCAAACGGCACCGTCCGAGGTCTCCGCGGGCGCCTGATCCGCCATTGGCGGCGGGGACGATTCTTGAACGCGTAGAAGCGGTTGGCCTACTGTCGCCGGGTGGATGTCCCCGGCTTATTCGCTGGCGTCGACGTCCACGCCGGATGACCGCCGCCTCCGGAGCCACGCCTCCCCAAGGCGGTTCGGGCGAGCCGGTGTCGCTGGCCACCATCGCCCGCCAATGGGGGCGCATCGGCATCCTCGGATTCGGGGGCCCTCCGGCGCACATCACCCTTCTCCGCACGCTGTGCGTGACCGATCGGCACTGGCTTTCCGCCGAGGAGTTCGAGGACGGCATCGCCACCACCAATCTGTTGCCCGGTCCCGCCTCCACCCAGCTGGCGATCTTCTGCGCGTGGCGTTTGCGGGGAACCAGAGGAGCTCTGGTCGGCGGCGCATGCTTCATCGTCCCCGGGCTCATCGTCATTCTGGCCCTCAGCGTGATCGTATTCGGTGCGCACCCTCCCCTCTGGGTCCTGGGCGCAGCCGCCGGCGCCGGCGCCGCGGTTCCCGCGGTCGCTCTCGACGCGTCCAGCAGGCTGCTTCCGGCCAGCTGGCGGAGGGCAGGCCAGGCCCGGAGCGCCCGCATCCGGTGGGTGTGCTACGTGGGAGCCGGAGCCAACGCGGCAGCCACGGTCGGACCGTGGCTGGTGTTGGTCCTGGCTTCCTGCGGGTTGATCGAGGTCTCCGTCCGTGGACGGCCGCCGCCGACCGGTTCGGCGACCGGTCGCGGGTCGACCGCACTGGTGACCCCCCCGGTGGTGGCCATGGGCGGCCTGGGTGCCCTGGCCTGGGTGGCGCTGAAGGTGGGTCTGCTGTCCTACGGAGGTGGATTCGTCATCGTTCCCCTCATGCAGCACGACGCCGTGCACACCTACCACTGGATGACGGCCAGCCAGTTTCTGGAGGCGGTGGCCCTGGGTCAGATCACCCCGGGGCCGGTGGTGCAGACGGTCGCGGTGGTCGGGTACGCGGCCGCCGGCATCGGCGGCGCACTGATGGCCGCCGCCATCGCATTCGGGCCGTCGTTCGTCTTCGTGGTGGCCGGTGGTCCCCGATTCGATCGGATCCGGGCGAGTGCCCGCGCCAGGCCTTCCTGACCGGCGCCGGTGCCGCCTCCCTGGGTGCCATCGCCGGCGCCGCCATCCCCCTGGGCCTGGCCCTCTCGCACCTCTGGCAACTGGGCATACTGGCGGCGGCGTTGGTGTGGTTGTTGGCCCTCCGGGCGGCGTGGTCGCCGCGTTGCTCGGGGCCGGTGTGCTCGGGTTGATCGCGGCGTTGGCCGGCGCGCCCATCCCCCGTTGAACGATCGGCTTTCGGGGGCGCGCCTAGTTCGGCGGCCTGGGCCCCTAACCTTGTGATCATGGTGACGTCATCCTCGAGGGACGAACGGGTACGCGGGCCCCGTGCGGCCACCCCGTGGGGAACGGCGGCCGAGCTCGCCCTCGGTGCGCTGTTGCTGGGCACCGCGGCCCTCGGGGGACTCATCTTCGTCCACCGTCCGTGGCCCAACCGACTCGACGCCTGGGGCTACCAGGCGCTCCCCGCCGCGTTCCATTCTCGCTGGGCTCTGGACTTCGCCAAACTCGGCTCGTTGACGGTACTGGTCGTCGGCGTCATCGTGGTGTTCATCATCGGCATGCTCCGTGACTGGGTCCGGGCGGTCGCCTGTGCTGCCGCGCCGGTGATCGCCGTCCTCATCGTGCAGGATCTGGCCAAGCCACTGGTCGACCGGCACATCGGGGTCACCGGAGCCTCGTCCTACCCGTCCGGAACCGTCGCCGCCGTGGCGGCACTGTCCACCGCGGCGACCCTGGTCATGCCCAAGCTGCTCCGACCGCTGGTCGCATTGGTTGGGGCGGTGGCCACCGTCGGCGTGTGCGCCGCGGTCATCGTGCTCCGGTGGCACTATCCGACCGACACCCTGGGGGGCATCGGAGTCGGGGCCGGAGCGGTGTTGGTGGTCGACGCCGTCTTCCACCTCCCCTGGGCCATCGCGGCAGCGTTCCGTCCGGTCCGGTCCGATCACAGTGTGGCGGTGCGAAGGAGCCCGAGGCTGGCTTGATCGGGCGAGGACTCGCATGTGGCCCCGCCCTGCCCGGCGCCGGACAGCCCGGTGGGTGAGAGGCGCTTGCGGCCCGCACCGGCCGGCCATAGCGTTGGCGGCACGGCTCAACCGGTACATCTCTCACGTCGGGCCCTCCTCGGAGGAGCCCTGGCCGGCGCCACCAGCCTCGGGCTGGCGTCGAGGTCGGCCGGCGCCGGTGCCCCTTTTCATTCGAAGACGCCCGGCCCGGGCACCCTCCCCAATCCCCTGGCGGCACCGGGCACCGACCAGATTCCCCAGATCACCAACATCGTGGTGGTGATGCTGGAAAATCACTCCTACGACAGCATCCTGGGCATGATGCAGGGGCGCGGCAACGGTTTCGTGCTCGGTGCGGACGGTCAACCGACTGCCTCCAATCCGTGGCCCAAGACGTCCACCGATCCGCCGCCGTTCAGGGATGCCGTGCTCCAGGCCTTTCCCATGCCCACTCCGTGCCAGTTGCCCAGCCAACCGTTCAACACCTGGGAGGCGGCCCACGTCTCGTTCGCCCACGGCAGTAACGACGGGTTCGTGAAGAGCCAGAGCGGTCCGGTGTCCATGGGCTACTACGACCAGACGACGCTGCCGTTCGTCAATTCCCTGGCTACCGTGTTTCCCGTATGCGACAACTACTTCTGTTCGGTGATGGCCCAGACCTTCCCGAACCGGCGCTACCTGATGGCCGGTACCTCTCTCGGCCTGATCACCGACACGCTCAACGAGGACCGACCTCCCAACGGCACCGTCTTCGAGGCGCTCACCGCCCACGGCATCTCCTGGAAGAACTACTACTCCACCACTCCCTCGTCGCTCATCTGGCTCTATCAGATCAACGACGCCGGCTTTACCTCCAACCTGGTCAACACCAGCACCTTCTTCACCGACGCCGCGGCCGGAACGCTTCCCGCGTTCAGCCTGGTCGACCCCAACTTCTCCACCGGTTCCGAGGAGAACCCGCAAGACGTCCAGTACGGCGACCAATTCCTGTCGCAGGTGGTCAATGCCGTCATGTCCTCACCTCAGTGGAACAGCACGCTGCTGGTCTGGACCTACGACGAATCCGGTGGGTACTACGACCACGTCCCGCCACCCAGAGCGGTCAGGCCGGACTCGGTGGCACCGGTGCTTGCACCAACCGATCATCCCGGCTCGTTCAACCGCTACGGGTTTCGGGTGCCGTCCGGCGTAGTGTCGCCGCTCGCCCGGCCTGACTACGTCTCGAGCGTGGTCCACGACCACACGTCCATACTCAAGCTGGTCGAGACCAAGTGGAATCTTCCCGCCCTGACCTACCGCGATGCCTATGCCGACGACCTGCTCGACTGCGTCGACCTGGTCAACCCGCCGGCGTTTCTCACCCCTCCCACGCTGGCTGCCGCGCTCGACCCGACACTCGACGACGGATGTCTGATCACCGGTCCGGGCACGATTCCACCACCGGCCTACGTGCACAAGGTCTGACCGGAGCGCCTATACCTCCGAGAACAGATCGCCGAGCTCGCCGACCCTCTCGAGAACATCGGCAGCGGTGAAGCGGAGCACGGTGGGGTCCTCCCGTTCTTCGCAATCGGTCACCTCTTCCCATCCGACCGGCGTCGAAACGGTGGGCTCGGCGCCGGCCCGCAGGGAATACGCGGCAACCGTGGTCTTTGCCGGATGATTCTGGCTCCAGTCGATGAGAACCTTGCCCTGCCTGAGGTTCTTGCGCATCGAGGACACCACCAGGTCCGGGTAGTCGTGTTCGAGGCGGATGGCAATACGATGCGCTTCCTCGCGAACCTTGTCCCAGGTCGGACGGCCGGGAAGGTGGACGTACAGCTGCAGGCCCTTGGAGCCACTGGTCTTCGGTCGGCAAACCAGATCTCGTTCGCTGAGGATGTCGGCGATGTAGCGGCCGACGGTGCAACATTCGACGATGGTCGTACCCTCTCCCGGGTCGAGGTCGAACACCATGTGGTCGGGTGGCGCGGGGAGTGCCCGTCGTCTCCCCACATGCCACAGGGGGACATGGAATTCGACGGTTCCCAGATTGGCCGCCCAGATCAGTCCGGCGAGATCGCAGACCACCGCGTACTCGACGGGACCGCCCCTCGAAGTCGAGGGAACCTCCGCTCGTGCCAGCCATTCCGGTGCGTGCCGCGGGACGTGCTTTTCGAAGAAATAGGGGGAATCGACGCCGTTGGGGAACCGCTTCATGGTCAAAGGACGGTCAGCGATGTGGGTGAGCATCATCGGGGCCACCCGTGCGTAGTAGTCGAGCATCTCCCCCTTGGTGAACCCAGTGGCCGGGTAGAACTCCTTGTCCAGATTGGACACGGTCATCTCCCGACCGGCAACCGTCGTCTTGATCGATCCGTCACTGCTCAAGGCGGACATCCTTGGCAGATTTGTCGGTTCGAATGCCTCGCCACACCGGGTGGCGCAAGATGCCGTCAGGAGTCCACTCGCTGAATTGAACCTCTCCCACCCGGGTCGGGCGGACCCAGTGTGCCGCCCGCTCCAGCGAGCCGGGCAGGGTGCTCACGAAGGGGCTCGACTTGCGCACGTTGCCCTCGAAGTCGTTCATCAGCTCCTCCCGTGCGGCGCGGGAGAAGCCGGTACCCACCTTGCCCACATAGGTCAGCCCCCGACCTGACCCCTCCACGGGCAGGCCCAGCAGAAGTGCGCCGAACGTGGAACGTCGATCGCCCCGGCCCTCGGTCCAGCCCCCGATGATCACTTCCTGGGTCCGGTGGTTCTTGACCTTGATCCAGTCACCACTGCGGGCTCCGGGGCGGTAACGGCTGGTTCGCCGCTTGGCCACCACGCCCTCCATTCCCAGTTCGACGGCGGAGCGGAGAACGTCCTCCGCCGGTTCCCGGGTGAAGGACGGGGTGACTCCCCAGCTCGGGCCGGCAAGGGCCAACTGCTCGAGGGCCGTCCGGCGGTCGTCGTAGGAGTCGGCAAGTAGAGATCGGCCGTTGAGGTGGAGGAGATCGAAGATCACCATGCTCGCTGGATCGATGCTCGCGGCGCGCCGGGAATCCTTGTCCGACGCGGTGTGGATCCGATGTTGAAGCCGGGAGAAGGAGGGTCGGCCGTCCTCGTCCAGCACCACCATCTCACCATCGAGGACGACCTGGTCCGACCCGACCGACTCGGCCAGTGCCGCCAGCTCGGGGAATGACCTGGTGATGTCGTGGCCACCCCGGCTCACGGCGCGGGGGCGACCACCGTCGACCCACAACAGGACTCGGATTCCGTCCCACTTGAATTCGATCGCCCACTCCCCATCGTCCTCGGGGAGACCACCAGACAGTGCCAGCATCGGTGAAAGCTCGCGAGGCAGGGGCTCATAGCCCTCGGCGGGTGGATCCATGCGGTGGATCATCCACTGCTTGTCTCTGGTCTGGAACAGCACGTACCGCCCGCGGACCCGTTCGCCGTGCAGGACGACAATGACCTCGCGTGTGTTCCACTTCTCGCACCGGTAGGTGCCCCGGTCCCACAAAGAGACGTTGCCGGCGCCGTACTCCCCCGCCGGAATGGTGCCGCTGAACGAGCCGTACTCCAACGGGTGGTCCTCGACTTGCACGGCCAGGTGGTTGTCGGCGGGAGTCATCGGAACTCCCTTGGGCAGCGCCCACGACGCCAGGACTCCCTCGTGCTCGAGTCGGAAGTCCCAATGGAGGCTCGAGGCATGGTGCTCTTGGACCACGAACGTTGCCTGTCGGCCGGCTTTGGTCCCCCGTCGTCCTCCGTCCTCCGAGGTGGAGGGAATCGGCTCGGGGGTCCGAGAGGACCGACGTTTGCCGCGGTACTCGGCCAGGGAGTCCTCGTTCATCCGGGGACCGGGATCCGAGTGCCCACCTTGGCGGCTGCTCCGATCACCGCCGCCGGATCCGGGCCCGCGGAGGTCAGGAGGCCTTTCGACGAGCGGGCGCTTTGGAGTTCACCTTCTTGGCGCCGCCCACCTTGATCGGCTTGGTCACCTTCTTGACCGCAGCCGGGCGACCGACCGACCTCCCGCTCTTGGCGCTCGGAGCTCCATCGCCGCCGCCCCGTCTGGACTTGACCGAGTCGATACTCGCGCTCAACACATCCATCAGATCGACGACTTTGGTGGCGCTGGGAGCCTTCGCCACGTTGGCGACCACTTCTCTGCCCTGACGCTTCTCCTCGACCAGGGCTTCGACCTTCTTTCGGTGCGTGTCGTGGTATCTGTTGGGATCCCATTCACTCTCCATCGATTCGAGCAGAAGCTGGGCCATGGAGACCTCGCGATCGCTCAGGTCTACTGCGTCGGGAAGTTCGGGGAGCTCCTTGCTGGGTGACCGGATCTCGTCGGCGAAGTACATCGTCTCCAGTTTGAGCACGTCTGCATCCGACCGAATGGCCACCGGATATTCCTTGTTCCGCATGACCAAGGTACCGATGGCGACTTTGTTGGCGTTCAGCATCACTTGACGTAGGAGGGCGTAGGCCTTGTCCGCCGCTTCACCAACAGGTGCGAGGTAGTAGGTGGTACGGAAGTAGATTGGATCGATCTGGTCGAGGTCCACGAAGTCGGTGATCTCGATGAGCCTCGATTTCTGCGGCTCGGCGGCAATCAGGTCCTCATCGCTGAGGATGACGTACTCACCGCCTCCGAGATCCACACCCTTGACGATGTCCCGGGTCTCGACCTCGTTGCCCGTTCGCTCATTGACCTTCTTGTACCGGATCCGATCCGATGTCCCGGATTCGAATTGATTGAAGTGGATGTTCTTGTCCTGGGTGGCGGGATAGAGCCCGACCGGAACATTCACCAGTCCGAAGCTGAGCGCGCCCTTCCAAATGGTTCGTGCCATGGGCATAGCTTTACCCAGGTCAGCCCTTATCCACCACCCTGATACACCCATTCGTCACACTGAGGCCATGGATTCGAGCGCCGACGGCTTCGCCCCCACCGTGCTCAGAGGCCTTGCCGAGCTGGCACCCTCAGCCAGTTCCCTCCCGGATCTAGCCCTTGAGCTGGGCCTTACCGCTTGGATGCGGCAGGGCGCCATGGATCTCGAGGAGACCAGGACCGCCATGAAGGTACTGCGAACCGCCGTCGTGGAGGCCGCCGAAATGGACCTCCGCAGTGAGCCGGTACCCCTCATCGGCCGCTCGCCGAAGGACGATCTGATGAATTGGGCCATCTACCTGGCCAATCTCGTCCAACGGGCGGCGACGTCGAAAAAGTGCCATGCCAGCCTCATCGTGGAGCAAAGCATTCGCCGTCTGGCCGCATAGAGCGAACTCCCTGGTCGCGAGCGGTGCGGGGGCCAGTCCTCCCAAAACATCAGAAAATCGCTCAAGCCCCGATCGAATGTTGCCGATAGGGAAACTGCCGGGTACTCGGAGTAGATGAGCCTGCACCCCTCCATCTGCGAGTCGCCACTCTGCTCCGGGGCCCGGCGACACCGGGTGGAGGTGCAAATCAGCCGACGTTGGGCACCGCCGCCATGGCGTGCGGGCAGGACGCAAACGGGGTGTTGGTCGGCCACTCCCAGGTGATCAACGTGGACACGACCCGGGGCAGTCCCGACGATGCCACCGTCTGGACCTGGTTGTCATCGATGGATATCGACTGGCCCGGGTTGAGTGTCGCACCACCACCCCCGGCGGCGAGTGGCGGCTCGAGGAGCGCCCCGCTCTGGTTCTCGAGCTGGATGCCGGCCGACAGGACGAGGACCGGCGCGGTCATCTGGTTGGTGACACTGCCGGACACGTCCGCCTCCCACTGCCCGCTGGTGATGGAATCGGTGACGATCGAAACGCCCCCGGTTGCCGTCAAGGTACCTGTCGGGCAGGCAACAGGCGGAGGAGCCGTCGTGGCGGGATCCGCAGTGGTAGGAACGCCGGCGGCGTGAGGTCGTGACGGCATCTCAACGACTCTGGTGGCGATGGAGGTCGGTCGTGGCGTGGGTGCGGGTGTCGTGGCCGCCACCGAGGCCGCGCTGCCATGTGATTCGGCGCCGGTGAACGAGAGAGTCCCGACGACCGCCACGAGGACCAGTGCGACGACGGTGGCCCATAACCAACGCCAGTGGCTGACCAGGGTCACCCGCCACACCCACCCGCTTGGGGACCTGGAAGGCTTCACGCCCGGGTGTCCGCGCCCCGCCGACTGACCGTTGGCCGATTCGTGGCGAAGATGCGGGTTGTGGGACCCGCCGACCCGATCGGCCCGGATCCTCTCGTATGCGGCGGCGATCTGCTTGAAGATGAACGAGCTGCCGTCCTCGGCGTCCGGGTGATTCTTCTTGGACAGGACGTGGTACCTGTTGGTGACTTCGCCCATGGTCGCCGACGAGGTCAGACCGAGGACCTGGTAGTCCTCTTCGGAGACTGCTTTGCGAGTGAAGACGTCGTCAAACATCGGGCCGGCCGACTCGCTTCACCAGCGTGTCCATGGTGACGACCGATGCACCCGAATGGATGGTGGTCGTTGAACGACCCCCGGTGGGGCGAGGAGTGACGGCAACGGGCCGGCGTCCGCGCTGGAAGGCGGGGCAATCCAACCGCTCCACTTCCATACCCGTCGCCCCTTGCTCACTGGAGTGTGATCCCATCACCAGCTCCCGTCGGAGTGCGATCTTCGACGGCTACTTCAAGCCTCTCCCCTACATGCTACGAACGGGGCGTGTGAACTTGTCAATGAGTCTCGCTACCGCAAGCGTGCCTCGCGCGCAGATGGTGGCCGTTCGGTCACGCTTGGTATCCCGTTCGGGCGTCAGCGAGTCGAAACTTCCAATACCGAGCTCCGTCCTTCAATGTCCGGGGTGCCGTACACTCACCCAAAGAGTCGACCTTCCACCCTCGGCCGGAGCGAGAGAAGACGGCGCGCCGGACCCAAACAAGTGCATCGCAATCAATCAGCTACCGATGAAAGTGTGGCCATGAGGCAACGTCGACGGAACCGATTTGTAGCCAGTGCGCTGGTCGTGGCGATCACTATGGTCGCGGTCGGGTGCTCGTCACCAGGCACCACAACTACGACGACCACCGGATCTGGCGGGTCGTCGACGTCGTCCACCAACACCGGTACTGTCCCGGCATCGGGATCTCCCGGCGTTACTGCCACGTCCATCAACGTTGGTGCCATCTCCAGTAGAAGCGGCGCCATCGCCGCGGACTTCGATGGCCTGGTGCCCGGGGTCGAGGCCTATTTCGACATGATCAATGCCGAAGGAGGCATCAACGGCCGGAAGTTGAACCTCGCCTACGACCTCGATGACGGAGGACAGCCCAGCCAGTTCACCCAGGACACCCACACCTTGATCGACCAGGATCATGCCTTTGCGGCGATGGTGGCGTCGTACTGGTTCACCCCCAACTACTTCGTGGAGACCAAGACTCCCACCTACGGCTACAACGTCAGCGGGAACTGGTCTGATCAGCCCAATCTCTTCGCCGCCGGGGGGTCGGTGCAGAACGACAGCTCGCAGGACGCCACCGTTGCCTTCCTCATGAAGCAGACCAAATCGACCAATGCCGCGGTGATCAGCTACGGACCCGCCATCACCTCCTCCTATAACGCATGCAACGCCTGGGGGGCCGGTCTGAAGGAAGCGGGTTACAACGTCACCTATGAGGACCTCGGTGCCCAACTCGGCGGCAGCTATTCGTCGGCCGTCCAGCGAATGCAGCAAACCGGGACTCAATTCGTCTTCTCCTGCATGCAGGACTCGGACAACATCACCATGGCCAGGGATATCCAGCAGTACGGGCTGAAGATCCACCAACTGTGGGTGAGCGGGTACGACCAGTCACTGCTCAGTCAGTACAGCAGCCTGATGCAGGGCGTGATCGTCAACCTGACCGGCGTTGTCCCGTACGAGGCGGTCAAGTACCCCAACATCTATGGGGGCATGGTCAACTACGTCAAGGAGATGAACAAGTACGAACCGGCGTTCACCTTCAACGGCGTGGCCTCACAAGGTTGGCAGTCGGCCGCCCTGTTGACGGAGGCGATCAGGCAAGCCGGGAACAACCTCACCCAGGCAAACATCATCAACATCACCAACAAGATCACCAACTTCACGGCCGGCGGCCTGACCACGGTGACCAATTGGGAGAATGCGCACTCCAAGACGACCTATCCCACCTGCAACGCCATGGTCCAGGTGCACGGCAAGACATACACCTCCGTCTTCGCCAAGGGCACCCAGGTCTTCGTGTGCCTGGCTCAGGGCATGAAGAACCCTGTTCCGGTCACACCGCCGCCGGGAACCCCGGGGACATAATCGCGATCTCCGAGCTCAAACCGGCGGCGTCGTGTACCAACCGGCCACGTCGATGACGATGTCGGTGTGGCCAGATCCCCGGTTGGCCACCTCGAAGGAGCCCGAGTTGGTCAGGGTGGCCACCACCAGGTTGGAGGCCACCCCGCCGGTGGGCGGGTTGACGTCCGAGGTGGTCGGCGGGACACCGGAGGGATAGACGGTGAGGTTGGACCCCGCACTCGGGGTTGACGTCGGCCAGGTTCAAGACGGCGGCGGTGGCCCCGGTGGGCACGTTGGCCAGGCCGGTGGCCTGGATGGTGTCCGAGGTCCCGGCCACCAGCGGGTTGTCCGGGCTCGGATGGGCGGTGTTGGTGTTGCACTGGGTATAGGGGGGAACCAGTCCCGAGGGGTTGGACCCCCGGGTGTCACAGATCCGTACCGGGTCCACCTCGGGGGTGAACTCGGCCCCTGTCGTCCCACCAGTTGCGGTGAACCAGCCCGAGACGTCGACGATGATGTCGGTGGCCGCGGTGGCATAGAGGGTCACCTGGCCCGACGGTGAGACCGGCACGATCACCCGGTTGCCCACCGCCACACCGGCGGTGTAGTTGACGTTGGAGGCACCCGGTCGGGCGTCACCGGCCGGATAGACGGTCACAAATCCGGCAGCACCCGCCTTGGCCACGGCCACGTTCAGCACCACCGCCGAGACCCCCGAGGCCGGGACTCCCCCTACGCCCTCCACATTGATGGTCAGCGGGTTGTTGGGCCCGATCAGGTTGTCCGGGCTGCCGTGGGCGGTATTGGTGTTGCACTGGGTGGCACCACCGGAGAGTCCGGAGGGATTGGATCCCCGGGTGTCACAGATCCGGGCCGGAGAAAGGGCGTTGTAGAGACCGGCCCCGGACTGGGGGGTGGTGGTCACATAGCCCTCGAGGTCGACGATGGCGTCGGAGGCGGCCGACGAGTACAGCGAGACCGCCCCTCCGGCACCGGTGCCCACCTCGACCAGGTTGGGGACCACCTGGCCGGTGGCGTAGTTGAGGTTGGCGGCGGTCGGCTGGGTGGCCCCGGCCGGGAACAGGGTGAAGTGCCCCGGGCCCTTCGAGTTGGCGGTGGCCACCGACAGCACCACTGCGGTCACGTTGGAAGCGGGCACCGAGAAGTCACCGGCCACGTCGAAGGTCAGGGTCCCCCCGGCCGCCAGGGTCCTCCCTGTCGTCCCGTTGCTGCACTGGGCGGCAGCCCCGGACAGATGGGACGGGTTGTTGGCCCGGGTGTCACAGATCCGTGTCGGGGTGAGCGGGACGTAGACCCCGGGGTCGGCGAACACGGTGAGCGGGAGGGTCACCGACGAACTGATCGAGTCGGAGTCGGTGACCTTGAAGGTCACGTTCTGAGAACCCGAGGTGGTCGGAGTGCCGGAGAGCGCTCCGGTCGAGGGGTTGAGGCTCAGCCATGCCGGCGGTGAGGCGGAAGTGATCGACCAGGTGTAGGGGGATGCTCCGCCGACCGCGGTCATCGAAGCGGAGTACGGGACGCCCACCGTCCCTGTCGGAAGCGAGGCGGGGCTGATCTGTGGAACGTAGGTGAAGTGGGAGGTGGCCGTGCCGGTTCCGAGGTCACTGGTGGCCGAAACGGTCACCGTTCCGGCACCCGCCGGAACCACCACCGTGGCCTGGGTGGCGGTGGCCGAGACAACCGTGGCCGTCGTCGCACCGAACGAGAACGCTGCGTGCTCCAGTCCGAGGCCGGTGATGGTGACCTGTGCGCCGGCGTGGCCGGCACCGACCGAGTCGACCTCGGGACAGGAGAGCCCGCCGGCCACTGGAGTCCCGATCCCGGTGGCCAAGTCGTAGCCGGTGCCGGCGGCGAACAGCCCTCCGTTCCCGCCGGTCATGTCGTTGTTGCCGGTAGTGATGTCGTTGAAGGCGGTGCCGTAGGCACCTTGGCCGGCCAGTCCGTAGAGAGCGGAGTTCCACTGACCGCTGGCGGCGGTGCACCCGTCGTTGCGGTCGGCGACCAGACCGGCGACGAACGGCGCGGCCAGGCTGGTTCCGATGGCGCCGCCCCAGGCGCCCGAGTCGTAGACCACCATCCCGACTCCCGAGTTGGCGGAGATGTCGGGAACCTCACGGCAATCGGTTGACCCACACGGTGCAGGAGTTGCCCACGAGCCGGCGTCGGGCTGATAGACCGGCCGGGCCAAGAACGACGACATCCCTCCCCCGCCGGCATTCTGGCCGTTGTTGGCAGTTCCGCACGCAATGGTTTCCATGCCTATGCAGTAGTTCCAGGTGGTCTCGTCGCCCGGTCCGAACAGCTCGGTGCCGCCGACACCGGTGACGTTGGGATCGGATGCCGGATAGTCGACGTACAACCCGGAGGTGGCACCCGTTGACCGCAAACAGTCTTCAGACCCGGAGTCGCCGGCGGCGGCCAGGATGGTCTGTCCCTGCATGGCGGCGGTCTGGAACAGCGCCGAGAAGCCGTCGAACACGTCCCCGTTCAAATACTCCGGTTCGCAGGCCCCCCAGCTGGTGGAGACGACCTGTGCGGCGTCATCCCCCACGATCGTGTTCCACACGTCGTAGACCGAGGTGTCCGATCCGTTGGCCCCGCCTTCGTAGGCGATGATCGAGGCCTTCGGCGCTTGGGTGGCGACCTGCTCGATGTCGATGTTCGCCTCGAAGGTGCCTCCGGTGCCGGTGACCCCCCCGCCATCGACGTTGACCGTGGAAAGCGGATTGGTCAGTCCGAAGCAGCTCAGATAGGCCGAGGTGTCGCTGGGGGTGTGGGCGGCCAGCTCGTAGAGGCCGATGGTCTCCCCGTGGCCGTTCTGGCCGTTGGCCAACAGGCTGTTCATGCCGTATTCGGAGCCTTCGGCATCGAACGTGTACCACCCTATTTCAGAGGCGAAGGTTGCTGGCCGCGGCGCACGGGGTGAGGCCGTCGGCGTTGGGCTTGGAGGTGCCGGCAGACCTGGCGCTGGTCGAGGCAAGCTTGCTCGCAGGTGCCGGCGCGCTCTCCGGTTGAGGCATGGCCAGACTGTTCAGTCCGATGATGCTGGTGATCTGCCCGCTGGCCAAGGCTTGCGGGACGAGCGGGGTTCGCTGCGCGAGGTAGCCCTGGTGTCCATCGTGTGTCCGGTATCGCTCGAAGGTAGTGCCGAGCGCAGAAGAAACCAGGCTCGCCGATCCGGACGCCTTGATCGAGAGACCCGATCGGATGATGCCCGTGAGACCTTCACTGTGCAGCCAGGATTCTACGGTGGCGACTTCACTGTTCGAGGGCCCGAACAACTGGTTGTACTGCCCCGGTCGCAGCCATTGATGGTAGAGGGGTGAACTGGGATCGTAGAGATCGTGATACATGGCCTGAAGCTCACTCTGGTGCGACGGAGCCAGGACCACCTCGAAATCGATGCTGCTGGTTCCGGGCACCGCACCCAGCAGCGGCGGCGCCCGCCGGCGGACCCCCCGGGTTGAGGCTCTGGGGCCGGACCAAGATGGTCGGGGCGGCGGGCGCGGCGGTCGCCGGCATCGAAACCAAACAGATCATGGCCAGCGCGGCACCCGCCACCGACGCAATACGCACGATCGAGCTCTTCCCGGTCAGCGTCCCTCGTCCAGACGCACATGATCGTCTTCCGCCCATCGAACCGAGCCTCCCCCTTCAGGATTTGCAATCCGAACCCTGGCCGTGTCCGAAGTAGCCAACAAATATACCTTGGCCAGGTCGAACTACGCAATCAGCCCGTGTCGGCCCGGACAGGACAACGGCGACGTGAACGGGAAACGCTCTCCTATGGTTTGCCCGGTTACTCGAGGCTTCCACGACATCGGGAACGGCTGCTCCTGACGTGCGCCGCTCTCGATGCCAACTCAAGCCGGCGTCGTGTACCAACCGGCCACGTCGATGACGATGTCGGTGTGGCCAGATCCCCGGTTGGCCACCTCGAAGGAGCCCGAGTTGGTCAGCGTGGCCACCACCAGGTTGGAGGCCACCGCCGCCGGTGGGGGGGTTGACGTCCGAGGTGGTCGGCGGGAGTGCCGGAGGGATAGACGGTGAGGTTGGATCCCGCACTGGGGTTGACGTCGGCCAGGTTCAAGACGGCGGCGGTGGCCCCGGTGGGCACGTCGGCCAGGCCGGTGGCCTGGATGGTGTCCGAGGTCCCGGCCACCAGCGGGTTGTCCGGGCTCGGATGGGCGGTATTGGTGTTGCACTGGGTGTAGGGGGGAACCAGTCCCGAGGGGTTGGACCCCCGGGTGTCACAGATCCGCACCGGGTCCACCTCGGGGGTGAACTCGGCCCCTGTCGTCCCACCAGTTGCGGTGAACCAGCCCGAGACGTCGACGATGATGTCGGTGGCCGCAGTGGCGTACAGGGTCACCTGGCCCGACGGTGAGACCGGCACGATCACCCGGTTGCCCACCGCCACACCGGCGGTGTAGTTGACGTTGGAGGCACCCGGTCGGGCGTCACCGGCCGGATAGACGGTCACAAATCCGGCAGCACCCGCCTTGGCCACGGCCACGTTCAGAACCACCGCCGAGACCCCGGAGGCCGGGACTCCCCCGTTGCCCTCCACATTGATGGTCAACGGGTTGTTGGGCCCGATCAGGTTGTCCGGGCTGCCGTGGGCGGTATTGGTGTTGCACTGGGTGGCCCCACCGGAGAGCCCCGAGGGATTGGAGCCCCGGGTGTCACAGATCCGGGCCGGAGTAAAGGGCGTTGTAGAGACCGGCCCCGGACTGGGGGGTGGTGGTCACGTAGCCCTCGAGGTCGACGATGGCGTCGGAGGCGGCCGACGAGTACAGAGAGACCGCCCCTCCGGCACCCACTCCCACCTCGACCAGGTTGGGCACCACCTGGCCGGTGGCGTAGTTGAGGTTGGCGGCGGTCGGCTGGGTGGCCCCGGCCGGGAACAGGGTGAAGTGCCCGGGGCCCTTCGAGTTGGCGGTGGCCACCGACAACACCACCGCGGTCACATTGGAAGCCGGCACCCCGAAGTCACCGGCCACGTCGAAGGTCAGGGTTCCCCCGGGGGGGAGCGTCCTGCTCCCGCTGCCCGGCGGCGCCGTGCACTGGGCGGCTGACCCGGACAGGTGGGACGGGTTGTTGGCCCGGGTGTCACAGATCCGTGTCGGGGTCAGCGGGACGTAGACCCCGGGGGCGGCGAAGACGGTGATCGGGAGGATCACCGACGAACTGATCGAGTCGGAGTCGGTGACCTTGAAGGTCACGTTCTGCGAACCCGAGGTGGTCGGGGTGCCGGAGAGCGCTCCGGTCGAGGAGTTGAGGCTCAGCCACGCCGGCGGTGAGGCGGAAGTGATCGACCAGGTATACGGGGATGCTCCCCCGGCCGCGGTCAGCGAAGCGGAGTAAGGGACGCCCACCGTCCCGGTCGGAAGCGAGGCGGGGCTGATCTGTGGAACGTAGATGAACTGGGAGGTGGCCGTGCCCCTTCCGAGGTCACTGGTGGCCGAAACGGTCACCGTTCCGGAACCCGCCGGAACCACCACCGTGGCCTGGGTGGCGGTGGCCGACACAACCGTGGCCGGCGTCGCGCCGAACGAGAAGGATGCCTCCTCCAGTCCGAGGCCGGTGATGGTGACATGAGCGCCGGCCACGCCGGCACCGACCGAGTCCACCTCGGGACAGGAGAGCCCGCCGGCCAATGGAGTCCCGATCCCGGTGGCCAAGTCGTAGCCGGTGCCGGCCACGAACAGCCCTCCATTCCCGCCGGTCATGTCGTTGTTGCCGGTGGTGATGTCGGTGAAGGCGGTGCCGTAGGCACCTTGGCCGGCCAGTCCGTAGAGAGCGGAGTTCCACTGACCGCTGGCGGCGGTGCACCCGTCGTTCCGGTCGGCGACCAGACCGGCGACGAACGGCGCGGCCAGGCTGGTCCCGATGGCACCGCCCCAGGCGCCGGCGTCGTAAACCACCATCCCGACTCCGGAGTTGGCGGAGATGTCAGGAACCTCACGACACACGGTTCCGCAGGGTGGCGTCGGGGAGCTCCAGGTGTAGTCGACTGGTTGGTTGGCCGGCGGCGCCATGTACGACGACAATCCCCCGCCGCCGGCTGCCTGTCCGTCATATTCATTGGCGCACGAAACAGTCTCACTCGCTTCGCAGTAATTCCAAGTGGTCTCATCGCCGGGTCCGAGGAGCTCGGTGCCGCCGACACCGGTGACGTTGGGATCGGATGCCGGATAGTCGACTTCGTAGCCTGAGGTCGACCCGAGTGATCCGAAACAGTCTTCGGACCCGGAGTCGCCGGAGGCGGCCAGGATGGTCTGTCCCTGCATTGCGGCGGTCTGGAACAGCGTCGAGAAGCCTTCGAACACGCCCCCGCTCACATAGGACAGCTCACAGTCCCCCCAGCTGGTGGAGACGACCTGGGCGGCGTCCGAGGTCACGATCGTGTTCCACAGGTCGTAGGGACCAGTTCCCGAGCCGGACCCTTCATAGGCGATGATCGAAGCGTTGGGGGCCTGGGTGGCGACCTGCTCGATGTCGATGTTCGCCTCGAAGGTGCCACCGGTGCCGGTGACCCCCCCGCCATCGACGTTGACCGTGGAAATCGGATTGGTCAGTCCGAAGCAGCTCAGATAGGCCGAGGTGTCGCTGGGGGTATGGGCGGCCAGCTCGTAGAGGCCGACGGTCTCCCCGTGGCCGTTCTGGCCGTTGGCCAACAGGCTGTTCATGCCGTAGGCGGAGCCTTCGGCATCGAAGGTGTACCACTTCTGTTCGGAGGCGAGGTTACTGGCCGCGGCGCACGGGGTGAGGCCGTCGGCGTTGGGCTTGGGGGTGCCGGCAGGCGCTGCGCTGGTGGAGGCAAGCTTGCTCGCAGGTGCCGGCGCGCTCTCCGGTTGGGGCACGGCCAGACTGTTCAGTCCGATGATGCTGGTGATCTGCCCACTGGCCAAGGCTTGCGGGACAAGCGGGGTTCGCTGCGCGAGGTAGCCCTGGTGTCCATCGTGTGTCCGGTATCGCTCGAAGGGAGTGCCGAGCGCCGCAGAGACCACGCTCGCCGATCCGGACGCCTTGATCGAGAGGCCCGATCGGGTGACGTCGGTGAGGCCTTCACTGTGAAGCCACGATTCTACGGTGGCCACTTCACTGTTCGAGGGCCCGAACAACTGGTTGTACTGCCCCGGTCGCAGCCATTGATGGTAGAGGGGTGAACTGGGATCGTAGAGATCGTGATACATGGCCTGGAGCTCACTCTGGTGCGACGGAGCCAGGACCACCTCGACATCGATGGGGCTGGTTCCGGGCACCGCACCCAGCGCGGAGGCGCCTGCCGGCGGAACCCCCGGGTTGAGGCTCTGGGGCCGGACCAAGATGGTCGGGGTGGCGGGCGCGGCGGTCGCCGGCATCGAAACCAAACAGATGATGGCCAGCGCGGCACCCGCCACCGACGCAATACGCACGATCGAGCTCTTCCCGGTCAGCGTCCCTCGTCCAGACGCACGTGATCGTCTTCCGCTCATCGAACCGAGCCGCCCCCCTCAGGCATTGCAATCCGAACCCTGGCCGTGTCCGAAGTAGCCAACAAATGTACCTTGGCCAGGTCGAATTGTGCAATCGGGCGGTGTCAGCCACGGCCGGCCAACCGCGACGTCAGGCGGGAATGGTCCCAATCTGCCTAGCGTTGTCAACCACGAGCGCAGTGGCCCGGAGAATCGGGCACTCGGTGAGCGACCCCATCAGGAGCCAGGCCACATGAGTGACATGACAACCTCCGCCGCAGACGTAGCAAACCGGGACGAGCTAGATCCCAAGCGTTGGTCCATCCTTGCAGTGGTGGTGGTCGCCCAGCTGATGGTCGTGCTGGACGCATCGATCGTCACCATCGCGCTTCCCTCAGCCCAAAGAGCACTGGGTATATCGGTAGCCAACCGACAATGGGTGATCACCGCCTACACGTTGGCATTCGGGGGACTGCTTCTGTTGGGCGGCCGGATCGCTGATTTCGGCGGTCGCAAGCGAGTGTTCATGATGGGATTGGTCGGCTTCGCCGCCGCGTCCGCACTCGGCGGATTGGCCGTTGACCAAGCGATGCTCTTCGGCGCACGGGCACTGCAGGGAGCATTCGCGGCAGTGATGGCACCGGCCGCGCTGTCAATTCTGACCATTACCTTTCAAGACGACCCGAAAGAGCGGGCCAAGGCATTCGGAGCCTACGGAGCGGTATCTGGCGCCGGAGGCGCAATTGGGGTGCTTGCCGGCGGCCTCCTCACCGAGTACGCCTCCTGGCGATGGTGCCTCTTGGTCAATGTGCCGATCGCACTCCTTGCCGCCGGGGCGGCGTCGCGGGTGGTTCACGAGAGTCGGGCTGAAGGAACGACTCGATACGACATACCGGGAGCGCTCCTTTCGACTGTCGGCCTGGTCAGTCTGGTCTATGGCTTCACCAAGGCGGAATCGGATGGGTGGGGATCAACTACAACGCTGGTGCTCCTGGGAGTAGCCGTGGTCTTGCTGGCCGCCTTCGTTCTGGTCGAATCCCGCTCCAGTCACCCGTTGCTTCCGATTCGGGTCGTATCGGAGCGGAACCGAGCTGGGGCCTACCTGGCCGCGCTCCTTACCGGTGCCGGCCTCTTCGCCATGTTCATATTCCTGAGCTATTACATGCAGGAGGTTCTTCACTACTCAGCCCTGAAGGCCGGAGTCGCCTTCCTTCCATTTGCGGCGGGGATCATCTTGGCCGCGGGAGCATCCAGCAGTTTGGTTCCCAAGGTCGGACCCCGTCTCCCGATGGCCTTGGGGCTGGGGATCGGCGCGGTTGGACTGGCCTGGCTCACCCAAATAGGCGTGGCGACCTCCTTCTGGACCCATGTCCTCCCTCCAGAGATCCTGATGAGCGTCGGCTTGGGGCTTGCATTCCCCGCCCTCAGCAGCACCGCCCTGGTCAAGGTGCGGAACGAGGATTCGGGCGTGGCCAGTGCCCTGGTCAACACGGCGCAACAAGTGGGTGGATCACTAGGGACAGCGCTGCTCAACACCGTCGCCGCCACCGCTACCGCCACTTACATCGCGACCCACGGGCCGGTCTATGCACGCGCCGGTCTGGTTCACGGCTATTCGGTCGCCTTCGCCATCGGGGCCGGCATGTTGGCCGCGGCGGCCCTCGTGAGCGCCGTCTTCGTGAGCGCCGGTCGGCAGCAGGCGATCGCCGATGCACCGGCGATCGCATGACACGTACCGGTTGACAAACATCGCCCTCCACGACCTCGTCAGACACTCACAGAAGCCGTGACCAAGGTGCCGGGCCGCCCGGCGGTGGCGGCAAACGCAAAATCGGGACGATACGGTGATGACCACGTACGGGTAGAGACCGGTATGAGCCATCGCAGCCAACCCACCCGGCCCAAGGAGGAGATCATTGAGTTTGCGAGTCGTAGGCGCGGGGCTGGGAAGGACCGGCACCCACTCCCTGAAGCTCGCCTTCGAGCAGCTGCTCGATGGCCCCTGCTACCACATGCTCGAGGTCATCAACCGACCCGACCAAGCGGTAGCGTGGGCCGCAGCATCCCGAGGCGAGGAACCGGATTGGGTGTCGTTCCTTGCGGGGTATGTGGCCACGGTCGATTGGCCAGCGGCGGCGTTTTGGCGAGAACTGGCTGCAGCATCACCGGACGCAGTGGTGGTCTTGTCGGTCCGCGACTCCGAAGGATGGTGGAAGAGTGCCTCCGAGACCATCTTCTCGGTGTTAGCTCGGGGCGCCCAGCCCGACGACCCGGGAGCCGTGGCGGAGCTTGCCATGATCACCGACCTCCTGTCCGCCCGCTTCACCCCGGACTGGCAGGATCGGGAAAGTGCAATCGAGGCCTACGAATCTCACAATGATGCTGTCCGCGCGTCGGTGCGGTCCGACCGGCTGGTGGAATGGCGACCGGGTGACGGGTGGGAACCTCTCTGCACTGCGCTTTCCCTCTCCATTCCACCCGAGCCGTTCCCTCATGTGAATACGACCACTGAGTTCCGGGCGTTTACGGGACTCGACTCGGCGGATTGACAAACACCTGGAGCGCCCACGCCCCACTCGGCTGGCCATCCGACTGATGAGGCTGGTCGCGCCGATCGGGGTGTCGTTT
Organism: uncultured Acidimicrobiaceae bacterium; assembly: GCA_963734395.1. Classification (GTDB taxonomy): domain Bacteria; phylum Actinomycetota; class Acidimicrobiia; order Acidimicrobiales; family RAAP-2; genus Bog-756. The sequence goes on along the minus strand of CAVTGY010000004.1, from coordinate 177,308 downwards.
GTCGGAACCAGAAGATGGACCTGGCTTGGTCTCGACCGTTCAGTCCCGAAACGCCTGGCATTGAAGGTTCGTCGCTGGATGGGGGATCCTCGTCCCATAGGCCAAGAGCGATTTCGCTTGGCCGTGCACAAACAGTGCGACCAGGGTGTCGTTGCCAACATCCCATTCGGCGTACGGTATCGGCCTGCGGAATCGCTTGGCGAGCACCGCATCCGCTTGGGACCACGCAGTGCCGTGGGGTGGTCCCATCAGCGAATAGACCTGAACCTTCGTATTCCCAAGGGCCACGTGGCACCACGAAGTCAGCGAGCGAGTAAACGAGGCGATGGCCTTCTGGACTACCGAGCGGGGTGGACCCAGTGCTCGGTACTCCTGATAGGGACCCGGTGCGAACCCACCGAGCTCATCTCGGCGTACGAGGGTGAAATCGATCGGGTGCACCAAGTACGGGGCGTACAGGTACCTCGCCACGAGTTGACCCCGCGGACCGAAATCGGAATCGAGGAAAGGTTGGCGGCAATCCGCGCTCCCTGAACGTGTTGGCGTTGGGTGGCGCTGCCGCTGGCCAGGCCGACATGGGTACTGGATCCGATTTGAATGACCAGAAAGAGACCCACCGCCACGATCCCCAACGTGCGGAGCGGAGCAGCCGAGAACTCGGCCATCTCCCGCCAGCTCGGAGCGGACTGGAATACGAACAGACAGATTCCGAGAATGATCAACAAATTCGCCATCGTGTACCGTGACGCGAGCGCGCCTTCGATGCCCAGGTTCAATCTTCCCACCGCTATCGAGATGTCGAAGAGAAGAGCGAACACAATCAGGGCCGAGGGAAGTGGCAATGCATACGGACCGGGGGTGCGCAGGCGGACGCGAAGACTGCTGAATAACACCCACGCGGCCGCGAGGCAGAGAGGTATGCCGATCAGGGCATGCAGGGCGACCGATGTGCCTGTCGGAATGACGTTGCCCACCGCGGCAAGCAGGTATTCGACAACCAGATCCGCATTTCGGAGGTCGTATCCAACGCCCACTCCCGCATTTCCCTGGAAGTTGTAATGCCAGAAGTAGAGACCGGTGACTATGACGCCCGCGGCTAGCCATGAGAGGCCATAGGAGACCTTCCGGGAACGCACCTCCAGACGCCACAGGATGCACAGCAAACCTATTGGCCAGGCGAACAGGCCTTGTAGCGAGGAGACCGACGCCGCCGCCGCAAAGACCATCGCAATGACCAGCGCAACTGGCGTGATCTCCCGTCTGGAGAACACCAGAAGCATTGCCATGACGAAGAAGAGGATCAGGTACCACGCCACCTGAAAGCTCCACAGCGCGTTTTGCCAGTCCGCCAGGCTGAACCACACCAGTCCCACAACGATCGTTTGGATTGGATCGAGCCATCTGTCGGCAATCCGTCGACAAATCACGAGAAGGATGACATAGCTGGCAACGAAAAGACCGGCACCGAAGAGCATGATGGACCGCGCGCTCGAGTGAACGGTCTTATCAGAGATCACCCACAAGAGGTTGGGGATGAACATTCGGTTTTCGTTGTACTGGGTCCATAGAAGGTTGAGTGTGAGGTTCCCGTGTCTCGTCGCATCGAGAAGCGGGATGCGGGACCAATCGTCTTCCCAGAAGGAATTGACGCCATAGTGCCAGACATAGGCGACGTAGAGCACGGGCATGACGCATGCCGCTGCTAGCAGCGGGACATTCGCACGTGGCCGGCGATCGTGCGACGCCCCTTCCGGAGTGGGTTCACTCTTCTGCTCGCCCGAAAGCACGTCGGTTCCCACCTCACAGGGACCGCCTCGCCGCGGCCTCGTCATCGCCGCCCAGAGAGTATCCCAACTCGCGATCCATCAGGTCATTCGTTTCGCCAATCGTGAGGTATCGGTTGCCTGTCGCATGTTAGGTAACCTCAAATGATGACGGAGCTGCCTCCATCCGGCGACGTTACCGTCGTGGCCGATGTCGGCTCGGACTCGGAGCCGACAACTCCCAGCAGTCGGTTCAGAAGCCTCCTCCTCTTTTGCTGGGCCCTCCTGGCCATGGGAATGGCCATTGGCGCGTGGTCCATCGCCACTCCGTTGATGCAGGCACCCGACGAGCCGGGCCATGCCATCAATGCCGCTGCCGTGGTTCGGGGAGAATTCGACGTCAGGGAACACCCGACGTATCTCGGTCCCGTGGGAATCGTTCAAGTTCCTGCCTGGGCGGCCAGCACGATAGCCTTGCCCGCCTGCTTAGTGTACTTCCCGACCTTATCGGCAGGCTGTGAGCCACGACTGAACAACGGCACCAAGACGGTCGAATCGGAGACCCAGTTCTCGCACTACCCGCCCTTGTACTACCTGTTCGTCGGAATCCCCTCCCTGTTGGCGAAAGGGGTTCCCGCCCTCTACGAGATGAGAATGGTCGGGACCCTGCTCAACTCGGCTCTGATCGCTCTCGGCCTCTTCCTTGTCAGCCGCTATCACCCGCGGCGGAGCGTATTCGCAGGCGTGTTGATCGCTCTCACTCCCATGGTCTTCTTCCTGGCATCGGTGCTCAACGCGAGCGGGATGGAGATCGCCGCTGCGTTTGCGGCCTGGTGCGGTGGACTGTGCGTCATGGAACACCGGCCGGTTCCACCCGCGCTTGCTGGCTGGACGGCTCTGGCCTTTGCCGTACTAGTGCTCAGTCGGCCCGACAGCCCCGCAAACGCCGCCGTCATCATCGTGACCCTTGGCGTCCTGGCGGGATGGTCGAGGTGCAAAGAATTGGCACGAGAACGATGGACTCTCCCGATTCGACTGTCCATCGTCCTTGCCCTGATCGTGGCGGTTGTGCAGCTGGTAATCGGAGGGTTCCCCCCACTCACGGGGGTGCCGATCAAACCTCGACTGTCCATGTGGGGAAGCATCTGGTTGACACTGCGACTGACCGAATATCGGCTCCGTCAGGGCATCGGCAACTTCGGGTGGCTGAATACACCCGTACCCGAAGCCATTTTCGCGCTGTGGACCGCCGTGGTAGCGGCCGTTGTGGCCGCGGGCCTCTATCTCAGCTCTCGCTGCCGGCGAGCCCTGCCTGTTCTCGTGATCGCGATCATCGCCATGCCGATCATTCTCGAATCACCACGGATCGACACCATTGGCACTTATTGGCAGGGTCGCTACTGGCTACCGCTTCTGATTGGAGTCCCGCTCGTGGCAGCATCCCAGGTGTCGGCTCGGAAACGGGCATCCGACCGAACCGTTGCGGTCACGGTTCTCGCGCTCGGGTTCGTGCTCGCCATCGCACAGGTTTGGGCATTCGTGGCTGCGCTTGACCGCTACGAGTACGGATTGGGAGCAGGCCCGCATACCATCGGTCGTTGGGCACCGCCCGGAGGATCCGAGCTTGTTATTGGACTGTTCGTATTCGGAATAGTTCTTCTTCAGGGGTTCACTGTCTTCAACTGCATCGGGCGGGGGCCAACCTCGCGAATTCGTCCTGCTCCTGATCTGGTGACGTCCGCTCCGCTCCATGAAGGATGACTGCCGAAATCGCCGAGCCAGAGTGTTCACCACGCTTGGAATAGTGTCCCGGTTCAGCGGCGAGCCTGCGAAGGCGCGCCGCTTCCTTCATGAGACTCGACTTTGGCTAGCAGTCCTCCCGAGTTGCCATGCCCCCTCTCCCGTCGAATGCCCTGAAGCTGCCCCGGACATCTGGAAGCAACGATGGCACTCATTGCTGACCAATGTGACTACCTCTCGGCTGGCCGAGGGAGTTCCGGCACCCTGATTCCGGTGAACGGCCAGTCCCTGACCGTCGGCTCGGGGCCCCCATAGGATGTGACCCACCGCCACCTGTGGGCGTGTGGAAACGTGTCGGAATATCGTGGCTGGAGCCACGCAAACAAGGGAGGGCACATGCCGAAGTATCTGGTTGAGGTGAAGTACAGCCTCGACGGGGCCAAGGGCCTCACAGCCGAGGGTGGTTCGTCCCGGGTCGCCGCCTCGAAAACGCTGATCGAGAGCCTGGGTGGGAGCCTCGAAACCTTCTATTTCGCATTCGGTGAGGTCGACGCATACATCATCGCCGATATGCCCGACAACGTCTCGGCCGCGGCAGCCGCCCTGGCAGCGAGAGCCTCAGGTGGAGTCTTGTCGCGGATGGTCGTGCTCCTGACGCCGGACGAGATCGATGCCGCCACAAAGAAGCAGGGGGACTACCGCGCTCCAGGGGCTTGAGTCGCAGCGAAAACGGGTCCGATCGAGTCCAGAACTTATCTTGATCACCTGTAGAGCGGATTTTAGCGTCCCACAATTCTGGAACTCCTCTAGTGGGCGGCAGCCATAAGCGAGATAGAAGGCTCGCGGCTTCTCGTATCCGTCGTCGGGCTTGCTAGGAGCAAGCGTCATCACCTGGAGAGACTCCAACGCCGCCACCTTTCGAGGGCGTCATCCGTTGACATCGCCGCTCAGAAGGTTCCGTCGACAAAATGTTGATGAACGGGTTCTTGGAGGCTGTAGGCGAGAGAACCGGAAACAAATCTTCCCAGCTCAAACTGGTGTCGGAACCGATCCGCTCGATCCCGTACCAGGGGCCAGTGGCGGCTTGATCCCTGGTCGTAGGTGCTTGCCGGTCGCCGACGAGGGTCGGTCAAGGCCGGCCGCAGGCCGCCTGTAGGGGCAGCCTTGACGGATCCGGTCATCTTTCAGGGGACAATGGATCGCAGCTGCCCTGGCGGCCGCCCTTCAGCCTGCTCAGTTCATTCGCCAGCATTAATCCCGGCGCTGGAGGATGGAATACCGCGTCGGAAATGGGAAAGCCGCCGGCGGCTCGGTGCTTCCTTCCGTAGGACAGTGCTTCACCGCCCGTGTAATAGTGGCAGTCCAATTGCAACCACATCGTGCCGATGAAAGGACTGCTACAGGTCCCGAACACCACGAGGCGGCCGACTCATGGTCCGGAGTGTTCGACGTCCGCTTCGATCACGGTCACCTCTGGGAGAGCGATCATGTCCGATCGGGAATAGGCAATAAAGGGAATTCGATGACTCGAATCGTGCGATGGATGGGTTGGGTCACGCAGCGCCGAGTGCTCGTTCACGGGGCCGCGGTAGCGTGGTTGACCGCGGCTGCCGTTGCCCTGCTTGCGCCCGCCCTCTCTCACGGCATTTCCCTCGGTCCCACCGATCTGCTCTCCGGCGTCGGCCTCACCAGCCGGCCTGGCGTGGTCGTGCACAATGCGACCAGCTCGGATCAGATCCAGCAGCTCATTCCCTGGACCATGCTGGCCTGGACGCAGGTACACCACTTGCAGCTACCGCTCTGGAATCCCTACAGCCTGTTGGGCATGCCGTTGGCCTTCAATTGGTCGTCCGCGGTCGTTCAGCATTCCTTCGCTGATCGGTTATCTCCTCCCGATGAATGCGGCGTACACCGCCTCGATCGTGGTGCGCCTGATGATCGCAGGAACCGGAGGGTACTTCTTGGGGCGTGTGATGGGGATGGGCTGGCTGGGCAGCACCTTCGCCGGAACAGTCTTCGAGCTCTCAGGCCCGATAGCAGGATGGGCAGCCTGGCCACAGGCAAACGTGCTCGACTGGACGGGCTGGGCCTTGGCCGCGACTCTCCTGCTCCTCCGAGGGCGGCATCGAACTCGCGACACGGTCTTCTTGGCGGCAACGGTGGGGCTCGCGAGCTATGGCGGGCACCCCGAGAGCATCGTCATACTCTTGCTATTCCTCGTCGTGGCGACCGTCGTTCTCCTCGTAGGCCGCGCCGTCCGAAACGGAGCTGCAGAGCTGTATCTGGGCTTCAATGTGATTTTGGCCCTGCTCACCGGGATTGCGCTGGCGGCGCCAGTGATCCTCCCGGGAATCGAGACGATACGGGCATCAGCCCGGTCCGCCGCGACCGGATTCCAAGTCCTTCCAGCCGACACGATTGTTGGCTTCGTGTTCTCGACCTTCTACGGGCAGCCCCTGGCCGGTAGTACCTGGTTCGGGCCGCTGAACTACTACGAGATCAACGCTTACATTGGAGTCATTGCTCTCGTTCTCGCCGGGGTCGCTCTACTCCGGCACTGGAAGGACCTGGAGGTTCTAGCCGTCGCAGTGGTGGGCCTGGTCATGTTGGCCGTCGTCTATTTCCCACCCGTCCGCTCGATCCTCAATGCTTTCCCTGGGACCATGGAAATCGACTGGGATCGCACCCTCATGGTCGCAGCTCTCCCGATCGCCGTCCTCGCTGGTCTGGGACTCGACCAATTGGTCGGCGGCGTCTCGCAACGTCGGACCGTCATCGCCACATTCGCCGGCTTCGCGATTTGTGCGCTGGCTCTCATCGTCCTTGCGGGTGTCGAAGTGGAGAGTGGACTCAATGGCTTCGAGAAGCAGATTCGGGAGGACAGTTCCCTCTGGCCCGTAGGAGCGACTGCAATCGGGCTGTTGGTGGTGTTCTTTCTCTGGTTCCAACTCTCATCGCTGCCCCGGCGGCCCGGCGGGGGTGAGATTTCGTTCCCGCTGGTTTGCCGGGATGGTCCTGCTGGTAGCCGAGTCGGCCCTTCTCGTCTCTGCCGGAGCAGCGCTGTGGTCGGCAAGCCCCACAATGCTTCCGAATAGCCCGGCCGTCACCACCCTGGGCCGGATCGTCGGGTCGTCCACGGTTGGATTCGCCAGCTGCTCTTCGGTCGGCGGTTACGCGGATCTGGGAATTCTTCCCGACGCCAATGTCGGGTACTCGGTGAGCGAGCTTGCGGATTACGATCCAATTGTCCCTTCTGGGTACTACAAGTTGTGGTCGTCGGCGACCGGGACCCATGGCCCGCCAGCGGGGACGAACGTCTTCTGCCCGTCAATCACCAGTGCGAGGCTGGCGCGCCTCTTCGGAGTCGCCTACGTGCTGCAGAAGGCCGGGGGGCCGCCAGTCGCCGGGGCTCAGTTCGACAGGCGCATCGACGGCGAGGACCTCTACCGTGTGCCCGGAGCCGCTCGCGCAACGCTCGTCCCTGTTCGTTCACCGGAGATCGGCCCGATCGGAACACCTGTCGCCGTCACCAATCCGGACCCCGCGACTTGGCGCATGGCGGTGTCTGCGACCGGCGATCGTGACCTACGACTGCGACTGACAGACCTACCGGGCTGGCACGCCACGATCGACGGCAGTCCCCTGGCGTTGAAACAGTGGGCCGACATAATGCTCGAGGCGCAGATTCCTCCCGGTCACCACATCGTGGTGCTTCACTACGAGCCGAATTCGTTCACCATGGGACTCGTTGTCCTGGCCACCGCCATCGTGCTCATAGTCGCGGCAATGACCGTGCCCCTGATGATCCGCCGCCGCCGGAGGCGAATATAGGCTTGTGGCACCCCGCTTGGCGGCGGGTTCCCGACCGATGAAGCTCGGACCACCGACGGCGACGATTGTGCCGTGTCGGTCTTCGTCGGTGAGGAGGACCTCCATCAGGAGGAGGCCGTTCGGAGCCGGAATTGAGGCAGTCGAAATGAGATTGCCCAGCAAACCTCGGCGGAGCACACACGGAACGACTTGGCGGACCGCTTCGAAGCTGCTGCGGCCTTGCTGCGGGATCTGGACATCGAGGCCGTATGGAAGGCTGCAGACGACCGGCAGCGGCGGTTCTGGTCGAGGAGCTGGTCGAGTGGGTGACGGTCTTCCCCGACCATCTTGAGGTGACTGTGGCGTGGTCCCCGGCTCAACGTGCTCTTCTCCGAAGTAGGGCTTAAGGAGTCGCAGACAATTGGTGTCGGAGAGGGGTTTACGGCCATGAGTACACGGGCCTCGCAAGGTCCTGCGTGGTGGGCAGCCGAGTGGGCCGCGTCGCCTACCGCTCTCCCACCGTCCCAGTCGACGGCGAGGTAGGAGACAGCTCACAGTAGCGTGCTCGGAGGCTTGGAATCCCTGTAGCGAACACTGGTCGCGGGAGGGCTGGTTCTGTCCTCAGGGCCGACTTGCTTGGCAGGCAATGTTGGTGGCCGGGTGAGGGATGGGCGAATAGGCGTCTAGCGAACTGACCTTGCCGTTCTCGAATGTGGCAACCAGGATGTCGTAGCCAACGTCCCATTCTGCGTAGGGCGCCGACTTGCCCGATCGTTTGGCGAGCGCCACAGCCCATGGGGTCCACTCAGTTCCGTGGGGTGGTCCCATAAGCGAATAGACCTGATCCCTTGTGTCCCCAGGGGCCGCTTTGCACCAGGCAGCAGCGAGGCGAAGTGCCGCTATTGCGGAGGTGAGTTCTGGGTGGACGGACGGGTCGCCGGGGGGTCCAGACCAAACCACAAAGCTGTAACCACGTCCAGTTCGGCTGGCGACCTGTGGCCGCTGCGCGTTTGCGTAACAGAGCGTCGTTGATGTGCGCATACAAGCACCCGGAGGGAGCCGACCAAGTGGGCACGCTGGGGTGCTATCGCCGTCAACGAGCAGCACCTTTGAGCAAGTCGGGGTTCCGACTGGACTGATGGTTTCAACGCCTGAGTGAGCTTCGCGGGCAAAGAACACTCCGGGGACGGGATTGTCCAGATCCGGGTAATGGGCCCAGACATACGAGGCCAGGCGGCTCGGTATTGTTCCTGCCGGATTCTCCGGTTTGGATGGCTGGTAAGCAGCAAACGAGAGGACCGACGAAAGCACGGCCACCGGCATGAACCAACGGAACATCCGTCGCGGGTCCTGTCGGAAGCAGATGAGAAGGACTGGAATGAGCAAGGGGATCAGCCAAAGGTCATAGCGGTTCAGCGATGGTGTACCGCCGGTATTGATTTGGGTGTTTTGCGCGAAGGATAGGAGGAAGATGATGGCGGCCGCGATGGCTGCTCCCGTCTCCGGTGTCACCACGTCGCGCCAGCGGCGGCGAACGACGAGACCGGTGGCGATCACCAGCCCGACGATGAACAGGGGGAAGTCAACCAGCAGTCCCATGTTCAGGTCGGTGATCGGGGCGAGCACGATGGCGAGCGAAGGGATCTGCCAGTGGACCGTTGTGAGCGACTCGGGCGTGATCACGCCGAGCTGGGTCTCATAGAAGATCGGATGCAGGATTGCGATGAGCACGGCGGCCACCGTCCCGATCCACATTTTCCGGTTTCGCAGGCGCGATCTGTCGCGTAGCAGTGCGGCGATGAACACGATAGGTATGACTAGAGCAATCGGGGGATTCTGATCGGCAGCGAACCCCAGACACACAAGCGACCACCACGGTGCCTCTTCGAGGAGGAGAAAGGCGATCGACAACAGGGAGAAAGTAAAAGTCTCGGTGACGGCCTTGTCGAGCCACCAGATGATCGGGCTGAGAAACAGGAACCATGTTCCCGCGAGACCGAGTTTTCGCAAAGCCAGCCAAGCCGCGAGAAGATAAAGGGGAAGGTTGACCAGCACGAAGCTCCAGTTGGCGTTCAACCCGAGGAGTCTGGAGAGAGCCACGCCGGGCGCCGCCAGGGCCGAGTACATCCAGAAGTGAGCAAAGTTCTGTCCATGGGCCGCGTTGAGGAACTCCGGGTACTTCTGGAGTGAGCCAGGAAAGGTAGAGGCAGCGTTGAAACTATTGAGGAAGTTACTCGTCGCCGTCCACTCGGTCGGACTCAGAGCCGGGCTGTGGCCGGTTGAGATGGCATACGCCATCCCCATGTATTCGGCTCCGTCACCGACACGTCGCGCCGGTGACTGGGAGATGAGGAAGAAGACGATGGCCATCAGGACGGCAAGAGCGATGCAGCGCGATCGTCGGTCCTGTGCGGGGCTTTTCAAGTCGAGCCACCATCGGACGGTCAATATTGGTCGCAGCTTGCTCACCGCATGCAATGGGTCAGATCCGTCGAACCCAGTCGCCGGGTCCTGGGTCGCGAGAGAATCTCTCGGGCCATCGGTTTTGCTCACCGCAGGTGTCATGGTGGCCCCTCCGCGGCGGTCATAGTCGTGAAATGCTACTTCCCAGGTATGGCACCCCGAACTCAAGTTGGGCACGTTCGACCCGCACAGCTACCTCGTCATCACTGCCACCGCTGGTCCGTGTGCCAAGGTGCGTGTCGGAGAGGGGTTTGTAGCCTTTAGTGCACGTGCGTCCCAACGGCCTAGCTGGTGGTCAGCCGACTGGGCCGCATAGCCCGGCCACTCCACTCTCCCCCCTCAGACTCCGAGGTAGGAGACAGCTCACAGGAGCGTGCTGGGGCTTTGGGACCCCTCAGAGGCCGTCGGACTTCCCAGGCAGGGTTCGTGGACCAGACAGTCGTGTCCCCATCTCACCGTCCCACGGCCCCGTGAGGCCCCTCCAGCCTCCCGGGAATTTCCGTTCATTCACAGGTGCGTTGACGTGCCACATGTGCAGCACGAGTGTCGACCCATTGCACACGTGGCGATTATTAGCGATGCTTATCCTGTGCAACGCGCGGAGCACGCCGAGGGGAGGCTCGCGGCATGGGCAGTACGGCACAATTTACTCCTGACTGTCGCGGCAGCCAGTGTGTCTCCAATCTTGTATCTCCTCTTCATCAATAAATATGCGACTAACGCCTTCTACGCAGACGATTGGTCCGTCCCCTTGCTCGTCCACGCGGTCATTCACGGCCATCTATCACTCAGCCAATTGTGGAGCCAGTACAACGAGTCGCGCCTTTTCGTCGGCAACATCGTTTTTGTCCTATTCGGCCTGGTTGACCGGTTCGATGTGCGGTCGGTCATCTTCTTCAATGCGGTCGTTCTCATCGCGTCGTACGTGTTCTTGCTAGGTCTTGTTCGGCACTACCTTCACACTCGCCTCAAACCGGTACCCGTACTTGTAATCGGGCTGATCTGGTTCAGCCTCGCTGATGTTCAGAACGCTCTGTGGGCGTTCCAGACATCCTGGTATCTCACGGTCCTCTTTTTGGTTGTGATGCTGTTCGCCTTCCTGGTGCCGGATCGTTGGAGCTTGTTGTGGTTCGCCGCAGCCGTCCTTGCGGCTGTCGCCGGTTCTCTAACGACCCTGCAGGGACTAATCCTTTGGCCTTTGGGGCTGGCCTGTATTCTCTGGGTTACTCCCTGGTCGCGTCGAACTCTGATCAAAAGCGGGTTGTGGGTGGGCATTGCAACTGCCACCATCGTCTCGTACTTTTCCGGATACTCATTCGATGAGAATGCCTGCTTACCGTCATCGTCCTGCTCGCTCCGTATCGCCCTGCATCACCCTGTGGAGGCACTGCGCTACTTCGTTGTTCTCATTGGCAATGTCATCCCCGGTGGGGGCGACATCATCAACGAGACCCCGGTGCACAACGTCGTCCGCTTCGAGGTTCTGGGTGTGGCCCTGCTTGCTGTCGCCCTGTTTATTCTCGTTCAATCGTGGCGCTATCGCACCTCCAGCGAGCGTGTGCCCGTCCCACTCATGCTGGTCGGCTTCGCTTTGGCATTCGATGCGACGATCGCGTCCGGTCGGAGTGGGCTCGGTCCCGCGGGGGCGATCACAGACAATCGCTACGTCATGGCGAACCTTATTCTCCTCACGGGTATCGCTCTCTACGCTTTCGCTCACCTGCCGCCCCTGTTGGTGTCTGCAACCAACGGCTACCGAGGAGCTTGGCTGGCCCTGGTTGCCGTGGTCATCTTCTTGATGATTCAGGTAACCGCCGCAACCGCGTTCGGCCTGATGAATGGTCGAGCCACTAGCTCCTACCTTCGAGACGACGCGCGGCTCTTTGTCAACGGCAACCGAGTGCCTCAGAGGGACCTTGCCTGCGACGTAGTGCTAGCGCAATTGACTCAAGCTGGGAGTGGTGGTTACTCGTTCCCATTGAGACTCCGTGACGCAGTTGAAGATCAGTTGGGCGAGTTTCGACCAAGCTCGTTCCGCTATTTCCAAATGCTGGGACCGCCCCCAACATTCCAACTCTGCCAGACTCGGAAAGGGCGAAGCGTAACGGCTGATTCGATCACCCGAGCCGCGATTGCGATCATAGATCGCTGAGCGGGTGACCTGGCAGAACGTCCTTCAGTGCTACCTTGAGCAGCGGGCGGCACTGCCCGAACGTTCGACCCGTTGAAGCCTGCGGTTCCGCGTAGGGCCAAAGACGATTCCGCGCTCGCAAGTGGTAGCCGGACGAAAGCAGCACACGGAAGATGAAGGCCTGGGCAACAGAGCACAATTCACTCTTGACTGTCACGGCAGCAAGTGTGTGTCCGATCCTTTATCTGCTCTTCATCGGCAAATATGCGACAAACGCATTCTACGGGGATGATTGGACCTTCGTCCCGATCGTCCATGCGGCTCTCCACAGCCAGCTGTCACTGGGCCAGCTTTGGGGGCAACACACCGAATCGCGCTACTTCCTCAGCAACCTGATCAACGTTTTCTTCGGATTCGCCGACGGGCTTGATCTGCGCTCGGCGATCTTCTTGAGTGCCGCCCTTTACATCGCTTCATATGCCGGTTTGTTACTACTCGTTCGTCACTATCTCGACAGACCACTCACCCCGGCCCCGGTCCTCGTCATCGGTGCTATTTGGTTCAGCTTGGCCGACGTCCAAGACAGCCTCTGGGCATCCCATCTCTGGGGGTTTCTGACCGTCTTCTTCTTCATTTGGATGTTGGTAGTCCTTCTCGTGCCGAACGATCGACGCAGACTTTGGTTCGCTATTGGCGTCGTGTTGGCCGTGGCCGCTTCGCTGGCGTCCGTACAGGGGTTTCTCTGTTGGCCCTTGGGCGTGATCTGCATCCTCTGGGATGTTCGATCGGTACGTCGAGCTCTTGTCGAAAGCAGTGTGTGGTTGGTCGCCGCGATTGGCACTAGTGCCGTGTACTTCTCCGGTTACAGCTTTACTCAGAATGCATGCTTACCCTCGTCAGCGTGCTCTCCCAGAGTCGCCTTACACCATCCTGTGGAAGCATTGCGCTACTTCGTCGTCCTTATCGGCAACGTTATTCCCGGCGGGGGTGACATTGTCAATACAACACCGGTGGGGAGCGTCGTTCGACCGAGATAGTCGGTGTGGGCCTGTTTGCTGTCGCGTTATTCATTGTTGTGCAGTCCTGGCGGTACCGGAAGTCTAGGGAGCGTATACCCCTGCCACTCCTGTTGATCGCCTTCGCTCTGCTTACCGACGCTCAAATCACCCTCGGCCGCAGTGGCTTGGGATCCACCGATGCGATCAGTAATCGTTACCTTCTCGTGAACCTCATTCTTCTAACGGGAATCGTTATCTACACGTGGGCGAGTATTCCGCCGCTTCGTACGTCAGCGACGAACGGTCGGCGATTCACATGGATCGCGCTGGCTGGGTTGGCTGTCTTTCTGACCCTTCAGGTGGCCGTTGCGACGGGGTTCGGATTGACGAATGGGCGAGCCATGAGCAAGTACCTTCGAGAGGACGCGCAACTCTTTGACAACCTCAAGCAAGTGCCTACGGCAGACCTTGCATGTGAGGAGTATGTGGCGTTCTCGACACAACCCGGAGGGGGCGGCGGCCCGTCGTTCGGATTGAACCACCATGACGCGGTTGAGGATCAGTTGGGCGAGTTCAGACCGAGCTCGGCCGCCTATTACCGGGCTTTGGGGCCGCCGCCACTGTTCCCGAATTGCAGGATCGGCAAATAATGTCGATCAGGGATACCGCACGGCCCGCCCACGCCGGAGGAGTCCTCAACACTTCAACCATGGCCGCCTGAAGGCTGGTCCATCGCACCTATCCGCCCCAGGTCATCTAGTTCCTCTGCCACCCGAGCTGCCACGACATCCACCACGGTTTCGCTGAAAGCTCTGTGAGCGGATGGTTGGCTGAGGTCCAAGGAGAGCGACTACGGGCCGAGGCGGAGCTGGTGGCCGCCACACCGCGGGAGCCGATGAGCAGGGACGAGGTGCGGAAGCTCGTCCTGGAGGTCCGAGATATCGCGTCACCGCTCGCTGACGCCGATCCCGACCTACGGGCCGAACTGTACGCCGAGCTGAGTGTCCAGATCCGCTACGACCCGTTCCAGCGGGTCATCACGGCTGCCGCAGGTCCGTGCATAAAGGTGCGTGTCGGAGAACCGTCGTGGGCTTTCCCCGATTGGCGCATCCAACCATGGGGCACTCGGTAGGGCGATCAAGGTATCTGCCCTGGGCCGCCCGAAGGGAACCTTGACGGGCCCGGTCACCCGCCGCACGGACAATGGTTCAGAAGCCCGTTCTGGGCTCCTGGTTGCCCGTCCCCGCTGCCGGATTCCACTGGACCGAGACCTGCCCCTCAACGACTGGGGCAGTGTGTGCCCCGGTAACGACTTGGCGACTCCTCAGGTGTTGTTCTTGACCATGACAGAGCCCGAGACGGTGTTCGCAGGGCCGTAGGTGAACCCGCCGCTGTTGTTGGTAACGAGTACCCGAGTGTTTAGTGTTGTTGTGTGCGTGGGACCCCCCAGCGGTGTTCGCTGACGAGCACCGAGACGCAAAGGCTGTTCCGAGGGCAGGTGGTCGCTCTTGTGGCCACCGGGTCCTCTCTTCGCGAGGGACCGGCGAGGCTCCGCTACGGGTGTGACAAGAGCCCCTTGGCCACCGCTGCAATTCGCGGCACCAGCCACTCGGCGACCCAGAGCGAGCCCGTCAGCGTGTAGTGCAGGCCGTCGACGGGCCGCAGAGTTTGGGCACATGGGACGGGGGATATCCAAGGTCCACAGGCAAACTTTTGCCCGCTCCGGTGCGGCGTCGGGTTGAACCCCGGGACCACGTAGGGGCAGGGCGACCCCGAGGGGCACACGCGGGGCTGGAGGTTTACCACGCCGACCTGGTCTGGGTGTTGCGCCGCTACCTCCCGGAGTAGAGCGTTCATGCGCTCATAGGCAATGTCGTCGGAATCGAGCCCGGGGTTCGCGTGCACCGCGGCGGGCTCCAACACAAGTATGACTCTGGCACCGGTGGCGAGCAGGCTGTCGACTCGTGCGTTCATTCGCTTCAGCATCACCGCATGCCACTGTGGTGATCCCGACACCAGGACTTTGCTCCCGGCGGCAGCCTGAACTACGAAGGACGAGCGTTCGTCCGTGCTCCCCCACACCACGATCCGCGGGTCGTAACGTTCGATGGCAGTGTATTCGGCGTTGTCGCTATCGGTCTGGCACTTTGCGGTGTAGGCAACGACATTCAGACCGTTTTTATAAAGCGGAGCCAGCTGCCCGCTCACGACTCCGCAGCCCACCACGGCGCCGGAGTGGACTTGCATTCCATACGTCGGCCCGACCGCTGCGAGGCCTGGCAGGAGGGTGCACGACGTCGAATCACCGATGACGACGACCGACTGATCCGCGACGCCGAACAGATCCAAGGAGTCTGGGTGGCCAGACGAGTAGGTCGACCTAAGATGAGAAACGACTTGCGGCGCCGGGGTGCAGCTCGAACCGGTGGTCGCTGTTGCAAGGCTGCCAAGGTTGATCGTCGGCCTTCGCTCCTCGACGGTCGTGACGGCGAGGGTGGCACCGACGAGACAGAGGCCCAAAACGATACTGGCCACTGGCCTTCCGACAAGGGACTTCGCGTGACGCACGGGGTTCTCCAACAAGCGATACGTGGCCGCCGCCGCCGCCGTCGCGACGAGAAGCAAGAGGACGTTGTCCCAGACGGGGAGGCTGGTCGTCCCCCGGTATTGGGCGGCGATCACCAGGATCGGCCAGTGCCAGAGATAGAGCGAATACGAGATCAGTCCGAGGAGCTGGAAGGGTCGCTGTCGAAGGATACGCTCGGCGCCCCAGGCCGGCTCCGCTGCACCAGCGGCGATGACCAACGCGGCGCCGACGACCGGCACCGCGACTAGCGCTCCGGGGTACACCGTTGCCGACGTCAGTGTCACGCTCGCCACGACGATGGCACCCAGCCCGAGCCACGACACGAGTGCGGCCCAGGCCTGAGGCATCCGGCGGAGGTTGTGCCCGGAAACTGCGATGAGGCCTCCGACGGCGAGTTCCCAGGCCCGAGTCAAGGGAGAAAAGAACGCACTGGCCGCGTTGGCGTCCGTGAAGACGATCGAGTATGCGTAGGAGGCGCCGATGATGACCACCAGAACGGCAGCGAGGCGATGGCGCAGCGGAAATCGCCGAAGCACACCGGCTGTGACGAGGAAGATGGTCGGGTACACGATGTAGAATTGCTCCTCGACGGCCAGCGACCAATAGTTTTGCAACGCCGAAGGCGGCTGTTGCGAGGCGAGGTAGTTCGTCTGTGAGGCCGCAAAGTGGAAGTTGGCCAGGAAGATGGCCGCCCACTGACCGTCGATCGCGGTCTCGTGCCCGGTCAGCGGGCCGAGGAGGTGAAACGCAGCCACCACGCTGACGATGATGACCAGCGTCGCCGCAGGCAGGATGCGACGGGCTCGACGCGCGTAGAAGCGCTGCAAGGATGTCGAGTCCTGTTCCGCACGTTCTCGCAGCAGGACACCGGTGATCACGAACCCCGAGACCACGAAGAACACGTCCACGCCGATGTATCCACCGCTGACGCCCGGGATGCCAGCGTGAAAGAGAACGACCAGGAGGATGGCGACGGCGCGGAGTCCCTGCACGTCTGGTCTGAAGGACCTGTCCTCGGGGGCGGTTCCGGCTTCGTCGCCTGAGGGCAACAGCCTCCCAGTTTGGTCGGTGTCGCCGAGACCCTCGTCCCCGGACTGAACAGCTGAGACCTTCACGAATCCCCCGAAACCTGCATTGGCCCCGGATGTATTACCACACCGGGCCTGATCCTCACTTGCACCAGAAGTACGACGGCGCTACCGCGTCGACCGGTTGGGTGGGCCTCGAGCACCGTGAGCGTGCACGGAAGCCGACTAATCAGCCGTCGGCTGAGCCGATAGGTCCAGTACGTGGGAGTAAGCCAATCCGACAGAATGAACGAAATCTTCCAGAGGAGTAGGTGCCCCGGAACACCGGATCGGTGGGGCACATCTGTCCCATCCAGCGCCGAGGTGCCTATCATCGCGATCGCTGAACCCGCTCATTTTCGGGGTGCCGACATCCGTTGACAACGGCCACCAGAAAGGTTCCGTAGACAAACTGTTGACAAGCGGCTTCCCGTCCGTTGGAGAAGAGAGAACAGGATGTGCATACTCCCTGGCCAGAATGGGTGTCGGAGAGGGGACTTGAACCCCTACGCCCTTTCGGGCACTAGCCCCTCAAGCTAGCGCGTCTGCCTATTCCGCCACTCCGACGAAGTGGCTCCGGTGTGGCCACCGGGGCGTCTGGCATGGTAGCGCGACCCTGGCTCGCCGTACGACAGGGGAGAGTCCGCCTGGTGCCCTCGGGCAGGCCATCCCGGTCCTCGTGTCCGCCCACCAGGCGCAGCTAGCGACTGGCTGGTCCCGGCTTCAGTGTGGTCCACAAGGGGACATTCCAGAGGATGCCGTCAACCGATGCGTTGTACTGGATATTGGCCAGTTGAACACCGTTGGCAACCAATGCCGGCTCCGCGAACAATGGCAGGGCGACCATCTGGTCCCATAGCTGATCGTCGATCTGCGCGTAGATCGACCCACCCGACACTGGATTCAGCGATTGGGCCGCCTCGATGAACAGTTGATCGACCTGGGGATCGTCCAACTTGCTCCAGTTCTCGCTACCCGAGGAATTCATGATTCCCAGTCCGTCCGAAAACCAGGCCGCAGTGACCGACTGGAAAGGACTGGAGACACTGTTCACCAGCGCCACGTCGTAGGAGCTGGCCGGTCCGGTGCTCGGCACTCCTTCCGCTCCGTCAACGGGAACGGTGACCACGGCAATCCCGGCACTGCGTAGTTGCGAACTGATCAGTACCGCCAACTGGCTGATCCACGGATCCCCTATCTCCACCGCCATACGCAACGTCAGCTGCTTCCCGGCATCGTCCACATAGTTGCCCGCCGGGTCCTGGTGGAACCCGATGCTCTTGAGAAGATGGTCGGTGGTCGGGAGATCTGGCGCACTGTATTCACCGGCCGCCGACGATTGCTCGTAGCTTGCCTGCGACGCGGTCGCCAGGTGGTCCTGGTTGACCGCCAGGGTTGGATCGATGGAACCGAACGTTCGGGTCAACAGTGCATTCCTGTCAATGGCGTGGGCAATGGCTTGCCGGGCCGCCGCACGCATCGTGACTGGAGACGTGACATTGAACTCCAGTTGCACGAGGTTGAGAGACGGTTTGACCGCACTCTGTGTGTTCGGCAGCGACGACACGGAGCCGAGAGTACCCAGATCGAACGTGGACGGTTGTGCCACGGCCTTGTTGTTTGCCGCCAACTGGTTGACCCACGATTCTTGATTGGGCGCGATAGTAACGGTCACTCGGTCCAGGATCGAAGGAGTTCCCCACCACTTGGGATTGCGGACCAGTACTGCGGTATGCCCCGAGACCGATTGCACCTCCATCGGCCCCGCCGAAATATCGATGGCGGGGTTGAACACGTCGAATCCGTGATTCCAACCGACTCGCCGGGCGATATGGGCAGGAACCATATGGTCGAACATCACACGCCAATCGGTGAACGGCGTAGCAAACACCACGGTAACCGTCTTCCCACTAGGACTCCCTGTCACCGAGGCGACGTCTCGATAGCCGAGGCTCGATGCGAACTGGTCCGGTCGGCCGTCGATATCGACCCCGGTGCCCCGTTGGGATTCCCAGGCGTAGATGAAGTCGTCCGCGGTCACCGGCACGCCGTCGGACCAGACCGCCATCGGATTGATCACATATTGAATGGTCAATGGCGAGGTCGAGGTGACCTCCACGCTCGATAGGAGGTTGCTGTTGACTTCGGCGACCAGACTGGAATCGATCACGTACGCACTGGGCAGTACCGATGAGAGCAGTGTCGGAGTAGACGACGCGGCACCTTCGGGCGTGTTGGGGTTGAATCCGTCCCACGGACGGCTGAGCTCGACGGTGCTCTCTCCCCCGGTGGCGGCCACCAGAACCGACTTCTGCGCGTCGACCTGACTGATCCGATGCGAACCAAGATGATCGAGTATCGCCACCAATCCGATGATCACGATGATGACCAGGGGCAGCGTCCACCGGGCACGGTGCTCGCGCCAAAGCGTCGCGAAGCGGCGGCGGCGCTCGGCGGTCCCGGCGCCGTTTTCGGTCACTGCAGACGCAGGATAAGGATCAAGTTGGTGAACGCAAAGATGACCGCCACGGTGACGGTGATCCGGTCAAGATTCTTCTCCACCACCGTGGAGCCGGCGGCGGCGGAGCCCACCGAGCCCCCGAACATGTCCGAGAGTCCCCCACCCTTGCCACTGTGCATGAGGATGAGAAAGATGAGCGCGAACGACGCCATTATTTGAAGTATGACGATGATTGCCGTCAGCACCGGATCCTTCTCCTTTGACCTGAGACCGAGGCAAACGCTAGCAAAGTCAGCGCACGGATCGTGCCGCGGCCCGAATGATGCCCACGAAGGCGGCGGCATCCAGGCTGGCCCCCCCGACCAGGGCGCCATCGACATCGGCACACTGGATCAGGGATTCGGTGTTCTCCTCGGTGACCGAGCCACCGTAGAGGATCCGGATCCGAGCCGACGCTTCTGGATCGGCACACCGGCTCACCGTCTCCCGGATCCATTGGCAGGCTTCCTGGGCGTCTTCAGGACTGGCCGCTTGGCCGGTTCCGATGGCCCACACCGGCTCGTAGGCGATGACCATGGTGCCGACCGCTTCAGCGGTCAATGAACCGAGCGCCATCTCGACCTGACTGGCAAGCCGGTCCTTGGTCAGTCCGAGCTCCCGCTCCTCGAGGGTCTCGCCCACGCAGCAGATGGGGGTCATCTGGTTGCGTACAACCGCCCGGACCTTGGCCGCCACCACCTCGTCCACTTCGCCGAACATGCGTCGGCGCTCCGAGTGACCGACGATCACGTATTCGACGTGCAGTCGAGCCAGCATCACCGCACTCACCTCTCCGGTGAAGGCACCGCTGTCCTCGACGGCGCAGTTTTGCGCACCCAAGGACACCGGAAGCCCTTCGGGCTCGACGACCGACTGCACGGTGCGGATGTCCGTGAACGGGGGATGTACAGAAATGTCCACGGAACCGGCGTCGGAAGGCTGGAGTCGCAGCCCAATGTCTCGAATTGCGTGCAACGACTCGAGGTGGTCGAGGTTCATCTTCCAGTTGCCGCTTATCAGCGGACGGCGAGGCGCGATGTCCTTCACCGGTCGGGGGTGATCGGCTTCGGTTCGTCCTTGCGCGGCGGCGCGTTGATCGCACCGCGCAATGCTGCCAACCCGGGAAGGTCACCGAACTCGAGCAGTTCGAGCGATGCACCGCCCCCGGTGGAGATGAAGCTGATTTGATCCTCCAGTCCGAGCTCGTCGACAGCGGCCACACTGTCGCCTCCACCGACAACCGTGTATCCGCCGCATTCTGAGACAGCTCGGGCGATTCCGGCGGTGCCGGCATTGAACCGCTCGTCTTCGAAGACTCCCATCGGCCCGTTCCACAGGACCGTTCCTGCACTCTTGATCACCCGGGCGAAGGATTCCACCGTCGCCGGTCCGATGTCGAGACCCTGCCACCCGGCGGGGATGTCGGCCCCGACCACTCGTAGCTCTCCTTCCGAGCACCCACACCCGAACGGCGCGCCCGGCTCGAGCGCAACGATGTCTGTGGGCAACAGGATCGGCTTTCCCGACCGAAGCATGGACTGGCAATCGGGGATCCTCTGCTCATCGATCATTGATCCGCCCACATCGTGACCGGAAGCAGCCAGAAAGGTGAACGCGAGGCCTCCCCCCACAACCAGTGCGTCCACCCGCTGCAAGAGCGCTTTGAGGACACCGATCTTGTCAGAGACCTTCGCCCCGCCGACCACCGCGACGAACGGTCGGGTCGGTGTGCCGAGAAGGCCGCCCAGCGCTTCGATCTCCCGCTGAAGCAGGTACCCGGCGGCACTCGGCACCCAAGTCGGTGGACCCACGATCGACGCGTGCCGGCGATGGGAGACTCCGAACGCGTCGTTGACATAGGCATCATGACCGTTGACCAGCTTTTCGACGAAGCCTGGATCATTGTCCGCCTCGCCGGGATCGAACCGCAGATTCTCGAGCAGCTCCACTTTGGGCGCCAGCTCGAACAGCACTTCGCGGATCGGTCCCAGGTCCCACTCGACTTGGTGAATTCCTGCCGGACGTCCCAGATGTGTGCATGCGGTCACCGATGCACCCTGGGCATGGAGGTATTCGATCGTCGGCAGGGCGGCGCGAATGCGAAAATCATCGGCGACCACCGATGGCTCGGTCCCACACGGTCGGAGCGGCACGTTGAAGTCGACCCGAACCAGCACGTTGGCGCCGTCGAGATCCGGAAGGTCGCCCAGCAGAGGCAGGCCGTTGACCAGCGGATTGTCTGGTCCTTCATTCATCGCCGGTCATCCCCTCGATCCCCCTCCCACTACCAGCCGATCTCTTCAGGATCCGGCGCCGCCGACAATCAGCGAGAGATCGACCAGGCGATTGGCGTACCCCCACTCGTTGTCATACCAACCCTCCACCTTCACCAGGGTAATTCCTGAGGCGGAAGGCATCACCATAGTCAGCCCGGCATCGAAGGTGCACGAGGCGGGACTGCCGATGATGTCCGAGGACACGATGGGGTCCTCGGTATAGACGAGAACCCTCGACAGAGGCCCCGATGACGCTGCCTGGGCAAAGGCGGCGTTGACCTCGTCGACGGTGACCGCACCGGCGATCACCGCGGTGAAGTCGGTAACCGACCCGACCGGGACCGGTACCCGGAACGCACTGCCGTCCAGCCTGCCCTTCATCGACTGGAGCACGAGACCGGTGGCTCGGGCCGCTCCCGTCGAGGCGGGGACGATGTTGATCGGCGCCGCACGTGCCCGGCGAAGATCCTTGTGCGGCAGATCGAGGAGATTCTGATCGTTGGTGAAGGCGTGAATCGTGGTCATCATTCCGCTTTCGACTCCGAACGCGTCGTCCAGCACCTTCACCATCGGAACGAAACAGTTGGTGGTACACGAAGCGTTGGAGACGACGAAGTCCTTGTCCGGATCGAATTCGGAATCGTTCACCCCGACGACGAAGGTGCCGTCCACATCGCTGGCCGGCGCGGAGACGATGACCCGGGAAGCCCCGGCCTCCAGGTGGGCCGCAGCCGAGTCTCGGGTGGTGAACAGTCCAGTGGATTCGATCACCACCTCCACCCCCAGGCTGTCCCATGGCAACGCTTTCGGGTCTCGCTCCGCGAGCACCGCGATGGGGCCCGAATCCAACACGATCGAAGAGTCGACCACCTTTACCTCACTCCCGAACCGACCCTGGGTCGAGTCGAAGCGGAGGAGGTGGGCAAGGGTGTCGGCGGAGGTCAGGTCGTTGACGGCCACCACCTCCACATCGGCACCCATGGCACGCAGGGCCCGGAGATAGTTACGACCGATGCGTCCGAAGCCGTTGATCCCGATCCGTACGGTCATTGCCTGTCAGCCTCATTCTTCATTGTTCGGTCCGCCTCACACCCCATTGTGGCACCCAGAACGGCATCCAGGTTAGGGCAACGGGACCAGTCATCTGCTCCATCCGAGCAGATCGGAGAGGGTCAACGCCAGTTTTTCGGAGTCGTGAGCCAGCCCATTGGGCCGGGCCAACGCGGCGTCGACTACCTCGACGGCCGGCTCGCCCAACCCGATCCCCGAGGTGTCACAGACCGCAACATCAACCAGAACACCGTGCGCCACCAGCGCTTCGACGTGTCTTCCGACGTCGAAAGACTCGGTCTCGGGGACCTGTGGGCGCAGGTTGCAGACATAGACCTTCGGAGCATTCGAGCGGCTGATGCCCTCACGGATCTCGGGGACGACGGCAGCAGCCAGCACGCTGGTGAACAATGATCCCGGCCCCAGAATTATCTGGTCGGCTTCGGCCAGTGCGGTGACCGCTTCGTCGGGCGCCTTGGGATCGTCGGGCACCAGCGAGACCGTCCGGATGTTGTCGGTCGCCATCACCGCTACCTGACCCGCCACCGACCCGCCGGCGGCGACCGCTTTGAGTACCACCGCGTCATTGGTCGCCGGTAGTACCCGGCCTCGGACACCGAGCAGCCGGCACGCCTCATCCAACGCGGCGACCGGACCCGGTGCCCCGTCGATCAGACCGGCCAGGATCAAGTTGCCCAACGAATGGCCGGCCAACTCCTCGTCGGCAAACCGGTACCCGAATGCCGCCGCCAACGGCGAGCCGGGCTCAGCCAGGGCCACCAGGCACATGCGGAGATCGCCAGGGGGAATTATCTGAAGGAACTCGCGCAGCCGACCCGACGAGCCACCGTCGTCGGCCACCGACACGATGGCGGTCACCTGGTCGGTGTACGTGCGCACGGCTCTCAGCGTGGCGGCCAGACCGTGCCCGCCACCCAGAGCAACCACCTTTGGGCTTGCCATCGATCGCCCCCCGGCGATGACATTGCTCACCGCTCGACATCCCGGTGGAAGACGGTGGTCGGCAGTCCGTGGTCATCGAGCCGGCGGGACAGTTCCTCGGCCAGTACGACCGAACGGTGCCGGCCACCGGTGCACCCCATGGCCACGGTCAGATAGGACTTCCCCTCGCGCACATACGCGGGAATCAGCATCACCAGCAACTCGTCGAGCTTGTCGAGGAACGCGGTTGTCTCCGGTCGATCCAACACGTATTTCCTCACCGGCTCCTCCAGACCGCTGTGGCTGCGAAGCTTCTCGTCCCAGTACGGGTTGGGCAGGAACCGGCAGTCGAACATCAGGTCCACGTCCAGCGGGACACCGTGCTTGAACCCGAACGAGAGGATGGAAAGCTGCATGGTGCCCCCCGGCTCCTCTGCCCCGAAGACCTCGACCAACCGAGTACGAAGCTGATTGGTGTTGAGCTCGCCGGTGTCGATCACCAGATCGGCACGATCTCGTAATCCGCTCAGCAGGAGCCGTTCGTCGGCGATGGAATCGACCACCCCCCGCGCTGCCTGGGGGTGGCGCCGGCGGGTTCCTTCGAATCGCCGGATCAGCACATCGTCGGCCGCATCCAGGAACAGGATGCGCACCCGGTGGCGGCTTCCCTCGAGCGCATCCACGGCGGGGAGCACGTCGTCGAGGTCACCCCCTCCCCGCCCGACCACGAATGCCACGCGCTCCATTTCGGACCCGGCTCCGTCCACCAGCTCGGACACCTTGGAAATCAGGGCGGAGGGCATGTTGTCGATCACGAACCAACCCAGGTCCTCCAGGGTGGCCCCGGCCGTCGATCGGCCGGCGCCGGACATGCCGGTCACCACCAGGTATTCGCTCATCGATCCACCTTTTCACGCCTGGGCGCTGTCCCGTTCGGGGCCAGCGGGGTGTGCAGTCGCTCGAAGACCGCGGCACCCACCTCGGCCGGCAACCACGATAGGCCGAGCAGTTCCTCACGGGAGGTACTTCTGAGCCCGGTGAGGCCACCGAACTGCTCGATCAGTCGCGACCGGCGTTTCGGTCCCAGCCCGCTGATCCCATCAAGCGCACCGGCGATCATTCGCTTGCCCCGCAGGGTCCGGTGGTACGAAATGGCGAAGCGGTGGGCTTCGTCCCGAACTCGCTGGAGCAGATAGAGCCCTTCGGACTGTCGGGAGAGCCGAATCGGTTCGGACATTCCGGGCCGGTAGATCTCTTCGAAGCTCTTGGCCAGGGCGGCAATGGGAATCCGGTCGGACAGCCCCAACGAGTCCAGCACCCTGGCGCCGACGTTGAGTTGTCCCAGACCCCCGTCGAGCAGAAGCAGCTGCGGTGGATAGGCGAACCGCCGTCTGGTGGGTGTCACCGCGGGCCCGAGTGTGTCGTCGCCCTCGGTTGCCGGTGCGGTTGCCGGTTTGTCTTCGGCCAGCAAGGTGGTGAGGCGCCGGGTGAGCACCTCCTCCATTGCGGCATAGTCGTCGTTGCCCGGCACCGAGGTCACCCGGAAGTGGCGGTAGTCACTCTTCTTGGGCAAGCCGTCCTCGAAGACCACCATAGACCCCACGTAATCGGTGCCCTGCAGATGGCTCATGTCGTAGCACTCGATGCGAAGTGGGGCATCAGGGAGTGCCAATTCCCGTTGCAACGCGTCGAGGGCACGGGCTCTGCTGTTGTGATCCGCAGTCCGGTGCAATCGATGCCGCACGAAGGACTCCCCCGCATTGTGCTCCACCGTCTGCAACAGGTCGCGCTTGGTGCCCCGCAGAGGAACCCGGAGCACCACCGGGCCGCCCCGCTGCACACTGAGATAGTCGGTCACCGCGGGCACGTCGATCGGCATGGATGGGACCAGTACCTGGCGGGGTACGCCCGATGGCGGATCTGCATACACGTCGACCAGGATCCGCTCCATCAGCTGTCCACGGGTGAGGTCCTCGACCTTGTCGACGAAGAGGCCGGAACGCCCGACGACCTTGCCCGAACGTACGTGGAACACCTGTACCGCCGCCTCCAACTCGTCCTCGGCAAGTCCGAACACATCGAGATCCTCGGGATGGCGGAGTTCCATCTGGCGGACCGCATCGGCCGCCCGCACCGCCTCGAGCTTGTCCCTGAGCACCGAGGCCCGTTCGAACTCGAGCGCGCCGGACGCTTCGAGCATGGCGGTCTCCAGTCCCTTCTCGAGCGGTCCGGTGTCCCCGCTGAGGAAGGAGATCAAATCGGCCACCATCTGGTCGTACTGTTCGTGGTCCACCGCACCGACGCACGGCCCGGAACAACGTTCGATGTGGAACAGGAGACAGGGTCGGCCGAGTCGTTCGTGCCGCCGGAACTTGGTATCCGAACAAGTCCGCACCGGAAACGAGTGCAACAGCAGGTCGAGAGTCTCCCGTATGGCACCCACGTTGGGATAGGGGCCGAAGTAGCGGACCCCGCTCCGTTTTCGCCCGCGCACCACCGCCGGCCGGGGCCAGGTGTCGTCGACGCTGACCGCCAGCCACGGGTAGCTCTTGTCGTCCTTGAGACGCACGTTGTAGCGGGGCTGGAACTGCTTGATCAGATTGTGCTCGAGGAGCAGCGCCTCCGCCTCGGTGTCGACCACCATCCACTCGACGTGGTCGGCCTGGCTGATCATCTGCGCGGTGCGTGGAGGAAGACCGGCCGGGTCCTGAAAGTAGTTGTTGAGGCGCTGCCGGAGCGATTTCGCCTTGCCCACGTAGAGAACCCGTCCGTTCCCGTCCACGAACTGATACGAGCCGGCACCCTCGGGAATCGAGCCGGGAAGAGGTCGGGTCACCACCCCCCCAGTGTGCCGTGTCCGGCCGGGGACGCGATCGGGCGCACCTGCGCCGGGCGGTAGGCATAGACTGCGGTTACGCCGGCCTGGTTTCCGGCGACATCCAGCGCACCGGGGCCGACATCCCCGCGGACGGGCGACCAGGCTGTCCCCGCCGGCCGTTACCGGAGCGCCTCCAAAAGGGGGTCATACCCATATGCTCCGGTTACAGACAGCACTCCCCGATCGGTACACGACGGCGAGCCACGACCAGCTCGAACAATGGATCGGGGCGGCGAAGACCGAACTGGGTTCGCGTTTGATCATCCTCGGGCACCACTACCAGCGCGACGAGGTGATGCGGTGGGCCGACGCCCGTGGTGATTCCTTCGGTCTGTCCCGAATTGCCGCCCAGCAATCGGATGCCCAATTCGTGGTGTTCTGCGGCGTGCACTTCATGGCCGAGTCGGCGGACATCCTCACCAGCGACCAGCAACAGGTCATTCTCCCGGACCTGAATGCGGGCTGTTCGATGGCCGATATGGCCGACATCGACTCGGTGGAAGAGGCGTGGGAGACCCTGGGCGAGGTGACCGATCTAGCACGGGTGATCCCGGTGACCTACATGAACTCGTCGGCATCCCTCAAAGCATTCGTGGGTCGCCACGGGGGTGTGGTGTGCACGTCGTCCAACGCCCGAGCGGTGATGACATGGGCGCTTGCCCTTGACGACCGGAACTCCCGACGTGGCGACCAGGTCCTCTTCTTCCCCGACCAACACCTCGGGCGTAACACCGGCTTCGAGCTCGGCTACTCCGAGGGTGACATGGCGGTGTGGAACCCTCGGCTCGAGAACGGAGGCCTCGACGACGGCACTCTCAAGTCGGCCACCATTCTGTTGTGGAAGGGGCACTGTTCGGTGCACCAGCGGTTCCGTACCGCTCACATCGAGTCCTTCCGCGCCGAGTATCCAAAGGGCATCGTGGTGGTTCATCCCGAATGCGCCCATGAGGTGGCGGTGGCCGCCGACCAGGTCGGCTCGACCGACTTCATCATCCGGGCGGTCGGGGACGCCCCGCCCGGATCGGTGATCGGCATCGGCACCGAAATCCATCTGGTCAAGCGACTCGGTGACGAGAACCCCGACAAGACGGTGGTCTCCCTCGACCCATTGGTCTGTCCTTGCTCGACCATGTTCCGTATCGATGCCCAGCACCTGGCCTGGGTCCTCGAGGGGCTGGTGGCCGGCGAAGTGCGCAATCGAATCACCGTCGACGGGGAGACCGCCCGGTGGGCACGGGTGGCCCTGGAGCGAATGCTGGCCACGGTGTGAGCACGGTTCACCGCCAACCGCTGGTTTACCGTGCCGCCGCCACCCTCCGTGCCCGGGGCACGGTTGCGGTCGCCTTCTTGGCCTTTGGGCGTCGGGCCTCGGCTCGGCGCCGTTTGAGCCCCAGCAGCGGGGCCAAGACCTCCCCGGTGTAGCTGCCCTTGGCCCGAGCGACCTCCTCGGGGGTGCCCACCGCCACGATCGAACCACCCCGTTCACCCCCCTCGGGACCCAGGTCGATGATCCAGTCGGCGCTCTTGATCACGTCGAGATTGTGTTCGATGACGATGACCGTGTTGCCCTGGTCGACCAGCCGACTGAGCACATCGAGCAGTTTGCGCACATCGTCGAAGTGGAGACCGGTGGTCGGCTCGTCGAGCACATAGAGAGTGTGCCCGGTCGGTCTCCGGCTGAGCTCGGAGGCCAGCTTGACCCGTTGCGCTTCGCCACCGGACAGGGTGGGAGCCGGTTGGCCGAGGCGGATGTAGCCGAGGCCCACGTCGACCAGGGTCTGGAGATGGCGTGCGATCGGTGGCTGGTGGGAGAAGAAGGCCAGGGCCTCCTCGCACGACAGGTCGAGCACGTCGGCGATGGTCTTGCCCCGGAAGGTGACCTCCAGGGTGTCCCGGTTGTATCGAGCTCCGTGGCACACCTCGCAGGGCACGTAGATGTCGGGCAGGAAGTGCATCTCGATCCGGATGGTGCCGTCCCCGGAACACGCCTCGCACCGGCCCCCCTTGACGTTGAAGGAGAACCGTCCGGGAAGGTAACCCCTGACCTTGGCCTCCTGGGTCTGGCTGAACAGCCGGCGGATATGGTCGAACACGCCGGTGTAGGTGGCGGGATTCGACCGGGGGGTGCGTCCGATGGGCGCCTGGTCCACCTCGACCACCTTGTCCACGTGGGACACCCCACTGATGGTCCGGTGGAGCCCGGGCACGGATTTGGCCCGGTGTACCTGCTTGGCCAGCGAACGGAGGAGGATGTCGTTGACCAGGGTCGACTTGCCCGAACCGGACACGCCGGTCACCGCCACCAACCGACCGAGTGGGAATTGGACGTCGATGTCGTGCAGATTGTGCTCGCGGGCACCTTCGACGGTCAGCACCTCCCCGCTCCCCGAGCGACGGACCGCCGGCACCGGGATCGACTTGACCCCGGCGATGTACTGACCGGTCAAGGAGTCCGGGTTGGACTCGAGACCGCCCGGTCCGAGCACCGGCCCCGAGTGGACGATCCGGCCGCCGTGCTCCCCGGCGCCCGGGCCAACGTCGACCACGTGGTCGGCGACTCGAATGGTCTCCTCGTCGTGTTCGACCACGATCACCGTGTTGCCCAGGTCGCGCAGACGCTTCAACGTTCCGATCAGCCGCTTGTTGTCCCGCTGGTGGAGGCCGATGGACGGCTCGTCCAAGACGTAGAGGACACCGACCAGTCCGCTGCCGATCTGACTGGCCAGTCGGATGCGCTGTGCCTCGCCGCCCGACAGGGTGGCCGCCGACCGGGCCAGGGTCAGGTAGTCCAGTCCCACGTCCAGGAGGAACTGCATCCGTTCGCGTACCTCGCGGAAGACCCTGTCGGCGATCAGGTGATCCCTGTCCGAGAGTTCCAGTGAAGCCACCACGTCCACCGCGGTGCCGATGGAGAGCGAACAGAGGGAGTAGATGGAGTAGCCACCCACGGTGACCGCGAGCGACTCCGGTCGGAGGCGGGCCCCGCCGCACTCCGGACAGGGAACCTCCCGCAGATAGCCCTCGAGGTTGTCCCGGAGGAAGTCGGACTCCGCCTCGGAATGGCGTCGCTGCAACCAGGGAACGATGCCCTCGTAATGGGCGTGGAAGGAACGCTGGCGCCCATAGCGGTTGCGGTACTTGAGGTGGACCTGCTTGCTTCCGGTGCCGTAGAGGATCAGCTTCTTGTTGGCCTTGGTGAGCTTCTCCCAGGGATCGTCGAGGGAGAACCCGCCCATTTCGGCCACCGCCGCGATCATCCGGGTGAAGTACTCGCCGCGTGCCCCTGACCAGGGAGCCAAGGCTCCCTCGGCCAACGACTTGGTCGGATCGGGCACCACCAACTCGGGATCGACCTCGAACCGGGTCCCCAGACCGGTGCAGGCGGTGCAGGCACCGTAGGGTGAGTTGAACGAGAAGTTTCGGGGCGAGGGATCCTCGAAACTCAGCCCACAGTGGGTACAGGCCAGGTGCTGGCTGAAGGTGATCGCCTCCTCCTCGGTACCGTCGGCGTCGACCACCACCACCTCGGCGACCCCTTCGGCCAGGGACAGCGCCGTCTCCAGCGACTCGGTGAGCCTGCGGCGGATGTCGTCGCGCCTGACCAGGCGGTCGACCACCACTTCGATGGTGTGCTGTTCGTAACGAGCCAGATCCAGCTCGCCCCGATCGGCCAGTTCCACCGCCACCCCGTCCACCCGGGCCCGGGCGAAGCCCTGCTTGGCCAGATCGTCGAGGAGGGCGCCATACTCCCCCTTGCGCCCCCGGACCACGGGTGCCAACACCATGAACCTGGTGCCTTCCTCCATGGCCAGAATGCGGTCCACGATCTGCTGGGGGCTCTGCCGGGCCACCGGTCGCCCGCAGGTCGGGCAGTGCGGCTTGCCGATCCGGGCGTAGAGCAATCGCAGGTAGTCGTAGACCTCGGTCACCGTCCCCACCGTCGATCGTGGATTGCGGGAGGCCGACTTCTGGTCGATCGAAATGGCCGGCGAGAGCCCCTCGATGAAATCGACGTCCGGCTTGTCCATCTGGCCGAGGAATTGACCGCGCGTAGGCCGACAGCGACTCGACGTACCGGCGCTGGCCCTCGGCGTAGATGGTGTCGAAGGCCAGCGAGGATTTGCCCGAACCCGAGAGCCCGGTGAAGACGATCAGCTGGTCCCGCGGCAGATCCAAGGAGACATCTTGGAGATTGTGCTCGCGCGCGCCACGCACCACCAGTCGATCGGCCATCCCGGTGAGGATACCGGGAGGGAACGGGGCGCCCCGCGGTCAGCCCTGCGGTCAGAGGTCGAGGGTGGCCTCGATGTCGGCGGTGTCGCCGGGCAGCACCGGCGATCCGTCGACCGGGTCGCGGACCATCAGGGCTCTCAGCTCGGAGATCTCGTCCCGGAGGAGGGCGGCCTCCTCGAATCGCAGCTCGTCTGCGGCCCGGGTCATTTCGATGTCCAGGCGGTGGAGCAGGCCGGACAGCTCGTCGGCGTCGGGACCGAGCGCCTCGACCATCAGGGCGGCGGCTTCCCGTGGATCACGATCGCGCCCCCGACCCCGTTGCGCCGTTCCGTTGGCCAGTACGGCCGAACCTCCTTCGTCGTCCCGAACCCGGGTCAGGATGTCGGTGACCGACTTGGTGATCGAGCGCGGATCGATGCCGTGTTGCTGGTTGTAGGCGATCTGGCGGGCCCGCCGGCGCTGGGTCTCCCCGATGGCGGTGGTCATCGAGTCGGTGATGGTGTCCGCGTACATGACCACCCTCCCGTTGACGTTCCGGGCCGCTCGGCCCATGGTCTGGATCAGCGAGGACGCCGAGCGGAGGAACCCCTCCTTGTCGGCATCGAGGATCGCCACCAGGGCCACTTCGGGCAGATCCAGTCCCTCGCGGAGGAGGTTGATCCCGACCAGGACGTCGAAGACCCCCAGCCGCAGGTCGCGGAGAATCTCGATTCGGGCCATGGTGTCCACGTCCGAATGGAGGTACTGCACACGAACGCCCTGTTCGGCGAGGTAGTCGGTCAGGTCCTCGGCCATCTTCTTGGTCAGGGTGGTCACCAGCACCCGGCTTCCGTCGGCGACCACCGCCTCGATCCGTTCGCGGAGGTCGTCGATCTGCCCGGTGGTGGGCCGGATGTCCACTTCGGGGTCGACCAGGCCGGTGGGCCGGATCACCTGCTCGACCACGTTGGCGCTGTGCTCGAGCTCCCAGGGCCCGGGAGTGGCCGACAGCAGGATGGCCTGGCCGGTGCGCTCGATGAACTCTTCGAACCGCAGAGGCCGGTTGTCCATGGCCGAAGGCAGGCGGAATCCGTGGTCGACCAGAGTCTCCTTGCGCGACCGGTCACCGGCGTACTGACCCCGCAGCTGGGGCACCGCCACATGGCTCTCGTCGAGGACGACCAGGAAGTCCTTGGGGAAGAAGTCGAGCAGGGTGTAGGGCGCTTCCCCCGGTGCCCGTCCGTCGAGGTGCCGACTGTAATTCTCCACGCCGCTGCACACGCCGGTTTCGGCCAGCATCTCCAGGTCGTACTCGGTGCGCATGCGGAGCCTTTGCGCTTCGAGCAGCTTGCCGGCCTGGTTGAGCTCGCCCAACCGCTCACGGAGCTCGACCTCGATTCCCTCGATGGCATCACGCATGCGCTCATCGCCGGTGCCGTAGTGGGTATTGGCGAACACCACCAGTTCCTCGAGCTCGTCGCCGATCTCGCCGGTGAGGACGTCGAACGGCCGGATGCGCTCCACGGTGTCGCCGAAGAACTCGACCCGGACGGCCTGGCTCTCATAGGCGGCATGGATCTCCAGGGTGTCGCCGCGGGCCCGGAACTGCCCGCGGGTCAGCGTCACGTCGTTGCGGGAGTACTGCAGTTCGATCAGGCGCTTGAGCAACGAGCGTTGATCATGAACCTCACCGGGTCGCAGAGCGACGATGCGGTCGCGGTACTCGTCGGGTGAGCCCAGCCCGTAGATGCAGGAGACCGAAGCCACCACGATGGTGTCCGACCGGAGCAGCAGGGACGATGTGCACGCGTGTCGCAGCCGGTCTATCTCGTCGTTGATCGACGAGTCCTTCTCGATGTAGGTATCCGACGAGGGCACGTACGCCTCGGGCTGGTAGTAGTCGTAATAGGAGACGAAGTACTCCACCCGGTTGCGGGGGAAGAACCCCTTGAGCTCGGCGGCCAGCTGGGCGGCCAGCGACTTGTTCGGCTCGATGATCAGGGTGGGACGCTGGACGGCTTCGATGGTCCATGCGATGGTGGCCGTCTTTCCCGATCCGGTGATGCCCAACAGGGTCTGGTAGCGATCGCCCCTGGTCAGCCCCGCCACCAGCCCGGCGATCGCTTCTGGCTGATCGCCGGCAGGACGGAACGGCGAGACCACCTCGAATTCCGGCACGCTCCCGATGGTACCGGCCGCCCGCCCGGCCCGAACTGCTCACCCGTTGGGCGCAGTCCCGCCGTCGGTGTCGCGGAGGTCGACCAGTGCCGCCCAGATCCGGTCGACTTCGCCGAGGAGGTGATCGTGGTCACCGGAGTTGTCGATGACCAGGTCGGCCCCGTCCAAGCGGTCCCGACGGTCGATCTGGGAGCCGATGCGGGCTTCGGCGTCGGCGCGGGCCATCCCCCGCGACGTCACCAGTCGTTCGAGGGCCAGCTCGGTCGGGGTGTCCACCACGATCACCGCCGCCAGCGCCAGCATCTCCCGGTGAACGCTCTTGAGAAGCGGGATGTCCATCACAACGATTTCGTTGGTTCCGGCAAAGCGGTCCTTCCGGGCGATCATCTCCACGCCGATGGCGGGATGGGTGATCGCGTTGAGGTCGGTCAGGGCCTCCGGATGGCCGAAGACCAGCTCAGCGAGTTTGGGCCGGTCGATGAGGCCGGCGGCATCGACCACTCCCGGCCCGAAGCGGTCGATGACCGGTTGATAGGCGGGTCCGCCGGGTGCCACCACCTCCCGGGCCACCAGATCGGCGTCGACCAGGCGGGCCCCGTGCCCGACCAGCAGGTCGGCCACCGTCGATTTGCCCGCCCCGATGCCGCCGGTGAGCCCGACCGTGAGCACCCGATCAGCCTCGTCAGCGGGAGCGCCGCGGTCGGGACGCGGTGGCGAAGAGCACCATGGTGGTGCGGTCGATCTGATCGGTGATCTCGAAATCGTCGGGAGTGATGCCGGTCGAACCCCCCGCGTCCCCGCGGGCGATGACCCGGTAGGCCAGGGGGAGGATCCGGGTGTAGATCCCGATGTACCACGAGCGGGGCATCCGGTGACGCAGGTCCAGCACGTCGAGGCGCAGCACCTTGTCCGCCTTGGTCCGTCGGGCGGTGAAGTCGGCTTTGACATGGGGCACCGGGTCCAAGCCCTGGATGGTGACCTCGCCGAAGTAACGGGAGAGCAGGTCGGCGAGCTCGGGGGGCTCGAACAGGTGGACGTGGAACGGGTTCTCGAAGTCGGCCGGAGCGTTGGGGGTGAGGAAGAACACCGTCCCGTCGTCCGCCAACACCCGCGCCAGTTCCCGCACGTGGCTCTTGGGATCGTCGAAGTGTTCGATCAGATGCGAGGAGCACGCCCAGCGGAACGAACCCTGGGCGCATCCGAGGGACAGCGCGTCCATCTGCGCCACCGACAGACCGTCTCCGCCCCACCGACTCCGGGCCGCGGTGACCGCGTCGACGCTGTAGTCGACCCCGATCACCACCCGGTCCTCTGCGAGGAACCGCACCGACTCGAATCCCTGGCCGCACCCGACGTCGAGCACGGTCCCGGCACCCAGTCGCTCGATGATGGTTCGATACCCGGCGGCATGGAGGGCGAGCAGCGAATCGGGGGTGACTCCCTGCATGGGCCGCTCTCCGGTGAGACGGGCGCCGGATCCCCGACCGCCTGACGCCTCCAGCAGGCCGTGGCCGGCGTGATCGGAACTGCTGTGGCTCATCTGGGCTCCCCCGGTCGTCCCGGCTGGTCATGGAGGTGTTCGACGGTGCTGCCAAGGTCGGTGCTCGGTTGTTTACACTACCGATCACTCGTGTCGGATCCCCAACTCTCCCCTGTCGCGCCCGACCACCGGGCGCCCGGCCGGATCGGGTCGATCTACGACCGGCTCCGGTCCCCCAGCCGACTCCGGGTCGTCGCCGACAACGCCTTCCTGGCCGTGCTGGCTTTCGTTCCCATGCTGGCCTCACGGCCCGGTGTGGTCAGCGACGACACCAAGACCTACCTGTACCTCGATCCGGGGCGCTACGTGCGCCAGGCGGTGTCGGCCTGGGATCCGGGGGTGGGGCTCGGAACGGTGACCCACCAGAACATCGGCTACCTCCTGCCGATGGGCCCCTTCTACTGGGCCATGGCCGAGCTGCACGTACCCCTCTGGGTCGCCCAACGGCTGTGGATGGGGTGCCTGCTGTTGGCGGCGGGGACCGGCGCCCTCGCCCTGTGCCGGGTCGTCGGGCTCTCCGGCCCGGGCCGGTACGTCAGCGCCATCGGGTTCATGTTCACCCCTTACGTCCTGCAGTACGCGGGTCGGATCTCGGTGATCCTCCTCCCCTGGGCCGGCCTGCCCTGGATGGTGGCCTTGGTCATCCTCGCCCTGCGACGCGGCGGATGGCGGTACCCGGCCCTGTTCGCCCTGGTGGTGGCCCTCACCAGCGGCATCAACGCCAGCTCCATCCTCTATGTGGGTATCGCCCCCGCCCTGTGGCTCCCCTACGCCGTGGTCGTTACCAAGGAGGCCACCTGGCGAAAGGCGCTGGGCGTGGCCTGGCGGGTAGGCCTGCTCAGCGCGCTGGTCTCGCTGTGGTGGGCGGTCGGCCTTCAGATGGAGGCGATCTACGGGGTCAACGTGCTCAAGTACACCGAGACCGTCCCGGCCACCAGCGGCGCCTCCCTCGCCTCCGAGATCATCCGGGGACTGGGGTACTGGTACTTCTACGGATCGGACCGGGTCGGGGCCTGGACCCAGGCGGCGGTGGCCTATACCCAGAACGTCTGGCTGATCGGCGCCAGTTTCGTGGTACCGGCGCTCTGTTTCATCGCCGCCGCCTTCTCCCGCTGGCGGCACCGGGTCTATTTCGTGCTGATCACCGTGGTGGGCGTGGTGCTGTCGGTCGGGCCCAATCCCTATTCGGGTCCTTCCGCGGTCGGATCGCTG
The DNA here is from genome assembly GCA_963734395.1 of uncultured Acidimicrobiaceae bacterium. GTDB lineage: Bacteria > Actinomycetota > Acidimicrobiia > Acidimicrobiales > RAAP-2 > Bog-756. The sequence goes on along the minus strand of CAVTGY010000004.1, from coordinate 141,961 downwards.
ATCAAGTCGTTCCTGGTCGACACGACCGCCGGTTTGGCCTTGCGCTCCACCGATCGGGCCTCTCCCCTGGTCATCCTGGGGCTGGCCATGTTCCTCGGAGGCGGGGTCAGTGCGCTTGCCGGCCGGGTGCGCCGGACCGGACTGATCGTCGGGGGGTTCGCGGTGGCCGCCATCGCCGCCGCAACCACACCGTTGTGGACCGGGGCCATCATCGCCAACGGCTTCACCCAGCCCGCGCAGCCCCCCGCCTACGTGCGCCAGGCCGCATCGGCGCTCGATCAGGCCCACCCGGGCACCCGCGTCTACGCGCTTCCCGGGAACAACTTCGCCGCCTACCGGTGGGGAGACACCATCGACACGGTGTATCCCGGCCTGATGACCCGACCGTTCGTCACCCATGAGGAACAGATCATGGGCTCGCTGGCCACCGCCGACGTCTTGCAGGCGGTCGATACCCCGCTGCAGGACGGCACCATGGACTGGAACGCGCTCGGACCGATGACCTCGCTTATGAGCGCCGGCGACGTGCTGGTCCAGTACGACCAGGCCTACGAGCGCTACGACACCCCGATCCCGCAGCAGGTGGCGGCCGACCTGGCGGTCACCCCGCCCGGGCTGACCGATCCCGTCTCCTACGGCACCCCGGTTCCCAACGTCCCGCTCATCCCCCACTTCGACGAGGCCACCCTGGCCCGTCCGCCCAACCAGGGCTGGACGGCTCCGCTGGTTTCCTACACAGTGACCGATCCGCGACCGATCGTTCGCACCGAGTCGACACGGGACCCGGTGGTCGTCGACGGGGACGCCTCGGGAATCGTCAACGCGGCCTCGGTCGGGCTGTTGGCCGGCAACCCCACCATCCTCTATGCCGGGACCCTGGACACCAACCGGAGTCTCCGATCGGCGACCCTGGGCGCGCCGGCCGATCTGGTTGTCACCGACACCAATCGCAAGCAGGGGTTCGAGTGGAACTCCCTCAACGAGAACACCGGGTACACCGAGACCGCCGCCCAGCCCCCCGACACCGCCGATCCGAGCGACGAACCACTGAATCTCTTCCCCAAGGCCCCTGCGGACGCCCAGACCACTGCGCAACTCGAGGGGGTGTCTTCGGTCACTGCCTCGTCCTACGGCTCCTCGATCACCTACCTCCCCGAGGACAGGCCCGCCGCCGCCCTCGATGGGAACGCCCAGACCGCGTGGATGACCGACCCCTTCTCCGAACAGACCGGGCAGTGGTGGCAGGTGGTCCTGCTGCAGCCGCGCACCGAGAGCTCACTCACCCTGCTCCAACCCCAGACCGGCGACCCCGATCGATTCATCACCCACGCCACGCTCAGCTTCGACGGAGGAAGCCCGGTCCCCATCACGCTGGGCCCGTCCTCCCGTACGCCCCCCGGACAACTGATCACCTTTCCGGCGAGGACGTTCACCACACTCCGGATCACCGTCACCGGGGTCGGGGTGACCGACCCGACGGTGCCGGTCGCCTCGCGCAGCGCGACCGGGTTCGCCGAGGTGGGGATCCCCGGCATCACCGCCAACGAGACCATCGCCATGCCCCAGGACCTGCTCCGGGCGGCGGGTGCGGCGTCCGCCCTCGACCGGGTGACCCTGGTGATGACCAGGCTTCGTAGTTCCGGCACGCCACCGCGCACCGACGTCGAGCCCTCGCTGGCCCGCACCTTCTGGCTCCCCACCCGGCGCACCTTCTCGATGACCGGATCCGCCCGGATCTCCCCACTCATCCCCGATGACATGATCGACCGCCTGGTGGGCCGGCCCGGATCCGATCACACCGGCATCGTGGCCTACTCGCTCGGTCGGCTGCCCGGGGACCTCAACGCCGGGGCCATCCAGACCTTGGACGACAACTCCTCGACCATGTGGGAGCCGGGGTTCGGGGGATCGCTCCAGGCCGGCCAATGGCTTCAGTACGTGCTCCCCAAGCCGATCACCTTCGGTACGCTCGACCTGCAGATCGCCGCAGACGGCCAGCACTCGGTCCCCACCCGGATGACCGTCGCGACCGACAGCGGAAGCACCACCTTCGGCCTGCCACCCCTGGCGGACAGCCCGGTGCCCGGCTCGGTGGTGGACGTCCCGGTGTCGTTTGCCCCGCTGACCGGTCAGAGCATTCGCATCACCATCGATGCCGTGCGGGTGGAGAACACCCCGAACTACTACTCGAGGGCGCCTATCGGGATGCCCCTGGGCATCGCCGAGGTGGGGATCCCCGGGCTCCACGCCGCACCGGTGCCGGCGACCATTCCCTCCCCGTGCCGTGACGACCTGATGACCATGGACGGCGCACCCGTGTGGGTGTCGGTCTCCGGCTCGACCAGCACGGCGTTGGCCCGCCAGCCGTTGGCCGTCTCCCTGTGCGGCCCGGATGCCGGCGGGCTCACCCTCGGTCCGGGCAACCACACCCTCCGGTCCACGGCCGGCCAGATCACCGGATTCGATATCGACCAGCTGGCCCTGGACTCGGCGCCGGGCGGAGCGGCGATGCCACTGGCCTCACCGTCGGTGCTGACCGCCCCGACCGTGTCCTCGTCCCCTGCCGTCCATGTGGTCGACCAGACCGCCACCACCATCCGGCTCTCGGTGCAGGGGGTGACCTCCGCTCCCGGCCAGTCGCCCATCGACGCTGATCCTCGGCGAGAGCATCAATGCCGGATGGAAGGCCTCGGTGGTCGGCGGCGGCGACCTCGGCCAGTCGGTGCTCATCGACGGATTCGCCAACGGATGGCGACTCGACCCGTCCTCGTTGGGATCGGCTATCCACGACGGTTCGATCGGGGTGGTCCTCAGCTGGCAACCGCAGCGGGAGGTGAACATCGCACTCCTGGTCTCACTGGTGGCCATCGTCGGCTGTGTGATCCTGGCGGTCTTCCCCCTGCGCCGGCAGCGGCGAAAACGGGGGCGTCACAGCCGGACGTCGGATCCCGCCGAGATGGTGTCCACCCGGGCGGATGGCGACCAGTTCCACGATCCGGTCCTGGTCGGCCCCCGCTTGGCCATGCCCTTCCGCGCCGAAGGGGGCCGGGCTCCGGTGTGGGTGGCGATGGTCACCGGGGTGCTCTGCGGAGCGACGGCCGCGGTGATCGCCGCACCGCTGGTCGGTCTGGCGGCGGGTATCGCCACCATCGTGGTGCTGCTGGTGCCTCGCCTGCGGATTCTGCTGGGGTTGGCGGCCATCGCCGGCATCGTTGCCGCCGGTGGGTACACCGCTGTCCATCAGGCGACCCAACACATACCGGTGTCGGTCAACGGTTCGTGGCCGATCTACTTCGGGACCGCCAGCAGACTGGCGTGGGTCGGGGTGATCTTTCTCGGTGCCGACGGCGTGGCCGAGGTCGTCCTGCGCCGGCGGTCGGTCACCCGGTCGGGACCGGACGCCGACCCGCAGGTCGCTCCCTGAGCCCCGGGGTCCTGCCGGTCAGGTACGGGCCAGCGACTCCGCCCCCAGGGCGGCCAGTGCTCCCCGGGCCGTGGCGTCCCAGGTGAATTGCGAGGCATGCTCCAATGCGGCCAGACCCAATCGATTGCGGAGCACCTCGTGTTCGAGCAGAGCGGCCAGCCCGTCGATCAGGTCTCCCGGCCCGTCGACCAGGATCCCGGTCCTCCCGTCGATCACCGCGTCCTGATGGCCACTGATCCGGGTGGCCACCGCCGGCGTCCCGCACGCTCCTGCCTCGGTGACCGTCATTCCCCAACCTTCGCGGAGTGAGGTGCAGCCGACCACCCAGGCCCGTCGGTAGAGATCGATCAGCTCGTCCTCGGGAACGTAGCCCGGCAGCGAGATCCACGATTCGGCGTCGGCGGCGTGGATCAGGGCCTCCAGGGCCGGTCGCTCATACCCCTCACCGGCGACGACCGCCCGTAGCTGGGGATGGGTCGGCTTGAGCGCCACCAGTGCCTCGATCAGGAGATGGAAGCGTTTGACCGGCACCAGGCGTCCCACCGCCACCACCAACGGGACCTCCGAGCGGTCGCCGGCGGGGAAGAACTGAGGCTCGACCCCGGGCGGTGACACCGAGACCCGCTGGGCGGGGATGCGCAGGCGATCGACGATCTCCCGCTTCGAGGACGCGGACAGGGTGACGATCCGGCTCCGACGGTAGGCGGGAGGGGCCAGGCGGTGCTCGATGGCGTACCCGCACTCGGCCATGCCGGTGGGGAGCACCATCTTCCACATCTCGGCGTGTACGTGATGGAGGAAGACCACATGAGGACAACGTGCCCACAACGGCGAGAAGAACGGCATGCCGTTCCAGATCTCGACCAGGCCGTCACCGGTGCCGATCCTCCCCAGCGCTCCCGACAGGATCGTCCGGGGGAACACCGCGTAGCGCCCGGCTCGCCGGACCACCCGGTAGCCGTCGCGTCGGATGACGGTCCGGCCCTCGGGCACCGTGGAGGTGGTCAGCGACACGTCGAGACCCGCCTTCGACCATGCGGCCATCACCCGGTGGGCGTGGAGCTCGGATCCCCCGGCCTCGGGGTCGTCGAAGTCGCGCCAGGCGACCACATCGATGCGCTTGAGCCCCGCACGCTCGGCGATCTCGCCGATGGACAAGCCGGCGAACTGTCCGACCAGGGGATGGTCCAAGGCCGACTCGGCGGTGTGCGGCCCCGATGACGATCCAGGAACACCGTGGTCGTCCTCCGGTGCGGAGTCGATGTCCGGTAGGGCCACCAGACGCGGGTACGGCGCCGCGCCCTCCGCCGGTGCCGACCGAGCGGTGCTGATCTCCCCGGTCACACGCTTCATACTCGCTTCCCCCCGGAACCATTTCGGTCGTCACGGCCCACCACCGCTGTCGGGTCAGTGTATCGGCGCCACCGTCGGAACAGCGAATGGACGCCGCTCTCCTGTTCGCCGTCCCTCGACGGTCAGCTGCCGGCTGCCTTGCAGCCAGGACCTGCCCCGATGCCGCAGATGGACACCCACGAATGCCGCTGCCATCCCCGATGCCAGCACCCCTTGGGCCACCAGATCCGCCCGGGCGGTGGCCACCGACTGCCCGTTGGCGTGATCGACCAGGGCCACGGCCAGCGCCGAACCCGCGGCCAGCAGGAGCACGATCCAACGGGACCCGGTGCCGAACAGGTAGTTGGTGACCAGCACCGAGAAGGAGAGCACATCATCGCCACCACCAAGGGTGCGAACGCCGGGCGCCGCCGTACTCAGCCTGGCGCCGAACACGACGGTGAGGAACCACCGGGGGATGAAGACGGCGATCGCCAGGAGCACCGCGGCCGGCACGGCCAGGAAGATGAGGGTCACGCCCAACTGGCGCACGGCATGGCCCCCCTCGTTCCACCGGATGGTCGCCTCGGGGAGCAGATAGGCGCCCAGGGCCAGTGCACCGAACACCAGGGCCTTGGAGGCGACCGAGATGGCAGCGTACGGTCCCACGTTGGCGTGGTCGAGCCGACCGAGCAGGATGACGTCGACGTTCTGGAGCAGACCGAGCAGGGCGAGACCGACGAACGCCGCCGCCACGTCGGTCATCAGCCGGCGGCGCGCCAGGATGGCGGCAGACAGGTCGACACGGGCCGGTGTCGAGCCCGGGTCGGGATCGGTGGACCAGACCCGCTTGGCCAGCCAGTGGGCGTGCCCGGTGGCCAGCACCTCACTGATGAACACGCCCAACGCATACCCCGCCACTCCCACATGCGCGGCCACCAACACGAGCACGAAGAAGGTCCGGGCCCCCCCCTCCAGCAACAGGTTGCCGGCCAGGGCCCGGTAGCCGCGGTGGGCCTGGAGGAGGCCACGGTCCACGCACAGCAGGATCCAGACGCCGGCCGCCACCAGTATGAGCACCACACCCTGGCTGTTGGGCAGTGACAGTTGGCGGGCGATCCACCCCTGGAGCGCGAAGACCACCACCACTTCGAGGGCGATCGCCACCAGGACGACCCGGTGCACCCGGGCCACCCACGCTCGCACCCGATGGCCATGGCCGGCGCTGTGCAGCGCGGTCACCCGCCGCACCACGCCGACCAGGACGGCGGATCCGGGCATCGACAGGATGAAGAACAACCCGAGCAACTGAGCGATGGCGCCATACGACTGCGAGGTGACCAGACGGGCCACCGCCACCACCACCAGCGCCGCGGCACCGTTGACCACCAGTCCGGCCACCGCCACCGGTCCTGCCTGGCTCAGGCCGGACCGGATCGAGTCGGAAGGGTGGGCTGTACCCGGCACCCTCTCGTCCACGCCCACGGTGATTATCGGTCCGCCGGCCACCGCGATCCCCATCGCCGGAGCCATGGACACCGACTCGGAAACCGGCTCGGCCACCTGGTCGATCTCTTCGAGGATCACGTCGAGGCCGGAGCGGGGGCCTTCTTCCTGGGAGGGCACCCGAACCTCGCTCCCGATGTCCTCGGGCGGTTCCGCCGGAGGGTCCGGCTCGTTCATTCCCGGTCCCCGGAAACCCGCCGCGGCACCGGTCGGACCCTGGTGCCGATCTGCACTAGCCGGGGACGTTCCCGACGGCACGGACGCGCCGTGGGAGCACCGGCGCATCCCGACCGGTTGCCCCCGGTCGGGAGCTGGAGCGGTTGTCGGTCGCCTCGTGGTACTCCTCTTCCACGTTGACCGCCCAGATGTCGTGATGGGCACCGTGGATGTTCTCCACGGTGAGCATGGCGGTGTACATGGAATGGTCCTGGTTGTTGTATTTGTGCATGCCGTTCCTCCCCACCGGGTGGACGTTCCTGGCATGCTCCTCGAACCAGTTCCGGATGATCTCCACATTGGTACGGTAGCCCTCGTCGTACACCGGATAGGCCTTGGGCATCCGCACCACGTATCCGACTTCCACATCGGTTGGATCGACCAATCCGATGGTGACCAGCTCCTTGGTGGCCAGCGCAATCAGCTCCTCATCGGTGCTGTTCCACAGCTCGTCGCCCTCGAAGACGAAGTACTCCATTCCCAGACAGGTTCGGCCATCCTTCACCAAGAAGGGAGACCAGACTCCAAAGTTCTGGATGCGACCCACTTTGACATCCGGCGAATGGATGTAGATCCAGTTGTCGGGGAACCCACGCTCCTCGGGAACCACCAGGGCCACGGTAAGGAAGTCGCGGTAGTGGAGATCGTTCGCCGCTCGTGCGACCTCGTCGGGGACCGGCGGATCGACGATGAGCGCCAATGAGGTCAGCGGCATCGACGAGATGACATGAGACGTCGCGATGCGTTCTCTACCGGCGGCGGAGGTCACCGTGACCGCCACCGCCGCGCCACCCTCGAGGTGAACGGTGGTCGCTGCCGTCTCCATACGGATGGTCCCGCCCATGCCGACGACCTGGGTGGCGCATCGTTCCCACATCATGCCCGGGCCGAACTTTGGGTACTGGAACTCCTCGATCAGGCTGGTCACCTGTCTCGACTTGTCCCGCTGCCTGCCGGCGAACGAAGCCCGGATGGGTTCCCATACCGCGTTCCACAGGGACATGCCCTTTATCCGCTGGGCCCCCCAGTCGGCGGAGATCTGCGACGCCGACACCGCCCAGAGCTTCTCGTTGTAGGTCTTGAAGAAGTGCCGGTAGAGCCGCCACCCGTAGTTGGAGACGATGTAGCCCTCGAGCGTGGTCCGATCCTTCGGCGGCCGGATCCTCACCCACAGGAAGGAGAGTCCGCACAGGAAGGCTTCCACCACGCCGAGGTTGGCCAGGGCATTGCCCAGCTTGATCGGATAGTCGTAGAACTTGCCGTCGTAGTAGATACGGCTCATCCGGGGTCGGAGCAGGAAGTCCTCGTCGGGCAGCACCTTGTGCCAGAACTCCTCCACCGGCTTGACCTTGGTGAAGAACCGGTGGCCGCCGATGTCGAAGCGCCACCCGTCGCGTTCCACGGTGCGGCTGATCCCTCCGACCACGCTGTCCTCTTCCACCACCAACACCGGATCTCCTGCTTCCGCCAACTGGCGAGCGGCGGTGAGCCCGGCCGGCCCACCGCCGATGACCACTACCGGGAGGTTCGATCCCGACCGATCATCCGACGCGGGGGGCGCTGCCGCGCCGTTGCGATGGTGAGGCAGGGTTGATGGCACTGCGACCAGGTCCTCTCGATGTCCGATGGGGCGAAGTTGTCGGCTGCGACGATGCGGGCGACGACGCCGGTCATCCACGGCCGCGGGTTCGACCATGGCTCACCGGCCCTCCCTCCTCCTGGGCCGGCACGGGGACCGCTGGCTTCGCACAGCGCAGTGCTCGCGCGCCCGAAGGTTAGTTGGTCGCTCCCCCGATCCGGGGAACCCGGGCCGGGGGAGCTACGGCACCACCACTCCGATGAAGGCCAGCGTGGCGTACCCGACCATTCCCAGCCCGGCAACCACCAGCACCACCACCTCGACTCGGCGCCGGGAGGTCAGGGTCGAGGCGGCGATCACCAGGGGAAAGGCGCCCAGCGCGTATCGCTCGAAGGAATCGAGATTCGAGCTGGCCAAGGACAGAACCAGTACGGCGGCGGCAAATGCGGCATAGGAGAGCGGCAGCCGCCGGAAGGCGACCACGACCAGCCCCACGCAGAGCAGCGCCCACGGGACATGGAGCGCACTGCCCAGGTGGTGGCCATGGACGACCGACTCGAGATTGTGGGCCATGGCGCTCAACGGCAGGGCGATGGCCCCGCGGTGTCCGCTCTGCTGCTGCACCCGGAACGGGAGCCATGGATCACCGAACTGCCATCGCACCCACCCCAGGTAGACCGCGGTTCCCACCGCAGGCGCCCCGGCCGCGGCCAGCCGTGCCACCCACCGGCCGGGTCCGGCCCCGTCCCCCCGGCGCCGGATCACCTCGATGATCACAGGCACCACCAACAGGACTCCCACCGGTCGTACCAGACCGGCGACCAGGCCGGCCAAGGCCGCCACCCACCACCGCTGGGTCCGGGCCCCCAACAATGTCACCACCGAACACAGCAGCAAGGTGGCGTCGGCGTAGCCCAACACCAATGAGTAGGCCGCAGGCGCCAGCGCCAGCAGCCACGTCGAACGCCGGGCCAGGTCGGCATCGCCCAGGTCATGGCGTACCAGGACCACCAGCACGCCCATGGCCGCCAGCGCGCACAGGTTGGCGATGGCCACCAGGGCCACGCCGGCTCCCACGCCGGTGACCCAACCGACCGCCCGCGCCGCCATCGGGAAGGCCGGGAAGAACCGGACCGATTGGACCCCCGAGGCCACGTAACCGTCGCGCGGCAATCGATTGGTACCAGCTACCGTCCCACGCCAGAAGTCCCTGATGGACCCGGAGCCGGGCGGTCGGGTTCCCCGGACGCACCCTGCCCACCACCAGGTGGGCGAGCACCAGGCTCAGGCCCACCAGCACCCGGGCGGCCGCCCACGCCGGCAGGGCGGAAAGCAACGCCCGACCCACTGTCTTGGCCGTGGTGGCCGGCGGGACCCCGCCGTTCCACGGGCTGGCGGGGAGGCCGTCCGCCGGTGCCCCTGCGACCATCCCACGTCCGAGCGCGGTCACTCCGGCTCAGGGCCTGGTCGGTGTGAAACGCACCATCCACATGGGTTGATAGAACGAGGTGGAATTGCCGGTGACCAACTGCTGGACCTGGTAGTCCGGATTCTGCTGCAGCGTCTGGACGATCCCCTCGCACTTGAAGCCGTAGGCCTGGTACCCACCCGCCCATACCAGGAAGATCTGCCGGTCCGACGCCGCGGCCAGTGACTCGAGATGTTCGGCGAACTTCAGGGGCGAGGCCGCCCGCACGGTGGTGGCGTAGTCGACCCAGTTCACATAGACCGGTCCGGTGCCCCGGGGGAAGGTGGTCTGTACGTAGCGGTCCTCGGGGAGCAGCCGGTTCACCGCCGGACCCAGCTGGTCCGGGCAGTAGGCCACGATGTCCCCCGGCTTGCCGTAGGTGGCGATGGCGGCGGCGACCTGCCCGGCCTGGGTCCGGTTGGTGGTGACATCGGGGATCGAGCTGACCAGGCCGAGGACGACCGCTCCGGCCAGGATGACCGCCCTCACCCGCCGGTCGCGGAATGTGGTCAGTCCGATGGTCACCATCAGGATCAGCGGGATGAACACCACCGAGGCGTAACGGGCGTCGAAGGCGCTGTTGGTGATGAACCCGCCGGCCACCGCCCCGGCCAATGTCCCGCCCACGGCAATGGCCACCGGCCGGCCCAGGGGGCGGGTGCGGATGTCCAGATCGATGTGGCGCCGATCGGTGGCCACCCCGAACAGGCCCAGCCCGGCCAGTGCGAAGAAGATGAGGGCCAGGGCCCGTCCCTGGCTGGTGCTGCCCCCGGCGAAGGACGCCACCGCGCTCACCATGGCGGCGAAGTTGGCCGGCATCGCCCACGGCGTCCCGGTATGCGCCGACTGGAACAGGAAGATCGACAGCCACGGGAGGAAGGTCAGGCAGCCGACGGCCCCGGCGACCAGGGAGGCGCGCGCTCCCCTCCTCCACGACGGCGTTCCCCGCCAGGCCGTCCAGGCGAGCCACACCATGACCGTGCCGATCAGGTAGAGGGACCAGTAGTGGGTGTACAACAGGAGCCCGGTCACCGCGCCCACCGCGATCAGATTGCCCGCCCGCGGTTGGCGGAGGGACCGGTCCAGGGCGAGGAAGCCGAGGACGGTGAGCAGCACCACCAGCGAGTACATGCGGGTCTCGGTGTCGTAGCGGATGGCGAACGGCGAGGTGGCCACCAGCAGCATCGCCGCCCAGCCTGCGGTCCGCCCGCCCAGCCGACGACCGGCCAGCCATGCCAGGGGCACCGTCACCACGCCGATCACGCCGGACAGCGCACGCACCGCCTCGTCGGAGGTGCCGAACCAGCCCATCCAGAAGTGGAGCATCACGTAGTACAGCGGGGGGGCGCCGTCGCGCTTGAGGTAGGACGGGAGCTCGTGGAGCGGGAGGCGGGCGATATTGACGGTCAGGGCCTCGTCGAGCCACAGGTCGGAACGGGTCCAGAACCGCATGACCAGTGAGGCCGTCAGCACCACCACGATGCCGGCCGCCATCGCCATCACCGTGGTCCGGCGGAACGGCGGTCCCTCGGCGTCCTCGGACCGGGCCTCTGCGAGCGATGAGGACGTGGCCGGGGTGGCGCCCGGGATGCGCGGCTCCGCTGCGGGCCGGTCGCCCGGGCGGTGCGCCGTTCCCGGATCGGAAGTCGGCGCGGCCACGTCGGGCTCGACGACCGAGGCTGAGCCGGTTGGAGCCGTGTCCATTGCAGGCATGGTAATCAGCGCCAGGTCCGGCGTGGTGCCGTTGGCGGGTCCCCGTGGACCAGGGTCCTACTTGGCAGTAACGTGCCCCCACGGGAGGCCAGGCCTGTGGCAGAGTGAACGGTCTTACGACCAGCAGAGATCGATAAGGGGCGGGGAGAGCGATGGGGGAAGTCTGTGGATTCGCCTAAGGGGTTCGACCGCCGTACCTTCTTGTCCCGCAGCGCGGCCGCCGGCGGCGTGGTCATGCTCGGTGCCGGTGCATCCAGCGTGTTGGCCGGCTGCTCGAGCTCTTCCGGCTCGGCCGGCACCACCACGGCCAGCGGGTCCAAACCCGGTGTCGGGAAGGGTACCCCGGTCCGGGGCGGCGCCCTCACCGTCGGGATCATCGCCGAGATCGACGGGTTCTACCCGCCCACCAACCACTGGGACACCAACGGTTTCATCTATGCCAACAGCGTCTACGACCCGCTGATGGCGACTGCGGCCGATGGGTCGGTCCAGCCGTACCTGGCCCAGTCGATGACCCCCAACTCCACCTTCGACGTCTGGACCATGACCCTGCGACCGGGCGTCAAATTCAACGACGGGTCGGCATTGACCTCGGCGGTGATACTGGCCAACTACAACGCCCTGGCCGCCTCGCCGTTGACCGGCACCGCCCTCAAACAGGTGGCATCGGTGACCACACCCGATCCGATGACCGTGGTCTATACCCTGACCGGGCCCAATCAGGGCTTCCCCTACGGCCTCACCACCCAGGTCGGCTACCCGGTGGCCCAGTCGATGATCGACCAGGCCAAGGCCAACCCAAACGCCCAGCTCATCCCGGTGGGCACCGGGCCCTTCATCTACTCCCAATGGCAGCCCAACGACCACTTCACGGTCACCCGCAACCCGAACTACTGGCGCAGCGGGTTCCCCTACCTCGACTCGATCACCTTCAAGCCCATCCCCGACACCACCCAGCGTGAATCGACCCTCCGTTCCGGTGGGGTCGACATGATCGAGTCGGTCGACCCCACCACCATCACCAACTTCTCCGGTTCAGGCGGTTCCGGCTACCAGTTGGTCGACAGCCAGAACGTCATCGGTCAGCCGACCTTCTCGTTCATCATGTTGAACGCCGCGGTCCCTCCCACCAACGACCTCTCCATCCGCCAGGCGCTGGCCATGGGCACGAATCAACAGGTGGTGCAAAACATCATCGGGGGACCGCCAGCCATGCCGGCCACCGGGGTCTTTGTCCCCGGTTCGCCCTACTACAGCGACACCAACTACCCGACCTACGACCCGTCGGCGGCCACCAAACTGGTCAACCAGTACAAGGCCCTGCACGGGACGCCGACCCTGGATCTCCTCACCATCCCCGAACCGCTGGAGATCAAGGTCGTACAGACCCTTCAGCAGATGTGGCAGCAGGTGGGTTTCGACGTAACCGTCTCCGAGGTGGAGCAGGCCACCATCATCGACGACTTCGCGCTGGGCAGTTTCAAGGCGGTCACCTCCTACCAGTTCGGCGCCGTCCAACCGGACCTCAACTATGTGTGGTGGAGCACGACCACCGTCTCCCCGGTCGGCACCATCGGCCTCAACTTCGCCCGCAACTCCGACCCGCAGATCGAGACCGCCCTGCTCCAGGGACGCCATACCACCGACCAGGCCACCCGGGACACCGCGTATCAGACCGTCAACGAGCGGTTGGCCAAGGATCTCCCCTACCTCTGGATCCGTCAGTACCTGTTCTCCGAAGTGGCCAACGAGCGAGTGCAGAATTTCAACAATCTGATCCTTCCCAACCAGATGGCCGGGTACAGCTTCAACGAAGGGATCTTCTTCCCCACCCAGATCTGGTTGGAGGGATAGCGACACGGGCGACCGGTCGGTACGTCTTCATCCCTATGGGAAAGTACTTCCTTCGACGCTTCGTCCAGTTGGTCGTCGTCGCCTTCATCGTCTCGATCCTGGTGTTCCTGCTGGTCCACCTGCTCCCCGGTGACCCGGCAAGCGAAATCCTGCAGGCCAACGACACTCCACACAATCGGGCCGTCCTCTACCAGCAACTGGGTCTGAACAAGCCGCTCTTCCAGCAGTACTTCGTCTGGCTCAACGCGGTGTTCCACGGCAACCTCGGACAGTCCTACCTCAATCACGAATCGGTCACCCACATCATCGCCACCGGATGGCCGATCGACCTCGAACTGATCGTCATCTCGCAGATCATCGCGTTCTCGGTGGCCATCCCGTTGGCCCTGGTCACCTCACGACGTCCCAACCGACCGGTCGACAACGTGGCCACCACCGGCACCTTCGGGTTGCTGGCCCTGCCCCCCTTTGTCATCGCCCCGATCCTGGTGGCGGTCTTCGCGGTCGGGCTGCACTGGTTCCCCGCCACCGGCTATGTACCGCTCTCACAGGATGTGGCCACCAACCTGCACGACATGATCCTGCCCTCGGTGGCGATCACCGCCGGTTCCATCGCCGTCTACTACCGGCTGTTCCGTTCCGATCTGATCAGCACCCTGCAGGAGGATTTCATCACCATGGCCCGGTCCAAGGGAATGTCCTCCCGCTGGATCATGTGGCGCCATGCCTTCCGTCCGTCCTCCTTCTCGCTCTTGGCGGCGGCAGGCGTCAACATCGGCGCTCTCATCGCCGGGACCTTCATCGTCGAGTACCTTTTCGCCATCAACGGATTGGGATACTCGCTGGTCCAGGCAGTGAACCAGCGCGACTACCTGGTCGTCCAGGGCATTACCCTGGTGGTGGCGATCGCCTATGTGTGTCTCCAATTCATCATCGACTTCGTGTTCACCATGGTCGATCCGAGGGTGACCCGGGAATGATCGATGCCTGACGATCGTGAACTCGCCGATACCCAGGCTTCCGCGAGGTTGCTGCGCGACCAGGTACCCGGCCTGGCCGCGGTCGACGAGCTGTTGGTGTCACGCCACAGCGAAGCCCTCCCCTCCGATGACATCCTGCTCAGAAAACCGCTGGGCCTGCTGTTCTGGTTGGCACTCGGATGGGTCGGCCTGGTGGTCGTGTTGGCCATCATCGCCAATCTGCTGCCGCTGCCCAATCCCAATTTTCAGAACTACGCCGCGGTCAACGCCTCGCCCAGCATCCACCACCTGCTGGGTACCGACGATCTGGGACGAGACCTGTTGAGCCGGCTGATCTTCGGAGCGCGTGTCTCGCTGATCGTGGGATTCGGCTCGGTACTCATCGGGATGAGCGTGGGAGGGACCCTCGGATTGATCTCGGGGTACAAGGGAGGTCGGTTGGACATCTCCCTCAATGCCGGCTCGTTCGTGCTGTTGGCCTTTCCCGCCATCGTGGCGGTGATCGCCGTCGTCGCCTTTTGGGGAGCGTCGCTCCTGCACATCACCATCATCATCGGGGTAGCGGTCATCCCCCTGCTCTACCGGGTGATTCGTGCTTCCAGCCTCACGTTCGCCAACCGCGATTTCGTCGTCGCCGCCCGAACCCTGGGGGCCACCTCGGGGAGGATCGTCTTCCGTGAGATCCTTCCCAATGTCATACCGGCGGCCATCACCTTCGGTCTGATCACCATGGCCGGGGCCATCGTGATCGAGGGCTCCCTGGCCTTCCTCGGCCTGTCGGTTCCCCTGCCCACTCCCTCGTGGGGGAACATGATCGCCGAAGGCTCGTCCAACGGACTGCTGTCGATCAATCCCTACATCATGATGTGGCCGGTGGTGTCCATGTTCCTCCTCCTGCTGTCGATCAATCTGATCGGCGACCGCCTGCGCCAGCGGTTCGACATTCGCGAAGGGCTGTTGTGAGGAGCGTGACCAGGAGCAGGGGCGCCGCCGCTCGCCTCGAGTTCCCCGACGTGGGCAGCCACGATCAACCGCTGCTGGAGGTCGAGGACCTGCACACCTCGTTCCGCACCAGCCGGGGCACCGTCCGGGCCGTCGACGGGGTCTCGCTGTCGGTGGACCACGGCCAAACCCTGGGCATCGTCGGGGAGTCCGGCTCGGGCAAAACGGTGTTGGCCCGTTCGATCATGGGCCTCCTCCCGCCCCATGACGTGATCACCAGCGGTACGGTCCGCTTCGCCGGTCACGAGCTGACCTCGATGAAACCCGAGCAGCTGCGTCAGGTGTGGGGGGCCGAGTTGAGCATGATCTTCCAGGACCCGATGACCGCACTCAATCCGGTGAAGAAAATCGGTAAACAGATCACCGAGTCGCTCCGCCTGCACCTGGGGATGGACCGGGCCGAGGCCGATGCCCACGCCATCGAACTCCTCCGTTCCGTGGGCATTCCCTCGCCGGAGAAGCGGGTCAAGGGCTATCCCTTCCAACTGTCCGGGGGCATGCGCCAACGGGTGATGATCGCCATCGCGCTGGCCTGCGCGCCGCGTCTGGTCATGGCCGACGAGCCGACCACCGGGTTGGACGTCACCGTGCAGGCCCAGATCCTCGACCTGCTGGCGCAACTGCAACACGAGCGTCGCATGGCGGTGATCCTGGTCACCCACGACCTCGGGGTGGTGGCCAGTCGGGCGGACCACATCGTGGTCATGTATGCCGGGCGCATCGTCGAGCGGGCGCCCACCCATACCCTCTTCCATGACACCCACATGCCCTACACCCAGGCGTTGATGGACTCCATCCCCCGACTCTCCGATCCGAGCGGGACCCGGCTGAAGGCCATCGCCGGTCGCCCACCGGATCTGATCCACCCCCCCGCCGGCTGCCGTTTTGCACCCCGTTGTCCGTACGTTCAGGACAAGTGCCGGGAGAACGAACCTCCGCTCCGTACCGCCAGTTCACCCGATCACCTCTTCGCCTGCTGGTTCCCCTTGATCAACGGCGTTTCCACCGCCCCGTCGGCGAATTCGAAGGCGACGGCTCCGACCGCCCCGGCGTCCGCACCGCAGGCCGGCACGGACACCCCCGCCGATCCCGATGCCCGGTGTCCTCACCGTGAGCGACGTAGCCGCCCCCACGCCGAGCGCTGCAGAGCCCTCGATCATCGACCAAGCGGTCCCCGACGACGATGCGGTCCTCACCGTGGAGAACCTGGTCGTCGAGTTCCGAAGCGGCCGCCAGACCGTGCACACGGTGTCGGGCGTCAGCTTCTCGGTGAAGACAGGCGAGACACTGGGCCTGGTCGGAGAGTCCGGTTGTGGAAAGACCACCACCGGGCGCGCCCTGGTGCAGATCCAGCCGCCGACCTCCGGCACGGTGACCTACCGGGGCCAGAACCTGAGCGCCCTCTCCACCGGCGAACTACGGCGGATCCGCACCAAGATCCAGATGATCTTCCAGGACCCCATCTCCTCGCTCAACCCGCGGCGCCGGGTCCGGGACATCGTGGCCGAGCCGCTGGTGATATGGCGGAACGGCGACAAGAAGGACCGCAGCACCAAGGTGCGAGCGATGCTCACCGCGGTGGGGATCGACCCCGACGCCGCCGGCGACCGGCGGCCAGGCGAGTTCTCCGGTGGGCAATGCCAGCGGATCAGCATCGCACGGGCCCTGATGTCCGAACCGGAGCTGCTCATCTGCGACGAGCCGGTGTCGGCCCTCGACGTCTCCGTGCAGGCCCAGATCCTCAATCTGCTGGCCGACCTCAAGTCGCAGTTCGGTCTCACCATGGTCTTCATCGCCCACGATCTGGCGGTGGTCAAGAACGTGAGCGACCGGGTGGCGGTGATGTACCTGGGAAAACTGATGGAGATCTCACCGTCGGACGATCTGTACCGATTCGCCGCCCATCCCTACACCGAGGCCCTCCTGGGCTCGATCCCCGAGCCGGACCCTGATTCCCGCTCCGAACACCGGGGACTGACCGGCGATCTCCCGTCGCCCCTCGATCCGCCTTCGGGATGCAGGTTCCGGACCCGTTGCCCCTACGCGCAGGGTCTGTGCGCCGAGGAGGAGCCCCCCTTGCGAGAGATCAGACCTGGACACCTGGTGGCATGCCACTTCCCGCTGACCGAGACCAACCCCACGACGACGACGGTCGCTTCGGGCCCCTGACAGGTCGGGGCCCGGCTGTCAGCCAGCCTCGCTAGCGCTCGCTTCGGTAGCGCTCGCCTCGGTGGCACTGGTTTCGGTGGCGCTTGACTCGGTAGCGCTTGCCTCGGTGGCACTGGTTTCGGTGGCGCTTGACTCGGTAGCACTCGCCTCGGTGGTGCCCAGGTCGACTGCCGGCGCCGGTGGTGCCACGTCCGGTCGACCGGGATCCGGCTGTGCGTTCGCCTCGACGTCGGCCGTGGCCGGCGTATCCGCTGTGGCCGGCGCATCCGCTGTGGCCGCCACGTCCTCCCCGGCCCCGTGCTCGGCGACGTAGTCGGCCCACGCAGCCTGGGCTTCGGTTTCGGGGGTGAACTCGGCTTCGGCGAACTCGTAGGGCCCCACGTAGTTGCCCTCGGCGTCGTAGGCGTGTTCCCCGAACGCCTCGCGGTACTCCTCGGATACCTCGCCGCCCTCCGCCGCCTGCTTGATCGAGAGGCTGATCCGCCGACGCTGAAGGTCGATGTCGATGATCTTGACCCACAACTCCTCGCCCGGTGTGACCACCTGCTCGGGCAGGTCGACGTGGTGGCCGGCCATTTCCGAAATATGCACCAGGCCCTCGATGCCGTCCCCCACCTGCACGAACGATCCAAAGGGGACCAGTTTGGTGATCCTCCCGTAGACCAGCTCCCCCACCTGGTGTGAGTTGGCGAACAGCTGCCACGGATCGGTCTGGGTGGCCTTGAGGGAAAGGCTGATCCGCTCCTTGGGCAGGTCGACGTCGAGCACCTCCACATCGATCTCGTCGCCCACCGAGACCACCGAGGACGGATGGTCGACATGCTTCCACGACAGCTCGGACACGTGGACCAGCCCGTCCATTCCGCCGAGGTCGACGAACGCCCCGAAGTTGACCACCGAGGACACCACGCCCTTGCGCCGCTCGCCCGGCTTGAGGTTGAGCAGGAATTCGCCCCGCTGTTCCTTCTGGGTCTCCTCGAGCCATCCCCGGCGCGAGAGGACCACGTTGTTCCGGTTCCGATCGAGCTCGATGATCTTGGCCTCGATCGTCTTGCCCACATAGGGCTGGAGCTCGCGTACACGTCGGAGCTCGACCAGCGACGCGGGAAGGAAGCCGCGCAGACCGATGTCCACGATGAGGCCGCCCTTGACCACTTCGATGACCGGGCCGCTGACCACCTCGTCCGCCTCCTTGAGCTTCTCGATGGTCCCCCAGGCCCGCTCGTACTGGGCCCGCTTCTTGGACAGGATGAGGCGACCCTCCTTGTCCTCCTTTTGGAGAACGAGGGCCTCGATGGCCTCCCCCAACGTCACGATCTCGGAGGGGTCGACGTCATTGCGGATGAGAGCTCGCGTACCGGAATGACGCCCTCTGATTTGAACCCGATGTCCAGGAGCACCTCGTCCCGGTCGATCTTGACCACGGTTCCCTCGACCAGGTCACCGTCTTCGAACTCGACGATGGTTCCTGCCATGGCATCCTCGAGGGTGGCTTCACCCAGGTCATCTTCGGTAACCGAACGGGGGAGGTAGACACCGTTCTCATCGAAACTGCCCATGGCTTCTGGGGACAAGAGGGCGGTGCCCTCGGGTACGACGTGGGTATCGGACATCAACTAGGTTGCTCGCTTTCCGGACGGATCCACCGAACCCGAACGGGGCGGCGGTGGGTGAAGATGAGGCGCACCGTGGTGGCCGGCCGATCATGTTACTCGACCAACCCCAGCGTCGGTGCTGGCACCGTGCGCCCCCGGTCAGGCTCCTTTGGCCTCCGCCCACGAAGAACCCCAGGCCATGGCCACCTTCAGTGGCACCGACAGGTCGCCGGCACCGGTGAGCGCCCCCTCGGTGAGGGCGGCGACCTCGTCGGCCTCCTCGGGTTCGACGTCCACCAACACCTCGTCGTGTACTTGGAGCACCAGCCGCGAGCCGAACCCACCCTGGTCCAGCCCAGTGTCCAACCGGATCAGCGCCACTTTGAACAGGTCGGCGGCCAGACCCTGGATTCCGGCGTTCATCGCCTGACGCTCCGCCGCCTGGCGCGCCTGATAGTTGGGGGAGGAGAGATCGGGGAGCGGGCGGCGTCGCCCGAAGGCGGTCACCGTGTACCCGGTGCTCCGAGCCTCGGACACCGCCCGTTCCATGTATTCGTTCACGGACGGGAAGGCGGTGAAGAACGCCTGGAGGATCACCTGGGCCTCCTCCACCGGAACGGCCAATCGCTGAGACAGCCCGTAGGCCTCCATGCCGTAGGCGAGACCGTAGAGACCATCTTGGCCGTCGAACGCTGAGCGGCGGTCACCCGATCCCGGTCGACACCGAATACCTGGGATGCCACCGTGCGGTGGATGTCCTCGCCGGCGGCGAAGGCAGCAGTGAGGCCCGGATCCCCGGACAGATGGGCGATGGCCCGCAATTCCACCTGGTCGTAGTCGGCCACCAGCAGTTGACGTCCCGGGGAGGGCACGAACGCTTCGCGGAAGCGCCGGCCCTCTTCGGTGCGGACCGGGATGTTGTGAAGGTTGGGCCGGTCCGATGACAGCCGTCCGGTGCGGGCCACCGTCTGCCGGAAGGTGGCATGGATGCGGCCGTCGGCGGCCACTTCGGACGCCAGGCTCTCCCCATAGGTGGAACGCAGCTTCTCCACCTCGCGATAGCGCAGAAGGACCTCGATGATCGGATGTTGCCGCGCAGCAGTTCCAGGGTGCGAGCATCCGTCGAGAACCCGGTCTTGGTCTTGCGCACCGGGGTGAGGCCGAGTTTCTCGTAGAGCACGGCGCGCAGCTGAGGCACCGAGTTCACCTTGAACGGTTCGCCGGCCAGCTCCTGGATGGTGGCCTCGAGCGATCGGCACTCGTCTGCCAGCCCGGCCGAGATCGACCGCAGGACCTCGCGGTCGACGCCGATGCCCACTACCTCCATGCGGGCCAGCACTCGAACCAGGGGCTGTTCGATGTCTTCGTAGAGAGTGCCCTCCCCCACCGCGGCCAGCGCGTCGATGAGCGGGGCGCGCAACCGGGCCAGAACCGAGGCCAGGCGACCAGCACTCAGCACCTCGTCAGAAAGGCGGTCCTCCCCGTCGGGCGGTTCCTCGGGCGGATCGAGGACGAACGCGCCCTGACCCTTGGCGCCGGTGCCATCATCGACGATCACCCCGAGGAAACGCTCGGCCAGATCGGCCAGCCGGTAGTGGTCGGTCGACGGATCGAGCAGATAGGCGGCGACCGCGGTGTCGGTTGCCAGGCCGACCATGTCCACACCCAACGGGAGCAGGGAGCGCATCATCTCCTTTGCATCGTGGGCCACCACCCCGACGCCAGCCGGTCCGAGCCCGGCGGCCAGCTCATCGAGCACGCCGCCCTCGGTGAGCACGACCGGCTGGCCGCTGTCGTTGTCGGCGAGATGGACGATGGGTGTCGCGACCCCGTCGACCTCGGCCTCGCAAGAAAAGGTCAGGCTGGCCAGAGACGAGCGGCCCGGCTCTCCCGTCCACCGGGCGAAGACGGCCACGTTGCCCGACGAGGTTCGGGCGGCGGCGAACAGCTCCTGCATCGCCTTGCGGGCGGCGGTGACGGTGCCGGGCGCCACCACCCGGGGAGCCGCCAGCCACTCGGGAATGCCCTCGACCAGCCCACCCACCGAGGGGTCTTCCCCGGTGGCCGACGCGGTCCGGGGCTGAATCGGTTCCCTCCCCAAACGCGCCTTCGTCGATGAGAACGGTGAACCGGGGCCACAGTGAGCGCAGTTCCAACTCGGCGAAGGCGCGCCTGGCCTCGTCCAGATCCCAGCCTCCGAGGGCCAACTGGTCCACGTGGACATCGAGTGGCACATCCCGGACCAACGGGATGATCTCGGCGTTGACCCGTACCCGCTCGGCGTGTTCAGCCAGGTTCTGGCGAAGCTTGGGTGACAACGCGTCGAGGTGTGAGAAAAGGTTGTCGAGGTCGCCGTACTGGTTGATCAGCTTGGCCGCCGTCTTCTCGCCCACCCCGGGGACTCCGGGAAGGTTGTCCGACGGATCGCCGCGGAGCGCCGCCAGCAGCGGGTACTTGTCCGGCTGCACCCCGGTGCGTTCCTGGATGCCGGCCTCGTCGTAGAGCGCGTACTCGCTCACCCCGCGCTTGTTGTAGAGCACCCGGACGTAGGGGTCCTCGACCAATTGATAGGTGTCGCGGTCGCCGGTGACGATGATGACCGGGTGCTTGCGGTCCCGGGCCTCGGTGGCCAGGGTGGCCAGCACGTCGTCGGCCTCGTAGCCGACCGCCCCCACCACCGGGATGGCCAGCGTTCCGAGCAGGTTGCGAATCATGTCGAACTGCGCCGGAAGGTCGGGCGGAACCGCGTTGCGGCCCCCCTTGTAGTCATCGATCACCTCGTCCCGGAAGGTGCCACCGGGCAGGTCGAAGGCGACGGCCAGTCCCACCGGTCGATGGTCGCGCACCAGGTTGACCACCATGGATGCGAATCCGTGTACGGCATTGGTCACCACGCCCGTACTGGTGGCCAGGTCCGGCGGGAGCGCGAAGTAGGCCCGGAACGCCAGCGACATCCCGTCGAGGAGGATCAGGGGCCGCCGTGCATCTCCCTCACCCGCCGCGCTGGCATCGGTCATCGTCCCCGATCGCTCTCGTGAGGTGGCGGCCATGAGGGAGTTCGGTCTCGCACTAGGGCGCGATCGTGTCCTCGAGGACCTGACGGGCGACATCGATCATTCGCGAACGGGTTGTCATGGCGGTCTTCTGGATGTAGCCGAATGCCTCGGCTTCTGACATCCCCGACCGCTCCATCAGCTGACCTTTGGCCGCGTCAACCATCCGCCGGGTCTCGAGCTTGTCCTCGGCGGTGGCCGGTCGGCGGTCACCTTCCTTGGAGGCCGCCTGGCGCACTTCGTCGTCGATGGCCCATTCCTGCTCGCACCGGGCCACTGCCTGGTCGATGGCAGGAATGAGCTCGATCCGCTGGAACGGCTTGACCAGATAGGCGGCCACGCCTGCATCCCGCGCTTCGTCGATCAGATTTCGTTGGCTGAACGCCGTCAGTATGAGGACCGCCACCTTGAGATCCAGATCCCGGATGGCCCGGGCCACGGCCAGACCGTCGGAACCGGGCATCTTTACGTCGAGAATGACCAGATCGGGTCGGTGTTCCTGGACCAGGTCGACCGCGTGGTCTCCCCGCCCGGTCTCGCCCACCACCTCGTACCCCTCGTCCTGGAGGATCTCCTTCAGATCCAGCCGGATGATGGCCTCGTCCTCGGCAATGACCACCCGCCGGGTCACTGGTCTACCTGGGTGCGGTGAAACCAGAGAGCGGTCAACCGGGTCCGACCACCAATCGGTCCAGCAACTCGTCCTGTCGGCGCTCCAGATCGGCGATGCGTTCGATCAGAGCGTCACGCGACTGGAGCACCACCGAGGCCTGTCGCTTCGCCTCGTCGTGGTCCTTGGAGGCCACCGGGGTCTCGGCCACCAGGGCCCGGACCCGGGCGTCTTCGGCGATCTCGTTCACCACGACCAGCTGCTCGTCGAGGACCGCCAGCTCGGTACGGGCGCGCAGAAGCCGTTGATGGGCGTCACTCAGGCGGCGTTCGACACTGGCGCGATGCATGGAAAGGCAATTCTAGGCCCGGGGGAACCCTGCCACACACTTTCGTCGTGCGCCCTGTCCATGGCGGCTGGAGGGATCGGCGTCAGGCGCGACCCACCTCGATCCGGTCGTGGCGGACCACGTACCTCTCGAAGCGACTCGGGTCAGGGGGGGTTCCCATGCCTGGTCCGCGGGGGACCAGGCTGGCCAACGCACCGCCGGGGCCCGAACGGTCCAACTCCGAAGCGGGCACCAGGTCGACGCCCAGGTAGCCTCCGGCCGGGCTTAGATCGCCCGGCCAACTGAAGCCGGGCAGAGCGGCCAGCGCGGTGTTGATCCCTCGGGCGTAGCCGGATTCGAACATGCCCCCCATCCACATGGCGATCCCCGAAGCGGAGCAGGACGTCACCAGCTCGAGGGCCGGACCCAGGCCGCCGAGGCGGGAGGGCTTGATGCAGACCACTGAGCACGCCCCCATGGCCAGTGCCCGCAGGGCAGCGTCCACCGAGTCGATACTCTCGTCGAGGCAGATCGGCGTATGGATGAGCTCGGCCAAGCGGGCGTGACCCGCCAGATCGGTCCGGTCGAACGGTTGCTCGAGGCAGAGCAGGCCGAACCGGTCCAGTCTCTCCAGGTGGTCGATGTCGGACTCGGCGTAGGAGCCGTTGGCATCGGCCTGCACGGCGAGGTCGGGGAACGCACTGATCACTGCATCCAATGGTTCGACGTCCCAACCGGGGCCGATTTTCATCTTCACCCGGGTGAACCCCTGATCGACCAGGTCCCGCAATCGGGTCACCAAGGCCTCCGTCGAGTCGCACCGGCCCACCACCGCGCCGACCGCCACCGCCCGGCCTTCCACCCCGAGCACGCCGGCGAGCGAACGGCCTTCGGCCCGGAGGTGGGCGTCGGCGGTGGCCATCTCCAGTGCGGCAAGAGCGAGGGGGTGATCCGGTGCCGCCAGAGCCACGTTCTGTAGCGCAGCGGGTCGGGAAAGCCGGTTGTCGGCGCGCCCTGCCTCGTCGGCCAGAGCGGGTGCCAGCAATCGGTCCAACACGTCCCACGAATGTTCTGCGTCTTCATGGTCATAGGTGGTGTCGGCCAGGGCCGCACACTCCCCCCAGCCCTCGACAATGGAGTGATCCCGCTCTGCGACCAGCTTCACCAACACCAGCGGACGATTACGGTGCACGCCCTTTGCCGTCAGTACGGGCTGGAGGAAGGGGATCTCCACCAGCCACAGTTCGATGGCGCAGAAGTGCGACGCTGTCCCCAGCCCCGATCTCCTCCCAGGCATCGGATAGCCGGCCTGTCCGATGGTCTGGCTCCATGGCACGGGAGCCTATGGTTCCTCCCACCTGTCGGATACCCTTCTCAGTCGTGATCGCCCCGAACCCGTGATCGCCACCGTTTCGGAGAGACGGCTGGCAAGTTCGGTGGGATTTGGTTTCGGCTGGTGATTTGCAATTGCTACCAGGCATCGGCTGGCCCGGGTGACGGAATGGCAGACGTGGTGGACTCAAAATCCACTGTCCGAAAGGGCGTGCGGGTTCGAATCCCGCCCCGGGCACAAAAAATGACCAAGACCCTATGGCGGCATCCCTGATAGGGCCTTGTCACGGCACCCCGTAACGTGTTGGTCCCTGGTCATCCTCCGAACCGCGCCAAAATGAGTATCGGGCGCCCGTAGAGTCCGAAATGATGATCGGACGTGAACCGCCTGGCGAACGACGACACCCGGCCCATGCCCGACGGCACCGGCTCGATCGGGCAACCGAAAAGCGACTCGCCGACCTTGGGCGGCGACTGCCTCCGCCGAGCGAAGCAGACCGCAAGGTCATGGCTGCCGACCGCGCCGCGCATGTCGCACGACGCCTCGTCGCGGGCTGCGTGGTCCTGCTCATCGTTCTCCTCGGGGTCGGAGGGACGGTGCAATGGCTTCGGCCCGTGCCCCAGCCCACCTTGGAAGGGCTGTCGACGCCGATGCGCACGCCAGGGACGGCTCCTTCGTTGCCATGGCCCTCTACCGGCGAGGCGGCGCTGGATGTGCAGGGTCTGGGCACCTTCGGGCAAGTCCGAGATATCCAGCCTGCACCCATCGCCGGGCTCGCGGGGGTGCTCACGGCTTACATCGTCCTGAAGGACCATCCCCTCTCCACCGGTGGCTACTCCGGTCCCAACATCTCGGTGACGCCCCAGACCCTCTCCGCGTACCAGGCGGGCAGTGCGGCGGGCGAGCCCGAAGTCACCGTGGCTGCCGGCGAAACACTGACTGAGCTGAACGCGCTGGAAGGGCTCCTCATCGGCTCGGGCAACGACATGGCCACGCTCCTCGCAGACTGGGACGCGACAACCACCTCCGCCTTCGTGACCAAGATGGAACTCACCGCACGCTCTCTCGGCCTCAGCCACACCCGCATCACCGATCCGAGCGGGGCAGATCCCGACACCGTCAGCACTCCCAGCGACCTCATTCGCCTCGGCGAGGCAGCCATGCGGATCCCGGTCTTCAGCCAGATCGTGTCGCTCGGCGAGACGACCATGCCCACGGCCGGGCTGCGCTACAACCCCAATTTCGACTTGGGACAGGACGGCATCGTCGGCATCGCGGCCGGGTCGGACACGGCCACGAACGGCTGCTACCTCTTCGCCGCGCAGAAGACCGTGAACGGACAAACCGTCACCCTCTTTGGCGCGGTGCTCGGCCAGTCCGGGCCGAACGGTCCCGACAGCGCTGCGGTGGACGCGGGCGACGCGCTAGTGAGGGCTGCGCTCCCGGCGATCACCACCGTTCCGGTCATCCCGGCCGGCCATGTTGTCGGTGAGCTCTCCGCTCCATGGGGTGCGACGGCACCGGTCGTAGTGTCCAAACCGGTGACCGTCCTGGCCTGGCCCGGTCTGAGCGTTCCCCTCGCGGTCCGGCTCAACAAGCTCGCCGAGCCCCTGGCCGCCGGGTCCAAGGTGGGCATCCTTCAGGTACGCCAGGGTGCCAACCTCACCACCGCGGTATTGCAGAGCACCGCACCGCTCTCCAGCGCCTCCGCGTCCTGGCGCCTCACCCGTTGACCGGATAACCGGACCAGTCTCTCCAAAGATCAGGGCACTGGAGGGTCATCAGGCGAGGTACCCTGCCAGTGTTGCCGCCGAAGGCGACCACACAACCGTGCAACTCACCGGGAGGGTACCCATCACCAGCGCTGATCCGTCCATTCCGGCCGAGCTCTCGATGGTGGTGCTGGCGTCACGTGACGTATCCAGCCTCCGCCGCTTCTACCGGGCGCTCGGCTGGTCCGAGCTGGCGGGCGCCACCGACGAGTTGTGCCGATTTGAGCTCGGGCCGGTGGTGCTGACGCTGTACCCGGATGAACGTCATCTCGACGAGTCGCATCCCGATGGGTCGTCGCACATCACCTTGGTCGTACCTCTGGCGTCCCGGGAGCTGGTCGATGGGGCGTACCGCACGGCGATCGACGCCGGAGCCGAGCTGGTGAGTCCACCGACCGACCAGTCATGGGGTGGCCGGTCGAGCGTGGTGGCCGATCCAGACGGACATCGCTGGGAGTTTCTCTGGGTCGCCACCCGCCGGCCCGAGGCCTGAGAGGTCGACGGCCAACGAGTAGCTGCCGACTGTAATGGGCAGAAACCAACGTTCAACTTCATCCCTTTGGCAATGCCTCTCGCACTCGGCGGCGTACCGAATGCGATTCCAAGTTGCAATATCAACCGATTGGTCCTATCCCTGGAATGCACCGGCGTGGGACAATTGAGCCATTGATTCATAGGGAAGTGCAACGTGACCTATTTGGATGTCGCCATCATCGGTGATGACGGAGAATCGCACCCAATCGCCCGTGAGGTTCACCGTCAAATCAGAGCAGCTATCGACCGTTCGGAGATGAGACTTCGTTGGATCGCTGAAGGCGAAGATGAGCTCACGTTCGCTGAGGTCGTCACTGCGGAGGGACAGTTAGTTCGAGAAATCGGGCAACAGATCGTTGCCGTTGCCTACGAACTCGACAATCTAGTGACGCTGGTTCGGTCCATCGAAAGCGACGGAAGCGTCTAGCCAACCGAGACCCTGGCCACGGCAGAACGCTCCTCCTTTTCAGGTCATCGGCATCCCCCCGGTGGACGGCGACACCGGACTCCCCTCGGAATGGGCACGGTCAGGAGCTCGTTTTGAGCACGAGCCCCCTTGGCCCTGGCGGCTTTCCCGCTGAAGGGCCATAGTTCGAGAATGGCGAAACCGGTGGATTGGGAAGCCCTGCTGGTAAAGGGTCACGAACCGCTGAAGGTCGCCCAACGGATCTTTCGTCGGCTTCCTCACGATCCCCGCTGCAAGCTTTGCCTGAACCCCTTTGGCGGGGTGGGCGGCAAAGTGATCGGCCTCTTCGGGCACAAGCCCTCCCGTAAGAGCCCGAACATCTGTCAGTTCTGCTTCGATCGTCTTCCGAGCGGAGGCATCGAGATCGACATCGGAGTTGTGTTCGCTGACGTGCGAGCTTCGACCGCTCTGGGTGAGCAATCGGACGCCAGTACGTTCGCCAAGCATCTGAACGAATTCTATGGCACGGCAACCAAGGTGCTGATTCACAATGAAGGAATTGTGGACAAGCTGATCGGCGACGAAGTGATGGGCCTGTTCATCCAGGGCATTGCTGGCCCCGACTATCGACGCAAGGCAGCGATTGCCGCTCTCGAACTGACCTCGGAGGTCGCCCCACTACCCCTCGGTGTGGCTGTCAATGCTGGTATGGCATTCGTCGGCAATGTGGGATCGGGGAACGTATTGGACTTCACCGCGCTGGGTGATGCCGTCAATGTTGGTGCTCGCCTTCAGGCCCACGCGTCGCCGGGCGAGGTTGTGCTTGCCGCTTCGCTTTACCCGCTGATTGAGGCGGAGTACCCAGGGGGCCGCCGCGGATCGCGTCGCCATACGTGGTCGGGACCAGCAGGTTGACGTTGTGGTTCTGAGCTCGCCCGAGTAATCCACGGCCTTCGCTCGACTGCCGGCTCTACTCGTCGGTGTCCCCGGCGTGCTGGTCAGCCTCAGCCGACCCCGAGCAGTCAGCAGTTGCCTCGATAGCCTGGGAACATGGATGACACCGGGACGACCGATGTGACCAGTAGCCACTGGGATGGCTACGTCTCCCAGCACATGGTTGACGGCTTCAACTCCGATCGAGTGGCTCTCCCATCCGGTGGTCGAGCACTATCGCCGGCAGATGATGGGGGCGAGCTCGGAAAGCGACTGGCTCAGGGCCAGATGGCTCGGTGGTCGCCGCATCCAACGGGCACTGGGCATTGGTGCCGGGTGCGGGTCGTTCGAGTTGACGCTTCTCAAAGCCACGGCGATCGAGACCTTCGACCTCTACGACGTTTCGGCCGTGAGCCTGGCCCGAGCGCGCCGCGTAGCGCAGAAGAGCGGGATTTCCGATCGGATGGAAACCCACGTCGCCGACGTCAACGGCATGGAGTTCGGTAAGGAATCGTGCGATCTGGTGACCTTCTACAGCTCACTGCATCACGTGACCGACATGGACACCGTGGTAGCCAAAGTCGCTCGGTCCCTTCGGAAGGACGGCCTTCTCTTCGCGAGCGAATACGTTGGGCCGAATCGATTTCAGTGGGGCGAAACCGAGATGAACATCGTCGGCAGGCTCTACACCTCCTTGGATCAACGGTTGCGATTCAACTGGCCTCCGAGTCCGGCGCCTCTGCGACGACGTCTGCGCCGACTACCCACACCGCCTGTCATTTCGCCGATTCCCTTTCCGGACGCCAACGAGATTGCCCGAGCGGACCCGACGGAGGCGGCCCACTCGGCGGAGATCGTGGCTACGTTGAAACGTCACTTTCAAAATGTGGAGGTCACCGCGCTGGGTGGTGCGCTGGCTCTCCCACTTTGGGGCGCCCTGAACCACGATTGGCTCTTCGACCAGAAGAACGGTGTTCGCTTCGTAGAGAGTCTCGTCGAGTTGGACAGGGCACTCACCGAGTCCGGACGGCTGCCTACGTACTTTGCCCTGATCGTCGCTTCCGAACCCACGGAAACGACCGCCGCATTCTCAGATTCGAATCCCTAGCGTAGGGATGAAGTCCGTGGCAGAGGCACGCCGCCGGGCATGACCGCACCAAGTGAACTGCGGGTAACTTGCCCTGGTCCGGCGCGGCCGTGCCACACTTGACCAGCCATTGCCGTCTCATCCATCTGACGGCATCGAGAGGAGTCGGTAGGTGCTGGCCTTTACCTTCCCGGGACAGGGATCACAGCGATCCGGGATGGGTCATGCCTGGACCGACCACCCCTCGTGGGAAGTGGCGGCGGAGGCCTCGGAAATCGCCGGACGCGACCTGACCTCCCTGCTGCTCGAGGCCCCGATGGAGGAACTGACCCGCACCGCCAACGCCCAACTGGCCACCTTCGTCATGAGCCTGGTGGTGCTGGACGCGGTCGAGCGCCTCGGTCTCCTGCCGGCTGCCTGCGCCGGACACAGCCTCGGCGAGTACACCGCCCTGGTTGCGTCGGGCGCCCTCTCCCTGTCCGACGGGACCAGTCTGGTCATCGACCGCGGCGAGGCCATGCAGGCGGCGGCCGACGAGCGGCCCGGGACCATGGCGGCGTTGATCGGGATCGCCGATGCCGACGCCGAAGCCGCCTGCCAGCGGGCCGAGGACGAGGTGTGGGTAGCCAACTACAACGCCCCGGGCCAGGTGGTGGTCGGCGGCACGGTTCAGGGAGTCGCCTCGGTCACCGATCGGGCCAAGGAGCTCGGCGCCCGTAAGGTGCTGCCCATCCCGGTGTCCGGCGCTTTTCACACCCAGCTCATGCTTCCGGCACGCGCCCGCCTCCGCCAGAGCCTCGAAGCGGTGAATTTCCACTCTCCCGAGGTCCCGGTGGTCGCCAATGTCGACGCGCGGGTACACACCGACCCCGCCGAGTGGCCGGGGCTGCTGTCCGCCCAGTTGTGCAGCCCAGTCCGTTGGCGACAATCGCAGGAGGCACTGAGCGGGCGGGGTGCCACCGTCGTCGCCGAGTTGGGTCCCGGTGGCGTCCTCACCGGAATGGTCCGGCGGACCATCCCCGACGTGCGCGGGGTGGCGGTCGCGGTTCCCGCTGATCTCGACAAGTTGATGGACACGGTGACCGGAACCGACGAATGGACGGCGTCGGGCCCCGACCAGCAAGGGGAGCACCTGTTCACGTCCGAACGGGTGATCGTGAGCCCCGCCCCGGGCGTGTTCGAGCCCGACGTACACCTGGCGGCACTGGAGAGCACGGCGCTGG
The DNA here is from genome assembly GCA_963734395.1 of uncultured Acidimicrobiaceae bacterium. Lineage (GTDB taxonomy): Bacteria > Actinomycetota > Acidimicrobiia > Acidimicrobiales > RAAP-2 > Bog-756. Next base: position 111,844 of record CAVTGY010000004.1, on the reverse strand, counting down.
CCGAAGCCACCGCGGCGCCGGGGAGCGGGCACGGGGTCGAGCCAGGCTCCCTGCTGGCGGTAGGCGATCGGGTGGGTACGGTCGGGCTCACCGATGTTCGCACCCCCTTTGCCGGCATCCTGGTGCGCTGGCTGGCCGTGCGTGGGGAACGAGTGGTCGAAGGACAGCCGGTGGCCTGGATACGGACCGCGGGGACCACCTCGTGAGCAACCAGGCTGGGAGCGACGAACAGGGTCGGGTGGTGCTGGTCACCGGAGGATCCCGGGGCATCGGCCGGACCTGTGCGCAGTGGTTCTTGACCCGCGGCGACCGGGTGGTGGTGACCTCGCCGTTCGGGCGAGATCGAGGACATCGGGCCAGACTCCGGCCGACTGTTGGCGCTGGCCTGCGACGTGACCGATCCGGGCCAGGTGGACGCCGCGTTCACCACCGTGGAGGAGACCTGGGGGCCGGTCGAGGTCCTGGTGGCCAACGCCGGCGTCACCCGGGACACCCTGGTGCTGCGGATGAGCGAGGAGGCCTGGGCCGAAGTGATCGACACCAATCTGTCCGGCGTGTTCCGGGTGACCAAAAGGGCGCTGGCCAAGATGGTCCGCCTCCATCGGGGCCGAGTGATCATGGTCTCGTCGGTGGGTGCGTTCATCGGACCCCCCGGTCAGGCCAACTACGCCGCCTCCAAGGCCGGACTGGTGGGTATGGCCCGCTCGATGGCCCGGGAAGTGGCCAGTCGGTCGATTACGATCAACGTGGTTGCCCCGGGCCTGGTCGAAACGAATATGCTCGCAGCTCTCGGGGAGGAACGAAAGACCATGATGGAGGCCCAGGTGCCCCTGGGCCGGTCGGCCCAGCCGCAGGAGATCGCCGAGGCGGTCGGGTTCCTGGCATCACCCGAGGCGAGTTACATCACCGGCGTCGTTCTGCCGGTCGACGGTGGCCTGGGCATGGGCCTGTGAGTGCATCGGCACTTCGAGACAGTGCTAGAGAACAACCCGACAAAGGAGCAAATGCGTGAGTGACGACAAGGCCTTCGAGAAGTTCAAGGAGTGCGCGGTCGAGGTTCTCCAGGTGCCGGAGGACAAGGTGACCCGAGACGCCCGGTTCGTCGAGGATCTCGAGGCCGACAGCCTCGACCTGGTCGAACTGGTGATGGCCCTCGAGGAGAGCTTTGACGTCTCGGTGGAGGAAACCGAGCTCGAGGGCATCGAGACCATCGGACAGGCGTTCGACCTGATCAACGCCAAGCTCTGATGCTGCTGGGAATCGGCCCCGACGGTCCGATTGGCGGACGCCGAGTGGCCATCACCGGCCTCGGCGTCGTCTCCTGTTGCGGCGTGGGCACCGAAGCGCTGTGGTCCGGGCTCAACGGGCCACCACCGGTCGGTGAACGTCGGGTCCCCGACTTCGATCCCGAGCGTTGGTTCACCACCAAAGCGGCCCGCCAGATGGACAGGTTCGCCCAGTTCGGCGTGGCCGTGGCCGACATGGCACTCGTCGACGCCGGAGAGATCAACGCCGATCCGGGGCGCTCGGGTGTGGTCATGGGGACCGGGGTCGGCGGGCTGGAGTCCCTGGAGACCCAGATCCTCATCTACGGCGAGCATGGCCCCCGACGGGTGTCCCCCCGCCTGGTCCCGATGATGATGTCCAACGCGGCCGCGGCCGCCGTCTCCATCCGCATGGGATGGCACGGTCCCTCCGAGACCATCACCACCGCTTGTGCCGCCGGTGCCCACAGCATCGGACACGCGGCCTGGTTGGTGGCATCGGGGCGCTGCGATGTCGCCATCGGCGGGGCAGCGGAGGCAGGGATGACCGGGGTCGGCATGGCCGCCTTCTCCAACATGACCGCCCTATCGACGTCGGGGAACTCGCGCCCCTTCGACATCCGGCGAGACGGCTTCGTCATCACCGAAGGCGCCGGTGCCCTGGTGCTGGAGGACTGGGACCACGCCCGATCGCGGGACGCGCACATCTACGCAGAACTGGTCGGCTCGGCCAGCACCGCGGACGCCCACCACATCACCGCGCCCATTCCGGGCGGGGCGGGTGCGGCGGCGTGCATGACCTTGGCCATGGAGGACGCCCGGGTCACCCCCGAGCAGATCGGCCACATCAACGCCCACGGGACGTCGACTCCGCTCAACGACCGCACCGAGTCGGACGCGGTGGCCAAGGTGTTCGGACCGGACTCGCCCCCGGTGACCTCGACCAAGGGCATCACCGGACACGGCCTGGGAGCCGGCGGGGCCATCGAGGCGGTGGCCGTGGTCCTCAGCATCCAACATCGGCTCATCCCCCCCACCGCAGGCTACGAGCAGCCCGACCCCGACATCAACCTCGACATCGTGGCCGGTACCGCTCGCCCTTGGGAGCCCGGGCCGGTCCTTTCCAACTCATTCGGGTTCGGTGGTCACAACGGCTGTCTGGTCATCGCACCGGCCTAGCGATTGATCGCTCGCGGGGCAACCCCGTCCCGACCGGGACGACCGGATCTGATTCTCGGGGCGTTCACCCCTGACGGACCCTGGACGGTCGACCCGGACGCCATGCCGTGGCGATTCCCTGCCGACGCCGCCGACGACATCGAGTTCCTCCGTGAGGAGGCCGCCGCACAGGCGCGTCGACTGGTCATCCCGCCGCGACGCCCGCCGTGGATGCGAGTGGCCGCGGTGGTGTTTCGAATCGGCTCGGCCATCATCTGGTGGGCGGCACGCGATCGCGGCACCCCCCGCTCGCGTGCCGGGTTGTCACGACGTCTGCGCCCCGCCTTCGAACGGCTGGGACCCACCTACATCAAGTTGGGACAGATCATCTCCTCGGGCGAGGGGATCTTTCCCGAAGAACTGGTCGATGAATTCCGGCTGCTGCGCGACCAGGTCCCGCCGGAGCCGTTCTCTGCGGTCCGCCGGACCCTGGAAGAGGACCTCGGGAGGAGCCTGGCCGAGGTGTTCGCCTCCTTCGACCGGGTGCCGATCGCATCGGCCTCCATCGCCCAGGTGCACGCGGCGACCCTGCGGACCGGCGAACGAGTGGTGGTAAAGGTGCAACGCCGCAGCGTGGCCTCGATGGTCGTCTTGGACATCGCCGCCATGTCGTGGATCGCTCCGATGCTGGTGGGGCGCATCCCGGTGACCGCCCTGACCAATCCCCCCGCCCTGGTCGAGCTGTTCGCCGAGACCATCGTCGAGGAGCTCGACTTCCGGCTCGAGGCCCAGAACATGCTGGACATCGCCGAGGTGTTCGCCGAGACCGGTGAACGCCTGATCGTGGTGCCCCGGCCCCATCCCGAGCTGGTCACCAGGCGGGTTCTGGTCATGGAGCACCTGCGCGGGTTCACTTGGGGGAACGCCGCGGGCATGCGGGCCGCGGGCATCGACACCGCCGCCGTGCTCCGTTCGAGCCTGATCGCATTCCTCGAAGGCGCCCTGCTCCACGGGGTCTTCCACGGGGACCTCCACGGGGGCAACCTGTTGGTGCAGGCAGACGGCACCGTGGCGCTGCTCGACTTCGGGATCACCGGTCGGCTCGACGAGCGCAAGCGCCTGGCCTTCCTCCGTCTGCAGATGGGGGCCACCTCCAACAATCTGACCGTGCAGGTGGAGGCCCTCCGTGACCTGGGGGCGCTGCCGGCCGATGCCGACGTGGAGTCGGTCATCACCGATCTGGGATTGGACCGCCCGGCCGTCGACCCCACCACCCTGACCGCCGACGAGATGGTGGCCGAGCTGCGCGAGGTGACCAAGGCCCTGCTCGGTTACGGTGCCCGACTGCCCAAGGAGCTGATGCTCTTCGTCAAGGACATCCTCTTCCTCAACGGGTCGATGGCCACCCTGGCCCCCGACGTCGACATCCTGGGCGAGATACTGGCGGTGATCACCTACTTCACCGAACGGCACGGCGAGCGGATTGCCCGCGACATCGGGGCGGAGCTGGCCGAGAGCCCGATCGACCTGGACGGCTACCGGGCCGCGATGGGATTCTCGGTCGACACCGACGCCGTCACCTTCCGGGACCTGCAGGATCGGCGGGAGCTCATCCGGCGGCGGCTGGAGCAACGGGCCGAAGGCCGGGGTCGTCCCCCTCTGATCAAGGCCGTCGTCCGTCTCTTCCGACCCGATCGGCCCTGACCGGACCGACTCGGGTCATCCGGCTCATCCGGCGTCGAGCGCCTCACGGACGGCGACGACGAATCGAGCGGCGCCCTCGGGGCCCGACCCCTCCAGCAGGCGGCGAACCAGCGCGGAGCCGACCACCACCCCATCGGCCACCTGGCAGACCTCGGCCGCCTGTTCGGGGGTCGACACCCCGATCCCCACGCACACCGGCAACTCGGTGACCCCGCCCACTCGGCCGGCCACCTGGCGGGCCGACTCGGCCAGCAGGTCCTGCTCACCGGTCACGCCCATCCGGCCGACGGCGTAGACGAATCCGGACGACCACGCGCAGATGGCCCGGATCCGGTCCGGTGGCGTCGATGGTGCCACCAACAGGACGGTGGCCACGCCGGCGGCGTCCGCCGCCTCCGACCACGGATCGAGCTCTTCGAGCGGGAGGTCGGGGACGATGGCACCGGCCACGCCCGACCCGGACATCAACCCGGCCATCCGGGCGTGGCCCCCGCGGATGACCAGGTTGTAATACGTCATCACCACCAGAGGGACCCCGACATCGATGCGAGTCAGGTCGGCCAGGATCCCTTCGGGCGTGGTGCCCCGCTCCAGTGCCCGCAGTGATGCCTCTTGGATGGTGGGTCCGTCGATCATCGGGTCGGAGAAGGGGATGCCCACCTCGATGGCATCGGCCCCGGCACCGGCCAGCGCCTCCAGCGTGAGCAACCACTGATCGTCCATGCCCCCGGTCACGTACGGCACCAGCAGCTTGCGACCGGCGTCACGGTGAGCCACCAGAGTCGACTGCAGCCGCCCCGGTGCGCGGTCGTCGCTCATGTGGGCCTTCGAAGCACGTCGCGCACCTGGGCGACGTCCTTGTCCCCGCGACCGGACAGATTGATCAGGACGGTCGATCCGGCGGGCAGATCGGCGGTGCCGGCGTTGGCGATCACCCAGGCCAGGGCGTGGGCCGATTCGAGGGCGGGAATGATCCCCTCGGTCCGGGCCAGCGTTTGGAAGGCGCCGAGCACCGTGAGGTCATCGGCCGATGCATACCGTGCCCGTCCCAGCTCCCCCAGATGGGCGTGCTCGGGACCGATCCCCGGATAGTCGAGTCCGGCAGAGATCGAATGGGCCTCGAGGATCTGCCCTTCCTCGTCCTGCAGGAGCGCGCTGCGCATCCCGTGGAGCACGCCGGGGATGCCTTTGATCATCGCCGATCCCCCGGCCGCTTCCACCGCCACCAATCCGGCCGCGGTGGTATCGGCGAACCCGGCGAAGATCCCCGCGGCGTTGGATCCTCCGCCGGCGCAGGCCACCACCACATCGGGGTCGCTGCCGTTCAGGAGCGCCCGGCACTGCTCCCGGGCTTCCTCGCCGATCACCCGTTGGAACTCACGGACCATCCACGGAAACGGGTGGGGACCCATGACCGAGCCCACGCAGTAATGGGTGTTCCCCGCCGATGCAACCCAGTCCCGCATCGCCTCGTTGACCGCGTCCTTCAGCGTCCGGCTTCCGCTGTACACCGGTCGCACCTCAGCACCCAGCAGCTCCATGCGGAACACGTTCAGTTCCTGGCGGTGGGTGTCCACCTCCCCCATGTAGACAACGCATTCCATTCCGAAGAGGGCCGCCGCCGTTGCCGTGGCCACACCGTGCTGGCCCGCGCCGGTCTCGGCGATCAGGCGTTCCTTGCCCATCCGCCGCGCCAACAGTCCCTGGCCGACCACGTTGTTGATCTTGTGCGAACCGGTATGGGCCAGGTCCTCGCGCTTGAGCAAGATCCGCACGCCGAGTTGTGCAGAGAGGCGTCCGCACTCGGTGACCGGAGTCGGTCGCCCGCCGAAGGTGGCCAGCAGGCCGTCCAGCTCGGCGCGGAAGGAGGGATCATCCCAGGCGGCCCGGAAGGCCGATTCCAGCTCCTGGCAGGCCGGCACCAGCGACTCGGGGACGAATCGACCGCCGAACTGACCGAACCGGCCACTCGGACCGGGGTCCCCCATGATCTGGGACGCCACTACTCGTTCTGCCAATCGAACACGTCGCGGTTCGCCCCGGGGGCGGCGTCATCGGGGTCGGCGTCCGAGGACCGCTCCCCCGACTCGGTCCGGGCTGCCCACGCGGCATCATGGGCGGCCGCCACGAACTGGCGGAGCTTGCCGGGATCCTTGACCCCGGGTGAGGACTCCACCCCACTGCACACGTCGACGCCCCACGGATGGAGGTGGGCGATGGCCGCCCCGACGTTTTCGGGGCGGAGCCCTCCCGACACGATGAGGCGGCGCGGGTCGATCACCCCCTCGGCCAGGCGCCAGTCGAACAGCTGGCCCGAGCCCGGGTTGGCCCCGTCGATCATCAGGAGTTGGGCGCCGTAGTCCTCGAAGCGCTCGATGTTGCGGTGACCGGCGGGAAACGCCTTGATGGTGCAGGCAGCCCGGCTGGCGATCCAACGGGTGTCCTCCACCGACTCGACGCCGTGGAGCTGGACCGCCTGCAGCCCGATCTGGTTGGCGATGTCGATCACCCGTTGAGGCGCCTCGTCGCGGAACACGCCCACGGTGACCGTCTCGTGGGGAAGGCGCTTGACGATGTCGGCCACCGCGGCCGGTGCCATCTGGCGGGGCGACGGGGCGAAGACGAAGCCGACCGCCGAGGCGCCCACGCCCACCGCCAGCAGCGCGTCGGCCTCGCTGGTGATCCCGCAGATCTTGACCAACAGCTCGACCTCGTCGTCGACGGTGGTCACCGTCGGGCTCCGAGGAGATCGGCCACCGCAGCCCGACGGTCGCCCGACCGGACCAGGGTCTCCCCCACCAGCACGGCCCGATAGCCGGCCGCGGCCAGCGAATCGAGATCATCGGCGCCACGGATTCCCGACTCCGCCATCCCCACCACGTCGGCGGGGATCAGCGCGCCCAAGGCGAGTGCTCGGCGACGGTCCACTTCGAAGGTGTGGAGATCCCGCTGGTTGACTCCGATCACGCCGGCGCCGGAATCGAGGGCCCGGGCCAGCTCGTTCTCGTCGTGCACCTCCACCACCGCGGTCATCGACAGGGCGCGGGCCAGTTCCCCGAAGCACCTGAGCTCCTCGTCGGTGAGCACCGCCGCGATCAGCAACACGGCGTCGGCACCCATCATCCGGGCATCGCACACATCGAGGCCACTCACCGTGAAGTCCTTGCGCAGCACCGGAAGCGAGCAGACGGCCCGGGCGGCAACCAGGTCTTCGGGCCCACCGCCGAAGAACTCCCGGTCGGTGAGGACCGACAGGCAGGCGGCGCCCCCTGCTTCGTACTCGGCGGCCACGGTGGCCGGATCGAGGGCCGGGTCGAGGTCACCCTTGGACGGGGAACGGCGTTTGATCTCCGCGACCACCGCCATCCCGTGCCGGGTGGAGGGGGCAAGGATGGCATCGTCGAATGGACGAACGGGTCCGGTATCGGCAGCCGCAGCCGCTGCCGCATCGAGGTCACGGCGGTCGGCGGAGGCCGCGGCCCGATGGGCGGCGACGATGGTGTCCAGATAGGCCGTCATGGCTTTTGAAGCCTACCGGGGCGCCCGCTGCCGACGGTGACCCGCCATCGAGGTCCACACACACTTTCCTAACCATGACAGGCGTCTCCATCGACCCGGTGGCAGGCTGGTCTGCATGGTGACCGGTGAACAAGCGGTGGTGGTGATCGAGGACGATCTCCACATCTCGGACCTGGTGGCCATGTACCTTCGCCGGGACGGGTTCCGGGTGCTGCAGGCAGACAACGGCAGGGCAGGACTTGCCCTGATCGAGCGGGAGCGGCCCGAGCTGGTCATCGTCGACATCGGGCTCCCCGGTGATCTCGACGGCTTCGACGTGTGTCGACAACTCCGGACCGGAGGACGGACCCCGACCCGTCCAGCGCGGGGAACGACATCGTCGTGCCCGATCCCGTTGCTCATCCTCAGCGCACGAGACGACGAGGTCGACCGGGTGCTCGGCCTCGAGCTCGGCGCCGACGACTACGTCACCAAACCGTTCTCCGCCCGCGAGCTGGTGGCCCGGGTGCACGCCATCTTGCGGCGCACGGGAGCGTCGCTCGAGGTGGATTCCCCGGCGGTGGTCGCATTTGGGGCCATCGAGGTGGACTTCGGACGCCGCGAGGTACGACTGGCCGGCGAGGTGGTCCCCCTGACTACCCGCGAATTCGATCTGTTGGCGTTCCTGGTCGACAACCACGGTCTCGCCCTCTCACGCCGCCAGCTCCTCGACGGGGTGTGGGGCGACGATTGGTACGGAGACGAACGCACGGTCGACGTCCACGTTCGGCAGCTGCGTAAGAAACTCGCCTCCGATCTACCCCTGGCCACCGTGTGGGGCGTCGGTTATCGACTCGGATGAGACGCCGCCTGACCATCGCCATCGTGCTGTTGGTGGCCGCCACCTTGGTGGTGACCTCCGTCGGGAGCTACGTCCTCATTCAGCACGCCGCCATCTCCAGCGGAGAGCAGGAGCTCGCCGGACAGGCCCGTGCCATCTCCGCCACCCTCTCCGGCACCACCTACCGCACCAAGGCAGCCTTCAGGCGGGAGCAGAAGGTGATCACCGAGACCGGCGCTTTCGACAGCCTCGACCTGGTGGCCCTCTATCCCAACGGCTCGGTCACCGGACCGGCACTGCCGCCGGGCATCACCGCCGCCCAGCTGGACGTTCCCCGACTTCGGGACGGCCTCCAGCAGACAGGGCACACCTCGTCACTGCTGGCCTACTCCGCCATTCCCACCCAGATATCCACCGTCACCAGTTACCTGCCGGTGTTGGTGGTGACCCGACAGATCCAGAACCCGGCCAACGGATTCCGCTATTTCCTCCTGGTCGGCGCCATCGGGATGGCCATCGCTGCCGTGGTCGCCGCCGCCTTGGCCCGCCGGTTCTCCCGTCCGCTGGTGGCCGCGGTGAACGCCACCCGACGGATCGCCTCGGGTGACCTCGACGCCACCGTGCCCAAGGTGCCCCACCAGGACCCCGAGTTCGCCCAACTTGCCGATTCGATCAATGTGATGGGTGCCAACCTGGTCCGCGCCCGGGAACAAGAACGTCAATTTCCTCCTCTCCGTCTCCCATGAATTGCGCACACCCCTCACCTCGATCCGCGGCTACGCCGACGCAGTGGTCGACGGTGCGACCGACGATCCGTCGGCGGCCGCCGCGGTGATCAGCACCGAGGCCCGTCGCATGGAGCGACTGGTGCAGGACCTCCTCGACCTGGCCCGTCTGGACGCCGACCGTTTCTCCCTTCATGCCCAGCCGGTCGACTCCGCTCATCTGGTCCGTGAGGTGGTGGACGGCTTCCGACCCCGGGCCGACCAACTCGGCCTCGAGCTGGTCACCGGGTCCGGGTCGTCGGTGCCGGTGTGGGTTTCGGCCGACCCCGATCGGTTGGGCCAGGTGGTAGCCAACCTGGTCGAGAATGCCTCCTCCTTCGCCGCCCATCGGGTGACGGTGGACGCGGGCACCGTGGCGGGTAGGCCCGCGGTGTGGGTGACCGACGACGGGCCGGGAATCCCCGCCGACCAGCTTTCCGATGTCTTTGTGCGCCACTTCGTCTCGGACCGGGTACCGGGGAGACGGAAGGGATCGGGTCTCGGACTGGCCATCGTGTCCGAGCTGGCCACCGCCATGGGGGCGACGGTCGAGGCGCAGTCGCCGGTCGCCGGTGAGCGGGGCACCAGGATGGTGGTGTGGCTGACCGCAGCCGTCGGGTCGACCGACACCCCCAGGGCCGGCGGAGCCGAACTGCTCGGCTCCCGAGGCGCGGGCACCGTGCCGGGGAGCGGTGATGGGTGAGGTGGTCCTGGTCACCGGGGCCTCGGCGGGTATCGGGCGGGCCTGTGCCAACCGGTTGCACCAGCGGGGGTGGGAGGTAGTCGGTGCCAGCAGGCGGGGTACCTCTGCGGAGGGGTGGACGCCGGTGGTGATGGATGTCGACCTCGACACGTCGGTGGCCGCGGGGTTCGAACAGCTGCTCGCCACCGACCACCGCCTCGATGCGGTGGTGGCGTGCGCCGGGTGGGGCCTGGCCGGAGCCGTCGAAGTGACCCCCGTCGAGCAGGCCAAGGAACAGATGGAGACCAATTTCTGGGGAACGGTGCGAGTGGTCCAGCACGCGTTGCCGGTCATCCGCGGTCAGGGTCACGGCCGGATCGTCCTGATCAGCTCGATCGGCGGGATCATCGGCCTCCCGTTCCAGTCCTTCTACAGCGCCAGCAAGTTCGCCATGGAGGGATACGGCGAAGCCCTGGCCTACGAGGTGGCGCCCTTCGGCATCGATGTCACCCTGGTGGAGCCGGGCAACGTCGCCACCGAGTTCACCGCCAACCGACGGTTGGTGCAGGGGTCGGGCGACGACCCGTACGGTCCGGCGGCGATCAATGCGGTGCGGACCATGAGCGAGGACGAGACCAACGGCGTCCCCCCCGACGCGGTTGCCGTCACCGTCGAACGGGTACTTCGGGCTCGACGCCCTCCTCGACGGGTATCGTCGGGCCGGTTCGACGAGCGGATCGGCGTCGCCGCCAAACGACTCCTCCCCTACCGCTTCTTCGAGCGGGCCGCCAAGGGTAGCCTCGGCGTCTGAGGGAACGAATCGGACCCGGTCCGAAGAAGGCAGGGCATGGCCAATCCATTGGGTCCCCTCGGACCGGCAGACGAGCGACTCGACCATCAGGTCGCCGACACCTTCGCCACGGTCGGCACCAGCGACCCCTCCTGGACCGAGAAGATCTGCGCCATGGCCGCACGGCGCGACGGGAGCCTGCAATTGGGGTTCGGCATGGGCAAGTACCTCAACAGGAACGTGCTCGACGGGTACGCCGGGCTGTCGCGGGGGGTGGAACAGATCACCGTGCGGGGCAGTCGTCGGCTCTTCCCCTGCCCGGACGAGACCTCGGTCGGTCCGATCCGCTACGAGGTACTCGAACCGATGCGGCGGGTGAGATTCGCGCTCGATCCGAATCCGTGTCAGCCGTTGGCATTCGAGTGGACCTTCGAATCGGCCCTTCCCCCGGCCACCGAGGAACGAACCCACCAGCGAGCACCGCTCGGCTACCGGGTCAGCGCCGATCTGGTCCGTTACCACCAGATCGGTACGGCGTCGGGTTGGGTGGAGATCGACGGCCAACGCCACGCCATCGAGGATGAGCAATGGGTGTCGACCCACGACCACAGCTGGGGCGTCCGTTACGACGTCGGGCAACCACCGACCGATGTCGATCCCTTCAATCCGGTGTCGGAGATGGACTTCCAGATGATCTGGTCGCCGGTCCTGATGACCGACCCCGATGGCACCCGGTGGGGGTTGTTCATGCACCTGGTCGATACCAGCGGGTTCGGCCACCACCACCGCACGGTGACCGGTGCCGTCGAGCACACGGACGGGCGGGTCGAGCGGATGGCGGACATCCGGCCCGACCTTGCCTACGACCCGTCCAACCGGCGTCTGCTCGGGGGCTCGGTGGCGGTGGTCATGGAGGACGGAACCCCTCGGACCTTCGAGCTCGAGGTGCCCACTGCCACCGGCTTCCACCTGGGCGCCGGCCTGTACTTCGGGAGGCAGGGCCACCACCACGGCGAATGGCGCGGCGAGCTCCACGTCGATGGGGAGCGCCTGGAGGACTGCAGCCAGCCGGCGACGGCCCGTGAGCTCCACCAACTCCGCGACACGTTCGTCGTGGTCCGCGAGGCACAGTCGGGGGCCCGGGGATGGGGGAATTGTCAGCCGATGATCACCGGGGCGCATCCCGGGCTGGGGCTGGACCCGGGGAGCTCGTTCTGGTGATTCCTCCTCACCGGCGGCGGGGAGACCGCGCCGCTCAGAGGGCCACGCCGCTCCAATAGGTGCCGTCGAGGATCCCGCGGAGGGTGGCCCGGTGCATGATCAGCTCGTCGATGTCGTCGGGTGCCTCCGCCTCACCGAAGTAGATGGATCGTTCGGTCACCCGGCGCATGATGGCGCCGTGGCGGATGGCGGCATAGGCGATGTGCCAGGTGAGGTCGCCCGGATGTCGTCCGGATGCCCGGGCATAGGAGTCGGCGACGTCGGCCGGTCGGAACATCAGCGGAAGCCCGGGCGCACCCAGGTCGACGGCGAGATCCTGGAAGAACAGGTGGAGGTAGCACATCCATCCGAGATCCACCTCGGGCGGAGCCACCCCTGCCATCTCCCAGTCGAGCACCGCCACCACCTGATTGTCCCGGAACATCATGTTGCCGATGCGACTGTCGCCCCAGGACAGTGCGTCACCGCCGACGTCGGTGGGCATGTTGTCGGACAACCAGGCAAAGCAGTCGGCCAGCAATGGGGACGGCCGGTCCTGGACCACCCACTGGTGGTAGGCGCGCCAGCGGTTGAGGCCACGTTCGAGCGAGTTCGCCCCCGGCGCTTCGAACTCCACAAACGTGAGGTCCTGTCGTTCGGGGGTGACCGCGTGGATGCCGGCGAGGGCGGCGACCGCAGACTCCTGGATGACCCGCCGGTCGGCATCGCTGCCGTCGAACACCCAGTTGTCCCCGAAGGTGTACGGCAGCACATCCGGCGGCACCAGGCCGTCCACCCGGGCCATCACGAAGAAGGAACCGCCGAGCACCGAGGGATCCGGCTCGTACCAGAAGGTCTCCGGCACCGGTACCGGGGTCTGTTCGCGCACCAGGCCCATCACCCGGAACTGCATCCCCATGTCGTAGGTGGTGAACACCGGATAGTCGGAGGTGGGGGGTTCGATGCGGGCGACCAGCCGGCGGGTGGCCGTGGTGCCGTGCTCTCGCCAGGTGGCGGTGAACAGCAGGGTCTCCGAGGACATCCCGTTGCTCTCCGGGCTGGACACCTCGGTGATGGTCGGATCACTCCCCGGGCCGAGCCGCTCGGCCAGCCATTGCCGCAGGTGTTCGGCCGACTCCGCCGGATCGCGGGTCGACGTGGTGATGTGCTCGACCTCCCGGTCGGAGGGCGTGCCCGCGGTCGGCTTGGTCGGTGCCGTCGATGGTGTCCGCTCCGTGCTCAATTCACTGCCTCCGATGTCACTGCCTCGGATGGTGCTCCGATGGTGGGCGCCGGTCTCCCCCGGCCGGGCCATGGTCTATCACTCCATCCCTGACCGGTGACCGACGGTGGGCCCGCCTTCCCGGTGATCTCAGCTCACCAGCGGCAGGGGTCGGCTCTCGGCCGCCACGCTCATCGTCTCTTCGCCGTCCGACCATCGCACCTGCACCGACTCGGGAGGCGACACCCGGCGGTGCAGCGTGGCCAGGGCCACCGTGGCGGCGGCTCCCGGGGACCAGGCCACCGAGGAGAGGGCGCCGACCTCATGGGACCCGTCGGCGGTGAAGACCGATGCACCCACGGGTGGTACACCGGCCCCGGCGTCATCGCTGACGACGACGCCGCACAGCCGACGGGCGACCTTCGAACCGCGGGAGTCGAGTCTGGCCACCAACTCCTGACCGGTGAAGCAGCCCTTGGTGAACGACACGGTTCGCTCGACCAAGCCGGCCTCGGCGGCGATGCTTCCCTCCACCAGCTCGCGGCCGTTGACCGGCACGCCGGCCTCGATCCTGACCGCTTCCCAGGCCGCGTCCCCACAGCGGGTGGCCTGATCGCCGACCCAGGCAAACTGTCCGGCCGCAGGTTGCGGTCCGAGCAGGTCCACCCCGACCAGTCCGGGCCACGCCACCGGCACCACCACCGTCGGATCGCCGACCACCGCCTGGTCGGCACCCGGCCCGCGGACCGCCAGACAGATCCAGTCCAGGGGCTCGATGGTCACGTCGGTCCGCAGCCGGAACCGCTCGAGTCTGGCCTTCACCACGGGACCGAATCCGGGGTCGGTGTCGATGATCCACCGGTCGTCGCCGGGGTTGGCCAGACGAATGTAGGCGTCGACCTTGCCCTGGGGGCTCAACAGCAACGACTCGGCGGCATCGCCGACCGCGATGCTCGAGAGGTCCTGACTGCACTGACCTTGGAGATAGGAGACGGTGTCGGATCCGGAGACGCACAGCACATCACGAGCCAACCCATGTACCCCGACCGCGCTGCGGAGGGCGTGGTACTCCTCGAGAAGGTCACCGGTGCCCACGCCGCTTATCGGACCGCTGCCGGGGCACGGGCGCCGCGGGCCATGGCCACCGCCGACAGCATCGCCGCCGCCTTGTGGGCGCATTCGGCGTTCTCGGCGACCGGATCGCTGTCGGCGACGATTCCCGCCCCGGCCTGTACCGAGGCCCTCCCTTCCCGGTCGACCGTCATGGTGCGGATGGCGATGGCGGTGTCGAGATTGCCGGAGAAGTCGAGATAGCCGACCACCCCTCCGTAGACCCCCCGCTTGGTCGGCTCGAGTTCGTCGATGATCTCCATGGCTCGCACCTTCGGCGCCCCGGAAAGGGTGCCGGCGGGGATGGTCGCCCGCAGAACGTCGATGGGACCCTTTCCCGGAGCCAGTCGACCGGATACCTGTGAAGTCAGGTGCATGATGTGGCTGTAGCGCTCCACGACCATCACCTCGTCCAGGGCTTCGGTACCGAAACTGACCACCCGTCCCACGTCGTTGCGGGCCAGATCGACCAGCATCACGTGCTCAGCGACCTCCTTGGGATCCTCGACCAACTCCCCCTCGAGGCGGGCGTCCTCGACCGGGGTGGTCCCCCGGGGCCTCGAGCCGGCGATCGGTCGGGAGACCACCGTGCCCTCACGGAGCCGCACCATGGGTTCGGGCGATGCCCCGACCACGGTGACCTCGGGGAACCGGAGGAAGTAGAGATAAGGGCTCGGGTTGACCAGGCGTAGCACCCGGTAGACCTCGAAGGGATCGACGTCGAGCGACTCGAGGTCGAAACGTTGGGAGAGCACCACCTGAAAGACGTCCCCGGCGGTCACATGCTCCTTGGCCGCCCGCACCGCATCCTCGTAGAGGTCGTCAGACATGGTGCGGCGCACGTCGCTCGGTGAGTCGACCCGATCGGGCAGGAGCCGTGCCGGCTGCTCGAGGGGACGGAAGCAGTCGTCTGCCAGCTGGTCCAGTCGGGCTTGGGCGGCCTGATGCGCGGCGCCGAGCTCGTCGGCGCCCCAGCGCGGATCGACGACCACGTTGTCGATGAGCACCACTCGCTGCCGCCAGTGGTCGAAGGCGGCCAGCTGCCCGATCACCGCCAGGATGGCGTCGGGCTGATCGAGGTCGTCGGGAGGCGTGTTCGGCAGATGCTCGACCTCTCTGACCACGTCGTAGCCGATATACCCGACCAGACCGGCGTGAAGAGGCGGGAGGTCGGGGAGCTCGGGCGATTCGAATGCGTCGAGGATGACCTCCAGCGCCGCCAATATCCCCCCGTCTCCGCTCACTCTGCCGCCGGTGATGTCGTCCAGGTCCACCTGCCCCGCGGTAGTCACCTGCGAGCCGCGGGCGGCGATGGTGGCCAGCGGATTGCGGCCCACGAAGGAGTAGCGGCCCCACCGCTCCCCGCCCTCCACCGACTCGAGAAGGAACCCGGTCCGGTCGGGACCGTCGACGATCTGGAGGAAGGCGGCCACCGGGGTGATGGTGTCGGCCACCAGTTCGCGCCATACCGGCACGATGCGGTGGTTGGCGGCCAAGGAGAGGAACCCGTCGATCCCCGGCCCCGAGGGCCCGGTCCCCGGCCGTCCCGGGCCGGTCACTGCTGGTCGCCGAAGGCCCGGAAGAAGCACGACCGGTTGCCGGTGTGGCACGCACCGGCGCCCTCCTGGTCGACCTCCACCAACAGCACATCACCATCGCAGTCGTAGCGCACGCTACGGACGTACTGACGGTTGCCGGATGTCTCACCTTTGCACCAGAACTCCTGGCGGCTCCGGCTCCAGAACCAGGTCCTCCCGGTCTCGAGCGTCTTGACCAATGAGTCGCGGTTCATCCAGGCGAACATCAGGACGGCGCCGTCGGACACATCCTGCACGATGGCGGGAACCAGGCCGTCGCCGGTAAAGACGATGCGGTCCAGCTCCTCGTGGCGGAATTCGATCGGCGTGGCGGTGGTGCTCATGATCGGTGCTTTCTGATGCCGGTCCTTCGACGGATCCGGCGAGTCGAGACGGTCAGGATCAGAGGTAGAGCCCCGTGCCGCCGTCGATCCTGGTGGCGGCCACGGCGTGGATGTCCCGTTCGCGAAGGATGACGTATTCCTCTCCTTGGACTTCGACCTCGAAACGGTCCTCGGGGTTGAAGAGAACGGTGTCGCCCACCTTCACCGAACGGACGTGGGGCCCCACGGCGACTGCCGCAGCCCAGGTGAGCCGCCGGGAGACCTGGGCGGTGGCCGGGATGAGGATCCCCGCCCGCGATCGACGCTCGCCCTCGGCTTGGCCGACCTGGACCAATACCCGGTCCGCCAATACGGTGATGGCCAGCTTGGCCGGGGTTCCATCGCCGTTGTGGCTGTTCGTCGGTACTTCTGGTGTCGTGGTGGCCACCTGTCAAGGGTACCGCAGAGGCGATTCGAACCGATCGTCAGAGGCGATGCCGGGCGACCCGATCCTCACGCCGGACGCACGGCGACGCCGGCCCCGGCCATGTGGGCCTTGGCCTCGGCCACCGTGTACTCACCGAGATGGAAGATCGAAGCGGCCAGCACACCTTCGGCCAGTCCCTCGACGGCCCCTTCCACCAAGTGGTCGAGCGAGCCGACCCCGCCCGAGGCGATGACCGGCACCGTGCACAACTCGGCCACCCGTCGGGTCAGCTCCAGATCGAACCCGTCGCGGGTGCCGTCCCGGTCCATGGAGGTGAGCAGGATCTCGCCCGCGCCGAGTGCGGTCGCCGCCTCGCACCACTCGATGGCGTCCACCGCGGTGGGGGTGCGCCCTCCGTGGGTGAAGACCTCCCACCCTTCAGCGGTGCCCGGCCCTCCTCCGTTTTCACGACGTCGACGGGCGTCGACGGCCACCACCACGCACTGGCTCCCGAACTCCTCGGCCAGCTCGACCACCAGCCCGGGGTGTTCGACGGCCGCGGTGTTGACTCCGACCTTGTCCGCCCCGGCCCGCAACAGGAGCCGGGCATCTTCGACCGATCGGATACCGCCTCCCACGGTGAACGGGATGAACACCTCCTCGGCAGTTCGCGACACGACATCCACCATGGTCCGACGGTTGTCCGACGACGCAGTGATATCGAGGAACACCAGCTCGTCGGCGCCCTGGACGTCGTACCGGGCGGCCAGCTCTACCGGATCGCCGGCGTCGAAGAGATCGGAGAACTGTACGCCCTTGACCACGCGGCCGGCGTCCACGTCGAGGCACGGGATCACCCTTACGGTGCGCATGCGGCCAACCCCTCCTCGACGGTCAACCGGCCGTCCACCAACGCCCTGCCGGTGATCGCCCCGGAAAGGCGCCTGGGTTGGCCGCCCGGCCCGACACCCGACCCGACCGGAGCCACGGCCAGGGCGGCGAGCGCCTCGATGTCGGCGGCGCTTCCCACCCCTCCCGACGCGATGACCGGGATGTCGCTCGATGCCAGCACGTCGGCCAACCCGGCCAGGTCGGGGCCGGCCAGGGTCCCGTCACGGTCGATAGCGGTCACCACCACCGCGGCGATTCCGGCGCCGTCGAAATCGTGGAGCAGATCGGCCACGGTGCGCCCGCTCGCCTGCTCCCAACCCCGGGAAGCCACCTCGGTCCGGCCCGCGCCGTCGAGCCGGTAGTCCACTCCGAGCGCCACCTGACCCGGATACCGCGCCGCCAGCCGACGAGCCATGTCCGGCTGGTCGACGGCCACGGTGCCGAGAACCACCCGGCTCACCCCGCCGGACAGCAGCTGATTGACGTCGTCCTCCGAACGCACCCCGCCACCGACCTCGACCGGGACTCCGGCGGCGGTGGCGATCGCCAACACCGTCGACCGGTTCACCGGCTGCCCGGTTCGGGCGGCATCCAGGTCGACGACATGGAGCCACCGGGCGCCCCCGGCCACAAACTGGAGGGCAAGCGTCATCGGGTCCCCGTACTCGTCCTGCCGTGCGAAATCCCCCTGGGTGAGCCGGACCGCCCGGCCCTGGCGGATGTCGACGGCCGGATAGAGGTCCATCAGGTGTCGGTCGGGTCGGCGGTGTCGGTTGCGTTGACGGCGTCGATGAAGTTGCCGAGGATGCGCAGGCCGACGGCGCCGGACTTCTCCGGGTGGAACTGTGTTCCCCACACCGCGCCCCGCTCGGCCGAGGCGGCGATCGGACCCCCGTAGTCGCACGTGGCAGAGGTGTCAGCGGTCGGTTCGGGGGCAAAGGAGTGCACGAAGTAGACCCACGCCGGAGCGGGTAGTCCGGACAGGAGCCCCGAAGGCCGCTCCCCGTCGGTTTGGAGGATGTTCCACTGCATCTGGGGAACCTTGACTCCCTCGGGCAACCTCCGCACCGAACCGTGCAGGATCCCGAGGCCGGGGTCGGCGGGATTTTCCTCCGATCCCTCGTAGAGAAGCTGGAACCCAACACAGATGCCAAGGAACGGCACACCGCGATCGATGGCGAAACGGGCGGCCTGCTCCATGCCGCTCGACCGCAATGCTTGCGCACACCTCCCGAACGCGCCCACCCCGGGGAGTACCACACCGTCCGCCGCCGCGGCCCGATCCGGATCGTCGACCAACGCGGCGTCGGCGCCCAGGAATTGAAGCGCCTTTTCCGCCGACCGCAGATTTCCGATGCCGTAATCGAGGACGGCGATCACCGGTCGGCCGCCGATGGCCGGCCGGCTCGGACCCCCGATCGAGGTCGGCTCCGGGGGGAGATCACAGGCTCCCTTTGGTTGAGGGGATGCCGCCGCCCTGGCGGCTCACCGCGTCTCGCAACGCCCGAGCGACCCCTTTGAAGGACGCCTCGACGATGTGGTGGGTGTTCTTTCCCGTGCGCAGCCGAAGGTGGAGGGTCAGCCCCGCAGACGTGGCGAAGGCCCGCCAGAACTCCTCGGCCAGCTGGGGGTCGAAGGGCGGGGTCCCCAGGGCGATGGTGTCGGGCGGGAACTGGATGTCGTACACGAGGAAGGGTCGACCGGAAAGGTCGAGGGCCACCTCGACCAGCGCCTCGTCGAGCGGAAGCGACACCGATCCGAACCGCCTGATGCCGGCCTTCTCCCCCAGCGCGGCAGAGACGGCCTCGCCCAGGCTGATCCCGACATCCTCGACCGTGTGGTGGGCGTCGACTTCGAGGTCGCCCCGAGCGGTCACGGTCAGGTCGAATCCTCCGTGACGTCCCAATTGGTTGATCATGTGGTCGAAGAACGGCAGGCCGGTGGCCACCTCGGTGGCCCCGTTGCCATCGATGTCCAGGACCACCTCGATGGTCGTTTCCTTGGTGGCGCGGCGGATCTCGGCGGTACGGGAAGGATTGGGTGCTGTCGTTGGGGCGCTCATCGCAGACTCTCGTTCAAGGCGGCCAAGAACCGGTCATTCTCCGCCGGGAGGCCCACGGTGACCCGCAGGCACCCGGCGAGACCTGGCCATTCCGAACAGTCTCGCACGAGGATCGATGCATCGAGGAGGTCCGCCCACACCTCCCGTGCTTTCCTCCTGGTCGGTCGGAACAGGATGAAGTTGGCGTCGGAGGGCCATGCCTCCACCGGCAGGGCGGAGAACGCGGCGGCAATCCGGCCGCGTTCCTCGTTGATCATCGCCACCCGTGTCTCCATCTCGTCGACGAACTGCAGGGCCAGGCGTCCCGCCAATTGCTTGGCTGCGTCGAGATGGTACGGCAACGCCACCATCTCACACGCCTGGACCACCTCGGGCGAGCCGATCAGGTACCCGAGTCGCAGTCCGGCCATCGCCCAGGTCTTGGAGAAGGTCCGCACCACCACCACCCGGCGGGAGCCGGGCTCGCCACTGAGGACCAGATCCATCGCCGAGGAAGGTGCGAATTGGCCGTAGGCCTCGTCCACCACCACCAGGTCAGGGGTGACCTCCACGACGGCGCGGATCTGTTCGAGGGGCTCGGCGCGGCCGGTCGGGTTGTTGGGGGAACACAGGAAGGTGATGACCGGGCGGTGGGCATCGACCACCCGGGTCACCTCATCGAGGTCCAGGGCGTACTGGTCGGTGCGACGCCCGACGGCCACCGCGGTGCCTGTGATCCGGCCGATGTGCCGGTGGAGTGTGTAGGTGGGCTCGAACAGGGCCACCGACCGGTCCGGGCCTCCGTACGCCAACAACAGCGATTGGAGAACCTCGTTCGAGCCGTTGGCGCAGAACACTTGATCAGGGCCCACGCCGTGGCTGTCGCCCAGTGCCCGTCGCAATTCGATGGCTTCGCGGTCCGGATAGCGGTTGAACTCGAGCGTGGCCAGTCCGGCGCTGAACGCCTCGAGCCACTCGGGCGGAGGCGACAGGGGCGACTCATTGGTGTTGAGCCTCACTTCGACCTCGACCTGCGTCGAGTGGTAACCGGTGAGTGCAATCAGATCGGGGCGGACCGGGGGTGGGGAGTCGGCGTCCCTTCTCCCCGGCATTACCGCGGCCATCGCAGTCGCACCGAGTCGGCGTGCGCGGGGAGTCCCTCGGTCTCGGCCAAGGTCACCAGGTGCGGCCCGAGGACTTCGAGGGCCTTGTCCGAAACGGTCACCGCGGCGATGCGCCGCCGGAAGTCCTCCACGCCCAAGGCACTGGCGAACCGTGCCGTCCGGTTGGTGGGCAGCACATGGTTGGGCCCGGCCAGATAGTCGCCGACACTGGCCGGTGAACTCGGCCCGAGGAAGACGGCCCCGGCCGAGGTGATCAGCGGCAGCAGGGATTCGGCGTCGTCAGTGAGGATCTCCAGGTGCTCGGGGGCCACGATGTTGGCCACGGCACACGCCTGATCGGCCCCGTCCACCATCACCACGTAGCCACCGGCGTCCAACGTGGCCTCGAGATCGGCACGACGAGGTGAGTTGTCGACCATGACGGCAACCTGGGCGGTGACCGCCTCGGCCACCTCCTCGGACCAGGTGAGCAGCCAGGCCAGACCGTCGGGCCCGTGCTCGGCCTGTACCACCAGGTCGATGGCGGCCGAAGTGGGGGGCGTCTCCGGACCGGCGATAACCACCACCTCGGAAGGGCCCGCGAATGCCGAGGCCACGCCGACCACCCCGGAAACCTGGCGCTTGGCCTCGGCAACGTACCGGTTGCCGGGGCCGACGATCACATCGACCGGTCGGATCGACTCGGTGCCGTAGGCCATCGCCGCCACCGCCTGGGCCCCGCCGACCCGATACACCTCGCGGACACCGGCCACCGCGGCGGCCGCCAGGGTGGCGTCGTCGACCCGTCCGTCGGGCCCGGGCGGCACGCACATTGCGATCTCCTCCACGCCGGCCACCTGGGCGGGGACCGCGCACATGAGCACGGTGGAGGGATAGCGGGCGCGCCCGCCGGGCGCGTAGCACCCCGCCCGGGCCACCGGGCGCACCAATTCGCGCACGCCGATACCGCCGGACTCGAAATCATCACCCTGCCGGCCGCCCGACTGTGCGCCCGACTGGTGGGAGTGGTACGCGGCGATGCGGTCGTGGGCGACTTCGAGTGCCTCTTGCAGATCGGCGGGCACCCGGGACAGCGCCGCCCGGATCTCCTCCTCGGGCACCTGCAACTGGTCGATCTCGACCCCGTCGAAACGCGCGGTGAGACGGCGAAGCGCGGCATCCCCTCCGGCCCGCACCTCGTCGATGATCGCCGCCACGTCAGACGAAGACCGGTCCAGTTGGTCGACCGGACGGGGCAGCATCTCCGCCAGCTGACGTGGGCTGCCGGCAAAGCCGCGAACATCGAGGCGACGGAGAGCCATAGCCCGTCGATGCTATCGGACGAGAGCCCGATACCGGCCCGATGGATGGGCACCCGGTGGGGCCGTGCATCCGACAGTGCCATGATCATCCCATGCCCGTGCGCTCCGCAGAACTGTCGTCGCTCGCCACCGCACTCGACGAGCTCACCGATCGGGTCACCGCCCACGCCGACGCCGCCGACTCGGCCGAGGATGAGGAGACCGCCAGGGAGTTGTTCGCCATCGAGCGCTCCCTCAACAGCGCCAATCGACGCCTGACCCGCTTGGCCACCACGCTCAGTCGGAGATAACCGCCCGACGTCGGGGCCGGCGGTGCAGACGCGGCGAAGGCACCCCGAAGGGTGCCTTCGCGCGAGCGGGTCGGGCGGCGGATCCCGAACTCCGCTCAGCGGAACCAGTTGGCGGGAACCGGTTCCGAGGTCACCAGAACATCACGTTTCCGCGCCGATTACCAGTCAAGTACAAGGGATTGACTGGGACCCCCACCGTGGCGGGCCCACCGGTCCGCGTCGTCCCTGCTAGATGCCTGCTCCGGCGCTGCGGACGCTCCTGGGGCCCGCCCGTAGAACCGCCGTTTGCCACTCAATTTGTTTGTGTCAGCAACTACGCCATAATCGGCGTGCGCCGGTCATAGCCGAGACGACGGACAGAAGTCGGACAGCACGCACGCCTCACAATGTGGAGTTCGAGCGGTACAGGTGGCCCGCCCGTGCAGGATCAGCCGCAGGCTGAACGCCCCCCGTTGGCCCGCAGGCACCAGTCGGTTGAGTGCCCGCTCCACCGCGACCGGGTCGGTTTCCTCGGTGAGCCCCAAACGGAGGGAAAGACGTTTCACATGGGTGTCGACCGGCAGCCCGGGCAGGCCGAAGGCCACGCTGCGAACCACATTCGCAGTCTTGCGCCCGACGCCTGGCAGTGTGACCAGATCTGGCATCGCCGACGGCACCTGTCCGGCGAAATCAGCTACCACCGTTGCGGCCATGCCCACCAGGTTGCGCGCCTTGGCCCGAAAGAATCCGGTCGAGCGGATCAGCGCCTCGACGTCCGACAGGTCGGCCCCCGCCAGCGAATACGCATCCGGATAGCGGGCGAAGAGTGCCGGCGTGGTCTGATTGACGCGGGCATCCGTGCATTGAGCGGACAGGATGGTGGCCACCAGCAGTTGGAACGCGTCGCGGTGGTCGAGGGCGCACAGGTCGGCGGCCGATCCGGGATACAACCTGGCCAACCGTTCGTTGGTGACACGGGCGCGCCCGGCGGGAGTGCGCGGTCGGGCCATGCACCGGGAGACTAGCGGTAGCGTCATTTCGATGGAGGGCATCCAAACGGAGGTGGTCACGCGGATTGACGTCGCCTTGACCAAGGAGATCGCCGAGTTGCTCGATCGATCGGCTCGGGCCAACGGACGTCCCGCCCTCAGCGAGCGCAAGCGCCTGGCGCTTTCTTCGCCGAACGGATTCCCGGGGAACTCCCCGGACGATCCGCGCCTGGTTGCCGGCCTGGTGGCAAGGGCCGTTGACCGGACCGGACTGGTCGGATTCACGCCGATGGTCGGTGATCCCGGGACCGACCACTATGCCGTCGAGGTAGTAACCGACCCGGTCGCCGATGACCGGTCTGCGGTGGCCGACCTGCTGGTGGGCGCGGCCATCGGCCACGTCGTCCGACTCGGGGGCGGCGTTTTGTGGCTGTGGTCACCGGGGGCCACCCCCGCCGACGATGCCAGGGCCGAGGCCCACGGGCTGCGCCTCGATCGCAACCTCATCCAGATGCGCTGCCCACTGCCCCTGCCCGACACCGTCCGGGCCCCGGGCCCGGTCGTCCGGACCCGGGCATTTCGGGTCGGCGAGGACGAGGCGGCCTGGCTGGTCACCAATAATCGGGCGTTCGGCTCCCATCCGGAGCAGGGCCATTGGGATCAGGCCGACCTGATGGCGCGGGAACAGGAGCCGTGGTTCGACCCCGAGGGGTTGCTGCTGGTCGAGGAGGGAGGGCGGCTGGCCGGATCCTGTTGGACCAAGATCCACGCCGACACCGATCCTCCGATGGGAGAGATCTTCGTGATCGGGATCGATCCAGACTTCCGTGGACGTGGGTGGGGCAGGGCGCTGGCCGAGGCCGGTCTGGACTGGTTGGCCGGACGGGGTCTGACCGTGGGCATGCTCTACGTGGACGCCGAAAACACGGCAGCGGTCTCCCTGTACCGATCGATGGGCTTCGTCGAACACCATGTGGACCGGGCCTATGTCGGGCACTTCAGCTGATCCTGCTCGCTTTTGCGGTGGTTCAGCCGGTACCGATCAGGTGTCCGATGGAGAAGGTGACCGCGGCGGCGATCCCGGAGATCAGCAGCTGACGACCGGCCGACCACAGCCACCAACGGCCGGTGAAGTGAGCCAAGCCGGCGCCCACCACCAAGGCGGCGACCGCACTGAGAACCACCGACCCGAGGGTCGCCGTGACTCCCGACGTGAACAACCACGGAAGCAGCGGGATGAAGGCGCCGATGGCGAAGGCGAAAAATGACGACACCGCGGCCTGGAGCGGATCGCCGGTGCGGCGGGGATCGATGCCCAGCTCTTCGCGTGCGTGGGTTTCGAGCGCGAGCTCGGGGTCGCGCATCATCTTGGCCGAGAGCTCGGCGGCCATCGAGGAATCGAGCCCACGGCTCTCGTAGATCGCCGCCAGCTCTTTGCGCTCGACCTCCGGCTCGTGGTGGATGGCCTGCCGCTCGACATCCAGCTCCCTGAGCATGAGCTCGGACTGCGCCCTCATCGAGACGTATTCGCCGGCGGCCATCGAGAATGCTCCGGCGATCAGTCCGGCGATGCCGGCCAGGCGCACCGTGCCGGCCGTGACGTGGGCCCCGGCCATGCCCAGAATGAGGGCGACATTGGAGACCAGACCGTCGCTCACCCCGAATACGGCGGCGCGGGCACCTCCCCCTTGCAGGTCGCGATGGCTGTGCTGTGCGGCCACGAATTGCAGCGTATCGACCAGGTTCCCGTGAGGAGGCACTGATCTTGAGAGGTAGGAGTCCCTCAGTACGGGTCCGGCCGTTGTGGGCGGGTGGTCGGGGAGCACGACACTCCCGTACAGTCTTGGCCATGACTACCACTGTGCAGGGCATCGACGAATTCCACGGCCTGGTCGGTCAGCACCTGGGCTACAGCGGGTGGCACCGCATCGACCAGGACCAGATCAACCTCTTCGCAGAGGCCACCGGTGACCATCAGTGGATCCACGTGGATCCAGAGCGGGCCAAGGGCGGACCCTTCGGTGGCACCATCGCCCACGGCTATCTGACCCTGTCGCTGGGCCCGGTGTTGCTGGGCGAGGTCCTGGTGGTGAAAGGCGCCTCCATGGGCGTCAACTACGGGTGCAACAAGGTTCGATTCCCGTCGCCGGTACCGGTGGACGCCAACCTTCGCCTCGGGGTGACCGTGGCCGACGCGGAGGACGTCACCGGCGGGGTGCAGGTGGCGCTGGACTTCACCTTCGACACCGAAGGATCCTCCAAGCCCAGCTGCGTGGCCCAGGTGGTCTACCGCTACTTCCACTGACCGCCACCGGGAGGACGCTCGGACAGTGTGAGCGATCACTCCTAGAGTGTGAGTCATGGAGATGCGGGTCGAACAGTTGTCGGTCCGGTCCGGTCTGTCGGTGGACACCGTCCGCTACTACCAGAGCAAGGGCCTTCTGGATCCGCCGCGCCGTGCCGGGAGGGTTGCCTGGTACGACGAATCACACGTCGACCGGCTCGAACGCATCCGTAGCCTGCAACAACGCGGCTTCACCCTGGCCACCATCGCCCGGCTGGTCTCCGGCGACCTCGACGCCGCCGACGAAGCCCTCCTGGGCGAGCTCTCCGGCGACCACCGGTCGGTCGACTCCGAGCCCGGTGACGCCACTCGGTACCCGCGGCCCGGTCCCGAGCACAGCCGCTTGACCATCGACCAGCTCTCCGCCGCCACCGGGGTCCCACTGGCCCTGCTCAAGGCGGTCGAGTCCGAAGGACTACTGGTCCCCCGTCGCATCGGCGATCAGGAGTACTACGACGCCGAGGACGTGGTAGCGGCCAAAGCCGGCCTGTGCCTCCTCGAGTGGGGCATCCCGCTTTCGGACCTGCTCGACCTGGCCCACCGTCATCATCGGGCCACCGAGGTGGTGGCCAAAGAGGCAGTCGCCATGTTCTCCACCCATGTGCGACGACCTCTCCGCCAGCGCGACCACGCCGGTGACGCCGCCGGCTCGGAGGGTGGCGACGTCCAACGCCTTGTGCAGGCCTATTCCGAGCTCCTCCCCGCGGTCAGCTCGCTGGTCGGGATCCACTTCTCCCGCACCTTGGTCAATGCCGCCCTCGATCATGTCGAGCGGGTCGGTTCCGAAGCCGAACGGGAAGCGATCGGGAGTCAGCTCGGCACCCCGAGCACCGAGGAGCCGGTCGGACACGATCGGCCGGCGCCGGTCTCGCTCTCGTGACCCGCCTCGCACCGGGACGGGAAGCCGATCTGCCCACCGGTGCGGCCAAGACCGCGGTGGTGCGCTCGATGTTCGACACCATCGCCCCGCGTTACGACCTGGTCAACCGGGTGATGACCCTGGGGTTGGACAGCCGGTGGCGGCGGCGATCAGCTCGGGCGCTGGCCCTGCCGACCGGTTCCCGGGTCCTGGATCTGGCCTGCGGTACCGGCGACTTCCTCACCATCCTCCACCGAGCGGGGCTGCATCCGTTGGGAGTGGATCTGTCGTGGGGGATGTTGATCGCCGGAGGCTCGGGGCAGCCCCTGACCCAGGCCGACGGTGCAGCGCTGCCGGTGGCCACCGGTGCGGTGGACGGGGTCACCTGCGGCTATGCGCTGCGCAACTTCACCGAGCTCGGCCCGGTCTTCGAGGAGCTGGGGCGGGTGGTACGTCCTGGCGGGCGGATCAGCCTGTTGGAGGTGGCTGAGCCCGAACCCGGCCCCCTGCGGGCGGGCTACCGCCTCTGGTTCCGTCACGTCGTGCCGATCATCGGCGGCCTCTTCTCCGATGCCGCCGCCTACCGCTATCTCCCCCGGTCCACCGCCTACCTGCCGAGCACCGTCGAATTGCGCTCGATGCTGCGGGATGCCGGATTTTCGTCGGTCAATCACCGACTCCTGTCGGGAGGGCTGAGCCAGCTGTTCACTGCCACCCGCCTGGGTCTGCCATGAGGATGGGTCTGCCATGACCCAGTCATCGCCGGGGGTGTCGGCGGCGAGGTTTCCCCTCGAACCGGGCCCACCGATCGACCCCTTCGCCCTGGCCGGAGGAACCGGAATCCTCTTCCACTCGGGGGATCATGTGCGGGTGGGCCTCGGGGCCGCTCTCCGCATCGCCCTTGCCGATGGGCTCGACTCCCCCGTCGACCTCGCCGAGGCGGTCGCCGGGCTGTCGGCCATTCCCTGCAACGACCAGGACGATCGGGCTGCGGGCACCGTCACCGCCTTTTCCGCGCTGCCCTTCGAACGGTCAGAGGCCGGTGCCCTGCTGGTCCCCGAGGTCACCTACGGAAGGGAGGGCGGCACCGAATGGGTAACCGTGGTCGCCGCGTCTCCCGACCAGCTCCCCCGCTCGCCGGCCGGGCTTCGGTCGTGGCTCACCGCGGCGCAGACCGCCGCGGTGGACGGCGACGACGGCCAGCCGGGCACAGTCCTCTCGAGGGTCGTCCCCCGGTCGTCGGACGCCGCCTTCCTGGCCATGGTCACCGACGCGCTGGCGGCCATCGGGCGGGGCGATCTGGTCAAGGTGGTGTTGGCCCGGCAGGTCGACGTGGCCCTGGACCAAGCCATCGATGTGCCGGTCCTCCTCCGTCGATGGCATGACCTCGAGCCCAACTGCACCGTATTCTCGGTGCCCTCCCCCCGGGGCCAGTTCGTCGGCGCCAGTCCGGAGCTGCTGGTCGAACGGACCGGGCCGGCGGTGATCAGCCGGCCCTTGGCGGGTACCGCCGAGCGATTCATCGGAGGCGGGGGAAGCGTGCCGGCCGGGTCGCTCCTCGATTCGGGAAAGGATGCCGTCGAGCATCGGCTGGTGGTCGAGGCCATCGCCGAGGCCCTCGCTCCGCTCTGCGTCCACCTCGAAGTCCCCGCTCAGCCGGACCTGGTCCTTCTGCACAACTTGGTCCACCTGGGCACCACCGTGCGGGGCACCCTGGCCCGGAACGCCGGCGGGGGGGCGCCCGACGCGTTGGCATTGGTCGGCGCCCTCCACCCGACCCCGGCGGTGGGGGGGGTCCCCGCCGGGGCGGCGCGAGCGATGATCAGCCGCCTGGAGCCGGAGCCGAGGGGGAACTACGCCGGCCCGGTCGGCTACGTCGACGCCAACGGAGACGGACGGTGGATGCTGGGGATCCGGGCCATGACCATCGACGACCGCGCTGCCCGACTGACTGCCGGCGTGGGGATCGTCGCCGGATCCGATCCGACCATCGAGCTGGTGGAGACCAACCTCAAGCTCACCGCGGTGCTCGACGCGTTGGCGCCCGGCCCGCGGGCCACCCGTTCCGAAGACACCGGCCAGGCGGTGGCCACCTGAGGTGAGACTCGGTCTACCGGAGGTCTCCTCTGGTGAATTGGTTTTGAAAACTCGGCCTAATTATCGTCTCTAGGCCATATCGGTCCGCACGATTATCGGCTATAGATGATAAATACGTCGATTTTCCGAATGAGCACATCCCCTGGACACCGGTCGGGGCCGGGCGCGGAGCGGCCACCGGATGCCCCTCAGGATCTGATCGGTTGGGCCGGCGCCCGCAGGCGCTCGACCAACCGCTGGGCTCCCCACAGCGTCACCAGACCGAGTGCTTCGATGACGATGAACATGGACATCTTCGACTCGCCGTCCACTCGGTCGACGAACCGGATCGGGACCTCGATCAGCGAGGCACCCGCCCGCTTGGCCTGATAGGTCATCTCGATCTGGAACCCGTAGCCTTCGGCCCTAACCCGGTCGAGGTCGATGCGCTCGAGCACCGACGCCGAATAGGCCCGGAACCCCGCGGTCGAATCGGAGACCCCGAGGCCCAGCAGCGCCGAGGCGTAGACGTTGCCCCCCCTGGACAGAAGCCGGCGGTGCCAGGTCCAGTCGGGAATGGCTCCTCCCGGCACGTACCTCGACCCGATCACCACGTCATGCCCGTCAGCCAGTGGCGCCAGCAATTGGGGGAGCGCATCAGGATCGTGGGAAAGATCGGCATCCATCTCCACCAACGCGTCGAACCCGTTGCTGAGTCCCCAGCGGAAGCCGGCGCGATAGGCACTGCCCAGACCCGATTTGGCGTGTCGGCGCAGGACTTCGATGTTGCCCAGTTCCTTCCCCGCCATCTCCGCGATCTCGGCGGTACCGTCGGGACTCCCATCGTCGACGATCAGGATGGTGGCCGAGGCGACCGCGCCCCGGATC
The DNA here is from genome assembly GCA_963734395.1 of uncultured Acidimicrobiaceae bacterium. Taxonomy (GTDB): domain Bacteria; phylum Actinomycetota; class Acidimicrobiia; order Acidimicrobiales; family RAAP-2; genus Bog-756. Next base: position 82,501 of record CAVTGY010000004.1, on the reverse strand, counting down.
CGCCTCAGCACCCGGTCCACGTTGGCCGCCTCGTTGTAGGTGGGCAGGACCACCAGCACCTTCATTGGCGGCAGCATAGGGGACCGGCCCGGCTTCTCCCGGACACGTGTTCGCCGGCTCCGGCCCCGTCCAACTCAGCGATCAGGGTGGGGCGAGCGGTCACCCGAGTCCGCCGTCGGGTCACCTGACTCGACGGCGGTGGCCCGGGTCTGGTCCCACAGCTCACCGAAGATGACCTGGATCGCCCCCCCGACCGGGATGGCCACCACCGCACCGGCCAGGGCGCCGAGCGCAGAACCGAAAGCGCCACCCAGGTTGGCCCCGATCAGCACCGAGAGCAGCACCCACAGCGGGTTCATCCGCACCGACCGGCTCATCACCACCGGATAGATGAAGTGGTTCTCCACCAGCTGGAATCCGACGAACACCACCAGCAGGACCACGCCTGAGGTGGGCGAATGGAGCAGGGCGATGAGCACACTCGGCACCGCCGCGATCAACCCACCGACCAGGGGAATCATCGCCACCAACGCCACCCACAGGCCGACCAGCAGGGCAAACGGCACCCCCAGTATGAGCATGGTGACCATGATCACCACCCCGAACAACACCGAGAGGGCGATGGTCCCCAGTACGTAGCTGGTCACCTGGTGGGAGACCCGATGGGCGATGTCCTCGACGGTGCGACGACGGTCCGGCTGCATGGATCCGAGCAGTCCTCGCCGGAGCCTGGGCGCTTCCAGCAACATGAACAGGGAGAGGAAGGCGATGGTGGTGAAGGACAGCAGGGTGGAGAAGACCGCTTTGCCCAGGTTGGCGCCCACGCTCAGCGCCGGCTTGCTCAGGTTTCTGGCCGTGGTCTCCAGTTTGGGAGCGTTCTTCTGCACCCAGGTGAGCAAGTGGAATCGCTGCAGGGTGTGGGCCAGCCACCCATGCCCCTTCTGGAGCTGATCGACCATGGTGGGCAGGCTCTCGGCCACGTGGGTCAGGGAGTTCACCAGCGGGTAGCCGAACAGGCCGAGGAGCCCGAAGAAGACCACTACCGCGCCGGCGAAGACCATCCCGATGGCCGACCCGCGTCGGAAGCCGTGACGCTGAAGGAAGTTCACCGAAGGATTGAGCACCAAGGCGATGAATGCGGCGATCAGGATCCATAAGATGACCTCACGCAACCTCCCAACCAGCCGGTAGAGCAGCCAGGTGGCGATGACCACGGCATCGATGGTCAGGATCGTGCGCAGGGGCACGCCCTTGGCCGAGGCGGCCGCGAAGAGCCGCTCGCGGCGGGGGGCGTCCGGTCCCACCTCCCGGTCGAGGATCTCCACCGGGGTCTCGTTGATCACCGTGGTCGGCTCCGTTGGGCTCGTCCGACCGACCGGAGCGGGGGGAATGGACGCTGTTCCGACACTGGTCAGAGGTCCTGGGTCCCCCGTCGATCCGGCGGGATCAACGCCGCCGCGGGTGGGGGCCGGTTCAACCACACAAAGAGCATGTCAGGTCCTTGGGCCCGCGGCGTGCCAACATGAATGCGATGGCGGCAGAACCCTCTGACAGGGCGACCCCTCCCCACCGTCGCTGGTGGCACCGGGGCCCGTTCGTGCACCGAGAGGTGCGGTGGAGCGTGGGGACCCTCCTGGTCTTCCTGTTCGTCTTCTACGTCGCCTTCCCGCTGTTGGCCAGCCACCGGGCCGAGGTCAACTCGCTGGCTCACATCAACGTCGCCTACCTCGCCCTCGGGGTACTGCTAGAGATCGGCGCCCTGGCCGCCTATACCCAGCTGACCCACTCGGTGCTCCCCAGCGACGGACCCCGCCGATTCCGGTTGTTCCGGATCAACATGTCGACCCTGTCCCTCAGCCACGTGTCACCGGGCGGCACCGCCCCCGGGGCAGCCCTCGGCTACCGCCTGCTCACCCAGTCCGGAGTTTCGGGATCGGACGCCGGCTTCGCCCTCGGGACCCAGGGCATCGGGTCGGCGGTGGTACTCAACGTGATGTTCTGGCTCTCCCTGGTTGCCTTCTTGGTCACCCACGGCTTCCACGCTCCGGCCAGCCACCACGGTGGCCAGTCACAGTCGGCGTCGATCCTGGTGCTGGTCGCCACCGGCGTCGGGGTGGTGCTGCTGGGGATATTCGGCGGGCTGTTCTACCTGTTGACCCGTGGCCAGCAGCAGGCCAGCCGGGTGATCCGACGGATCGCGGGACGGATCCGCTTCCTCGATGCCGACCGGACCACCGCTCTGGTCGAGCACCTGGCAGAGCGGTTCGCGGTGTTGATGGAGGATCGCTCGCTGACCCGAAGGGCGATCGGGTGGGCGGCGGCCAACTGGCTGCTGGACGCGGCGTCCCTCTGGGTCTTCGTGGCCGCATTCAGCCACTTCATCTCGCCGGTCGACCTGCTCATGGCGTACGGCTTGGCCAACATCCTGGCCGCCGTACCCATCACACCGGGAGGTCTGGGGGTGGTCGAGTTCGTGTTGGTCTCGATGATCACCGGTTTCGGTCCCACCGCCGGACAGGCGCTCTCCGGGGTGCTGGCCTATCGAGCGGTCAACTTCTGGCTCCCCATTCCTTTCGGGGGACTGGCCTATGCCTCGCTCGAATTCGAACGCAGATCGACCTACCGCAGGCTCGGGGATTTCCTCCAACACCACTTCGAGAGCCTCCGCAGGCCTGCTTCTACCGGCGGGGGCCGTGAGACCGGGCCTCTGGTCGACGGAGCGAGCAGCCTCAGCGACGTGGCGACCGCCGCCACCACCAGCGGCGCCCAACCCCTGGCTCCTTCAGGATCGGCGTCGGCGTCGACGTCGTCGCCGAGCCAGGGAATCTCTGCTCCGGTTGCCCGGGTCCGCGCGGGAGCACAGCGCGCCGATGCCGGAGGGATTCGAGGGCCTGCATTTGGAAGTGATCCTGCACGCTGAACCCGAGCCTGTCGTCTCCGGTGTCCGGTGCCACTCTGGCCCATCCTCCGTCCGAACGGAGCGTCCATGCGTTGGCCTCGTCCCGTAACACGTCATCGAGGATGGTCGCCAGGCGGCGTTCAATGTCGGGGTCGTCGATGGGCACGATCACCTCCACCCTTCGGTCGAGGTTGCGCTCCATCATGTCGGGGGATCCGATGTACATCCTCAAGGGACGTCCGTCCACCCCCCCGAAACGGAAGATCCGTGAATGTTCCAGATATCGACCGACGATGGACCGGACGCTGATTCGTTCCGACAGTCCCGGCACTCCGGGCCGGAGGCTGCACCGTCCTCTGACGATGAGATCCACCGGGACACCCGCCATCGACGCCCGGTAGAGCGCGTCGATGATCCCCGGATCGGTGAGACCGTTGGTCTTGAGGATGATCCGGCCGGATCGTCCGCTCGAGGCTTCCTCCTCGATGGCGGCGAGCAGGTGGGCCCGGGTCGACACCGGGGACACCACCAGGCGGCGGAAGGTGGAACCGTCACCTGACCCGGTCAGCAGATTGAACAACTCGCCCACGTCCGCCCCGATGGCCGGATCGGCGGTGATCAGTCCCACGTCCTCGTAGATTCTGGCCGTGTTCGAGTTGTAGTTGCCGCTGCCGATGTGGCAGTAGCGGCGGATCTGGTCACCGTGCCACCGGACCACCAGCGAGATCTTGGAGTGGGTCTTGAGGGTCACCAGGCCGTAGATCACCTGGACCCCGGCCTCCTCCAGCGTGCGGGCCCAACCGATGTTGGTCCTCTCGTCGAAGCGCGCCTGGAGCTCGACCACCGCGGTGACCTGCTTTCCCGCTTGGGAGGCGCGGACCAGCGCCGAAACGATGGGGCTGTTGTCCCCGGTCCGGTAGAGGGTCTGTTTGATCGCCAGCACATCGGCATCCTCGGCGGCGAGGTCCACGAACGCCTCCACCGACGCCGCGAAGGACTCGTACGGATGGTGAACCAGGATGTCCCGCTGGTCGAGCACGGTGAAGATGCCGGCACCATCGGCCAAGGGGGGCGGCGTAACCGGTGTCCAGGCCGGGGCGCACAGGTCGGGACGGTCCAGCTCGCACAGTGCCCGAAGGCCGCTCAAGTCGATGGGGACGTCGAAGAGATACACGTTGTCCTCGGGAACGTCGACTTCTGTGATCAGCATGTCCAGTAGATCGGTCGAAATTCCTGCGGACACTTCGAGGCGGACGGCCTGACCGAATCGTCGACGGTGCAGCTCGAGCTCGACTGCGGCCAACAGGTTGCCGGCCTCGTCCTCCTCGACCGACAGATCGGCATTGCGGGTGAGCCGGAAGGCGTGATGCTCGATGATGGTCATCGATGGGAAAAGGCTGTCCAGGTGGGCGGCGATGACCTGCTCGACCGGTACGAATCGTCGCTGGTCAGGAAGCACGACGAAACGGGACAGAAAGGGGGGGACCTTTACCCGGGCGATCCGCTCTTCGCCGGTAGAGGCGTTGCGGACCCGCATCACGAGATTGAGCGAGAGATCGGAGATGTACGGGAACGGGTGACCCTGGTCGACGGCCAACGGGGTGAGGATGGGGAAGATCTGCCGGGTGAACACATCGACCAGGTAGGCACGGTCCTCCTCGCCGAGGGTGTGCCAATCGGACATCGCTACGCCCGCAGCGGTGAGAGCCGGGGCCACCTGGTCGAGGAATATCGCGCTCTGCCAGGTGACCAGCTCAGTTGCACGAACGGTGATGGCGTCCAACTGCTGTGGGGGACTCAGGCCATCCGGCGACCGGGTCCGCAGCCCCGCAGCCACCTGGTCCTCGAGACCGGCCACCCTGACCTGAAAGAATTCGTCGAGGCCCTCGGAGAAGATGGAGAGGAACTTGACCCGTTCCAAGAGGGGAAGGCGATGATCTGACGCCAGGCTCAGCAAGCGGGCCCCGAACTCGAGCCACGAGAGCTCGCGATTGATGTAGCGACCGTCGGGCAAGGTCCCCTGCCGGGGGTCGGCGTCCGGTGCCGGCAGGCGAGATATCGCCGTCGACCACACCGACCCGGTGCGGCGGGTCTCGACTGCCATCCGTCACCCTTCCTCGACGACACCGTGGACGGCCAGCCAGACACGGTGACCGAGCGCTCTTCCATGGCAGGTGGGCCATGGCCGGAATTCGAATTGGTTTCATGGTATCCCTGGAGGCCGGCACGGGCTCGAGCCCTCCTGACCGACCCGAGTTTGTACGCTGGAGGCCCGTGACCCACGCGCCCCGGGATGACCTCCAGGAATTGACGGCCCGGCACCGGGGCCGGGCGACCGGGATCGCACGGGTGGGCGCCAGGCCATCCGCCGGGCCCGAGTGAGGTCATCCGCGAGGGTGAGCTCGACCACCAAATGGCCTCGTGCGGCCTGGGCCGTGGGCGGCATTTCGACCGGACTGGTCGTGCTCTGGGCATTGGGTCTCGGGTGGCATCGACCCCAGCTGGACTTCGCCGTCTACCTGATGGGCGCCCGGCATCTCTTCGATGGCCAGCTGTACGTCGCCTCCCTGCCGACTCCGCCGCATCTCCCCTTCACCTATCCACCATTTGCCGCCCTGGTGTTCGCTCCCCTGCGGGTGTTTCCGATGACCGGTGCGCAGGTCGTCTGGAGCCTGGTGAACGTCCTCGCCCTTCTGTTCATGGTGTGGCTGTCTGTCCGGGCGGCGCGGCCCGGGTTGGACCGTGAGCGGCTGCTCGGGTGGTCGTTGGTCCTGATGATCCCGGCCTTCTTCATCGAACCGGTCCATCTGACCTTTGCCTACGGTCAGGTGAACATCGTGTTGGCCGCCCTGGTTCTCGCCGATCTCACCGGTACTGTGCCATTGGGCGGGCGATCGTTGCCCCGAGGGATGTTGCTCGGAGTGGCAGCGGCCGTAAAGCTCACCCCGTTGGTGTTCGTTCCGTATCTGCTGGTGACTCGCCAGACGCGGGCGGCTCTGGTGGCCCTTGGCACCTTTGCCGGTTGCACGGTGGTGACCGCAGCAACCGGTCCCGGCGTCTCCTGGTCCTACTGGACCAAGTACGCGTTGGACGCCAACCGGGTAGGTAGCGCGTTCTACATCAGCAATCAGAGCGTGCGGGCGGTGATGGATCGCCTCGATCACCGGGTGGTGTCGACGGGACTGACCGCGATGGTAAGCGTGGTGGTGCTGGTTGCCGGCATCGCCCTGGCCCGGTGGGCGTGGCAGGCATCGTCGAACCTCCTCGGCCTGCTGGTCTGCGCCACGACTGGGCTCCTTGTATCCCCCATCACCTGGGCCCATCACATGGTGTGGGTGGTGCCGGTGTTGATCTGGCTGGTCTGGGCTCCGGACCGGCCGGCCGGCGGGCGGCTGTGGGCTCTTGCCACCGCCGTCCTGTTTTGGTGGGCGCCGATCTGGAGCGTGCCCTACGGCTCGAACATCGAGCTGTCGGAACACGGCTGGCAGCTCGTGTGGGGAAATTCCTTCTTCTATGCCATGGTCGTGTTCATGGTCGGGATCAGTGCCATGTTGACCGTCCGCCGCCACAGAGATCGCCCGACGGAACCTGCCCCCGGCTCGGTGTGGTCATCGGGGGGTCGGTCGGGCTCGGCGTCGCCCCGATCGGGACTGATCAGGACCGATAAGGACTGATCAGGACTGTGCGGTGCCGAGCGTCCAGAACTGGGGCGGCGACGTGCTCAATGCGTTCGGGGACGTGGTGTAGGCGTCCACCAGCCAATAGGTGTCGTGAGCCGGCGACCAGGTGTAGACGTTCGGTCGAATGGTGAACGTGGCCGCCGCCCCCGGTCCGATCGCCGTGGGGCTGCGACCGGTCGGTTTCCAGAAGCCGTCCGGGTGACCGCCGCCGATGGTCACCATGAAGTGGGGTGTCACCGGATGATCCGACCGGTTATGGACGGTAACCGTCACCGCATCCAGCCGTTGGGTGGAGTTCGAGGTGCGGAACCCATCGACCGACAGCTGCAACGGGGCAGAGGTGAAGGCAACGGCCATGACCGCCAGGGCGGCGCCGACCGGTGCCGCCACCACCGTTGCCGCTACCCATCGCCTGCCACCGGCGCGGTCGGGCGAGCGAACCTTCACCGGGGTGGTGACGGTAATGGCGGCGATCATGGCGGCGGGGAACAGGTCGACCAGGTAGCTGGACAGGCTTCGACCCGGAAGGAACAGGACCACGGGAAGTAGGAACAGCCAGATTCGTTTCATCCTCGGGTACCACAGGACGAATGCGGCCAGGAGCGCAACGTAGGCCAGGACGCCGGCGATCGACAGGAGGGTCAGCACCACCCCACCGGTCAGTCCGTGGAGGGCGACGGTGACCGCGCCCTGGCCGTCCGCCACCAGTGGTTGGGTGAAGGGGAGAAACGTTCCGTGCATCCATGCGCTCGGCTGCCAGATGATGAACGGGAGATTGATCACCGAGAACGCCGCCACCACGATGGCCACATAGCCGGCGGCGACCGGCCAAGGATTACGTCCCCGGCGATTCGCTTCGAGCCCCACTCCGATGACCAGCAGCGGCACGCAGAACCACGGCGTCTGTTTGATGGAACAGGCCAACCCCAGGCACAGCGGGCCGATCCAGGTCGCGGGGCCACGGCCTCTCCCGGTTCCAAATCGATCCCACTGCCAGACCGCCACCACGAGGAACGGGAGGAACAGGGCGTCGGTCCCGCCGTTGGCGAAGGTCCCGACAAAGAACGGCGTGAGAACAATGAGCGCCGAAAGCCAACGCAACGACACCGGCAGCATCGCGAACATGAGCACGCCGGTCACCAGCCACGCAGCGAGATCGATCCAATCGGTGACCTGGTGATGGAACCCGAGCGCCATGACCGGCGCCTGGAGGAGGAAGGAACCAGCCGGGTAGGACACATGGGTCACGTGCCCACCGTCGACGGTGTAGGTCCAGAAGTTCCAAGGGTTGTGCAACAGGGTGGCGGCCGGTGCCATCGATGCGGTGTAGGGGTCCTTTCCGTGCACGAGCAGTTGGCTGGCTACCTGGTTGAAGGCCGCTGCGTCGGTGGTGAAGAACTGACGGACATGGATCGCCGCGGCTTGAGGCACCCCCGCCGCCACCAGCGAGGCGAAAAGCGCCACCCCCTGGGCCACCGGTGAGCTGGGGTCGTCGACCAGCCAGATCGCAGCCAAGCCCACACCGCCGCCGAGGACCAGCAGCGGTGCGATCAGCGCTGCTGCCGGCCAACCTGACCACCCTCCCCAAAAGCCGAGGCCGGTGATCAGCACCCCCAGCCAGACAAAGCTCCACCCACACCGTTCGAGGACCGCGGTGGGCTCGGAGGCCGGCCGCCGCGGCTGCCACCAGGGGGCCGCCACCCGCTCGAGGGGATGGTCGACGACCACCGGGGCCTGGTCGCTGATGGTCACGGGAACACCGCGGTCGACGCCAGGGTCGAGAGGGTCATGATCGCCAGGAAGCAGGCGGAGACGGCCACGGTCCACCCGTAGGCCCGGCCGCGTAACCGGGTGCCCACGGCGATGATCAGGGGGAATGCCAGCATGAGGAATCGAGGACGGAGCCCGACAGGCGCCGAGATGGCGGCCATCCCCGCCGCCACCAGCCCGTAGAGGAGGACCGGTGCCGGTTGGCGCTCGCGGATGGCGAACACGGCACCGATTCCCGCAGCCACCGTCCCGATCATCAGCAGCTGACCGGTGCGTGTCGGCGCGACAGGATCAACGACGAAGGTGCGGATGATATGGATCGGATACGCGAACGACGGGTAGCTCTTCCATCCTCCCCGTTCGGCCGCCCGCCATGCCGCAAGGCTGCCGGTATGTACCCACAGCCACACCATGCAGCCGACGAATCCGAGCGGCGCCACGATGGGAGCCGCCAGGGAACGCCAGTTCCGATGGCGCCGGATCTCCGACCCCGCGCACCAGGCACAGCTGACCACGAAGGCCAGGGCGATCGGAGAGGTGGCGCTGGCAACCAAGCCGAGGATGCCGGCGAGCCACCACTGCCGGCGGAGCAAGGCCAGAAGCCCCAAGGCGACGCAGGTGATGACGATGCCTTCGGAATAGACGAGGCTGAAGACGAAGGTGCCGGGAAAGACGGCCAGCAACAGCGCGGCCCTTTCCGCCCTGACCGCACCGGCGAAGTGGCGCACCAGCATCCCCACTGCCAGGATCGCGCTCAGGCCGCTCACCCCGCTGATCACCACGCCGACGGCCAGTGGCGGCAGTCCGGTGCTGGCCGTCAACCAGCGGATGGCCAGGGGGAAACCGGGCAGGAAGGCGAGGGTGCTCGGCGCCACGTGGCCGTTGACCATGGGCAGGTGGTTGGGCCACCCCTGCTCGGCGGCTCGAATGAACCAGCGCCCGTCCCAGATGTCGAGGTCGCCACTCAAACCCTTGTGGGTGAAGACGTCGGCGATGACCAGGCTGGCCAGTGTGAGGGCACGGCAGAGCAGGTAGACGGCCACCGGTCGGAACAGGAACCATCGACCGGTGGGGAGCCGGCCGCCGCCGGCACCAGGGTCCTCGTCGGGACCTTCGAGCGTTTGGAGCGTTGAGCCGTCCGTGGAGGACACTGCGGGGCCGTCCACGGTGGCGGCCACGCCGTAGGTGGTCGACTCAGAACGCATAGCCGGTGACCACGGTCCGCCAATGTCGTTCCCGCACCAACCAGATGCACGCCGCCACCAACAACGGCGCGATCACGAAATAGGCATCTCCACCGAGCATCGGTGTGCCTCCGGGTCCGACCGCCAACATGGCCAACCCGGCTACCGCCGCCAGCGCCTTGGAACGCTGGGCCCGGGTCCCGGCGAGAATAGCCACCCCCCACATCAGGTACCAGGGCCACAACGTGGGGCTGCCGATGACGATCAACAGGAGCGCCAGTCCGAGCAGGCGGACTACGTCGAGCCGGTGGGCGTTGAACACCAACCACACGATCCCGGCCACCGACAGCAGACCGCACACCAGCTGGGTCGCCGACACGGTGGCGCTCCGGGAAACCGGGATCGAGAACCAGTGAAGGATCGAGTGCACGAAGGCGCCCAGTGACACCGAGGGCGTGGACAGTACCTTCAGCTCCGTCGGCACCCGGAGGGCGGTTGGTCCGAGCCAGGTCCAACCCAGCCCGGAGGCGACGGTTACCCCGGCAACGACCAGGACCGGGACCACCACCGCTTCGAGGAAGACCCGGGCCCGATCGGGCGCCTCCGCCCGCCGGAGTCGGTCTACGGCGATGAACACGATGGCGGCTGCCGCCGGCAGCTTGATGGTGGCCGCCAAGGCGCACAGAGAGAGTCCCAGAGCCAATCGGTTCCGAGTGGCCAGTGTCACGCCGGCCAGCAGCAGTCCGACCATGAGGGCGTCGTTGTGGCCCGAGGCGATGAAGCTGAACAGCGCCAACGGGCTGAGCGCCCCGAGCCACAGGGCGAGACCCGGGTCGGCACCCATCCGGCGGGCAAGGGGAGGGAGGGAGAACATGATCAACGCCACGCCGATCAGCTCCATCACCCGGAACACCATGACCTGCACCACCAACGAGCCGCCCGAAACGGTGGCTGCCGCCCTGCTCACCGACACGAACAGAGGTCCGTAGGGGGATGCGGTGTCGCGCCACACGCTGGCGATCGACGCCAGCAGCGGCCCATTTCCCAGAGCGGAAGGGGGAACCGAGTAGGGATTCAACCCGTTGTGGGCGAGCAGACCCTGCCCGATATAGCTGTAGATGTCCCGGCTGAACAACGGTGGTCCCACCAGGAGCGGCACTCCCCACAACGCCAGGATCACCCACGCTCGCGACGTGGTCAGCCGGCCTTGCCGGGCGTGGTAGCCGACGCCCACCCATCCAGCGATGAGCAACCCGACACAGAGGTAGAACCCGGCATGAGCCAACGTCGACAGACCGGCACCGGCCTGGAACCACCAGCCGTCGTCGCCGGGTTGGGGAATGGCCCCCAAGCTGGTCCCGAGCGTGGCCACGCCGATCGAGCCGCAGGTGCCCACGCCGATCCACAGATTCATCGACTGGACCGCTCGGCTCAGACGTGATCCGTTCTCAACGGTGGGCACTCCCGTGTTGCTCCTTTGTCGACCTCCGACCGGCAGGTGGGATCCGGCGAATGGTGTCGGAAGAACGTTAACCCGAGCTGGGAGTACATCCCCGGTCAGCAGGAAGCCGGCAGGGAGTCGGCGCGGAACCATCAGGGAGTCGGCAGGGATCAGCTCGCCGGGCGCAAAGGCGCCTCCGGTCGGGTGGCGGGCTCCGGATCGGACGCTCGACGGAGCCGCTCGGCAATCCCCCAGGCCACCAGGACGAACGCCCCTCCCAACACCAGCGCGTTGCTGGCCAGATAGGACAGCGGCGGGCTCCGGATCCACAGGTACGGGGCGAACACGCCCAAGCCCAGCAGCGCCAACGAACCGACGGCCACCACCCGGTGGACCGTCCAGAGGCTGACCGCCACCAGCGGGGCCAGGACCACCCACGACCAGTGGTGGGTCCACGACACCGGGCTGACCAGGAGCTCGGTGAGGGCGAGGGCGAACACGGCTTCGACCGTCCGATCCTCTGCCACCATCCGGCGGCAGACCACGGCGCCGCAAACCAAGGTGGCCGAAGACAGCACCAACCACAGCCGCGGTCCCCACCTGGCCTCCGTCAAACGGCGGCCGGTGGAGCATGCCGTTCCACGACTGGTTGCTCACCACGCTCAGCGAACCGGTTCGGCTGGCGTCGAACACCTGATGGAACCAGTAGCGGACCGAGTCCGACGGCAGGATCAACCAGCTGACCGCGGTCACTCCGACCACCACCGCAGTGGCCCGTAGCAGGGCGCGCCACTCCCGGGTGGCGACGAAGTAGAAGAAGAAGACCAGGGGGGTGAGCTTGATGGCGGCCGCCAGCCCGACCAGCACCCCCTTCCAGGGGGACCGGATCACGGTCAGGTCGGCCACGATCATCACCATCAGGATGAGATTGATCTGCCCGTAGTCGAAGTTGCTGCGCACCGGCTCGAGCGCCAGCGAGGCAACCCCGGAGAGCAGTCCGGCCACTGCCCATGCCCGACGGATCGAGATGGTGAACGAAGACCGCACCAGGAGAGCCACGGTGCCGATGAGGGACACGGCGCTAACCAGCCACCACCCGGCTTCCACCAATCCCAGCCTTCCCAGAGCCAACGGACTGAGTACCAGCAAGGCAAAGGGCGTGTAGGTGAACGGCAGCCGGTTGGCCGTGAAGTAGGCGGTGAACGGCGACCCGCCATGGTAAAGGGCGTCGCCGGCGGCACGATACACCCGGAGGTCGAGATGCCACGTTGCTCCGAAGTGGAACATGTACGCCCCCGAGACCAACCAGACCAGGATCCCCGCGACCGTGATCCACCGGGTGGGCACGGCACGGCAATGCGGACAAGCAGGATCGGACCGTCTCCTGAGCGGGTGGCGGGGCTCCGGCCTCCGGGTCGGCTGCCCTGGCGATTCGTGGCACGGGCGGACCTGGTACGGCCGTCGGATCAGGCGACCACCGCGACCGCAGGCAATAGTAGCGCATGGGATGTGGCGACCGGGTGTGTGGCGCAAGGAGTCCGGTGGCTCCCCCGTCGGCCGAGTGGCCACCGATAGGCTCGCCCGAATGGCGACCCGACCCTGGGTGACCCCGGCAGCAAGCGCCCCGCGTCGCGGGTTCAAGGCCCGTCGCCGCACCGAGCTCGGACTACTGGTCGCCGCCGCAGTGATCATCGTGGCCGCCTACACCCTGATGATCCTGGGGAACACCTCCAAGATCCCCGATGACGTGGTTCCGCTGATGCTGGCCATGTTGGGGCTGGGCGGTGTGGCCCACATCGCCAACCGCATCCTGGTGCCCAACGCCCATCCGGTGGTCCTTCCCATCGCCTTCCTGTTGAACGGAATCGGCTACGTGATGATCACCCGGATCGACCTCGGGCATCGGCACCTCCTATGCCCCGCTGCAGGCGGCGTGGACGGCCGGGGGCGTCGCTGTGTACGTGGTCACCCTGGTGGTGATCCGGCGGTCGCGGGACCTCGACCGGTACCGTTATCTGCTGCTGGCGACGGGGGTTGTCCTCTTGCTGGCCCCCCTGCTCCCCGACCCCTACGGAAGGACCATCAACGGGGCCAGGCTGTGGGTCTACGTGGGGAGGTTCTCCTTCCAACCGGTGGAGCTGGCCAAGATCGTCCTGTGTATCTTCTTCGCCTCGTACTTCGCCGAGAAGCGGGAGCTGCTGACCATTCCCACCGCCCGTTTCGGCAATCGGCTGGTCCTCGATCCCCGCCCCTGGTACCGATTCTGCTGGCCTGGGCATTCGCCATCGGTGTGATGAGCCTCGAGCACGACATCGGCTTCTCCGCCCTGTTGTTCACCCTGTTCATCGGCCTGCTCTGGGTGACCACCGGACGGACCGGCTACCTGGCGCTCGGCATTCTCATGTTCGGGGTGGGCGCCTATCTGGCCGGCCGCTATCTCGGGCAGACCCACATCCGGGTGGAGACCTGGCTGGACCCCTGGAAGATCCTTCCCAACGACCCCGGACGACAGCTCCGCGAGGCGTGGTACTCGCTGGGCAGCGGCGGCATCGGTGGCTCCGGGCTCGGTCTGGGGGCCGGCGCCTACACCATTCCCATCCCGCAGACCGACTTCATCTTTGCGGTGATCGGTGAGGAGATGGGACTGCTGGGATCCACCATGGTGGTGGTGGCCTTCCTCCTGCTGGTGGGAGCGGGCCTGCGCATCGCGCAAGCGGCACGGTCGGAGTTCGCCAAGCTCACCGCGGTCGGCCTGACCATGATCATCGGGTTCCAGGCCTTCTTCATCATCGGCGGCGTGGTCCGCCTGCTCCCGCTCACCGGGATCACCCTTCCCTTCGTCTCCTACGGCGGCTCCGCGCTGGTCGCCAACTACGTACTGATCGCGCTGCTCATGCGCATTTCCGACGAAGGTGGCGCCTCCGTCGATTCCGCCGACCAGGCCCAGTTCGAACAGTACGAGGAGCGGCGGCGGCGGTTGCTGCTCGGCGAGTGAGCGTTCACCCGCCCGGAGGAGCCACGTCTCCCACCTCTTCGAACAGACGACGGTCGATCAGAATGGGCACCGGTACCGGCTGGAGGAGCGCCACGGTCAAGGCGTCGGAGGGCCGGCACGAATACACCGCGCGTCCGTCCTTTCCCCGCAGAGTCCAGCTCGGCGAAGTAGAGAGCGCCCTGGCGGCCGACCAGGCGCACCGCCACCACATCGATGTCGAAGCCCTGGATGATGCTGCTGAGCAGTTCGTGGGTGATCGGCCGCGGCGTGGGGATCCGGCGGACGGCGTGGGACAGCACCACACCGTCGGCCAGGGCGATCGAGAACGAGAGCTGGCGGCGCGGCGACTCGGTCTCCCGAAGGATCACCGTCGGGTTCTGGTTGGGAAGGTCCACGTTGACCGCCGACACCACCGCCATCCGGAAGTCCGCCGAGGCCGGGATGGCGTCGCCCGGTGGTGTAGTCGCCGGCTCATCAGTGGCCGGCTCATCAGTGGCCGGTTGTTCAGTGGCCGGTTGTTCAGTGGCCGGTTGTTCGCCGGCCTGACCGGTCTCCACCTGCCCGGCGGCCGGTTCGGTCACCGGACACTCCGGACGTGCACGCTGATGACGATGCCGATGGCGGCGAAGAACCCGACGGTCGCCGAACCACCGTAGGAGAGGAAGGGCAGCGGGATGCCGGTCACCGGCATGATTCCCATGTTCATCCCGACGTTCTCGAAGACCGAGAAGACCAGCAGGGCGAAGATCCCCGAGCACAGCAGCCGCCCGTAGTTGTCCCGGGCCAACTGCGCGGTGCGCAGTACACGCCAGGCGACCACCCCGTAGGCGAGCAGCAGCGCGCCGGCGCCGACGAACCCGAGTTGCTCGCCGACGGCGGAGAAGATGAAGTCGGTCTGTTGCTCGGGCACGTAGGCCAGATTGGTGAGTGCGCCGTGGAACAGCCCTTGGCCGAAGATGCCCCCCACCGCGATCGCCTCTTTGGCCTGGGTCACGTTGTAGGTGGCCGCTTGGCTGGCTCCGTTCGGCGAGATGAAGCTGGTCAGTCGTTCGATCTGGTAATGCTGGAGCAGCCCGAGGTTGAGGGCGGCCAGCACCACCAGCACCGCGCCCACCATGAGCAACAGCAGATAGCGGCCGGGCATGCCCGCGACCGCCAGCATCACCATCAGGATCACCACCATGACGATGGCGGTACCCAGGTCCGGCTGTTTGATGACCAGCACGACGGGAATGACCGACATCAGCACCAGACGAACCAGGTCGCGGAAGTCGAGGCCCTCCGGCCGCCGAGCACAGTAGGTGGCGATCACGATGACCAGTACCAGTGTGGCGAACTCGGACGGCTGCAGCTGGAGGGGCCCCAACGAGAACCAACGGGCCGAGCCCAGGGCCACCTTCCCCACCGGTGACAGCACGGCAAGCAGCAGAAAGAGAATGCCCAGGTAGAGGATGGTGCTGATCTGCTCGAGCCGCCGGTAGTCGAAGACGGCGATCGCCACCATCACCATCACCCCGATGATCACATAGGCGGCCTGTCGCTTGACGTAGTACCGGGGGTCCTCGCCGGCCAGCGCCAGCTTTCCCTTGGTGGCCGAATAGATCATCACCGCCCCGACCAGGGAGAGCACCACTGACGCGCCCAACAGGACCACGTCGAATCGGGCAGTCAGCTGCCTCGACCGGCTGGGTGCAATTGCGGGGGCGTAGCTCACCAAAGTACTCCGGCGCTCAGGTTACCCGGCAGCCCACGGTCGCTTCGGGCACCGGCGACGGCCGGCGGTCAATTCTCTTCGAGCAGCTCGGTGCCCGGCCCGCCACATGGCCTCGACCGGTGGCTCCTGACCGGTCCAGGCGCTCAACTGCAGCGCCGCCTGATGAACCAGCATCCCGAGGCCGTTGGTCACCGCTGCCCCGCGGGCCTGGGCTGCAGCCAGCCAGGAGGTCACCGGCGGGTGGTAGACGAGGTCCACCACCAGTTGGCCGGGGATCACCAGGCCGGGGTCGATCGGCCAACCGGTCGACTGGTGGTCCGGTGGGGCCATCCCCACCGGCGTGGCGTTCACCACCAAGTCGCAGTGGGTGGCATCGGCGGGGACTCCCACCCGGCCGGTCGTACCGGCCAGCGCGGCGGCCGACTCCGCCCGATCCGCCGAGCGGTTGACCACCACCACCTCGGCGGCCCCGGCGGCGGCCAGGGCGGCGACTACCGCTCGCGCCGCCCCTCCCCCGCCGACCACCAGGCAACGCCGACCGGACGGGTCGAAGTGATCATGGCGGTCGAGCGCGGCCAAGAACCCCGGACCGTCGGTGTTGTCCCCGAAGGAGCCCTCGCCGTCGAAGACCACACAGTTGACCGCACCCAGCCGATCCGCCACCGGCGATCGACGATCGACCACCGCGGCCGCCGCCTCCTTATGGGGCATGGTGACCGACAGTCCCCTCACCCCGAGGGCGCGGGCGCCGGACAACGCTTCGGCGGTGTCACCTGACCGCACCGGAAAACCCACCGAGACCCAGTCCAGGCCCATCTCGGCGAAGGCAGTGTTGTGGAGCAGCGGCGAGAGGGAGTGCGCTACCGGATCCCCGACGACCCCGACCACGGTGGTGGCCGCCGAGAGCCGGGCGGGTGATCTCAGGTCGTCGGGGGTCGACGGCATACAGCCGGTCCTCTCTCGTTCACGCGCTCAGGGTAGACCGCGCTCGTTTGGCCAACGCCTCGTTGGCCGTCTGTT
Organism: uncultured Acidimicrobiaceae bacterium; assembly: GCA_963734395.1. GTDB lineage: Bacteria > Actinomycetota > Acidimicrobiia > Acidimicrobiales > RAAP-2 > Bog-756. The sequence goes on along the minus strand of CAVTGY010000004.1, from coordinate 65,798 downwards.
GGGCGAAGGTATCGGCGAATGCCTCGGTGCCGTCCGGCTCGACGACCACAAAGTAGAGCCATGAACCTGCGGGGGGGTTGAGTGCCGCTTGCAGTGCGGCCACCGAAGGGAAACAGATCGGGGTCGGGGTGAGTCCCTTGTTCAGATAGGTGTTGTACGGGGAGTCCAACTGAAGGTCGGTGGCGGTCACCGTCCCGCCATCCCGTCCCTCGGCGTAGAGGACGGTCGAGTCCATCTGCAGGGGCATGTCCCGGGCCAGCCGGTTGAGAATGACCCTGGCCACCGGACCCAGGTTCTTCTGGATGACGCCCTCCTTCTCCACGATGGAGGCCACCGTGATCATCTGGTAGGGCGTGAGACCTAGGGCCGCCGAGCCGGTGGCCAAACCGAGCCGGTCGGCCTCGGTGTCGAACCGGTCGATCATCAAGGTGAGCAGCTGCCGGTCGGTTTCCCCGGGGACCACCACGTAGGTGCCCGACGCCGAGCAACCCGTCGAGGTTGTTCGAGCCCACCGGCTGCCACGGCGACCGCAGGGTCCCGCCGGTGGCCAGGGCGGAGAACGTGGATTGGTCGTGACCGGGTAGCTGGCCCACCCGCTGGGCCACCTCCGACACGGTGAAGCCCGGGGGGATGTCCAGGGGGAAGACGTTGGGGCCGGCGCTGATCACCTGGTCGACCGCGGCAAAGCTCACATTCTGATTGAAAGCGTAGGCGCCCGGTGCCACCGCGGGGACCCCATGGAACCAACCCCAGACCCGGAAGGCCAGGGAACTGCCGATCACCCCTTTGGACGCCAGGGTGTCGACCAGCGCGTTGACCCCGCCTCCCGACGGCACCGTCACGATGACCTGTCGCCCGGGCGGGCCCGAGGCGCCGGCCTCGATGGTCACCCACAGGGCGCCACCGAGGAGGACGGCACCGACCACCAAAAAGACGGCAGCCGCCATCCGCCAGGGGTGACGGCGCAGCCACCCACCGGACCGCACCGGTTGGTCGTCGGACAGGTCTTGGTCAGGTCCGGTCATCGCCGTCCCGCCGCGGGGGGATTCGAGCCAGGCGGCCAGCATGACCGCCGCGGCCACCTGATCCACGATCTCCCGTCGGCCCCGTTCGGTGGTTCCGCCGGCGGCCAACGCCTGATGGGCGGTGACCGTGGTCAGACGCTCGTCGAACAGTTCCACCGCGATCCCCCGACTCCTCGAGCAAGACGGAGAGAGCGGCGGCCTCATCGGCGGCGCCGACCGCGGCAGGGCCACGAGAACCGTCGAGGGAGAGCGGCAGCCCGACCACGACGACCACTGCCTCCTCCTCCACGATCAGGTCGACCAACCGCCTCCTGTCGCGTGCGGCGTCGCCGGAGCGGACCAGTGTGGTTCGGGGCAGGGCGACGGTGCCACCGGTGTCACTCACCGCGATCCCGATGCGACGGGCGCCCAGATCGACCCCCACCGCCCGGCCCCGGCGCGCCGGAGCATCCCGTTTCACGCCCGGTCAACCCCGGGCAAGGAGGTCCCGTGCTTGCTCGAGGGCCCGGTCGATTCCGCCCGGGTCCTTGCCCCCGGCTACCGCCATCTCGGCCGAACCACCACCCCCACCGCCGAGCAGAGGGGCGATCGCCTTGACCAGCTCGCCGGCGTCCACCGGGTCGTTCCCCCCGGCGTCGGCGGAGACGGCCAGGTTGGCCCGCTGGCCGCCCGGGGCTCCCCCCGACCACCACCGCCCTGAGCCCGGCGGTGGTCCTGGTCAGCTGGGCCAGGTCCCGCAGGTGGTCCGGATCCAGACCGTCACGCCGACCCACCACCACCCCTTCGGCCGCGGTGGCCGCCAAAGCCCGGGCTTCCGCGTGCAGCTCGCGGCTGCGGGCCTGGTCGAGGGCTTTCTGGGCTGCCCGTTGACGCTCGAGCAGACGGTCGATGGCTTCGGGGACGTGCTCGGGCTCGGTGCGCAACAGCGACGCCGCCTCGGCCAGCAGGCCCTCACGGGCCACGATCCGGTCGAAGGCGCCGGCCCCGGTGACCGCCTCGATCCGTCGGGTGTTCGACCCGATCGACGCCTCGGCCACCACGGTGATCGGGCCGATCATCCCCAAGGCCGCCGACATGGGTGCCACCGCACAGCTCGAGGGAGTGCGCTCCGGCCCGCACCACCCGGACCCGTTCGCCGTACTTGTCGCCGAAGAAGGCCAGCGCCCCCATGGCCTCGGCCTGGGCCCGGGTGGTCTCCTCCACGATCACCTGATCGTCGGTCAACACATCGGCATTGGCCTGGGCAGACACCGCGGCCAGCTCCTCGGGTGCCACCTTTCCGTGGTGGCTGAAGTCGAAGTGGAGTCGGTCGGGAGCCACCAGGGATCCCTGCTGGCGGACATGGTCGCCGAGCACCGAGCGCAGGGCGGCATGGAGCAGATGGGTGCCGGTGTGGTTGCGGCGCACCGCGTCGCGTCGAACGCCGTCGATGGTCGCCAGTGCGTCCTGGCCGGCGAACACCTCGCCGGTGATCCGTCGCCCGGTGCGACGTCAGCCCGGGGAGTGCCGCCACGGTGTCGTAGACCAGAGCCGTACCGGTTTCGGTCACGATGGTGCCGGTGTCACCGACCTGCCCGCCACCCTCGGCGTAGAACGGGGTGCGGTCGAGGAAGATCTCGGCCTCGCCGGCATGGTCCGGCATCCTCGTTGACCAGCACCGCCACCACCGGGCGGGGGCCGAGTAGCCGTCGGGGCGTTGGCCCACGAACACGGTCTGGCCCTCGTTGTCCAGCACCGAACGGTAGGCCTGTTCGTCGGCCACCACCCTGCCCGCCCGGGCTGCGGCACGGGCTTGTTCCCGTTGCCGTTCCATGGCCGCTTCGAAGGCGGCCAGATCGACCGAGACCCCGGCCTCCTCGGCGATCTCCACGGTGAGCTCGACCGGAAACCCGTAGGTGTCGTGCAAGACGGAAGGCCACCTCCCCGGAGACCGAGGGGGCTCCCGAGGCCAACTGCTCCTCGAGGATGGTGGATCCGGTGGCCAGGGTACGGAGAAAGCCGTCTTCTTCGCGGGACACCACCTCGGCGATGAGCGAGTGCTGTTCGGCCAGTCCCGGATAGGCCGCGCCCAGGACGGCGACCGCGGTGTCCACCAGGCGAGTGGCAAAGGGCCCGTCCACACCCAGCTGCCGGGCCCGCCGGACCGCACGTCGGATGATCCGGCGCAGCACGTAGCCACGGCCTTCGTTGGCCGGCAGCACACCATCGGATACCAGCATCGACATCGCCCGCCCGTGGTCGGCCAGGATGCGAAGCCCGACATCCACCGATTCCTCGTCGCCGTAGGTGTGGCCGGTGATCGACTGTGCCGTCTCGATCATCGGCGACGAACAGGTCGGTGGCGAATATGGAGTCGACGCCGTGGAGCACCGGCAGGATGCGCTCGAGTCCGGCCCCGGTGTCGATGCTCGGGCGGGGCAGTGGCTCGGTGGTGCCGTCGGCAGCCCGGTTGTACTGCATGAACACCAGGTTCCAGATCTCCACGAACCGCTCAGCACCGCCGAAGGCAGGACCGCCGTCAGCGCCGTAGGTGTCACCTTTGTCGAAGAAGAGCTCCGAGCTCGGCCCGCAGGGTCCGGTGTCCCCCATCTTCCAGAAGTTGTCATCACCCAGACGTTGGACCCGCTCGGGAGGGACGCCGACCGTGTCTGTCCAGAGCTGGGCGGCTTCGTCATCGCTTTCGTGGACGGTGATCCAAATCCGGTCGCCGTCGATGCCCAGTACCCCGGTGACCAGCTCCCACGCATAGGGGATGGCATCGGCTTTGAAATAGTCGCCGAAACTGAAGTTGCCCAGCATCTCGAAGAAGGTGCAGTGGCGATGGGTGGTTCCCACGATGTCGATGTCCACCGTCCGGAAGCACTTCTGCACCGACGTGGCCCGCTTCCACGGGGGAACTTCGTCGCCGAGGAAGAACGGCTTGAACGGCACCATGCCGGCGATGGTGAACAGCACCGAAGGGTCGTGGGGGATGAGACTGGCCGAGGGCACCGCGCTGTGCCCGCGGTCGGTGAAGAACCGGATGAAGGCGGCGCGCAGCTGATCGGGCTGGAGCGCCGTGCCGGAAGTCACGACGTCGGATCCTACTTGGCCAGGTGAGAGGCCGATTTTGCGCGAGTCCGTCCAAACCTGCCCGCAGACGCGACTCGGCGGTGCCGGCAGAGCGTGTGGCTCCACGCCCTGGGCGGCCAATTCGGACCACAGCTGCTCTTCGCGTCGCTGCATCTCGTCGCGGCCCGAGGAGACGGCGTCGCGCACCCGCTCGCCTGCGCTCCCCGCCACCTGGCGCGCCGACCGGCCGACTTCGACGACGAGGGCGTCGGGTTGGAGCTTGGCGGCGGCCTGCCTGCACCGTGCGCCGCACCTTGCGTTCCGCCCACAGCGTCGATCCCACGCCGAGGGCGGCGCCGGCCGCCAACCAGAACGTCCTCTTGGGCACGGCTAGCTGGAGACCGGACCCGTTGGCCGACGTGCCGTTGCCGGTGTGGTCGGCCTGGTCCCGACCGAAGCCGCCGGATACCGGTGGCCGCGCCGGCTCGCACCGCCAGTACCTTCACCACCGGGTTGGCGAATGCCCGGTAGGCCAGTTTTGAGGCGGTGTCGACGGTGGCGTGGACCGACTCGGTGGAGTCGAGGACGGCGCCCACCCGCTCCATTTCGGTGGCGGCCTGATCCACCACCCGGTGGGCGTCGACGACCAGGGGCACCGTCTGACGCCGGAGGTCGTCGGCCACCGCGGCCAGCCTGCGGGTCTCGGCACGCAGGGAGCGAAGCGCCACCAACATCCCGACCACAGCCAGGCCGGAGACGACAGCAGCGACGAGTACGGCGATCTGACCGGCGGACATGATCCAGGCAGCTTAGATCGTGCCCTCGACCCCGGAACCCGCAGAACCCGGCGGCGTACCAGCGACGGCTCGGGCGCCTCAGCTCGAATCGACCGACAGCTGTCGGGCCACCGAAGGGGGTGCCGCGGATGTCTCGGTGGCGGTGGTGGCCTGGGATGGTCCCTGTGCCGACGTCACATCGGTGCAACTGCGGGCCGCGCTCCAATTCTCCAGCGCCGCGGTGGCATCGGCACCGGCCGAGAGGCACCGGCAGGTCGCTCTGGATGACCGCGGGTCGCCAGGTCGCGGCGTCGATGTGCCGGCCGGTGGCCGTGATGATCAACGAGCCGCTCTGGTCGGTCGGGGGAGGATCGTTGTAGAAGGCGAAGTTGCCCAGTCCGTAATCGACGTAGGCCGAGCCCAGATAACCGCCGCCGAGCAGAACGTGCGCGTGACTGCCCACGATGATGTCGGCACCGGCGCCGACCAGCAGCGTGGCCAAGGGTTCCTGGTCCGGGTTGGGACAGGCGTCCAGTTCGGTCCCCCAGTGCAGGAAGACGATCACCGTGTCCGACACCCGGCGAGCGGCCTCGACCGCGGCCACCAGGTCGGACACGTCGTAGGCGGAAGCCAGGCCCGGCTGGGTGGCAGTGGCCGTCCACGCCGTCTGGAGGTCGGAATCGATGACCTGGGTGGCGGCGATGACCGCGACCCTCTGCCCGTGGATGGTGATGCGGTAAGGGGTGAAGGCCTGGGCCACATCCTGGCCGATGCCCATCACCGTGTAATTCGCCTGCTGTCGAGCGGCAAGGGCCATCTGCAGACCGGCCGGGCCACAGTCTTCGCCGTGATTGTTGGCCTCGGTGACCAGCGACACTCCGGCGCCCCGGAACGCGGTCGAGCGCGGCGGCCGGGGCGTAGAAGACGTACTGCTTGTTCTGCGGATCGGGACAACCGCCGGTGGTGAGGGCCGTCTCCAGGTTGACCATGGAGAGGTCGGCGCCCGACAGCAGGGCCGGGACCCCGGTACCGAGGGCGCCGGCCGGATCAGACGCCAGCCGGTCGGCGAGCGTACTCCCGGTGGGGAAGTTCACGTCGCCACCGAAGGCAAAGGTGACCGGATGGCCGTCGCCCTCCCAGTCGGGGTCCATCGGGGAGCTCTTGGCCGACACCGCTCGGACCGGGTGGCCGGACAGAGGCGGGCGGTGCACCGGGCCGGCGGCGCGGTGCGACCCTCCTGCGGACAACCACCAGCCCACCAGAGCGACCAGGGTCAGACCGAGCGCCCACACCACGCGGTTCCTGCGGACCCTGCGGGAGGTCGCGACCGGACGGGACGGATCGGGTGGGAACCGAGCCGGAAGCAACTCCGCAGGGACTGCCGGTCCGGGTGCCCAGGTCCAGCGGCACCAGGAGATCGGTGCCGGCGTCACTGATGGTCAGGTCGTCCACCGGCACTGCGGCAGCATAGAGAATCCTGCCGATCCGCGATCGCTGCCGGTCAGGTGGACGCCATGCCCACCATCGGCCGCGCCAGTACCAGCCCACCGGTGGATCCCGAGAAATCGGCATCGCCGAAGGAGAAGACGCCGCCGTCGGAGGCCACCAGCCAGTAGCCGAGTCCGGTCAGGGAGTGGGTCATGCCCACGACGGGCTGGTTGAGGACCATGGCGCCGGTCGAGCCGTGGAAGGTGGCGTCGCCGTAGGAGAAGACCCCGCCGTCGGAGGCCACCAGCCAGTAGCCACCGCCGTCGGGGGTCGGGGCCATCCCCACGATGGGCTTGTTGAGGGTGAGGTTGCCGGCCGAGCCGTAGAAGGGGGCGTCGCCGTAGGAGAAGACGCCGCCGTCGGAGGCCACCAGCCAGTAGCCACCGCCGTCGGGGGTCGGGGCCATCCCCACGATGGGCTTGTTGAGGGTGAGGTTGCCGGCCGAGCCGTGGAAGGGGGCGTCGCCGTAGGAGAAGACGCCGCCGTCGGAGGCCACCAGCCAGTAGCCGCCGCCGTCGGGCGGTCGGGGCCATCCCCACGATGGGCTTGTTGAGGATGAGGTCGCCGGCCGAGCCGAAGAAACCGGCGTCGCCGAAGTCGAAGATGCCACCGTCGGAGGCCACCAGCCAGTAGCCGCCGTCGTCGGCGGTCGGAGCCATCCCCACGACGGGTCTGTTGAGGGCGATCCCACCGGTCGAGCCATGGAAGCCGGCGGCACCGAAGGCGAAGATCCCACCGTCGGAGGCCACCAGCCAGTAGCCGGGCAGCGCATAGGTGTAGCGGTCACCGGCGACCCGCGGACTGGTCCCGTCGGGGCTGGCGACGGTTACGTCCACCACACCACCGCCCGGCGGCCCGGGGGGAACCTGGGCCACCAACGATGTCGAGGACGCGGACCGAGAAGGACGACGGACGGGGTCGATCCGAACCTCACCGTGGTGGCGCCGCTGAAGTCCGACCCGGTCACCGTGACCTGTCCGCCGCCCGAGGTCGGACCCTTGCCCGGTACCACCAGGGTCACCTGGGGTGACACGAAGGTGTACTCGCCGGCCGGTACCACCGCGCTGGTGCCGCCGGCCACGCCGGTGGTGGACACGGTGACCGGCAGCTGGGTGGCCGATCCCACATCGGGGGTGGTGACGGTCACCGAGTGGGCGTGTGTGCGTCGACGCCGACGGTGATGCCGCCGAACCGCACGGTCGGGACGCCGGTCCCGAATCCGCTCCCGCTGATGACCACGGTGCGCCCGCCGGTGGCCGGGCCCGCGTTGGGACTCAGGCCGGTCACCGAGGGACAGCCGGCGCTCGAGCCCGACAACAGGGTCATCAGGCCCCCGGCCCTGGGGGGACCCCCACCCCGAAGCCAGGTCGTAGCCGGCGCGGCCGGGTACTCGGACTGGCCGAACAGATTGTTGTTCCCGTGGGTGATGTCGTTGAACGGCGGGGACGGTCCGGCACCGGCGGCGTAGAGGCGCGGGTTGAGAAAGCCCGCCGGGGTGGCGCAGCCCTGGTTGGTCACCGCGGTCAGCGCGGCCCACAGGGGTGCGGCGGCGCTGGTACCGCCGAAGATGGTCCACCGCCCGCCGAAGAAGATGACGTCGCCGTGGTCGGGATCGGACGACGCCGACACGTCGGGCACCACCCGGCAGGGCAGTGTGCCCGAGGCCCCGCAGGTGTCGTTGGTCTCGTATCCCTGCTGCCACGACGGGGCGGCGAAATCCGCCGAGCTGCCGCCTCCGCCGGCTCCCCCACCGGAGCCGACATTGGTTCCGTCGTTCCACACGGTCTCGGTGGACGGCGTCGACACCTCGCCGGTCAGCGAGGTACCCCCGACGCCGGTGACATCGGGTTGATCAGCGGGGTCGTCCACCCACAACCGCTGGTCGGTGGAGTCCGGCGGGTTGTAGCAGTCCGACGAACCCGAGTCGCCTGCCGCGGCCATCATCGTCTGGCCCTGAGCCGCCGCCTCCTGGAACAGAACGGTCTCCATCCGCTGCTGGGCCGGGTCGATGCCTCCTTCGGCCACCGGTCCTTCGCACTGTCCCCAGCTGGTGGTCAACACGTTGATCGAGTGGTCGTTGACCATCGCACTGTAGGCATCGATCGGCCCGGTCCCGGCGTTCGGACCGGAGAAGACGGTGATGTCCGAAGAGGGGGCCAGGCCGGCCACCACTTCGACGTCGAGTGCGGCCTCACCGATCTGCGGCCCGGTGGCGCCACCGTCCACATCGTCGGTGGAGACCGAGGCGGTCGACCCGAAACAGGCCTGGTAGGTGGCGATGTCACTGGCGGTGAACGGCTCCAACTCGAGGATCCCCACCTGTTGGCCGGCCCCAACCCGATCCTGGCCGAAGAGCGTGCTGAAGCCGTAGGTGGAGGCCAACTGATCGGCGGTCCAGGCCGAGCCGCCGGCCGCCGCCCGTGCTGCCGGGCAGGCCGAAGGACCGGCGTGGGGCGACAGCGAAGGGCCGGCGGTGGCGGCCGATCCGGCACCGGCGACGATCGACGGGCTCGGTCCGGGTCGCAGCTGGGGATGGGCCTCGGCCACCGTGCTCAGCCCGATCACTCCCCCGATGAACCCGGCCAAGGCGGCCGGCACCTCCGGATTGGCGGTCTGCCGCCCGGGCCACCCGTCCGCCGGGTAGCCGCGCCTCGATCAGGGGTACCGCAAAGGCGTGCTCCATCTGGGCCACCGTTCCGGTCACCCGGATCAGAAGGCCGTCGGGTGATGTCGCCCCCACTCGCAGGCCGGCCGAGGCCAGCCACGACCGCACCCGGCGACAGTGCCGACGTGCTCGGGCCGAAGGTGGCCCCGAACTGTCCACGGGGCAGATAGTGACCGTACTGGGGAGAGCCCGGTGTGGACACCCCCTGGACGAAGGCCGCCAGTCCGGCCTGATCACGCGGCTCGAGCCGACGTCGGCACTGATCTCGGCACCTCCGGCGGCCGGTCCGATTGCGGCAGCGCCGGCCGGAAGGGTGGGGGCCGGTCCCGCCAGTCGTAATTCCGATGACCCTGCGACGGGGCCCGAAGGCGGCGTCGTGGCGCCGGCCACCACTCCCCATCCGGCGACCACCGTGACCACGGCGACCACGGTGACCACCGTGCAAACCACCGCCACGGTCATCGGTCGGGACGGTGGTCTCGACACCCGGGGGCGGTGCCCGGGCGCGCTCGAAACCCTCTCCCAGGTCGGCGTCACCGGCTCATTCTGCCCTCTGGTCGCTCCGAAGTGCTCTCGCCGGGTGAGACCTCCGTCGGCTCATGGTCAGCGGGGTCGGATTGATCGGCGCCCGACGCATGCTCCTGGCGCCATCGTCGTAGTCGTTCGGCCACCACCGCCTCGTGCCCGCGGTCGCTCGGTTCGTAGTAGCGGTTGCCGGCCAGCTCCTCGGGGCGGTACCCCTGCTCGACCCAGGCTCCCGGCTGATCGTGGGGGTAGACGTACCCCTCGCCATGGCCGATCGACGACGCACTCCGGTAGTGGGCGTCCCGCAGGTGGGCGGGCACGTCCCCGCGGGGTCCGCTGCGCACATCGTTGCGGGCCCGACCCAGGGCCACGGTCACACGGTTCGACTTGGGTGCGCAGGCCAGGTGCACCACGGCGTGGGCCAAGTTGAGCTGGGCCTCGGGAAGCCCCACGAATTCGACGGCCCGGGCGGCGGCGTCGGCCACCACCAGCGCCAACGGATCGGCCTCTCCGATGTCCTCGCTGGCCAGTATGACCAGCCGGCGGGCCACGAAACGCGCGTCCTCGCCCGATTCGAGCATCCGGGCCAGCCAGTACAGGCCGGCGTCCGGGTCGGAACCACGGATCGACTTGATGAAGGCACTGACCTGGTCGTAGTGGTCGTCCTCGCCATAGTGGTGCAGGCGGGAGTGACGGGCCCGCTCCACGTCGTCACGGGACACCGGTCGGGTGCCGGCCAGGGCGATGGCCACCTCCAACGTGGTCAGCACGGCCCGGGCGTCCCCATCGGCCATGCCGATCAGCGCCTCGACCGCGTCCGGTTCGGCCGTGGTCCCCTCGGCGTCCACCCCCCGATCCACCACTTCCCTCAACTCGTCGAGGGAGAGCGGTTCCAGTCGCCACAGCGTCGACCGTGACAACAAGGGCGCGTTGACTTCGAAGAAGGGGTTCTCGGTGGTGGCGCCGATGAGAACGATCAGGCCCTCTTCCACCGAGGGCAGCAGCGCGTCCTGCTGGGAGCGGTTGAACCGATGGACCTCGTCGAGGAAGAGAATGGTCCCCTTCCCTGCTCCCCGAGGAGCCGACGAGCGCCCTCGACCACCTCCCGCACGTCCTTGACCCCGGCACTGACCGCCGACATCGGGACGAATCGTTTGGCCGTGGCGGTGGCCACCACCGTGGCCAGTGTGGTCTTGCCGGTGCCGGGCGGACCCCACAGGATGGCCGACGTGAGCCGGTCGGACTCGATCAGCGCCCGCAGCGGGGCGCCGCGGACCGACCAGGTGCTGCTGGCCGATGACCTCGTCCAGCGTGCGGGGACGCAGACGGGCCGCCAGCGGAGCGCCGGCCGTCAGCGTTGTTCGGCCCGGTCCGAGAAGAGGTCTTCCGCGGCCACCGTGTTCGATCAGGCCTTGGGGGGGATGGGCTGCAGACCGAGGTCGGCGAACACCCTGGGAGCCGGTGGCTTGGGTGCGCCGGTCATCGGGTCCTGCCCCGACTGCGTCTTGGGGAAGGCGATCACCTCACGGATGCTGTCCTCCCCGGCGAATACCGCGACCAGCCGGTCGATGCCCACCGCGAACCCGGCATGGGGCGGGGCGCCGTAACGGAAGGCGCCGAGCAGGAACCCGAAGCGAGACTGGGCCTCCTCGTCGGTGATGCCCAACACCGCGAACACCCGGCTCTGGATGTCGGCCCGGTGGATTCGCACGCTGCCCGAACCCAACTCCCACCCGTTGAGCACCAGGTCGTAGGCTTGGGCGCGCACCGAAGCCGGGTCGGACTCGAGCCGTTCGAGATCGTCGGGGTGGGGCATGGTGAAGGGATGGTGGGCCGCCGCCGGGTTACCGTTCTCGTCCACCCCGTCGAACATGGGGAACTCGACCACCCACACGTAACGGGCGTCTCCCTCGCCGACCGGACGACCTCCGAGCTCCACCCGCAACTGCCCGAGGACCGAGCACACCAGCCGGTACTCGTCGGCCACCACCAGGATCAGATCGCCGGCCTCCGCTCCGGTGGCATCCAGCAGCCCGCTGCGCTCGGTGTCGGAGAGGAACCGATCGAGCGGTGAGTCGAGGGTGAGCGACGGACCGTCCCCCTCGACGTTCTCGCCCGGTGCCACCCGGAACCAGGCCAGTCCCTTGGCGCCCAGCTGGCGGGCCCGATCGGTGAGGCGTCCAGCCGGGAGCGACTGAACGCGGCACCGCCCTCGCACACGATGGCCTTCACGCAGGGAGCCCCGAAGGCCTTGACCTCTGTCCGTCTCGAACACCGCCGACAGATCGACCAGCTCCATGCCGAACCGGAGGTCGGGCTTGTCCGATCCGAAACGGTCGATGGCATCGCTCCAGGTGATGGTCGGGATATCCCGGGGACGCTCCCCGGTGACCGCCTCGGCCGCGTCGAGCACGGCCACCGACACGAACTCGAGCACGTCCTCCTGGCTGACGAAGGAGGCCTCCAGGTCGAGCTGGGAGAACTCGAACTGTCGATCAGCCCGCAGGTCCTCGTCGCGCAGGCACCGCGCCACCTGGTAGTACCGATCCACACCGGCGACCATCAGCAACTGCTTGGCCAACTGGGGACTCTGGGGCAGGACGTAGCAGGATCCCGGGCTCAGCCGGCTGGGCACGGTGAACTCACGGGCCCCCTCGGGGGTGGGCGACCACAGCAAGGGTGTCTCCACCTCCACGAATCCCTGTCGGTCCATGGCCGCCCGCAGGGCACGGTTCACGGTGGCCCGCAGCCGGAGATTGGCCTGCATCCGAGGCCGGCGCAGATCCACGTAGCGGTACTTCAACCGCAGCGACTCGTCGACCTCGACCCGGTCGTCGACCGCCAGGGGCGGGGGGTCGGCGGCATTGAGCACGGTCACCGTGCATTCGCTGATCTCGACCTGGCCGGTGGCCAAGTCGGGATTGACGGTGCCCTCCGGTCGCAGGCGCACCCGGCCCTCGACGGCGATGACGTATTCGCTCCGCACATCGACGGTACCGGGGATCACGCACTGCACGATTCCGGTGTGGTCGCGCACATCGATGAATGCCAGGTGCTCGCCGTGCTCGCGGCGCTTGGCCACCCAGCCGCACACGGTGACCGTGGACCCGACATCCGAGGCCCGCAGCGTCCCGCACATCCGGGTGCGCAGCGAGGTTGCTTCCTTCGACGACGGCGGAATGGTCACTGCTGGTCCTTTCGGGTGCACGACCCGATCACGGGGACGGGGACACCCTAGGAGGGGGAGGCGTCCTGTCGCGGCCGGTCTGCTCCCACACCGCGTCGACCACCTCGGAGCGCGGACAGGCTGCGTTGGTCTCCTGTGCTCCGCAGTGGTCGCATCGACACCGTACCCCCGCTCTTCTCGTCGGGCCCGATGATCAGGGCCACCAGGGCCCCCGAACGGTCGGCGGACCTGAGCTGGGACTTCATCGATCGTCCTTCGAAGGCGCGGTCAGCCCGCAGGCCGGCGGCACGGAGCTCGGCGGTGATGTCCCGGGCCCACTCCCCGCCGGCCACGTCCACCACGAACGCATCCAACGCCGCGGGAGCTACCGCATAGACCCCTTCGGCGTCACAGGCCAGGAGCAGGCGCTCGATGCCGATTCCGAAGCCGATGCCCGGAGTCGGCGGACCTCCGAGCATCTCCACCAGTCGGTCATAGCGGCCCCCTCCGCCGATCCCGTTCTGGGCCGAGGCCAGCGCGGTCGACGAGAACTCGAAGGTGGTCCGGGTGTAGTAGTCGAACCCACGCACCAGACGGTGGTCGAAGGAGTAGGGCACACCCAGCGCATCCAGACCATCGCACACCCGGGCCAGATGCAGCCGGCAGGGTTCGCACAGGTGGTCCACCAGGTGGGGAGCACCGACGGTCGCAGCACGACATTCCTCGCGCTTGCAGTCGAGGCAGCGGAGGGGGTTGGCCTCGAGCCTCCCCCGGTGCTCGGGGCACAGCTCATCCCGGTGCTCTGCCAGGAAGGCCGAGAGGATCTCCGAGATAGACCGGACGGCACGCATCGTCGCCCATCGAATTGAGTGCCAGGTCGAACGATGCCAGTCCCAGCGACCGGAAGAACCGGTCGGCCAGCGAGACCACCTCCACGTCGAGATCGGCGTCGGTGATACCGAGTACCTCGACCCCCAACTGATGGTGCTGTCGGTAACGTCCACGTTGGGGGCGCTCGTAGCGGAATGCGGGGGTGACGTACCAGGCCTTCCACGGCACCGGTGGCCGGTGTTGGACGAAGGCGCGGACCACCGAAGCCGTCCCTTCGGGTCGGAGGGCCATGGCCCGGCCGCCGCGATCCTCGAACTCGTACATCTCCTTGCCCACCACGTCGCTGTCCTCGCCGATGCCCCTTTTGAACACCCGCACGTCCTCGAATATCGGGGTGTGGGCCAGTCCGTACCCGGCCGCCTCGACCTGGCCGGCGAAGGCGGCCAGCAAGCGACTCCCACCGGGTCGACTCCGGCCACAGCACGTCGTGGGTTCCCGCCGGGGCGCGCGCCACCATGGTTTCATCGCCCACCGGGGGCTCAGTCCTTCTTGCCGGGGAGGATGCGATAGACGTCGTAGACCGCGTCGAGATGGCGGATCAGGTTGAGCACCGACTCCAGATGGGCCGGATCGGCCAGCTCCACGTCGAACCGCATCCGGCTGATCCGGTCCTGATCGGTCTGGGTGTTGGCGCTGACGATGTTGAGATGATGCTCGGAGACCACCTTGGTGACGTCGGTGAGCAGCCGCGACCGGTCGATGGCCACCACCTCGATGGTGGCGACGAACACACCGGAGGATCGGTGGTCCCATTCCACCTCGATGAGCCGTTCGCGAGATCGGCTGGCCAATGAGGCGGCGTTGGCACAGTCGGCCCGGTGGACCGACACCCCCCGGCCCCGGGTCACGAACCCGACGATTTCGTCCCCCGGAACCGGAGTACAGCACCGGGACAGACGGACCATGAGGTCGTCGAGACCCTCGACGTACACGCCCACCGCCGATCCACGCCCGGGCCGGGCGGCCGTCGGCTGCTGGCGAGCGGTGACCGGGAGCTGTTCCTCATAGATGCCGCCCCGCAGGTCCCGAAGAACCCGCTGGGCCACCGCCCGGGCCGAGATCCGATTGTCGCCGATGGCGGCGTGCAGCGCATCGAGGTCCGCGTAATTCATGGTGGTCGCCAGATTGGCCAACGAGTGTTCCGAGGCCAGCTTCTGCACCGGGAGCCCCTCCCGGCGCAGCTCTTTGCCCAACTCCTCCCGGCCGAGCTCGATGGCGTCCTCGCGGCGCTCCCGTGAGAACCACTGGCGGATCTTGGTCCGGGCCCTCGAGGACGCCACCATGCTCAGCCAGTCACGGGATGGACCGGCGGTCAGCGCCTTTGAGGTGAAGATCTCGACGGTGTCCGCCGAGTTGAGCTTGGTGTCGAGAGGGACCAGGCGCCCGTTGACCTTGGCCCCGATGCAGCGATGACCGACCTCGGTGTGGATGGAGTAGGCGAAGTCGACTGGGGTGGCGTTGGCGCAAAGGGCGATGACCTTGCCCTTGGGGGTGAAGACGTAGACCTCGTCTTCTTCGAGGTCGAGCTTGAGGGCTTCGAGGAACTCGATGGGGTCGGTGGTCTCGTTCTGGAAGTCGACGATCCGCTGCATCCACTCGACTTCGGCAGTGGTCGACGACGTCTCCTTGGCCAGGGCTTGGCGCTCGGCCCGACGATCGCGCTCGGACAACTCGGCGCGGGCGGCGGACGCCGTCGATCCTTTTTTGCCGCTCTCCGGCTTCCCGCCATCGGGCGGCGGCGATTTGAGGCTCCCGTCCTTGCGCGCCGCCCTGTCTCCTTTGCCCCTGGTGGCCGCCCCGGACTCCTTGGCCCCTCTGCCGGCTCCAGCCGCCCGGTCCTGCCGGACCGGGCTCTCCTTGTAGCCCCAGTGGGCGGCGATGCCGTATTCGGCACGCCGGTGCATCTCGTGGGTTCGTACCTGCACCTCGATCGGATCGCCGTCCAGGCCGATGACCGTTGTGTGCAGGGACTGGTAGAGATTGAATTTCGGCGAATTGATGTAGTCCTTGAACCGCCCTTGCACCGGCGGCCAGATGGCATGAATCGACCCGAGTGCCGCCCAGCAGTCCTTCTCCGACTCGACGATGACCCGAATCCCCACCAGGTCGTAGAGGTCGTCGAACTCCTTGCCCCTCACCACCATCTTCTCGTAGATGCTCCACAGGTGTTTCGGACGGCCGGTCACCTCGGCCGTCAGCCCCGACGCGGCCAACCGCTCCCGCACCGCCACCAGAACACGGGCCAACAGTTCGTCCCGCAATGGTGCACGGCTGGCCACCATCTGCTCGATCTCCGCGTACCGTTTGGGGTGAAGGGTGGCAAACGCCAGGTCTTCCAGCTGCCACTTGACTTCCTGGATGCCAAGCCGATGAGCGAGCGGGGCATAGATGTCCAGGGTCTCCTGCGCGGTCCGGCGCTGCTTCCACTCGGGCATCACCGACAGGGTCCGCATGTTGTGGAGGCGGTCGCCGAGCTTGATGATCAGCACCCGCCAGTCGTTGGCCATGGCCACCAGCATCTTGCGCACGGTGGCCGCCTGTTGGGCCTCCTTCGAGTCGAACTGCAGCCGATCCAGCTTGGTGACACCGTCGACGATGAGCGCGACCGCGGGGCCGAAGTCCCGATCGATGGCCTCGGTGGTGACTCCGGTGTCCTCCACCGCGTCGTGGAGCAGGGCGGCGGCCACCGTCTGGGAGTCGAGGCCCAGGTCGGCCACGATCCCCGCCACCGCGATCGGATGGGTGATGTAGGGCTCGCCCGAACGGCGGAGCTGTCCGGCGTGGGCGACGGTGGCCACCTCCGCCGCTCGCACGATGAGCGAGGTGTCCTCACCGGGATGGCGGCGCAGGAACGACTGGAGGACCGGCACCAGAAGCGCGGCCTCGGCTGCCGGCAGCGAGGAGCCGGCGACCTCCACGTCGACCGGAACCGCCGTCCCCTCGGCCGGGACTGGTGTGGCCAGAGCCATGACTACACGGTACCTGGCGAAACCGCCGTACCGGTACCTCTCAGCGGCGCTTGCCCTTGCCGCCCTTGCCGCCCTTCCCCTTGCGCGGGCGGGGCGGCGGGCGGTTCCCTCCTGGTCTTGTCGAGCCCGATGAAGCGCGATCGGCCCCCGAGGTGGCTCGACGCGGTGGCGCCCACCGCCTGTCCGGACGCCGGCCGCCCCGGTCTTGGAGGCTTTGGTGCCGGCTCGACGGGACGAGGCGGCGGCTCCCGGGCGGATGACCCCGGCGGTCTGGGTGCGGGCCCGGCTGGAGGCCCGTCCGCTTCCCCCGGCGGCACCGGCCATGGCGGCGGCGGCAGCCGGGGTCAGCACCGCGCCCCGCTCGCCGCGGGCATCGATCCGTTGACGGATGGTGGTGTACCGGGGCTCCCGCTCCTTCATCAGGGCGAGCAGTGGCGAGGCGATGAAGATGGAGGAGTAGGCGCCACTGGTCAGACCGATCACCAGGGCGAGTCCGAAGCTCTGCAAGGTGGAGGCACCCAGGAAGTAGGCCCCGATCACCAGTACCGACAGCACCGGGACGATCGCCACCAACGACGTATTGATGGAGCGGGCCAGGGTCTGGTTCATCGACAGGTTGACCATGTCCGAGTAGGTGATCCGCCCCGAGGCACCGAGCCCCTTGGCGTTCTCACGTATTCGGTCGAAGACCACCACGGTGTCGTAGAGGGAATAGCCGAGCACGGTCAGCACGGCGATCACCGTGTCCGGGGTGACCAGGAACCCACCCAGTGAGTAGATCCCGATCACGATCAGGATGTCGTGCACCACGGCCACGATGGCCGCAACCGCCATCTTGAATTCGAACCGCAACGAGATGTAGGCGGTCACCGCGATGAAGAAGACGATGAGGGCCTCGATCGCCTTCCTGGTCACCTCCGAGCCCCAGGTCGAACCGACCTCGTTGAAGCTGACGTTGTTGGGCGAGGTGCCGGCGGCCTTGGCCAACGCATCCTGCGCGTTGTTCTCGGTGGTGTTGCGTTGGGCAGCAGACTCCGAGTTGAGATCGGCGGTCACCTCGATCTGCTTCTGGCCGTTGAGCTGGTTGGTGAGTTGGACCACCGTCGGTTGGCTGACCCCGGCCGCCTCGACCGCGGCGGTGGCCTGGGCCACGGTCAGGGTCTGGGAGCTCACCAGCCAGGACTCGCCTCCCTTGAAATCGATGCCCTCGTTGAGGCCCCGAGTAGATAGGGAGATGATCCCGAGGACGATGATCAACGCGGAGACCCCGAACCACCACTTGCGGTTGCCGATGAAGTCGAACGAGGTCTGGCCCCGGTAGAGCCGGAGGAACGCATTGGGTCGCTTGGTCCCGGTCTCTTCTGCCTCCCGCTCCGCCTCTGCGAACTCGAGCTCGTCCTCGAATGCCTCCTCGAGCTCGGCGACCGCCTCCTCGGCCTCCTCCCCGGGCACCCGATGGTTGTCAGCGGACTTCCTCGGCGGGGTCATGCCGGCACCAACTCCGTCTTGATCCCCAGCCCACTGGCCACTCCCACGCCCTTGGCCTCCGTGGCTCCACGGCTCCGTCCCAGCAGGATGACGAAGGGTCGGGTGAAGAAGAAGGTCACCACCACGTCGAGCATGGTGGAGATCCCCAAGAACAGAGCAAACCCGCGCACCGGACCGATGGAGATGAAGTAGAGGATGGCCGCGCCCAGCAGGGAGACGGCGTCGGCGGCCAGCACGGTGCGGAAGGCGCTGGCGAATCCCCGGTCCACGCTGGTACGGACGGTACGTCCGGCTCGGGCCTCGTCCTTGAGGCGTTCGAAGTAGACGATGTAGGAGTCGACGGTGATCCCGATCGACACGATGATGCCGATCACGCCGGCCAGGTCGATGGTGGTATTGAGGGCCTGACCCATGAAGGCGATGATCGACCAGAGCAACGCCCCGGTCACCGCCAGCCCGGCCACCACCACGATGCCCAGCAGCCGGTAGTAGAAGATGGTGTAGAGCATGACCAGGAAGAGGCCGGCCAATCCGGCGATAAGACCGGCCTGCAGCGAGGATTTACCCAGGGTCGGCGAAACGGTCTGCACGGTGAGACGGTCGAGCTTGACCGGCAACGCTCCGAAGTTGAGGTCGGCGGCCAGGTTCTGGGCTTCGGTCTGACTGAAATTGCCGGAGATCTGGACCTGGCCCCCGAAGCTGCTGGGGGTGGTCGACGACGGCTGGGTGATCGGGGCGCTGATCACGGTCCCGTCGAGGTCGATGGCGATGATGGCGTGGAACTGCGCCTGGGCCAGGGTGTCCCAGGCTTGGCTGCCCGCCGAATTGAGCGCCATGTTGACCACCCACTGGCCGGTCTGGAGCTGGGCCACCGCCGAATGCACGCCGGTGCCCGAAAGGCCGGCCGGGCCGAGCACGTAGCGTGCGTTGACCTGGGCGGCACCGGTGCCGGGCAAGATGACCACCGAGTTCTTGGCATCGTTGTCGGCACTGGTGGTCGGGTAGGTCGCGAACTGCGGATCGATCGGGGGAGTTGCGGTCGCCTGGCCGCTGCTGGTGTCCACCTTGAGGTTGGCGGCGGTCAGGGCCGAGGCGGAGGCACAGGAGGTCGGCAACGGCCCCGCGGCAGGGGTCTGACCCTTGGCCAGATGGTAGGGGGCGCCGTAACAGAGCGCCGGTCGGAAGAAGAGCTGGCCGGTGTTGCCGAGGGTATTGAGGATCTGTTGCGAGTTCTTCTCGCCGGGGATCGACACGGATATCTGGTTGTTTCCCTGGCTCTCCACCGTGGCCCCACTGGTGCCGGTGTTGACCCGGTTGTTGAGGATGGTCACGATGGTGCCGAGCTCGGTCGCATTGACCGGGGTGTGGGTCTGGTAGACCACGGCCAGCCCCCCGTCGAGGTCGAGGCCCAGTTTCGGTGACCAGCCGGCGGCGAGGGTGGCACAAAGGGCAATCACTGCGATGGCGACGATGGAGAGCAGGCTGACCCACAGCGATTGCTTCTTCTTCATTGGATCCTCAGGTCACCTGGGGCCCCTCCGGGCCACCGTTGTCATCGACGCCGTCGAGTGTGGGGTTGCTCCTCGACGATCCCCCCTTGCCGGTCCGGTGCTCGGAGGTGGGGGAAGAGTCGTCGTCGGTTGCGCCGGACGAAGCGGTCTCTTCCTCCTCGTGCTCTTGGTCATCGTCGAGTTGGTCATCGTCGAGTTGGTCGTCGTCGTGCATGTCGTAGTCGTCGTCTTCGTAGTCGGCTTCGTCGTCGTCTTCGGAGGGATCCGTCTCTTCCAGCTTGCGCAACACGTACTGCTGGAGCACCACGAAAGAGGCGCCGACGCTGGTTTCCAGAGTCACACGATCACCGTCGATGTCGATGACGTGCCCGACGATGCCCCCGGCGGTCAGCACCTCGTCGCCCACCTCGAAGTTCTTCGACGTCTCCCGGAGCGCCTTGGCCTTGCGCTGCTGGGGGCGGTAGATGAGAAAGTAGAACCCGGCGCCGATGACCACGAAGATCAACCAGGCGGAGCTGGTGGCAGCGGGCTTCTTCGCCGCCGCGCCGACCAGCGGCACGGCCAGGTCCATGGCGTTCATGATCGGTTTGGAGCAGGGATACGGGTCCGCACGGCGGTCTGACACTAGCCCAGGCCCACCAGGATGAGTCACCGCCGGCCTCAGGCCCCCCATACCTCCACAGTGCGGGCACGGAGGGCGTCGAACCGCCCCTCGGCTATGGCCGAGCGCGCCTCGCTCATCAATCCCAGCACAAATGCCAGATTGTGGATGCTGAGCAGCCTCCACGCGGTGGGCTCGCCGACCACCAGAAGGTGTCGCAGGTAGCCGCGGGAGTACCTCGCACAGGTGCCACACCCACAGGAGCCGTCCACCGGACCATCGTCGCGGGCGTAGACGGCATTGCGCAGATTGAGCCGACCGCCGGCTGTCAGCATCGACCCGTGCCGTGCCATCCGGGTGGGGGCCACGCAGTCGAACTGATCGATCCCCAGGGCGACGGCCTCCATCAGCCCGACCGGATCCCCCACCCCCATCAGGTAGCGGGGCCGGTCCGCCGGCAGATGGGGGGTGACCGCGGCCAAGGTCTCGAGCATCGCCGGCCGGGGCTCGCCGACCGAGAGTCCGCCGATTCCGTACCCGTCGAAGTCGAGCTCGACGGTCCTCTCGGCACTCTCCTTTCGCAGGGCGGCATCGATGCCGCCCTGTACGATGCCGAACAGCGCCTGTCCCTCGGGTTTGGCGTCCAGTCGGCGGTGGTGGCGGCGGGCGCGCCCGGCCCATGCCGCGGTGCGGTCGACGGCCAGCCGCAGCACCTCGGGAGTGGCGGGGAGCGTGGCGCACACATCGAGCACCATCTGGATGTCCGCGCCGATCAAGCCCTGCGCCTCCACGGCCGACTCCGGGGTGATCCGGATGCGGGCGCCGTCGTAGACCGACGCGAAGGTGACACCGTCGTCATCCACCGAGGGAGCGAGCGAGTGAACCTGATAGCCGCCCGAGTCGGTCAACGTGTGCCCGGTCCAGCCCGAAAAGCGGTGGAGCCCGCCCAGGGCGGCAACCGTATCGGCACCGGGCCGGAGCATCAGATGGTACGCGTTGGACAGCACCACCTCAGCGCCCAGCGCCTCCAGATCGCTGCTGTCCAACGCCTTGACCGTCCCCCGGGTGCCGACCGGCATGAACGCGGGGACCGGGTAGGAGCCTCGGGCCGTGTGCACCGATCCGGTGCGGGCAGCACCGTCGCCGGCCGCCACCACCACCCGGATCGGGATCACTCCCTACCGCCTGGGCGCCCGGCCCGTCCCACCACCATGGCATCGCCGAAGGACAGGAACCGATACCCCTCGGCCAAGGCGGTGGCATAGAGGCGACGCCAGAGGGGACCGCAGAACGACTCCACCAGCAACAGCAAGCTGGATCGGGGCAGATGGAAGTTGGTCACCAGCACGTCGACCACCTCGAACGGGTAGTCGCCGTGGATGAACAGGCGGGTCCGGCCGGACAGAGCGCCGGTGGCCGCGGCCGATTCGAGCGCGCGTACCGAGGTGGTGCCGATGGCCACCACACGGTCGGCCGCGGCGCAGGCGGCCATGGTCTCCGGCGGGATCGAATAGCGCTCCGAGTGGATGACGTGCGCTTCGGCGGTGGGAGCGGTGATCGGCTTGAAGGTGTCCAAGCCGATGGCCAGGTCTACCCGGGCGATGGTGGCACCGGCCTGCCGGCACGACTCGAGCAGCTCGGCAGTGAAGTGGAGACCGGCGGTGGGAGCGGCCGCCGAGCGCGCGCCCACCTCCCGATGGGCCGCATAGACGGTCTGGTAGCGCTCGGGATCCTCCAACCCCCGACGGATGTAGGGCGGGAGGGGCATGGCGCCGGTGCGGTCGACAACCGTTGGGTCGATCAGCCGGACCAGCCGCCGGCCGTCTTCTCCTCCTCCGAACGACCCGCCTACTTCTACGACCGGTGGTCCCGACGGCGACTCGAACAACAGGGTCGATTCGGGCAGCCGACGTGCGGGACGCACCAGGGCCTCCCACAGCCCCGGCTCGTCGGGTACCGGCTCCAGCAGTAGGACCTCGGCATTGCCGCCGCTGGCCTTGACCAGGGCCAAGCGTGCCGCCAACACCCGGGTGTCATTGACGACCACCAGGTCACCCGGACCCAGCAGCGAGGGAAGGTCGGCCATGGTGGTGTGGGCGATGTCCTGGTTGCCGGCCAGACCGGGAGCGACCAGCAGGCGGGCCGCGCTCCGCGGTTCAACCGGCTGCTGGGCGATGGCCTGTTGGGGAAGGGCGTACTCGTAGGCATCCATCGGCACCTCGGACCGACCCGGCGGCGACCACTGGTCCGAGGTCAGCTCCGACATGGCCCCCATGGTGGCAGACGGCACCGTCCCCGACCGGTGGAGCCGCCGGGGAGTGCCCCGACGGAATCAGAGCGGTGATTCAGAGCGGTGATTCAGAGCAACGTGGACGCCACCGGGGTGAGACCCAGGTGGGCCCAGGCCCGGGGGGCGGCTACCCGGCCCCGGGTGGTGCGTTGGAGGAGCCCGGCCTGCAGGAGGTAGGGCTCGTAGGCGTCCTCGATGGTGTCCGGCTCTTCGCCGATGCACTGGGCCAGCGTGGTGAGACCCACCGGCCTGCCGGCGAACCGCCGGCACAGGACGTCGAGGATCGACCGGTCGACCTTGTCCAGGCCGAGCTCGTCCACCCCGAACAGTTCGAGCCCGGCCACCGCGGTCGCCGAGGTGATCGAGCCCTCGGCCCGGACCTCGACGAAGTCCCTCACCCGTCGCAACAGCCTGTTGGCGATGCGGGGCGTTCCCCGGGCGCGTTCGGCGATCCGCCTGGCCCCTTCGGCGTCGATGGGCACATGGAGGATCCCGGCCGACCGGGTGACGATGGCGCACAATTCGTCGACGTCGTAATGATCGAGCCGGCCGACGAACCCGAACCGGTCGCGGAGGGGCCCGGCCACCAGGCCGGTGCGGGTGGTCGCCCCCACCAGGGTGAAGCGGGGCAGATCGAGGCGAATGCTCCGAGCCGTCGGTCCCTTGCCGATGAGGATGTCGAGTTTGAAATCCTCCATGGCCGGATAGAGGATCTCCTCGACCGAACGATGCAGTCGATGGATCTCGTCGATGAACAGCACGTCGCCTTCCTGCAAGTCGGTGAGCAGCGCAGCCAGGTCACCGGAGCGGACCAGGACCGGGCCGGCGGTGATCCGCAAGCCGACACCCATTTCGGCGGCCACGATGCCGGCCAGCGAGGTCTTGCCCAACCCGGGAGGTCCGGCGAAGAGGAGGTGATCGACCGGCTGGTGCCGCTTCAGGGCGGCTTCGATCACGATCTGCAGATGCCCGGTCAATTGACCTTGGCCCGACGAACTCGTGGAGCGACCGTGGACGAAGGCCGGCGTCCTCCAGTTCCTCGGCCGGCGCCGGATTGGGATCGACCGGGCGCGTGGTGTCCTCGTCGGCTGGCACCACACCGGCAACGGTCCGTGCTTCGTCGGCCAGCACCTCGCGCCGGGCCAGAGGGGTCATCGGTTTCGTGCCAGTTGGCGAAGCGCGCTCTTCACCATCTCCTCCACCGGTGCATCGTCATCCACGGCATCCATCACCCCCCGGATCTCCTCGGGGCCATAGCCGAGCTCGGCCAGGGCCATCCGAACCTCACCCCGGGGTACACCGGCCACGTCGCCGGCCGGATGTTCGGCCCCGAGGGTAGGAAGGTCGAGACGAGCCTTGAGCTCGAGCAGCAGCCGAGCGGCGGTTTTCTTCCCCACCCCCGGAACCAGGCACAGGGTGTCGACGTCGTCTTCGAGAACGGCGGTGGAGAGGGCGGCCGGAGACATCGACGACAGGATGGCCAGTGCCAACGACGGCCCCACCCCGTGGGCGCCCAGGAGCGCTTCGAAGCAGCGGCGCTCATCGGCATGGGCGAAGCCGAACAGCACAATGGCGTCCTCCCGGACATGGGTGTGCACATGGAGGAACACTGCGGTGCCCGGGCCCCCCAGCTCGGCCAAGAGCGAGGTGGGCACCGAGACCCGATAGCCGACCCCACCGACTTCGACGATCACCTCCCCCGGCGCCGGTCGCTCGACCAGCACGCCCCGCAGCGACCCGATCACGGTGCCACCGCGGTGGCCGCCGCCAACGCCCGACGGAGTGGTTGTGCAGTGAGATGGCAGGCGGCCAGGGCCAGGGCGTCGGCCACGTCCGGCGGACGGGGAGGCTCGGCCAAGCCGAGTACCGAGGCCACCATGCGCTGCACCTGCTCTTTGGTGGCGCTTCCGTACCCGACGAGCGCCTGCTTGACTTCGTTCGACGTGTACTGAGCCACCTGACAGCCCGACTCGGCCGCTGCCACCAGCGCGACGCCCGCAGCCTGTCCGGTGGCCATGGCCGTGCGGGCGTTGACCTGAAAGAACACTCGTTCCACCACCACCGACTCGGGCTTGAACTCGGCGACCAGCGCCCTCAGTTCGTCGGCCAGGGTGCGCAGGCGATCGGGCAGGGGCATGGTGGCCTCGGTCGAGATCACCCCACCGGCCACCGCCACCAGTGCGCCGGACCGGCGGGCGACCACGCCGTAGCCGCACCGGGACAGGCCGGGATCGATGCCCAGGACGAACATGCGTTCGATGCTACCGTGCCTCGGCGCGGAGGGGAGGGATGGCCCGTCCGCCCGCGGCGCCCAGTGGGCTCAGCCTTGGTAGGCGAGCATCACCGCGTCGGGGATGTCGTAGTTGGCGTAGACGTTCTGCACGTCATCGTGATCGTCGAGGGCCTCGATCAGCCGGAGGACCTTCTTCGCCTCGGATTCGGAGGCGACCTCCACCATCGAGGTCGGGACCATCGACAGCTCGGCAGAACCCGGCTGCAGACCTGCGTCCTCCAACGCGGTGCGCACGGCGGCCAGATCCGCCGGCGCGCTGGTCACCATCCACTGCTCGCCCTCGTCGGTGAGATCCTCGGCACCGCCCTCCATCGCCACCTCCATGACCCGTTCCTCGTCGAACGTCCGGGGGACCGAGATCACCCCTTTGCGTTCGAACTGCCAACTCACCGCCCCCGGCTCGGCCATGCTGCCGCCGTTCTTGTTGAACAGGTTGCGGATCTCCGCTCCGGTGCGGTTTCGGTTGTCCGAGAGGCATTCGACGATGACCGCGACACCGGCCGGTGCGTAGCCCTCGTAGGCGATCGACTCGTACCGGACACCCTCGAGCTCGCCCGAACCCCGCTTTATCGCCCGCTCGATGGTGTCGATCGGCACCGAGGCGTCACGAGCCTTTGCGTACATCGTCCGCAAGCTGGCATTGGCGGTCATGTCGCTTCCGCCCTCGCGCGCGGCCACCTCGACCTGCCGGATGATCTTGGCGAACACCTTGGCTCGAGCCGAGTCCTGTGCCCCCTTCCGGTACTTGGTGGTCGCCCACTTCGAGTGTCCCGACATCGCCTAACGCCTCTCCTCTTTGGTCATCTCCACGAACAGCTGATGGAGCCTACGGTCCCCGGTCAACTCGGGGTGGAACGAGGTGGTCAGGATCGGCCCCTGGCGGCACACCACCGGTGGGGGCGGGGCTCGACGGTCGGACATCTGGCCGGCGTGCCCGTCGCCGCTGTGCGGCAGCCTGGCCAGCACGAGGACATCGGGGCCGGTTCGCTCGACCACCGGGGCCCGGATGAACACGGCGTGAAACGGGTCGTCGCCCAACCCGGTCACCTCCAGGTCGCTCTCGAACGAGGCCACCTGGCGGCCGTAGCCGTTGCGCCGGACAACCAGCTCGATGACCCCGAAACCCCGCTGGTCGGCCCGCCCGTCCAGCACCGAGGTGGCCAGCAGGATCATGCCGGCGCAGGTGCCGAAGACCGGAAGTCCCCCGGCCAGCGCGGCGGCCATCGGGTCGAACAGACCCGAGGACTCCAACAGCACCGAGAGGGTGGTCGACTCCCCCCGGGGAGCACCAGACCGCTGAGACCCTCCAGTTGGTCCGGCTCCCGCACCAGACGCACCGGTTCTCCCAGGGAGGCGAGCGCGGCGGCGTGCTCCCGGACGTCACCCTGGAGGGCGAGAACCCCGAGGGTCATCGTCGGTCACGGGCTCGGCCGGCTGTCGCGCCGCTCACCAACCACGCTCGGCCAGGTGCACGCCGAGCGTGCCGATCTCCTGGCCGGCCATGGCGTCCCCCAACCCGGTCGACACCTTGGCCACCAGCTCGGCGTCGGTGAAGTGCGCGGTGGCCTCCACGATGGCCCGGGCCATCCGCGCCGGGTTGGCGCTCTTGAATATCCCCGATCCCACGAACACCGCCTCGGCACCGAGCTGCATGACCAGCGAGGCGTCCGAAGGGGTGGCGATTCCTCCCGCACAGAACAGCGGCACCGGGAGCCTTCCGGTGTCGGCTATCTCCTGCACCAGGCCGATCGGAGCGGCCAAGTCCTTCGCCCATCCGTACAACTCGGCCGAATCTGCCTCGGTCACCCGCCGGATGTCACCCAGGATTGACCTCAGGTGGCGGACCGCCTCCACGATGTTGCCGGTACCCGCTTCCCCCTTGGACCGGATCATCGCCGCACCTTCGGAGATCCGGCGCAGGGCCTCTCCCAGGTTGGTGGCCCCGCACACGAACGGCACCTCATAGGCCCACTTGTCGATGTGATGGGCTTCATCGGCCGGCGTCAGCACCTCGCTCTCGTCGATGTAGTCGACGAGCAGCGCCGCCAGCACCTGGGCCTCGGCGAAGTGTCCGATCCGGGCCTTGGCCATGACCGGGATGGTCACCGCCGCCTTGATCCCCTCGATCAGTGCCGGGTCGCTCATCCGGGCCACGCCCCCGTCACGTCGGATGTCGGCCGGAACCCGCTCGAGCGCCATGACCGCCACCGCGCCGGCGTCCTCGGCCACCTTGGCCTGCTCGGCGTCGACCACGTCCATGATCACCCCGCCGCGGAGCATCTCTGCCAGACCCGCGCTTCACGGTGAAGGTCCCGGTCGACCGGGCGCTGCCGGCGACTCCGTTCATGGTGGCACTCGGATCAGACGGGTCATCGGCCATTGGCGCCATTCTACCTGCGGTCGCCGACCGATCCCGGCGATCGACCGGCGGCCGACACCGGCCCGGTGGGAGCCGGGCTACCCGGCCGGTGGGTGATCCCGTGACGGTGACCCGGTCGAGTCCGGTCTACGGCTGGAGCACGGCCTCGAGCTCGATCTCGATGTCCACCTTCTTGGCCACTACCAGTCCCCCCGCCTCCATGACCGCTCCGAACGACACGCCGAAGTCGTCCCGGTCGATGGTGGTCGAGGCGCTGAACCCGACCCGATGGTTGCCGTACGGGTCCTTCACCACGCCTTCGAGGGTGACATCCAAGGTCACCGACCGGGTGACCCCGCGGATGGTCAGATCGCCCTGGACCTTCCACTCGGTGGGGCTTTCCGGCTGGATGGCGGTGCTCACGAACGTCCAGGTGGGATGGTTGGCCACGTCGAAGAAGTCGTTGGTCCGCAGGTGGTTGTCCCGATTCTCGTCGCGGGTGTCCACGCTGTTGGCATCGATGGTCAGCGACACCTTGGAGTCGACCGGATCCTCGGCCAGTTCCAGCGTCCCCTCGAAGGTGCCGAAACGGCCGCGCACCTTGGAGACGGCCATATGCCGCACGGCGAATCCCACCTGCGTATGCGAGCCATCGATGGCGTAGGTCCCGACGGCCGGGTACTCGGTTCCATTGACGTTCCTGCTGGTTACTTCGGTGATGATCGACATATCCACTCCTTTGGTCTGCCACCCGCCTGTTCTGGCGGGTGCATTTGCTTGCACAATCAACTATACCACAGATAGTTGCTGACGCAAGTACCGACCCGGAAATCCTGTAGAGTGAGGGCATGGGACGCTCGCAGGTCACCGACGACCAGAGGCTGACCACGGTCGGCCTGCTCTTCGAGTCAGCCGCTGGGCTGCGACGACTGTTCGAACAGCGGATGGAGGCCGAGGGGTCGATCTCGACCCAGTCCTTCGACGTCCTCATCCGGTTGGCCCGCACCGAGGGCCATCAGCTTCGGATGAGCGAGCTGGCCGCCCAGACGACCCTGACCCCCAGTGGTCTCACCCGGGCGATCGATCGACTGCAGGATCAGGGCCTGGTGGCCCGCCGGGTCTGTCCCGAGGATCGACGCGGGGCGTTCGCCGTGCTCACCCCGTCCGGGCAGGAATTGATGGCCCGGGCCATCCCGGACCACATCGCCCACGTCAACGAAGTGCTCAGCGAGCTGTTCGACGCCGAAGAGGAGAAGGCCCTGGACGTCGCTCCTCCGCAAGCTCCGCGATCATCTCTTCGCCACCGGCCAGAACTGGGAGCTCACCGAACAGGACGCCGACTTCTGCTCCGGAGCCGAGTAAGCGACCAGAACCGGTCGGTCCGGATCAGGGCAATTACAGGATCAGGGCAATGACAGGGCGGCGGCCCGGACTGCGGTGTCGTCGAGGTTGCCGACGACGGACTCGCCGGAGCGGGCACCCGCCATCGGATCGACCCACAGCCAGCGGGTGAGTTGGGCGGTGCGCCCGGCACCCGGCAGCCACACCGGTGCCAACGGCGGCCGATCGGCCATCGCCGCCAGTGCCGAGCCGATGCCGGGCGGATAGCGGACCACCCCGGCGGCCCGTTGGTCGGCCGAGAATTCGCGGCCGCGGCCGACCAGGGAATGCACCGTTTCGGCGGCTCTGGTGGTGCCTACCACCAGCAGACCACGGAGTGGTGACCATCACCGCCAGACCGGCCACCAGGGTGTCCTGCCTCTTGACATGGACCAGCTCGTGCGCCAGCACGCCCTCCAGTTCGACCAGTGTGAGGGACTGGTCGAGTCCCGACGTGACCAGCAGCGACGCCGTCGCCGGGTCGCGCCCGACGGCCATGGCGTTTGGCACCGGGCTGTTCACGATGCAGATGGTCGGCCGGGGAAGGCCCATGGTGGCACAGAGGCCATCGACCAGATTGTGCAGCCGCGGGTGCTCCGATTCGTCACTGGGGCTCGCACCCACCGACCGCGCCACGGCTCCGGGGGCGAACCGCCACAACCAGACCGAGAGAGCCACGGTGACCGCGACCCATGCCACCGCACCGATCACCAGCAGACCGATTGCCACCAGGACCAGGCCCACCACCACCCCGGCGATGAGGGCCGGCGTGGCGCAGATGATGACGGCCCGACGCCGATTGGCGTCGACCGCCGAGGTTTCTTCGTTACCCTCGGCCTGGCGATCGACCGCCTGGTCCGGAGGTCTGATCGGTTTCACCGCGGCGTCGTCGGTCGGCGCCGACGACGCCCGCGCCGCCCGACCGAGCAGGCGACCCACGCCCGTCGCCGCGGGCCGACGATCCGCCTCGCTGTCCGGATTGTCCGGTCTGTCCGCCTCTGCCGGCCGCACTGTTCCCTCGGGATGTCGAACCGCTCCCCGACCGGCTGCCATTGCGGTTGCGGTTCCGATTGCGGTTCCGGTTGCGGTTTCCCGAGCTCCTCGATCCGGACGAGGACCCGGTACTGGACCCGCCGCCGTCCTGGTTCCCCGGTCGGCGGCCGGGTGTTCCAGCGGGCGGGGTGGCTCCGGGCGATTCGCTCATGATCCTGCAGTGTACGGCCGCTCACGCCGGCGGTCCGACCAGTGCCGAGCCGTACCGATCCTCGTACCACCTGGCCAAACGGTCCATGGACCACCCCCCGGCCCGCTCCGTTGCAACCGAGAGCCACCGGCGGCGCCCTTCGGGGCCGGTGTCGCCGTTCGCCCCGGGCACCACGGCCAGCTCCGCCGACAGGACGCCGGAGAGTGCCTCGGAAAGCGATCCCGCGTCGCCCGGCGGCACCAGAACGACGCTGTCACCGGCCGCCTGGCGGTACCCGTCGATGTCGCTGGCCACCGCCACCGTGCGGGCAGCCATGGCCTCGAGCAGCACCAGGCCGAACGACTCTCCGCCCAGCGACGGGGCACACAGGATGTCGGCGGTCACCAGTCGACGAACCTTCTCCTCGTCGGAGAGAACGCCGAGCCAGTGGACGTCGGGTGACTCGGGATGGGAGCGACGAAGCGAGTCGGTGAGCGGACCGTCCCCGGCGATCCAGAGCTCCGGTGAGGCGGACATCCCGTCGGGCGGACCACCGCGCTCGGGACGCAGCTGCTCGAAGGCATCGAGGAGGACGGACAAGCCCTTGCGCTCCTCGTGGCGGCCGAGGAAGAGAATGGCCGGCCGGTCGGTCGGCCACGGTTCGACGTCCTGATAGCGGTCCACCTCCACGCGCGTTGAACCCCACCTCGATAGGTGCCACCGAGCGCGTCCGATGCCGTCGCACGAGCCGCCTCGGACACCGCACACCGAACCGCGAACCGTCGGGACAGGTGACGGGCGACCGGACCCAGCACGGTGTAAAAGGTGCTCGAGCCGCTCCGGTGGAAGGTGGCCACCAGCGGCGGGACGTCTCGGCCGACGAGCAGCCCGTAGGGAAGGCCCGGGGCGAAGGGCTCGTGCACATGGACGACATCGAATCCGCCCGACTGCAGTGTGCGCCTCGCCCGCAGGACGGCCGGAATCGAGATGGTCACCGGGGCGATCGAGCCGTTGGCCGGCAGGGACACCGACCGACCGGTGGCCACCAGGTCGAT
Source organism: uncultured Acidimicrobiaceae bacterium (assembly GCA_963734395.1). Classification (GTDB taxonomy): domain Bacteria; phylum Actinomycetota; class Acidimicrobiia; order Acidimicrobiales; family RAAP-2; genus Bog-756. The sequence continues at coordinate 35,082 of CAVTGY010000004.1, read as the reverse complement.
GTCGTCGGGGGCGTCCCCGGGGGCATCGAGCGGGGCGAAGACGGTGACCCGATGGCCACGCGCCGCGAGTGCTCGAGTCAGTCCGACCACCTGGTTCTGCACGCCACCGGGCCGGGACAGGCTGTAGGGACAGACGAGCGCGACCCGGATCGGTGGGGATGTCGGCGAGTCGCCGGTGGCCACCGACGTTCAGTCCATCATGGATCGACGTTCCCGCCGTCGGCTCCACTTGACGCCGTACATGGCATCGTCGGCCCGGCTCAGCAAGCGGGACGGGTCGGTGTCCGCATTGTCGGCGAAGACCCCTCCGACCGATGCGTACACGGTCAGGGTCTGGCCTTCGATCCGGTAGGGCCGGGCCAGTGTGGTCGAGATGCGCTCGGCGATCCGGAGCATCTCGTCCTCGCCACTCTCGATGTCGCAGACCACCACGAACTCGTCCCCTCCCAGTCGGGCAACCGTGTCCGTCGGGCGGACGATGGCCTGCAGCCGACCCGCCACCGCGACCAGCATGTCGTCCCCCACGTCGTGACCGAGCACGTCGTTGATCTCCTTGAACTCGTCGAGGTCGAGCAGATAGACGGCCACTCCCCGATGGGCATCGGGTTGGCCCGCACCCGACTCTGTCGGCGTCAACCGGGCCAGCTCGTCGATGGCATCCTGCAGTCGTTCGGCCAACAGGGTGCGGTTGGCCAGCCCGGTAAGCGGATCGTGCAGCGCCAGCTCCGCCAGCCGTTCCTCGTTGAGCTTCTGTTCGGTGACGTCGTGGATGGCCACGACGGCACCGAGCCTCTTCCCGTCGTCGTCGACCAGCGCCTGTCCATTGACACTGACCTTGCGAAGTTCCCCGGTCCCTGATTCGAGAATGATCTCGACGTCGCGGAGCTGCTCACCGGACATGGCCCTGATCAGTGGGTTCTCCCGCTGGGCGATGGGAGTGCCGTCGGACCGCCTGAGACCTTGATCGGAAGGGATGCTGCCAATCGGCTCCTCCGCCCTCGCCCAGACCATGGAGCAACCGAGCGGCCGGGTTGAACACGGTGATCCTCCCGTCCGCATCGCAGGCAACGATTCCCTCCTCGAGGGTGTCGAGCAGCACCTGAAGGAACTGCTCCTCGCGGCGGAGCTCGCTGGCCGACTGGCGCAAGGCGGTGACGTCATCGAAAGAGGCCACGGCTCCGGACACCATGCCATCGGCCCCGACCATGGCCTGTGCGTTGATCCGAACCCACATCGACGGCTTCCCCTTCCGTCGCAGCCCGAGCACCACCCCGACCGAGCGCCGGCCGCCCTGCAGGCTGGTGGTGATCGGGTGCGCCGCCAGGTCGACCGGCCGGCCCTCGGCGTCGAACAGCTCGAGGCCGTCCGTTCCGCCGGCGGTCATCAGGTCTTCGAGGCGTTTGCCCAGCAGCCGCACCCGCGGAGCCTCGAACATCACTTCGAACGCCTGATTGACCCGGACCACGGTCGCGTCCGCGTCGACGATCATCACTCCGTCGGCCATCGATTCGATGAGTGCGGTCTGACTCTTGTCGGCGTCGCGGATGCTCTGTTCGAGACGGGCGCGATCGGTGATGTCGCGAATGTTGACCACGATTCCGCCGATGGGATCGTCGAGATGATTGGCCGCCACCACCTCGAGATCGATCGACTTCCCGTCGGCTCGCTCCGTCCGCATCTCCAGGGAGACCGAAAGCCTCCGACCGGCGACCAGGTCGTTGAACAGGGCACGGACCGAATCGACACTCGAGGGTCGAACAGCCCGAGGGCGTCGAGTCCGATGGCGTCGCTGACGTCGTAGCCGAACACCCGCTCGGCCGAGGCGCTTACGAAGACCAACCGCCCGTCGGGGCCGATTACCGCCACCACGTCGAATTCGCGCTCGCTCAGCGAGTGGAACCGGGGCTCACCCGCATGGGCCGATCGAACCGGATAGGCAATGTCCGGCACCGGCCGGCCGGGGACAGGACGACCGGCGGTCCGCCGGCTGAGGACCACCGACGGGCCGAAAGCCTCGAAGTCGAAATCGCCGGCCAGGGGCCGGTCCTCGAACTTGGTCACGCCGCCACCTGGGGGCGATCGGCCAGCCACAGGGGCTGGAACACGTGCCATTGCTCGGGTGCCCGGCGGATCAGCCCCTCGAACCTGGTGGCGATGCTCTGGGTCAATCGAGACACGTCCTGGCGGAACGAACCGTGCCGCGACGTGTCGAGGGGCGGCTCGACGAGGGCCCGGTGATCGGGACCGGGCCCGCTGTAGACGGCGCCGGTCACCAGTTGCGCCCCGGTTCGAAGCGCCAGGGTGGCCGGTCCGGCCGGCATGGTGGTGGCCTCGCCGAAGAACTCCACCTCGACGCCGTTTCCGGCCACGTCCCGGTCGGACAACAGTCCGACCAGCCCGCCCCGCCTCAACGTGGCGATGATGGTCCGCCCCGAGGACTCGTCGAGGGGGACGATGGTCAACCCCATCGTCGCCCGCTGGGCCACGAAGAACTCGAAGAGCTCGGGCGGCTCGATCTTTTCGGCGACCGAGGTCATCGGCATGCCCTGCGTAGCCAGAAACGCGCCCCCATACTCCCAGCTCCCCACGTGCGGTAGTGCCATGATGACGCCCTTTCCGGCTGCCATCCCATCCACCAGGTAGTCGAGACCGTCGACGACCGTCCGTCGTTCCACCTCGTGCGGTGACGTGCGAGCGAGTCGGGCCCCTTCCACCCAGTAACGAGCGTAGGCCCGAAACGAACGGCGCGCCCACCTGTCGAGGATTTCCTGGTCCCCGACATCGGCACCGATGACCCGGCGCAGGTTGTTCGAGACCATCCGGCGTTGCTCGCCGCGCACCTTGAACATCACATCCCCGACCGCTCCGGCCGCGCTCATCGCCACCGGTTCGGGGAGGGCGGAGAGACAGCGAGCAAGTGTCGTGTAGGTGCGAAAGACTGCTTGTCCTTTGTTCACCAACCCTGGTTCTCGCTCACCTTGGCCCGTGAGTTCTCAGGCGTGGCGGCGACCGGTGCGCTGCCGGATGCCGCCTCTGGCGTGCCGGGCACGCCAGGTCCGACCGGACCGGCTGGCCAGCTCACCCTGCCGCCGAGCCCTCCACCGGGACGGCGACGTCGACTGCTTGCGGCCGGCGGCCCGGGCGGTGGATCGAGACCGGCGATGACGTCGGGGGACGACCACCGGAACCGGCGCCTCGGCCAGGTGCCACACCTTGATGAACCGCCCGACCGCAGTGGCCATGGTCAGGGCCAACATCACCCACAGGACGGGGACCAGGAACGACGGGGAGAGAAAGCCGATTCCCAACAGGATCATCCGCTCGGCCCGTTCCATGAGCCCGCCACGAGCGGAGATGCCCAGCGACTCTGCCTTGGCCCGCTGGTAGGAGACCAACGAGGTGGCGCCGAGCACGGCGAACGGCAACAGGACCAGATGGCCGGGATGGGTCGACTCCAGGTACCAGGCCACGCCCCCGAGGATCAGCACATCGGCAACCCGGTCGGTGACCGAGTCGAAGAAGGCGCCTCGGATCGACGATGTCCCCGACGCCTTGGCCACCGGGCCGTCGAGCAGGTCGTGGAACCCGGTGAGGATGAGGAGGACGATGGCCAGATGGAGATGGCCGGTACGCCACGGCCACCGCGGTGGCGGTGGCCGAGATCAGCCCGGTGGCGGTGAGCATGTCAGCGGTGACGCCCCACTGCTGCAGCTTGCGGCCGACCGGTTCGGTGCCACGGTCAACCGTGCCGCGCCATCGCCCGTCGAACATGCGTATTTTCCTCCAGAAGGCTCGGTCCAACACTACCATCCGGACCCCGGATCCAGCGGTGACCGGCGAGGACCTCGACCGGGCGGCCGAAGGCCGGCGGACGGCCCGGCGGTCAGAGGGCGAGCGGCTTGATCGGGGCCATGATCAGGCTCGGATCCGCCTTCCAATCGACCCCGGGCACGTCGATGTACAGCTCGATCTCGTTGCCGTCCGGGTCGAGGATGTAGAGGCTGTGGGTCACCGTGTGGTCGCTGGCCCCGACCACGGGTACGTCGGCCTCGTCGAGCCGGCGGACCACCTGTCGCAACTCCTCGTCGGAGTCCCCGACCTTCAAGCCGAAGTGATACAGCCCGAGATGGCGGCCGCCCGGCTGGGGGGTCGCCCCCTCCCCCACCTCGATGAGCAGCAGCTCGTGGTGGGTGCGTCCCGACGAGAAGGCGGCCACCGGCATCCCGCCGGAGTCGGGGAACGCCGGCTCCCAACCGAGAACGTCCCGGTAGAAGGCGGCCGAACGCTCCACGTTCCTCACGTAGAGCACCAGATGTCCGAGCTCCTTGACCGTCATCCCAACCTCCACCACCACATCGATCGCCCGATGGCGCACCTCACCCTCACCCTGCGACAACACCGCGGCCGACGCTTCGATTCCGCCCGCTGTCGCGTCGGCCGGGCCGGTCAGCGTGGCCATCCCCGGTGGAGGCGTTGCCAGGTGACCGCCAGGGTTTCGGGGAGCACCCGGGTCCCGGCCACCGCGGTCATGAAATTGGTGTCTCCCGACCATCGGGGAACGGCGTGGAGGTGGAGATGGCGGGGGATTCCCGCCCCGGCCGCCCGGCCCAGGTTGGCCCCCAGGTTGACGCCCTCGGGACCCAGCGACGTTTCCAGCGCCTGCACCCCTTGACCCACCGCCGACCACAGCTCGGCCCCCTCCTCGTCGCTGAGGGCGGCCAGCGAATCGACATGGCGGACCGGCACCACCATCAGATGGCCGCTGGTGTAGGGATAGGCGTTGAGCACCGCGTAGGTGAGCGCACCTCGCCAGATCACCCCGTTCTCCTCCGACGGCGGTCCACTGGCGGCGATGCGGCAGAAGACGCACTGTGCGGGATCGTCGGGAGGCCGGTCGTCGCCGGCGGCGTGGTCCGCTGCAGACGCCGACGTCACGTACTCGGTGCGCCACCCGGCCCACAGGTGGTCGAGGCTCACTGGTGCTCGGGGATGCGTCGCTCGGCGATCTCGCTCTCGAGCATCTGGGTGAACGCGGTGACCTCCACCCCCCGCTCGGGCCGGTTGGTGCCCCGTCGGTTGACACCGACGGTTCCCGCGGCCACGTCATCGTCCCCCACCACCAGGATGTAGGGGATCTTGAGCACCTTGGCCTTGCCGACCCGGGACGCCAGGGGCTCGTCGGCGGGATCGACGGTGACCCGCGCCCCGATCGCCCTCAGCCGGTCGGCCACCTTGTCGGCGTACTCCCTGATGGTCGTCGCGCACGCCGAGGACCCGTACCTGCTCGGGCGACAGCCAGGTGGGAAGGGCACCGGCATAGTGCTCGAGCAGAATGGCGAAGAACCGCTCGACCGATCCGAACAGGGCCCGATGGATCATGATCGGACGGTGTCGCCCGTTGTCTGCGCCGACGTACTCCATCTCGAAGCGCTGAGGAGTCTGGAAGTCCAGCTGGATGGTGGACATCTGGTGGGTCCTGCCGATGGCGTCCTTGGCCTGCACCGAAATCTTGGGACCGTAGAAGGCGCCGCCGCCTTCGTCGAGGGTCAGCTCGAGGTCCATGGTCATCGCCGCCGTCTCGCAGCGCCTCCGTGGCCTCGTCCCACTCCTCGGCGGTGCCGACCGCTTTCCCCTCCGGGCGGGTTGACAGCTCGAGGTAGAAGTCCTCGAGGCCGAAGTCACGCAGCAGGGAGAGCACGAAGTTCAAGGTGGTGTGCAACTCGTCGCCCATCTGCTCCCGGGTACAGAAGAGGTGGGCGTCGTCCTGGGTCATCCCCCGGACCCGGGTGAGCCCGTGCACCACTCCGGACTTCTCGTACCGGTAGACGGATCCGAACTCGAACATCCGGAGGGGGAGCTCGCGGTAGGAGCGTTGCCGGCTCTTGAAGATGAGGACGTGGAACGGGCAGTTCATCGGCTTGAGGTAGTACTGGTGTCCGCCGTCGAGCTCCATCGGCGGAAACATCCCCTCGGCGAACCAGTTGAGATGGCCCGAGGTTTCGAACAGTTCCGACTTGGTGATGTGGGGGGTGTACACGAACTGATAGCCGGACGCCTCGTGACGCTGCACGGGAGTAGTCCTCCATCAAGCGCCGGACGATGCCACCCTTGGGGTGGAACACCGCCAACCCGGAGCCGATCTCCTCGGGGAACGAGAACAGGTCCAGCTCGGCGCCCAGCTTGCGGTGATCACGCTTCTCCGCCTCTTCCAACCGGTGGAGATGGTCCGAAAGCGCCTTGTCCGACTCCCAGGCGGTGCCGTAGATGCGCTGGAGCTGCGGGCGCTTTTCGTCGCCCCGCCAGTAGGCCCCGGCCACCCGCATGAGGGCGAAGTGACCGAGCCGACCGGTGGAAGGGACATGGGGGCCGAGGCACAGGTCGGTGAACGACGGCGAGTTCCAGTAGGTGGAGACCGCCCCGGACGAAGCCTCGCTGGCGGTGGCGTCGACCTCGTCGTGCCCGGCCCCGACCGCCTCGATGATCTCCCGCTTGAACGGTTGGTCCTCGAAGAGCGACAGACCCTCTTCGATGGAGTGCTCGTGCCGGACGAAGGGTTGGTCCTCGGCCATGATCTCGCGCATGACGGCATCGACCCGCTCGAGGTCGTCGTCACTGAAATGGGCTCCGCCCGGCAACTCGAAGTCGTAGTAGAAGCCGTCCTCGATGACCGGTCCGATGGCGTAATGGGCTCCCGGCCACAGTCGGAGCACCGCCTGGGCCAGCACGTGAGCGGTGGAGTGCCGGAGCACGGCACGTCCGGCGTCGCTCTGAGCGGTGATCACCCGCACCTCGGACCCGTCGGGCACCGGCGCGGCAAGGTCGACCTCGATCCCGTCGAAGCTGGCGGCGAGTGCCGCCTTGGCCAATCCCGGGCCGATTTCGGCGGCCAACTGGTAGGCGGTCGTGCCCTCGTCGAGCTCCTTGGTCGAACCATCGGGAAGTCGGACGGTGACGGCGGCCATGGGATTGCCTTTCTCGGTCTTCGATCCGGTCTTCGATACCCGGGCACGGGTACGGCCGAAACCGCTCCGCGCAGCCAAGCGTCGGCGGCGACAGGACTACAGGGTAACGCCCAGGAGCGACGCCCCCGGGAACACCGGGCGACCCGCGTCGCGCTTCGGCGTCGAGCGCACCGAGTGCGCCCGGCGTGTCCAGATCGTCATCGAGGCGGGAACGGACCAGTTCGAGCCCGCGCCTCCCTTGCCCCGTCGGCGTCGGTGTCGTCGTCGGCCGGGCGGGGAGCAGATCGCCACGCATCCAGCCGACGGGCCGCGGCCGGCAGGTCGTCCCCTGTCCACTCCCAATCGGGTCGGTAATGGTGATCGAGCAGAGCGAGGCGCACCGCCGCCGGCTCCCACTCCTTCAACAAGTCGCCCACGAACACCAGGTTGCCGAGGGACTTGGACATCTTGGTCCCTCCGAGACCGACCAGCCCGACATGGAGCCAGTGACGGACGAATGGACGACCGGTGACCGATTCCGACTGCGCGGTCTCGCATTCATGATGGGGGAAGATCAGGTCGCGACCGCCACCGTGGACATCGATCGTCTCCCCCAGGTCCCGGAGGGCCAGCGCCGAGCATTCAATGTGCCACCCGGGTCGGCCCGGGCCCCACCGCGAGTCCCATGACGGCTCATCGGGCAACGACGGTTGCCAGAGGACGAAGTCGAGAGGGTGACGCTTGTTGGGATCGTCGGGATTTCCACCGTGCTCGGCAGCCAACGACAGCATGGTCGCCTGGTCGTAATGGCTCACCGCTCCGAACCTCGGGAACGTGGTGACGTCGAAGTAGACCGCGCCCCCCGACTGGTAGGCACAACCCGAGTCCAGCACCGAACCGATGAGGGTGAGGATCTCTGAAATGGCCGAAGTGGCTCGGGGTTCGGACCACGCAGGGATCAGTCCCAGCGCCGCCATGTCGGAGTCGAACCGGGCGATCTCCTCGGCGGCCAGATCGAGATAATGGACCCCGAGTTCGCGTGCCTTGCGCAGGATGTCGTCGTCCACGTCGGTGACGTTGCGGACACAGCGGGTCAGGTGACCGAGGTCCCGCAGCCGGCGTTGGAGGACGTCGAAGGTGAGATACACCTCGGCGTGACCGAGGTGGGCGGAGTCGTACGGAGTGATCCCGCACGAGTAAAGGGTGACCACCGGGCCCGCGGTGAGCGGGACCACCTCGCCCCGCGCCGTGTCGAAGAGCCGCACCCCTGGTCCCGGTGTCACCGAGTCAGATCAGTGATCGCCATAGCCGGTCAACTGCACGGCGGCGTGCACCTTGTGTCGGATGTTGATGGTGATCAGGACCGCGGTGAACGCCTCGATGGGCGCGGCCATGGAAAGGCTTCCCGCGTCGACGCCGCGCAAGCCCTCGATGCTGTCGACCAGGGCCAGGGTGGCCGCCGACGCCTCGGCATGATCGGAGCACACCATGACATCGGCGACCATGGGCGTGGTGAGCTTCTCCATCTCCGATGCGGGCAGGTGATGGAAGGACGCAGCGACCAGGGAGCCGGGCAGAGCCGCCTGGATGGCCGCAGCCACCGAGCCCCGGGGTGGCATCAGGGCCAGGAACTCCCGACCTTCCTTGATCAGCGCGTTGGCCATCGACACCACCACTTTGCCCGCCAGTTCCGTGGCGATCGGCCCGACCGTGGCAACGGCACTGTCCCAGGGGGTGGCCACCACCACCAGTTCGCAGGAGGCCGTGTTCTGGTTGGAGGCGCCGCTGATCGAGAGACGGTGATCGGGCCATGCCGACACCAGATCGCGGGCCACCGCGTCCGCCCGCTCGACGTGGCGCGATCCGATGACCACCTGCTCACCGGCCGCCGCCAAGCGAACCGCCAAGCCCCTCCCGGCGGGGCCGGTTCCCCCCAGAATTCCGATTCGCATGGACCCACCCTTGCACACACATCCGTTCGGGCAGAACGATTGGTTGACGATAACCTGACCCGTTCATGAGACTCCTCGAGGGTAAACGGATCCTGGTCACCGGCGTGCTCACCGATGCGTCTCTGGCCTTCGCGGTGGCCCGTCTTGCCCAAGAGGAGGGCGCCGAGGTCGTCCTCAGCGGAGCCGGCAGAGGCCTCTCGTTGACGCGACGGACGGCTCGGAAGCTACCGGCGGCTGCCAGAGTGCTCGAGATCGACGTCGCCGAACCGGACCAGTTGACGGCGGCGGCTGCCGCCCTGTCCGATGAGTGGGACCGGATGGACGGCCTGCTCCATGCCATCGGCTACGCGCCGCCCGAGTGCCTGGGCGGGGACATGTTCCGGGCCAACTGGGATCAGGTCCAAGTGGCATTGCACGTTTCGGCCTACTCGTTGAAGGCCCTGGTCGAAGTCGTTTCGCCCCCTGCTGGCCGCAGCGGGAGGCGACGGCCGGCCCGGAGCCTCGGTGGTCGGATTGGACTTCGATGCCGCGGTGGCCTGGCCCGCGTACGACTGGATGGGGGTGTCCAAGGCCGCGCTCGAATCACTGTCGCGCTATCTGGCTCGCGATCTGGGCCCTCAGGGAATCCGGGTCAATCTGGTGGCCGCCGGTCCGGTCAAGACGATGGCGGCCAAATCGATCCCCGGGTTCACCACCTTCGAAGACACCTGGTCGGAGCGGGCCCCTCTCGGGTGGAACGTGCTCGACACCGACGTGGTGGCTCGGGCCTGTGTGGCGATGCTCTCCGATCTGCTCCCGATGACCACCGGCGAGATACTCCATGTGGATGGCGGTGTCCATGCAATTGGCGCGTGACCGGCATCGGGACGGCGTGGCCTCGACCTGTGTCAATGACTTCGACCACTGTCCTATGGGCGCGCCGGCGAGAGGACCGAGATGCTGACACCCGATGAGTTACGCGACCGGATCGTCACCTACGTGGAGACCATCAACCGACGCGATCCGCCGGCCATCGCCGCGCTGTTCACCGAGGACGCCGTTCAGTCCGATCCTGTGTCGCAACCTCCCAACATCGGTCGGGCGAGCCATCGCCACCTTCTTCGAGAACGGGATCGCCGCCAGCGACGGGTGGGTGTTCACCGCCAAGACCGTGCACACCTGCGCTGCCCACGTGGCCATCGACTTCGAGATCGTCGTGGAGACCGGCGGTGGCACCATGACCATCGACGGCATCGAGGTGTTCACCACCGACGATGACGGTCTGTTCTCCTCCGTCCATGCCTACTGGGACGATGCCGACCTGACCTTCGGATAGGACACGCCGTGACCGACAGCTACACCGAAGTGGCCAATCTCATCGCCCGCTATGCCGAGCTGATCGACGGTGGCGACTTCGACGGTGTCGCCGAACTGCTCAGCGAGGCCGCGGTCGGCGCCGGTGACAGCACCTCGTTGCTCAAGGGCAGACAGGCCATCCGCGCCTTGTTCACCTCGACCACCCGCATCCATCCGGATGGCACGCCCGGCACCAAACACGTCACCACCAATCTCATCCTCCACATCGATGACGACGACGGCACCGCCACCGCCCGGTCGTACTGGACCGTGCTTGCAAGCGGTACCCGGGCTGCCCCTCCAACCCATTCTGGCCGGTCGCTATCACGATCGTTTCCGGCGCGGGGACGGCGGGTGGCGCTTCACCGAGCGACGGTATCTGGTCGACCTGGTCGGTGACGTCAGCCACCACATGCTCACCGACCTTCCGTCGTGATCCGGGTGGCGACCTACCCGCCTTGACCGCCGGCGCCGGTGAACCCTACGTTCGCACCGGTTCACCGGGCCCGGCCGGGACCGGGATCTCCGATACGAACGAGGAGCGGATCGATGTCCGAATACGGTGGCCTGCTCGGGGGTCGAGGCGGCACGAGGTCTGCGGGACGCTGGTGGCCGAGGAGACCGCCGACTCGGAGCGAATCCGCACCCTCAATCCGCGTACCGTCGACGCCTTGTGGGAGAGCGGTCTCATGCAGTGGTGCAACCCGGCGGAAGCAGGCGGAAGCGAGCCGACCTTTCCGGAGCTCATCGACACCTGGATCGAACTGGCCTGGCAGGACGGGTCGCTGGGTTGGATCGGAATTGCCAACTTCCCGTCGGCGGCGGCCTGTGCCGCCTACCTGCCCGCCAAAGGGTTCGACGAGGTGTTCACCTCCCACCACAACCAGGTGACGGTGGGCGGGCAATTCTTTCCCAACGGGCTCGGTGAACAGATCGACGGCGGGTACCGGATCACCGGAGCCTGGAACTTCGGTTCTGGCACCGGGCACTCCCAGTACGTTGCGGCAGGGTTCATCCCCACCGTCGGCGGCGAGATGGTCACCGGGGAGGCCGGCATCCCTCAGCTGCTGGTGGCCGTGATCCCCCGCCACGAGATCGTCTTCACCGACGGATGGCACGTGCAGGGTCTCAAGGGCACCGGTTCCTATGACTACAACGTCACCGACCTGTTCGTTCCCGGAGCACCGCACCTACCCGCTGTTCACCCGGGAGCCGCAGCGAGGCTCGGCGGCGGCCTTCAGGATGGGGCTCATTCCGATCACCGCCGCCGGCCACGCTTCATGGGCGCTCGGTGTGGCCAGGAGCGCCATCGACGATGTGACCGAGCTGGCTCGTCACCAAGGTCCGGATGGGGGACGACGCCTCGATCGCCCACCGGGCTTCGTTCCAGCGCAACCTGGCCCACCACCTGGCCGGGTGGAAGGCAGCCCGGCTGTTGGTGGTCACCACCTTCAGCGAAGTCGAAGCCACGGTGGACGCCGGCGGCGAGCTCACCCCCACCCTGCGGGCCGACATGCGAGTCGCCGCCACCTTCGCCACCGAGACCAGTCGGGAGATCGTCCAGTGGGCCCATCTGGCCGCCGGCACCACCGCCATCCGCGAGGGGAGCCGCCTCGAACGGGCCTTCCGGGACATGTACACGGGGAGCCAACACGTGTTCATCGGCGAGAAGACCTACACCGATGCCGCCCAGATCTACCTCGGCCTGGCCGAGGACCAGTTCGGATTCTGACCCGATGGCATCCCCCTCGGCCCGGGACTCCCCCGGTTCCGATGTTGCATAACGAATCCGATATATGTACGGTTGGGGGAGGCCGACCGACCGGACGCCGACTCGGGGGCGACACGGGGGAACGTGAGAAAGACCCAAGGGCAACGCAGAGCCGAAACCAGGGAACGGCTGCTGTCCGCGGCCGCCCACCTCTTCGCTGAACAGGGAATCGACGCGGTGTCGGTGGACTCGGTGGCCGAAGCCGCAGGTCGCACCTCGGGAGCGGTCTATGACCACTTCGGGAGCAAACAGGGACTGCTGCTGGCCCTCCTCGACTGGTGGAAGGACTCGGTGCGCACCGTATTACTGGCCGAAGTGGCGGTCAGCGACTCCCCCCGCGGTCAGCTGCAGGCGGTGTGGGACCGGGTGGCGGGAGACCCCGCGGATCAATCCGGTCGCTGGGCGCTCCTCGAACACGAGCTGTGGCTACGGGCGGCCCGCGACCCCGACGTGGCCGAGGTGATGCGGGAGCGCAACGCCGAGGCCCGGCGTTTCAGTGCCCGCCAGCTGGCGGGGTGGAGCGCCGAAGTCGGCGCGCGTCCCTCCGCCGAACCCGAGGAGCTGGCGGTGCTGGTGACCGCGCTGCTCGCCGGATTGGCCATGCAGCGCCGGCTCGAACCGGATGTCGTCAGCGCCGAGGTGGCCGTGCGGGGACTGTGCGCTCTGGTCGGGCTCCCGACGGGTCGCCGCCCTCCGATGACATCGCTCGTATCGATGACCACCCAACCGATGACCACCCAACCAATGACCACCAAACACGACCGCACCTGAAGGAGCCTGATCATGAACACCGAGATCCGTCAGAAGCTCGGGATCGAATTCCCCATCTTCGCCTTCACCCACTGCCGGGACGTGGTGGCTGCCGTCACCAACGCCGGCGGCATCGGCGTGCTCGGCGCCATCGGCTTCACGCCGGAACAACTGGAGGTGGAGCTCACCTGGATCGACGAACACGTCGGGCGACCGGCCCTACGGCGTGGACATCGTGATCCCGGCCAAGTACGAGGGCATGGAGGAAAAGGATCCCGACGAGCTGGAGGCCCAGATCCGGGCCCTGGTGCCGGCCCAGCACAAGGAGTTCGCCCTCAAGATCCTCGCCGACCACCATGTGCCCGAGCTCCCCGAAGACGAACGGCGGTCCGGCGGGATGATCGGTTGGACCGAGGCCCATGCCGCCGGGCTCCTGTCGGTGGCCTTCCGGCATCCGAACGTGAAGCTGATCGCCAATGCCCTCGGCACTCCTCCGCCCGACGTCGTAGAACGGGTCAAGGGAGCGGGTCTGATGATCGGCGCGCTGGCCGGCTCGGTCAAGCACGCCCTCAACCACAAAGCGGCCGGTCTCGACTTCATCGTCTGCCAGGGATCCGAGGGCGGCGGCCACACCGGCGACGTGGGCAGCATCGTCCTGTGGCCCGAGGTCGTCGATGCGGTGGCCCCGATTCCGGTGCTCGCCGCCGGCGGTGTGGGCAGTGGTCGCCAGATGGCGGCGGCCCTGGCGCTCGGTGCCCAGGGGGTGTGGTCGGGCACGCTCTGGCTCACCGTGGACGAGGCGGATATCCCGCCCAAGCAGATGGAGACCTACCTGGCGGCATCCAGCCGCGACACCGTCCGATCCCGTTCGTTCACCGGAAAACCCTGCCGGATGCTCAAGAACGACTGGACCGACGCCTGGGAGGCCGAGGACGCACCCGATCCCCTGCCGATGCCGCTGCAGATGATGGTGGCCATCGAAGCCGTTTCCCGTGGTCACCGCTACCCCGAACAGGCCAAGGACGTCAACTTCAATCCCTGCGGGCAGGTGATCGGGAGGGCGACCACGGTTCGAAAGGCAAAGGACGTGGTCTTCTCGATGGTCGAGGAATACCTCGAGGTCACCGAGCGCCTGCAGGCCGGGGTGACCGTCTGATCGTTCCCTCCTCGTTCTGAACGGTCTGCGACGACCGGCCGGGTCGTCCTCGAACCCCGCGCCCGCCTCCATAGGGGGAGACTGGTGGTGTGGTGGCCGTGGTGTCTCCCTTCGCCTACGGGCTGAGCGTCATCGCCGGTCTGGGTGTCTGTGCCGGTGCGTGCGTGGGGGCACGGGTGCGCCCGGGCCCCTGGACACAGGTGGTGGCATGGGTGGTGGGGTCCGTCCTCACCCTCACCGCCTGCAGCTACACGGTCGGGCTCTTGGTGGCGGGCAACTGGTCGGCCAAGACCTCGCTTCCCCTCCCCCTCTGTGACGCCGCGGTGTTGATGGCCGGCGGCCGCGTGCTTCTGGCGACGTCCCGGTGCTGGTCGAGCTGACCTACTTCTGGGGTCTGGCGGGCACCCTCCAGGGCCTCCTCACCCCCGATCTGTCGGTCGGCTTCCCTCATCTCGTCTTCTGGCAGTACGTGCTCGGTCACCTGGGCATCGTCTTTGCCGCCCTGTTCCTGGTGGTCGGCCTCGGCCAGGACACCCCGACCGGGCGCGGTGCCACGGGTATTCGCCATCACCCTCGCCTACACCGCAGCTGGTCGGGCTGGTCGATGCCCTCGCCGGTGCCAACTACATGTTCCTCCGGCGGCCACCGGGCGAGTGGACCCTGCTGCGTCTCCTCGGCCCCTGGCCGTGGTACCTGCTGAGCGCGGCAGCGGTGGCGCTGGTGCTGTTCACCGCGCTCGACGCGCCCTTCTGGTCCGGTCGCCGGCGAGCAACCCAGATCCGGCGAGTACGCCGGGATGTGCGAAGGAGTGCCGCCCGTCCATCGATCGGGTCCCGATGAGCCCGACCGAGAGCGCACCACCGGTGCCGCCGTCTTCGGGGGTGACCGCCGAAGCTCATCTCCGCCTCCACCGGTGGCGGGATCCGGCGGTCATGGGGGTGGGGCTGGTGGCCATGGCTGCCGGATTCGGCCAGTTCGGTCTGACCGCCACCCTCGGCGACGTGGCCCGGCACTTCGGCCACGTGCTCCACGGTTCGTCGATCACCGACCAGGCCGGCCTCTCGGGCACCCAGCTCGGCCTGGGACTGGCGGTGATCCGGCTGGCGTCGCTGGGTGGCCTGCCTCTGGCCGGGCTCGCCGATCGGGTGGGCCGACGACGGGTACTGCTGTTCTGTTGCGGTCTCGGACTGGCGGTGACCGCGGCGTCGGCGGCCAGTCCGGGGTACTGGTTGTTCGTCTTCATCTTCGCCCTCGGTCGGCCGCTCCTCTCGGCGGCCAACGCGGTGGCCCAGGTGGGAGCGGCCGAGGAAACCGACTCGGCCCAACGAGCGGCGGCGGTGGCGGTGGTGGCGGGCGGGTATGCGGTCGGAGCGGGCGCCACTGCCGTTCTCTACGGATTGGCCGGGAGCGCGCTCGGGTATCGAGGGAATCTTCGTGCTCGCCCTGGTTCCCATCCTGGCGCTGCCGTTCGTGGCCCGATGGGTGTCCGAGCCCGATCGCTTCGTGCGAGTCGCTGCTTCGCACCATCGGCGATGGCCGGTGATCGGCGCCGTGGCCCGTCCCTACCGTCGGCGGCTGGCCGTGGTCTTCACGGTGGTCTTCGCGCTGGGCGTGATCACCGGACCGGCCAACACCTTCGTCTTCCTCTACGCACAGAATGTCAAACACTTCCCCGGAATCGCCGAGGTGGCCATGGTGGTGGGTGCGGGGATCCTCGGGCTGGGTGGTCTTCTGGTCGGGGTCCGGCTGGCCGACCGGATCGGTCGGCGCCCGACGGCCATGGGAGCCATGGTCTGCATCGGAATCTCCGGCATCCTCTGCTACAGCGGCAACGACGTCGCCCTGGTGGTGGGCTATCTCACCGGCATCACCGCCGGAGGAGTCATCGCCCCGGCGGCGGGGGCGTTCGTCAACGAGCTGTTCCCGACCGCGGTGCGGGCATCGGTGGCCGGATGGAACGTGTGCGGTGCGGTGCTCGGGGCCGTGGTCGGACTGGTGGTGTTCGGTGCGGTGGCAGACATCGGCAACCGGTTCGCGCCGGCGGCCCTGGTGACCTTCCTTCCGGCCATGGCGATCAGCGGCCTCATCTGGTTCCTACCCGAAACCCGTGGTCATGAACCGGAGTGGTTCTGGCCCGCAGAAGCCGAAGACTAGGAGCTCGCCGGGCTTGGGACGATGCCCGCAGACCGCCAGACGGCGACCCCTGCTGATCGGTGCCTTGGCCGCCGCGGGCCTGCTGTGGGCAGTCGTCGCTTCCTCAACCCGGCCCTTTTACCGGTGGAGCGGAGCTGGTGACGGCGATCCCCCCGATTGTGGCGGTGACCGTCCTGGCGGTGCGGATGCGGATGCGGACCGCGGGTGGACCAACCTCGACCTCCCTGCCCCGGCATCGATCGGAAACCGGTTCCGAAGCCGCTCGGCCGGTGGTCGCTGGTGTGGTTGGCGATGACTGCGGCCGTCGGCAGTTGGGAGCTCTTCTGCTACCTGAGCGCGCCCCGCAGCGAGCATCCGACCCTCAGCACCCTGATCGATCTGCTCGACTCGAGTCGCGCCGGAAAGATCATCGCGTTCGCCCTCTGGCTCGTGCTCGGATGGTACCTGGTGCTGCGATGACCACCCGTGAGTGGACCTTTGTGGTGTGGGGGCTACTCGGGTCGGGAGTGGCGGCCTGCATGATCGCCGCCGCCCTCTCCGACGGGCGACTCCCCACCTTGGGGACCGTCGTGGGGCGGTTGGCGGCGAGCTGTCCGGTCAGGAGCCTGTTGGTGTTGGGATGGATATGGCTCGGCTGGCACGCCTTTGCCCGGTAGGTCGCCCCCGATCACGGGCGTCCGTATCGGCCGGTGCCCGGCAACGGAACGGATTCCTCCGGTTGGCAAATGCCGGTACGGTGGTTCGGGCGGACCTTGGTGCTCGACCAGCGTGCCGGTCCCAGTCCTCAGCCAGTCTCGGTCATTCAGGGGGAACCCACATGGAGCAATTCGCAGGGACGCATCGCCGTCGTCACCGGTGGGGGCAGCGGTATGGGCCGCGAACTGGTCCGACAGCTGGCCGCCGAGGGCTGCCACGTGGCGACGTGCGACGTCTCCGGCGACACGCTGGCCGACACGGCGACCATCGCCCTGGACGGGGCGCCCCCGGGCACCCAGGTGACCACCCAGGTTGCCGACGTATCCGACGAGGCCCAGGTGATCGCCTTCCGGGACACCGCCTCGTCCGCGGTTGTCCACCGATCACATCAACCTGCTGTTCAACAACGCCGGCATCGGGGGTGGCGGCAGCGTCATCACCGACGATCGGGCTGAATGGGAGAAGACCTTCGATGTCGATTGGGGCGGCGTCTACCTCTGCACCCGCACCTTCCTCCCCATGCTCTTGCTCGCTGAAGAAGGTCATGTCGTCAACATGAGCAGCATCAACGGGCTGTGGGCGTCGGTCGGGCCGTCGACGCCACACACGGCGTACAGCACTGCCAAATTCGCGGTTCGAGGGTTCACCGAAGCGCTGATCACCGACTTCGCGGTCAACGCGCCGCATCTTCGGGCGTCCGTGGTCATGCCCGGACACATCGGCACGTCGATCGTGATCAACTCGAACAAGGCTCACGGCAATGACCCCGAGTCGATGGACAGCGACCAGCTGACCAATCTGCGCGATCGGCTCGAGGACAGCGGCATCTCCCTTGGTGATGTATCGGACGACGAGCTGCGCAAGGGCATCCAGATGATGGGCGAGACGTTCCGCGACAACGCTCCGACCACCGCGGCAGAGGCGGCGACGATCATTCTCGACGGCGTCCGCCGGAACCGGTGGCGCATCCTGGTCGGCGAGGACGCCGAAGCGCTCGACGTCCAGGTTCGTGCTGATCCCGAACACGTCTACGATCGACCAGTTCTGGGAATCGCTGCGAGCCCAGGGGTTCTTCGGCCTCTTCCCGTAGTCGGCCCCGCCCTCGTCTTGCCACTCAAGAGGCGGAAAACCGCTTGTCCCTCTGCGGCTCGCCGGTCATGATCGGGTGATGGACACCACCAGCATCAGGGAACGATTCCGTAGCCTTCACGCCGAGGGAACGTTCGTCATGCCCAACCCACACGACCGAGGGTCCTGTCGGCTCCTCACCGCTCTGGGGTTCGAGGCGTTGGCCACCACCAGCGGAGGGTTCGCAGCGTCTCTGGGACGACAGGACATGACGGTCACCCGGGATGAGCTCGTCGATCACGTGAGAGAGCTCTGCAGCGTCACCCACCTGCCGATCAACGTCGATGCCGAGCAGTGCTTCCCCGACAGACCCCGGAGGAGTCGCCCGGACGATAGAGCTGTTGAGCGAGGTAGGAGCTGCGGGGTGTTCCATCGAGGACTGGAACCCAGACACCAAGAGCATCGAAGACAGGAACATCGCCGTTGATCGGGTTGGTGCCGCCGCGGCGGCGGCCGAGCAGCTGGGTCTGACCCTGACCGCCCGGGCCGAGAACCACCTGCGCGGTCGGGACGACCTCGATGACACCATCAGCCGGCTCACGGCCTATCGGGAAGCGGGAGCTCACGTGGTCTACGCCCCGGGTCTGATCGACCTCACCGCCATCGCTCGGATGGCGGCGGAATGCGGGGCACCGATCAACGTCCTTCTCCTCCCGGGAGGACCGTCGGTAGGACAGCTGGCGGAGATCGACGTACGCAGGGTCTCGATCGGGAGCTCGCTGGCCCGCATCGCCTACGGATCGTTGGTACATGCCGCGGAGCTGCTCCGGGATGGCGGCACTCTGCCCGACGATGCCTCCTACCTGAGTCGAGCGCTGGCCGGCACTGCGTTTGCCGGCCGGGACTGAGCGCCGGGATCCCCCACGGCCGGCCGTGGATCGACCGTGTCGTAGATTGACCCGATGCCGAATGCAATGGGCGAATCCATGGGATGGCTTCGAGTCGGAGTGGGTTTGGGTCTGATCGTCGCACCCCGTCGGTTCCTGCGGCTGTCGAACCGCGAGGAGCCCACCGGCGCCTCGGTTCTGCTGCTCCGCACCATCGGGATCAGAGATCTGGTGCTGAGGATCTGGCACGGTCAGTGCGGCCCGAGAAGGGTACGACCACCGAGTTGTCCCGCTGGACCTCGATCGGGATGGCCAGCGATTCCATGGACGTCGTCGCCAGCCTGGCGAGTCGGAGGGCGATCGGGAGCGCCGAATCGGTCGGGGCAGCCCTTGCGGCTCTCGCATTCACGGTCGGTGACGCGTCGGTGCTCCGATCGATCAGGGGCGGTGTGCCGACACTGCAGGATGAATCGAGCACGGCGGACAGCGGCGATCACCACATAGGCGTTGTGTAGGATCTAGTGATGATGGGTAGTGGCCGGGCAGCCGCATCCAACAGGAGAGACTTCAGGCTTGCCGTCCGTCTGGCTTCGCTCGTCTTCATAGCGCTCTGCTTTGTCTTTGTCGGGCACCTGCTGATCAGAGACTGGCCGGAAACCGTCGCAGCCCTCAGGCATGCCCAACTGTGGTGGCTGGTGCCAGCGGCGGTATGCGCCGTCGGCGGCATGTTCTTGTTGGCGTGGCGATGGAGGGCGGCAATCGTCGCGGTGGGAGGCACACCTGCCGGCCATCACCGCGTCATCAGTGCCTTTTTCGTCGGAGAAGCAGG
Source organism: uncultured Acidimicrobiaceae bacterium (assembly GCA_963734395.1). Lineage (GTDB taxonomy): Bacteria > Actinomycetota > Acidimicrobiia > Acidimicrobiales > RAAP-2 > Bog-756. The sequence goes on along the minus strand of CAVTGY010000004.1, from coordinate 15,543 downwards.
CAAGTACGTCCCCGGTGCCATCTGGGCAATGCTGGGACGGAGCGAGCTCGCCCGCCGCGAAGGGTTCGAAAGGTCGATTGCGTACTCCAGCGTGGCGCTCTCGGTCATCGGCTGCTATTTGGCTGCGGCCCTCACCGCCCTCGTTCTGGCCGTTATTGCTCTGATCGGTGGTTCTGTGGCCATGCCCTGGTGGCCGATTGCGATTGTCGCGGCGATCGGCATTACCGCGATCCATCCGGCAGTCAGTGGCCGGATTCTCGGGCTGGTCAGTCGAGTCATGAGGCGCAGTCTGGCCGTTGAGATTCCGAGTTGGAGGAGCTGTCTACGCTTGACTTTTTCATACATACCGGTGTGGATCTTGATCGCCGCCGCCACCACCCTGGTCACCAGGTCCCTCGTGGCTCACCCCCCGATCGCCCGTGTTGCACTGGCGGCGGTCGTGAGCTGGATCATCGGGTTCATCACGCCTGCGCCCGGCGGGATCGGGGTACGTGAGGCGGTGTTCGTGGCGATTGCCGGCGTGGCTGCGGGCCCGGCCGCAGCGGCGGCGATCCTGGCGCGGGTACTGTTTGTCCTCGTTGACGGTTCGGGTGCCGGTGCAGGCTGGCTGGTTCTTCGGATCACGGAGCCTTCGAGTGATCTCGTACCTTCGAGGGGGCGTGCATGAGTCTAGGACCGCTCGATTCACCAACCGAAGATCGACCGGCCATGTCGTATGCCGATGTCTGCGCGGAACTGGAGCGCTCGACCGCCGTCGATCTCTATGGTGGTTCCGGCGCTGAACGAGGCGGAGAACCTGGTCGAGACCATCCCGCAGGCCATCGCTGTGCTCAAGGGTATGAACTCCGATTACGAGGTGCTGGTAATCGACGATGGGAGTACAGACGGGACGCCTGAGGTCATGCGCCAGCTGTGCTCAGAGTATCCAGAGCTGAAAAGCATCCGCCTGCGTCGCAATGCCGGCAAGGCCGCCGCCCTTTCGATCGGCTTCGACCTCGCCAAGAACGATGTTCTGGTCATGATGGATGCCGACGGTCAAGACGAGCCTCGCGAGATCCCCGCCCTGGTCGCCAAGCTCGACGAAGGGTTCGACCTGGTCACTGGTCGCCGCAGCGATAGACAGGATCGATTCCTGAAGCGACACACCTCCCAGCTCTACAACGCTACGACCGCGTGGGTGAGCGGAGTGCCCGGTCGGGATTTCAACAGCGGTCTGAAAGTTCTCCGCCGCGAGGTTGCAGAGACCGTCGATCTCTACGGAGAGCTCCACCGCTATCTGCCGGTCCTCGCGGCCTGGGCCGGTTTCTCGGTTACCGAGGTCGAGGTCGAGCACCACCTTCGACTGCACGGCAAGACCAAGTACGGAGTCGCTCGGTTCTGGCGAGGCTTGTTCGATCTGTGCACCGTCAAGTTCATCACCTCTTACAACCGTAGGCCCTTCCACCTTTTCGGCGGGGCCGGATTCCTGTCGGCATTGATCGGAACGGGCCTGCTGATCTGGATGTTCATCCGACATGTGATGGGCCAACCTGTCGGGGATCATCCTGCGTTGATCACCGGTGTCCTGTTCGTGGTGGTGGCTGTTCAGCTCTTGTGCTTCGGCTTGCTCGGGGAACTCCTCGTCTACCTATTCACGACGCGGGGCGGTAGCAGCCCCCTGCCTGCGGCCGAGGTCATCCAGGAAGAGACCGATCCTCAAACCCGAAACAGTTCGCCACTTACTGAGTCTCCCCCGCTCGGCTCGACGTAACGCCTGGTAGGCAATCACCGGGGTTGCGTCGCCACGGCAATGAGCCACGGGAAACACCCGTGAACTCCGACTCTTTCGAAGGATCGATCGAGAAGACGACGGAGTGACGGCGGTCGAAAGTGCTGGACGTGTTCTGGATTGTTGCCCCAGCGCCTGAGGTCTTTTCCCCGGCCGAGATTGCCAAGACGGAAGAAGGGCTCCCACGGTACCGATACGACACAGTGCCCGTGACAAATGCGGGCCAGCTCCTCAACAGCCGGTTCCGGAGTACTGAGGTGCTCGAGCACCTCGAGGCACGTGACGACGTCGGCGCAGCCATCGGAGAACGGCAACATCCCGGCATCGGCGCGGACACCGCAGGCCATGGGAAGCCGCTGAAGAGCCCTCATCAGCTTGTCGTGTCGAAATTCGACTCCGACCAGCGAGCCCGTGTCAACGTGCATCGCTTCCAGCGCCAATCCTTCGCCAATACCGACGTCGACCCAATTGCCCTCGGTGGTACCTGCTGCCACCCGCAGTTCCCGCAACAAACGGGCGATCAGTCTTTGCACGACAACATTGCCGCTGCTGTATTTCGCCTCATCCTCCCCGGCTGCCTGGATTGAGGCGCCGGGTGGTAGACCGATCGGTGCTGGTGCTGCATCCTTCATGACCGGATGATACAAGAGCATGATCGAACGGTCGGCAGGTTGCAGTTGCAGCCTCCTCGGCTCCAGAACCGCGTTCGGCCTCAAGCGAGACACTTGCAGTGCCGATCAGTTCCGCATGGACGATGCCCATCCGCTGAAGACAACCGACCGCCTATCTCGGTGTGACACGGAAGCGCTCCTCGCGGGCCAGTTCCTGCGGATGTCTGTCTTCCTGCTGATCGTTGCCGCCGGTGCGTGGATGTGCGGGTCCGCGTGGTGGACCGCCCAATCGATGGGGCCGACTCGCTGGTTGGGCGGCTTCCTCGAAATCATGGGGTTCTTCGGATCGCTCTTAGCAATCGGCATGGTCTGGTACGCGCTCCGGTGGCGGCGCTCGACTCGCTCTCTCCAGCATCACCTGCAAGACGGCGCGCTCAGACACCAGGCAAACCAAGAGCTCCCGGGTGGAGCCGGCGATTCGTCCCCAATGTCCGGGTCAAATCCCGAAGGCACCTGGCCAGTCGACTTGCCTACTGATGGTGAGGGTTGGTTCCCTGCTTGATCTGATGGAAAGTGCGAACTTCGCAGTCAGGAGATTCTTTGTCTCAGTCACCCCGTCGCTCGGCCCGTCGCTCCTTACGGCGACGGTGGCGACGCATTATGCCCAGTCCGACCCACACCAGTGCCCCAAATGCCGCGGTAACCAGCGTATAAAGCCACAGCGGCCACGAGAAGTTCCACACCAGGAAGTGGAGCCTGATTCTCTCGGTGTTCTGCAGGATGAAGATGAGCAGCAGGCCACCCCCGGCGAGAGAGGCGATGGCTCCACTGCCGAGTCGTGCTCGGCCACTGCTACCTGGTTCGAGTTCCGCCATCTTGTCCACCCCTTCGGACTAGGGCTCGGTTGTCGTCATCCTACGACTCTGCCCACACGGTACGCCGCTCATGTTTCACCGGGCAGCAGCTGCGGATGACCGAACCGGGATCCCCGGCGCAGCGACCCGACGCCCAGGCAAATGGGCGCGCCGGCCCCACAAACTGGGCAGGAGGAGCCGGAGGCACACAAACCGGGAGTCGGGCGGCGGATCCCAACCCGACCGGGTCTAGTCACCCTCATGATATTTGTTCGCTACGGGTGGGTCTATGCGTGAAATTACGTTCTCCCGTTTCGGGGTAGGGACGCCCGGGCCGAGGGGCTCACCCTGGCGGGTGGGCAGGTAGCCCGGACGCCCGAACCATTGTTGCCCGATTCGGGGACGGTTGCCAGCAATCTGCCTGTCCTCCGATGGCCGCGACCACACGAGGTCGGCGACTCAGCTCGGCCATCATCTCGCGGGGCGTGGGCTGAAGAACGGCCGGAATGACAGGTGTCTGCGCTCAGTGACTATGACGAGTGGGAAACTCCCCCCGGCCAAGCGAGGTGACTGGCGTGGCACGAATCGCACACGACAATCGGTTTCGTCCGACGGCCCTTCGAGTCGTGGGTCGTACCGGTGACTGTGCTCACGACGATGTGGCTGGCAGGCTCTGGTGCTCGCTCTACCGTCAGGTCCAGGTGACTTCCGCACACGGCACAGAACGGATGATTGCAAATGATCCGTTGATCTGCTTTTCGTCTAGATCTCGATCCCATGACGATTCGCATCCGTTCCCTATCCCAATGCTTGGTTATCGGCACGAACGACCGTTTTCTTGACCTTTCGGTTTCTTTCATGGCGTTGTGTAACGGACGGTCGCTCCGGGGTTGGCTCCCGTCGCTGAGCGGGACGGGTGAGTCGCACCGGTCGATGGCGCGATACTCGGAGCCATTCGTGTGACATCTGCGAGTACGAGACCACGAGGTTCGCTCCATGTCCAGATCTGTGCTCTATATGTCGATGTCGCTTGACGGGTACATCGCCGGCCCCAACGACGACCCGAGCAATCCTGGCGGCGACGACTTCATGAGGCTGCACGAATGGTTCGGGTTTGCTTCGGACCCCGGGCCGAACGCGGAGTCCATTGATCCGTTGGGGATCGGTAAGCAGTTTCTTGACGAAATCAAGACGACCGGGGCGGTCCTCTCCGGTCGCAATACCGTGGAACAGGTCGATCACTGGGGCGGTGATCACCACGACGGCGTCCCGATCTTCGTGCCCAGTCACCGGCCGCCGGGACCGTCGGTCGCGAAGTATCCACTGGTGACCTATGTGACAGACGGGATCGCCAGCGCAATGGCACAGGCGAAGGCCGCCGCAGGCGACCGCAACGTGCTGGTCCATGGCGCGTATACGGCACAGAGGGCGCTCGAGGCGGGCGTGCTCGATGAGTTACAGATTCATCAGGTCCCGGTGCTGTTCGGTGGCGGGCGGCGACTGTTCGAAGCGCTGCCAGTGAGGATCGAGTTGGAGATCATTCGGGTGATCGACACCCCGGATGCCACACACATCCGCTACCGGATTGCCTCGTAGGGAGTCCGCCACCTGGCCACCGCATACGAACGGTCTGCCTATCCTTGCGGCTCTGCTGGGCGGGGCCATGAAACCGTCAACGCTTCAATCCGACGGCGATCAATGCGGAAGCGATGAGTAATCGGTTTTGGCGCCCCTCGCCGTCGGTTCTCGAACAGTTCGGACCGGCAGGAGGCCGACGCCGAGTCCGAGCACCACACCACCCAGGATGATCAGATCGGGCGTGGCCGTGCTCCAGCCGACTACACCGTAGAGAGTCGTCATCAAGCTCACTCCGATACCCAGGAGCAGACCCGCAAGGGTATTGGCTACTACGTGTCTGGCTCTGGCGTGCTTCATGTCCTTCCCTCCCTGTCACTCGATGGGAGATAGACAGGTCTGGTCAACTTGGAGACGCCGAATACGAAGAGCATCACCAGTCCGGCAACGATCAAGATCAGCGCCAGCCACCACAGAGGATTGTGACCAGGGCCGTCCATAACCCGCACCGAGATCGTTCCCGCGCACTGGACACCTCCATTGCCGGTCACGGTGAAGCCGACCTCGTACTTGCCGGGGAGTGTGACCGGCTCGATGGAGCTGGGGGTGAACGAGTTGGAGAATGAAGTGGCTCCCTGGCCGCTGTCGAATGTGCCGCTCAGCCCATGGGAATGGCCGGTCACCAATTCACCCAGGGCGAAGAGCCAAGACGGACTCTCGACACTCAACTTCCATGATCCACTGGTCACCGCTTGATAGGTCTGTCCCGTCCAGCTGACGGGCTCTGCCCAGTAGACCTGGAATGGATTGGCATTGGTCCCGCCAGGGCCAGGAACAGCGACCGTTTCCAGGGGCGCACTCTGATCATCCACGGAGGATACGGAACCAGAGCAGCCTTGGCTGGTGGCGGCATGGGCGGGTGATGCCAGTGGTCCGACCAGCAACAGAGTAACCATCGCTACCAGGGCAAGCGCCCGCACCTTCATGTGAGGGGTTATCGACCGTTGTCCCGAACTACTGAAGGCAGCGCCTTCTTGGAAACAGGTTCTGGGTGCGCCACTTGTGCTTGGGCGGGCGTCACGTCGACGGATGCCACGCCTGTCTGACGAAGTCCGTAGTGTTGTCCTCGTGCCATCACCACTGATGCCGGCAGCCGTCTATGTGGGCGACGGCAGAATCGCCGTCGAGCAGGTGCCCTGTCCGGAGCCGGGACCCGGCGAGGTGCTCGTGGAGATTGCCGAGTGCGGCATCTGCGGCTCCGATCTGCACATGGTCCTGGAGCGGTACGCAAAACCGGGTGCCATTCTCGGCCACGAATGGTCGGGCATCGTGGCTGCCGCGCCCGGTGGCTCCGGCTGGTCTCCCGGCGACCGGGTGGTGGGGAACCCGGCTCCGGGGTGCGGCGTCTGCCGACCCTGTCGACGGGGCCGCCCTTCGGTGTGCCTGAACCGTGCCACGGCCGACTTCGTCGGGTACCGCGGTGCCTTCTGCCAGTACAAGACGGTGGCGGCCGACGGCCTGATCCGGATTCCCGAATTCCCTGCCGACCAGGGTGGCCGCGCTGGCCGAGCCGACGGCCATCACCCTGCACGCGTTGCGGCTGGCCGACGTCGGCCCGGACGATCGGGTGCTTGTCACCGGGGCCGGCCCGGTCGGCCTCCTGCTCGTCGCCGTGCTGCGTGCCCAGGGGATCTCCGACATCACGGTGAGCGAGCCTTCCGCTGTCCGGCGCCAGCAGGCCCTCGACGTCGGGGCCACCCGGGTCGTGACGCCCGACATGCTGGAGCAGCCGCCCATGACCCTTCCTGTCGCGGAGCCCTACGCGGTGGTGTTCGAATGCTCGGGCCACGCCAGCGCGGCCGAGGCAGGGTTCGGGCAGCTCGACTATGCGGGCACGCTCGTAATCGTCGGGACCGGTTTCGAACCGCCCCGGATCAACCAGAACCGCATGATCATCTTCGAGCTCGAGATCATCGGGGCCTACAACTACAACGACGAAGGGTTCCAGCCGGCCGTGGACCTCCTCGACACTGGCACGTTGCCGTTCGACGCCTTGATCGAACCCGACAACATTCCACTCAGCGAAGTGATGGTGTCCATGGAGCGGCTCGCGCGAGGCGAGATACCGAGCAAGGTGATGGTCCAACCGGGCCTGTCCTCATGAGCCCGACCCCGTTCGCCCCGCGGATCAATCACGTGGCGATCAGCGTTGATGCCGAGATCATGGACGAGGAGGGTCGGGCCGCGCTGTTGGACTTCTACTCCGAGGTCTTCGGTTGGATCGAGGGAGACAACAGCACGGAGAAGGGGAATCCCCTCATTCTCTACACCGGGTCGTTGGGCCAGTTCCTCTACCTGCTGCCGGCGAAGGACGAATTCATGGTCACGCCGAACATGGACCACTTCGGGATGGAGGTGTCATCCAAAGAGGAGTTGCTGGAGATTCTGGACCGGGTCAAGGCGTACCAGAGCAAGGACGACCGCGTTCGGATCACCGATGTCGGCGCCATGGTGACGCGCTACCAGGACAAGGAGTACACGCTCACCAACGCCTATATCTGGTTCTTGATCCCGCTGTGGATCGAGCTCCAGCACGTGGAGCGGCGCACCGGGGGCTGATCCCGGCCCGCCGGCGAGATCTCTCACGTAGGACGTGCGGTGTGATGACCCCCGGAGATTCGCGGTCCGTCCGACTTCGGGAGGTCAGAGGCGCCGAGAAACCGGCTTGGTCCTTCTCGGAGGCATCCGGGGTGAACGCACGAATCATGCCGTCCTGGGAGTAGGAGGCCAGCAGCTCACCCTCCTCGGTGAACACCTGGCCGCGGACAAAAGACATTCCGCTCCCCACCTGGGAACTCTCATGATGGTAGAGCAGCCAGCCGTCCCACACGACAGGCTCGTGGAACGTCACCGAGATGGCCATGACGCCAGTGGAGAGGCTGTCATGAGCCATCGACGTACCGATCCCCCGATGTGCCCGCATGGTGGTCGAGATGGACAGGTGCCCGGTGAAATGGGCGATCAGCGCCTTGGCCAACGCCGGCTGCCGTGGGACGATCGCAGTAGCGGAGCCATGCGTCGAGGACGGGTGGGCCGAACTCGTCGGGATCGTTCGGATCGCGTACCCCGTCAAGGCGCAGCTCACGACCCTCCATGGGCATCAGGCACGGGATGGCTTCCGTGGGCGACCCCACCGGCGGCTTGGCCGCCCCGTGTCTGGATCACGTCGGGCTGCTCGACGTCCATGAGGACCGTCACTGATGCGCAACGTGGCCCGCCCTGGAGGATGCTGACCACCGCGCCGGCAAAGGTCCGACCTTCGTGAATCACGTCGACGTTGAACTGGAGTGGGCGCTCGTCGTCCACCACCCGGAGGAACACGGCATGGGCGGATCGCGCTGTGTGATTCGGGAAGGTCTTGGAACAGGCGACGATGGCCTGCGCGAGCAACTGGCTGCCGTCGACGACCCGTCGGCCTCCCCCATCGCTCACTCCTGTGAATTGGCTGTCCCCGATCGGCTCGACATCGAAGATATCGAGCATTCTGGACAGCGAGGACGCTTCTGTGACCATTGGTCGGTGGTCGCTCATCGCCCGGAAACCGCAGGGTTGGCCACACCGACCCGGACCTCGACGGCATCCTGAAAGAAGGCCACGTAACCGGCCAGTCGCGCCACCTCGGGATAGGGCTCTTCGTACGTCCAGATGAGCACATCGCCCTCGGGTCCGGCGTACTTGCGATAGGTGGCGGTGCCCTTGAACGGACACCGGGTCGTCCGTCTCGTCGGGCACGAACAGGTCCAGTCGCACGTCCTCAGGGGGGAAGTAGAACACGAGACCGTGATCCTGCTCGTCGACCAGGAGGCACCGCTCGCTGTCGGCGAGGACGTCGTCGCCGATGGACACGGTCACCCGGTTACGGCGAGCCATGATGTCCACCCGGTAGTCCGGACGATCGACGAATCCCGACGGTTCCATGGGCCTTCTCCTCCAGAATCGGTCTCGATGACCGTAGTATGCCTGGTCGGGGACGAGCCGGAGCCAAACGCCGACACCACTCGAAGAAGGAGTATCTCCGTTGATCATCGTGACGGGCAACTACCAGGTTCCGCCCAACCAGCGGGACCGATTCATGAGCTCGAAGCGTGAGCAGGCGCAGAGAACGCGCCATGAGGCCGGTTGCCTCGAGTACGCCTTCTCGGCCGATGCCGAACAGCCCGGCCTGGTCCGCCTCATCGAACTGTGGGAGTCCATGGGCGATCTGAAGGCTCACTTGCAGGGCTTGTCTTCGAACCCGCCGCAAGGGCAGTCGGTCGAGCCGGATGTCGAAGTCGTCAGCTCGACCTTCTCCGTGTTCGAGGGGGCGCCGGCCGTTGTTCCTTGACCGTAGAAGGACGATGTCAATCAAAGATGGGGTCGACCGGCACCAGGATTCTTGCCACGCCGAGCCAGCTGACGGAGTTTGTGTGCCGGCCGGAGTAGTTGCCGGCCAAGGGGATAGGACTCAACGCTCCGCATGAGGGTGGCCACGGCGACGTCGAGAGGGAGGACCAGTGGCCGCCGGCTAGGTGGTTGAGGCTCAGGGATTGTGTCGGGCGGCAGGTGTCCGCTCAACGAGATGCGACTCCTGCCGTTTTCCAACAGGAGGGTCGATACGGTGGCGCGGTTGTAGTTGTGTGCGACAGGCTCCATCGTGTTCAGATCGACAACGTCTCGCAGGAATAGCTCGCCGGTTGGCGCCTCGGAATGCATGGGGCTGTAGTAGATGCAGTCATCGAAGTAGTAGTGCGTGACCTGGGACCAGCGAGTGCTCGATTCGTCGAGAACTGGCTTGCCCCCGTGAACTACGTTTGAAGACCACACCAGCGCATCCCCCTTCTTGGCGTGGAATTCGATGGGGGCAAGGCCAAGTTCGTTCATCAGCTCCTGCTGAAACCGCTCGTAGTAGTTGTACGAGGAGTAGCCTGCAGAAACCCCTAGGTCGTAGGCAGTTAACTCGGGTAGTCGGTGGGACCCTGGGTAGTAAAAGAGTGGACCATTGTCCTCGTCTACATCCTCCAGCGCCACCCACACCCCGCACATGTAGCGGGGGGGTAGACAGCTGAAATGGATCGAATCGGAGTGGCCTGGCTGCTGCGTTCCCCACTTGAAATCCAGGGTTTGGAAGGGAATCGGCTGGCGCTCGTACAACAGGCGCAACAGGTCCTGCACGGCCGGGAATGTGGCCAAGTCGCGAACAGCATTGGCTCCCTCCGCCCAGGCGTCCTGAACCCGCTGCACCTCCGGATCATCGAATATCGGGTCGATCTCAGCCACGATGGCGTCACACAGTCGGTGAGGGATCAACTGCTCAATAGCCACGTAGCCATCATCGTGGAAGCCGATCGCCACTCGCTCTTGGTCGGGCGTTAGTCCGTCGGCTCGAGCCGCAAGCTCGCGAGCAAAGAACGGAGACTCCACCCACGGCAAGTTCACATTCGGCTGCTGGTCCAACTCAGCTCCCCTAATTTGACCAAGTTGAGTCCTTGATCCTAAGCAAAGTCCACGTCGCCCGCTCTGGTCGGGCAGGATGCGCGCGCCCCAATGTGATGCCAGTCGGTGGCACCCTGGGTATCCCCTCACCCGGTGTGGAGTTGACCCGCTTCGATGGACACACGGACTCGGCGCCCCGAGAGCCCAACTGATTGGCCATTTGGCCTAGTTAACCTGGTGGGCGCTAGAGGACTCGAACCTCCGACCTCAGCCGTGTGAATGCGGCTCCTGCCTACGCACTGGACGAGAGAAAACGGCGCCAAACGCTCTCAGCTGCGACGATCAGGTCGACATGGCCACGCGTCTGTCATCACGGTCCCCCGAGAGCAGCCAGCGCCTCATCGATCCGGAGATACATGCGCCCACGGGCATCCCCTTCAACTTGTCTGAACCCGAACTTCCCATAGAAGGCACGTGCGGCTTCGTCGATCGGATCGACCGCGATGAACCGTGCGGCCACCTGCGTCCCGGCATCGGCGGCCCGTTCGATGGCCTCGATCAGCAAATCTCGGCCGAGCCCCAGTCCCTGTTGTGTGTCAGCTATGGCGAAACGGGCCAGCAGCACCATGCCGATGTCGAACCCGGGTAGCCCTCTTCCGTACCGGGGTGGCAACGCCTCCTTTTGCACTCCACCCATGGTGAGGGCGTAATACCCGACCACATGATTGGCGTCGTCCAGAAGTACAAAGGTCCGGGAGAGATTTCGCCGTTGATTCTCGAGTGCGTGTGCACGCAGCCACTCGTCCAGGTCCTTCACACCGCAGCTGAAACTGCCGACCTCGTGCTGATCCCCCAGGCGCTCGACGCGCACTCAATCGACCCGCTTGAGCCGACGGGCTTGGCGGGCCTGGGCAATCAGCTCCTCGGGTGGGCGGACCGGCCCGTCCAGCGCGGCAAGGAAACGGTCATGATCCTCGTTGGCCAGGCGGATGGTTCGATGGGCGTCCACAAGATCGGCAGCATCCGACAGCGCCCGATCCAGGAGGAACTCGGAGACGGAGACACCTGCCAGCCCCGCAGCCTCGGCCAACAGGTCATCGTCGTCAGCTGCGATTCGAACTTCACGGCGCTTGTCTTTGGTTGTCATCGTTCCTCCTGTACGTACAAGTGTACGGCCAGACACTCCCCCACGCAAGTTGCTCCGGTGAATCCTCGCGATGCCGGGGGGCGGACTGAACAATCGGGTAGCTCCGGATCGGCGTGCTTTGGCGTCCTCTGCCGACACCTCGGTCCGGATGTCCCGATAACTCGATTACACGGGCGAAAGTCGGTCTGCTGTCGGTTCAGTTGACACCCGGTTTCATTGATCAGGCAGCAGCATCTTCGATTCTTGCAGTGAACGCCAGTTCGAACTCGACGGGCGTGAGCTTGCCCAGGCCGCGTTGCCGGCGGCGGTGGTTGTAGGTGTGCTCGATCCAGTAGATGATCTCGTAGGCGAGGTCGTCTCTCGTCTTCCAGCGCTTCCGGTCGAGGACGTTCTTCTGGAGAAGTGAGTAGAAGGACTCCATGGCTGCGTTGTCGCCGGCCGAGGAGACCCGACCCATTGATCCGGCGAGCTGATTGGCCTTCAGCACCGCTCGGAAGGCTCGTGAACGAAACTGGCCGCCCCTGTCCGAATGAACGACCACGGTGCCCTTCGGTCGACGCCTGGCAACGGCGGAACGCAGTGCGGTGGTGGCCAGTGCCGCGGTCATCCGATCAGAGGTGGCGTGACCGACGATCCGGTTCGAGCAGACGTCCTTGATCACGCACGCGTAGAGCTTGCCCTGATCGGTCCAATGTTCGGTGATGTCAGTCAGCCAGACCTTGTCGGGGGCGGGAGCGGTGAAGTTCCGCTGCACGAGGTCGTCGTGGACGGCCGGTCCAGGGCGTTTGCCCGAGGACTTCCGCCCCTTCTTCGTAGTGGTCGACCAGATCCGGTGTTCGGAGCAGAGCCGCCAGACTCGTCGCTCGCCCACACTGTGGCCCGCCCGCTCGAGCTCATCTGAGATGAACCGATACCCGAACTCGGGGTCGTCCTCGTGCACGTCACGGATGACATTCACCAGGTGGGCGTCGTCGTAGTCACGCCGGCAGACAGGTTGGGCCTGCCACCTGTAGAAGGCCTGAGGACTGAAGCCGAGCACCCCGCAGGTCAGCCGCACCGGGAACCCTTCGGCGGCCAGGTCACGGACCAGCGGGAACTTCATTTTGGGAGCGCGTCCTTGGCGAAGTAGGCGGCAGCCCGGCGGAGGATCTCGTTCTCCATCTCGAGGCGTCGGTTCGCACGACGCAATCGGACTACCTCGTCCTGTTCGGCGGTTGTCAGACCGTCCTTGATCCCGTCGTCGATGTCGGCCTGGCGCATCCAGCGTCGGACCGTCTCTTCAGCGATCCCGAAGTCGACGGCGACTTCGGGGATGCGCAGGTCGCCCCGACGAGCGACGGCGACGACGTCACGCTTGAACTCCGCAGGGAACTTCTTCGGCATGGTTCCATCCTTCCAGCGGGAGGCAATCCCACTTTAGAGATGTCAACCAGACCGACAGCAGACCCGTACGGAAGAGAACACAACTGGGGCTGGTTCGTCTTCTTCGGATGCTTGGCCGTGGCTGCGGGCGCGAATTTCGTGGCAGCCCGACGGGGATGGATCACTGCCAGGCATTTCAAGGGGCGGTGAGGCTGACCTTCACGAACTGACGATAGGCAGCGATGGTGTCCCGCGTACCCGGTGGTAGGTGTCAGGGGGCCGCTGGGCGGGCGGCTATTTCGTAAGGTCTTTGCGTTTCGAGGCGACTTTCGACAGTACCGGATGCTGTCCGAACCAACCGGGCACCTCTCTCGAGAGATTCCGGGGACCACTCACATCGATCAACCCCTGACTCGCAGCATCTTCGAAGCGCTGGTCCCCCATCCAAACTCCGGTGAGCGCGCGTAGGTCGGCCGAAATGTCGACGTCGACGCCCATCCCGGGATCGGTGAGACACACATCCACTTCGTGGCCGTCGTCGACGACCCAGTAGTAGCGCCTACGGGGCGGCATCAATGGGAACTCGAACTGGACAACGATCCTGCCATCACCCAGGCTGCCCGGACGCAGGTACCTCCGGACATCCCACAGGAGAACTCCCGGGTCGAGCTCGTCGGGGTGGTACTCACTGCGAGCCCAACGCTGTCCCCATTCCCCTAGCCCCTGGATCAGCGGCAACAGTTCGATGCCGGCCTCAGTAAGTGCATACGTTGCGCTCTCCGGGTCGTGCTCGACCACGCCAGCGGCCTCGAGTTCCTTGAGGCGTTTCGACAGAAGACTTGGCGAGCAAGTCGGGACCCCGCGGCGGATTTCGTTGAACCGGCTGCTACCTACCAGGAGCTCGCGCAGGATCAACGGCGTCCATCGCTGGCAGACAACCTCGGCCGCTTTGGATACCGGGCAGAACAGCCCGTAAGCGCCTGGGGACTTCGCCACTACAGAAATAGTACTAGGCAAAGGGCCTCGATACCTTCAGACTGAGAACCACCACCAACGAGAGGAGTGGTCATGACCGAAGTCCGATCAAGCCCGAACCCGAACCAGGCCCTTTGGGAGAAGGGTGACTTCACCCGAATCGCACAGGGCATGCGCGAAAGCGGAGAGCATCTTGTGGCCTCCCTGGGCATCACCCCGGGTCTCGATGTCCTCGATCTTGGCTGCGGTGACGGTACAACCGCCCTGCCGTTGGCCCGGTTGGGTGCCAACGTCATCGGGGTCGACATCGCCCGCAACCTCGTCGAGGCAGGGAACAGGAGGGCCAAGGATGAAGGGCTCACCAACTGTCGATTTGAAGAGGGCGATGCCACCAATCTCGAGGGGTTGAAGGATGACTCCTTCGACCTTGTCGTGAGCATCTTCGGGGCGATGTTCGCGCCCCGGCCAGAGGACGTTGCCAAGGAAATGGTCCGTGTCACTCGTCCGGGTGGCCGAGTCGTCATGGGCAACTGGATCCCCAACGACCCCACCATCGTGGCCCAGATACTGAAAATCAGTTCGAAGTATTCTCCCCCGCCCCCCGAAGGATTCGTTAGCCCCATGACCTGGGGATCTGAGGAGACGGTCACCAAACGATTCACCTCGGCGGGCCTCCCCGCGAAGAGCATCTCGTACAAGCATGAAACCTTTACCTTCAAATTCCCGGTCCCGCCCCGCCAACTTCTGGCGGAGTTCCGGAGCTTCTACGGCCCAACGATGAACGCTTTCGCCGCGGCAGAAGAGAGTGGCCGGGAGGCGGAGCTTCAGTCAGAACTTGAGACATTGTTCGTGGTACAGAACACGAGCACGCACGCCGACCGCACCACCGTTCCGGCCACGTTCCTCAGGGTCGAAGTCCTCGCATAGCCATATATGGCCTCAGCACGCCGGTCGAACTCATGACGCACCCGGCGGCGAGTTAGACCAGCGGTCCGCCGCACCGGTTGGAATGACACACGGAGGCCATGATCAGGATCAGGGAAAGGAAGGGATGCGGCAATGACCACGACCGATGAGATCGTCGCCGCTTGTATAGATGCGATGACCGAGCCGGACCCGAGGGGCGCCGTTCGAGAAATCCTCGCCCGCTCCGTCGTCGACAGATGGCTGACAGACACTCTGAAGTACCCGTCGGCCGGATTAACGGTCCTATATTGCTCCCCCTACCTAACTGTCTTGAATGTGGTCTGGCCACCGCTCATGACTCTGTTCCCCCACAATCACCGAATGTGGGCTGCCATTGGCATTTTTGGCGGTCGTGAGGAAAACACGTTCTATCGCCGGAGCGGGAGCTCCCTCGTCCCATCCGGCGGTAAAGAACTGACGGAGGGGTCTGTGCAACTCCTCGGCGACGATGTCATCCACGCGGTCCACAATCCGGCACGGTCGTCCTATACGGGTGCCATCCACATATACGGCGGCGACTTCGTGGGGACCTCACGCAGCCAGTGGGACGCCGAGACCCTTCAGGAACAGCCCTACGATCTCGATGCTGTTCACCAGGAATTCGACCGTGCGGAACGGGCCTTTCAGGCCGGAAAGTGAATCGAAGCTGACCGCCCGACACAGATGGATCATGTACGACCACGATGAGACGTCTGCTGCTGGTCGACCCGCTTCGTTGTGAGGTCAAACCACCACTGCCGACACACCCGAAAGTGCCATTCATAGGGCTAGCTGTTTGCAGCCGAACGCAGGTCGATGGTGCGCCCCCAACCG